>DASRDA010000029.1:0-41471 GCA_035652835.1 Gaiellaceae bacterium
GCTCGCGCCTGCCGCTCCAGCTGAGAGCCGCGTTACCGTGCAGATCCATCCGGGTCGCCTCCTTGGGGCTGTTGCCTTCGTCAGCACTCAGCCTCCAAGGCGGCCCGGATGGAACCAACGTGCTCAGGAACTACAGCTAGCGCTACCGTCCAGCCGATGGGCGCCTGGTACACGATCGGGATCCTCGTCGGGATCGGCGCGGCGATCGGCGTCGCCGCGGCCGCGGCGCTCCGCAACGCGCTCGCCGCGCTCGTGCTCGGCGTGATCGGGGGCGTCGCGGTCGGCATCGGCCTCGAGCACGTCGCGCAGGCGATCGGCGGCGGGATCGGCGGCGCGTGCGGCTCGCTCGGCGCGATGCCGCTCGTGGCCGGCGCGCTGCGGCGCGGCGGCACCCGCGCCGGCACGGCGCTGCTCGTCGTCGGCGCGGCGGTCGTGCTCGCCGCGCTCGCGTTCGTCCCGGGGCTCGGGTACCTCGAGGCGGCCGCCGTCCCGGCGCTCGGTCTGCGCCTGCGCCGTCGCGCGCCCGACCGCCACGCGGGCCTGCGCACGCTCGCCCGCGACTGACTGCCGCATGCCCCCGAAGCCCGTCGTCGTGGTGGTCATCGACGGCCTGACGCCGTCCGCGTTCGAAGCCGCCGAGACGCCCGCCCTCGCCTACCTCGCCGCCCACGGCGAGTACCGCCGCGCGGCCTCGACCTTCCCCTCGCTGACGCCGGTGTGCCTCGCGTCGATCGCGACCGGCGCGCACCCGGACGTGCACGAGATCCCGCACCTCGTCTGGTGGCACCGCGCCGAGCGGCGGCTGATCGAGTACGGCTCGTCGTTCGGGGCGATCCGCGCCGCGGGGCTCGCCAGGTCGCTGCGCGACACGATCGTCGACCTGAACGCGCGCCACCTGGGCCGCGGCGCCGAGACCGTGTACGAGTCGCTCGAGGCGGCGGGCCTCACCACGGCGGCGGTGAACATCACCTGCTACCGCGGCCCGCACCGGCACCTCGCCACGATCCCCGGCGTGCCCGCGGTCTACGGCCCGGCGCGCTTCTTCTTCTACTCGCTCTACGAGAGCGACCCGACCGGGGCCCCGATCGCCGTGCGGAACCGATCGCTCGGCTCGATCGACGCGTACGCGGCCGCCGTCGGCCGCTGGCTCGTGACGCGCGACGGCTTCGACCTGCTCGTCTTCTACCTCCCGGACTACGACTACGCGTCGCACGCGTACGGGCCCGACGGCACCCGGGAGGCGCTCGTGCGCAGCGACGCGGCGATCGGGGCGCTGATGGACGCGGCCGGCGGGCCCGACGAGTTCCTGGAGCGCTACGCGGTGCTCGTGTGCTCCGACCACGGCCAGTCGAAGGTGGAGCGAACGGTGCGGCTCGAGGCCGGCGACGATCTCGTCACGGCCTCGAACCGCGCCGCGATGGTCTACACCGCCGAGCCGCGCGCGGTCGCGGCACGCTTCGATGCCGAGCCCGCCGCCGGCGTGGTCGTCTTCCTCGAGGACGGCCGCGTCGTCGCGCGCCGCGACGGCGACGAGGACGAGGCGCTGCTCGACGAGGTCCCGGACGGGCGCACGCGGGTCGCCGCCGCGCTGCGGAACCCGAACGCGGGCGAGGTGATGGTGTCCGCCGCCCCGGGCTACGAGTTCGTCGACCTCGCCGGACGGCACCACCTGGGCGGCGGCAGCCACGGGTCGCTCGACACGGTCGACTCCGAGGTGCCGATGCTCTCGGTCGGCCTCGGCCCGCCCCCGGGCTCGATCACCGGCATCAAGGGGCTCGTCGCACGCCACTTCGGCGTCGCCGCGTGAGCGACTGGATCGACCGTCAGCTCGTCGAGCGGGGCATCGACGACCGGCGCGTGCTGGAAGCGATGCGGCGCGTCCCGCGCGAGCTCTTCGTGCCGGAGCGCGAGCGGCGGTACGCGTACGCCGACGCGGCGCTCGCGCTCCCGCACGGCCAGACGATCTCGCAGCCGTTCATCGTGGCGCTGATCTGCCAGGGGCTCCGGCTCACGGGCGACGAGCGCGTGCTCGACGTCGGCACCGGCTCCGGCTACCAGGCGGCGGTGCTCGCCGAGCTCGCGGGCGAGGTCGTGTCGATCGAGCGCATTCCCGAGCTCGCCGCGCGCGCACGCGCGAGCCTGGAGGAGGCGGGCTATGCGGACCGCGTCGACCTTCGCCTCGGCGACGGCTGGGCCGGCGTCCCCGAGCGGGCGCCGTTCGACGCGATCGCCGTCGCCGCGGCCGCGCCCGAGCCACCGCCCGCGTTGCTCGCGCAGCTCGCGCCCGGAGGCCGGCTCGTCCTGCCGCTCGGCCGCGAGGGCGAGCAGTGGCTCGTCTCGGTCGAGCCAAGCGAGCGCGGGACGACGCTGCGAACGCTCTCGCCGGTGCGATTCGTGCCGCTCGTCCGCTAACGTCGCGCCAGCCTCGTGTCCGCCTCCTCCCGCGTCGCCGCCCGCACCGCCCGCGCCCTCCGCCACCCGCCGAACTGGGTACAGCTCGCGAAGTTCGGCGTCGTCGGCGCGACCGGCTTCGTCATCAACCTCCTCGTCTACCGTGCCCTGCTCGGCATCGGCGCGCACGGCGCGGCCGCCGTGTCGTTCGTCGTCTCGGCCGCGAGCAACTACTGGTGGAACCGCCACTGGACGTTCGCCGGCCAGAAGGGGAGCTTCGCGCTGCAGGGCATGCGGTTCTACGTCGTCTCGCTGGCGGCGTTCGGCGTGAACCAGCTCTGGCTCGCCGTCTTCCTCGACTGGCTCGGCTGGGGCAAGATCGTGTCCGAGGCGGCGGCGATCGTGCTCGTCACCCCGCTGAACTTCCTCGGCAACAAGCTCTGGTCCTTCCGGGCGTCCCGGGCCGGCGGTCGCTCTCGCCCGGCGGAGTGAGGCTCCTGTTCGCGCTCGCGGCCGCGCTGGCGCTCGCGCCGGCGGCGTACGCGGGCACGAGCACCGGGATCACGGGAGCGGCCGGCGCCCTCGGCGGCTCGTCGCCGCTCGCGCCTTCGAAGCCGCGCCTGACCTCGACGCAGGCGACGCGCTTCTTCCTCGACGACCCGAAGGTGCACGACTGGCTGACGCGCTACCCGCCGCATCCGCTGACCGAGGCGGATTACGCGAAGGGGCAGTGGACGGTGGACG
This sequence comes from Gaiellaceae bacterium, assembly GCA_035652835.1. GTDB lineage: Bacteria > Actinomycetota > Thermoleophilia > Gaiellales > Gaiellaceae > PALSA-600. Next base: position 3,136 of record DASRDA010000029.1, read on the forward strand.
TCTGGTCCGGCAAGGGGTCGAACGAGCTCGAGATCGCGACGGGCAAGGTCAACGATCGCACCGGCGCTGTCCTCGAGGCCTGGACCGGGCCGCAGGTCGCGTGGAAGATGGCGCGCGGCTATCCGGGCGCGTTCGGCGGCACGGAGATCAACAGCTACCGCGTGTGGCTCGCGTTCTGCGCGCTCTTCCTGATCGGGCTCGTCGACTGGCGGCGGCCGTTCTCGGTCCGCAGCGTCGACGTGCTCGCGCTGCTCTCGTTCTCGGTCTCGCTCTGGTTCTTCAACCGCGGCAACGTCTTCGCCGCGATGCCGCTGGTCTACCCGCCGCTCGTCTGGCTGCTCGTGCGCTGCGCGTGGATCGCGCGCCGCGACCGGCCGTCGCGCGGCCGCGCCGTCTGGCCCGTGTGGCTGCTCGCGGCGGCGACGGTGTTCACGGCGGGGTTCCGCCTCGGCCTCGACGTGCGCGCGTCGAACGTGATCGACGTCGGGTACTCGGGCGTGATCGGCGCCGAGCGCATCTCGCACGGGCAGAGCCCGTACGGCCACTTCCCGATCGAGGGCTCACGTCCGGCCTGCGGTCCGGCGGACGCCGACGGCGAGATCCGCGACCGCGTCCAGACGAACGGCCGCTGCGAGACCGCGAACCCGCTCGGCGACACCTACGGCCCCGTCTCCTACGAGGCCTACCTGCCCGGCTACTGGATCTTCGGCTGGAGCGGCAGGTGGGACTCGCTGCCCGCGGTGAAGGCGACGACCATCCTGTTCGACGCGCTGTGCCTGCTCGGGCTCGTCGTGGTCGGACGGCGCTTCGGCGGCAACCGCCTCGCCGCGACGCTCGCGTTCGCGTGGGCCGCGTGGCCGTTCACGCAGTACGCCGCGAGCTCGAATACGAACGACGCGATCATGCCCGCGTTCCTGATCTGGGGGTTCGCGTTCGTCACGAGCGACCTCGCGCGCGGTGCGTTCGCCGCGCTCGCCGGGTGGACGAAGTTCGCGTCGCTCCTCGTCGTCCCCCTGTGGCTCGGCTACCCGGAGGCGCGCCGGCCGCGGCCCGCGGCGCGCACCGCGCTCGGCTTCGCCGTCGCGACCGTCGCCGCGTTCTCGATCCTCCTGCTCGAGCCGTCGCTGCCGCACGCGCTCCGCGTCTTCTACGACCGCACGATCCACTACCAGCTCGGGCGCTCGTCGCCCTTCTCGATCTGGGACTGGCGCCAGTACCACGCGAAAGGGCTGCCGAACCTGCACGCGGTTCAGATCGTGCTCGAGGTGCTGCTCGTCGCCGCCGCGGCGGCGCTCGGCTGGTGGCCGCGAGTACGCTCGCCGCTTCGCCTCGCCTCGCTCACCGCTGCGCTGTTGATCGGATTCGAGCTCGTCCTCACACACTGGTTCTATCTCTACCTGCCGTGGTTCTTCCCGTTCGTCGCGCTCGCCTTGCTGGCACCCTTGCCGGGGCGGGCGTCTTCGTCGCCTGCTACGCGCTCGTCCACGTCGGATTCTGGGCACGTGACCAGATCGTCGACACGCCGACCTACCAGCGCTACGGCGATCTGATCGTCCACCACGCGCAGGTCCCGTACCGGGACTTCGCGGTCGAGTACCCGCCGGCGGCGCTGCCCGTGTTTGCGCTGCCCTCGTTCGCGCGGGACTACGCGCTCGCGTTCTCGCTGCTCATGGAGGCCTGCGGCGTGCTGCTCGTCGGCGCGGTCGCCGAGTTGCGCGGCGCGGCCGCGGCCTACGTGGCGGTCTCGCCGCTCCTCGTCGGCTCGCTGATCTTCTCGCGCTTCGACCTCTGGCCCGCGCTCCTCGTCACGGGGACGCTCGCGGCGCTGGTGGCGGAGCGCCACCGACTCGCGTGGGCGATGCTCGGGATCGCCGTCGCGGCGAAGCTCTGGCCGCTCGTGCTGGTGCCCCCGGCCCTCGTCTGGTCGCACCGGCGCGGCCGGCTCCGCGCGGCGGCGGCGGGGGTCGTCACCGCGGGCGCGTTCTTCGTGCCGTTCGTAGTGGTCGCGCCGCACGGCCTGTGGGCGAGCCTCCGCGGCCAGGCGTCGCGGCCGCTGCAGATCGAAAGCCTCGGCGCCGCGTTCCTGACCACGTTCGGGCACCCGCGCGTGGTCGACTCGCACGGCTCGCAGAACCTGGCCGGCGAGGGTGCCGTGGCGGCGCTCCAGACCGCGGCGACCGTCGTCCTCCTCGTCGCGCTGTGGCTCTGGTTCGCGCGCGGCGAAGCGAGCCGCGACCGCCTGCTGCGCGTCTCGGCGGCGGCGACCGCAGTCTTCGTCGCGTTCGGCAAGGTGCTCTCGCCGCAGTTCCTGATCTGGCTCGTGCCGCTCGTCCCGCTCGTGCACGGACGGCGCGGCGCTGCGGCCACGGCGTTGCTGACCGCCGCGCTCGTCCTGACGCAGGTGTGGTTCCCGAGCCGCTATTTCGCGTACGCGGACGACTTCCACCTCGCGGGCGTCGTGCTCGCGCGCGACCTCGTGCTGGTCGTGCTCGCCGCCGTGCTGGCGCTGCCGCTACACGGCGTCGACGCCGACGCGTAGCGCCTCGCAGCGCGTCGCGCGCCCCTCGTCGTCGCAGTCGACGACGACGCCCTCGATGCGCACGTCGCCGCTCGCCGGCTCCAGCCTCACCGGCATGCCGGTGACGAAGCGCCTGATCGCGCCTTCCGGCTCGCTGCCGATCACGGAGTCGTGCGGTCCCGTCATGCCCGCGTCGGTGATCGCCGCCGTGCCGCCGGCGAGCACGCGGGCGTCGCTCGTCTGCACGTGGGTGTGCGTTCCGATCACCGCCGTCGCGCGCCCGTCGAGGTAGCGCGCGAGCGCGACCTTCTCGCTCGTCGCCTCGGCGTGGAAGTCGACGACGACGACGGGCGTCGACCGGCGTGCCTCCTCGACCAGCCGGTCGGCGACGACGAAGGGGCTCTCGAACGGCGTCAGCGAGAACACGCCGAGGAGGCTGATCACCGCCACGCCGTCGTGCACGGCGAAGCCGCCGCCGGGCGTGTGCGGCGACAGGTTCGCCGGGCGCAGCACGCGGTCGGTGCCGGAGAGGTAGGGCGCGAAGCCCGGCTGGCCCCACGTCCAGTTGCCGAGGGTGACGACGTCGGCCCCCGACGCGAGCAGCCGCTCGGCGATCTTGGCGGTGATGCCCCGGCCGGCGGCGGCGTTCTCGCCGTTGACGACGCAGAAGTGGACGCCGAGCTCCGTGCGCAGGGAGGGCAGACGCGTCTCCACCGCTCGACGGCCGGGCGCGCCGAACACGTCGGCCACGAACAGGATCCGCAACGCCCCGAGGCCCGCCTACTGGATCTGCAGCGTCGCGCTCGGGTGGATCTCGACGGCGACGTGGTTGCCGACGTCGTTCGTGTACCGCGCGAGCGCCTGGTGCTCCGCCCGCGAGAAGTCGACGACCTCGCCGAGCTTGGAGCCGCCGGCGGTGACGGCCGAGCCGACGATGAGCGAGGGGTCGACGCCGACGTGCGAGACGTCGACGACGAGCGACGGCGCCGCGGTCGGCTGGACCTCCACGGTCGAGCCGTAGCGCCTGCCGTTCAGCACGACCGGCGAGATGCCGACGACGGTCCCGTCGACGGGCGAGTACACGTCGGTCCCGGCGGGAGCGCCGACGTCGAGCGCCGACGTCGGCGGGCCGACGCCGCCCGGAAGCTGGTACCAGCGGGGCCGGCCCGAGGAGCCGCCGACGATCGCGTGCAGGAGGCGCTTCACGAGCCCCTCGTTGGCCTGAGTCCCCACCGGGTCGAGCGCGAGCGCGCCCTCGCTGCCGCCCTGGTACCCGATCGCCGTCACGCGGGACTGCGGGATCGGCAGCTGGACGTGGAGCGCGCCGATGTTCGCGACCACCTCCGGCAGCGGCGGCCCGGCGGGCACGAGCGTCGACGGGGCCGCGCTCGCGGGGGGCGGCTCCGGGGTGCGGCCGGACCCGCCGAACGCCGACAGCGACGCGACGACCGTCACGACGCAGGCGACGGCGAGGAGCAGCGCCAGGCGCCGCCGCCGGCGCTCGCGTGCCTGCTGGAGGCGCCGCGCCGCTCGACGCGCGCGGCGAGAGGCCACGGGGGGCGACATCCGGGGCACCGTAGCGGACGCCTCCGGGCCTTTCAACCGGGCTGTTTGTGACAGCGCCGCCCGGCTTCGCTGCTCGGGTTCGTCCCAGAGTTCGTGACGGTCGAGCGCGAGCGCCCCGTCGACCGCGAACGACCACTCCCAGTCGGGCGGGCGGAGGTGCGCGACGACCGCTGTACGATCGGTCGCGTGACCCCCGGGCCTCCCGGCACGCAGCCGCGGATCGTCGTTCCGCGGTGGATCCAGCTGGTGGGCCTGCCGCTCCTCCTGCTGCTGGGCTGGGTGCTCGCCTCGGCGGCGGGTCACGTCGTCTTCCTCTTCCTCGTCGCGGCGCTGATCGCGCTGCTCCTCGACCCGCTCGTGCGCGGGCTGCAGCGGGTGCGCCTCCCGCGCGGCCTCGCGGTCGCGTGCGTGTACCTGGCGTTTGCGGTCGCGCTCGGCCTGGTCATCCTCGGGGTCGTCACGGCCGTCGTCTCCGAGACGCGGACCGCGGCGAACCGCTTCAACGACTACTTCACGCATCCTCACGGGCCGTCCGGACAGACGTCGGCCGACCGCGACGTCGACCGGCTCCAGCGGTGGCTGAACCACCACCACCTACGCTCGGTGAAGGTCGAGCGCAGCGGTCACCGCCTCGTCCGCCAGATCCGCCAGCGCGACGTCGGCAAGTACACGCACCGGATCGTGTCCTTCGTCGAGGGCGCCGCCATCTCGATCGGCAAGACGCTGTTCTCGGCGGTGCTGCTGCTCGTGATCTCGATCTACATGCTGATCGACATGCAGCGGCTCGGCCGCGCGATCGACCGGCGCTTCCCGCCGCGGCCCGGCGAACGCCCGCTGCTGCTGCGGATGGAGACGGCGCTCGTCTCCTACGTGCGTGGTCAGGCGGCGCTGAGCCTGATCATCGGCACGAGCGCGGGCGTCGGCCTCTGGGTTCTCGCCGTCGCGGGCGCGCTGCCGAACGCGCAGCAGTACGCGCTCCTGTTCGGCGCGTGGGTCGCCGTCACCGAGATCATCCCGTACCTCGGCCCGTGGCTCGGCGCGATCCCGGCCGTGATCTACGCGCTCGTCGTGCACCCGCTGTCGGCGCTGTGGGTGGTGCTGCTCTTCCTCGGCATCCACCAGATCGAGGGCCACGTCGTCGTGCCGAAGGTGATGGGCAGCGCGCTCAGGCTGCACCCGCTGCTCGTGATCTTCGGCCTCGCGGCCGGCGCCGAGATCTACGGGCTCCCCGGCGCGCTGATCGCGCTGCCGGTGCTCGCCGTCGGCCGCGCCGTGTGGGAGTTCTTCGGCGACCGTATCCGGCTCGAGGCCTGGACCGGCGCCGGCCCCGTGCCGGTGGAGGTCGAGCTGCTCGACGAGCCCCCGGTCGAACGTACCCTTCCGCTGTGAGCTCGTTCCCCGTCACGCGCCTGCGCCGCCTGCGCGCCTCGCCGGCGCTGCGCGACCTCGTGCGCGAGACCTCGCTCTCGGTCGACGACCTCGTCATGCCGCTCTTCGTCGCCCCGGAGGCGCTTCGCAACGAGCGGCTGCCCGCGCTCGCGCGCCACACGGTCGATGGCGTGGTGGCGGAGTGCGAGGAGCTCGTCCGGCTCGGCCTGCGCGCGGTGATCCTCTTCGGCATCCCGGAGGAGAAGGACGACGAGGGCTCCGGCGCGTGGATCGACGACGGCATCGTGCAGCGCGCGCTGCGCGCGCTGCGCCCGCGGTTCCCCGAGCTGCTGCTGCTCACCGACGTCTGCCTCTGCGAGTACACGTCGCACGGCCATTGCGGCGTCCTCGACGGCGACCGCGTGGACAACGACGCGTCGCTCGAGCTGATCGCGCGCACCGCCGTCTCGCACGTCGAGGCGGGCGCCGACGCGGTGTGCCCGAGCGACATGATGGACGGCCGCGTCGCCGCGATCCGCGAGCGGCTCCCGCACACTCCGGTCGTCGCGTACTCCGCGAAGTACGCCTCCGCGTTCTACGGCCCGTTCCGCGACGCCGCCGGCTCGGCGCCGTCGTTCGGCGACCGGCGCGGCTACCAGATGGACCCCGGCAACGTGCGCGAGGCGCTGCGCGAGCTCGAGCTCGACGCGGCGGAGGGCGCCGACGTGCTGATGGTGAAGCCGGCGCTGCCGTACCTCGACGTGCTGCGCGCCGCGCGCGACCGGTTCGACCTGCCGCTCGCGGCCTACAACGTCTCGGGCGAGTACGCGATGCTGAAGGCGGCCGGCGCGGCCGGCGACCTCGACGAGCGCGCCGCGGTCGTCGAGACGCTCACCGCGATCCGCCGGGCCGGCGCCGACCTCGTCTTCACGTACTGGGCGCGCGACTACGCCGGCTGGTTGTAGGCGCTTGCTGGTCCAGACGTCGACGCTCTGGCGGCGCGCCCGCCGCGTGATCCCCGGCGGCGTCAACTCGCCGGTGCGCGCGATGCGCGCGGTCGGCGTCGACGAGCCGTTGTTCGTCGCGCGCGGCGACGGCGCGTACGTCGAGACCGCCGACGGGCGGCGGCTCGTCGACTGGGTGCAGTCGTGGGGTCCGCTCCTCTTCGGGCACGCCGACCGCGCGACGGTGGAGGCGGTGCGCGCCGCGGCGCTCGACGGGACGAGCTTCGGCGCGGCGACCGAGCGCGAGGTCGAGCTGGCGGAGGAGATCGTCGCCGCCGTGCCGTCGGTCGAGCTCGTGCGGCTCGTGTCCTCGGGCACCGAGGCGGCGATGGCCGCGGTCAGGCTCGCGCGCGCCGCGACTCGCCGCGACCGCGTGCTCGTCTTCGCCGGCTGCTACCACGGCCACGCCGACCCGTTCCTCGCGCGCGCGGGCTCGGGGCTCGCGACCCTTTCGATCCCGGCGTCGCCCGGCGTGCCGACCGCTGTGGCCGCGGACACGATCGTCGTCGACTACAACGACGTCGAGGCGGCCGCGGCGGCGGTCGAGCGGTACGGCGAGGGTCTCGCGGCGGTGCTCGTGGAGCCGGTCGCCGGCAACATGGGCTGCGTTCCGCCCTCGCCGGGGTTCCTGGAGGCGCTGCGGGCGCTCTGCGACGCGAGCGGCGCGTTGCTCGTCTTCGACGAGGTGATCAGCGGGTTCCGCGTCGCGCGCGGCGGCGCGCAGGAGCGTTACGGCGTGCTTCCCGACCTGACGATCCTCGGCAAGATCGTCGGCGGCGGGCTGCCGCTCGCCGCGTTCGGCGGCCGGGGCGACCTGATGGAGCGGCTCGCGCCCGTGGGGCACGTCTACCAGGCCGGAACGCTGAGCGGGAACCCGCTTGCGACCGCGGCCGGCCTCGCGGTGCTGCCCCGGCTCGCCGACCCGGCCGTGTACGAGGAGCTCGAGCGGCGGGCGGCGCTGCTCGAACGGGGGCTCGCGCCGTTCGGGCGCGTGCAGCGGGTGGGGGCGCTGCTGACGCTCTTCCCCGCCCGCGAGGCGCCCGTCGAGCGGTTCGAGCACCTCGACCCGGAGCCGTTCGCGCGGCTCTTCCGCGGGCTGCTCGAGCGGGGGATCTACGTGCCGCCCAGCCAGTACGAGTGTTGGTTCCCGTCACTGGCCCACGACGAGGAGACGATCGAGCGGACGGTCGAGGCGGTCGCGGATGCGCTCGCTTCCTGACGCGATCGCCGGCGGCGCCTGCGCCGAGAGCGACGTCTGGGCGAGCTCGCTGCGCGCCGAGCCGGAGTGGGAGGAGGTGTTCTCGCCGCTCGCGCCGGCGCCCTTCGCGCTCGGCCTGGAGACCGTGTACGAGGCGTACCTCGTGCACTACGGCACGCCGCGGCTCTTCCGCCCGCCCGACCGCGACGACGCGGTGCTGCTCGGTGACTACCTGTACGCGCACGGGCTCGTGCGGATCGCGTCCGTCGGCGGCGTCGACGCGGTCGAGGCGATGTCGCGGCTGATCTCGCGGTGCGCCGCGCTGCGGGCCGAGGGCGCGGACGGCGACGCCGAGGCCTGGGTCGACGCCGCGCGCAGCCTCGGCGGCGAGCCGTCGGAGGTGGAGGTCGAGGCCGCTCTGGCGCGTCACTCCGCACGCGTCCACTGACGCGAACGGCCGCGCTATCCGGCGCCCGGATCGTCGTTCCTCGCAAGGACGCAGGAAGCGTTGATATGAGGTCATATCAACGCGACCGAGGACGCCGCGAGGGGCGACGAGACGCCGCCCGAACCGGCCGGCTCGCGTCAGTGGACGTGTAGAGTCGCGCCGTGATCGCCGACGCCGTCAGCGAAGGCACCCACGTCATCCTCGGCATGCTGATCGTGGGCCTGATCTTCCTCGCGGTGATCGCCCTCGGCGAGCTCACGCACTGGGCGGGGAACCGGCGGCGGGCGCGCCGCCGGGCGCGCCGTCTCTACTACTGACGGCGAGCCCGGCCGCGCGTTTCAGTCGAAAAGCTGCGCGACGAGCTTCCGCTTGACGCGCTCGAGCTCGCGCGTGTGGCTCTCGAGCTCGTCGCTGGTGGCGCCCCGCGTCGCGAGCAGATCGCGGACGAGCTCGAGGCCGCGCGCCTGCAGCACCAAGTCGCGCACCTCGCGCTCCACGGCGGCGGTCATGCCGCCTCCCTCAGGGCGGGCTCGAGCGGCGCCGCGGCCGGCGCCGTCTCGGGCCGGTGCGGCCGGAGCGCCGGCGTCGCGACCGCGGCGGCGAGCGCGAGCACCGTCAGGACGCCGAACGCGACGCGGTCGCCGTGGACGGTGGCGGCGGCGGTCGTCGAGTGATGGGCGGCGAACGAGGCGACGGTGGTCATCGCCGCCAGGCCCACGGCGCCGCCGATCTGGCGGCTCACGTTGACGAGGCCGGAGGCGATCCCGGCGTGCGCCGGCGGAACGCCCTGGAGCGACGCGATCGTCACGGCGACGAAGCTCACGCCGAGCCCGATCCCGATCAGGACGAACGACGGCAGCAGGTCGACGACGTAGCTGCCGTGGGTCGGCAGCCGGGTCAGCAGCGCCTGCGAGGCCGCCGCCGAGAGCAGCCCGGCCGCCAGCACCCGGCGCGGCCCCAGCCGGCCGACGACGCCCTGCGCGAGGTTCGACGTGATCGCGACGGTCCCTGCGATCACCGCGAACGCGAGGCCGGTGCGCGCGGCCGAGTAGTGCAGCACCTGCTGCAGGTACAGCGTCAGCAGGAAGAACTGCGCGAACGCGACCGAGGCGACGACGGTCGTGATCAGCGCGCCGATGCCGAGCGTGTTGCCGCGGAAGGCGGCCGCCGGCAGCAGCGGCGAGGTCGCGCGCCGCTCGACCGCGACGAACGCCGCGGCGAGCGCGATCGACGCCGCGAGCGGCGCCAGCGTCTGCACGCTGCCCCAGCCGTCCTGCGTAGCCTTGGTGAGCGCGACCACGAGCAGCATCAGCGATCCCGTGACGGAGGTCGCTCCGGCGAGGTCGAAGTGCCTGCCGATCCCGTCGGCGCGGCTCTCGGGCAGGCGCCGCGGGGCGAGCAGCGTCACCGCCAGGCCCACCGGCACGTTGATGTAGAAGACCCACGGCCAGTCGAGGTAGGACGTGAGCACACCGCCGAGCAGCACACCCACGGCCGCCCCGGTTCCGGAGGCGGCGCCCCAGATCCCCAGCGCGAGGTTGCGCTCGCGACCCTCGCGGAACACGGTCATCAGCAGCGAGAGCCCCGCCGGCGCGAAGAGCGCGCCGCCCACGCCCTGCAGGGCGCGGAACACGACGAGCGAGGCCGTCGACCACGCGAGACCGCAGAGGGCGGAGCTGACGGTGAAGACGACGATGCCGGCGACGAACAGCCGGCGGCGGCCCAGGACGTCCGCGAGGCGGCCGCCGAGGAGCAGGAAGCCGCCGAAGGTCAGCGCGTACGCGCTCACCACCCACTGGAGGCCGGGCGGCGAGAAGCGCAGGTCGGACTTGATCGCCGCGAGCGCGACGTTCACGATCGACAGATCGAGCACGACCATGAACTGCGCGGCGACGACCAGCGCGAGGGCGGCCCAGCGCGCTCGACGCGAGAGGGTTCCTATGGCGGTATCTGCCATCGATCTCCTTCCTGAATCATGGAACCGCTCAACGATAGCACAAGCCGACCGTAAGACGAGCTACACTTCGAGCCGATGACCACGGAAGCCACCATCGCCACCGAGAAGCCGCCCGTCCGGCCGCCGCGGGAGCTGGTCAAGAGCACCTCGTTCCTGCTCAAGCGGCTCGGCTGGGCGATCAAGGACCGGACGTTCGCCGCCTACGAGGAGGCGGGCGTCAACCCGTATCACCACGGCGTCCTCTGCACGCTCGCCGAGAAGCCGCGCGAGACCCAGGGGGCGATCGCCGACGCGCTCGGCTACGACCGCAGCTGGCTCGTGGGGCTGCTGGACGAGCTCGAGGAGCAGGGCCTGATCGAGCGCAAGCGCGACCCGGCCGACCGCCGGCGCCACCTCGTCAGCCTGCGGCCCGAGGGCGAGCAGAAGCTGGCGGAGCTGCGCGCGATCTCCCGGCGCGTCGAGGACGAGTTCCTCGGCGGGCTCGACCGCGCAGAGCGCCAGCGGCTGCACGACCTCCTGCTCGCGGTGGCCGCACACAACGACCCCCGCTACCGGCAGGGATAACCCGCGTCCTTAGTTCACGACGTGAACTAAGGACGGGAGTTTGCGCCCGTAGACTGCGGCGGTGGCAGTCGCCCGCGACCTGCGCGACTGGATCGCGCTGCTCGAGCGCGAAGGAGAGCTCGTGCGCGTCTCCGCGGAGGTCGACCCGCACCTCGAGATCACGGAGATCGTCGACCGCACGGTCAAGGCGGGCGGCCCGGCGCTCCTGTTCGAGCGCCCGCGCGGCTCCGAGCACCCGCTGCTGATCAACCAGTTCGGCACCGAGCGCCGGATGTGCCTCGCGTTCGGCGCCGAACGGCTCGACGACGTCGCCGCCCGGCTGGCGGAGGTGCTCGAGATGCAGCCGCCCGAGGGGCTCGCGGCGAAGGTGCGCGGCCTGAAGACGCTCAAGTCGATCGCCGACTCGCGGCCGCGCTCAGTCCGTCGCGGCGCCTGCCAGGAGGTGGTGCTGACCGGGGACGACGTCGACCTCGGGCTTTTGCCGGTGCAGACGTGCTGGCCGGGAGACGGCGCGCCGTTCGTGACGCTCCCGGCGGTGATCACCCACGACCCGCGCACCGGCGGCCGCAACGTCGGCATGTACCGCCTGCAGGTGCTCGGGCCGCGCGCGACGGCGATGCACTGGCAGATCCACAAGGACGGCCGCGCCGACTACCTCTTCGCCGAGGGCAGGCTCGAGGCGGCCGTCGCGCTCGGCCTCGACCCCGTCACCACGTACAGCGCGAGCGCGCCGCTGCCGAAGCACGTCGACGAGCTGATGGTCGCCGGCTTCCTGCGCGGGGAGCCGGTCGAGGTGGTGAAGGGCGTCACCGTCGACGTCCAGGTGCCGGCCCAGGCGGAGATCGTCCTCGAGGGCTACCTCGAGCGAGGCGAGGAGGTCGCCGAGGGGCCGTTCGGCGACCACACCGGCTTCTACACGGCGGTCGAGCCGTTCCCGGTGTTCCACGTCACGGCGATGACGATGCGGCGCGACGCGATCTACCCGTCGATCGTCGTCGGGAAGCCGCCGCAGGAGGACGCGTGGCTCGGCAAGGCGACGGAGCGCATCTTCCTGCCCGCGGTGCGGATGACCGTGCCGGAGATCGTCGACTACGACCTGCCCGTCGCGGGCGCCTTCCACAACCTCGTGATCGTCTCGATCCGCAAGCGCTTCCCCGGCCACGCGCGCAAGGTGATGCACGCGATCTGGGGGCTCGGGCTGCTCAGCCTGACGAAGGGCATCGTGGTCGTCGACGAGCACGTCGACGTGCACGACTACGCGCAGGTGCTGTTCTACGTCGGCGCCAACGTCGACCCGAAGCGCGACGTGCTGCTCTCGGAGGGCCCGCTCGACCACCTCGACCACGCGCCGACGCTGCAGTTCTTCGGCGGCAAGATCGGCATCGACGCGACCGCGAAGTCGCCGGCGGAGGGCGCGCGCGAGTGGCCGCCGGAGATCGAGATGAGCGACGAGGTGAAGGCGCTCGTCGACCGGCGGTGGGCGGAGTACGGTATCGACGCCGCTCCCGGTGCGCCGCCGGCGCGGATCCGTCAGAGTTCGCGGCGCTTGTTACGACGTTGACCGCCCGCCGAGACGACCGCTTGAATCCCCGCTGAGGCTTCGTTGCAGCCCCACGACGAACACCCGCACGTCCCCGGGCCCAGCCTCTGGCCGGTGGGCGTGGCCGTCGGCATCGTCGTGCTGCTCGTCGGGCTGATCGTCTCCTGGTACATCGTCGGGCTCGGCGGCGTCCTCGCGATCGCGTTCGGCTTCCTCTGGGTCCGCGACCTCACGGCCGGAACGCCGCTCGCGCACGTTCCCGACGTGCCGCCCGAGCGGCCGACTGGGCCGCCGCTGCCGGCGCCCGAGGGCGGGCCTGCGATGCCGCACGCGGGGCCGGACGAGCGCTTCCCGCGGTCGAGGTTCCTCGAGCTCTCGACGCTCGGCCTCGGCGGCGTGATCGGCGGCATGGTTACCGTCCCCGCGCTCGGCTTCATGGTCATCCCGCCGTTCCTCAAGCAGGGGCAGAAGGACCACGACCTCGGCCCGCTGACGGACTTCCCCGAGGGCAAGTACGTCGTCACCACGTTCACGTCGGACGCCTCGCAGGGCTTCGTCTCCAGGCGCACCGCGTTCGTCCGGTACAACGGCCAGCTGAACGGCCAGCCGAGCTTCACGATCATCTCGAACCACTGCGCGCACCTCGGCTGCCCGGTGCAGCCGAACGGCCCGCTCGACTCGAAGGCGACCAAGCACTTCCAGGACGTGACCCTCATCCCGACGGTGTCGATCGCCGGCTTCGGCTGCCCCTGCCACGGCGGCCAGTACGACACCGAGGGCAACCGCATCGCGGGCCCGCCGGTGCGCGCGCTCGACCGCTACTCGTTCTCGATCCGCAACGGCCACCTGTTCCTCGGCCGGCCGTACTCGGTCTCCCACGTCGACGGCGCGGGAGCGACGGCGAAGATCCACAAGTGGGCGTTCTCGTTCCCGGGCGAGCACGTGAACGGGATCGAGTCGTGGCTCTACCCGGTGCAGCCACCGCACTAGGAAACGACGATGGCGACGCGCAGGCTCACCCGTACCCAGCAGCTCCAGCAGACGATCCTGTACCCGCTCGACTGGCTCGAGGAGCGGTCCGGGCTGATCGGCGGCGTCAAGTACTTCCTCTTCCGCAAGGTGCCGGGGGACATCAACTGGTTCCAGACCCTCGGCTCGGCGACGCTCACCGCCTTCCTCGTGCAGGCGACGACCGGCGTGATCCTCGCGATGTACTACAAGCCGGATCCGAAGGACGCGTACGCGTCGATCCAGCACATCACGAACGACGTTTTCGCCGGCTGGCTCGTGCGCGGCATGCACCGCTGGGGCGCCTCCGTCTTCATCATCCTGATGTTCATGCACATGGGGCGCGTCTTCCTGTTCGGCGCCTACAAGTACCCGCGCGAGCTGAACTGGATCATCGGCGTGCTGCTGCTCGCGATGGGCCTCGGCGAGGGCTTCACGGGCTACCTGCTGCCGTGGGACCAGACGGCGTACTGGGCGACGGTCGTCGGCATCAACATCAACGGCACCGCGCCGTTCCTCGGGCCGTTCCTCGCGCAGTTCCTGCAGGGCGGCACGTACATCAACGCCGACACGCTGTCGCGCTTCTACTCGATCCACATGCTGCTGATCCCAGGCGGGATCTTCGCGCTGATCGGGCTGCACCTGTACCTCGTGGTGCGGCTCGGCGTGTCGTCGCCGCCGTGGTCGAAGGAGGCCGCGGGCACGGGTCCGCTCGACGGCGCGTCTCCGAACGGCGGCGGTCGCGCGGGGCTCGTCAGCCCGCGGACGCGCAGGGCGGTTCGCTGATGGCGTCGGACCGTCTCGTCGAACGGCGCCGCGTCTTCCAGCAGTACAAGGCGGACGTCAAGGAGCGCGGGAAGCCGTTCTACCCGTACGCGATGTTCCACGACACCGTCATGTCGCTCGTTGTCGTGGCGGTGATCATCGGGCTCGCGATCGTGTGGAAGTACACGACGCCGGGCAACCATCACCAGCCGGCCGCGGCAGGCTGGCTCGGGCCGCTGTACGACAAGCCGGCCGACCCGGGGACGATCAACTTCGTCCCGCGGCCCGACTGGTACTTCTACTTCCTCTTCTACCTGCTGCGGATCTTCAAATGGCCGAACTCGGTCATCCTCGGGACGATCGGCATCCCGACGATCTGCCTGCTGCTGCTGATCGCGATCCCGTTCCTCGACGTGCGGTTCGAGCGGCGCCTGCTGCGGAGGCCGGTCGCGATCGTCGCCGCGATCCTCGTCGTCATCTCGATGGGCGTGCTCACCTACAAGGGCGCGACCGCGAAGGAGGCGCTCGGCAGCGAGCTGCTCGCGAAGGTGCCGAGCTGGGCGAAGTCGGAGGGCTTTTCGAACAATCCGACCGCGATCGCGGGCGCCAAGCTCTTCGCGGTCTCCGGCTGCCTCAACTGCCACACCTACAACGGGTCCGGCGGCCACAACCTCGGCGCGCCGAACCTCACCGCGGAGGGCGCGAAGAACAAGGGCATCGCCTTCCAGATCTCGCACCTCAAGTGCCCGGCCTGCGTGAACAGCGGCAGCCCGATGCCGAGCTTCGCCGGCCTGGGCGAGGATAACCTGAAGAAGCTCGCCACCTTCCTCGAGTCCTCCAAGGGCGGCAAATAGGCTTCGAAGCTGTTTCGCGGGCGAAGCCGCGAAACAGTTTCCTCGATCCGCATCCGCGTCCCGCGGCGTAGTGTTCCACGCGGCAGTGCGCGTCTTCCTCGGCATCACGGGCGCGTCGGGCGCGCCGTACGCGCGCCGGCTGCTCCACGCGCTCGCCGCCGCCGACTGCGAGATCGGCGTCTGCATCTCCGGCGCGGCGATCGAGGTGCTCGCGACCGAGCTCTACGGCGACGCGCGGCTCTCGGCGGACGAGGTGACCGCGCGCTTCGTGGAAGGCGTGGGGCGCGGCGTGACGGTTCACGCGCCGAACGACTGGCGTGCGCCGTACGCGTCCGGCTCCGCGCGCGTGGACGCGTACGTGATCTGCCCGTGCTCGATGGGCACGCTCGGCACGGTTGCGTCGGGAGCGATGCAGAACCTGATCCACCGAGCCGCCTCGGTCGCGCTGAAGGAGGAGCGGAAGCTGATTCTCTGCCCGCGCGAGACGCCGCTCTCGGCGATCCACCTCGAGAACATGCTCACGCTGCGTCGGGCCGGCGCGACGATCCTGTTCCTCGCGCCCGGGTTCTACGCGGGCGCGGCGACCGTCGACGACCTCGTCGACTTCGTCGTCGCCCGCATCCTGGACCAGCTCGGGCTCGAGAACGCGCTCGTGCCGCGCTGGGGGGAGACGGAGGTGTCGCGGTGACGCTCGCACCCGAGGCCGTCCGCACGATGTTCGACCGGATCGCGCCGGTCTACGACGTGATGAACCGCGTCATGACGATGGGGCTCGACCTCCGCTGGCGCCGCCTGGCCGCCCGCGCCGTGGTGCGCGAAGGCGACCGCGTCCTCGACGCCGCCTGCGGCACCGGCGATCTGGCCGTGGCGGCGCTGCGCGCCGGCGCCGGGCGGGTGACGGGCCTCGACTTCTCGGAGCGGATGCTCGAGCGCGCGCGCCGCAAGGCGCCTGCGGTCGAGTGGGTGCGCGGCGACATGCTCGCGCTCCCGTTCGCGGACGCCACGTTCGACGCCGCGACCGTCGGCTTCGGCGTCCGGAACGTCGCCGACCTGCCGCTCGCGCTGTGCGAGCTGCGGCGGGTGCTGCGGCCCGGCGGCCGCGTCGCGGTGCTCGAGATCACGCGCCCGCGCGGGCCGCTGCGGCTCTTCTACTCGCTGTGGTTCGACCGCATCGTGCCGCTGCTCGGCCGCCTGCTTCCGGGCGGCGAGGCCTACAGCTACCTGCCCGCGTCGGTCAAGCGGTTCCCGGGCGCGGACGAGCTCGCGGGGATGATGGGCGACGCCGGCTTCGCCGACGTTCGCTACCGCCTGCTCGCGGGCTCGATCGTCGCGCTGCACACGGGTGCCGCGTCGTGAGCACGCTCACCGAGATCCACGCCACCCCGGGCCTCGCGACCTACATGGCGGAGGTGGAGGCGGGGCTCGCGCAGGCCGTCTCGGCTCAGCCCGGGCTGGCCGCCGAGGTCGCCGGCGAGGCGCTGTCGGCGGGCGGCAAGCGGCTGCGCCCGCTGCTCTGCTTCCTCACGGCGGAGGGCGAGCCGTCGGCCGCCGCGGCGGTCGCCGTCGAGCTCGTGCACATGGCGACCCTCGTCCACGACGACCTCGTCGACGGCGCACGGATGCGGCGCGGGATGCCCGCCGCGTGGTCGGTCTTCGGCGCCGACGCGGCGCTGGCCGCCGGCGACTACCTCTACGCGTGCGCGTTCTCGGTGCTCGTGCGAACGGGCGACGAGCAGGCGGTGACGACGCTCGCCGACGCGGCGCTTTGCCTGGCACGCGGCGAGGCGATGCAGCGCCTGCAGACACGCAACCCGGACACCACGATCGACGCGTACCTCGAGCGCTGCGCGCTCAAGACGGGCAAGCTGATCGAGGCGGCGTGCCTGCTCGGGTCGGGCGGCGACGTCCGCCTCGGCGCCTACGGGCTGAACCTCGGCATCGCGTTCCAGATCGCCGACGACATCCTCGACTGTGCCGGCCAGACGCAGGAGACCGGCAAGATCCCCGGCACCGATCTGCGCGAGGGGACGCCGACGATGCCGCTCCTGCTCGCAGCGCAGCAGGACGACGCGGTGCGGCGCGCGCTCGCCGGCGGCCCCGTCGACGGCGCGCTCGTGCGGGTCGGCCTGACCGACGCGATCCCGCGCTCGCGCGAGGCGGCGCTCGACTACGCCGCGCGCGCCCGCTCGTTCCTCGACGCCGAGGCGCACCGGGACGAGCTCGAGGCGCTCACCTACGCGATCGTCGACCGGGCCGGCTGAATGGCGATCCGCCTCGGACGCATCGGGTACGTGAACATGGCGCCGGTCTTCTTCCGGCTGCAGGCGGACGTCGAGGAGGTGGTCGGCGTGCCGACGGAGCTCAACCGGCAGGTCGTCGCCGGGGAGCTCGACATCGCGCCGATCTCGTCGATCGCCTACGCGCGGCACGCCGACCGGCTGCGGCTGCTGCCGCGTCTCTGCGTGTCGAGCGAGGGCGCGGTCGAGTCGATCCAGCTCGTCTCGAAGACGCCGCTCCAGCGGATCAGGACGGTGGCGGTCACGCCCGAGTCGGCGACGTCCGTCGTCCTCACGCGCGTGCTGATTCCCGACGCGGAGCACGTGCCTCTCGGCGAGGATGCCGAGGCGACGCTGCTGATCGGCGACGCGGCGCTGCGATCGGCGTTCGAGGACCCGACGCCGCACCACGACCTCGGCCGGCTGTGGCTCGAACGGACCGGGCTGCCGATGGTGTTCGCCGTCTGGGCGGCGCCGGAGCCGACGCATCCCGAGCTGCCCGAGCTCGAGGAGGCGCTGGTCGCGTCGGTGCGCGCGGCGCGCGCCGAGCCGGAGCTGCTCGCGCACGAGTCGTCGGCGCGCTACGGCTATCCGCCCGGCTTCCTCGCGCGCTACTTCGAGAAGCTGCGCTACCGCTTCGGCCCGCGCGAGCGTGCGGGTCTGTACACGTTCCTCGAGATGGCCCGGGACGTCGGCGAGCTCGACGAGGTTCCCGAGCTGCGGTTCGTCACCGCGGCGCGGGCGGCGGTGTAGACCCGAAAAGCGGACACCCTTGAAACGGCGCGGCTCGCATCAGCCGCGCCGGGATCGCACCGGCGCCTTGGTCTCCCAGGCATCGCGCAGGAGCTCGGAGAGGACGTCGGCTTCCGCGCTGTCCAGGTCCACGCGGACCGCGGCGAGTCGCTTTCCCCACCACACTTCGCTGCAGGTCTCGGGACGCTCGTGCACTGCCGTGCGGATGCCGCCTTCGTCCATCATCACGTTCGCGTGCCGCTCGTCCCAGAGGGTCGCGAAGATCCGCCCACCCACTCGGAACGAGGGACGGCCATGGTGGTCCTGCTCGGTCGCGCCGGGCAGCGCGAGCGCAAGGTGCCGCACGTCGTCGGACGTGAGCGGCACGCGCCGGTCAAGCAGCGCGGCCGAAGCGCTTCTCGGCCCGCGCGCGGCGGCGGGCCGCCTCGACCTCGCGGTCGCGCGGCGGCGACGTCGTCACCAGGTCGGCGAGCAGGTGCTCCGTGACGTGGGCGATCGCCTCGACGGCATGGTCGAACGCCGCCCCGTTCGCGCGCGACGGCTTCTGCATGCCGCTCACCTTGCGGACGTACTGCAGCGCCGCGTCGCGGATCTCCTCGCGCGACGTCGGCGGATCCATGTTGTAGAGGATGCGGATGTTCCGGCACATGCCGCGAGCGTACCTGTCTACGCGACCGGCTCGCCGCAGAGGTAGAGCCGTCCGTCCCTCGACTCGGCGACGTCCCACGGCCGGTGCGCCTGCCGCTCGCCGGGGCCGAGCAGGTGGACGACCTCGTGGCCGCGGGCGTGCAGCAGCTCCGCGATCAGGCGGCGGTGGCAGCGCCACCAGAGCGTCTCGGCGCACATGAAGCACGGCGCCGGCTCGGCGAGCTCGCGCTCCAGCGCCGCCTGCCACGGTTCGGTTCCCATCCGCGCCGCGTAGCTGCGGAACGCGGCGACGCGCAGGCAGCCGAACCGCTCCTCGCCCGGCTCGCCCGACAATCGCCCGCCCGGCTCGACGGCGTGGCGGTAGTCGACTCCCGCGTCGCCGAGCGTGCCGGCGAGCGCGTCGCGCGCGAACTGCGGATGCCGGCGCGAGCCGGGATAGCGCCGGACGTCGACGAGCGTCCGCACCTCGGCCTCGCGCAGCGTCTCGACGAGCTCCTCGACCGGCCGCGCCCCGTGCCCGATGGTGTAGACCGCCACCGCGGCCGCGATCGACGCTACGCGGTGAGCGCCGCGGGCCGCTCGGCGCGCCGGTACTCGACGCGGTAGCCGAGGGACCTCGGGATCGCCAGCAGCCGGTCGAGATCGAGGTCGATGCGCGCCCCCGCCTTCTGCGTCACCTCGTCCTCGAGCGGCAGGTCGAAGTCGTTCGCGCCGAAGGCGAGCGCGTCGAACGCGTCCTCGTTGCGGGTCAGCACGGAGGTCCGCACGTGCTCGACGTTGTCGAGGAAGATGCGGCTGAGTGCGATGTGGCGGCGGTACTCGCGCGCGCCGATCTCCCGTCCGCCGAACGCCGTGCCGTACGGCTTGTACGTCCAGCAGAGGAACGAGAAGAGGCCGTCGAGGCCGTCTTCGAGGCACGCGTCCTGGAAGTCGCGCGTCCGCTGCAGGTGCTCGAGGCGCTCGTCGAGCGTCTCGTCGAAGCCGATTACCATCGTCGCGGTGGTCTTCATGCCGCTCTCGATCACGGCGCGCTGCGCGTCGAAGTAGTCGCGCACCGTGTACTTCCACTTCGCGTGGCGGCTGCGGAAGTCCTCGGTGAGGATCTCGCTGCCCCCGCCGGTCACCCAGTGCACGCCTGCGTCGCGCAGGCGCGCCGCCGTCTCGGCGAACGAGAGGCCCGCGCGGTCGGCGAGGAAGACGAGCTCCGCGATCGTGAGCGCGTAGAACTCGATCCGGTCGCCGTAACGGTCGCGGACCGACCGGAACAGCTCGCAGTAGTAGTCGAGCGGCAGCTTCGGGTTGAACCCGCCGTTGAAGGCGACGAGGTCGCCGCCGAGCTCGACCAGCTCGTCGATCTTCGCGAAGACCTCGTCCTGCGACAGCACATAGCCGCCGTCCTGGTTCGGCAGCACGTAGAACGCGCAGTAGTCGCACTGCGCGACGCAGACGTTCGTGTAGTTGACGATCCGCATCACCATGTACGTCGCGAGATCCGGCTCGTGCCAGCGCGCGCGGACAGCCTGCGCGAGCCGCTTCAGGTCGTCGTCGGGCGCGTGCCGCCAGAGCCAGGCCGCGTCGGCCGTGTCGATGCGCCCGCCCTCGTCGACCTTCGCCGCGATCTCGGCGAGGCGGATCATGCGGCGCCTGCCTCGGGCTCCAGCGTGTCCATGAACGAGCTGACCGAGAACACTGCGTTGCCGGGGCCGGGCGGGCCGTAGCCGGGAGGCGACTGGAGGCCGTGCCGCTCCAGCGCGCCGCGGTAGGCCTCGAGCAGGCGCACGTGGTACTCGAGCGGCGCGCCGTGCGGGTTGTCGCGGCCGAGCGGCGTCGTCGGCTCGGGGCACCAGGTCGTGAAGCGCGGGGTGATCCCGCGGGACATGAACCAGTCGAGCCCCTCGGTGGTCGACGCGATCGCCTCGTCGACCGTCTCGAACCCGAACGGCCGCGCCATCTCGATCCCGGCGACGAAGTTCGGGATCACGTGCCGCGGGCCGAACACCTCGGCCGCGTCGAGGATCCGCCGGTGCCACTCCTCGCGGCCCACGTAGCGCTGCTTGCCGGGGCAGATGATCGAGAAGAGGCGCGCGTCCCAGACCTCGTAGTTCGGGTGGTAGATCGCGATCCCGTAGTCCTTGTAGCGCTGCACCTCGCGGCGCGGCAGCGCCTGCGCGACGACCTTGCCGATCCAGCGTCCCGGGAAGCGCTCCTCGATCGCCTGCGCGTAGCGGCCGTAGAAATCGGCCTCCGGGAGACCGTCCACGCTGCTCGTCACCGAGCCGCCGGTCAGCGTGTACGCCGTGCTCACGTGGGCCGCGTCGTAGCGGTCGATCAGCGCGAGCGCCTCGAGGACGTCGGCGACCGGCTTCACGCCGGTGTAGGGGCGGCCCTCCCGCTTGTGCTGCCGCCAGTTGTGGTTGATGTCGCAGAAGCGGCACTCCTCCTTGGCGCCGAAGTACTGGCAGAGGCGCAGCACGGTCAGGTACACGAGGTAGCCCCACTGGATCGTCGGCGCGGTCTCCATCACCGTCTTGCCGTTCGCCAGCGTGTGCCGGTAGTACTCGGGCATCGGCGGCAGCGTCACGTCGGCGACCTCGCGCCCCTCGAGCGAGAGCCGCAGCTCGCCGTCGTCGTCGCGCGCGATCTCGTACGGCGAATCCGGGTTGACGCGAACGGAGACGATCGTGCGCCGCAGGTCGTAGGGGCCCCCGGTGAGCGCCACCTCCTCGGGCGGCCGCCGCCGCGCAGCCTCGCCGAGCTCGGCGAGCGGCTTCTGGTCGAACGAGAAGATGAAGTACGACTTCGGCTTGACGTCGCCGTCGAGGTTCCCGGTCAGCGCGGAGGGGTCGAACGCGATCCCCGTGCGCAGCAGGTCCTCCTTCAGCACGGCCTCGCGGGGGACGTGCGCGAACCGCTCCATCAGCGTCTCGACCAGCGACGTGCGGCTCCCCGCCTCGACCGCGCTCACCCTGGGAAGCTACCGACTTCGTAACAGGGCAGGGGACATGTCCCCGCCGTTGTGCGTTCCCCACAGCCCCCCGTCCCCTCCGGCCGACGGGAGCCACGTCCACAGCGGCCCTTCACCGGCCCCCGGACATGTCTCGCTGTGGACGGAATTGCGTCCGCGGCTGCCGCCGGACATGTCCCCGCGCGCCCTGTCTCGCAGGGGAGCTTCGTGACGAGTACGCTGGCGGCGGATGACCGCGTTCGTCGGGAACCACGGGCTGGTCGCGGTCTTCGTCCTCATGTTCGTGTCCGCGCTGCTGCCGGCGGCCAGCGAGCTGACGATGGTGTACGGCGGGGCGCTCGCCTCCGGGGCGCTCGCAGGCCACGTCGAGCTCGGCTCGCACCGCTTCGGCTCGGGCTTCCACGCGTACCTCGCGGTCGTCGTCACCGGCGTCCTCGGCAACGTCGCCGGGGCGATCGCGGGCTGGGCGCTCGGCGTGTACGGCGGCCATCCGCTGCTCGAGCGGCACGGCCGGTGGCTGCACGTGACGCCGCAGCGGCTCGACCGTGCGGAGCGCTGGTTCGCGCGCTTCGGCGCCGTCGCCGTCCCGCTCGGCTTCGCAGCGCCGCTCGTCCGCTCGTTCGTGGCGCTGCCGGCGGGGATCTTCGAGTGGCCGCTGCGCCGGCTCGTGCCGCTCGCGGCGCTCGGCTGCGCCGTCTTCTGCGCGGCTGTCGCCGGCGTCGGCTGGGCCGTCGGCGCGAGCTGGCACGGCGCCTCGCACGACCTCCGCTACATCGACATCGCGGTCGCGATCGCCGCGGTCGCAGCGGCCGCGTACTGGATCCTGCGCCGCCGCCGCGCGGCTACCATCCTTCGCCGTGCCGATTCCCCACATTGACGTCAAGGCGCAGTACGCGCCGCTGATCCCGGAGCTGCAGGAGGCGTTCGCGCGCACGCTCGAGGCGGGGCGATTCGTGTTCGGCCCCGAGGTGGAGGCGTTCGAGCGCGAGGCGGCCGAGTACCTCGGCGTCCGCAGCACGGTCGGCGTCGCGAACGGCACCGACGCGATCGTGATCGCGCTCGACGCGATGGAGGTCGGCCCGGACGACGAGGTCATCTGCCCCGCGTTCACCTTCTACGCGACGGCCGAGGCGATCGCCCGGCGCGGCGCGACCCCCGTGTTCGCCGACATCGACCCGGCGACGCTCAACCTCGACCCGGCGGACGTCGAGCGCCGCATCACCGACCGGACGAAGGCGCTGATGCCGGTGCACCTCTTCGGTCGCCCCGCGCCGGTGGAGGAGCTTCGCCGGCTCGGCCCACCCGTGATCGAGGACGCGGCACAGGCCTTCGGCTCGCCGGGCATCGCGACCAGCATCGCCTCGACGTTCTCCTTCTACCCCTCGAAGAACCTGTTCGCGCTCGGGGACGGCGGACTGATCGCGCTGAACGACGACGATCTCGACGAGCGCATCCGGATGCTTCGTTTCCACGGCTCGCGCGCGAAGAAGGACTTCCTCTACGTCGGCTACAACTCGCGGCTCGACGCGGTGCAGGCCGCGATGCTGCGGATCTTCCTCGCGCACCTCGACGAGTGGACGCGGCTGCGCCGCGAGGCGGCGGCCCGCTACGCGGAGTTGCTCGACGGCGTCGTCGACGTCCCGCAGGACGAGCCGGGCCACGTCTACCACATGTACGCGGTGCGGACGCCCGAGCGCGACCGCCTCGCCGCGGCGCTGACGGCGGCCCGCATCGGGCACGCGTCGTTCTACACGACGCCGCTGCACCTGCAGCCCGCGCTCCGCTACCTCGGCTACCGCGAGGGCGACCTGCCGGAGACCGAGCGCGCCGCGCGCGAGAACCTCTGCCTGCCGCTCTGGGCCGGGATCACCGAGGAGCAGCAGGAGGAGGTCGCCGCCGTGCTGCGCGGCGCCGCCGAGCTCGTCGCCTCCTGATGCGCTTCCCGGTCAACCGGCACCGGGTCTGGCAGCTCGTCTTCGACGCGTTCCTGATCGCAGCCGCGTGGCGGCTGACCTTCTTCCTCAGCTTCGACAAGCGGACGCCGGTCTACTACCGGCACTACCTCGACTGGGAGGTCGTCGCCGAGGTGGTCGCGATCACCCTCGCGACCTTCATCGTCTTCGGCTTCTACGACCGCTGGTGGCGGTACGTCTCGACCCGCGACATGTGGGGCGCGTTCCGCGGCGTCACGGTCGCATCGGCGCTGACGTTCCTCGCCCTGTACGCCTTCCCGCCGGGTCACACCTCTCGGCTGCCGCACCGCATTCCCGCGCTCGACTACCTGCTGCTGCTCGCGTTCGTCGCGGGGTCGCGGCTGCTCGCGCGCACGCTCATCGAGCGGCCGCAGGGCGGTCTCGTCGCGCGCGGCAAGGAGGTCCTCATCGTCGGCGCGGGCGACGCCGGCCAGCTGCTGATCCGCGAGATGCAGCGCAACCGGCAGCTCCGCTACACGCCGATCGGTCTCGTCGACGACGATCCGCGCAAGAAGAACCTGCGCGTGCACGGCGTCCGCGTGCTCGGCACCACGGACGAGCTGCGGCACATCCTGCGCGACAACCGCCCGGACGAGGTGCTGATCGCGATCCCGTCCGCCGCCGGCGAGTCCCGGCACCGGATCGTCGAGGACTGCCGCGCCGAGGACGTGCCGGTGAAGACCCTGCCGGGGCTGCACGAGCTGATCGCGGGCGACGTCGACCTCGCGGGCCAGATCCGTCCGGTGCAGGTCGAGGACGTCCTCGGCCGCGAGCAGGTCGAGGTCGACCTCCGCGCCGTGGCCGCGTACGTGAAGGAGAAGACAGTGCTCGTCTCCGGGGCCGGCGGCTCGATCGGATCCGAGCTCTGCCGCCAGCTGGCGCGGCTCGGCGTCGCGCGGCTCGTCCTCGTGGACAAGGGCGAGTCGGCGCTATTCGAGGTCGAGCGCGAGCTCGTCTCCGAACGCGAGTTCGCCGCCGCGATCCCGGTGCTCGGCGACTGCGGCGACCGCGCCAAGATGCAGCAGGTGTTCGAGCGCTACCGGCCGCAGGTCATCTTCCACGCGGCCGCGTACAAGCACGTGGGGATGCTCGAGGCGAACCCGCTCGAGGCGGTCTCGAACAACGTCCTCGCCACGCACACGCTCGCCGACGTCGCGGTCGAGTTCGAGGTCGAGCGGTTCGTGCTCATCTCGACCGACAAGGCGGCGAACCCCAAGAACCTGATGGGCCAGTCGAAGGCCGTGTGCGAGTGGATCGTCGAGTCGTTCGCGCTGCGCCCGGACGTCGAGACGCGGTTCGTGGCGGTGCGCTTCGGCAACGTGCTCGGCTCGTCGGGCTCGGTGATCCCGATCTTCAGGCGCCAGATCGAGCGCGGCGGCCCCGTCACGGTCACGAACCCCGAGATGACGCGCTACTTCATGACGATCCCGGAGGCGGCGTCGCTCGTCGTGCAGGCGGGGTCGATGGGCGGCCGCGGGCAGGTCTACGTCCTCGACATGGGGGAGCCGGTGCGCATCCTCGACCTCGCGAAGCAGATGATCCGGCTCTCCGGCAAGGACGAGTCGCAGGTGCCGATCGTCTTCACGGGCGCACGCGCGGGCGAGAAGCTGCACGAGGTTCTCTGGAACGACGGCGAGATGGTCGGCCCCACCTCGCACCCGAAGATCATGCGTGCGGCGCGGCCGGCGATCGACCACGAGTGGCTCGACGACGAGGTCGCTGCGCTCGAGAGCCTCGTCGCCGCGGGCGACACGCTCGGCGTCGTCTCACGGCTCGGCCAGATGGTCCGGGAGCCGCGCCGCCTCGGCACCGAGGCCGTGCTCGAGGACACGCTGCACTGAGGGCGTACGTCACGATTCCGACACGGTGCCTGACACCGTTAGGTGTCAGGCACCGTCACGGATCGGCTACGCGTCGAGCGCGGTGAGCAGCAGGTCGAGCATGGCCTGCGGGTCGCGGCGGACGCGCGCGCCCTCGCCTCGTTCGCGCTTCCGCAGCTCGAGCGCGCGCGGGTCGGTGAGCGGGCGCAGCCGCCCCTGCCGGATCAGCTCCTCGTCGACGCCGCCCAGCCGGCCGCCGTACGTCGTGTAGACCGGCACGCCGAGCGCGGCCGCCTCCCGGTTCATCGTGCCACCCGCGGAGACGACGAGGTCGGCGAGCGCGATCAGGCTCTGCGCGTCGACGGCGCGCTCGGGAACGATCACCGACGGCAGCGCGAGCGACTGCACGTAGTCGCGCTGCTCCTCCGTGCGCGGGATGACGAAGGCATGCACGTCGTCGAGGCGGCCGAGGTGCTCGAGCGTCTGCGGGAAGAGCGGGTTCGAGTGCCGGTGGTAGAGCGACACGTCCGGCGGCGGCCGCAGGACGACGAGCACGCGCGCCGGGTCGAGCGACCAGTCGCGCAGGACGGCCTCGTCCGGCTCGAAGTCGGCGAGGTAGTACTCCTCCTTCAGCCCCTCGTACTGGCGCAGCTTCGGCGGCCGCGCGCCGTAGCGCGCGAGACGCTCGGTCGGGATCGAGTCCGGCACGACCACCCGCGTCGCCGCCCGGCAGCCGAGCTGGTGCTGTAGCCAGGCCCACTCGTAGTCGAACGTCGTCGCGCTCGGAATCCCGAGCCTGCGCGCGGTCAGCGTCAGCTCGTGAGAGCCGTGCGCGAGCGCCAGATCGAAGTCGCGTCCGCGGGCCCAGCTCCTCAGAGCGTGCAGGCGGGACGTCATCTGGCGCGCCTTGCCGAGCGACGATCGTCCGCCGTGGTGCCCGATCACCGTGGCGGTCATGCCGTGCGACTCGATCAGCTGCAGCGTCTGCGCGTACTCGCGAGCCGTGATCTCCACCTCGTGGCCCTGCGCCTGCAGCCGCCGGACGAGCGGCCGGAAGACGAGTGGGTGCGCGCTGGCGGTGAAGTCGACCCAGACCCGCATCAGCCCGCCACGGCCTCGAGCGGCGTGTCGCGGCGCACGCCCTCGACGTGCCGCTCGTACCACAGCGTGAAGGCGAGCAGCCCCCACAGCTGACGCGAGAGGTCCTCGCGACCGGCCACGTGGTCGTCGAGGACGCGCGTGACCGCCGCCGGCTCGAGGAACCCTTGCCGGCGCAGCGTCGACGCCGCGAGCGTCTCGCGCGCGAACGGCTCGAGCTCACCGCGCAGCCACGCGGCGGCCGGGATCGAGAAGCCGCGCTTCCGCCCGTGGACGACCTCGCGCGGGAGCAGCGGCTCGACGGCCTTCCGAAGCAGACGCTTCTTCGCGAGGCCGCGCACCTTGTGCCGGACCGGCAGCGCGAAGGCGAAGTTCGCGACGACCGTGTCGAGGAAGGGCACGCGCGCCTCCAGCGACCACGCCATCGACGCGCGATCCGTCTTCACGAGCAGGTCGTCGACGAGGTATGTGCCGAGGTCGACGTCCTGCAGCCGCGTCACGAGCTCGTGGCCCTGCGTCTCGGCGAACCGGGCGCGGAGCGACGCGAGCGGGTCGGCCCCGCCGAGGCGGCCGGTCAGCTCGGCGCGCGCGTCCGCGGAGAAGATCTCCTTCCAGCCGTGGTGGCGCTCGAGCGGCGGCAGGTGTGCTGCGCGCGCGAAGCGCTTGGCTTTGTAGTCGAAGCTCACCCTGCGCGAGCTGCTCGGCAGGAGCTCGACGAGCGGGCGCGCGGCGGCGGCGAGCGGGCCGAGGTGCGGCGCGAGCGCGTCGGCGACGTAGGTGTAGTAGCCGCCGAAGAGCTCGTCCCCGCCCTCGCCGGACAGCGCGACCTTCACGTCCTCGGCGGCGAGCTTCGAGACGAGGTAGGTGGGCAACGCGGACGAGTCGGCGAACGGCTCGTCGAACGCGTCCGCGAGCGCGGGCAGCAGCAGCGCTGCGTCCGGTCGCAGGATCAGCTCCCGGTGCTTCGTGCCGTAGCGCGATGCCACCGCGCGGGCGGCGGCGAGCTCGTCGAAGGACGACTCCTCGAAGCCGATCGAGAAGGTGCGCACGGGCTCGGTCGACTCCTGCGAGGCGAGCGCCGCCAGCGCGCCCGAGTCGACGCCGCCGGAGAGGAGCACCCCCACCGGCACGTCGGCGACGAGGTGCGCGCGCACCGAGTCGCGCAGTCGCGCGCGGCATTCCTCGACCAGCTCCGCCTCGTCGGCGTCGGCGCGCAGCGGCAGGGGCCCGGGTCGCGCGAAGCGCTCGAGCTCGATCGCGCCCTCGCGCCAGGTCAGGATGTGGCCGGGCGGCAGCTTGCGTGTCTCCCGGAAGATCGAGAGCGGCGCGGGGATCGAGTTGAAGGCGAGGAACGCGTCGAGCGCGTCGAGGTCGATCTCTCCCTGCGGCAGCGCGTCGAGCTCGGACGCGAACGCGAGCTCGTTCGCGTCGTGGCGGTAGTAGAGCGGCTTGATGCCGAAGCGGTCTCGCGCGAGGACGAGCCTGCGCCCGCGCGCGTCCCAGAGCGCGACGGCGAACATGCCGCGCAGCCTCTCCGCGAACCCGGCGCCCCACTGCTCGTAGGCGTGCACGAGCACCTCCGTGTCGGAGCGCGTGCGGAACTCGTGGCCGGCGCGCCGCAGCTCGTGGGTCAGCTCGCGGTAGTTGTAGAGCTCGCCGTTCTGCACGACGACGACCGTGCCGTCCTCGTTCGCGATCGGCTGGTCGCCTCCGGCGAGGTCGATGATGGCGAGCCGCCGCGCGGCGAGCCCGACGCCGCCGTCGGCGAAGACGCCCTCGGAGTCGGGGCCGCGGTGCCGGAGCGTCGCCGCCATCCGCCGCAGCCTGTCCGGATCCACGGCTCCGCGGGTGCTCGCGACTCCGCAGATCCCGCACATGCCGCGTCAGTCTAGGGAGGTGCGCGGGCGCACCGTCTGCCGCAGCACGCGCAGCGCGGTCACGAAGAGCGTGCGCAGGTAGAGCGGCACCGAGCGGTCGGCGATCCACTCCAGGTCGTGCGCGAGCTTCTCCGCCATCGACGTCTCGTAGCCGCGACGCACCTGCGCGAAGCCGGTGAGCCCGGGTCGGACGACGAGGCGCTGCCAGTACGCCGGCAGCTCTGTCGCGAGCTCCGCGAAGAAGCGCGGACGAATCGGGCGCGGCCCGACGAACGACATGTCGCCGCGCAGGACGTTCCAGAGCTGCGGGATCTCGTCGAGCTGCGACGCCTTGAGCCAGCGGCCGAGGGAGGTCAGCTCCGCTTCGGTGCGGCGGACGAGCTCCTCGCCGAGGTAGCGGCCGATGCGTTCCTCGGCGCCCGGGCGCAGCGTTCGGAACTTGAGCATCTCGAAGAACCTGCCTCCGCGGCCGACGCGCTGCCCGCGGTAGAGGACGGGCGAGCCGCACGTGACGCGCACGAGGACGGCGATCACCGCGGCGGCGGGGAGCACGAGCAGCGAGAAGAGCGAGGCGAACGCGATGTCGAGCGCGCGCAGCTCGAAGTCGATCCGGCGGTGGGGCGCATCCGACGCGAGCCGGCGGTAGCCCGTGACGAGGCTGTCCTCGAGCCGAGGCTGTGCGGCTCCCACCCGGCGATGGTAGACCGTGCGCCGTGCGCATCACGGACATCGACCACGTCCAGGTCGCCGCGCCACCGGGGTGCGAGGGCGCCGCCCGCGCGTTCTACGGAGAGTTGCTCGGGCTCGAGGAGGTGCCGAAGCCGGCTGCGCTCGCCGCGCGCGGGGGCTGCTGGTTCCGAGCGGGCTCAGCGGAGCTCCACGTCGGCGTCGAGGAGCCGTTCGTCGCGGCGCGCAAGGCGCACCCGGGGCTCGTCGTCGACGATCTCGACGCGCTTCGCGAGCGGCTCGAGGCGGAGGGGATTCGCGTGCGTCCGGACGACTCGCTTCCCGGCGTCCGCCGCTTCCACGTCGACGACCCCTTCGGCAACCGCCTCGAGTTCCGCGAGGTGTGACGAAACCGCGGCGCCGCTTTCGAAGTTCGTGGAACCGGGGCCAGGTACGTACCAGGCCCCGGGTTCGAACGCGCTATAACGTCTGCTTATGGACACGCGGCAGCTGCAGGCGTTCTGCGCCGTCGTCGAGCGGCGGAGCTTCTCGCAGGCGGCCGAGCGGCTCGGGGTGACGCAGCCCGCGGTGAGCCTCCAGGTGCGCGCGCTCGAGAAGCGGCTCGGGACGCTGCTACTCGACCGCTCCGGCCGCCGCGTCGAGCCGACCGAGGCCGGGCTGCAGCTCTACCGCGGCGCGCAACGGCTGCTCGCGCTCGAGGAGGAGCTGGTGAACGAGGTCGCCGCCGCGGACCTCGCCGGGAAGCTCACCGGAACGTTCGAGATCGGCGCCTCGACCGGGCCCGGCGGCGTCGTCCTGCCGCAGCTCCTCTGCGAGTTCGCAGCCGAGCACCCGGCGCTGCACGTCGCGCTCAGCGTCTTCGACACGCAGACCGTGGTGGAGCGCGTCGCCGACCGGACGCTCGAGCTCGGCGTCGTCGGCGCCGCGCCGCGGCATCGCGGCGTCGAGTACGAGCCCTTCTTCCGCGACACGGTCGTTCTCGCCTGCCCGCCGGGCCACCGCTTCGCGGGCCGCACCGTCCCCGTCGGCGAGCTGCGCGACGAGACCCTCATCGTGATGCAGGACGGCGCCGGCGTGCGCCAGCTCAGCGAGGACGAGCTCCGCCGCGCCGGCGTGCGGCTGCGCGAGCTGCGCGTGCGGATCGAGCTCGGCCTGCAGGAGTCGGTTGCCACCGCCGTGCGCGCCGGCTACGGCGTCGCCTTCATCTCGCGCTCCTCGATCGAGCGCGACCTGCAGGCCGGGACGCTCACCGAGGCGCGCCTCGAGGGGCTGGAGCTGGAGCGCGAGATCCTCCTCGTCCGCTCCGCCGGCCGCTCGGAGACGCGCGCCGCGCGCGCCTTCGTCGACTTCGCCCGCGACCGCGTGCCGTGACGTGATCGTCCGCTTCGGGCTCGCGAACCTGCCGGCCGTCCTCGACGAAGTGGGCATCGAGCGTCCGCTCCTCGTCGCGAGCCCGCGCTGGCGCGCGCTCGACCTCCCGCACGTCGCGCGCGTCGAGCAGGTGCCGTCGGAGCGCGTCGACGTTCCGGCCCAGGCGGACGGGATCCTGGCCGTCGGCGGCGGCTCGGCGGTCGACACCGGGAAGCTCGCCTCCGCGCAGAGCGGCTTGCCGCTCGTCTCGGTGCCGACCACCTACGCGGGCGCGGAGTGGACGACGTTCTTCGGCGTCCGCTCGCCCGACCGGCGGATGCGTGGCGGCGGCGGCGGGGCGATTCCCGTCGGGATCGTCTACGACGTCGACCTGACCCTCGGGCTGCCGCCGGCCGAGACGGCCGGCACGGCGCTGAACGCGCTCGC
This sequence comes from Gaiellaceae bacterium, assembly GCA_035652835.1. Classification (GTDB taxonomy): domain Bacteria; phylum Actinomycetota; class Thermoleophilia; order Gaiellales; family Gaiellaceae; genus PALSA-600. The sequence continues at coordinate 33,820 of DASRDA010000029.1, forward strand.
CCACTGCGCCGAGGCCCTCTACGTCCGCGGGCGAAGCGCGGAGGGGGACGAGCAGGCGCTCGCGGGCGCGCCGCTCATCGCCGAGGCGCTGCCTCGCGTCCTCCGGGCGCCGGCCGACCGCGGGGCCCGCGAGGCGCTGCTCCGCGGCGCGATGCACGCCGGTCACGCGCTCGGCCTCGCCGGGCTCGGCCTCGCCCACGCGATGGCGCAGGCGGTCGGCGGCGCCTACGGCCTCCCGCACGGCGCCATGAACGCGCTCTGCCTGCCGCCCGCGCTCGACTACAACCGCGCGGCCGTTCCCGCCGCCGTCGACCGCTTCGGCGCCGCGATCGGCGGCGACGCCGTCGAGCGCACCCGCGAGCTCGCGCGCGCGGCCGGCTTCGAGCGCCTGCGCGACTTCGGCGTGCCCGCGGACGACCTGCCCGCGCTGGCCGAGGCCGCCGCCGGCCGCGGCGGCAACCTCGCCAACCCGCGCCGCGCCACGCCGGCGGAGATCGAGGCGCTGTACCGCGCGGTCTACTGAGGCAATTGCATAACTTCCACTAATTCGTCGCATCAGGTATAGTCGCGGGCGATGGCCGCGGAGGCTTCCTTCGACGTGCTCGTGGTCGGCAGCGGCGCGTCCGGTCTCGCCGCCGCCGTCTCGGCCGAGCGCGCGGGCGCGCGGGTCGCCCTCGCGACGAAGGGGTCGCTGCAGGCGAACAACTCCTCGAAGGCGCAGGGCGGCATCCAGGCCGCCTTCGCGGAGGACGACTCGCCGGAGCTGCACGCGGAGGACGTCCTCCGCTCGTCGCACGACACCGCCGATCCCGACCTCGTCGCCGTGCTCACCGGCGACGCGCAGTCGGCGATCCACTGGCTCGAGGAGATCGGCGTCGAGTTCACGCGAGATGACGGCGGCTACCGGCTGGCGCGCTGCGGCGGCGCGTCCCGGCGCCGGCTGCTGCAGGTCGGCGACCGCACCGGCCACGCGATCACCAAGCAGCTGCGCGAGGCCTGGGAGGCGGGCTCGGGCCGCTCGTACACGAACGCGCCTCTCCGCGAGCTCGCCTCGACGGAGAACGGCTGGCGCGCCCGCTGCGGCGACCACGAGCTCGAGGCCTCGACCGTCGTGCTCGCAGCCGGCGGCCGGTGCTACGCGGAGGCGGAGCGGCGCGGCGAGCTGTCCACGAACCATCCGAACGCCACGGGCGAGGTGACGCGGATCGCGCTCGACCTGGGCGCCGAGGCGCGCGACCTCGACGCGCTGCAGTACCACCCGAACGGCGGCGCGTGGCCGCCGAACATGCAGGGCTACTCCATCCCCGAGACGACGCGCGCGTACGGCGCCGTGCTGCTGAACGTCGAGGGCGAGGAGTTCACCGACTCGCTCGGCCCGCGCGACGCCGTCAGCCAGGCGATCTTCGATGAGGTCGCGAAGGGCAAGGGCGTGACGACGCCGGACGGCCGCCCGGCCGTGTTCCTCGACACCCCGCGCATCCCGAGGAAGGACGCCGACATCTCGCTGCCGTACATGCTGCGCCGTTACCGCGGCGCCGGCATCGACCCGCTGCGCGAGAAGATCCTCACCTTCCCCGTTCTCCACTACCAGAACGGCGGCCTCGTGATCGACGTGGACGCGGAGACGACGATCGAGGGCGTCTACGCGTGTGGCGAGATCGCGGGCGGCACGCACGGCCGCAACCGGATGATGGGGAACAGCCTGCTCGAGTGCGTCGTCTTCGGGCGGCGCGCGGGGCGCAACGCGGCGGCGAAGGCGGCGGCGTGACGATCGACACGACGACCGAGCTGCAGCACGCCGTCGAGGGCGCGGCGGCGCACCTGTACGTGTGGGCGCTCAAGGACATCCCGCAGGATCTGCGCGACGCGCTCGCGGCGGCGCGGGAGCGGGAGACGTCGGTGCCGGGAAGGCGCGTGCTGGAGACGATCCATCGCAACGTCAACGTCGCGGACGGCGAGAAGAACCTCGTCTGCCAGGACACGGGGATCGCGGTCTACCACTGCCGCGTCGGCGAACACTTCCCGCTGCATCCGGCGCGCATCTACGAGGCGCTGCGCGACGGCACGGCGCGCGCGACCGTCGAGCATCCGCTGCGCTCGAATGCGGTGCACACAATCACGCGCGAGAACACCGGCCCGAACATCGGCTACCGGCTGCCGATCGTGCACTGGGAGTTCGTGCCGGACTGGGACGGGTTGGACGTGAAGTGCGTGCCGAAGGGGTCGGGCTCGGAGAACATGAGCTTCCTGAAGATGTGCGTGCCCGCCGACGGGGTGCGCGGGATCAAGCAGTTCGTGCTCGAGTCGATCGTCGGCGCGGGCGGCAAGCCGTGCCCGCCGGGGATCGTCGGCGTCGGTATCGGCGGCAGCGCCGACTACGCGATGCACCTCGCGAAGGAGGCGATCATGCGCCCGATCGGCACGCGCAACCCCGATCCGGTGGTCGCGCAGCTCGAGGACGAGCTCTACGAGCTCCTGAACGAGACCGGGATCGGGCCGATGGGCCTGGGCGGCGATGTCACCGTCTTGCAATGTCATATCGAGCACGCAGACACGCACATGACCCTCAACCCGGTTGCGGTCAACTACCAGTGCTGGGCGGCCCGGCGCGCTTCCGCGCACGTCTCGCCGGCCGGCGACGTCGAGTTCGACCGGGAGGCGTGAGCCGTGGCGACGCACGAGGTCACCTTCCCCGTCACGGATCCGCAGGAGATCCTGAAGCTGCGCGCCGGCGACGAGGTGACGGTGCAGGGCCACATCGTCGGCATCCGCGACCGCACGCAGATCCGCATCTTCGACCAGGGCGTCGAGCCGCCGATGGATCTGCGCGGCGCGTTCCTGCTGCACACGGCGCCCGGCGTGCGCAAGGTCGGCTCCGACTCCGAGGGCAGAGGCCGCTACGAGAAGGTCTGCATCGGGACGACGACGAGCGCGCGCATGGTGCGCTTCACCGAGCCGCTCGGCCGGCAGTACGGCGTGCGCGCGATCTGCGGCAAGGGCGGCTTCCCGGACGAGGCGATCGAGCCCATGCACGAGTTGGGGATGGTCTACTTCGCGATCGTCGGCGGCGCGGCGGCGCTCGAGACCACGCAGATCGAGGAGATCGAGGAGGTCGCGTGGGAGGAGCTGATGCCGGAGTGCCTGTGGAAGTTCCGCGTCAGGGACTTCGGCCCGCTCACCGTCGGCATCGACGCCCACGGCAACTCGCTGTACCGCGACGTGCAGGCGCGCGCGCGCAAGAAGCTGGAGGAGCTCTATGCCCGCCTCTGAGACGCTCGACCTCGGCATTCGCCGCGACGGCGGCCTCACGCACGTCCTCGACAAGGGGCTCGGCCCGCGGGCGTGGGAGGACATCCTCGAGACGAGCGGCTCGAACATCGACATCGTCAAGCTCGGCTGGGGCACCGCGTACGTCACCGAGAACCTCGAGCGGAAGCTCGAGGTGCTGAAGGAGAAGCCCGTCGTCATCGGCGGCACGTTCTTCGAGGCGGTCTACGTGCGCGACAAGCTCGACGACTACAAGCGCTGGCTGCAGCGGCACGGGCTCGACCACGTCGAGATCTCGGACGGAACGGTCGAGATCCCGCGCGAGCGCAAGCTCGAGCTGATCGCCGACTTCGCCCGCGACTTCACCGTCCTCTCCGAGGTCGGCTCGAAGGACGCCGAGGTCGTCTACGCGCCGTACGAGTGGGTGGAGTGGATCAAGGAGGAGCGCGACGCCGGCGCCTGGAAGGTGATCACCGAGGCGCGCGAGGGCGGCACCGCCGGCATCTTCCGTCCCTCCGGCGAGATGCGCACCGGCCTCGTCGACGAGATCGCGCACTCGATCGATTTCCACGACGTCGTCTGGGAGGCGCCGACGAAAGCGTCGCAGGCGTGGTTCGTGCGGCACTTCGGTCCCGAGGTGAACCTCGGCAACATCCCGCCCGAGGAGGTCATCCCGCTCGAGACGCTGCGTCTCGGGCTGCGCGGGGACACGCTGAAGGAGGTCTTGCTTGGCGGCGACCCTGCAGCTACCGCCTGACGTCGAGTCGCTGAGCGCCGAGGAGGTGCTCGCCTTCTGCCTCGAGCGGTTCCCCGGCCGCGTCGCGCTCGCCTGCTCGTTCCAGAAGGAGGAGAGCGTGCTGCTCGACATGCTGTTCGCGGTCGAGCCGAAGGCGCGCGTGTTCGCGATCGATACGCACTACCTCTTCCCCGAGACGTATGCGCTGTGGCGCGAGGTCGAGAAGCGCTACCGGACGACGATCGAGGTGTACGAGGGCCCGTCGCGCGAGGAGCTGGCGGCCGTCCACGGCGAGATGCTCTGGGAGCGGAAGCCCGACCTGTACCTCGCGCTCGCGAAGGTCGAGCCGCTCGTGCGCGCGCTCGGCGGCCTCGACTGCTGGATAACCGGCATCCGGCGCGACCAGGCGCCGACGCGCGCGAACGCGCCGAAGCTCGGCTGGGACGACCGCCACGAGCTGTGGAAGGCCAATCCGCTCGCCGACTGGGACGACGCCCGCTGCTGGGCGTACATCCGCGAGCGCGGCCTTCCCTACAACGAGCTGCACGACCGCGGCTACGAGTCGATCGGCGACACGCACTCGACGATCCCCGGCGCCGGCCGCGAGGGTCGTTGGGCCGGCAGCGAGCGGACCGAGTGCGGGATGCATGCCGAGGAGCCGGCCGCGTGAACGGGTTCGTCCTCTGGTTCACGGGCCTCTCGGGCGCGGGCAAGACGACGATCGCCAACATCGTCGCTCCGGAGCTCGAGCGGCGCGCGTTCGTCGTCGACCACCTCGACGGCGACGTCGTGCGGACCCATCTGTCGCGCGGGCTCGGCTTCTCGAAGGAGGACCGCGACACGAACATCGCGCGGATCGCCTGGGTCGCGTCGCGCATCGCGCGTGCGGGGGCGGTCGTGATCGTGTCGGCGATCTCGCCGTACGAGGAGGCGCGGCGGCACGCACGGCAGCTGATCGAGCCGCACGCGCCGTTCGTCGAGGTGCACGTCGCGACCCCGCTCGACGAGTGCGCGCGACGCGACCCGAAGGGGCTCTACGCCGCCGCCTTCGCGGGGGAGATCGAGGACTTCACCGGCGTCTCGGCGCCGTACGAGGACCCGCCGAGCCCCGAGCTGCGCCTCGACACCACCGGCGAGACGCCCACCGAGTCGGCCGGCGCGGTGCTGGCCCGGCTCGCCGAGCTCGACCTCCTGCCTGCGGAGGTGAGCGCGTGACCTCGACGTCGGCGCGGCGCACGCTCTCGCACCTCGACGAGCTCGAGTCCGAGGCGATCCACGTCATGCGCGAGGTGGCCGCGGAGCGCGAGCGGCCGGTGCTGCTCTTCTCGGGCGGCAAGGACTCGCAGGTGCTGCTCCGGCTCGCCGAGAAGGCGTTCCGGCCGGCGCGCTTCCCGTTCCCGATCATGCACGTCGACACGGGCCACAACTTCCCCGAGGTGATCGCCTTCCGCGACCGGCGCGTCGCCGAGCTCGGCGAGCGCCTCGTCGTCGCGAGCGTGCAGGAGTCGATCGACCGCGGCCGCGTCGTGGAGCAGACGGGCCCGCGCGCGTCGCGCAACCAGCTGCAGACGACGACGCTCCTCGACGCGATCGCCGAGCACGGCTTCGACGCGGCGATGGGTGGGGCACGGCGCGACGAGGAGCGGGCGCGGGCGAAGGAGCGCATCTTCAGCTTCCGCGACGACTTCGGCCAGTGGAACCCGCGCGCACAGCGGCCGGAGCTGTGGAACCTCTACAACGCGCGCATCCGCAAGGGCGAGCACGTCCGCGTGTTCCCGATCTCCAACTGGACGGAGCTCGACGTCTGGCAGTACGTCGCGCGCGAGGGGCTCGAGCTCCCCTCGATCTACTTCGCGCACGAGCGCGACGTGTTCCGCCGCGACGGGATGCTCTACGCCGTGTCCGACTTCGTGGAGCGCCTACCCGGCGAGACGCCGTTCCGGGCGACCGTGCGCTTCCGCACCGTCGGCGACATGAGCTGCACGGGCGGCGTCGTCAGCGAGGCGCGGACGATCCCGGAGGTGGTCGACGAGATCGCCGCCACCCGCGTCACCGAGCGCGGCGAGACGCGCGCCGACGATCGCGTCAGCGAGGCGGCGATGGAGGATCGCAAGCGTGTCGGCTACTTCTGAGGGAATGCGCGTCCTAAGCTCGTCGAAGACGAGCTTAGGACGGGAGTTTTGATGGCGACCTCCGAGCAGATGCTGCAGTCCGAGCTGCTGCGGCTCGTCACCGCGGGCTCGGTCGACGACGGCAAGTCGACGCTGATCGGGCGGCTGCTCTTCGACACGAAGCAGATCCTCTCCGACCAGCTCGAGCACATCGAGGACGCGTCGCGCCGGCGCGGCCACGACTACGTCGACCTCGCGCTGCTCACGGACGGTCTCCGGGCCGAGCGCGAGCAGGGGATCACGATCGACGTCGCGTACCGCTCCTTCGTCACGCCTCGCCGCCGCTTCCAGCTCGCCGACGCCCCGGGCCACGTGCAGTACACGCGAAACATGGTCACCGGCGCCTCGACGGCGGATCTCGGCGTCATCCTCGTCGACGCGCGCAAGGGCGTCGTCGAGCAGACGCGCCGCCACTCGTACATCCTCGCGATGCTCGAGCTTCCGCACGTCGTCTACGTCGTCAACAAGATGGACCTCGTCGGGTACGCGGAAGAGCGGTTCGACGAGATCGCGCGCGAGCTCGCCGAGCTGGCGTCGCGTCTCGGGCTGCACGACGTCGCCGTGGTCCCGGTCTCGGCGCTGCACGGCGACAACGTCGTCGAGCGCACCGATGCGATGGGGTGGTACGCGGGCCCGACGCTGCTCGAGCACCTCGAGACGGTCGAGCTCGCGGGCGACCGCAACCTCGACGCGCGCCGGTTCCCCGTCCAGTGGGTGATCAGGCCGATGGCGGACGAGCACCACGACTACCGCGGCTACGCCGGGCAGGTCGCCGGCGGTGTCTGGCGGGCAGGCGACGAGGTGGTCGTGCTGCCGTCGGGCCGTCGCACGCACGTCGCGGCGGTCGAGAGCGCGGACGGCCCGCTCGAGGACGCGGTGCCCGGGCAGTCGGTGACGATCAGGCTGGCCGACGACGTCGACGTCGCGCGCGGCGACATGCTCGCCGATCCGGAGCGACCCCCCGCGGTCGCGCGCGAGCTCACGGCTCGCCTCTGCTGGATGAGCGACCGGCCGCTCGAGCCGAGCGCGCGGCTGCTCGTGAAGCAGACGACGCGGACCGCGCCGGCGCTGGCCGCCGAGCTCGTCTCCGTCGTCGACATCGAGACGCTTGAGGATCGCCCCGCGCCCGCGCGGATGGTGCTGAACGACCTCGGCCTCGTCCGTCTGCGGCTCGGCGAGCCGCTCGCCGTCGATCCCTACGCCGAGAACCGCGCGACGGGGGCGTTCATCCTCGTCGACGAGGCGACGAACGACACGGTGGCGGCGGGGATGGTCGTCGAGGCCGGGTGACCTGGCAGTACGTCATCGCGGGCGCCGCCGTGGGGGTGCTCGTCGGCATGACCGGCATGGGCGGCGGCTCGCTGATGACGCCCATGCTGATCCTCATCTTCGGCTTCGACCCGAAGACCGCCGTCGGCACCGACATCCTCCACGGCGCCGTCTTCAAGTCGTTCGGCGCGTGGAGGCATCGCAGCCTC
>DASRDA010000030.1:0-63068 GCA_035652835.1 Gaiellaceae bacterium
CGCGCCGACGGCATCGATCTCCGGGCGCTTCGAGGTGACCGCGACCTTGGTGCGCGCGCCGGGCTCGCGGGCGATCGCCATGATCTCGACGATGTCGTCCTGGATCTCGGGGACCTGGAACTCGATCAGCCGCTGCACGAGCCCTTCGGCCGCGCGCGAGAGGACGACCAGCGGACCTTTGTTCGTCTTGCGCACGTCGAGGACGTACGCGCGGATGCGGTCGTTGATGCGGTAGTTCTCGCGTGAGACCTGCTCGCTGAACGGGAGCAGCGCCTCGGTCTTGCGGTCGTCGAGCAGCACGTACATGTTGCGCTGCTCGTAGCGCTGCACGGTGCCGAGCACGATGTCGTGCAGCTTCGCCGAGTACGTGTTGTAGACGGTGTCGCGCTCGGCCTCGCGGATGCGCTGCACGATGACCTGCTTCGCGGTCTGCGCGGCGATGCGGCCGAAGTTGTCCGGCGTGACGTCCTCGCGCGTGACGAGGTGCTCGGGCACCCGCGACAAGTCGAGATCGAGGTCCTCGTCGGCGAGCAGCGTGTGGTTCTTCTCCCCGGTCTCCTCCTCGATGCGCTCGAGCTCGTCGAGCGCGCGCTCGCGCGCCTCGTCCAGCAGCCGCTCCTCGATGTCCGGCGGGATGTCGATCGAGTAGACGCGGAAGTCGCCGCGGTCGTCGAGCTCGACGGTCGCATGGCGGCTCGCGCCGGGCGTCTTCTTGTACGCTGCGAGCAACGCGTCCTCGAGCGCCGACACGAGCGTTCCGCTCTCGATGCCCTTCTCGCGCTCGATCTCGCGAACGGCCTCAACGATCTCCTGGCTCATGCCTCCACCCTTCGTCGATCAGGTTCGCCCGCACGATCTCGTCGTACGGGATCTCGGTCGGCTCGGCGCCGCTGCGAATGCGCACGGCCCGTTCGCCGGCCGCCAGCACCTCTCCGCGTGCACGGCCGCTCTCGGTCTTGATCCGCACCGGTCGCCCGACGGCGCGCTCGAAGTGCGCGCGCGTTCGCAGCGGTCGATCCGTTCCCGGCGACGAAACCTCGACGGTGTAGTCGTCGAGGTACGAGCGCAGCACGTTCGTCACCCGCTCGCAGAGCGCGTGGTCGACGCCGCGCGGATGGTCGACGAACACGCAGAAGCGCTCCCTGCCGGTCACCTCGACCGCGAGCACCTCGACGTCGGGCAGCGCGCCGCTCACCAGCCGCGTCACGTCGCGCTGGAGCTCCCTCTCCTTCTGTAGCTGTGCCGTCGCCACGCTCTCGTCACCCCCTGCGTTCCGCCCCTCAGACGAAAAGTGGGCGCGACGCGCCCACCTCGACCAAGCTCGAAATGTGGTGACGGAACGGTAGCAGAGCCTCGGTCGGGCTCGGCCCCGGGGGCCCTACGCGTCGAGGACGATCGTGACGGGCCCGTCGTTCACGAGCTCGAGCTGCATCCTCGCGCCGAACACGCCGGTCTCGACCGGCACGCCGAGCACGCGCAGCGCGTCGCAGAAGCGCTCGTAGAGCGGCTCGGCGTCCTCGGGCTTCGCCGCGGCGGCGAAGCTCGGCCGGTTGCCGGCCGACGTGTCGGCGAGCAGCGTGAACTGGCTGACGACGAGCGCGGCGCCGCGGTTGTCGAGGAGCGACCGGTCGAAGCGGCCGTCGGCGTTCGGGAAGATCCGCAGCCGCGCGACCTTGGCGGCGAGGGCGGCGGCCGTCGCCGCGTCGTCGTCGCCTGCGACGCCGAGCAGGACGCACAGCCCGGGGCCGATCGCGCCGCCCGGCTCCACACGCGCCCGGGCGACGCGCTGGACCAGTGCCCTCACTCGTCGAGGTCGCGGATGCGTGCGGCGTAGCGGGCGGAGTCGGGCTGCATCGAGCTCGCGAGCTTGTAGTGGCCGTTCGCCTCGCGCGCCTTCCCCTGCTGCTCGAGCGCGCGCCCGAGCGCGTAGTGGGCGTAGTCGTCGGTCGGCGATAGGTCCTCGACGATCGTCCGGAACTCGCGCTCGGCCTCCTCCCACCGCTGCAGGCGGAAGTACGCGATCCCGAGCGCCTCGCGGATCGACGCCTTCGCCGGCTCGAGCCGCTTCGCCCGCTCGAGCGGCACGGTCGCCTGCGCGGTCAGCCCCTTCCGGAGCCGCGCCTGCCCCTCGCGGAACAGGGTGTACGCCTCGCTCACGGCAGCAGCTCCTCGACCGCGTCGAGGATCGCGGCCGCCACCGCGGCCTTCGAGGCCTTGGGCACCGGGCGCTCCGTCTCGCGCGTCAGCAGCACGACCTCGTTCTCGCCGACGTCGAAGCCGATGTCGGCCCGGCCGACGTCGTTGAAGACGACGAGGTCTGCGTTCTTCGTCTCGAGCATGCCGCGCTTCCGCTCGAGCCCCGCGTCGCCGTGCTCGGCGCCGAAGAGCACGAGCACCTGGCCGGGCCGTTTCCGCGCGCCGAGCTCGCGGGCGATGTCGATCGTCGGCTCGAGCTCGACGGTCCAGGTCGCGTCGTCCTTCGGCCGCTTCCCCGCGAGCACCTCGGCGGGCCGGTAGTCGGCGACCGCGGCCGCGAGCAGCGCCACGTCGACGTCGGCGAGCGCGACCGCCGCGTCGCGCATCGTCTCGGCCGACGGCGTCGGGATCGTCTCGACGCCGTGCGGAGGCTCCACCTGTAGGTTCGCCGCGAGCAGGACGACCTCCGCCCCGCGCCGCCGCGCCTCCTCGGCGAGCGCGACGCCCATGCGGCCCGAGGAGCGGTTGCCCACGAAGCGGACGCTGTCGAGGGCCTCGCGGGTGCCGCCCGCGGTGACGAGCACGCGCCGGCCGGCGAGCGGGCCCGGCGCGAGCAGCCGCTCGACGCGCGCTGCGATCTCGCGGGGCTCGACCATCCTGCCCACGCCCCACTCGCCCTCGGCCATCTCCCCCTCGTCCGGCCCGACGAGCTCGACGCCGCGCGCGCGCAGCGTCGCGACGTTGTCGCGTGTGGCGGGCGCCGCCCACATGCGCGGGTTCATCGCCGGCGCGACGAGGACCGGCCCGCGGTGCGCGAGCGCCGCCTCGGTGAGGACGTTGTCGGCGAGCCCGTGTGCGAGCTTGGCGAGCGTGTTCGCGGTGCACGGCGCGACGACGAGCAGGTCGGCCTGCGTGAGGTGCGGGTAGCGCGTCTCGGCCGGCCCGCGTCGTGCAAGCGCCTCGAAGGTCTCGGCGCGCACGAACCGCTCGGCGCCCGGAGTCAGCAGCGGAACGACCTCGTGCCCCGCCTTGACGAGCAGCCGGGTCAGCTCGCACGCCTTGTAGGCGGCGATCCCACCGGTCACGCCGAGCAGGATGCGGGCCATCAGCCCATTGTGCCCGCTGTCCTCGAAACCGTTTCGTGGACATGTCCACGAAACAGTTTCCGACGGCTAGCGCGTGTAGTCGTAGACGATCTTGCCCTCGGCGATCTCCTCGAGGGACATCGTCAGGTAGTTCTTCGAGCGCGACTCGATCAGCGGCGGGGCGAACTCGTCGAACGTCCCCTCCCCGAGCTGGTGGTGGTAGTTGTTGATCTGGCGCGCGCGCTTCGCGGCCACGATCACCAGCGCGTAGCGGGAGTCGACCTGGTCGAGCAGCTCGTCGATGCGAGGGTTGATCATCGGCCGGCCATGGTAGCGGCACCGTCCAGGACGTCGCGCACGATCTCCGCGAGCGCGTCCGCGGCCCGCTCCCGGTCGTCGTTCTCGACGACGTGGTCGAAGAGGCCGCGGAGCTCGAGCTGCTGCCGGGCGATCTCGATCCGCTCGCCGATCGCGCCGCTCGACTCGGTGGCCCGCAGCCGGAGCCGGCGCTCGAGCTCGTCGACCGGCGCCGTCACGAAGACCGTGACCGCGCCGGCGACCCGCCGCTTCACCCGCAGTGCGCCGTCCGTCTCCAGCTCGAGGAGCGGCGCCCTCCCCGCCTGCCGCAGGCGGTCGATCTCCGACTGCAGCGTCCCGTAGCGATGGCCGACGTAGTCGACCCACTCGAGGAACTCGCCCGCCTCGACGCGGCGGTCGAACTCCTCGGGCGTCAGGAAGTGGTAGTGGACGCCGTCCTGCTCGCCCGGCCGGCGCGGACGCGTCGTCGCCGACACCGCGAGCGCGAGCTCGGGGAACCGCGGGAGCACGAGCTGGATCAACGTGCCCTTGCCGGCGCCCGAAGGCCCGGTCACGACGAAGACGGGAGCGGGCTTAGCGGTTGAAGAGGGCAATCAGCTCGTGCCGCTGGCGGTCGGAGAGGCCGCCGACCGTCTTCGACTGGCTGATGCGGCACTGGTTGAGCAGGCGCGCGGCCTTGACGCGTCCGAACTTCGGCACGGCCATCAGCATGTCGAACACCTTCGCCGTCGACACGTACTCCGGTGGCTCGCGCAGGATCTGCTCGATCGACGTCGCGCCGGACTTCAGATCCTTCTTCAGCTGCGCCCGCTTGACACGGATGTCATTCGCACGCTTCAGGGCTTCCATCCGCTGGTCGAGCGACCTCACCGGAGCCTGGACCTGAGTCTGGGGGGGCACCATGAGCGCAGCATCCTACCAACCTCTACGGCGCGTGCAACCGTGACCGTTCGGCGTCAGTTTTCCATTTGGACAACGACTTCGAGCGCCGCACCACGCGCGTCGTCGACGTCCGCAAACCCGAGTCGTTCGAGCTCTTCGGCGAGCTCCGAACGCACCCGAGCCGCCGCGTCCGGGTCCGCGAAGAGAACCGTGCCGAGCGCGACATGAGTCGCACCGCACGCGACCAGCTCGAGCACGTCGCGTCCGGTCCGCACGCCCCCCATGCCGACGATCGGCAACTCCGTCGCGCGCCGCGCGGCGTGCACCGCCGCGAGCGCGACCGGCTTCAGCGCCGGACCGGAGTAGCCGCCGGCGCCGCGCGCGAGCGACGGCCGCAGGTCGTCACGGAGCGTGAGGCCACGCAGCGTGTTGACGAGGCTGATGCCGTCGGCGCCCGCCGCCTCGACCGCCCGAACCGTCTCGCCGACGTCCCAGGAATGCGGGGAAAGCTTGGCGTAGAGCGGGTTTGCGGACGCGCGGCGGCAGGCCGCCACGATCTCGGCGGCCGTCTCCGGCGCCTCGTCGACGTTGGGGCACGACAGGTTCAGCTCGATCGTCACGCCGTCCAGCCGCGCGCACGTCTCGGCGTAGTCGGCCGCGGAGAAGCCGCCGACGGAGACCCAGATCGGCCGCCCGAGCGCACGCAGACGCGGCAGCACCTTCGACACGAACGCGTCGCGGCCCGGGTTCGCGAGTCCGATCGCGTTCAGCATCCCCGCATCCGTCTCGGCGATCCGCGGCGGCGCGTTTCCCTCGCGCCGCGCCGGCGTCACCGTCTTGGTCACGAATGCGTCGAACGCACGTGCGACGTCGGGCGCGACGAGCGCGTCGAGGCACCCGCTCGCGTTCAGGAGAAGCACAGCACCGGTCCTTCGACGCACAGCCGCTCGAGCTTGCCGTCGATCTCGACGACGCAGCCGTAGCACGCGCCGTAGCCGCACGCCATCGGCGCCTCGCACGCGAGCTGCGCGGACGGATGCGTCTCGCGCAGCGCGTCGAGCATCGGCTGCGGTCCGCACGCGAGCACGTCGCGGTCGTGCGGCAGGACGTCGGTGACGAGCACCGGGTCGATCACCACCTCTGCACCGGGAAGGAGCGCCGCCGCCTCCGCGTGCAGCGTCGACCGGAAGCCGAGCACCGCAGGGGGCCGCTCGAGCGCCTCCGACAGATACGGAAGCGGCGCGATGCCGACGCCGCCGCCGACGAGCAGCGGGCGGGGCACGTCGAGCCGGAAGCCGATGCCGAGCGGACCGAAGACGTGAATCGACTCGCCGGGTTCGAGCGCCGCGAGCGCGCGCGTTCCCGGTCCGATCGGGTCGACCAGGAACGCGAGCTCGTTCGGCGGCGCGAGGCAGAGCGACATCGGCCGCGGCAGGACGCGCCCGGGCGCCTCGAGCATGAAGAACTGTCCGGGCGTCCCCGGGTCGATTCCGCCGCGCTCGACGCGGAGCAGCGTGTACGGGCCGAGCGCCTCGACGCCGGCGACGCTACGACGCTCGCGCCTGGGCCTCGACATCGATGCGCTCCTGCAGCGACAGGGCCTCCCCGGCGCGGGCGTTCGCGATCGCGTGCACGGCGGCCGTCGCGGCGGCGATCGTCGTGATGCAGGGCACGCGGGCGAGCAGCGCCGCCTCGCGGATCGCGTAGCCGTCCGAGCGCGTCCCGGAGCCGCCGCCGGGCGTGTTGACGACGAGGTTGCAGCGCCGCCGGCGGATCAGGTCGACCACCGTCGGCCCCTCGCCCGGCGCGCCGACCCGGCGCACCTCGTCGACCTGCAGCCCGGCGGCCTGGAGGGTGCGGGCGGTGCCGGCGGTCGCGACCAGCCGGAAGCCGAGCCCGGCCAGCGCCGCCGCCACCGGCACCAGCGCCGGCTTGTCCGCGTCGCGGACGGAGAGGAAGACGCTGCCGTGCGAGGGCAGCGGGCGGCCGGCGGCCCGCTCGGCCTTCGCGAACGCGGTCGGCAGGTCGTCGGCGGTGGCCATCACCTCCCCGGTCGAGCGCATCTCCGGGCCGAGCACCGGGTCGGCGCCGGGGAAGCGGGCAAACGGCAGCACCGCCGCCTTCACGCTCACCTGGCGCGGCGGCCGCTCCGCCGGCAGCTGGAGGTCGGCCAGCTTCTCGCCGGCGGCCAGCCGGCAGGCGGCCGCGACGAGGTTCACCCCGGTGGCCTTGCTGGCGAACGGGACCGTGCGGGACGCGCGCGGGTTCACCTCCAGCACGTAGACCTTCTCCTCCACCACCGCGAGCTGCACGTTCAGCAGCCCCACCACCCCGAGCGCGGGCCCCAACCGCCTCACGATCGCGGCCACCTCCGCCTGCGTCTGCGCCGACAGCGACTGCGCGGGCAGCACGCAGGCCGAATCGCCCGAGTGCACGCCCGCCTCCTCCACGTGCTGCATCACCGCCCCGACGTAGACCTGCTCGCCGTCGCAGAGCGCGTCCACGTCGACCTCGACCGCGTGCTCCAGGAACCGGTCGACGAGGGTCGGGCTGTCGATCCCGTGGAAAGCCTCGACCACCTGGCTCGCACGCCAGCAGACGCGCATCGCGCGGCCGCCGAGCACGTACGAGGGGCGCACCAGCACCGGATAGCCGATCCGGTGCGCCAGCTCCGCCGCCTCGGTGCCGCTGCGGGCCACCCCCCACGCCGGGCAGGCGATCCCGAGCTCCCCCAGCAGCGCCGCGAAGCGCTCCCGGTCCTCGGCCAGGTCGACGGCCTCGAACGGGGTGCCGAGGATGCGGTGCCCGGCGGCCTCGATCGCCGGCGCCAGCTTCAGGGGCGTCTGGCCGCCGAACTGGATCACGACCCCGTCCGGGCGCTCGCGCTCGAGCACGGCGAGCACGGCGGGGACGTCGAGCGGCTCGAAGTAGAGACGGTCGGAGGTGTCGTAGTCGGTCGAGACCGTCTCCGGGTTGCAGTTCACCATCACCGCCTCGAACCCGAGCGAGCGGAACGTCTGCACCGCGTGCACGCAGCAGTAATCGAACTCGACGCCCTGCCCGATCCGGTTCGGCCCCGACCCGAGGATCACGACCCGCCGCGGGCGCGCCGCAGGCGGCCGCTCGTCCGTCTCGCCCCAGGACGCGTAGAAGTAGTTGGAGGCCGCCTCGACCTCGCCGGCGACCGAGTCGATCCGGCGGTAGACCGGCGCCGCGGTCTCCTGCCGCGCCCGCTCGGCCGCCAGCCCGGCCAGCTCGCGCTCGAACCACGGATGCAGGTTCTCGGGCCGCCAGTCGAGCGGCCCTTCCAGCCCCCGCTCCGCCTTCACGAACGCCTCGATGAACGTGCGGCCGATCCCCATCACCTCGCCGACGGACTTCATCTGGGTCCCGAGCGTCCGGTCGGCCCGGGGAAACTTCTCGAACGCGAAGCGCGGGATCTTCACCACCACGTAGTCGAGCGTCGGCTCGAAGCTGGCCGGCGTCGTCCCCGTCAGGTCGTTCGGGATCTCGTCGAGCGTGTAGCCCACGGCCAGCCGCGCCGCCACCTTCGCGATCGGATAGCCGGTCGCCTTCGACGCGAGCGCGGACGAGCGCGACACCCTCGGGTTCATCTCGATCACGCGCATCGCCCCCGACACCCGGTCGCGCGCGAACTGGATGTTCGAGCCGCCCGTGTCGACCCCGACCGCACGGATGACGGCGATCGCGCCGTCGCGCAGCTCCTGGAACGCCTCGTCCGACAGGGTCATCTGCGGCGCCACCGTGACCGAGTCGCCGGTGTGGACGCCCATCGGGTCGAGGTTCTCGATCGAGCAGACGACGACGACGTTGTCGGCCCGGTCGCGGACGACCTCCAGCTCGAACTCGTCCCAGCCCCGCACCGACTCCTCGACCAGCACCTGCCCGATCGGCGACTCCTGGAGGCCCCGCTCCACCTGCACGCGCAGCTGCTCGCGCGTCTCCACGAAGCCGCCCCCCTGGCCGCCGAGCGTGAACGCCGGCCGCACCACCGCCGGCAACCCCACCCCTTCGAGCTCTCCCGACGACCTGACGATCCGCGAGGAGGGCACCGTCAACCCGCACGACTCCACCGCCGCCTTGAACAGCTCGCGGTCCTCGGCCCGCCCGATCGCCTCGACGTCGGCGCCGATCAGTTCCACGCCGAGCTCCTCGAGGACGCCTTCCGCGTGCAGCGCCCGCGCCAGGTTCAACGCCGTCTGGCCGCCCAACGTCGGCAGCAGCGCATCCGGACGCTCCCGCTCGAGCACCGACGCGACGCCCTCCAGGTCGAGCGGCTCGATGTAGGTGCGGTCGGCGAACGCGGCATCCGTCATGATCGTCGCGGGGTTCGAGTTGACGACGATCGTGCGGAAGCCCTCCGCCCGCAGCACCTTCAACGCCTGGCAGCCCGCGTAGTCGAACTCGGCCGCCTGCCCGACCACGATCGGCCCCGAGCCGATCACGCAGATCGTCCGCAGGTCGCTGCGTCTAGGCAACGGCGCGCAGCTCCTCGACCCAGGCGTGCACGGTGGCCGCGCCCTCGTGCGGGCCCGGGCTCGCCTCGGGGTGGAACTGCGTCGAGCGCGCGCGCAGCTCGGGGAAGGCGAGCCCTTCGACGGTGCCGTCGTAGAGCGACACGTGGCTCGCCTCGGCGCCCTCCTGCGGCTCGACGGCGAAGCCGTGGTTCTGCGAGGTAACGAGGACGCGGCGGCTGCGCCGGTCGAGGACGGGGTGGTTCGTGCCGCGGTGGCCGAACGGCAGCTTGAACGTGCGGTGGCCGGTGGCGAGCGCGAGCAGCTGGTGGCCGAGGCAGATGCCGAGGACGTTGGTGCGCCCGAGCAGGGCGCGCACCGTCGCCGTCTCCGCGGCGAGCGGCGCGGGATCGCCGGGACCGTTGCCGAGCAGCACGCCGTCGTAGACCGCGAGCGTGTCGGCGTCGACGTCGTGCGGGTAGACGTCGACGGCCGCGCCGGCCTTCGCGAGCAGGCGCAGGATCGAGCGCTTGCAGCCGTAGTCGACGACGGCGACGCGGACGTCGCCCGCTTCCGCGAAGCGGTACGGCGCATTCGGGGAGACGGCGGCGACGAGCGCCTGCCCCTCCATCGACGGCTGCGCCCGGACGGCGGCGAGCGCGTCGTCGACCGGCGTGCCGTCGGCGACGACGGCCGCGCGCATCGCGCCACGCTCGCGCAGGTGCAGCACGAGCGAGCGGGTGTCGACGCCGGTGAGGGCGGCGACGCCGCGGTCCCGCAGCCAGTCCGTCCACTCCGGCCCGCGCGCCTCGCGCATGACGACGGCCGTGGCGTGCACCCGGTCGGACTGCGAGCGCGCCTCGTCGACGCCGTAGTTGCCGATCATCGGCGCGGTGAAGCAGACGATCTGGCCGACGTAGCTGGGATCGGTGACCGTCTCCTGGTAGCCGCTCATCGCCGTCGTGAAGACGGCCTCGCCGAACGCGAGCGTCGGGGCGGCGACGCTCTCGCCGTCGAAGACCGTCCCGTCCTCGAGCACCAGGCAGCTCACGTCTCGTGCACCACCCGTCCGGCGGCGACGGTGAGGCGCACCTGGCCGTGCAGCCGCTTCCCGAGCAGCCACGAGTTCGCCGAGCGCGAGCGGAAGCCGCTCGACTTCACGCGCCAGCGGCGGTCGAGGTCGAGCAGCGTCAGGTTGGCGGGCGCGCCGACGGCGATGCGGGGCCGCTCGAGCCCGAAGATCGCCGCCGGGCCGGCGGAGAGGCGCTCGAGCAGCGTCTCGAGGCGAAGGACGCCCGGCAGGACGAGGTGCGTGTAGAGCGCGGCGAACGCGGTCTCGAGCCCGGTGACGCCGAAGGGCGCCGCCTCGAACGGCACGTCCTTCTCCTCCGGCGCGTGCGGCGCGTGGTCGGTGGCGATCGCCGCGATCGTCCCGTCGCGCAGCGCGTCCACGAGCGCGAGCCGGTCCGCCTCCGTCCTGAGCGGAGGGTTCATCTTCACGTTCGGGTCGAGGCTGCGCACCGCCTCCTCCGTCAGGCACAGGTGGTGCGGCGTGACCTCGCCGGTGGCGGCGACGCCCCGCTCGTGCGCGCGACGCAGGTGCCCGACCGACTCGGTTGCCGACAGGTGCATGAGGTGCACCGGCCGACCCGTCTCGGCCGCCAGCTCGAGGTCGCGCGCCACCATCAGGCTCTCGCCGAGGGAGGGCCAGCCGGCGAGGCCGAGCTCGGCCGCGACGCGACCTGCGTGCGCGTGCGCGCCGCGCGTCAGCGTCTGCTCCTCGCAGTGCACCGCCAGCGTGCGGCTCGTGACGGCGCCGTACTGGAGAGCGCGGCGCATCAGCCCTGCGCTCGCGACCGGCCGGCCGTCGTCGGTGAAGCCGGCGGCGCCCGCGTCGGCGAGCGCCCCCATCTCCGTCAGCTCCGCTCCGGCCTGGCCCTTGCTGATCGCCGCCAGGAACCCGACGGGAATGCGCGCCTCCGTCTCGGCGCGTGCCCGCAGCGCGCGTACCTGCTCGGCCTCGTCGACGACCGGCTCGGTGTTCGGCATCGCGAGGATGGCGCAGTAGCCTCCGGCGGCCGCGGCGGCCGTGCCCGTGGCGATCGTCTCCTCGTCCTCGCGGCCGGGGGTGCGCAGGTGGACGTGGGGGTCGACGAATGCGGGCGCGAGCACGAGCCCGCCGGCGTCGACGACGCGGTGGCCGTTCGCGTCCAGCTCGGAAGCGAGGGCGGCGATCGTGCCGCCGTCGACCCGGACGTCCAGCACCGCGTCCACGCCCTCGACCGGGTCGAGGACCCGCGCGCCGCGGATGACGAGATCGTCCCGGCCGACAGGGCCGGCGAGCATCACGCCACCTCCATCGCGGCCTCGACGGGCACCGGCCCTGCGGTGAGCAGGTCGTACAGCACGGCCATCCGCACGACGAGCCCCGCACGCACCTGGTCGACGACGAGCGACGCGTCCGAGTCGGCGACGCGGGCGTCGATCTCGACGCCGCGGTTCATCGGGCCGGGATGCATGACGAGCTGTCCCGGCCGGAGCCGCTCGGGCGTCACCGCCCAGCGCGCCGCGTACTCGCGTAGCGACGGCACGAAGTTCGCGCCTGCGAGCATCCGCTCGCGCTGCATCCGCAGGACGTAGACGACGTCCGCGTCGGCGATCGCGGCGATGTCGTGCGAGCACGGCGCGAGCTCCGGTACGAGCAGCGGCGGCGGGCCGACGAGGATCGCGTCGGCCCCGACGAGGCGCAACGCCTGGACGAGCGAGCGCGCGACGCGCGAGTGCAGCACGTCGCCGACGATCGCGACGTGCACGCCCTCGAGACGGCCGAGCGCCTCGCGCATCGCGTACAGGTCGAGGAGAGCCTGCGTCGGATGCTGGTGCTTCCCGTCGCCGGCGTTGACGACGCGCGCCGTCGTCGCGCGCGCGACGAGGTGAGCGGCACCCGCCTCCGGATGGCGGACGACGATCACGTCCGGCTCGTAGGCGGCGAGCGTCTGCACCGTGTCGCGCAACGACTCGCCCTTGTCGACCGAGGAGCCGGCGGCCTTCAGCGTGAGCGTGTCGGCGGACAGGCGCTTCGCGGCAACCTCGAACGAGGAGCTGGTGCGCGTCGAGCTCTCGTAAAAGAGGTTGAGAACGAGCCGCCCGCGCAGCGTCGGCAGCTTCTTCGTCTCCCGCGCCTGCGAGAGGGCGAAGGAACGGGCGGTGGCGAGCAGCCGCTCGACGTCGTCGCGGTCGAGATCGGCGATCGACAGGAGATGGCGGCGCTCGCGCGGAGGCGGGACGAGGCCGTGGCCGACGACGCGGAGATCAGCCATCGGTCCGCTCCTCGCTCTCGCCGAGGAGCAGCACGCGATCGACCTCGTCGATCTCGATCAGCTCCACCTGCACGCGCTCGCCGCGCGCGGTCGGCAGGTTCTTGCCGACGTAGTCGGGGCGGATCGGCAGCTCGCGGTGGCCGCGGTCGGCGAGCACCGCCAGCTGCACGCGAGCCGGACGTCCGTACTCGAGCAGCGCGTCGATCGCAGCGCGGATCGTCCTTCCCGTGTAGAGGACGTCGTCGACGAGGATCACGGTGCGTCCTTCGAGCTCGAACTCGAGCCGCGTGTCGTGGACGACGGGCTGGGCACGCCTGGGCGCCCGGCGCGCGCGCACGTGGACGTCGTCGCGGTGGAAGGTGATGTCGAGGTGGCCGAGCGGCAGCTCGACGCCGCTGCGCTCCGCCACGAGCGTGCGGAGGCGCTGCGCGAGCGGGACGCCGCGCGTGTGGATGCCGACGAGCGCGACGTCCTCGAGCTCGTCGTTCCGCTCGATGATCTCGTGCGCGATGCGGCTGAGCGTGCGCGAGATGCTCTCGGCGTCCAGCAGGAGCTTCGGCGCCGGGCTGACGGCAGGGTGCGACATTCGACTCCTTTCCGGCCTCGCTGGACCGGGTTAAAGGGTTACGGCCGCGTCAGGCTAGCGGAGTCGTCAGACGGACGCCTCGAGAGGGGCGCCCGCTCAGGGCTCGGCGATCAGGTCGTCCGGATCGGTGAGCGCCTCGAGCGCCTCCCGCGCGGCGTCGACGTCGCCCTCGCCGACCCAGACCGTGAGGGGATCGTCTGCGCCCGCCTGCAGCTCGGCGTCGATGCCGGCCGCCTTCAGGATCGCCTGCATCTCCTCGGCCTCCGCGACGTCGCCGGCGACCGCCACCTGCACCCGCTCCGTCATGCGCCGCTGACTCTAGCGAGCGTCTCGGGCGCAGCGCCGCCCTTCACGAGCCGCGGCTCGCCCCGCTCGGGAAACGGCACCTCGATCGTGTCGAGGTCGCGCGGCACCACGGTCGCCGGGAACACCGACCGCGCCTCCCGCGCCAGCTCGGGACCGAAGTAGCGCGGCGAGACGTGGGTCAGCGCGAGCAGGCGCACGCCCGCGTCGCGTGCGATCGTCGCCGCCTGCAGCGCGGTCGAGTGCAGCGTCTCCTCGGCGCGCTCGTGCTCCTCGTCGGCGAACGTCGCCTCGTGCACGAGCACGTCGGCGCCCTCGGCGAGCAGCCGCACCGTCTCGGCAGGCGCGGTGTCGCCGGGAATGACGATCCGCCTCCCGGCGCGTGCCTCGCCGAGCACCGCGTCGGGCGTGACGACGCTCCCGTCCGCGAGGGTCACCGACTCGCCGCGCTGCAGCACGCCCCGCTCCGGCCCGGCCGGCACGCCGAGTGCATCCGCCGCCTCCACGTCGAACACCCCGGGCCGCGGCTCCTCGACGAGCGCGTAGCCGACCGCGGACACCCCGTGGTGCACCGGGAAGACGAGGATCCGATAGCCGTCCCGCTCGAGCGCCTGCCCCGCGCGCACCTCGACCAGCTCCAGGGGGTACGTCAGCTTCCCGAAGACGCGCCGGAGCTCGCCGAACAGCTCGCGCACGCCCGGCGGCCCGTACACCGTGACCGGCGTCTCGCGCTGCCTGAGCGAGAACGTCTTCAGCATCCCCGGCAGGCCGAGGTAGTGGTCGGCGTGGAAGTGCGAGAGGTAGACCTGGTCGAGGTCCGGCAACCCGATCCTCGAGCGCATGAGCTGACGCTGCGTTCCCTCGGCGCAGTCGAACAGCAGCCGCTCACCGCCGCGCCGGACGAGCAGCGCCGTCGGCGCGCGGTTCGCCGTCGGCGCGCTGCCCGACGTGCCGAGGAAGACGAGGTCGAGGTCCACGCGCGGGCGATTCTCGCAGGCGTCCGCGGCCTCACCGGTTGAGAGCTACGGCAACACGAGGCGCTCCCCCACGCGGATGTCGGCCCCTCGCAGGTGGTTCGCGCGCTCGATGCGCCAGACGGCGTCGCGGACATCGCCGCCGTAGCTGCGCTCGGCGATCGTCCACAGCGTGTCGTACGGACGCACCGTCACCACGCGGCGGTTGCCGTGGGCGTCCGAGGAGCGGGCGACGGCGCTCCAGACGAGGACGGCGAGACCGACGAGGACGGCGATCCGAACGAACATGTGTTCGCCACGGTAGCGAACGCGTGTTCGTGTGTCAAGTGGCTGTTTCCGACACCTCCGCGAGAACGGCGTCGAGCAGCCTGGCGGCTCGGAAGCGAACGGGGTCGTCGGCCGGGAGCCCGGTCTCCGCCTCGACCTCCGCGGCCGCTCGTCGCGCGGCCTCGTCGTCGAGGTTGCGGGTGTTGAGCGCGATCGCGAGCACGCGCGCCGGCCGCGCGAGCAGGCTCATCCGTTCGTGGAGGTCGACGAGCTCGCGGAGCGGCGGGATCGGGAAGCGCTCGTCGCCGTCGACGACCGTCTCGCCGGCCATGTGGCAGAGGACATAGCCGTGGGGCGCGGAGCCGTGCATCAGCCCGAGCGTCACGCCCGAGTACGCGGGGTGCAGCAGCGATCCCTGCCCCTCGACGAGGAGGAGCTCGCCGCCGCGACGGACGCCCTCGACGACGAGCTGCTCGGAAGCGCCGGCGATGAAGTCGGCGACGACCGCGTCCACGGAGATCCCCCAGCCAGCGATCGCGATCCCGGTCTGCCCAGTCGGGACGAACTCGCTGCGGATCCCTCGCGCCCGCGCCTCCCGGTCGAGCTCGAGCGCGACCGTCATCTTCCCGATCGCGCAGTCGGAGCCGACGGTGAGGATCGTGCGCGCCGGATGGGCGAGGTTCTCGCCGGTCGGCACGTTCAGCCCGGCGGGCGGACGGCGCAGGTCGCGCAGCTCGACGCCGTGGTCGCGGGCGAGCGCGGCGAGCTCCTCGTCGTCGGACACGAACTCGTGCAGACCGCTCTCGACGTCGAGGCCCGCCGCGATCGACTGCTTCAGCAGCTCGCGCCACGCGGGCGGAAAGCGTCCCCCCTGGGTCGCGACGCCGACGAGCGCCACCGTGGGCTCGTGCCGCGCCGCCTCCGCGACGCTGCCGACGATCGGGACGCCGTCCTGCTCCTCGCCGGCCCGCCGCGAGTCGAGGATCGCCACGACGTCCTGCGGCCGGTAGCGGAGCACGCCGCGCGCGGTCTTGCCGAAGTGCGGGTCGTCCGAGTGCCCCTCGGCGAGGAGCAGCAGCCTACGCGCGCGCGACACCCAGCCCCGCCTCGTCGGCCGGAACCTGCACCCCGTCCACGAACCGCACGCCCGGCCACGGATCCTCGGCGAGCAGCAGGTTGCCGTCGAGATCGACGTGGTCCATGAGGCTCGCGACGTGCGCGCCCGCCGCGATGCCGAGACCGGACTCCACCATGCAGCCGAGCATGACGCCGAGGCCGAGCGCGCGCGCCGCGTGCACCATGCGCACCGCCTCGCGGATCCCGCCCGACTTCGCCAGCTTGATGTTGACGCCGTGCGCGCGCTCCGCGCACCCGGCGACGTCCGCAAGCGTGTGGCAGTCCTCGTCGACGTAGATCGGGACCGGCGAGCGGCGCTTCAGCTCGGGACCGTCCTCGTCGCCCGCGACGAGCGGCTGCTCGCAGTACTGCACGTCGAGTCGCGGCAGCACGTCGAGCGCCTCGTCGAGCGTCCAAGCCTCGTTCACGTCCACCTGGAGCGGCAGGTCGGTGACCGCCCGGACGGCGGCCACCCGCTCCGCATCGAGCCCGTCGCGGCCGCCGAGCTTCAGCTTCAGCCGCCGGAAGCCGCGCGCCGTCGCACGCTCCGCCCGCCGCGCCATGTCGTCGGGATCGCCGAGCCACACCGTCCACGACGTCGGCGGCCCCTCGCGCCGCAGCCCGAGCAGCCGGTGCACGGGCAGCCCCGTCAGCCTGCCCTGCAGGTCGTGCAGCGCCGCGTCGACCGCCGCGCGCGCCGCCTGCTCGCCCGGCGGCAGCCGCGCCTCGATCACCTCGAGCGCGAACGGGTCGTCGCCCAGGTCGACCTGCTCGAGCCACGCGAGCGCGGACGCCGCCGACTCGTCGTAGCGCTCGATCGGCGCCGCTTCGCCGAAGCCCGACACGTCGCCGTGCACGACCTCGACCTCGACGACCTCCGCCTCGTCCTCGGCACCGCGCGAGATGACGAACGTCTCGGCGAGGCGGAGGGTGGCGCGACGGGCGTGGAGACGCACGGCGGCTAGACTAGTGACCCCTGCGCGCCCGTAGCTCAGGGGATAGAGCGCGTGCCTCCGGAGCACGAGGTCGCAGGTTCGATTCCTGCCGGGCGCATGAGGCGTTGCCGCGCGTCGCGCGCCGGCGACGAGCCCTGCAGCCGTCGTTCTTGGGACCCGCCGCCGGCGCGTCACCGCCCTACGGGGCGCACGCGCGGATTCCTTCGCACGGCCGCGCAATGCGCGTCGGCCGGCGCGCGAGCTCGGCGTGCGCACGCGGGCGGTCGATCAGCGTTCCGCGCTCATCGCCGGGGCGCGCGCGTGACGCGCACGATCCGCTCGAACGGGACGCGCGCGCGCTCGGCGACCGCGCGGACCGCGTCGTCCGTGCCGTCGAACTCGCAGAGGACGACCTCGTCGTCGCGAAGCAGGATCGAGCCGAGGTAGCGGACCTCCTGCCCCCCGCCGGCGGCCTCGCGGATGCGTCGGTCGAGCGCGTCGAGGTCGGCGTCGTCGACGTCGGGCCAGAAGCACTCGGCGACGAAGCTCGCTGCGTCCTCCACCGGGACGAGCGTAGGAGCGCCGGCCCGGGCCCGAAATCCCCGAAGACCCTACGAAATCGGCTCGGCGGCCCGCTCGTCGAGCGCCCGCGCGAGCTGGGCGCGCGAGGTGATGCCCAGCTTGCGGTACGCGCGCTTCAGGTTCGCCTCGACCGTGCCGACCGCGACGAAGGCGCGCTCGCCGATCTGGCGGTTGCTCAGCCCCTCCGCGGCGAGCCGGGCGATGCGCTCTTCGGTGGGCGTCAGCGTCGCCGGCGCGCGGCGGGTCGCGACGCGCGCGAGCTCGTGCCGCGCCCGCTCCGCCCAGCGGTCGGCGCCGGCCCGCTCGAAGGCCGCGACGGCGTCGTCGAGCGCGACGCGGGCGAGCCGCTTCCGGCGGCGCCGCCGCTCGAGCCGACCGAGCTCGAGCAGCGTTCGCGCCCGCTCCAGGGGCAGCTCCCCGTCGTGACGGGCGAGCGCCTCGTCGAGGGCGGCGCGCGCCGCGTCGAGCTCGCCGCCGGCGGCGTGCAGCAGCGCCCGGCAGCGCGCCGAGGCCGCGAGCGCCCAGCCCCGGTCGAGCGCGCGGGCCTGCGTCTCGAACGGCTCGAGCAGCGCCCGTGCCTCGTCGACGCGGCCGAGCTCGACGAGCGCCTGGACGGCCTCGGGCACGAACACGCAGAGCACCGGGTCGGTGGTGCCCATGGCGGCGACGACCGCGGCCAGCGGCTCGAGGGCGGCGTACGCCGCCGCCGGATCGCCGCCGGAGAGCTCGAGCAGCCCGAGCGCCCACAGCGGCCAGATCAGGCCCGCCTGCCACCCGAGCTGCCGGAACCGCGCGAGCGCCTCGTCCGCGTCCTCGCGGACCGCATCGGCGCCGCCGGCGTGCGCGCCGACGAACGCGCGCGCGCTCAGCGCGAGCGCGAGCGCCATGCGGTCGTCGAGCAGGGTGGCGATGCGGACGGTCTCGTCCGCCACGCGGCGGGCGCGCTCGAGATCGCCGCGCCACGCGCAGGCCCAGACGACGTACATGCCGACGAGCGACACGTCGGCCTCCCGGCCCTGCTCGAGGGCCTCCAGGCGCACCGCGTCCAGCGCCTCGAGCCCGTCGGACACCGAGCCGGTCCAGAGCAGGAGCAGGCCCGCGATGAAGCGGGGCCGCAGCATGAAGGGCAGCGGCGCGAGCGGATCGTCGAGCGCGAGCGCCCGGTCGAGCGCGGCCGCGTCGAGGCCGCGGCCGCAGAGGAACTCCATCATCGTCAGCGCCGCGAGCGCCGGGGCGAGCACCGCCTCGGCGCCGACGCGCTCCGCGGCGGCGACCGCAGCGCGCGCGTGCGGTGCGGCGCGGGCGAAGTCGCCCAGGCTGGCCCCGAAGAAGGCGACGTCGAGCTCGAGCCCGGCGGCGAGCGCATCGTCGTCCCCTGCCTCGTCCAGCGCGGCCGCCGCGAGCTCGTACGCCGCCGTGAAGCTCGAGCGGCGCGCCTCCAGGTGGCCGAGCAGCCGCAGCGCGGCGGCACGCTGCGACCCGTGCGGCGCCCTCTCGACGGCCCCGTCGAGGAGCGCGCGGGCGCGGTCGAGATCGCCGCTGTCGAAATGGCACGCCGCGGCGGCCAGCAGCCGCGCGCCCTCCTCGGACGCCGGCGAGATCCGCAGCGCCAGCTCCGCCAGCTCGGCGGCGGCCGCGGGCGCGCCGCGGGCGCGCGCGAGCTGCGCCGCGCGGTCGAGCTCGACGGCGGCGCTCCCGTCCCGCCGCGAGGCGGCGAGCGCGAGGTGGCGCGCCCGTTCCTCCGGGTCGGTCACCCGCCGGGCGAGCGCCCGGTGCGCGGCGCGCCTCCGGGCGACGGGCGCCGACTCGTAGACCGCCGCGGCGAGGAGCGGATGGGCGAAGTCGATGCGGCCGTCCGCGCCGACGTGCACCACGCCGGCCTCCTCCGCCGCCGCGAGCGCACGCTCGTCGACGAGGTCGACGTGCGGCGAGGCGAGGCAGGACGCGGCGAGCAGTGCGCTCCGCGCACGCGGCGGCAGCCGCTGGAGCCGCGCGTGCAGGAGCTCTCTCGTGGCGGCCGGAACCGGCAGCGGCCCGGCGGCGGCGGCCGCCGGCCCAAGCCGCTCGAGCTCCCGGGCGACCTCGATCGCGTCGAACGCGTTGCCGCCGGTCGCGGCCGCGATCTTGACCAGCGTGGGCCGCGGCGGCGCGGCGCCCAGCTCGCGGCGGATGACCGCGTGCAGCGACGCGACGCTCAGCGGGCCGAGCGTCGCCTCCACGCGCCGCTCGGCCGCGATCGCGTCCGCGAAGGTGTGCGGCCGCCGGTCCTCGATCCTGATCGCGGCGAGCACCGCGACCGGCGCGTCGTCGAGGCGGCGCACGGCGTACGCGAGCGCCGATGCCGACGGCGCGTCCAGCCACTGCGCGTCGTCGACGGCGATCAGCACCGGGGCATCCGCGGCGAGAGCGCGCAGGACCGAGAGCGCGGCGGTGGCCACGGCGCGCGCCTCGACGACCGCCCGCTCCACTCCCCGGCGCAGGAACGCGACCTCGAGGGCGCGGCGCTGCACGCGCGGCAGCGCTGCGAGCAGGTCCTCGCCGGCGCCGCCGAGCAGGTCGGAGAGGCCGGCGTGCGACAGGCGGGCCTCGGCGGCCGCCGGCCGCGCGGTGAGCACCGTGAATCCCGTCGCCGCGGCGAGCTCGCGGCCGCGGCGCCAGACGGTCGACTTGCCGATGCCGGGCGCGCCGGTCAGCAGCAGCGCGGCGAGGCCGCCGCGCGAGCGTTCGAGCAGCTCCGTCGCCGCCTGCAGCTCGGCCCGGCGCCCGACGACCGCCTGCCCTTCGTCCACGCCGTAACCCTGCCACGGCGCGAGGGCGGCCGCCCGGAGGCGGCCGCCCTCCCGGATCGGCTCAGTGGGTGAAGAACTCGCTCATCGACTGCACCTGCGCCGTGTCCGAGGTGAAGCCGAGCCGGTCGAGGTTCCACGAGTCCTCGATCGTGCGCAGCAGCGAGTAGTGGTTGTACGCGGTGGTGCTCGTGTACCCCCCGCGCTTGCCGTGCGTGGTGACGATCACGGCCGGGATGAGCCCGCCGCCGTAGACGCCGCCCTGCCAGCCCGGGACCTCCGGGTCGTTGGCGGGCACGATCGGCGAGTCGCAGCAGCCGTCCGCCGTCTCCCAGCCGTCGGTGGACGGGTTCCCCGTGTAGTCGTTCTCGTCGGTGACGATGAAGATCGCGCTCTTCCCGCGCCACGCGCGGCTCGACATGATCGTCCCGACCGCCTGCTTCACGAAGGCGTCCGCCTTCTGCTTCAGCGCGGCGTCGTTCGCGTCGTCCTTCGTCGACCCGTACGGGCACGGCGTCTCGGGGTACCCCGGCACCGCGGAGTAGACGCCGCCGTGCATGTCGTTGCACTGGTCGGGGCTGATCCAGACGAAGTCCGGCGGACGAGGCGAGTTGAGGTCGTGCGCGAGATCCGTGTACGGCTTGTCGTGCGCGAGCCGTGCCGGATCGTTGCGGATGTCGTCGAAGAGCACGAACGGGTTGTGCTTGCTCGCGTACAGCGGCGTGCCACTCGACGGCCAGTAGTCGCCGAGGTAGCCGGCGCTCGGCATCGCCTCCATGTACGCCGCCCACGTCTTGTGGTGCGACTCGAGCTCGTCGACGAGGTTCGTGTGGTCGTACCGGTTCGCCGGGTCGTCGTTGTTGACCCACCAGTTCGAGCCGCTGATCGCGGCGACGTAGTTCGGCTCGCTCGGATGCGTGACGCCGTAGTAGTTGCCCGCGACCGCGTACTGCGCGGCGAGCTGGTTGATGAACGGCGCGTTGGGGTCGCCGAGCACGCTCGACTTGGAGTGGTTCTCGAGCATGATCACGAAGACGTGGTCGAGCGACGGCATCCGGTCGCGGTCGCCGCTCGTCGAGGCCGACGAGACGGCTGGACCGATCGCGATCCCGACCGCGGCCGCGACGGCGGCAGCGGCGGTCGCCGCGGCGAGGCTCAACCGGCGCGGAGCGCGCCGGCGGGTGACGCCAAGTCTCATGTCCCCCTCCCTGGGTCGTGTGGGCGAAGCTCAGACGGAGGGCGATCCTAGCCCGCGTCAGGTCGCGCAGTCCGAGCAGGCGCCGCGCAGGACGACGTCGTGCGCGGCCACGCGGTATCCCGTCGCGTGCTCCACACGGTGAAGGGCCTGCTCGAGCCGGTCGTCGGCGAACGCCTCGACCTTCCCGCAGGCGTCGCAGACCAGATGGTGGTGATGCTCGCCGTCCGCGTGGACTGGCTCGTAGCGCGTGACGCCGGCGCCGAGCTCGATCTTCTGCAGGAAGCCGTCGGAGCTCAGCCGGTCGAGCGCGCGGTACACGCTCGCGAGCCCCACGCGGTGCCCCTCGCGCCGGAGCTGCTCGTGGATCTCCTGCGCCGTCAGGCAGCACCGCTGACGCGAGAGGAGCTCGACCACGGCCGTCCGCGCGCCCCCCGCGCGGCCGCCCCCCGCCTGGAGGGCGGCGAGCGTCGTCTCGGCCCAGTCACGTGCGCTCTCGGCCACCCCTCGATGCTAGCGCATCATATGAGAATGAGTCTCGTTTTCGGGTAGGCTGGCGTGCGGTGCTCCGGTTCCGCACGCTCGCCGTCCTCGCCGCCGCCCCGGCCGCCCTCCTCGCCACCGCGTGGCTCGCAGGCGGCGGCGCCGGTGCGCACGCCTCAGGACAACTCCAGGTCGCCGCCGCCGAGAACGTGTGGGGCAGCATCGCGGCGCAGCTCGGCGGCGACCGCGTGTCGGTGACGAGCATCGTCTCGAACCCGGCTACCGACCCGCACGACTACGAGCCGACGGCGCTCGACGCGCGCACGCTCGCCGGCGCGCGCCTCGTGATCGTGAACGGCGCGGGCTACGACGCGTGGGCGCCGAAGCTGCTCGCCGCAAACCCCGTCTCCGGCCGCGTCGTGCTCACCGTCGCCGACCTCGTCGGCGTCCGCGCCGGAGGCAACCCGCACCTCTGGTACTCCCCGGAGGACGTCCGCCGCGCCGTCGCCGCGATCACGCGCGACTTCCGGGCGCTCGAGCCGGGCGACGCGGCGTTCTTCGCCGCGCGGGAGGCGCGGTTCGAGGATCGTGCGCTTCGCGGGTACGGAGCGGCGATCGCCCGCATCCGGCGGCGGTTCGCGGGCACGCGCGTCGGCGCGTCGGAGAGCGTGGTCGCGCCGCTGGCGCGCGCGCTCGGTCTCCACCTCGGCACGCCGGCGGGGCTCCTGCGCGCCGTCGCCGAGGGCAGTGAGCCGACCGCGCAGGACCTCGCGACCGCCGGCCGTCAGCTCGCGGCGCACGCCGTCCGCGTCTGGATCGAGAACGGCCAGAACGAGACGCCGGACGTGCAGCGGCTGACCGCTATAGCGCGCGCGCACGGCATTCCGGTCGCGACGATCACCGAGACGCTCGCGCCCGCGGACACGACGTTCCAGGCGTGGCAGCTCGCGCAGCTTCGCCGGCTCGAGGCCGCGCTCGCGCGGGGCGCGCGACGCGGATGACGCCGGCGCTCGAGCTCGACGACGCGGCCGTCGTGCGCGGCGGCCGCACCGTCTGGCGCGACGTCTCCCTCACCGTCGCGCCCGGCTCGTTCGCCGCCGTCCTCGGCCCGAACGGCGCCGGCAAGTCGACCCTGCTCCGGGTGGCGCTCGGCCTGCAGCCGCTCGCGCGCGGCACCGCGCGGGTGCTCGGCGCGCGGCCGGGGACCGCGAACGCGGCGATCGGCTACCTGCCGCAGCGGCGCTCCTTCGACGCGGCGACGCGCATCCGCGGCGTCGACGTCGTCCGCCTCGGCCTCGACGGGCACCGCTTCGGGCTGCCGCTGCCCGGGCGGCGCCGCGACGCCGGCTCGCGGCGGGTGCGGGAGGTGATCGCGCTCGTCGGCGGAGAGGCGTACGCCGAGCGGCCGATCGGCGAGCTCTCCGGCGGCGAGCAGCAGCGGCTGCTGATCGCGCAGGCGCTCGTCCGCGGGCCGCGGCTGCTGATGCTCGACGAGCCGCTCGACAGCCTCGACCTGCCGAACCAGGCCGCCGTCGCGGCGCTCGTCCAGCGGATCTGCCGCCGGGAGGGCGTCGCGGTGCTGCTCGTGGCGCACGACGTGAACCCGATCCTCGGGTACCTCGACCAGGTCGTCTACGTCGCGGGGGGAACCGCCGTCGCCGGGGAGCCGCGGGCGGTGATCACGAGCGAGACGCTGAGCGGGCTCTACGGCACCCCGATCGAGGTGCTGCGCACGAGCGACGGACGGCTCGTCGTCGTCGGCCAGCCCGAGGCGCCGTTCGTGCACGGCGAGCGGCACGCGCATGCTCACTGAGGTGGCCGCGGCGTTCCAGGGGCTGTCCTGGAACCCGGTCGCCGACGTCCGGCAGCTCCTGCTCTACCACTTCATGGTGAACGCGCTCGTCGCCGGCGCCGCCGTCGCGGTCACGGCGGGGACGATCGGCTGGTTCGTCGTGCTGCGCCGCCAGACGTTCGCCGGCCACACCCTCGCGGTGATCGCCTTCCCCGGCGCGGCCGGCGCGGCCCTGGCGGGGCTGCCGCTCGCGGCCGGCTACTTCGGCGCCTGCGCGCTCGGCGCCGGCGCGCTCGCCGCGACGTCGACGGGGGAACGCGCGCTGAGCCGCGAGTCGGCCGCGACCGGCACCGTCCAGGCGTTCGGCCTCGGCCTCGGCTTCCTCTTCGTCCAGCTCTACCACGGCCTGCTCGGCGGCGTCTCCTCGCTCCTCTTCGGCACCTTCCTCGGCGTGGACGACGCGCAGCGGACGACGCTCGTCGCGGTCGCCGTCGCGACCGTGATCGTGCTCGCGCTCGCGGGGCGTCCGCTGCTCTTCGCCTCGCTCGATCCGGTCGTGGCACGGGCCGCGGGCGTGCCGGTCGGGCTGCTCTCGCTCGGCTTCCTGCTCGTGCTCGGCGCGGCGGTCGCGGCGGCGAGCCAGATCACCGGCGCGCTGCTCGTCTTCGCGCTCCTGGTCGCGCCCCCGGCGACCGCACGCGAGCTGACGGCGCGCCCGCTCGCCGGCATCGTCCTCTCGGCCGCCGTCGCCGTCGCCGTGACCTGGCTCGGGCTCGCGCTCGCGTACTTCTCGATCTACCCGCCGGGCTTCTACATCACGTCGGTCGCGTTCGCCGCCTACCTGGCGGCGCGGCTCGCGCGCTGGGTGCGCGAGCGCTGAGATGCTCGGGCAGGAGTTCATGCGGAACGCGCTCGTCGCCGGCACCGCCGTCGGCGCCGCGTGCGGGCTCGTCGGCTACCTGCTCGTCCTGCGCGCGCAGGTGTTCGCCGGCGACGCGCTGAGCCACGTGGCGTTCACGGGCGCGCTGGCCGCGGCCGCGTTCGGCGTCGACCTCCGCGTCGGCGTGTTCGGCGCGGCGGTGGCGGTCGCGCTCGGGATGGGCGCGCTCGGGCGCGCGGCGCGACCGGACGACGTGACGATCGGCATCGTCTTCGCGTGGGTGCTCGGACTGGGCGTGCTGTTCCTCGCGATCTTCACGACGAGCCGCAGCGCCGGCAACGGCTCGGCCGCGGTCAGGGTGCTCTTCGGCTCGATCTTCGGCCTCGACCGGCTCGGGGTCGCGCTCGCGCTCGGCGTGTCGCTGGGCGCCGCCGCAGCCGTGGTCGCGCTCGCGCGGCCGCTCCTCTTCGCCACGCTCGACCCGGAGGTGGCCGCCGCACGCGGCGTGCCGGTCCGGCTGCTCGGCTTCGGGTTCCTGGCGGCGCTCGGCGCGACGGCTGCGGAGGCGACGCAGGCCGTCGGCGCGCTGCTCCTGCTCGGCCTGCTCGCCGCGCCGGCAGCGGCCGCTCAGCGGCTCACCCGCAGCCCCTACGCCGGGCTGGCGCTGTCGACGGCGCTCGCGGTTTGCGCCGTGTGGCTCGGCCTCGTCCTCGCGTACGTCGAGCCGAGCCTGCCGCCGAGCACCGCGATCGTCTCCGTCGCGACGGCGATGTTCGTGCTCGCGCTCGCCCGCCGGTCAGGGCGCGGCCGGCGCGAGCCGGCGTAGCGCGAGCGCGAGCCACGCGCGCGCGTGCGCACGCCAGAGGGCGAACGTGTGGCCGCCGGGATAGACGTCGAAGTCGTGCGGGACGTGCGCGGCGTTCAGCTCCCGGTGGAGCTGCTCGTTCTCGCCGACGAACGTCGGGTCGGAGCGGCCGACGTAGAACGCGAGCAGCGTCGGGTAGCGCCGGAACTGGCCCCGGAGCCGGTTGGCGAGCGCGTGGACGTTCGCCGCCTCGTCCGCGTCGCGCGAGCCGAGGTCGAGCACCTTCGTGCCGGTCGGATCCGTCGGCTCGAAGTAGCCGCTCCACGACTCGACGACCGAGAAGCGGCTCGGATGTCCGAGCCCGATGCTCGCCGCCCCGTAGCCGCCGGCCGAGATGCCGACGATCGCGCGGCCCGAGCGGTTCGCGATCGTCCGGTAGTGCGCGTCGACGTACGCGGGCAGCTCGACGCCGAGCGCCGTGGCCCAGTTGCGCCCCGGCCCCCAGTCGTGGTACTCGGGGTCGCCCCCGACCTGCCGCGTGCCCTGCGGCACGACGAGGAGCGCCGGCCTTCCGGCACGGTCGAGGGCGTTCTCCACCCAGGCAACGGAGCGGTAGGACGTCGGCCCGGCGGGCAGCCCGTGCAGGAAGTACACGACGGGGTAGCGCAGGTCGGTCTGGTCGTAGCCGTCCGGCAGCTGCAGCAGGAAGTGCAGGCTGCTGTCGAGGGCGCGCGAGTGGAAGACGACGTCGGCCGTCGTCGTGGCCGCGGCGGGACGCTCGAGCGCCAGGCGGGCGGCCGGCGCGGCCGCCGCGGCGCCGAGGACGAGCGCGGCGAGGGCGAGCGAGAGCCTGACGCGCACCCGTATACGATTCCCGATCGCGCCGGCCCGCCGCCGGGAGAGGCGCGGGACCCGCATGATCTCGCGGTTTCCCGGGTTACAATGCGCCCGTGACGGCGAACGTGAACGTGATCGAGGACCCGCTCAGTACCGATGCCAGCTCTGCCTCGCATCCGCCGTTCCCGCGTGCGCGACGTCGCGGCGCAGGTCGCCGCGCCGCCTGCCGCACCCGCTGAGCTCTCGGCCGCCGGCCTCACCTGGATCCACCTCGACGCGCCGACGCCCGCACAGGCGAGCGCGCTCGCGGAGCGGTTCGGCTGGCACCCCCTCGACGTCGAGGACGTCCTCTCCAAGCGCCAGCGGCCGAAGATCGACGAGTACGCCGAGGAGGGCTACCTGTTCGGCGTCCTCCACTTCCCGGTCTACGACCGCACCGTGCAGCGGCTGAACGCCGCCGAGATCGACGTCTTCATCGGGCCCGACTACCTCGTCACGTTCCCGATGGTCGAGCTCCTCCCCGTCACGCGGCTGTTCCGCCGCTGCGAGGAGGACGAGGCGTTCCGCGAGCAGCTCTTCGCCAAGGGCTCCGGCCGCCTGCTCTACGAGCTGCTCGACGACCTCTTCGACTACTGCTTTCCGATCCTCGACAAGATCGGCTACAAGCTCGACGCGCTCGAGGACGACGTCTTCGAAGGCCGGTCCGAGGAGGTCGTCCGCGACATCTCCAACGTCAAGCAGGAGATCATCAGCTACCGCAAGATCATCAAGCCGGAGCGCGCGACGCTGCGCGTCCTCGAGCGGCACGTCGAGCGCTTCCTGCCGGAGGAGCTCGACCTGTACTTCGACGACGTCGTCGACGCCGCCGAGCGGATCTGGGACCTGCTCGACAACTACAAGGAGGTCGTCGAGGCGCTCGAGGACACGAACGAGTCGGTCATCTCGCACCGCCAGAACGACGTCCTGCGGATCCTGACCGTCTTCTCGGTCGTGCTGCTGCCGCTGACGCTGATCACCGGGTTCTTCGGGATGAACCTGGACTTCCCCGGCTTCGGCACCGTCTGGGCGTTCTGGACCGTCTTCGGCGTGATGTGCGTCACGCTCGTCGGCCTGCTCGCCTTCTTCCGCTTCAAGCGCTGGCTCTAATGCCGAAGCCGCTCTGGGCGCCGTGGCGGCTCGAGTACGTCAGCCAGGCGGACGAGCTCGACCGCTGCATCTTCTGCGAGCCGGAGGAGGAGCTGCTCGTCCACCGGGACGACCGCGCGCTCGTCGTGCTCAACCGCTTTCCGTACTCGTCGGGGCACCTGCTCGTCGCGCCCGTTCGACACGTCGGCGACTTCGGCACGCTCGACGACGAGGAGGCGCTCGCGGTCCACCGGCTCGGCGCGCGCGGCGTCGACGCGCTGCGCGCGGAGTATGCGCCGCAAGGCTTCAACCTCGGCTGGAACATCGGGCGCGTGGCCGGCGCGGGCATCGAGGATCACGTCCATTTGCACGTCGTGCCGCGCTGGAACGGAGACACGAGCTTCATGCCGGTGCTCGGCGACGTGAAGGTGCTGCCGGAGGCGCTCGCGGAGACGGCGCGGCGCCTGCGGCCGCGATTCTAGAAGGAGACCTCCGCCGCCCGCACGACCTCGATCGTGCGGCCCGGATGGCGGAGCGTTCCGATCCGCGCGTTGACGAGGTCGCGCAGCCGGTCGGCGTCGAGCGCCGGGTCGCGCGGATGGCCGGCGTGCGCGTCCGCGACGAGCGTCAGGTCGAAGCCGCGGACGACCGCCGAGAGCGCGGTCATCTGCACGCAGTAGTCGGAGTGGACCCCGGTCACGACGACTCGCCCGACGCGAAGCCTTCTCAGAAGGCCTGCGAGCTCCGTGTCGGCGAACGCGTCGCGGAACCGCTTCGCGACGACATGGGCACCGTCCGGCCGCTCGAGCCCGTCGGCGAGCTGCCAGCCCGGCTCGCCCCGCTCCGGCTCGCCGTTCCCCTCGTGCTGCACGAAGATCACGGGCGCCTCGGCCGCGTGCGCGCGCCGCCCCAGGTCGTTGATGCGCTCGACGAGCTCGTCCGCGTCGGCGCAGCCCTCGAGCGCCGCCCGCTGGACGTCGATCACGAGGAGACCGGCCTCGCCGGCGCGACGGTTCACCCGCGCCACCGGCGTACGCGAGCGAGGCGTCCACGATGGTGTCTGACACCCTCGGTGTCAGACACCGGGTAGTCCTCTGCGCGGCAGGCCTTCCGTGAAGCGGGAGACGGGGCTCGAACCCGCGACCCTCAGCTTGGGAAGCTGATGCTCTACCAACTGAGCTACTCCCGCGTCGAGGCCAATCCTAGCCACTGGCCGAGCGGCGTCCCCGCGCCGGCTCGACGACCCGCCGCACGACCCAGCGGTGCTTGCCGATCTTGCGATCGCGGACGAAGCCGAGCTTCTCGTAGGTCGACAGGGCGCCGTTGAAGAGGAAGCCGGCCGGCACGGAGGCCGCGTCCTCCGGATACCCCTCCACGGTGCCGCCGCCGAGGCCCGCGATCAGATCGAGCGCACCACCGAGCGCCGCGGTCGCGACGCCGCGCCTGCGCAGGCCCTTGCCGACGAAGCAGCACGCGATGCGCCAGTCCGGAGCCTCCGTCGCGCCCTTCTCGTACGCGGCGCGGCTCTTGATCCGCGGCAGCTCGTCAGGCGAGCCGAACTGGCACCAGCCGAGGCAGTCGTCGCCGTCGAGCACGAGCGCAGCGTGCGCGGTGCCCGCCCGGACGCGTGCGAGCTTCCGCTCGCGGTTCACACCGGCGCTCTTCCTGTCCACGCCCTCCGGATGGAACCCGATGCACCAGCAGCCGCCGAAGACGCCATTGTTCCGCTCGACCAGCGCCGCGAAGGCGGACCACGTCGACTCGTCGAGCGGCCGGATCGTGTATGCGGGATCGCCCAAGGGCAGCAGGGTGATCGGCCGCGGAGGGGCGGGCGCCCGCCCGCCCCTCGCGCAAGGCCGATCGGTTACTTCAGATAGAGCGTCCCGAGGTCCATCGAGCCGTACGCCCCGTTGTACGCGTACCCCGCGACCCGCGGGGCGACGTAGTCGCGGACGTTCCGGTTGTCGAGCGGCACCCAGGGCGCGTACTTGCCCATCGTGTAGACGTCGAGCCGCCCCCACGCCTTGGCGCGCGCCGGGCCCGTGAGGAGGTTCGCGGCGTCGATCTTCGCGTCCACGTCGGGAGCGTTGAAGTACGCGAGGTTGTTGTTGTTGCTCGCCGCGATCGTGCGGCCGTCGAGCAGGATGTGGAAGAAGTCGTAGCCGTCGGCGTAGTCCTGGTACCAGCCGGCGAACGCGGCGTCGAAGTCCGACCCCTTCACGCCCGCGGCCGTGTACATGGCGTAGCCCTGGAACGGCTTCGACGTCACCTTGCAGCCCATCTGCTGCAGGTCGTAGCTGAAGATGCCGGCCTGCGGCGTTCCGATCGGGCCCGTCTGGTACCAGAGGTTCACGGTCCCGCACTTGCCGCCGGAGAGCTGCTTCGCCTTCGCGAGCTCCGCCCCCTCGAGCGGGTACAGGTGCTGGTTGCGGATCCCGCCGGCCAGCGAGTCCGGAAGGATCTCGGTGGTCGGCTTGCCCCACTCGAAGCCGCCGACCTTCAGGAGGGCCGTGCGGTCGGTGGCGAAGTTCGCCGCCTTGCGGTCGGCGACGTTCGAGAACGTCGGCCGCGACGTGTTCAGCGCCACGTAGTCGGTGTTCGGGGTCGGATGCACGAAGAAGCGGCTCTTGTTGATGCCGTACTTCTTCGCCAGGCTCGCCGCCGCCGCCGGGTTGTCGAGGCCGTTCGGATCGGTGGCGTAGGTCCCGTTCGACACCTGCAGGTACGTCTGTTGCGGGTTGGTGTTCATCGTGAACACGAGCGTCGAGGCCCTGTGCGGCCGGTTGCCGTGGTAGTTCGGGTTGACCTTCATCACGAGCTGCTTGCCGACGGTCCGGCTCGCGATGTAGTACGGCCCGGAGCCCGCCACCGTCTTCAGCCCGCTCGGGTCGACCGGCGTCTTCGCGGGGTCGATCGCGCAGAAGAAGGGCATCGCGAGCTTGTCGATCATGCCGCCGTCCCTCTGGGTGAGGTGGATGATCAGCTTGTTGCCCTTCGCGACGACGCCGCTGACGCTCTTCGCCTTCTTGTGGACGACGGCGTCCCAGCCGGCGACGTCGGTCATGAAGGCGTCGACCGGCGAGTTCATGCTCGCGTTCGCGTCGCGGTCCATCGCCGCCTTGAAGCTCTGGGCCGTCAGCTCCGCACCGTCGCTGAACTTGATCCCGGAGCGGATCGTGAACGTATAGGTCTTGCCGTCCTTCGAGATGACGGGCATGCCCGCTGCGGCATCGGGCGTGAGCTCGTTGCTGACACGGCCGCCGACGTCGCTGTAGTTGACGAGCTTCGAGCACGTGTTGTACTCGATCTCCCACGACAGCACGCCGTACGCGAGCGCGGGGTCGCTGTAGTCGACGTCCGTCGCCGCGCTCGCGATCTGCAGCACCTGGTTCGGCGCCGCGGACGTCCTGGCGGCCGCCGTCACCGCGAGCAACGCTGCGACCGCCGCCGCAGCGATCACGCTCGCAGGAGCCGCGTACCAAAGCCTGTTGCGCATCCTGCTCCTTTCCGACGCGGGCGGGGGGATCGCCGCCCGTCTCGCGCCGTTCTACTCCGGCCGGCGCCGGGCTTCAAGGGCTGCCGCCGTCACGCCGGCGCGGCGGCACCTTCATAGACGTCGATGAAGCGCCGGTAGTTTGCGGCGATCTTCTCGACCGCGGCCCCACGGTCGAACCCGTCGGGGTCGGCGGCGTACGCCTTCACCGACTCGCCGAAGATCGACCGGCCGATCGCGAAGCCGACGTAGCCCTCCAGGCCCGAGCCCGCGCGCAGCCACTCGTCGACCTTCGCGTCCGAGGCGCCGCGTCCGAGGACGACGCACGAGACCCGGTCGCGCCCGTCGCGGCGCACGAGCTGCGCGATCTCGCGGCACGCCTCGCGGTCGTCGATCCCCTCGATCTTCCACACGTCCGGCTCGACGCCGCCGTTCTGGAGCTGGAGGATCGCCTCGAGCATCAGCTCCGGCCTCAGCTCGGTGTCGTAGCGGTCGGCGTCGCCACCGACGCGCTCGAGCTGCGCCGGCTCGGCCGGGACGAGCAGCTCGAACAGGTACTTGCGGTGCCGCTCGTGCAGCCACTCGGACAGCTGCCGCAGCCTCGCCGTCTGCCGCTCGTTCAGCGCCGCGTCGCCCTCCGGGTTGTAGCGGACGAGCACCTTCGTGAAGTCGGGGTCGAACTCCTCGATCTTCTCGCCGAAGGCGTCGCCGTACTCGAACTCGAACTCGTCCTGGCCGGACTTCTCGCACGGCATCGCCAGCTTGTAGCCGCCGGCCTTCGCCTCGCGCGCCACCTCCGGCCCGTACTGCGCGTCGACGAGCACGCCGGCGGCGTCCTTCGGCACGCCCTCCTCGACCGCGCGCTGGAAGCCCTCCCAGATCAGCTTCTTGGCGCCCGGCACGCGCCCCGGGTCGCCGACCATCTTCTCGAACGACCCGCGG
Organism: Gaiellaceae bacterium; assembly: GCA_035652835.1. GTDB lineage: Bacteria > Actinomycetota > Thermoleophilia > Gaiellales > Gaiellaceae > PALSA-600. Next base: position 31,378 of record DASRDA010000030.1, read on the forward strand.
TGGTCGAACGCGAGGATGTAGAGGCGCTCGTCGTAGCCGAGCTCGTTCAGGCCGATGCTCATCGGAACTCCCTTCCTGTGAAATGGGTCAGCTTCTCGAGGTTGTGGCGCGCCTCGATGCGGCGCACGGTGCCGGAGCGCGAACGCACGACGAGCGAGTCGGTGATCGCGCCGTCGCGGACGTAGCGGACCCCGCGCAGCAGCGCGCCGGTCGTGACGCCGGTCGCCGCGACGAACACGTCGTCGCCGCCGACGAGATCGTCGGTGGTCAGCACGCGGTCGACGTCGTAGCCGGCGTCGACGAGCCGCTGCCGCTCCTCGTCGTCGCGGGGCCAGAGCCGCCCCTGCATGCCGCCGCCGAGCGACTTCAGCGCGGCAGCCGAGATCACGCCTTCCGGTGTCCCGCCGATGCCCATCAGCAGGTCGACGCTCGTCTCCGGCCGGGCGGCGGCGATCGCCGGCGCCACGTCGCCGTCGCGGATCAGCAGCACGCGGGCGCCCGCCTCGCGCAGCTCGCCGATCAGCTCCTCGTGGCGCTCGCGTTCCAGCACGACGACGCGGATGTCGGTCGGCCGCACCCCTTTCGCCTCCGCGACCGCCCGGACGTTCTCGGCCGGGCTCGCGTCGATGTCGATCGCGTGGAGCGCGTCCGCGCCGACGGCGATCTTGTTCATGTAGACGGCTGCGCCCGGGAAGAACATCGCGCCGCGCTCGGCGACCGCGATCACCGCGATCGCGTTCGGCTGGCCGAGCGCGGTGAGCCGCGTCCCCTCGAGCGGGTCGACCGCCACGTCCACCTGCGTGCCGCGCCCCTCGCCGACGCGCTCGCCGTTGTAGAGCATCGGCGCCTCGTCCTTCTCGCCCTCGCCGATCACCACGACGCCGTCCATGACGACGGTGTCGAGCATCGCGCGCATCGCGTCGACGGCGGCCTGGTCGGCGGCGTTCTTGTCGCCGCGGCCGATCCAGCGGCCGGCGCCCATCGCGGCCGCCTCCGTCACGCGCACGAGCTCGAGCGCGAGGTTGCGGTCCGGGCGAGGGCGCGACATCGGCGCGGATCCTAGGGCAGGCGCGACGGCGCGAAGCTCACATGCGTTCCGGCGCCTCGACCCCGACGAGGCCGAGGCAGCGGGCGATCACCGACTGCGTCGCGCGGCAGAGGCCGAGCCGGAACGCCTGCGCCTCGTCGCCGAGGACGCGGCACTCGTGGTAGAAGCGGTGGAAGTCGTCGGCGAGGCGGATCGCGTACGCCGGCAGGAGCTGCGGACCGCGCCGCGCCGTCGCCTCGCGCACCGTGGGCGGGAAGTCGGCGAGCCGCTTGATCAGCTCCTTCTCCTCGGCGGCGAGCGGGCCGGGCGGCCGTCCGCCGACCTCCGCGGCGCCGGCGTTCCGGAGGATCGCGGCGATCCGCGCGTGCGCGTACTGCACGTAGTAGACGGGGTTCTTCTGCGACTTCTCGGCGGCGAGGTCGAGGTCGACCTCGATCGTCTGGTCGGGGCCGCGGTTCACGAGGTACCAGCGCGCGGCGTCGACGCCGACCTCGTCCATGAAGTCGTCGAGGAACACGACGTCGCCGCGGCGCTTCGACATCTTCGTCTGCACGCCGCCGCGCCGGAGGTGGACGAGCTGGTAGAGGATCACCTCGACGCGGGCGGGGTCGTAGCCGAGCATCCTGGCGATCACCTCGTACCAGCCGCGGACGCCGTGGTGGTCGGCGCCGAGCACGTAGACGGCGCGGTCGAAGCCGCGCTCCATCTTGTCGCGCAGGTACGCGATGTCCGCCGCCTCGTACGTCGGCAATCCCCCGCGCTCGGGCGAGCGGATCAGCACGCGGTCCTTGTCGTCGCCGAACTCGGTCGAGCGGATCCACAGCGCGCCCTCGGACTCGTACGTCGGCAGCCCGGCGAGCAGCTCCGGCAGCCGCTCCTCGAGCACGCTCTGGCGCGCCCACGAGTCGAAGTGGATGCGGAAGCGCTCGAGCGTGTCCTCGATCCGCTGCCGCATGTGCGGGACGGGATCGCCGGGCAGCTCGGCCAGCTCGCGGATGTACTCGCCGCGGTAGCCGTCCTCGGGCGGCTCGCGGCCCTCGCGCACCGCCTCGACCGACGCGCGGAAGCGGTCCATCTGCGAGCCGGCGTCGTTGTAGTAGTACTCGCGCTCGACGTCGTGGCCGGCGAACTCGAGCAGCCGCGCGACCGCGTCGCCGTACGCGCCGTTGCGCGCCGACGCGACGACGATCGGCCCGGTCGGGTTGGCGGAGACCATCTCCACCTGCACCCGCTCCCGCGGATCGGCGAACCCGCCGCCGTAGCCGGCGTCGATCTCGTCGAGCGCCTCGACGAAGAACCCGTCGGCGAGCCGCAGGTTGAGGAAGCCCGGGCCGGCGACCTCGACGGCGGCGACCTCCTCGAGCGGCCCGATCCGCTCGGCCAGCTCGCCCGCGCGCTCGCGCGGGGAGCGGCCGTCGGCGCCGGCGGTGCGCAGCGCGACGTTCGTCGCGTAGTCGCCGTGCGCGGGGTCGTTCGGCCGCTCGAGCACGACGTCGGCGCCTGCGAGCGCGCCGAGGCGCGCGGAGAGGCGGTCGAGGGCGGTCTCCACGGAGGTCTAGTATCGTCGCCGGGCATGGACGACGGCCACGAGCGGCAGCTCAACATCCACATGGACCCCGACCAGCTCGCCGGCGTCTACGCCAACTTCGCGAACATCACCTTCTCGGACTACGAGTTCACGATCACCTTCGCGCGCCTCGACCACGAGGTGGAGCAGGGCGACGTCCCGGGCGTCGTCGTCGCGCGCGTGAACATGTCGCAGCGCTTCACGAACGAGCTCCTGACGGCGCTCCAGGACGCCTGGTCGAAGTACTCGACCGTCAAGGGCATCCAGGACCTGCCCGAGACGAACGACCACTGAAGAACCCGCGTCCTTAGTTCACTACGTGAACTAAGGACGGGAGTTTCGCCGTCAATGCCGGCGCGCCCACGCCCGCGTCATGGCGATGCGCTGCATGAGCGTCGGGTGGTTCTCCAGCCAGAGGTAGCCGAGGAGCGGCGGGTCGGGCTGCTCGAGGCTCGTGCGGGCGAAGCCCTGGAAGAGCCGCTGCGCCGCGACGGGGTCGTGCGTCGCGTTCAGCGCGCGCCAGTCGGCCTCGGCCTCGTACCGGCGCGAGACGAGGTTCTGCAGCGGCAGCGTGACGAGGGCGAGCAGCGCGAGCACGAGCAGCGCGAGCGGCAGGTTCGCCGGATCGCCGAGCCCGCCTCGCCGGCGCGTCACCGCGGCGACGACGAACAGGGTCGGCAGCACGGTGAGGGCCGACCACCCGATCGCCTTCGGGATGTGCCGGCTGCGGACGTGCCCGAGCTCGTGCGCGATCACCACGTCGATCTGGGCCCGCGAGAAACGGCCGTCGAGCATCGTGTCCCAGACGACGACCCGCGTCGACGGGCCGAAGCCCTCGGTCATCGCGTTCGCCTGCTCGGTGCGCGACGAGACGTCCTGCACGCGCACCGGCGTCCCGCTCACGCGCTCGACCCTCGCGAGGCGCGCCGCGTCGGCGCGGAGCGACGGCGGCAGCGAGTGCGTGCCGGCCGCGCTCAGGTAGCCGGAGACGAATGCCAGGGCGGCGACGAGCGCCACGATCGCCGCGCCGGCGGGCAGCCACCACCAGCGCTCGAAGCGCCCGGCGAGCCCGACGACGAGCAGGACGCCCACCAGGATCGCCACCGCCTGCGGCCCGAGCCCGGCCCACTGGGACGAGAGCCAGGCGCCGACGTCGAACGGCCCGAGCCCGTAGTGGTGCTCCCACGCCAGCTCGGCGATGCCGAAGGGCAGCGCGACCAGCCACGTCGTGACGAGGAGCACCATGGCGACGACGATCGCGCTGCCGATCCGGCCGAGGCGCATGCCCGGCACGCTCCGCGGAAGCCGCCAGGCCAGCACGCCCAGCGCGGCGAGCACGGCGAGCGTCCGCAGGAGCCACAGCACGTCCTCGCCCGTCGTGAACCTGCGTGCCCGCCGCAGCAGGGCGGCGTCGAAGAACCGGTGCTGGTCGAGCCCGGCGAGGTGCAGCGGCGGCACGCTCGTGCGCGCGAGCAGCACGGCGCCGACCGCCCAGGCGGCCACGATCGCCGCCAGCGCGGCCGCCTCTGCAATCCTCGCCGGCGTGCGCGTCGCCGTCGTCTCCGACATCCACGCCAATCTTCACGCACTCGACGCCGTCCTCGGCGACGTGGACGCCGCCGCGCCGGACGAGATCTGGTGCCTCGGCGACGTCGTCGGCTACGGCGCGAGCCCGAACGAGTGCTGCGCGCGCGTGCGCGAGCGGGCCGCGCTCGCGCTCTGCGGCAACCACGATCTCGCCGCGCTCGGCCGCCTCGACCTGGGCGACTTCAGCGGCGACGCGGCGGCCGCCGCGCGCTGGACGAGGCCCGTCCTCGCCGGGGAGCATGCGGCCTGGCTGGCGTCGCTCGAGCCGCGTGCGGCGCGACCGGGCGTCGAGCTCTTCCACGCGAGCCCGCGCGACCCCGTCTGGGACTACGTGCTCAGCGAGAGCGTCGCGCTCGAGAGCCTGCAGCTCACGACCGCGCCGCTCGTGCTCGTCGGCCACAGCCACGTCGCGCTCGCCCTTTCCGGGGACGGCGACGCCGTCGAGGGCGGTCTCGCCCCGGGCGGCACCGAGCTCCGGCTCGGCGGCGCCCGGACGCTGGCCAACCCGGGGTCGGTGGGGCAGCCGCGGGACGGCGACCCCCGCGCCGCCTGGCTCCTGCTCGACCTCGGCGCGGACCGGGCAGTCTTCCGGCGTGTCCCCTACGACGTGGAGGGCGCGCAGGCCGCGATTCGCGCGGCCGGTCTTCCGGACGCTCTCGCTGACCGTCTCGCTCGCGGCCTGTAGCGCCGCCAGCGGCTGCGGCGACGCGGCCGGGCCGCCTGCGATCGCGCGCTCGGACGCCGCGCCGCTCGTCGCGCTCGCGCGGCGCGTCGCCTCCGACCAGCCCTGCGCGGCGCGCCGCGACGTCCGGCTGCTCGAGCGGCGGGCGGCGGCGCTCGCCCGCAGCGGCCGCCTGCCGGCCGAGCTCGCCCGGCCGCTCACGGCCGCGGTCACCTCGCTGGCGGCGGACACGCCGCCCTGCCTCTCGGCCGTCCCGGCCGTGACGACACCGCCGCCGCCGGCGCCGCCGCGGCCGCCCGCGCCCCGTCGGGGCCACGGTCACGCGCACGGTCACGGCCACGGCCGGGGCCACGGCCACGGGAAGCACGGCGGGCGGTGAGCGGCTACCGGGTCGACCGGGAGCTCGGCCGCGGCGGCATGGCCGTCGTCTACGCCGGCTGGCACGAGCGGCTCGAGCGGCCCGTCGCGCTGAAGGTGCTCGCCGACCACCTCGCCGGCGACCCCGAGTTTCGCAGCCGCTTCCTCCGCGAGGCGCGCATCGCGGCGCGCCTCCAGCACCCGAGCCTCGTTCGCGTGTACGACATCTCCGAGCTCGCCGGTCTGCCGACGATCGTGATGGAGCTCCTCCCCGGCGGCACGCTCGAGAACGGCACGCTGACGCTCGCCGAGGCGGCGGACGTCGCCGACGGGCTCGCCTACGCGCACGCGCAGGGCGTCGTGCACCGCGACCTGAAGCCCGCGAACCTGCTTCGGGCCGAGGACGGCGCGGTGAAGGTCGCCGACTTCGGCATCGCCCGCGCGGTCGAGGAGACGATGGTCACGCAGGCGGGGACGGTGCTGGGCACGCTCCGGTACCTCTCGCCGGAGCAGGCGGCGGGCGAGACGGTCGGCGCCGCCTCGGACGTCTACTCGCTCGGGGTCGTGCTGGAGGAACTGCTCCGCGAGCGGCCGCCGGCTGTTCGCGCGCTGGTCGCGCGGTGCCGCGCGCACGACCCGAGCGAGCGCCCCGCCGCCGCGGAGGTTGCCGCCGTCCTGCGCGCCGAGCCGGCGCCGCCGCCGGCCCGGGCGCGTCCGCCGCGGCCGCGCCTCCCCGGGCGTCCGCGCCTCCTGCCCACCCTGCTCGCGCTCGGCGCGCTCTCGGCGGCGGCCGCCGCGCTCGCGATCGCGTTCGCGCCCGGCGGCTCGAAGCCCGCCCGGATCGAGCCGGTGCCGCTCTCCGCGGACGCGGCGCAGCAGGCGCGTGACCTCGCCGCCTGGCTCGAGCGGCACTCGCGCTGACGATCTTCAGCCGGAGACGGCGGCGACGTCGCGGCCGCCGAAGGTGATGCCCTGCCGCGCGAGCGTCAGCTGGACGTCCTCGCGCGCCTTGAAGATCCGCCACTTCACGGTGGCGAGCGTGATCTCGAGCGCGTCCGCGATCTCGTTGTACGACAGCCCCACGACGTCGCGGAGGAGCAGCGCCATCTTCAGGTCGGGGTTGAGGCCGTCGATCGCGCGCCACAGGGCGTCGATCGCCTCGACGCGCTCGACCGGCTGGTCGACCGCCTCGATCGGCGGGATCTCGTCGAGCGTCACCGCCGTGACCGGCCGCCGCTCCCGCGCGCGCAGCTCGTCGAGCACGCGGTTCTTCGTCACCTGGAACAGCCACGTCGTGAACTTGCAGCGCAGCGAGAACTTCGGCAGCCCCTGGAAGACGCGCAGGAAGACCTCCTGCGTGAGGTCCTCGGCGAGCGCCTTGTCGCCGCCGGTGAGCCGCAGGACGTAGTTGTAGACGGGCGTCTCGTAGACGCGGACGATGATCGAGAACGCCCGCTGGTCTCCCCGCTGGGCCTTCCGCAGGATCGCCATGTCCGGCTGGGGGAGCGGCAAAGGAGCAGGAGTATAGCTCCGTCCGACCGCGATTCCGGCCGTGCCGAAAAGGCTTTACAACTCGACCAGCGGGCGTCCCGTCATCTCCGGCGGAGCCTCGATTCCGAGCAGTCCGAGCACGGTCGGCGCGAGGTCGGCGAGCTCGCCTCCGTCGCGCAGCCGCGCCCCGCTTTCCGTCACGACGAGCGGAACGGGGTTCGTGGTGTGCGCGGTGTGCGGGCCGACGCCGTCGGCCTCGAGGAGCTGCTCCGCGTTGCCGTGGTCGGCCGTGACGAGGCAGATGCCGCCGAGGCCGCCGACCCGCTCGACGACGCGGCCGAGGCAGCGGTCGGTCGTCTCCACCGCGCGAACGACCGCGGGGATCGAGCCCGTGTGGCCGACCATGTCGGGGTTCGCGAAGTTGACGACCGCGAACGCGATCCCCTTCCCCACCTCGTCGCAGAAGCGCTCCGCGACCTCCTCCGCCGACATCTCCGGCTTGTGGTCGTAGCTCGGGACGTCGCGCGGGGAAGGGACGAGCACGCGCTCCTCGCCCGGCCACGCCTCCTCGCGGCCGCCGTTGAAGAAGTACGTCACGTGCGCGTACTTCTCGGTCTCCGCGGCGTGCAGCTGGCGCAGGCCGTGCTCCGCCACGACCTCCGCGAGCGTCCGCTCGACGCGCTGCTCCTCGAACGCGACGGGCGTGTCGAGGTCCTCCGCGTAGCGCGTCATCGTCGTCACGTCGAAGCCGCCGTCCAGCAGGAGCCTCGTCAGCTGCCGCGCGCGGTCGGGGCGGAAGTTGAAGAAGACGACCGCGTCGCCCGCCCGCAACCCCGGCGCGTCCTCGACGCAGATCGGCTCGAGGAACTCGTCCGTCACGCCCGCGTCGTAGCTCCGCTGCACGGCGCCGAGGAGCTCCTCGGCGGCGACGGTCTGCGGGCAGGCCGCACGCGTGATCGCGTCGAACGCGCGCCGCGTGCGCTCCCACCGCTTGTCGCGGTCCATGGCGTAGTAGCGCCCGACGACGGTCGCGATGCGGTCGCGCGGAAGGTCGGCGAGGTCGTGGACGGCCGACGTCGGCGAGACGTCGCGGCCGTCGGTGAAGGCGTGCACCCACGTCTTCTCGGGCGCGAACCGCAGCAGCGCGCGGAGGTGGTCGAGGTGCGAGTGGACGCCGCCGCGCGAGACGAGGCCGAGCAGGTGGACGCGCTCCGCGCGCTCGAACGCCGACCGCAGCGCGGGAATCTCGAAGAACGAGCCGTCCTCGATCGCCCGGTTCACGCGCATCAGGTCCTGGTACAGGCGCCGGCCGCCGCCGATCGTCAGGTGCCCGACCTCGCTGTTGCCCATCTGGCCCGCGGGCAGCCCGGCCGCCTCGCCCGACGCGTCGAGCGTCGTGTGCGGGAACTCGCGCCAGAGGCGGTCGAAGACCGGCGTGTCGGCCTGCGCGACGGCGTTGCCCCGCCCGGCGGGCGCGCAGCCCCAGCCGTCCAGGATGACGAGCGCTACGAGGCCGAACGGCATACGGCCAGGAACGAGTCGAGCTCGAGCGAGGCGCCGCCGACGAGCGCGCCGTCGATCGCGGGCTGCGCGAGCAGGTCTGCGGCGTTCTCCGGCTTCACGGAGCCGCCGTAGAGCACCGGCACGTCGAGCAGCGACTTGATCAGCTCGTGCGCCTCCTCGGCGAGCTCGGGCGTCGCGGTGCGGCCGGTGCCGATCGCCCAGACGGGCTCGTAGGCGACGACGAGGCCGTCGTCGGGCTCGAGCACCGCGAGCTGGCGGCGCAGCACGGCCTCGGTGTCGCCCGCCTGCCGCTCGGACTCGGTCTCCCCCACGCAGGCAATCACGTGCAGCCCGGCCTCGAGCGCCGCCCCGGCGCGCCGGCCGACCGTCTCGTCCGTCTCGCCGAACCACTGCCGCCGCTCCGAGTGGCCGACGAGCGTCCCGTAGACGCCGAGCTCGCGCAGCATCGGCGCCGACACCTCGCCCGTGAAGGCGCCCTCGGCCGCCCAGTGGCAGCTCTGCGCGAACACGCCGATCTCCGTCCCGGCGAGCGCCTGCACCGCCGCTTCCAACGAGACGAACGGCGGGCAGACGACGACGTCGACGGCCGCCGGCAGCTCGGCCTCGCGCAGCGCGCGGCAGAACTCCGCCGCCTCGGCCGGGCCCTTGTACATCTTCCAGTTGCCGGCTATGAGCGTCACCCACATACCTCACGCGGGTCGGCATCGAAACTGTTTCGCGACGACGTCGCGAAACAGTTTCCAGGCGGCGCGATCGTGACGCAGCTCATGCCGGCGGGATCGCCGCCACGCCGGGCAGCTCCTTGCCCTCGAGCAGCTCGAGCGAGGCGCCGCCGCCGGTCGAGATCCACGAGACCCGGTCGGCCACGCCCGCCTCCTGGACGGCGCGCACCGAGTCGCCGCCGCCGACGACGGTGAAGCCGTCGCAGTCGGCGACGGCGCGCGCGACGGCGAAGGTGCCCTCGGCGAAGCGAGGCCACTCGAAGACGCCGAGCGGACCGTTCCAGAAGACGGTGCGCGCGCCTGCGATGCGGCGGGTGAAGTCGTCGCGGGTCTCGGGCCCGACGTCGAGCCCGAGCCAGCCGTCGGGCAGCTCGTCGAACGCCGTCACGCGCGTCTCGGCGTCCGCGTCGAACGACGACGCGGCGACGACGTCGCGCGGCAGCACCACGTCGAACTCGAACGGGCTGTCGCTGCGGACGTCCTCGGCCATCTTGCCGCCGATCAGCACCTCGTCGGCACGCGAGCCCAGGTTGCTCAAGACGCCGATCTTGTCGTCGACCTTCGCCCCGCCGGCGACGATCGCGAACGGGCGCTCGACGTCGCCGAGCAGCCGGCCGAGGTTCCGCAGCTCGTCGAGGAGCAGCAGGCCGGCGTAGCTCGGCAGCAGCTCCGCCACGCCGACGGTGGACGCGTGCGCGCGGTGCGCCGAGCCGAAGGCGTCGTCCACGTAGAGGTCGCAGCCGTCCGCGAGCTCGCGCGCGAACGCCGGATCGTTCGACGTCTCGCCCGGGTGGAAGCGCGTGTTCTCCAGCACCGTCACGCGGTCGTCGTCGACGAGCTCCGCGAGCCGCTCCCGCACCGGCTGCATCGCGTATCGCCCGCGGTCCTCGTCGGTCTTCGGCCGGCCCAGGTGCGAGCAGACGCGCACCTCGCGCGTGCCGCGCTCGAGCAGGAGCCGGATCGTCGGCAGCGAGGCGCGGATGCGCGTGTCGTCGGCGACCCGGCCGCCCTCGAGCGGCACGTTCAGGTCGCTGCGCACGAGCACGACCCTTTCACCGACCTCCGCCGCCTCGACGGAGCGCGGCAGCCTCACAGAACGCGCGCGACGAGGTCGACGAGCCGGCACGAGTAGCCCCACTCGTTGTCGTACCAGCCGAAGACCTTCACGAGCTTGCCGTTCGCCATCGTCAGCTTGCTGTCGAACGTGCAGGACGCCGGCGAGCGGACGATGTCCGTCGACACGAGCGGCTCGTCGGAGTAGTCGAGGTACGGCTCGAGCGGGCCGCTCGACGCCGCGGACTCGAACGCCGCGTTCACCTCCTCGACCGTCGCGTCGCGGCCGACGGTCACGACCAGGTCGGTGACGGAGCCGGTCGGCACCGGCGCGCGCACCGAGATGCCGTCGACCTTGCCCTTCAGGTGCGGCAGCACGAGCCCGATCGCGCGCGCGGCGCCGGTGGAGGTCGGCACGAGGTTGATCGCGGCGTTGCGCGCGCGGCGCAGGTCCTTGTGCGGGCCGTCCTGCAGGTTCTGGTCCTGCGTGTACGCGTGGATCGTCGTCATGTAGCCCTGCTCGACGCCGAAGGCGTCGTCGAGCACCTTCGCCATCGGGGCGACGCAGTTCGTCGTGCACGAGGCGTTGGAGACGATGTGGTGCCGTTCGGGGTCGTACGCGTCGTCGTTCACGCCCAGCACGAGCGTCACGTCGGGATCGGTCGCGGGCGCGGAGATGACGACCTTCTTCGCTCCCGCGTCGAGGTGCTTCTGCGCGCCCTCGCGGCTGGTGAAGAAGCCCGTCGACTCGACGACGACGTCCACCTCGAGGTCGCGCCACGGCAGGTTCGCCGGATCGCGCTCGGCCAGGCCGGTGAGCTCGCTTCCCGCCACCTTGAGCGCGCCGCCCGAGACCTCGACCTCCTCCGGGAACCTGCCGAGCACGGAGTCGTGCTTCAGCAGGTGCGCCATCGTGTTGACGTCGCCGAGGTCGTTGTACGCGACGATCTCGAAGTCGGCGCCGCGCTCGCGCGCCGCGCGGAAGAAGTTGCGGCCGATGCGGCCGAACCCGTTGATCCCAACTCTCGTCTTCGCCATGCCGCCGACTCTACCCAGCGGCCGGCGACGCAGATCCGTAGATCCCCGCGAGCTTGGCGCGCAGGTAGCGCACGTACGGCTCGGGATCGATCTCGCGCGTCCCGACCGTGCGCTCGAGCGTCTCGGCCGGCGTGAACTTGCGGCCGTAGCGGTGCAGGTGCTCGCGCAACCAGTCGCGAAGCGGAGCGAAGTCGCCCTGTTCGAACGCGGCGTCGAGGTCGGGCAGGTCGGCGGTGACGCGCTCCCAGATCTGCACCGAGACGAGGTTGCCCAACGCGTACGTCGGGAAGTAGCCGATCGAGCCGCCCGCCCAGTGCGTGTCCTGGAGCACTCCACGGGTGTCGTCCGGCACCTCGATCCCGAGGTACTCCCACATCCGCCGGTTCCACTCCTCCGGCAGCTGCTCGAGCGGGAACGAGCCGGCGAGGAGCTCCTGCTCGAGCTCGAAGCGCAGGATGATGTGCAGGTTGTAGGTCGCCTCGTCCGCCTCGACGCGGATCAGCGACGGCTCGACGGTGTTGATCTCGCGGTACCAGCGGTCGACGTCGTAGCCGGCGAACGCCTGCGGGAACGCGTCCTGCGCGCGCGGGAACGCGTGCCGCCAGAACGGCAGCGAACGGCCGACGAGGTTCTCCCACATGCGGCTCTGCGACTCGTGCAGGCCGAGCGAGACGCCGCGCGCGAGCGGCGAGCGCTCCAGCGACCGGTCGACCTGGTGCTCGTAGAGCCCGTGGCCGAACTCGTGCATGGTCGCGAAGAGGCCGTCGAGGTTGTCCGGGAAGTAGCGCGTCGTGAGGCGGATGTCGTCGCTGCCGGTGCCCGAGGCGAACGGATGCACGGTCGGGTCGAGCCGCCAGGCCGACTCGTCGAAGCCGAACCAGCGGATCACCTCGATCTCGAACCGCTTCTGCGCGTCGAGCGGGAACTCCCGTGCGGGCGGCTCCTCGACCGGGCCGCCGAAGTCGCGGACGAGCGGCGCCTGGTGCTCCTTCAGGTAGTCGAAGATGCGCCGCACCTCGGCGGTGGTCAGGTCGCGCTCGTAGTCGTCGAGCAGGACGTCGTACGGCTCGTCCCGGACCTCGAAGCACTCGACGTAGCGCTTGCGCAGGTCGACGTTCGTGCGGAGCGCCGGCAGGAACGAGGCGAAGTCGTCGTTCGCGCGCGCCTCCCTCCAGACGGGGATCGCGCGCGCCGCGGAGCGGGTCATCTCGGCGCGCAGCTCGGTGGGGACGCGGCGCGCCTTGTCCCAGTCGCGCGAGACGACGCGGACGAGGCTCGCCTCGAACGAGTCGTACTCGTGCTGCTCGCTCCAGTCGCGGCAGGCGTCCAGCAGCCGCCCGATCTCGGGGTCCGTGAACGCCGCGTGGCCGATGCGCGCGAGCGTCCCGAGCTGCTCGGCGCGGACGGCCGCGCCGCGGCGCGGCATCATCACCTCCTGGTCCCAGGAGAGGAGGGACATCGTCCGGCCGATGTCGGTGATCTCGGCGAGGCGCTGCCGCAGCTCGTCGAACGTCGCCTGGCTCACGACGCGGAAACCTAACGAAGGGCGGCGCGGCGGACGCGGAACAGGCGGCCCGGAGGGGAAGCTCCGAGGACGATCTCCCCCTCCGGTGAACCACGCTCCGGACCGTGGCAGCGGACGGGGTCTGAATCCACTGCCGGACGAGCGCGGACCGCCCCGTTGAGTATGGGCACGCCGGGGCGGGCCGCGCTAGAGCAGTTGCAAGTCATACGTGTCTCAGTTGTCAGCAAGATCGACAACGGCCCGCAAACGGCGGTAGGCGGTCGCCTTGGTGACGGGCGGGCGCGTGCGCGCGGCCAGCTCCCGCAGCGACGCGGCGGGGTGGCGCAGGCGAAGCGCGGCGATCTCGGCGAGCGCCGGCGGCAGCTCGTCGGGGTCGAGGCGGCGGATCGCGTCGAGCTGCGACCGGGCGGCGCGGGCCGTCCGGACGAGGTTCGCCTCGTCCGCGTTCGCGAGGCGGTTCGCGCCCGCGCGCGTCGCCGCGAGGACCGCGTGCTCCTCGAGCCGCAGCGTCGTCTCGCCCGCGCCGGCGACCGCGAGCAGCGCAGCCACCGCGTCGTGCCCCTTCGCGTAGGCGAACGCGTGCGTCCGCCGCTCGGCGACGCGGAGCGTCACGTCCTGCGCGGCCGCCACGCCGGCGAGGAAGCGCGCGCCGTCGACGCCCGCGGTCCGCAGCTCCAGGTGGAGGTCGTGCGGCCCGGAGAGCGAGCCCGCGGCCAGCAGCGCGCCGCGCAGGTAGGCGCCGCGGCAGCAGGACCGGCCGACGACCCGCTTCGGCGGCCGCTCGAGCGGCGCGCCCGCCGCCGAGAGGACGCCCGCCTCGCGCAGGAGCGCCAGCGCGCACGCGTCGACGTCCACGTGCAGCTGGTACCGCGCCGGCCGCTGGAAGGCGCGGCGGCGGTAGGTGCGGATCTCGGAGCGGACGCCGAGGTCGCGCAGGAGCGCGAAGGCGCGCCTCGCAGCGGCGGGGCTCGCGAGATCGAGGTGGACGTGGATCGCGCCGTCGCGCAGGTGCCACGCGCCGGCGGCGTGGAAGAGCGCCGACACCTCTGCGAGGCGGCAGCAGCGCCGCGCGGGCGCGATCGCCGCCAGCTCGTTGCGGAGGTCGTCGGACAGCGTCGAAACTGTTTCGCGGCTCCGCCGCGAAACAGTTTCCGAGCTCACAGCACCACGCCTTCGAGCGCCAGCATCCGCCGCTTGTAGGCGACGCCGAGGTCGCCGAACGTCCCGATGCCGCCCGCCGCGACGACGCGGTGGCAGGGGACGAACACGCCGAGGCGGTTGCGCGCGCAGAACGTGCCGGCCGCGCGCGCCGCGCCCGGGCGGCCCGCGAGCGCGGCGAGCTCCCCGTAGGTCACCACCTCGCCGCGCGGCACGGCGCGCAGCGCGCGGGCGCAGTCGCCGTAGAAGCCGTCGTCGACGTCGAGCTCCACGTCGGCGAAGTCGTCCGCCCCGCCGGCGAAGAACGCGCGCAGCCGTCCCGCCAGGACAGTGGAGGGGTCTGACCCTTCATGTCGAGGGTCAGACCCCTCCATCGTCCGTTCCGGACGCGGGTGCTCCGACCAGATCACGCGGGCGCCGTCGAGCCAGAGCTCGCCCACGCCCCAGCCCGGCGCCTCGTAGCGCACGCAGGTCGGCCGCATCCTGTCGATGTTGTAGCGTCGCGCCGTGACGCGGGAACGTCTGGCCCTCGGCGGCTACCTGTACGTCGCGCTCGCGTTGCCGGCGTTCGTCGTCGGCTACCGCCACTCGAACCTCGGCTCGGCGCTCTTCACCGCCGCCGCGTTCGCGTTCCTCTGGTTCCTCGCGAGCCTCCGCGCGCGGCTCGACCGCTACGACCCCGCCGGATTCTTCGGCAGCACCGTGCACCTCGGCGGCGCCGCGCTGATCGCGCTGCAGGCGCTGGCGCTCGTGTTCGCGAAGCCGCAGCTCGCCGCGCCCGCGGCGGCGTGTGCGGCGACGGTCGTGATCGGCGCGTCGCTCGCCGCACTGCGTGCGCGCAAGGTGACGAAGACGTTCGGCTACGCGGGCCTCGTCGGCGGCGCGGGCGTGCTCGGGGTCGGCGTGCTCGAGGGCGCGTGGCACTGGCGGCTCGCCGGCAACGAGGTCTTCGCCTCCACGCTCGGCTTCATGATCTGGGTGATCGTGACCGCCACGCACCTGCTCCGGCGCTGAGCGCCCGCGGCGTCGTAAGGTTCGCCCCATGAGCACCCACGCGATCTTCCGCCCGCCCGCGCCGTCGAACGAGCCGATCCGCGACTACGCGCCCGGCTCGCCCGAGCGCGCGAGCCTCAGGCTCCGGCTCGAGCAGATGCGCGGCGAGCGCGCCGACGTGCCGCTCGTGATCGGCGGCAAAGACGTCCGCACCGGCAAGACCCGGCCCGCGGTGATGCCGCACGACCGCGAGCACGTCCTCGCCGACGTGCACCAGGGATCGGCGGAGCACGTGCAGCAGGCGGTCGACGCGGCGGCGGCCGCGTGGCGCGACTGGTCCCGCTGGCCGTGGGAGGAGCGCGCCGCGGTCTTCCTCCGCGCCGCGGAGCTGCTCGCGGGCCCGTGGCGCGACACGCTGAACGCCGCGACGATGCTCGGCCAGTCGAAGACCGCGCACCAGGCGGAGATCGACGCCGCGTGCGAGCTGACCGACTTCCTCCGCTTCAACGTCGAGTTCATGACCCGGATCTACGCCGAGCAGCCGGCGTCGGCGCCGGGGGTCTGGAACCGGATGGAGTACCGGCCGCTCGAGGGCTTCGTGCTCGCGGTGTCCCCGTTCAACTTCACCGCGATCGCCGGGAACCTGCCGACGTCGGTCGCGCTGATGGGGAACGTCGTGCTGTGGAAGCCGGCGTCGACGGCCATGCTCTCGGCCTACTACCTGATGCGCCTCTGGCAGGAGGCCGGGCTGCCCGGCGGCGTGATCAACATGCTCCCGGGCGCCGGCGCGACCGTGGGCGACGCGGCGCTCGCGAGCCCGGAGCTCGCCGGGATCCACTTCACCGGCTCGACCGCCGTCTTCCAGGGGATGTGGAAGACGGTCGGGCAGAACATCGCCCGCTACCGCAACTACCCGCGCGTGGTCGGGGAGACGGGCGGCAAGGACTTCGTCGTCGCGCATCCGTCCGCCGACCTCGACGCCGTCGCGGCCGCGATCGTGCGGGGCGCGTTCGAGTACCAGGGGCAGAAGTGCTCCGCCGCCTCGCGGCTGTACGCGCCCTCGAACCTGTGGCCGAAGCTGCGCGAGCGGCTCGCCGAGGAGGTGGCGACGATCAGGGTCGGCGACGTCTCCGACTTCGCGAACTTCATGGGGGCCGTGATCGACGAGCGCTCGTTCGCGACCCAGCGCGAGGCGATCGAGGAGGCCCGTGCCCATCCGGAGACGGAGGTCGTCGTCGGCGGCGGCACCGACGACTCGACCGGCTGGTTCGTCGAGCCGACGGTGATCGAGACACGGGACCCCGGGTTCCGCCTGCTGCGGGACGAGCTCTTCGGCCCCGTCGTGACCGCGTACGTCTACGACGAGCGGCGGTGGGACGAGACGCTCGCCCTGGTCGACTCCTCGTCGCCCTACGGCCTGACCGGCGCCGTCTTCGCCGAGGATCGCGCCGCGATCGCCGACGCGCGGGAGCGCCTGCGCTACGCGGCCGGCAACCTCTACGTCAACGACAAGCCGACCGGCGCGATCGTCGGCCAGCAGCCCTTCGGCGGGGCGCGAGCCTCGGGCACGAACGACAAGGCGGGCTCGATGTGGAACCTGATCCGCTGGGTCTCGCCGCGCGCGATCAAGGAGACGTTCGTCCCCGCCCGGGACTACCGCTACCCGTTCCTCGCCCCCGACCGCTGACCGCCCCGCCCGGGAGGGCGGCCGCTCAGGGCACGCGGAAGCGCCAGGCGACGGCGACCCCCGCGGTCGCCGTCCGCGCGTAGCCGACCGCCGTGTGGGTGCCCGGCGCGAGGGCGCTCGGGGCGCCGTAGATCGTGCCGTTCGTCGCCGTCCCGCCGCCCTTCGTCAGCAGGCGGTTGCCGTCGACCCAGAGGATCGCGTCGACGAGCGGGCGCGTCGCCCGCATCGTGATCGCCACCTGCGGCGGGTTCGGCGCCGCCTGCCCCGGCTTCGGGCCGAGGATCTCGACCGCGATCCCGCGCGCGCTCGCCACCCGCCCGTCGTGGAGCACCTCGGCCTTGCCGCCGCGGAGCACGACCTGCCACGGCCCGTCCGCGAGGAGCGTCCGCGAGCCCCCGCCGCCGCAGCCGGCGAGCGCGAGGGCGAGCGCGGCGCCCGCCGCCCGGCCCCTCATGCGCGCCCCGCCTTGTGGAGCTGCGCGTAGATGCGACGGGCGGTCTTCGCCGGCACGCCCGGGACGCCCTCGAGCTCCTCGGCGGAGGCGGCGAGCACCCGCTCGGGCGAGCCGAAGTGGCGCAGGAGCGCCCGGCGGCGGGCCGGGCCGACGCCCTCGAGCTGGTCGAGCATCGAGGCCCGGGCGCTCGCCGCCCGGCGCGCCCGGTGGAACTCGACCGCGAACCGGTGCGCCTCGTCGCGCACGCGCTGCAGGAGCTGGAGGCCCGGCGAGCGCTCGGGGAGGACGACCGGCTCCGGCCGTCCCGGCACGAACACCTCCTCGACCCGCTTGGCCAGCGCGACCACGGCGACGCGCGGGAGGTCGAAGGCCTGCATCGCCGCGAGCGCCGCCGAGAGCTGACCCTTGCCGCCATCGATGACGACGAGGTTCGGTGTCCGGGCGAACGCGTCGTCGCCCTCCGCGGTCGCGCCGGCCAGCCGCGCGAAGCGGCGCCCGACGACCTCTGCGATCGCCGCGAAGTCGTCCTGGCCTTCCTGCCCACGCACGGCGAACTTGCGGTAGTGGCTGCGCCGGGCGACGCCGTCCTCGAAGACGACCATCGAGCCGACGATCTCCCGTCCCTGGATGTTCGAGACGTCGAAGCACTCGATCCGGAGCGGCAGCGACTCGAGGTTCAGCACCTCGCGCAGCTCCTCCAGCGCCTCGACGCGCCGGAGCCGCTTCGCCTCGGCGGCGAAGCTCTCCGACTCGAGCGCGAGCTGCGCGTTCCGCTGGGCGAGCTCCTGGAGGCGTCGCTTCTCGCCCCGCTCGGGGGCGCGCACGTCCACCCGCGCGCCGCGGAGCTCGGAGAGGAACGCCGCGAGCGTGTCGAGCGGACCCGCCGCCCGCGGGACGAGCACCTGCGGCGGGATCGCCGGGGCCGAGCCGTAGTACTCGAGGCAGAACTGCTCCAGCACCTCCGCGACGTCCTCGCCGGCGGCGTTGTCGAGGTGGAACGCGTAGCGGTCGACCATCCGCCCCTCTCGGAGCGGGAACACCTGCACCGCCGCCCGCTCCGGCCCGACCGCGACGCCGATCACGTCGGTCGTCCCGATCGACGCCCGCTCGACCGCCTGCCGCTCGGCGAGGCGCTCGACCGCGCGCAGCCGGTTGCGGTACCGGGCCGCCTCCTCGAAGCGCTCCTCGGCGGCGGCCTCGCGCATCCTGCGCTCGAGGTCGGCTCGGACCGGCCGGTCGTCTCCGGAGAGGAACTCGATCACGCCGTCGATGATCGCCCGGTAGTCCTCCTTCGAGATGGCGCCGACGCACGGGGCGTAGCAGCGCTCGAT
The DNA here is from genome assembly GCA_035652835.1 of Gaiellaceae bacterium. Taxonomy (GTDB): domain Bacteria; phylum Actinomycetota; class Thermoleophilia; order Gaiellales; family Gaiellaceae; genus PALSA-600. The sequence continues at coordinate 49,595 of DASRDA010000030.1, forward strand.
GTGGTAGTCGAGGCAGGGGATCCCGCTGTGGCGCCCGGGCCGCGGCCCCTCGCACGGCCGGTAGCGGAAGACCCGGTTGAGCACGTCGAGCGTCTCCCGCACCTTCTTCGCGTTGGCGTACGGCCCGAAGTAGACGACGCCGCGCCGGTGCCGCTCGCGCGTGAACATCACCCGCGGATACTCGTCCTCGACCGTCACGGCGATGTACGGGAACGACTTGTCGTCGCGGAGCCGCACGTTGAACGGCGGCCGGTGCCGCTTGACCAGGTTCTGCTCGAGGTGGAGCGCCTCGACCTCGGTGCCGGTGACGATCGTCTCGACGTCGGCGATCCGCTCGATCAGCTTGTCGATCCCGAGCCGGGAGTCGGAGCGCCCGGCCTGGAAGTACTGCCGGACGCGCGCCCGCAGGGACTTCGCCTTGCCGACGTACAGCACCTCGCCCCGCGCGCCGCGGAAGAGGTAGACGCCCGGCCCCCGAGGCAGGCGCTTCAGCCGCTCGTCGAGCGTTCCGGCAGGCACGGCCTCAGGGTATCCTCGGGGTGTGGGTGCACCCGCGACCGGCCAGTACCTCGCGTACACCTTCTTCCGCGTGCTGCCCGAGTGGCGGCGCCTGCCGGTGGAGGAGCGTGCAGCCCACAAGGACGCGTTCGCGGAGGTCGTCGAGGAGCTCGCCCCCCGGTTCGACTACCTCGCCGCCTACTCGACGACCGGCGTCCGCCCGGAGGTCGACTTCTTCCTCTGGAAGATCACCCAGCGCTACGAGGACCTCGGCGAGCTCGGCGCCGCGCTGAACGCCACGCCGCTCGCGGGCTGGCTCGAGACGCCGTACTCGTACCTCGCGACCACCAAGCCCTCCCAGTACACGAAGGCGACCCGGGCGCGCAAGATCGTCCCCCAGCGTCAGCCCTACCTGGTCGTCTACCCGTTCGTCAAGCAGCGGCCGTGGTACTTCCTGCCGAAGGAGCAGCGGCAGGCGGCGATGGACGAGCACATGCGGATCGGGCACGAGTTCGAGACGATCAACAACCACACCACCTACTCGTTCGGCATCGACGACCAGGAGTACATGACGGTCTTCGAGTGCGACGAGCCGTCCGACTTCATGCACCTGATGGCCCGCCTGCGCGAGAGCGAGGCGTCGCGCTGGACCGAGCGCGACACGCCGATCTTCGTCGGCCAGCTCATGGACGTCCGCGCCGCGCTCGACCGGCTGGACGGCGTCGGCGCCCGCGTCGAGGCCTGAGCGTCAGGAGTACGTGTGCCGCTCGCGCCAGGTGCGCACGGCGACCGCGATCGAGACGGCGGCGACGACGAAGAAGACGAACAGGTCGACGCCGGAGAGCGTCCCGAGGAACCACCAGCCCAGGTCGGCGACGAGCAGGCCGACCGCCCCGTAGAACACCCACTGCTGGCGTGCCGGCCAGAGGCCGATCTCGCGCCGGCCGACGTCGCGCCAGAGCAGGTAGGCGACGAAGGCGACGGCGAGGAAGAAGGCGACGCGGGCGAGGAGCGCCGCGGTCGAGAGCGCCGTCTCGAGGTTGAGGACGACGACGACCAGGGCGATCGCGCCGATGATCGCCAGGCCGCGCAGGAACGGCGGGATCCGGCTCACGCGGCGGTCACGCGGTCATGTAAGCACGCACGGCCAGCGCCGCGGCCAGGAGGCTCGTGCCGGCGAACCAGCCGAGCCGGGCACGGGGCGCGTCCGGGGCGTAGAGGTACGGCGCGAGCACCGCGAGCAGCGCGAAGACGCCGTAGGCGTAGTGGAGCCGTTCGGCCGCGCGCTTGTGCTCGGCGAGGAGGAGCAGGCCGAGCGCGACCTGCGCCACGAGCAGGGTCTGCGCCGCGGCGATCAGGTGGGCGGTCCAGCTCCGGGCGCCGCGGCGGCGGGCGACGAGGGCGGCGACCCCCGCCGCCGCGCAGACCGCGATCACGAGGACGGCGTTCGCGTGGTGAGCGGTTAGCATGGCGGCCGCGGCATGGTCGAGGAAGGAACGCTAGCCCCGGACTTCGAGCTCGAGAGCGACACCGGCGAGACGGTGCGCCTCGCCTCCCTGCGCGGCCGGCCGGTCGTCCTCTACTTCTACCCCAAGGACCACACCTCCGGCTGCACGACGCAGGCCTGCGGGATCCGCGACGCGTGGGGCGCGTTCGAGCGGACGGGCGCGGTCGTGCTCGGCGTCTCGCCCGATACGGTCGCCTCGCACCGGCGGTTCCGCGACGACTACGAGCTTCCCTTCACCCTCCTCGCCGACCCGGAGCACACGGTCGCCGAGCGCTACGGCGTCTGGGTGGAGAAGTCGCGGTACGGACGCACGTACATGGGGATCGCCCGGACCACCTTCGTGATCGGGCCCGACGGCACCGTGCGCAAGGTGCTGCGGAACGTCACGCCGGCGACGCACGCCGAGGACGTCCTCGGCGTCCTCGCCGCCGAGGCGGCCTAGCCTCGGTCGGCGGTCGCGACCTACCCCTCGACGAGGCTCACGGTCCGCTCGCCGCGGGCCTCCCAGTAGCTCTCGCCGAGCTTCTCGACGAGCGTCCGCTCGAGCTCGCCCGAGCGCTCCATCTCCTCGACGATGTCGGCGCCGCCGACGAGCTCGCCCTTGACGAAGACCTGCGGGATCGTCGGCCAGCCGGAGAGGGCCGAGAGGTCCTGCCGGATCTCGGGGTCGGGGAGGATGTCGACGGCGGTGATCGGCGCGCCCGCGCGCCGCAGCGCGCCGAGCGCGCGCTCCGAGTTCCCGCACATGATCGCGTCCGGCGTGCCCTTCATGAAGAGGGCGACGTCGGCGGACTCGAGCACTGCCTTGATCTTGTCGGTGTAGGTCACGCGGTCCCCTTCGTGTTGATGCGGAGCTCGTGGATTGCGCCCTGCCGCCAGGGCTCGTCGAGGGCGGCGTAGACCAGCCTGTGCTGCTCGAGCCGGGAGAGGCCGTTGAAGGCGGCGTCCTGCACGACGACCTCGAAGTGGTCGCCGCCGCCCGTGCGGTCGACGACGCGCACCTGCTCGGCCTGCGGGAAGGCGCGCTCGAGCAGCTCCTGGATCCGCTCCCTCACGCGCCCATCGTAGCGAGCACCAGCCGGTCCCCCCGCTCGACCCCGGCGGCCGCGCCCGCCGGGAGCTCGACCACCGCCCGCGCGCCGCGCCGGGCGGCGACGCGCCACGGGCGGAGCTCGCGCTCGACCCCGAGCACGACGAGGTCGCGGTCGCAGAAGACGGCGTCGATCGGGAAGCGCATGAAGAACGTGTGGATCGAGCCCGCCGGCCGGAGCAGCAGCCCCTCCTCGGGCCCGAGCCCGCTCCGGCCGAGCAGCCCGCGCAGCCGCCGCCACGGCGTGTCGGCGAGCTCCAGGCGGCGGCAGACGACCTCGCCCCCCGCCTTGGTCAGCACGCCGGTCCTCATGCCGACGAGCATCCTGCCGAGCGGCGGACGGGCGGCGCTAGACTGGTCGCGCCCAAGCGGATGTGGCGGAATTGGTAGACGCGCACGGTTCAGGTCCGTGTGCCCTTCGGGGCGTGGAGGTTCAAGTCCTCTCATCCGCACTCTGACCGCCTCGACCCGTCTCGCGGTGCTGGGTGCGGCGGCCGCGGCCGCCGCCGCCGTCTCGGGCGCGGGCGGAGCGACCCCGCAGGGGCCGACGGAGGAAGTGATCGTGACGCTGAAGCCGCCCGGGCTCGCGGCGTTCGGGCGCTCGCTCGCGTCCGCGCGGCACGCCGGCTACGCGCGCGAGCTCGCGGCCGCGCAGGCTCAGGCGGCGCGCGACCTCGTCGCGTCGCTGCCGGGGGCGCGCATCCGCTGGCGCTACCGGGTCGTCCTCGACGGGTTCGCGATCGACCTCCCCCGCTCCGAGGTCGGCCGGCTCGCGCAGCTCCCCGGCGTCGCGCGCCTCTGGCCGAACCTCACCTACCACTCCCTCTCCGTCACGGCCGTCTCCGCCCGGGCGGTGACGCAGTCGCCCGAGCTGATCGGCGCCGACAAGCTCTGGGGCCCGACGCTCGCGACCGCCGGCGCCGGGATGAAGATCGGGATCATCGACGACGGGATCGACGCCACGCATCCCTTCTTCGACCCGAGCGGCTACACCTACCCGCCGGGCTTCCCGAAGGGGCTTCGGCGGGACGCGACGCCGAAGGTGATCGTCCAGCGCACCTTCGCGCCGCCGTCGCCGCACTGGAAGTACGCGCGGGCGCCGTTCGACCCGACGCAGTCCTTCCACGCGACGCACGTCGCCGGGATCGCGGCGGGCGACCACGGGACGGCGGACGGCTCGCTGCTCCTGTCGGGCGTCGCGCCGAGCGCGTACCTCGGAAACTACAAGGCGCTCACGATCCCGACGCCGGACTTCGGGCTCGACGGCAACTCGGCGCAGATCGCGGCGGCGATCGACCAGGCGGTGCGGGACGGGATGAACGTCATCAACCTCTCGCTCGGGGAGCCGGAGGTGGCGCCGTCGCGCGACGTCGTCGTGCAGGCGATCGAAGGCGCCGCGCGCGCAGGCGTCGTGCCGGTCGTGGCGGCCGGCAACGACTTCAACCAGTTCGGGTACGGGTCGATCAGCTCGCCGGCGAACGCGCCGTCGGCGATCACGGTCGCGGCCACCACGATCGGCGACCAGATCGCCGACTTCTCGTCCGCCGGCCCGACGCCCGTGTCGCTCATCCTCAAGCCCGACGTGAGCGCGCCCGGCGTCGCGATCACCTCGTCGCTGCCGACGAACGAGGGCGGCCCCTGGGGCGAGCTCGGCGGCACGAGCATGGCGACCCCGATCGTCTCCGGCGGGGTCGCGCTGCTCAAGGAGCGCCACCCCGCCTGGACGGTGGCGGAGATCAAGTCGGCGATCGTGGCGACGGCCGACCCGGTCCGCGACGACCTCGGGCGCGAGATCTCCGTCCTCCGCGAGGGCGGCGGCCTGATCGACCTGCCGAAGGCGGACAACCCGCTCCTCTTCACCTCCCCGTCCTCGCTCACCTTCCCGCTGAACGGCGGCACGCGCTCGGTTGCGCTCACCGACGCCGGTGGCGGCGCCGGGAGCTGGTCGGTGTCGGTCGACGTGCAGGACCGGGGTCACGGCGTGACCGTGTCGGCGCCGCCGACCGTCGCCGTGCCCGGCACGCTCCCCGTCACCGCGACCGCGGCCCCGGGCGCCCGCTCCGGCCTCACCAGCGGCTTCGTCGTCTTGACCCGCGGCACCGACGTGCGGCGGATCCCGTTCCTCGCGGTCGTCGACCATCCGCTGCTTCGCACCGAGCCGGTGCAGGCGACCCTGACGCGGACCGGGACGTACGCCGGCGACACGCGCCGCGGCGAGGCCAGGGTCTCGCGCTACCGGTTCCCGACCGGCGGCGACGCGACGTACCCCGGCCCGGAGGTCGTCTACCGGGTGCGGGTCCCCGCCGGCACCGCCAATTTCGGCGTCGCCGTCCTCTCGGGCCACGCGGTCCCGCACGTCGTCGAGGCGGGCGACGAGAACCACCTCACCGGCTACGACGGCCTCCCGCAGGCGCTCAACCCCTACTTCAGCACCTTCGGCGAGCCGCGCCCGGTCGCCGGGGCGGTGCTCCCGACCCCCGGCGCCTACGACGTCGTCTTCGACACGCGCTCGGCCGCCGGCGCCGGCCCGTTCACCTTCCGCTTCTGGATCGACGACACGGCGCCGCCGGTGCTGCGGCTCGTCTCGGCCCGCGGCGGGAGGATCGTCGTCTCGGTCACCGACGCCGGCTCCGGCGTCGACCCGCAGTCGCTCTCGGCGACCCTCGACGGGCGCCCGGTCGGCGTGCAGTACGCGCACGGGCTCGCGACCGTGCCGGCGAAGCCCGGCGCCCACACGCTGACCCTGACCGCCTCCGACTTCCAGGAGCTGAAGAACCAGGAGGACGTGGCGCGGATCAAGCCGAACACCGCCACGCTCTCGCGGGCCGTGCGGGTCGCGGGGTAGGCGGGCGGCTACCGCTTCCTGGCGTCGTGCTCGTCGATCGTCGGCAGCGCGGCGAGGTCGCGCTCGACCGAGCGGGCGAACTCGTCCTGCTCGTCGGAGCGCACGACCCGCAGGCGCGCCTTCCGCTCGAGCCGCTGCGCGCGCCGGCGGGCGCCGGCGAGCCTCGCCAGGCGCGGCCACTCGGCGGCGGCGACGAGCGCGGCCGCCGCGACGAGCACCACGATCGCGAACAGGCTCACACGGGCAGGATACTGCCGGCGTGAAGCCTCGCCTCGCACCTCTCGCGCTCGCCGGCGCGCTCCTCGCCGGCTGCGGCGGCGGCAGCCCGAGCACGACCGGGACGGCGCCGCACGCGGCGAGCGCGACGCTCCGCGCGTACTTCTTCCGCGGCCCCGGGCTCGTCCCGGTTGCCGTCACGGTGCCGCGGACGGCCGCCGTCGGGACGGCGGCGCTCGGCGCGCTCCTCGCCGGGCCGCCGCCGGGCTACTGGACCGCGCTCCCGGCCGGGATCCGGCTCGAGAAGCTCACGGTCAGCGGCGGCGTGGCCACGGCGTCGTTCTCCGCCGGGATCGAGCGCCTGCCGCGCACCGCGCAGGGCCAGATCGTCTACACGCTGACGCAGTTCCCCTCCGTCCGGGGCGTGGAGGCGCTGTCGGGCACTCGGCGGATCGCGCTCGAGGACGGCGCCGAGCGGCGGCTCGCGCGGCCGGCCACCCGGCTCGACTTCGTCGACCTGACCCCGGACGCGCTCATCTTCGTCGAGGAGCCGCGTCGCGACTCGACGGTGACGAGCCCGGTGCGCGCGCGCGGGACGGCCGACACCTTCGAGGGGAGCTTCGCCGCGGAGGCCTACGTGGACGGGAAGCTCGTCGCCGGCCGGGCGATCCAGGCGAGCGCCGGCTCCGGCACCCGCGGTACCTGGCGGGCGACCTTCGACCTGCCTCCGGGCGAGGGGACGCTCGTCTTCTACGAGCCCTCGGCCGAGAACGGCGCGCGGCTGCACACGACCGTCGTCCACGTCCGGGTCGTGGGCTGAGCCGCGGGCCCGAGCCGGCTACAATGGCCGCCGCTCGCGACGGCGGCCGCCGGCCCGGCGGGGTCCGCGCCGGCCGGGACGAGCGCGGTCCCCGGTAGCTCAATTGGCAGAGCATCCGGCTGTTAACCGGAGGGTTGTTGGTTCGAGTCCAACCCGGGGAGCTGTCTCTTTCCGCTTCGCACCAGCGGTTTCCCGCGCTGCCGCTGGGCGCTTGCCCACACCTTGCCCACGCTCATCTCCGAAAAGCGCGTCGAGGTTCGGCGCTACGGTGCTCATCTCGCTCGGGTAGAGGTGGCGGTAGTTGCGGAGGATCAGCGCCCCGCCGTCGTTATGGCCAACCCGCTCGGCGACCCATTCGGGCCGGTAGCCGGCCTTGCACATGAGCGAGATTGCCGTGTGCCGGAGATCGTGCACGTGCAGACCGTCGAAGACGGTCGGCTCATCCTCGGGTAGTCCCTGCTCTACACGCCAGGCCGTCGCGGCGCGGCGCCTCGCGGCGGGCCAGACATCTTTCAGGAAACCGTTGACGATGATCAGAAGACGCTAGCGAAAGCCCCGGAAGTTAGTGCTCCGCCGGTCTCCCCTCAGCGCCTCAGGAGTCCGCGACCGCGAGACACGACGAGACGCGTCACAGCTATCGCACCAGCGGTGGTGATCGCCGCCGCGATACTGAGAATTCCAAGAATGATCAGAACTGCCGTGTGAGTCCAGTCGGAGTCTCCGGCTGGACGAGAGCCCCATGCTGTGACGGACGAAACTGTTGCCGCCATAAAGAAACAGATGCCGAGGCCGAACATCCCAATGAAAAATGCCCAGCCGTGTGCTCTGCGAATGCTGACGAGAGTGCCCGCTACGAATCCCGCAATGATCGCGGCGAGGAGGCTCCATCCCCACACTTCCGAAGTGTGGTAGAAGGTCGCAGAGAGCGCAACTCTTTGTGAGATCGGCTGGAGATTAAGGAGAACGGAGTTACCGACGCGCCGAGCTCCCGCGCTCATGTGCCCACGCCTTGCCCACGGTCGTTGTCGTCCGGAGTGGCTTGTTGCCTCGTTCCAGCCGGTACGTCGACCCGACTTCTCCCTGCATTGTTCCCGGAACTCGCCTCTTGCGAGTTAATGCCGGTCGAGGCCGGGTCTGGTTCGAGTCCAACCCGGGGAGCTCGCCGCGGCGCCCGCCCGCGCCGCGCTTTACAGCGCCCTGACCTCCGCCGAACGCGGGCTTGACGCGGCGCGCCGACGCTGAGCGACGCCAGGTCGGGCGCGCGGCCTTTCTCTCGCGCGTCGTCTCGGACGCCCGCCACGCCCCGGCCTCGTCCCTCCAGGACGCCCCGGCGCCGGACTCAGTCCGCGACCGGGGTGCGCTCGCCGAGCCGCGCGAGCGCCTCCCGCACCCGCAGGAGCTTCTCCTGCAGCTCGCGCATCCGCTCCGGGGCGGCGTGGGCGAGCTCGGCGCGGAGCGCGCGCTCGCGCAGGCGGAGGAGCAGCTCCTCGGCGGTCTGCCGGTCGATCCCCTCGGCGGCGGCGTGCGCGTTCAGCTCGGCGAGGAGCGCCACCCCGCGCTCGTCGAGCGGGGCGCCGTCGACGAGGTGCGCGCGGACGGCGCGGCTCGTCTCGTCGCGGAAGTGCTCGGGCGGCAGCTCGGCCAGGATCGGGACGAGGCCCGGGTGGGCGACCACGCCGGCGAGCGCGCCCCGCTCGCGGCGCGTCTCGGCGTCGAGGCGCCGCGGCGAGAGCGCCGCCTGCGCCCGGGCGCGCACGCTCGGGAGCTGGAGCCCGATCCCGAACCGGTCGGTGGCCCAGCGGATCGCCTCCGCCTTCGCCGGCGAGTCCGGCAGCGTCCGCAGGAACGCGCTCGCGGCTGCGAAGCCGCCGGCGGCGGCCTCGGCCTGGACGCGGTGGAGCGCGTAGGGCTTGGCGGTGGCGAGCCGCGCCGCGAAGCCCTGCGGCTCGTCGGCGGGGTCCCGTCCGGGAGGCAGCACCACCACGTTCACCTCGAACCCCTGCGCGACCGCGAGCTCCATCCCGCGCAGCGTCGCGGCGCTGCCGGCGGCGTCGCCGTCGAAGGCGAGCCAGAGCCGCCTCGTCAGGCGGCCGAGCTCGCGGAGCTGCGCCTCGGTGAGCGCCGTCCCCATGCAGGCGACGACCGCCCCGAGCCCGGCTTGGCGGAGGGCGATCACGTCGGTGTTCCCCTCGACGACGACGGCGCGGCCGTCCTTCGCGATCTCCTGCCGCGCGAGGTGGAGGCCGTAGACGACGTCGCCCTTGCGGAAGAGCTCGGTCTCCGGCGTGTTCACGTACTTCCCCCGCAGCGGGTCGTCGTCGTGCAGGCGTCGCGCCTGGAAGCCGACGACGCGCCCGCGTGCGTCCGCGAGCGGGAAGACGAGGCGCCGCTGGAAGTAGTCGTCCCCCCGCGGCCGCGTCAGGCCGGCGGCCCGCAGCTCCTCGACGGCGAAGCCCTTCTCGCGCGCCTTGCGCGCGAGCACGCCGCCGCCGGGGGCGTAGCCGAGCCGGAACGCGCGGCAGGCCGCCTCGCCGAGGCCGCGGCCGGCGAGGTAGGCACGGGCGGACGCCCCCGCCCGCGCGTCCCAGAGCAGGCGGCTGTAGAAGTCGGCCGCGCTCTCGAGCAGCTCGTACAGCCGCTGCCGGCGCTGCCGGCGCTGCTCCTCCCGCGGCGAGATCTCCTCGTACTCGAGCGGGATGCGAAACCGCTCCGCGAGCCACTCGACGGCGCCGGCGAAGTCGAGGCCGAGCGCCTCGCCGACGAAGGTGAAGACGTCGCCGCCCCGGCCGCAGCCGAAGCAGTGGTAGAGCCCCTTTCCCGGGTCGACCGAGAAGCTCGGTGTGCGCTCCTCGTGGAACGGGCAGCGGCCCGTGAGCTGGCTCCCGGCCTTCCGCAGCGACGTCCGCTCCTCGACGACCGCCACCAGGTCGGCTCCGCGGCGGACGGCCTCGACGCTCGCGTCCGCGATCCGGGCCATCAGTCGAGGGTGGCCGCGTACTGCAGCGCGTAGCGGTCGGTCATGCCGGCGATGAAGTCGGTGATCTCGTCGGGCTCGCCGCCGCGGTCGGCGAGGGCGTCGAAGATGCGGCGCACCGTGGCGCGGGCTCGCTCGTGCTCCGGACGGGTGTGCGGCCCGAGGTAGACGCGCTCGAACATGAAGCTGCGGAGCGACAGCATCGCCCCGCCGACCTCGTCGCCCTGGACGATGTCGCCCGCGCGCTCCGACGTCTCGATCAGGTCGTGCACGAGCGTGTCGATGCGGCGCGCACCGGTCGCGCCCAGCACCTCGATCTCGTCGCGCGGAAGGTCGTCCTCGCTCAGGATCCCGTGGCGGATCGCGTCGTCGATGTCGTGGTTGATGTAGGCGACCCGGTCGACGATGCGGACGATCTTCCCCTCGAGCGTCTCCGGCAGCCGGTCGCCGGTGTGCGCGAGGATCCCGTCGCGCACCTCGTGGGTGAGGTTGAGCCGCTCGGCGAGCTTGAGCGACTGCTCGTTGTGCCGGAAGGCGCCGCCGAAGCGGTCGCGGAGCGCCGCGTCGAGCGCCTCCTCGCCGGCGTGCCCGAACGGGGGGTGCCCCATGTCGTGGCCGAGCCCGATCGCCTCCACGAGGTCCTCGTTCAGCCGCAGCGCGCGGGCGACGACGCGCGCGATCCCGGTCGTCTCGAGCGTGTGCGTCATCCGCGTGCGGTAGTGGTCGCCGACCGGGTCGATGAAGACCTGCGTCTTCCCCTTCAGCCGCCGGAACGGCTTCGAGTGGACGATGCGGTCGCGGTCGCGCTGGAACGGGGTGCGCACCGTGCACTCCTCCTCGGGCACGAGCCGGCCTCGCGTCTCGAAGGAGCGGACGGCGAGCAGCGAGAGCTCGCGCTCCTCCCGCTCGCGGACCCGCGCGGCGAACGCGTCCCCGACTCTCCCGGCCAGCTCCCGCACCTCCACACGCTAGACGATGATCGGGACGGTGCCGCCGTCGGCGCTCCACGCGGCGCCGGTGACGTAGCTCGCGCGCTCCGAGAGCAGGAACACGATCACGGCGGCGATCTCCTCCGGCGCCGCGAGCCGGCCGAGCGGACGGGCGGCGCCGACCCTCGCGAGCACCTGGTCGCGGTCGCCCTGCTGGTCGGCGAGCCCACCCTCGCCGAGCCACGCGCCGGTCGCGGTCGGCCCCGGGGTGACGGCGTTGCAGCGGATGCCGTCCTTCGCGTACAGGTCGGCGACGAGCCGGGAGAGCGAGAGCATCGCCGCCTTCGTGACCGAGTACTCCGGCATCGAGAGGCTCGGTCGCTTCGCCGCCGTCGAGGAGACGTTGACGATCGCGCCGGAGCGACGCTCGCGCATCGCGGGCAGGGCGGCGCGGAGCGCCCGCACCGCGCTCATCACGTTGAGCTGCCACGAGCGCTCCCACACGTCGTCGGCGAGGTCCTCCCAGGCGTGGATCTCCGCCCAGCCGACGTTGTTGACGAGGCAATCGACGCGGCCGAAGCGCCCGAGCGTCTCCGCGACGACGCGCTCCGGCTCTCCCGGGCGTCCGAGGTCGGCGGAGACGTGCAGGTCGCCGATCCCGTCGGGGCGCCGGCCGCAGGTGACGACGGTCGCGCCCTCGGCGCGGAGGAGCCGGGCGGTCTCGAGCCCGATCCCGCCCGTCGAGCCGGTGACGAGGCACACCTTGTCGCGCAGGCCGAGGTCCATGCCGCGCTAGACGTTAGTCGGCGCGCCGGCGGCGCCCGCCGGCTGCGCGCCGGGCCGCCCCCGGGCCGGGGGATAGACTGGCTTCGAGCCCCTTGGAGGACTACACGAACAAGTACAAGGGCGAGCAGGTCGAGGTGGCGCTCTTCGGCGGCGAGTACCAGGACGGGGTGCTGACCGCGTACTGCTACGTCGACGACGTCGCGCACATCGAGCTGAACGGCCACATCCTCATCCCGCTCCAGAACATCGCCTCGCTCCACTGCTCGAGCCGGTGCGACGCCCCGGAGCCGGATTGGCCGCCGCACGGTCTCGCCGAGGACGACGCGGACGAGCGCGGCGACGACGAGGGGTAGCGCGATGCTCGGCACGCGGCTCGCCGTCGCGCGCAACCTCCTCAAGGTCTGGCTCCTGTTCGCGCTGCCGGCGCTCGCGATGGGCGCGATCGGCTGGGAGCTCGGCGGCTCCCGCCTCGGGCTCCTGTTCCTCGGCTCCGTCGTTTTGCTCGACGCCGCGCTCTACTGGTACGCGGACCGGATCGCGATGGGGATGGTCGGGGCGCGCGAGCTCCTGCCCGGCGAGGCGCCCGGGCTGTGGTCGACGGTCGAGACCCTGTCGGGACGGGCGCAGGTGATCCGCCCGCGGCTCTACCTGCTGACCGACGGCTACCCGCGGGCGCTCTGCGCGGGCCGCGGCGCGGGCGGCGGCTCGGCGCTCGCGGTCTCGGTCGGGCTCCTCGGGGTGGCCTCCCCCGCCGAGCTCGAGGGCATCGTCGCGCACGAGCTCGCCCACCTCCGCCGCCGCGACGTGCTCGTCCAGACGCTCGCGGTCGTGGTCGCGGGAGCGGTGGTCGAGGCGTCCCGGATCGGCGGGTGGCTGCAGCGCGGCCTCCTCTTCGTGCTCGGCCCGCTCGCCGCCTCGTTCGTCCACCTGCTCCTGTCGCCGAAGCGGGAGTACGAGGCCGACCGCTTCGCCGCCGAGCTCTGCGGCTCGCCCCACGGGCTCGCGGACGCCCTGCTCCGGCTCGAGCAGGCGATGGAGCTCGTCGCGTTCGAGGCCTCGCCGGCGACCGAGCCGCTGTACACGACGAACCCGTTCGCCGAGGAGGGGCTCGCGACCCTGTTCGGCACCCACCCTCCGCTCGGCGAGCGCGTCCGCCGCCTCCGCGAGCTCGACCCCGACTGGCGCGAGAAGCTGCGCGCGGCCTAGCCTGGGCGCGGCCCGACCCCGCGAGCCGCCGCCGAAACGGCGACGGGCCCGCGCGCGCGGGCCCGTCGAGGAAGATGGGCGGCGTCCTACTCTCCCGGGAGCGCGAGCTCCGAGTACCATCGGCGCTGGCGGGCTTAACTTCTCTGTTCGGAATGGGAAGAGGTGTTTCCCCGCCGCTATGACCGCCCAAGCTCGTGCGTGTCGCCTCGGGCGGACCCGCGGGCGCGCACCCTCAAAACTCCATAGCAGCTTCGGTGTGCTCGAGATCAAGACCTCGAGCGATTAGTACGGGTCCGCTGAACGCATTGCTGCGCGTGCACGTCCCGCCTATCGACGTGGTCGTCTCCCACGGCTCTTACTCTCTCGAGGAGATGGGAGGCCTCATCTCGAGGTGGGCTTCCCGCTTAGATGCTTTCAGCGGTTATCCCGTCCGGACGTGGCTAGTCAGCAGCGCCGCTGGCGCGACGACTGATACACCAGAGGTCCGTTCGTCTCGGTCCTCTCGTACTAGAGACGACTCCTCTCAAGCCTCCAACGCCCATGGTGGATAGGGACCGAACTGTCTCACGACGTTCTGAACCCAGCTCGCGTACCGCTTTAATG
>DASRDA010000031.1:0-32768 GCA_035652835.1 Gaiellaceae bacterium
CGTCGATCTTCTCCTCGGAGCCGAGCAGGTCGCGCAGCTCGGCGATGCGCTCCTGGATGTCCTTGTACTCGTCCTCGACGGACTTCCGCTCGAGCGCGGTCAGCGCGCGCAGGCGCAGCTCGAGGATGGCGACCGCCTGGCGCTCCGACAGGTCGAACTGCTCCATCAGGCCGTTCCTCGCCGTCTCGGTGTCGGCGGAGGCGCGGATCAGGGCGATCACCGCGTCGAGGTTGTCGAGCGCGATCAGGTAGCCCTGCAGGATGTGGGCGCGCTTCTCCTTCTGGCGGAGCTCGTGCTTCGAGCGTCGCGTGACGATCTCGCGCTGGAAGTCGAGGTAGTGCGTGAGCAGCTCGAGGAGCGACAGCGTCTTCGGGACGCCGTTCACGAGCGCGACGGTGTTGACGCCGAAGGTCGTCTGCAGCGGCGTGTGCTTGAACAGCTTGTTCAGCGCCACCTGCGGCACCGCGTCGCGCTTCAGCTCGATCTGGATGCGCATGCCGGAGCGGTCCGAGTGGTCGGCGAGATCCGAGACCTCGGTCAGCACCTTGTCGTTCACAAGGTCGGCGATCTTCTTGATCACCCCCGCGTCGCCGCCCTTCTTCACGCCGTAGGGCAGCTCGGTGACGATGATCGCGCTCTTGCCGCCGCGCAGCTCCTCGATGTGCGCCCGCGCGCGCACGACGACGCGGCCGCGGCCGCTGCGATAGGCATCGCGGATGCCGGAGCGACCGACGATGATCCCGCCGGTCGGGAAGTCGGGCCCCTTCACGTGCTTCGACAGCTCCTCGACGGAGATCGTCGGCTTGTCGAGGTACGCGACGATCGCGTTCACGACCTCGCCGAGGTTGTGCGGCGGGATGTTGGTCGCCATGCCGACGGCGATGCCGGCGCTGCCGTTCACGAGCAGGTTCGGGAAGCGCGCCGGCAGGACGAGCGGCTCGCGCTTCGACTCGTCGTAGTTGGGCGCAAAATCGACCGTGTCGTTCTCGAGCTCCTCGAGCATCTCGACGGCAAGCCGAGCCAGGCGCGCTTCCGTGTACCTGTATGCGGCCGGAGGGTCGTCGTCGATGGAGCCGAAGTTGCCCTGGCCGTCGACGAGCGGGTAGCGGAGCGAGAACGGCTGCGCGAGGCGGACGAGCGTGTCGTAGATCGCCTGGTCGCCGTGCGGGTGGTAGTTCGCCATCACATCGCCGACGATGCGCGCGCACTTCACGTACGGACGGCCCGGCCGGTTGCCGTTCGTCCACATCGAGTAGAGGACGCGCCGGTGCACCGGCTTCAGCCCGTCGCGCACGTCGGGCAGCGCGCGCGACACGATCACGCTCATCGCGTAGTCGAGGTAGCTCGAGCGCATCTCCTGCTCGAGCTCGCGCGGCTCGATCCGGCCGGGGCCGAGCGCGCCCGTCTCGAGCTCAGACATCGCTCACGTCCCTCGCCGAAACCCTCGTCCTTCGTTCATGCAGTGAACGAAGGACGTGAGTCTCAGACGTCGAGGAACTTGACATCCTTGGCGTTCTGCTCGATGAACTCGCGGCGCGGCTCGACGGCGTCGCCCATCAGCATCGAGAAGAGCCGGTCGGCGGCCGACGCGTCCTCGACGTCGACGCGCACCAGCAACCGCTTCGCGGGGTCCATCGTCGTCTCCCAGAGCTGCTCGTAGTTCATCTCGCCGAGGCCCTTGAAGCGCGAGACCTGGATCCCCTGCTTCGCCGCGTCGAGCACGAGCGCACGCAGCTCGTCGTAGGTCTCCGCGACCTCGTCCTCCTTGGCGACGCGCACGGTGAACGGCGGCGGGCCGACCAGCTCCTGCAGCTTCGCGTACGCCTGGCGCAGGCGCCCGTAGATCGGCGAGGCGAGCAGCTCGACCGGCACGGCGACGCTCCTGGCGGCGGACGTCTCGGTCTCGACGACGCGCACGCGGAACGCCTCGTCGTCGCGGTCGACGAGCGAGAGCGCGTAGCCGTTCTCGCCGAGGGCGGCGATCGCGGACTCGACGTCCTCCGGCGACTCGATCTCGTGCTCGACCAGACGGTGCAGCACCATGAGCTCGGCCGCGGCCGCGCCGAAGTCGGAGCGCAGCCGCGCGTAGAACCCGTCGTAAACCTGCAGCGCGGACGAGAGGCGCGTCCAGCGCGCCTCGGTCAACTTGACCGGCTCGCCGTCGCGCGTCGTCACCTCGACCTGCGGGATGCGCTCGCGCGCGAGCAGCTCCTCGAGCTGCGCGTCCTTCTCGAAGTAGAACTCCTGGCTGCCGAGCTTCACCTTGTAGAGCGGCGGCACGGCGATGTACACGTGGCCGTTCTCGATCAGCTCCGGCATCTGCCGGTAGAGGAACGTGAGGATGAGCGTGCGGATGTGCGAGCCGTTGACATCGGCGTCCGTCATCACGATCACGCGGTGGTAGCGGAGCTTCGAGAGGTCGAACTCGTCGCCGATCCCGGTGCCGATCGCGGTGATCATCGCCTGGATCTCGTTGTTCGAGAGAACCTTGTTGATGCGGTTCTTCTCGCTGTTGATGATCTTCCCGCGCAGCGGCAGGATCGCCTGGTAGGTGCGGTCGCGGCCCATCTTGGCCGAGCCGCCGGCGCTGTCGCCCTCGACGATGAAGAGCTCGGCCGACGACGGGTCGCCGATCGAGCAGTCGGCGAGCTTGCCCGGCAGCGACGAGTTCTCGAGCGCCGACTTCCGCCGCGTCAGCTCGCGCGCCTTCCGCGCCGCCTGCCGCGCGCGCGCCGCCTGGATCGCCTTGTTGATGATCTGGCGCGCGTCCGACGGGTTCTCCTCGAGGAACTCCGCGAGCTTCTGGTTGACCGCCGACGAGACGAGCCCGCTCACCCACGGGTTGCCGAGCTTCGTCTTCGTCTGGCCCTCGAACTGCGGCTCGGCGAGCTTCACCGAGATGACGGCGGCGAGACCCTCGCGGACGTCCTCGCCGTCGAGGTTCTCCTCCTTCTCCTTCAGCAGCCCCTTGTCGCGCGCGTACTTGTTCAGCGTCGACGTGAGCGCCGAGCGGAAGCCGGAGAGGTGCGAGCCGCCCTCGTGCGTGTTGATGTTGTTGGCGAACGAGAAGACGGACTCCTGGTAGGAGGAGTTCCACTGCATCGCGACCTCGACCTCGCCCTGGTCGCTCGCGGCGGTGAAGTAGACGGTGTGCTTGTGGACGACGTCCTTCGAGTCGTTGATGTACGCCACGTAGTCGCGGATGCCGCCCTCGTAGCGGAACTCGACCTCCTCGCCCTCCGCACGCTCGTCGGTGAGCTTGATGCGCAGGCCGCGCGTGAGGAACGCCATCTCGCGCAGGCGCGAGACGAGCGTCGGCGCGTGGAACTCCGTCTCGTCGAAGACCTCGGCGTCGGGCAGGAACGAGATCGTCGTGCCGGTCTCCTTCGTGATGCCAACCGTCTTCATGTCGCCCTGCGGCACGCCGCGCGCGAACTCCTGCCGGAAGATCTTCCCGTCGCGCTCAACCTCGGCGACCAGCCACTCGGACAGCGCGTTCACCACCGACACGCCGACGCCGTGCAGCCCGCCGGAGACCTTGTACCCCTCGCCCCCGAACTTGCCGCCGGCGTGCAGCTTGGTCAGCACGACGGTCATCGCGGGCAGGCCCTGCTCGGGGATGACGTCGACGGGGATGCCGGCGCCGCGGTCGCGGACGGTGACCGAGTTGTCGGGGTGGATCGTCACCTCGACCGAGTCGTTGCGGCCCGCGAGGGCCTCGTCGACCGCGTTGTCGACGACCTCGTAGACGAGGTGGTGGAGGCCGCGCGACCCGGTCGAGCCGATGTACATCCCGGGGCGCAGGCGAACCGGCTCGAGACCCTCGAGCACGGTGATGTCCTTGGCCGAGTAGGTGGCCTTCGCCGTTTGCTTCGCCATCAAAGAAAATCCCTGCAAAACCTCGGTTTTGCGGGACGTCGGAAGTGTATCAGAACGGCCGGGCGGAGCGCTCGCGGGCGAGGCCGAAACTGATCGCTTTTTGCACAGTTTCGCGCAGGTTTCCGGGCTCGATCGCGGCCGCCAGCGCGGCCGCGAGCGCCTCCTCGCGCTCCGTCGGCCGCACGCGCTCCGTGCCCGCGTCCGGCGACGGCTCCGGCAGCGGCCCCGGCGCGAACCGGACGCGCGGGACGCCGACACGCGCGGCGATCTCCGCGGCGCGATGGCCGAGCTCGAACGCCCAGACGGAATCGGACGTGTGCACGTGCAGCGTGCCGTCTCGCGCGATGCGCGCGGGCCACGCGTGACGCGCGATCGCCTCGCCGACGGCCGCGGGCCACCGCTCGACGAGCTCGGGCATCCCGCCCTGCGGCCCGAAGCGTGAGAGCTCCTCCCGCACCGCGTCACCGAGCCGTTCCAGGGCTCACCTCCACCAGCTGGGCCGGCTCGAGCGGCAGCGCCGAGCGGTGCGTCGCCGTGAGCACCGCCTGTGCTGCGCCGACGAGGCGCGAGGCGAGCAGCTCCCGGCGGCCGGGGTCGAGCTCGGAGAGGACGTCGTCGAGGAGCAGCAGCGGCGGCGGGTCGAGCAGCTCCGCCTCCGCGAGCAGCAGCGCGAGCACGGCGAGCCGCTGCTCGCCCTGCGAGCCGAACCGTCGCAGGTCGCGCTCGCCTGCCGCGATCACGACGTCGTCGAGGTGCGGCCCGGCCCCGGTCGTGCCGCGCTCGAGATCGCGGTCGAGCCGCGCGCGGAGGGCCTCTGCGGTCGGTGCCTCCACGTCGTAGCCCAGCCGCGCGTCGGCCAGCCCGAGCTCGCCCGCGTGCGCGGCGAAGCCGGGCTCCAGCCGCTCGAGCGTGAGCCGCCGCGCCGCGACGAGCTCCACGGCCAGCGAGGAGACGCGCTCCGTCCATGGCTCGAGCGCGTCGCGGGTCGAGTAGCCGAGCTGCACGCGCCGCAGCGCGGCGTTCCGCTGCGCCAGCGTCGCCAGGTACTCCTGCGGCAAACCGGCGCGCGCGGGCAGCAGGCGCGCGAGCGAGCGGTCGAAGTACGCCCGCCGTGCCGCCGGTCCGCCCTTCACGACCGCCAGACGGTCGGGGGTGAACACGAGCGTCGAGACCTCGCGCCGCAGCGACTCGGCCGACGGCAGCCGCGCGCCGTTCAGCCGCGCCTCCTTCGGACGGCCCTCGCGGAGCGTCACCTCGACCGCGAGCGGGGAGGCGCCGCGACGGCCGTCGACCGCGGCTCGCGCCGCGTGCTCGCCGAAGCGGATCAGCTGCGCGTCGTGGTGCGTGCGCGGCGAGAACCCCTGCGTCGCGACGTGCAGCGACTCGAGCAGGTTGGTCTTGCCGACGCCGTTCGGGCCGACGACCAGCACGACGCCCGCGCGCAGCTCGAGATCGAGCGACGCGTACGAGCGGAAGGTGCGGAGCGTGAGCCGCGTGGCGACCAGGCGGCGGCCGGGCTCAGCCGGCGAGGCGGATCGGCATGATCAGGTAGACGTAGTCGTCGCCCTCGCCCACGAGCACGGCGGGCCGCAGCGGGCTGATCAGCTTGAACGTGACCGAGCCGGAGTCGACCGACTCGAGACCGTCGCGCAGGAACTCCGCGTTGAAGCCGATCTCGAGCGGGTCGCCCGTGTACGGCGCGGGCAGCGACTCGCGCGCCTCCCCGACGTCCTGCGTCACCGCCGAGACGCTCAGCTCGCCGTCGGCGAAGCGCAGCCGGATCGGCGAGTTGCGCTGTGCCATCAGCGACACGCGCCGCACGACGTCGAGGAGCTCCTCGCGCGGAAGCTCGAGCTCGTGCTCGAACTGCTCCGGCAGCAGCTGCCGGTAGTTCGGGAACTGCCCGTCGATGCGCCGCGTCGTCAGCCACGTCCCGTCGGCGCCGAACACCACGTGGTTGTCCAGGACGCCGAGCTGCACCTCCTCGCCGCCGGCGGCGATGCGCGTGAGCTCCTGCAGCGCGCGTGCCGGGATGATCGCCTCGAGCTCGGGGAGCGTGCCGGCGACCGGCGTCTCCTTCACCGCGAGGCGGTAGGAGTCCGTCGCCGCCATGACGAGCTTGCCCGGCTCGAAGCGGACGAGGATGCCGGTGAGGACGGGGCGGCTCTCGTCCCGGGACGCGCTGCGACCGACGCGCGCGATCGTCTCGACCAGCGCATCTCGTTCGATCGCGTGCAGGCCGACCGAGTCGACGTCGGGCAGCCGCGGGAAGTCCTCCGCGGAGTACGTGTGCAGCCGGTAGGTCGCCGAGCCCGCGCTCACGACCACGACCGCCTCCTCGGGATGGTGCTCGACGACGACGTCCCCCTCCGGCAGCGAGCGTGCGATGTCGAGCAGCAGGCGGCCGGGGACGACCGCGAGCCCGCCGTCCGAGACCTGCGCCTCGAGCGTGGCGCGGAGCGAGAGCTCCATGTCCGTCGCCGCGAGGTGGAGACGGTCGTCCTCCGCGCGCAGCTGGATGCCGCCGAGGACGAGCACCGCCGTCCGCGTGGAGACGGCGCGGGCGACGACGGCCAGCCTCGCGGCGAGCTCGTCGCGCGAGACGGTTATCCGGAACCCCGTGCCCACCACCAGCTCTGAGTCAATCATCTAGAAGAAACCTCGTTGTAGTCGTAAGGGCTGTGGGATCCGTGGAGAAGCGCCCGGAGCCGATCGTTCGAGCCATTCTCCCTGTGAGGGCGGACGGGGGACAAGCCCACCCGTTGCACAGGCCGCGCGTCTCACCGCGCCTGGCGGACGCGGGCTGTGAGCTCCTGCACGAGGTTGTACACCGACCTGTCCTCACGGATCAGACGGGCGATCTTCGACGTCGCGTGGATGACGGTGGTGTGGTCGCGGCCGCCGAACTCCTTGCCGATCTTGGGCAGCGAGGAGTCGGTCAGCTCGCGCGAGAGGTACATCGCCACCTGCCGCGGGTAGACGATGTTCTGGGAGCGGCGCTCGCCGGTGAGCTCCTCGCGCGTGACGCCGAAGCGGTCGCAGATGAGCTCCTGGATCCGCTCGATCGAGATCTGCGTGCCCTCGCCCTGCGGGAAGACGTCCTTCAGCACGTCCTGCGCGAGCTCGACCGACAGCGGCCGGCCGGTGAGCGACGAGAAGGCGACCACGCGCGTCAGCGCGCCTTCCAGCTCGCGGATGTTCGTCGACACGCGCGAGGCGATGAACGTGAGGAGCTCCGAGTCGCGCACCTCGATGTGGTCGTTCCATACCTTCTTGCGCAGGATGGCGATCCGCGTCTCGAGGTCGGGCGGCTGGATGTCGGTGATCAGGCCCCACTCGAAGCGCGAGCGCAGCCGGTCCTCGAGCGTCGAGATCTCGCGCGGCGGACGGTCGCTCGACATGACGATCTGCCGGCCGGCCTCGTAGAGCGAGTTGAAGGTGTGGAAGAACTCCTCCTGGATCCGTTCCTTGTGCTCGAAGAACTGCACATCGTCGATCAGGAGGACGTCGTAGGTGCGGTAGCGCTGCTTGAAGCCCTCGATGCGCTTGTCGCGGAGCCCGTTGATGAAGTCGTTCATGAACGCCTCCGACGTCACGTAGCGGCAGGTGAGCCCGCCGCCGTGGTCGGTGACGAAGTTCGCGATCGCGTGCAGCAGGTGCGTCTTGCCGAGGCCGGTGTGCCCGTAGATGAAGAGCGGGTTGTAGGCCTGGGCCGGCGACTCCGCGACCGCGAGCGCGGCCGCGTGCGCGAAGCGGTTCGAGGAGCCGATCACGAACGAGTCGAACGTGTAGCGGGGGTTGATGCCGGCGACGTCGGGCCGGCCGGCCGGCTCGACCGGGAGCGCGTGGACGGCGGCGGGGGCGGCCGCCGGCGCGGCGCCGGCCGCGGCCCGCTCGGTGACCTCGAAGCGCACGCGCAGGCCGGGCCCGCCCGCGTCGCGTACCGCGGCGCGGATCAGGTCGAGGAAGTGGCCCTCGATCCACTCGCGCGTGAAGTCGTTCGGCACCGTGACGACGAAGGTCTCGGAGTCGAGCTGGACGCCGCCGACCTCGCCGAACCAGGTGCGGTAGGTGGTCTCGTTCAGGGCTCCGAGCAACCGGGCCGCGACGTCGTTCCAGAGGCTCTCCGCCGTCAGCTCGATTTGCTGTTCCACGCCGCCTACCAGCTCCTCGCTACGACCCTGGGGGAGGGCGAGCATAGCAGCGTGCCCGGGACCGCTCAATGAGGATTTCTCGCCGTGCCCGGGCCGGCAAAACCGGCCTCTGAGCAGGGATTTCCAGCCCTCCCACACACTTGTCCACAGGTGGGGAAAGAGGCCTCGCAGGCCTCCGTCGAGCAGGGGGTTTCCACGGCTTTTCCACCGCCCGCGGGCTGTGGACAACGGGGCTCCGGAGGAGTCCGTCTATACTGGCCGCGGCCGGCGACGAACTCGCTCGTTCCCCTCTTTTCGGACTCAGGTGAAACGGACTTATCAGCCGAACGTGCGCAGGCGGAAGCGGAAGCACGGCTTCCGCGCACGGATGTCGACCCGGGCCGGCCGTCTGATCCTGAAGCGGCGCCGCGCGAAGGGTCGCAAGCGCCTCTCGGCGTAACCGGGTGCAGCGTCGGAACAGGCTCTCCCGCTCTCGGGACTTCGACGAGGTCTACCGGCGCGGCCGCTCGGTCTCCACGCGGTTCCTGACGCTGTACTGGTTCAGCCGCGAGGAGCCCGTCGGCGACCCGCGGCTCGGCCTCGCCGTGCCGCGCGACGTGGGCAACGCGGTCGTCCGCAACCGGATCAAGCGCCAGCTGCGCGAGCTCTTCCGCGAGCGGCTCGACCGCGTCCCCGCGACGAACGACTACGTGCTGAAGGTGCGCCGCGGCCTCCCCGAGGCGGTCGAGGCCCACGGGTTCGGCTGGCTGGCCGAGCGGCTCGACGAGGTGCTCGGGAAGGCGTCGGCGTGAGAGCCGCCGCGATCCTGCCGATCCGGCTCTACCAGCTGCTCGTCTCGCCGCTCCTGCCGGCGAACACCTGCAAGTTCCACCCGAGCTGCTCCGAGTACGCGGTGCTCGCGATCCGCAAGCACGGGGTCGTCGTCGGCCTCGGCAAGGCGGCGTGGCGGCTGCTGCGCTGCCATCCCTGGTCGGCCGGGGGAGTCGACTACCCGTGATCGTCGCGTCGATCCTGACCCCGCTCGAGAACGTGATGAAGTCGATCCTCGACTTCTTCCACACCACGGTCGGGCTGCCCTGGGCGTGGTCGATCGTCGCGCTGACGATCCTCGTGCGCGTCTGCCTCGTGCCGTTGATGGTGCGGCAGATCCACTCGATGCAGTCGCTCCAGCGGCACGCGCCCGAGATGAAGGCGATCCAGCAGAAGTACAAGGGCGACCGGCAGAAGCTCAACGAGGAGCTGATGAAGTTCTACAAGGAGAACAACATCAACCCCGCCGCGTCGTGCCTGCCGCTGGTCGCGCAGATCCCGGTCTTCTTCGCGCTCTACCTGACGCTCAAGCACTTCTCGCACCACATCACCGGCTCGTGGCTGCACGTGGTCCCGAGCATCTCCGCCAAGGCCGACTCGCACTGGTCGGGGTTCCTGCTGCTCGCCGTCTACGCGGGCTCGCAGATCGCGTCGACCTACTTCATGGGCTCGACGATGGACAAGACGCAGCGGAACATCATGATGGTCGTCCCGCTGGTGTTCATCACCGTGGTCGCGCACTTCCCGGTCGGGCTCGTCCTCTACTGGATGACGACGAACCTGTGGACGGTCGGGCAGGGGCTCGTGACCCGGCGCCTGGTGCCGCGGACGCCCGCGCCGAAGCTCTTCGGCGGCGGCGGAGGAGGAGGCGGCGCGGCGCGAACGGCGCGCGCACCCGCACCCAAGCCGGCGCCGTCGGGCGACGGGGCCAAGCCGCAGCAGGCGAAGCCGAAGAAGCCGGCGCAGCCGCGCCAGGTGCGCCGCAAGAAGAAGGGCGGCACGCGGAGGTGAGCGATACCGGCGCCGAGGCACTCTCCGTCGAGGCGGCGGGGGAGACCGTCGGCGAGGCGAAGTGGAAGGCGCTGCGCGAGCTCGAGCGGCGGGCGCCGGGGCTCGACCGCGCGAGCGTGCGCTTCCAGGTCGTCTCCGAAGGCGAGCGCGGGCTGCTCGGCGTCGGCTACACGCCGGCCCGCGTCGTCGCGACGGCGGCGGTCGCGGAGGCGCCGGTCGCGGATGAGCCGGGCGCGGGGACGGAGCTCGAGCGCCGCGTGCAGGCGATCGCGGAACGCGTCGTCGGGGCGATTGGCGCCGGCGCGCGCGTCACCGTCTCGGAGCGCGACGACGAGGTGCTCGTGAGCTGCAGCGGCGGCGACCTCGGCCTCCTGATCGGCCGCCGCGGCCAGACCATCGACGCGCTCCAGCAGGTGCTGAACGCGGCGGTCTGGCGGGCCGGCGACCGCAAGCCGGTGACCGTCGACGCGGCCGGATACCGCGAGCGGCGCCGGGCGGCGCTGGAGACGCTGGCCGTGCAGGCGGCGGAGCGGGCTGCGCGCGGCGAGCGGGTCGCGCTCGATCCGATGACCCCCGCCGAGCGCAGGGTGGTGCACGAGCGGCTCAAGGAGGAGCCGGGAGTGCGGACGTCGAGCAGCGGCTCGGAGCCGAACCGCTACGTCGTCGTCGAGCCGGACGCTTGACGGCTGGCTCGAGGCGGTCGTCGCGACGCCCGGCCTGACGTCGCTCGGGCTGTCCGAGGCGCGGCGCGTGCTCCTCGACGACTCGCTCCGCGGTGCCGAGCTCGTCGCGTCGTTCGACGGCGAGATCGTGGACGTCGGCTCGGGTGGGGGCGCGCCGGGGATCCCGCTGGCGCATGCGCTCCCCGGCCGCCGGTTCACGCTGCTCGAAGCGCAGCGGCGGAAGTGCGCCTTCCTGGAGCGGTGGGCGCCGCCGAACGCGCGGGTCGTCTGCGGCCGCGCCGAGGAGCAGGAGGTCGGGTGGGCCGGCGTCGCGACGGCCAAGGCGCTCGCGCCGCCGCCGGTCGCGCTCGAGTGGTGCCTGCCGCTCGTCGGCGAGGGCGGCGCGGCCGTCCTCTGGGTCGGCCCGTCGCTCGACCGCGGCCTCGCTGCGCGCGTGGCGGCCCGGCTCGCCGGCGAGCTCGAGCCGGCGCCGAGCGGCTTCCTGGTCGCGCGCAAGACGGGCCCGACTCCCGCCGGCTTCCCGCGCCGGCCGGGGATCGCACGCAAGCGGCCGCTCGCGTAGAGGCGCCGTCCGGGCGTGTCCGGCTCGCGGGCTAGATTGGTCGCGTGGCGGCCGCCCGCGTCTACGCGTTCGCGAACCAGAAGGGCGGAGTCGGCAAGACGACGACGGCGATCAACCTCGCCGCCTGCCTCGCCGAGGCGGGCGAGCGCGCGCTCGTCGTCGACCTCGACCCGCAGGCGAACGCGACCTCCGGGCTCGGGATGCGCGCCAACGGGACGTCGACGTACGACCTGCTCGACGGCGCGCCACTGCGCGAGCTCGCGAAGCCGACGAGCTTCGCGAACCTGTTCCTCGTGCCGTCGCGTCCGGAGCTCGCCGGGGCGGCGGTCGAGCTCGCGCGGCGCGACGACGGCGAGCGGTACCTCGCCGAGTCGCTGACCGACGCCGACGGCTTCGACTTCGTGCTGCTCGACTGCCCGCCGTCGCTCGGGCCGCTGACCGTGAACGCGCTCGCGGCCGCCGACCGCGTGGTCGTCCCGGTGCAGGCGGAGTACTACGCGCTCGAAGGGCTGGCGCAGCTCGTGCAGTCGATCAACCTGGTCAAGGCGCGCCTCAACCCGCGGCTCGCGATCGCCGGCGTGCTGCTGACGATGTCCGATCTGCGGACGCGTCTCTCGGCCGACGTCGAGGCGGAGGTGCGGCGGCATTTCGGCGGGCTGGTGTTCACCGCGGTCGTCCCGCGCTCGGTGCGCATCGCCGAGGCGCCGAGCCACGGCCTGCCCGTGACGCACTACGACCGGCGCTCGCGCGGCGCCGAGGCGTACTGGAAGGTGGCGATGGAGCTTGTCGAGCGCCGCTGACTCCTCACCGAGCTCCCGCCGCGGCCTCGGCCGCGGCTTCGAGATCCTGATCGGCGGCGGCGAGCCCGAGCTCGTCCACGTCCCGGTCCGCGAGATCCACCCGAACCCGCGCCAGCCGCGCCGCCGCTTCGACGGCGAGACGGTCTCCGGGCTCGCCGAGTCGATTCGCGCACAGGGCGTCATCCAGCCGGTCGTCGTACGGCCGCGGCTCGAGGGCGGCTACGAGCTCGTCGCCGGCGAGCGCCGCTGGCGCGCCGCGTGCGAGGCGGGCGTCGAGAAGGTGCCGGCGGTCGTGCGCGAGACGGACGATCGCGACTCGCTGCTGATCGCGCTCGTCGAGAACGTCGCGCGCGAGGACCTGTCGCCGGTCGAGGAGGCGCGCGCCTACGGCGTCCTGCTCGACGAGTTCGGATTGACGCTCGGCGAGGTCGCCGACCGGGTCGGCCGGTCGAAGCCGACGATCTCGAACCGCGTGCGGATGCTCGAGCTCCCCGACGACGTGCTCGCGATGGTCGCGCGCGGCGAGCTGTCCGAGGGGCACGCGCGCGCCGTCCTCTCCGTTCCGGACGACACGCTCCGCCGCCGGCTCGCCCGCAGGATCGTCCGCGAGGGGTTGTCGGTGCGCGCCGCGGAGCGCGCGGCGCGCTGGGCCGGCGCCCGAACCCGGGAGCGGCGTACGTCTGCGGTCGACCCGGCGGTCGCCGGCCGCGTGAAGGACGCCCTTCGCCGTCTGACCGGCCTCGAGGCGCGCGTCGGCCGCACCGGCGTCCACCTCCCCGTTGACGACGCCGTGCGGCTCGAGGAGCTCGCGGAGGTCCTGGAGAGGCTGGCGGAGCAGGCGTAACCCCGCGCGAAGCGGCGCCGTTAGAACCTCGTGGACGGGCCGTGGCTGCAGGACATCGAGTCGCTCGAGGCGATCTCGCAGGACGAGGAGACGCGGACGCTCTGCCTGCGCATGGCCGAGCTCAACCGGCTCGGCCGCCTCCAGCCCTTCCTGCTCGAGCTCGAGCGCGACGGCGAGCTCGACAGCGAGACGAAGGCGACGCTCGCCGAGCTGGCGCGCGACGCGCCCTTCCTGCTCGCGGTCGAGGAGTACGTCCATCGCACCCGCGCGCTGCACTGATGGAGCCGAGCGAGGAGACGAACGAGCTGCACGTGTCGCAGGCGGCGACGCCGCCGACGTACGTGCGCGTCGAGCCTCGCTACTTCGGGCTCACGCCGCACCTGCTCGCGGGGGCGCTCGCGGCCTGCGGGCTCCTGGCCGGCGTCGCGCTTCTCGCGGCCGGGCGGATCGCCGTCGGCCTCCTGCTCCTCGTCGCCGGCCTGATGCTGGCCGCGCTCTTCGCCGAGCAGGCGCGCCGCAGGCGCGCGTCGTCGCTCGACCGTGTCGCGGCGAACGCGGTCGACCGCTCGCTCGCCCTCGCGGGTTTCACGCGCGCAACGGTCGGCGCGTGGACGGGCGCGGGGAGGCGTGTGACGCGTCTGCGGCTCGAGGCCCGGCGTCTCGGACGCGAGCGCTCGCACGTGCAGTACGAGCTGGGCGGCGCCGTGCACGCCGGCGACGACGCGCGCATGGAGGAGCTGCGGGGGCGGATGCGCACGCTCGACGCGGAGATCGAGCTGCGCGTGCGCGAGGCCCGCGCCGCGCTCGAGGAGGCGCAGCGCCGGACCGCCCGCGAGCGGCGCGCCGTCGCCGCGACACGCGTCCGGCGACCGGGCTGACGCAGGTCGGCGCGCGTCGATGGGCGATCCTGGATTCGAACCAGGGACCTCCGCCTTATCAGAGCGGCGCTCTAACCAGCTGAGCTAATCGCCCGCGCGGCGGCGATTGTAGCCGCGCCTCGGACGCGTCCGCGTTTGGACGGGAAGGCGGCGGTAATCTAGGCCGTGATGGTCGAGATGACGATCTACGGCGTCTCGTTCGACCTCGTCGGCAAGCAGCCGATCGTCCTGCTGAAAACCGCCGAGGGAAACCGTTACCTGCCGATCTGGATCGGCCATCCCGAAGCCGCGGCGATTCTGATGAAGCTCCAGGGCGCCGACGCGCCGCGGCCGCTGACGCACGACCTGCTGGTGAACATCCTCGGCGAGCTCGACGTGGACGTGGTGCGCGTGACCGTCACGGAGCTGCGCGAGAACACCTTCCACGCGTCGATCACCGTCGCGCAGAACGGCAACGAGATCGAGATCGACTCGCGCTCGTCCGACGCCATCGCGGTCGCGGTGCGCGCGCACGCGCCGATCTTCGCCGCCGACGAGGTGATCGAGGAGTCGGCGATCGAGATGGAAGGCGACGAGGTCAACGAGGAGGAGATCGTCTCCGAGTTCCGCAGCTTCCTCGACCGCGTCTCGGCCGAGGACTTCGCCGAGGCCGAGGCGGAGAGCGACGCGGACGAGGAGGACTGACCGCTACCCGAGCTCGCGCTTCACGAGCTCGAGCAGCTGCGCGTAGAAGCGGCGCAAACCCTCGTCGGAGAGCGGGCCGCGGTTCCGGGAGGCCTGCGCCGCGACCATCCGCTCCTCGCGCTCGGGGTCGACGAACCCGTAGCCGCGCTCCTCCTTGTGGCGCTTCAGCCGCGCGACGAGGTCGAGCCGCCGGTTGACCGCGTCGAAGATCGCGTCGTCGAGCTCGGTGATCCGCGCGCGCAGGTCGCGGACGACCTCGTCCTCGCTGCCGTCCGCCACCGCGCTCAGTAGACGTCGACGACGGTGCCGTACGAGAGCTCGTCGTAGACGAGCGGCGCCGCCCACATCGGCACGCGCACGCACCCGTGCGACGCGGGGTACGGGGGGACCGACGGGTTGCCGTGGATCGCGTAGCCGCCGGTGAAGTAGGACGGGTCGAAGAGCGTTCCGAGCGGGCTCGGGTCGTTGCCGAGCACCTTGCGGTAGACGGCGAACGTGCCGACCGGCGTGAAGCGTCCCGGCAGCCCGGCCGTCGACACGGGGAGGATCTGCGCCACCTCGCCGTCGCGCACGACGTACAGGACCTGGAGCGGCTTGTTCACCTCCACGTGGAACGCCGGCTGCGCGAACCGCGGTCGCGCCACGACCGGATGCGCGAGCGCGCGCCACGTCGCGGCGTCGGCGATGCCGGTCCGCGGCAGCCGGTTCACCTTCTGGAACGCGTAGAGCGTGTCGACGAGCTCGGGCGTGAAGGTCGCGCTGCGTGACGGCAGCACGTAGTGCCCGGCGGCGAGCGCCTGCTCGAGCGTGACGACGCTCGGCCCGTGCGCGCCCACGGCGAGCGTCGGCTGCACGACCGTGACGTTCGCCTTCGTCGAGACCGCGCGCCAGCCGCGTGCCGGGATGGTGCGCACGAGGACGTGGATCCGGCCCGGCGTCCGCGTGTCTCCCAACCGCTCGACCCGCACGCGTCCGGCGTGGGCGGGGTGCAGCGCGGCGACGACCCGAACGTGCTGGCCGATCGTCGCGATCCGTGGCACGCGGACGACGAGCTTCGGCGTGAGCGTGATGCGGACCGGCGCCGAGCGAATGCCTTCGGCGAAGGCGACGTACGGCGCGGTGCTCAGCGCCCGGAAGCGGACGCGGCCGCCGATCACGCGCCTGCCCCGGACGGTGACGGGCAGCGCGGGCACGACGGTGGCCCGGAGCGTCACCCACTGCGCGTAGCGTGCGTGCGACGGCCCACGCAGGGTCAGCGCGATCGACGTCACGCGCGGCAGCGCCTGCGCGCCGGCGTCCGTCGTCAACGTCGGCTGCCACCGGCCGGCCGCGTAGGCGTGCGTCGCCGAAGGGCCGGTCGATTGCGCGCCGTCGCCGAAGTCCCACGTGAACGCCGACGACGTGCAGGTCGCGGTGAACGTCACCTGGAGCGGTGCCGACCCGCGCACCGGGGTCGCCGTCACGGCGCACGCAGCCCGCCGTGCAGGTGCGGCCGACGGTGCGACCAGCGCGGCCAGCGCGGCGGCGAGGAGGAGGCGGCGCATCCGCGCGAGGTTATCGGTGGATCGTGACGGCGGCGACGAGCGCGACGAGGTTGAACGACGAGTGCAGCGCCATGCCGGGGAGCACGCTTCGCGTCTTCGCGCGCACCCACGCGAGCACGCATCCGAAGATCGCGATGATCGGCAGCGAGACGACGAGGCCGTGCGAGAGGCCGAAGAGCACGCCGACGAGGACGATCGCGGCCCAGCGGCCGTAGCGGGCGAGCAGGGAGTAGCCGACGCCGCGATACGTGAGCTCCTCGACGAACGGGACCCAGGTGCAGATGACGATCCCGTTGACGACGTACGCGGCGGCGTGCTTCGGCTCCCAGCCCGACGGCGTGAGGCCCTGCTCGTTGCCCGGGTGGGCGAGCGCGCTGTAGAGGCCCTCGAACACGTAGATCGCGACCAGCGCCGCGAGCAGGAGCAGCAGGGTGCGGCCCGGCGACTGCGGCCACCGCAGCGCGAGCAGGTCGCGCCGGAACCCGGCGATGGCGAGCACGATCGCGAGGACGATCGCGTCCTGCACGACCGCGCCGACCGCGGTCGACCACTCGTACAGCGCCTGCGCCGACGGCTTGCCCGCGCCCGCGCGGCTCGCGTACGCGACCGCGATCAGGAGCGCGACGAGCGCGAGCCACGAGACGAGCCGCGCCGGCTCGCTCGTACTATTCGGCGGCGCCGTGCGCGATCGCGTGTTCACTCCGTCCGAGGCTAACAGCGCCCTTCCCGAGGTGCGCGAGGCGGCGGAGCGAATGGTCGTCGTGCGGACGCGGATGCGCGAGCTGGAGGAGACGCACGCGCGCCTCTCCGGCGCGGTCGGCGGCAACGGGGGAGGCTACGTCGCGGGCGACCTGGGCGCGGTGCGCGGCGAGCTGGACACGCTCGCGGCCGAGCTCGTCGCCTCCCTCGAGCGGCTCGAGGAGCTCGGCGTCCTGGTCAAGGACGCCGACAGCGGCCTCGTCGACTTCCCCGCGCTGCGCGACGGCGAGGCGGTGCTGCTCTGCTGGCACGTCGGCGAGGACGAGGTGGCGTACTGGCACGACCCCGTGGAGGGGTTCGCGGGGCGGAAACCGATCGACTGGGACGAATAGACGAGCGTGCCCGAGTTCTGGCAGCGCGTCCTGGTGGCGGTCGTGATGATCGTCGTCGCGTCGCTGGTCGCGAAGCTCGTCGACTGGCGGATGAGCGGAAGGCGCCTCGCGCCCGAGGCGGTGACGCGCTACCGCGTCCTCCGCCGGACGCTCTTCGCCGCGATCGTCTTCGTCGGCGTGATGTCCGCGCTGCTCGTGATCCCGCAGGTGCGGGCGATCGCGGGCGGCGTGCTCGCGTCGTCGGCGGTCGTCGGCCTCGTGATCGGCTTCGCGAGCCAGCGCGTGATCGGCAACGCCGTCTCCGGGATCCTGATCGCGCTGTCGCAGCCGCTCCGCATCGGCGACGAGGTCGTCGTCGAGGGGACGCGCGGGGTGGTCGAGGAGATCGCACTCACATACACGTGGATCCGGACCGAGGTCGGCGACCGCCTCGTCGTCCCGAACCAGAACCTCGCCTCGGGGTCGATCCGCAACTCGACGATCCGCGGCGCCGCCCGGCTCGCCGAGATCGGCGTCCAGGTGCCCGCGACGGCAGACCTGCGTGGGCTGCTCTCGACGCTCCGCGCCGACGCGGACGAGGCATACCTTGGCGATCTCGCGGACAAGGCGACACTCGTCGTCCGGAAGTGGGTGCCGGCGGGAACGCGCACCGAGGCGGCCGAGAGCGACCTGCGGCTGCTGGTCGCCGACCGGCTGCGGGCGGCAGGCATCATCGGGGGATGAGCCGCCCCCGGCGCGACGACCTCGAGTTCTACGCGCGGCACAAGGCGCGCAAGAAGAAGCGCTCGGAGCGGGTTCGGCGCCGCCGGCGCACCGGCCTCGTGCTCGCCACGCTGGCGGCCGTCTGCATCGCCGTCGTGCTCGGGGTCGGCTTCGGCGCAGGCGCCGCGCTCTCGGCCGGCTGCAGCCTCGACACGCTCCGCCCGGTCGACATCGGCGCGAACTCCTTCGTCTACGCCCGCGACGGCTCCCTCCTCGGCTCGATCCCGGCCGAGCGGAACCGCGAGCCCGTCGCGTTCCGCCAGATTTCCCCCTGGCTGCGGAAGGCGACGGTCGCCGTCGAGGACCGCCGCTTCTGGGAGCACGGCGGCGTCGACTACGTCGGCATCGTCCGCGCGGCGTGGTCGGACATCACGGCCGGCAAGGTCGTGCAGGGCGGGTCGACGATCACGCAGCAGCTCGTGCGCAACCTCTATACCGGCGCCGGCGCCGAGCGCACGTTCAGCGTGAAGCTGCGCGAGGCGTGCCTCGCGATCAAGCTGGCGCACCGCTGGTCGAGACAGAAGATCCTCGACGAGTACCTGAACATCGTCCCGTACGGCAACCACGCCTACGGCATCGAGGCGGCGGCGCGCACGTACTTCTCCGAGCACGCGAAGGACCTGACGCTGCTGCAGGCGGCGCTCCTCGCCGGGCTGCCGCAGGCGCCGTCCGTGTACGACCCGCTGCACAACCCGCGCGCGGCGCTGCAGCGCCGCAACGAGGTGCTGCTCGCGATGCTCTCGAACGACACGATCACGCAGCGCCAGTACGACGCCGCGATCCGCTCGCGCTCGCTCGGCCTGCGGCCGGGGGGCTACTACTCGCGCGTCCGCGAGCCGTACTTCTTCTCGTACGTGATCGACCAGCTCGAGCAGCAGTACGGGGCGAACACCGTGCGGGAAGGCGGCCTTCGCGTGTACACGACGATCGACCCGCGCCTGCAGCGGCTGGCGCAGAAGGCGATGCGCGACATCCTTCCGTACCGCACTGACCCGGCAGCGGCGATCGTCTCGATCCAGCCGGGCACCGGGGAGATCCGCGCGATGACCGCGCTCGTGCGGACGAAGGGGAACCAGTTCAACCTTGTGGCGCAGTCGGGCCGCCAGGCGGGCTCGACGTTCAAGACGTTCGTGCTCGCCTCCGCGATCGAGCAGGGCATCGACCCCGACACCACCTACTACACGTCGGCGCCGTTCACGTGCACGAAGGCGCCCTGGTGCTCGCCGTCCCAGCCCTGGAATGTTCACACATATGACAACACGTACCTCGGCGGCGTCTCCGTGACGCGCGCGACGCTGTCCTCGGACAACACCGTGTTCGCGCAGCTCACGCTCGACGTCGGCCCGCGCTACGTCTGGAACATGGCGCACCGGCTGGGCGTGCAGATGTCGCCGGACAAGCCGGTCGCGTCGATCGGGCTCGGCTCGCTCGCGGTGTCGCCGCTCGACATGGCGGCGGCCTACGCGACCTTCCCCGCGATGGGCATCTACGCGAAGCCTCGGGCGATCACGAAGGTGATCCTCCCCGGCGGCAAGATCGACAGCACGTGGTCGAAGCCGCAGACGAAGCGCGTCATCTCGGACGCGGTCGCGTGGAAGGTGACCGACATCCTGTCGCAGAACGCGCAGTATGGGACGGGTGCGGGGTCGGGGGACGGCGTGCATGTCGACGCCGGCAAGACGGGCACCACCGACAACCACGCGGACGCGTGGTTCGACGGCTACACGCGCCAGCTCTGCACCGTCGTCTGGATGGGCTATCCGAAGGGCGAGATCCCGATGCTCGACGTGCACGGCGTCGAGGTGGCCGGCGCGACCTACCCGGTGCCGATCTGGCACGAGTACATGGCCGCCGCGCTCTGGCACCGGCCGGCGCTTCCCTTCGCGTTGCCGAAGCACTATCCGGTCTACCGGTCGTTCACGCACGGCTCGTACGGCTACCTCGCGACCCCGACCTACACACAGACGACGACGACCACCACGACCACGACCGCGACGACCACGACGACGCAGGCGCCGCCGCAGCAGTCGACGACGCCTGCCGCGCCGACGCACACCGCGCCGGCGCGCACGCACGTCCCGCCGGCGCCGCCCGCCTCCGCGCCGCCGCCTCCGACGCCGGTTCAGCCGCCGAAGCCGCCGCCGCTGCCGTAGTCACGGCCCGGTCGTCGCCGCGGTCGTGGCGGTCGTGTCGGTGGTGACCGGCGCCGTCGTCGCGGGCGCAGTGGTCACGGGCGGGATCGTCGTCGTCGCCGGTGCGGTCGTCGCGGGCAGCGTGGTGACCGGCGCGGTGGTGACCGGCGCCGTCGTGACCGATCGCGTGGTCGTCGCGTGGGTCGTGGTCGGAGGCGCGGCCGTCGTGACGGGCGCGGTGGTGGTCGTGGGAGCGCTCGTCGTCGTCGCGCGCGTCGTCGTCGGCTCCGTGGTCGAGGCGACCGTCGCGCGCGTGCTCGTCGATCTGGTGATCGTGACCCCGGGCAGGCTCAGGCTCGGCGTGCTGGCGTTCGTCGGACCGCCGCTCCCGCCTCCTCCGCGGTCGGCGAGCACCAGCGCGAGCGCGGCGCCGCCGGCGAGGAGGACGAGGGCCAGCACGAGCGCGGGCAGCAGGGCCGCCGGCCGCCGCCTGGGCGGCCGCCGGATCACCTGCGTCGCCTCGAGGCCCCCGCCGGCCGCCGCCGGCGGTGCGAGCACGACCGTCCCGCCCGCCAGCGCCGTCACGAGCGCCGTCCCGTCGGCCGGCCGCCGCGCGGGATCCTTTGCGAGGGCGGCGTCGGCCAGGCCGGCGAGGTCGCCCGGTGCATCGGCGCGCACGCTCGCGAGCGCGGGCGCGGGGACGTCGCGGTTCATGCGGACGAGCTCGATCGCGCTGTCGGCGACGAACGGCAGCTGGCCCGTCAGCATCCGGAACAGGATCACGCCGAAGGAGTAGACGTCGCTCGCGGCGGCGGCCGGCAGTCCCGCCGCCTGCTCGGGCGAGATGTACGCGGCGGTTCCGAGCACCGTCCCCGCCTCCGTCAGCGTCCCCGTGCCGCCCATGCGGGCGATGCCGAAGTCGCAGATCTTCGCGCGGCCCTCGGCGTCGAAGAGGATGTTCGCCGGCTTCAGGTCGCGGTGCACGAGGCCGCGCTCGTGCGCGTGCTCGAGCCCCGCGGCGATCTGGCCCGCGATCCGCCTCGTCTCCGCGTCCGGGAGCGGGCCCTGCGCGAGGCGCTCCTCGAGCGACCCTCCGGGGAGGTACTCGAGGACCATGTACGGCCGGTCGTCCGACTCGCCGTAGTCGAAGAGCCCGCAGATGTTGGGGTGCGAGAGCGCGGCGACCGCCCGCGCCTCCCGGCGGAACCGCGCCCGGTCGGCGGTCGGAGCCAGCGTCTTCAGCGCCACCCGCCGCCGCAGCTCCTCGTCCTCGGCGAGCCACACGGCGCTCATCGCGCTCCTGCCGAGCGGCTCGAGCAGGCGGTAGCGGCCGGCGATCACACCGTCGTCGGGCATCCGCCGGATTATCGTGGGCCGTCGTGACCGCCCCGCTTCCGATCGACGACGCGCGCCGGCTCGTGCTCGCGCACGCGCGGCCGCTCTCGGCGGAGGAGGTCACCCTCGCCGAGGCGCTCGGACGCGTCGCCGCGGCGGACGCGACGGCCGCCGTCGACCTGCCGCCCTTCTCGAGCTCGGCGATGGACGGCTTCGCCGTTCGTGCCGCGGACACGCCCGGCACGCTGAAGGTCGCGGGCGAGTCGGCGGCCGGCCGCCCCGCTCCGGTCGCCGTCTCCGCGGGGACCGCCGTCGCGATCTCGACAGGGGCTGTCGTCCCGGAGGGCGCGGACGCCGTCGTCCCCGTCGAGGAGACGACGGAGGCGGACGGCGGCGTGTCGGTCGGCGGCGTCTCGCCCGGAGCGAACGTGCGGCCGCGCGGCGGGGACGTCGCCGCCGGGGCCGTCGTCGTCGCACGCGGCATGCGCCTCGCGCCCGCCGCCGTGGCGGCGCTCGCCGCGGCGGGCGTGCCGGCCGTTTCCTGTGCCTGCCGGCCCCGCGTCGCCGTCCTCTCGACCGGCAGCGAGCTGCGCCCGCCCGGCGCGCCGCTCGCGGCGGGGCAGATCTACGAGTCGAACGGCCTCCTGCTCTCGGCGCAGCTCCGGACGGCCGGCGCGCTCGCGTCGGTCCGCGAGCCGGTGCCGGACGACGAAGAGGTGCTGCGCCGCGCTCTCGCGGAGGCGCTCGAGGCCGATGTCCTCCTCACCTCCGGCGGCGTGTCGGTCGGGCCGCACGACCTCGTCCGGCGCCTGCTCGCCGAGGCGGGCGTGGAGGAGGTGTTCTGGGGCGTCGCCGTGCGGCCGGGCAAGCCGCTCTTCTTCGGCACGCGCGGCACGACGCTCGTCTTCGGGCTGCCGGGGAACCCGGTGTCGGCGCTGGTCGGGTTCGAGCTCTTCGTGCGCCCGGCGCTCGAGGCGCTGCAGGGCCTCGCGACCCCCGGGCCGTCGTTCCGTCCCGGCCGCCTCCTCTCCCCGCTGCGCCGCGATGCCCGCCGCGACCAGCTCGTCCGCGCCTTGTCGCGGGCCGCGGAGGACGCGGTGGCGCTGGAGCCGCTCACCGGCCAGGAGTCGCACATGATCGTGCGCGCCGCGGCGGCGGATGCGCTCGTGCTCGTCCCGCGCGGCGAGGGCGAGCTCGCCGCCGGCGACACCGTCTCGTACCTCTCCGTCTAGGGCGCGACCGCCCGCCGTTCCTCGAGCTCGCGGCGGCGCGCGCGCGTCCCGAGGACGACCGTGCGCACCAGCTCGCGGAGCGGCCCACGTGCCGGCCGCTCCCGCCGGTCGGGGTAGGGCGCGTAGCGGCCGGCGGCGACGGCGACGAGCTGCGCGGCGCAGGCGCCGCCGCCGAGCGTGATCGCGACCGCGGGGAGGTGGATGTAGCCGATCGCGACGAGGTGGAGCACGTACCAGGGCGCGTCGAACCCGAGCCCGAAGCGGTAGGCGAAGGAGAGCGGTACGAGCAGCGGCCCGACGAGCCCCGCGGCGAAGACGAGCCAGCGTGCAGGCGGCGCGCCGCCGCGCACCTGCGGCAGCCACAGCCAGGCGTGCACCGCCGGCAGCACGAAGAGGAGCGCGAACGGGTTTGTTGCCAAAACGAGCAACGAGACGACCGCCAGGGCGAGGAGCGCGGCCGTCTCGCCCGCGAGGCGCTCCTCGGCCGTCACCGGCCGCCGAGGCACCAGCCGGTGCCGGTCGACCAGCCAGCCGCAGGCGACGACCGCCGCGAGCAGGACGAGCGCGAGCACGGGCCAGTCGCCGGAGCTCGGCAGGGCGGGATTCGGCGGGCGTGCAGGTCCGCTGCCCCACGCGCCCGCGAGCCCGAAGAGGTAGAAGGCGGCGCCGGCGAACAGCCACAGGCCGAGCCGGGTGCGCAGCGAGCGCAGCGCCGGCGCGAGCGGGATGCGACGGCGGCGGCAGCGCGCGAACAGGTCGACGACCGCCACCAGGAACGGCGCGAGCAGGCCCGCCAG
Organism: Gaiellaceae bacterium; assembly: GCA_035652835.1. Classification (GTDB taxonomy): domain Bacteria; phylum Actinomycetota; class Thermoleophilia; order Gaiellales; family Gaiellaceae; genus PALSA-600. Next base: position 23,199 of record DASRDA010000031.1, read on the forward strand.
CAGGAGCTCGAGGGCCCAGCCGCGCACGATGCGGTCTCCCGCCCAGACGAAGCTCGTCGTGCCCTGCGCCAGCTCGATGCCCTGGTCGAGCGAGCCGAGCAGCTCCTGCGTCGCCCGGCCGAGGCCCGCCAGGTGGCCCGCGTCGAGCGAGTCGGGCCGGTCGCCGAGCGGCGGCGGCGGGCGGTCGTTCGCGGTGGTGAGCGTGACGGCCGGGATGCCGCGGGCGACGAACGGCCCCTGCTCGTAGAGCGTGAAGGGCAGCGCCAGGTCGACGAGCTGGCCGAGGAAGCCGGTGCGCCGCACGCGCGTGCCGGTCTGCTCGAGCACGCGGTTGGCCGCCGTCTCGACGAGCGACGCCGCCGGCGAGCGCGGTGCGTCGCCGGCGATGACGAGCCGCGGGGGCCCGCGACCCGCGATCGCGTCCAGGTTGATCGCCGCGACGACGTGGAACGGCAGCCGCCGCACGAACCGCTCCGCGCCGAGGGCGCCGAAGGCGCCGGCGTCGGTGGAGAGGAAGACGACGGTGTGATCGGCGCGGACGCGTTCCGGGTTGCCCGGGCCGAGCTGCGCGTACCCGCGCGCCAGCTCGATCAGGGCGGCCGTGCCGGAGGCGTTGTCGTTCGCACCCGGGCCCGCGCCCGTGTCGTCGCGGTGCGCCATGACGACGATCGCGTCCGATGACTGCCCCGCCGCGACCGCCCACTCGTTCTCGAGCTGGACGCGGCCGAGGCCGGGCACGCGCTCGCGCCAGCGGTCCGAGGAGACCGGCAGCCCGTAGGTCGCCATCTCCTGGCGGAACCAGGCGGCCGCCCGCAGCGCGCCCGCGCTCCCCGGCACCCGGTCCGGGGCGGTCGTCGCGAGGTCCCTGGCGAGCTGCGTGGCCGAGCGGCCGTCGAACGCGGGCGGCAGCTGCGGCGCCGGCAGCGGCGCAACGTGCGCGACGCTGAAGGCGAGGACGAGCAGCGGCAGCGAGAGGACGAGGAACGTGCTCCGGTAGAGCCGCGCGTTCAGCGGCCGCTGGAGCGACCCCCGCCGCGGCCGCCGGCGCCGCGCGGGGACCGGGGTCTCGACCATGCCGGGGCTATAGTAGGAAGGCAAGGCGCTTGCATACGGTCTCGGCGGGCGAACGAGGCGAACGCGATGGCCGACCTTCCCACCATCCTCCTGGTCGACGACGAGGAGGCCGTGCGCCGGGTGCTGACGTTCCCGCTCGAGAAGGACGGCTACGAGGTCGTGCAGGCTGCGGACGGCGAGGAGGCGCTGGAGCGGTTCGGCGCGCGCGACGTCGACCTGGTGGTGCTCGACATCATGCTGCCGCGGCTCGACGGGCTCGAGGTCTGCCGCCGCCTCCGGGCGGCGAGCAACGTCCCGATCATCATGCTGACGGCCCGCGACGACGAGCTCGACAAGGTGATCGGGCTCGAGCTCGGCGCCGACGACTACATCACGAAGCCGTTCTCGATCCGCGAGTTCCGCTCGCGGGTGCGCGCGCTGCTGCGGCGCGCGCGGCATCCGCACCCGCCGGCCGCCGACGCGGACGAGCGGATCGAGCGCGACGGCCTGCTCATCGACGTGCCGCGGCGCGCTGTCGAGGTGCACGGCCGTCCCGTCCAGCTCACGTACGTCGAGTTCGAGCTCCTGCGGATCCTCGCCGCCAGCCCGGGCCGCGTCTTCAGCCGCCGGATGCTGCTCGAGAGCCTCTGGAAGAGCGCCGACTACCGCGACCCGCGGACGATCGACGTGCACGTCCGGCACCTGCGCGAGAAGCTCGAGGACGAGCCGCGCACGCCGGAGTACATCCTCACCGTGCGCGGCGTCGGCTACCGCTTCCGCGAGAAATGAACCCGCTGGCCAGCGTGAGCGGGAGGCTGGCCCTCGCGCTGCTCGCGGTCGTCGCGGGGGTGCTCGGGATCGTCTACCTGATCGTCGTCCCGCTCTACCGCACCTCGCTGGAGCACACGGAGCTGCGGACGCTCGCGACCGAGCTCCGGCACGAGATCCACGGCTTCCCGTCCGACCCCTACTACACCGGCTCGTGGGTGACGGCGATGCGCGAGAACCACGACGTGCGGGCGATCGTCTTCGACTACACGGCGATTCCGCCCACCGTCACGCCGCACGCCGACTCGAACCAGTCCACGATCGACACCGACCTCGACAACGACCCGATCGCGCTGCGGGCGATGCGGCGGCGGGCGCCGACGCAGGGCGTCGTCGTGCACGACGGCACGCGGGACGCCGAGGCCGCCTGGCCGCTGCCGGGGAGCGGACAGGTGGTGGTCTTCGCCTCCTCGCTGGAGGAGTCGCTCGAGACGGTGGCCGTCGTCCGGCACCGGGTCTGGGTCGCCGGCGGGCTCGCGACCGCGTTCGCGGTGCTGCTCGGCTACGTGGGGGCGAGCATGTTCACCCGCCGGATCCGCCGGCTCGAGGAGGCGGCGGAGCGGATCGCCGCCGGCGACTTCGGCGAGCCGGTGATCGACCCGGGAAGCGACGAGCTCGGCCAGCTCGCGCGCACCTTCGAGCGTATGCGGCTGCGGCTCGCGACCCTCGACCGGGCGCGCGGCGAGTTCATCGCCAACGCCTCGCACGAGCTGCGGACGCCGCTCTTCTCGCTCGGCGGCTTCCTGGAGCTGCTCGACGACCCGGATCTCGACGAGTCGACCCGGCAGGAGTTCCTGGTCCGCATGCGGGAGCAGGTGGAGCGCCTGACGAAGCTCGCCACCGACCTGCTCGACCTGTCGCGGCTGGACGCCGGGCGCCTGGCCGTGCGCGCCGAGCCGGTCGACCTGTCGGAGCTCGCGGAGGAGCTGGCGGGCGAGTTCGGCGCCCGCGCCGCCGTCACCGACCACCGGCTCGAGCTCGACGCGCCGGACGAGGTGGTCGCGCACGCCGATGCCGCGCGGACGCTCCAGGTGGGCCGCGTCCTCGTCGAGAACGCGCTCGTGCACACGCCGGCCGGCACGACCGTGCGGCTCGAGACGCGCCGCGACGGCGGCCGGGCGCAGCTGACCGTGGCGGACGACGGGCCGGGGATCCCCGCCGAGGCCCGGGAGCAGGTCTTTCACCGCTTCTATCGGCTCGCCGGCACGCGGGCGTCCGGCAGCGGCCTCGGCCTCGCGATCGCCCGCGAGCTGGCGGCGCTCCAGGGCGGCCGGATCGAGCTCGACGCGGCGGGCGCCTGGACGCGCTTCGCGCTCGTCCTGCCGGCGGAGCGGGACGCGGACACCGCGCGGCCCGAGCCGCCCGCCGAGGCGTTTTCACGTGAAAACGCGGCCCGTTTCCACGTGAAAACGGGCGCGCGCGCCGGAGACGCGGGTTAGGAAACGGCACCGCCCGGGTATCCGCACAAACGCGGCAAACCTCACCCGGTACATTTCGGCAGGATCTCCGCCGGAGATCTGGCGGAACGTCCCAGTCGAGGAAGGCGAGAGCCCCGGTGAGCGCAAACGGCAACGGGCATCCGTACGCGGTCAGGCTGACGATTCCGGCGAAGCCGGAGTACATCACGCTCGGCCGGCTCGCCCTGACCGGCATCGCGCGGCTGCGGGACGGCGCGATCCCCCCGGAGGTGCTGGGAGACCTCAAGCTCGCGCTCACCGAGGCGTGCACGAACTCCGTCCGCCACGCCTACGCGGGCGGCGGCGGGACGGTGGAGATCGTCTACGAGCTGCACCCCGACCGGCTGGTCGTCGTCGTCTCGGACGAGGGCGAGGGCTTCGAGCCGGGCCCTTCGCGGACGCTCGAGGGCGAGGACCTCGACGCCGAGGGCGGCCTCGGCATCGCGATCATCGAGGCGCTCTCCGACGAGCTCGAGATCACGCAGCGCGAGCCGGGCGGCTCGTGCCTGCGCTTCGTCAAGAAGCTCTCCGTCCAGTAGCCTCCGGCGTTTGCTGCAGCTCGTCAACGTCGGCCACAAGGCGCTCGCCGACTATGCGACTCTGGTCTCGCGCGGCCTCATGGACGAGATCCGCCGGCTGGCCGAGCCGCTCGCCGGCAAGCGCGTCGTCCACGTCTCCGCGACGGCGTTCGGCGGCGGCGTCGCCGAGATCAACTACACGCTGATCCCGCTGATGGCCGACGCCGGCCTCGAGGTCGAGTGGCGGATCCTGCGCGGCAGCGAGCCGTTCTTCGAGGTCACGAAGGCGATGCACAACGCGCTCCAGGGCGATCCGCGGTCGCTCACGGCCGAGGAGGAGGAGACCTACCGCCGCCACAACGAGGCGAACGCGGAGGAGCTGCCGGCGGACGAGTACGACTTCGTCGTCGTGCACGATCCACAGCCCGCCTCGCTGATCGCGTCCTTTCCGACGCGGCGGGCGAAGTGGGTCTGGCGCGGGCACATCGACTTCTCGACGCCCAACCCGGAGGTCATGAGCTTCCTGCTGCCCGCCCTGCGGGAGTACGACGCAGCCATCTTCCACATGCCGGAGTACGTCCCGTCCGCCGACGGCCTGCCGCTCGTCGCGATCTGGCCGCCCGCGATCGACCCGCTGATGCCGAAGAACATGGCGCTCTCGCCGGAGGACGCGGCGTACATCGTCGACCAGTTCGGGATCGACGTCGAGCGCCCGCTGATCACGCAGGTCTCGCGCTTCGACCCCTGGAAGGACCCGCTCGGCGTGATCGACGCCTACCGCCGCGTGAAGAAGCGCTTCCCCGAGACGCAGCTGGCGCTCGTCGGGTCGATGGCCCACGACGACCCGGAGGGCTGGCACTACTACAACCGCACGGTCGAGCACGCGGACGGCGATCCGGACGTCTACATCCTGAGCAACCTCAACAACGTCGGCGCCGTCGAGGTGAACGCCTTCCAGGTGCACTCGCAGGCCGTGCTGCAGAAGTCGACGCGCGAGGGGTTCGGGCTCACCGTCACCGAGGCGCTCTGGAAGGGACGCCCGACCGTCGCCGGGCGCGTGGGCGGCATAGTCGCGCAGGTCTCCGACGGCGAGACCGGCTGGCTCGTCGGCTCCGTGGAGGAGTGCGCGGCCGCCGTGGTCGAGATCCTCCGCGACCCGGCGGAGGCGCGCGTCCGCGCGCTCAAGGGGAAGGAGCACGTGCGGCGCCGTTTCCTGACGCCGCGCCTGCTGCGGGACTGGCTGGTGCTGTTCGACACCTTGCTCGGCAACGACACGGGCGGGAGCGAGATCACGATCGCATGAGGCTCGTCGTCGTCTCGAATCGCGGGCCGGTGACGTTCGGCCGCGACGACCGGGGCGACCGCGTCGCGCTGCGCGGCGGCGGCGGGCTCGTGACCGCGCTGCGCGGGCTCCTCTCGCGGCACGAGGTGACGTGGATCGCGAGCGCGCTCGGCGACGAGGACCGCGCGGCGGCCGCGGAGGCGGGCGGCGAGGCGCTCGAGCAGGAGGCGCGCGACGGCTCCCCGTACCGGCTGCGGCTCGTCGCGCACGACCCGGAGACGTACGACCGCTTCTACAACGCGGCCGCGAACCCGCTGCTCTGGTTCGTCCACCACTACCTCTGGGGCCTCGCCGCCTCGCCGGACCTCGACCACCCGGCGTGGCGCGCCTACGAGGAGGTGAATCGCGGCTTCGCCGAGGCGGTGCTCGCCGAGCTCGCCGAGCGGCCCGCCGACGGCGTCTTCTTCCACGACTACCACCTCTACCTCGCGCCCGCGGTCGTCCGCGAAGCGCAGTCGGACGCGCCGCTCGCCCACTTCGTCCACGTGCCGTGGCCGCAGTCGGACTACTGGCACGTGCTGTCGCCGGCGTGGCGGGCGGCGGTGCACGAGGGGCTGCTCGCGAACGACGTCGTCGGGTTCCACACCGACCGCTGGCGGCGCAACTTCGTGCGCTGCTGCGCCGACCTGCTCGGCGCGGAGGCGGACGACGCCGTCGTCGCGCACCGCGGCCGTCGCACCGCGGTCGCGGCGCACCCCATCTCGGTCGACCCGGCGGAGTTCGACGAGCTCGCGGCGAGCGACGACGTCGCCGCGGCCGAGCGGCGGCTGCACCGCGAGCGGCCCGAGCGGGTCATCCTCCGCGTCGACCGCACCGACCCGTCGAAGAACGCGGTCCGCGGGCTGCGCGCGTTCGGGAAGCTGCTCGACGACCACCCGGAGCACCGCGGCCGCGTCGCGATGCTCGCGCTGCTCGATCCGTCACGCCAGGAGATCCCCGAGTACGTCGACTACGTCGCGGCGATCGAGCGCGAGGCGGCCGAGGTGAACGAGCGGCACGGCGCCGGCGGGCGGCCCGCCGTCGACCTGCGCCTGCGTGACGACTTCGCGGAGACGGTCGCCGCGTACAAGGACTACGACGTCCTGCTCGTCAACGCGGTCTTCGACGGGCTCAACCTCGTCGCGAAGGAGGGCCCGCTCGTGAACCGCCGCGACGGCGTGCTCGTCCTGTCGGAGAACGCCGGCGTGCACGAGGAGCTCGCCGAGTGGGCGCTGTCCGTCAACCCGTTCGACGTCGCTGGCCAGGCGGAGGCGCTCCACGCCGCGCTGACGCTGCCGGACGAGGAGCGGCGCGCGCGCGCCGAGGGCATTCGCGCGCACGTGCGCGCGCACGATGTCGGGCGCTGGGTGGAGGCGCAGCTCGCGGACCTCGCGCGGGCGCGTAGCCTTCGGGCATGACTCCCGAGCGGCCGGCTTCTGTTGGCAAGGCAGACAACAAGCTTTCGCACGTCGACGAGGCGGGCGGCGTCCGGATGGTCGACGTCGGCGCGAAGCCGGTGCAGCGCCGGCGCGCCGTCGCCCGTGCGACCGTGAGGATGGCGCCCGAAACGGCGGCGCGGCTGCGCGACCTGCCGAAGGGCGACGCGCTCGCGACGGCGCAGCTCGCCGGGATCATGGCGGCGAAGCGGACGTCCGAGCTCGTCCCGCTGTGTCACCCGCTCCCGCTCGCGCACGTCGGCGTCGAGCTCGACGTGGGCGAGGATCGCGTCGAGATCCGCGCCGAGGCTGCGACCGCCGCCCAGACGGGCGTCGAGATGGAGGCGCTCACCGCCGCGGCCGTCGCCGCTCTCACGATCTACGACATGGCGAAGGCGATCGATGGCGGCATGAGCTTCGAGGTGAGCCTCGTCGAGAAGGTGAAGGAGTGACCGCCGCCGTGCTCACTGTCTCCGACCGCGTCTCGCGAGGCGAGGCCGAGGACGGCAGCGGCGACCTCCTCGAGGAGCTGCTGCGCGACGACGGTCACGACGTCGTCCGGCGCGTCGTCCCCGACGACGCCGACGGAATTGCCGACGCGCTCCGCGAGCTCGCCGGCGAGGCCGCCCTCGTCCTGACGACGGGCGGCACGGGCGTCGCGCCGAGGGACGTCACCCCGGAGGCGACGCGGCGGGTGCTCGAGCGCGAGGCGCCGGGCATCGCCGAGGCGCTGCGGGCGGACGCGCGGGCGAAGACGCCGCACGGCCTGCTCTCGCGCGGCGTCGCGGGCGTGGTCGGGCGGACGCTCGTCGTCAACCTCCCCGGCTCCTCCGGAGGCTGCCGGGACGGCTACGAGGTGCTCCGGCCCGCTCTTCGCCACGCCCTCGAGCTGCTCGCCGACGCACCCACCCGGCACGCGCAGACCTGACGGCTCTACCCTTCAGGGCGTGAGCGATACGACCGTCGCGCCACTCGCCCTCCGCTATGCGCGGCTGGTCAAGATCGAGCACACGATCTTCGCGCTGCCGTTCGCGTACGTCGGCGCGATGCTCGCGGTCGGACGCGTGCCGTCGGCGCACAACCTTCTCTGGGTGACGGTGGCGATGGTCGGCGCCCGCTCGCTCGCGATGGCGCTCAACCGGCTGATCGACGCCGAGATCGACGCCGCCAATCCGCGCACGGCGAACCGGGAGATCCCGTCGGGCGCGCTCGGCACGAGCGCCGTCGTCGCGTTCTGCCTCGTCTCGCTCGTCGTGTTCCTCGTCGCGGTGTGGCAGCTCGACCCGCTCGTGCGCTGGCTGTGGCCGATCCCCCTCGCCGCGTTCGTCGTCTACCCGTACCTGAAGCGCGTGACGTGGCTGTGCCACCTGTGGCTCGGCGGCGTCGACGGTCTCGCCCCGATCGGCGCCTGGGCGGCGGTGCGCGGCGCGCTGCCGTGGCAGGCGTGGCTCCTCGGCGGCGCGGTCGCCGCGTGGGTGGCCGGCTTCGACCTCTTCTACGCGCTCTTCGACGTGGAGGTCGACCGCGCGCAGCGCCTGCACTCCGTGCCGGTCCGCTTCGGCGAGCGCGGCGCGTTCGTCGGCGCGCGCGTGCTGCACGCGCTCACCGTCGCGATGCTGATCGCCGCCGGGCTCGGCCTGCACGTCGGGCTCGGCTACTGGCTCGGCATCGGCTGCGTCACGCTCCTGCTCGTCTACGAGCACGCGCTCGTGCGGCCGGGCGACCTGCACCGGCTCGACGCGGCGTTCTTCACGATGAACGGCATCATCGCGCTCGCGTTCGCCGGCTTCGTGCTCGCGGACGTGCTGTGATCCGCGCACGCAAGCTCGCGAAGAGCTTCGGCGAGCGGCGCGTCTTCGCGGACGTCGACCTCGACCTCGACCGAGGCGAGCTTCTCCTCGTCACGGGCCCGAACGGCTCGGGCAAGACGACGCTCCTGCGCGTCCTCGCGGGCCTCGCTGCGCCGAGCGCGGGCGAGCTGACGCTGCCGCCGCGGCAGACCGTCGGCTACCTCGGTCACGCCCCGCTCGTCTACCGCGAGCTGACGCCGCTCGAGAACCTGACGCTGTTCGGCCGCCTCTACCGCATCCCGGAGCGGCGGGAGCGGATCGGCATGCTGCTCGAGCGCTTCGGCCTCTGGCACGCGCGCAACGAGCGCGCCGGTTCGTTCTCGCGTGGCATGCAGCAGCGGCTCGCCCTGTGCCGCGCGCTCCTGCACGAGCCCGAGCTCGTCGTCCTCGACGAGCCCTACAGCGGCCTCGACGCCGCCGGCGCCGAGCTCCTCGACCGCGAGCTCGCCGAGCTGCGGGCAACGCGGACCTGCCTCGTCTCGACCCACGACCCGGCGCGCCTCGACCCGCTCGCGAGCGACCGCCTCGCCTTCGTGTGAGGCGCTACGCCGCCGACGTCGCCGTGCTCGCGCGGAAGGACCTCGTGCTCGAGCTGCGTGCGCGCGACACCCTGCCCGCCATGCTGCTGTTCGTGCTCTCGGCGCTCGTCGTCTTCCACTTCGCCCTGCCCGAAGGGAGCTCCGATCTTGCCGCCAAGGGCCTCCTGTGGGTCGCGATCGTGTTCACCGCGCTCGTCGGGCTGACGCGGGCGTTCGTCGCCGAGCGCGAGCAGCGGCTGATCGACGGGCTCCTGCTCGCCCCCTGCGACCGGAGCGCGATCTGGCTGGCCAAGGCGATCTCGGTGCTCGCCTTCCTGGCCGGCGTCGAGCTCGTGGCGCTGCCGGCATTCGCTGCCTTCTTCTCGGGCGTCGGCTGGAGCACGGTCGCCGCCGTCTGCCTCGCCGACCTCGGCATCGTCTCGGTCGGCACCCTGCTCGCGGCGATTGCGGCTGTCAGCCGCACGCGCGAGCTGATCCTGCCGCTCCTCTTCCTGCCACTCGCGATCCCGGTCGTGGTCGGTGGCGTGGGAGCGAGCGTGGTCGAGCACTCGAGCCGCTACCTCGGCTT
>DASRDA010000032.1:0-24135 GCA_035652835.1 Gaiellaceae bacterium
CTTCCGGGTGTACTCGATCGAGCTGCCCCGCGACATCGAGGAGCGCCTGCTCGACGAGGCCCGCGAGCGGGCGATCGAGGAGCTCGAGCGGGCCGAGCAGGAGACCGGCGAGCGCAACCACACCCTGATCCAGGACGACGACCTCGAGATCGACTGGTCCGACGTGCCCGAGGACAAGGTCCGGCGGGAGGACGTCACCCCCGGCAACTTCGGCCGCATCGCGGCCCAGACCGCGAAGCAGGTGATCCTGCAGCGCATCCGCGAGGCCGAGCGCGAGATGATGTACGAGGAGTACATCGACCGCGTCGGCGAGGTCGTCACCGGGATCGTGCAGCAGACCGGCGACCGGCGGAACATCCTCGTCGACCTCGGCAAGGTCGAGGCGCTGCTCCCCGGCCCCGAGCAGGTCGACGGCGAGCGCTACGAGCAGGGCTCGCGCATCAAGGCGGTCATCCGCGAGGTGCGCACGGGGACGAAGGGCCCGCAGGTGATCCTCTCGCGTCGCGACTCCGAGCTGATCAAGACGCTGTTCGAGCTCGAGGTGCCGGAGATCGCCGACGGCCTCGTCGAGATCCGCGGCGTCGCGCGGCAGCCCGGCTACCGCTCGAAGATCGCCGTCGAGTCGCACGCGCAGGGCGTCGACCCGGTCGGCGCCTGCGTCGGCCCGCGTGGCTCGCGCGTCCGCATGGTCGTCTCCGAGCTGCGCGGCGAGAAGATCGACATCATCCCCTGGAACCCGGAGCCGGCGCGGTTCGTCGCCAAGGCGCTGTCGCCGGCGCGCGTGCGCGAGGTCTACCTCGACGACGAGAGCAAGGACGCGACGGTCGTCGTCCCGGACGACCAGCTCGCGCTCGCGATCGGCAAGGAGGGGATGAACGCGCGCCTGGCCGCGCACCTCACCGGCTGGAAGATCGACATCGTGTCCGACACCGAGTTCGCGCAGCAGGAGGCGGAGGCGGCGTTCGGCGGCGACGGCGAGGAGGGCGAGGACTTCTCCGGCCGCTGCGCCGCGATCCTCTCGAACGGCAAGCGGTGCCCGAACACCGCGCTGCCCGGCTCCAAGTACTGCGGCGTGCCGGCGCACCAGGCGCTCGCGCAGCAGGAGCGCGACGAGGAGGCGAACCCCGTCGTCGCGGAGGCCGAGCCGGAGCTCGAGCGGCTCTCCGACACCGCGGAGCCGGAGGCGGTGACGGAGGACGAGGCCGCCCTCGAGCCGGTCGGTGCGGAGGAGGAGCTCCCTGCGGGGCCGGGCGACGCGCCCGTCGCGGGCGAGGACGAGACGCTCGAATCAGGGGCCGCGCACGCGCGCCGGGTCGAGGACGACCCGCACGCGGGCGTTCCGATCGAGGCCGAGGGAGGGGCCCACGAGTAGCCCGGTCCGCACCTGCGCCGGCTGCGGCCGCCGCGCGCCGCAGGCCGAGCTTCAGCGCTTCCACGCCGACGACGGGACGCTCGTCCCGGGAACGGGCGGCGGCCGGGGCGTCTACACCTGCCGCCGGCTGCAGTGCTTCGAGCGCGCAGCCGCGCGCCGCGCCTTCAACCGCACGCTCCGTCGCACCGTGCGCGTCGAGCCGGGGCTCGAGCGCCTCTACACTTGACCCGAATGGCCAACGGAAAGCCCAACAGACCGATCAGGCCCCGCGGGGGTGGCCCCAAGGGGCGGCGCCGCGTCGTCATCGAGGGCGGCGGCGGCCGCCCCGGTACCGGGCAGCGCCAGCGGCCGGGCGACCGCCCGGCCGAGCGCGCGCCGCGGCCGCCGCGCGAGGCGGTCCAGCCCACCGGCCCCGTCACCGTCGAGTCCGGCGTCACGCTGCGCGACTTCTCGCAGGCGCTCGGGGTCGCGATGCCGCAGATCATCAAGCTGCTGATGAACCTCGGGCAGATGAAGACCGCCACGCAGTCGCTGACCGACGACGAGGTGGAGCTGATCGCGGCCGAGCTCGGCCGCGAGGTGACGGTCAAGCACGCTGCCGAGGACGACGGCGAGCCGGAGACGTTCGAGGACCCGGAGGAGTCGCTCGTCCCGCGCCCGCCGGTCGTGACGATCATGGGCCACGTCGACCACGGCAAGACGACGCTGCTCGACGCGATCCGGCAGACCGCCGTCGTCGAGACCGAAGCTGGCGGGATCACGCAGCACATCGGCGCCTACCAGGTCGACGCCGGCGAGCGCAAGATCACCTTCCTCGACACGCCCGGTCACGAGGCGTTCACGGCGATGCGCGCGCGCGGAGCCAAGGTGACGGATATCGCGGTCCTCGTCGTGGCCGCCGACGACGGGGTCATGCCGCAGACGCGCGAGTCGATCTCGCACGCGCGCGCAGCCGAGGTGCCGATCGTCGTCGCCGTCAACAAGATCGACCTCGCCGACGCGAATCCCGACCGCGTGCTCGCGGAGCTCGCGACGGAGGGCCTGCAGCCGGAGGAGTGGGGCGGCGACGTCCAGGTGGCACGGGTCTCGGCGAAGCAGCACGAGGGGCTCGACGACCTGCTCGAGCGCATCCTGCTCGTCGCCGACGCCGAGCTCGACCTGCGTGCGAACCCGCGCGCGGAGGCGTCCGGCCCGATCATCGAGTCCCGCCTCGACGTCGGCCGCGGCCCCGTCGCGACGATGCTCGTCCACCGCGGCACGCTCAAGGTCGGCGACGCGATCGTCGCCGGCGACGCGTGGGGGAGGGTGCGCGCGCTCTACGACCACCGCGGCGAGCGGACGCAGGAGGCGCATCCGGGCGAGCCCGTCGAGATCCTCGGCTTCGACAGCCCGCCGCCCGCCGGCGAGCTGGCCCGCGTCGTCGACAACGAGCGCCGGGCGCGCGACCTCGCGCACCAGCGCGGCGAGCGGCTGCGCCGCGAGGCGCTCGCGAAGCAGTCGGCGCGCCGCGGCGTGTCCCTCGAGACGCTGTTCGAGCAGATCCAGGCGGGCGGCGTCAAGGAGCTGAACGTCGTGCTGAAGGGCGACGTGCAGGGCTCGGTCGAGGCGATCGTCTCCGAGCTCGGCAAGATCCAGCACCCCGAGGTGCGCGTGAACGTCATCCACACGGGCGTCGGCGCGATCACCGAGAACGACGTCAACCTCGCGGCCGCGTCGGACGCGATGGTGATCGGCTTCAACGTCCGCCCGTCGGCGGAGGTGCGTGCGGGCGCCGACCGCGCCGGCATCGAGATCCGCCTCTACCGCGTCATCTACCAGCTCACCGACGAGATCGAGCAGGCCCTGGTCGGCATGCTCACGCCGGTCGAGACGGAGGCCGTGATCGGCGAGGTCGAGGTGCGTGCGCTGTTCAAGGTGTCGCGGCTCGGCACGATCGCCGGCTGCATGGTCACCAGCGGCGTCGTCCGCCGCGGGTCGAGCATCCGCATCTTCCGCGAAGGCACGCGCATCCACGAGACGACGGTCGCGCAGCTCAAGCGCTTCAAGGACGACGTGCGCGAGGTGACCGAGGGCTTCGAGTGCGGCATCCTCCTCGACGGCTTCAACGACCTGCGCGAGGGAGACGTCTTCGAGGTCTACGAGACGCGCGAGGTCGAGCGGACGTCGCTCGAGACGCCCGTGCCGGCCGGTGCGGCCGACGCCGCCGAGGGATCGGCCGCCTAGCCTCGTTGGGCGCCGGCTTCGTCGCGATCCTCACGGCCGAGCTGCACTTCCCCGAGGCGGGCTCGCTGAAGGCGAAGCGCCACCATCTCCGGTCGGCGCGCGACACGCTCCGCAGCCGCTTCGGCGCCGCGGTCGCCGAGGTCGACCACCACGACCTGTGGCAGCGCTCGACCGTGACCGTGGCCGTCGTCGCGCGCGACGCCGGCGGCGCGACCCAGCTCGCCGACGGCGCCGAGCGGTGGCTCGCATCCGGCGACTGGGTGCTCGCGCGCTGCGACCGCCTGCTCGTCGCGCCCGACGACGAGCAGTAACCTCGGCGCATGTCCGAGCGCATGCGGCGGGTGAACGAATCGGTGCGCGCGGTCGTCGCGGAGGGCGTGCGCGAGCTCAAGGACCCGCGCATCGGGCTCGTCACCGTCACCGGGGTCCGGGTGACGCCCGACCTGCGCGAGGCGACGGTCTACGTGTCGGTCCTCGGCGGCGAGCGCAAGCGCCACGCGACGCTGGCCGGCCTGCAGTCGGCGCACGGCATCCTGCAGATGCGCATCAACCGCGAGCTCACGCTGAAGAGGACGCCGCACCTGACGTTCGAATACGATGACTCGGTCGAGCGGGGCGTACGGATGTCGACGCTGATCGACGAGCTCGCGCGCGAGCTGCCCGACGAGCCGGAGGAGGAGGACCGTGACGGAGACTGAGCTCGCCGCCGTCGCCGAGACGCTGCGCCGCCACGATCGGTTCGCCGTCGTCACGCACGAGAATCCCGACGGCGACGCGCTCGGCTCGATGCTCGCCCTCACGCTCGCGCTGCACACGCTGGGCAAGGACGCGGTCATGCTCCTGCTCGGGAAAGGACCGCTGCCGGCGGAGTACCGTTTCCTCGCGCTTGACGAGCTGCGGCGCGAGCCGCCCGACGACCTCGAGCAGCGCGTCCTCGTCGCCGTCGACTGCGCGAGCGCGCGGCGGATCGGCCCCGACGCGGCGCCGCTCGAGCGCGCCCAGCTCGTCGTCGACGTCGACCACCACCACGACAACACGCGCTTCGGCGCGGTGAACCTCGTCGTCGCCGACGCGTCGTCGACGGCCGAGATCGTCCGCGACCTGCTGGCCGCGCTCGACGTCCCGCTGACGCCCGAGCTGGCCGAGCCGCTCTACGTCGGCCTCGTCACCGACACCGGCCGCTTCCAGTACTCGAACACGACGCCGAAGGCGCTCCGGCTCGCGGCCGAGCTGGTCGAGGCCGGCGCCGACGTGCACGGCATCTTCCGCCACGTGTACGAGACGGTGCAGTTCGCGAAGCTGAAGCTGCTCGCACGCGCCCTCGACCGGGCGGAGCTCCACGAGGGCGGGCGGCTCGTGATCTCGACGCTGCGCCGCGGCGACTTCGAGGCGGTCGGCGCCGAGGAGGCGTACTCGGAGGGGATCATCGACTACCTCCGGGCCGTCGAGGGCTGCGAGCTGGTCGCGTTGATCCGCGAGCCGCCACGCGGCGACGGGCCGGCGCGGCGCATCTCGCTGCGGTCGAGCCACGACGAGCTCGACGTGTCCGCGATCGCGCGGAAGGCCGGCGGCGGGGGCCACCGGCAGGCCGCCGGCTTCTCGTCGGAACGGCCGATCGCCGACATCGTCCGGTTTCTCGAGGACGAGTTCGCGCGCGCGACGGACGGCGCAGGGGCCGCCGCGGATGCCGCCGAGGGCGCCTAGACCCGTCGGCGTCGCGCTGGTCGACAAGCCGGCCGGCCCGTCGTCGTTCGCGCTCGTCGCCGCGCTGCGCCGCCAGACGGGCGCCCGAACCGGCCACACCGGCACGCTCGACCCGTTCGCGACAGGGCTCGTCGTCCTGCTGTCCGGTGCCGCAACTAGCCTGGCGCCGTGCTTCGTGGGGCTGGACAAGCGCTACGTCGCCGACGTCGACCTCGGCTCGACGACCTCGACCGGCGACCCGGAAGGCGCGCTGCTCGAGGCGCACGCTGCGCCCGCGCCCGCGGAGCTCGAGGCGGCGCTCGCGCGCCTCCGCGGCGAGGTCGAGCTGCCGATCCCGGCCTTCTCGGCCGTCAAGGTCGGCGGTGAGCGCGCGTACCGGCTGGTGCGGCGGGGCGTCGCCGTGGAGATGCCCCTGCGGCGCACGCAGGTCCACGCGCTCGACGTCATCTCGTATACCGGCCGGGTCGCACGCCTGTCGCTCCACGTCGGCTCCGGCACCTACGTGCGGGCGATCGCGGCAGCGCTCGGCGGGCACTGCCTCACCCTGCGCCGGACGGCGGTCGGGCCGTTCGGGGTGGAGGAGGCCGTCCCGCTCGCACCCCACGGCCCGCCGACGCTCCTCCCGGTCGAGGAGGCGCTCGTCCGGCTGCCCGCGGACGCGCTGGCCCGCGTGCCCGACCGGGTGCGGGCGGCCGTTCTGGCCGCGGGCGCCGATCACGGGGCGGGAACCGTCGCGTGAACGTCGCGCACGCTCCCGGCGAGCTGGCCCGGCGGCCGCGCGCTGCGGCGATCGGCACGTTCGACGGCGTCCACCTCGGTCACCGAGCGGTGATCCGCGCGGCGGTGGACGCGGGCCTGACGGCCACGGTCGTGACGTTCGACCCGCACCCACGGGCGGTCCTGGGGCGGCCGGTGCCGCTGCTCGCGACCCTGGAGCGTCGGCTCGAGCTGCTCGAGGGCTGCGGAGTGGACGACGTGCTGGTGGTCGCGTTCACGCCCGAGCTGGCGGCGCTCGAGCCGGAGGCGTTCGCACGCGACCACCTGCTCGCGACCGGGGTGGAGGTCGTCGCCGCCGGCGCCGGGTTCCGGTTCGGGCGCGCACGCGTCGGCGATCTCGCGCTGCTCACGCACCTCGGCCTCGACGTGCGAACCGTGCCGCTGGTCGAAGGGGTCTCCTCGACGCGGATCCGCGCGCTCGCGGAGGCGGGCGAGGTCGGCGAGGCGGCGCGGCTGCTCGGCCGGCCGTTCGAGGTCGAGGGACGCGTGGTCGGCGGCGACCGGCGCGGCAGGAGCCTCGGCTTCCCGACCGCGAACCTCGACGTCCCGGCGGATCTGCTCGTGCCCGCGAACGGCATCTACGCGGGTGCGGTCGGCGACGTCCGCGCCGCCGTCTCGATCGGCGTCAACCCGCACTACGGCGGCGGCGAGCGGAGGGTCGAAGCCTTCCTGCTCGACTGGGAGGGCGACCTCTACGGCGAGCGCCTCGTCCTCCAGCTCTGGCGACGTCTCCGCGACGAGCGTGCGTTCACGAGCGAGGCCGAGCTGGTCGCGCAGATCGCGCGCGACGTCGAGGAGACGCGCGCCGCCACCCGGCCCGCCTGAAACCGATGCTTCCGCGGCTCGGCCTCACGCGACGCGCTCGGCGAGGCGGTGGCCGAAGCGGCCGAAGCCCGGCAGCGGGAAGTCGAACAGCTCCCGGGCGCGGTCGCCCTCCGTGATCTCGAACCTGTGCGGCCCGACCGGCCGCGCGCCGTAGGCGCCGTCGCCGAACGTCACGTGCAGGGTGCCGTCGTCCGTCGCCTCGACCTCGAAGTCCTCGTCGCCGTTCGAGTAGCGGCCGGCGACCGCGCGCAGATCCGCCGCTGGCAGCGTCACGGTCTCGGGCCGCCGCCGCGGCTCGCCCACGACCCGGCGCAGGAACTCGTCTTCGATCCGGTCGAGCGCGTTGCCGCCGCGGCTCGCGTTGGTGAGGCCGACGAAGACGGCGTCGCGCGCGGGGACGGTGAGGAGCGTCGTCTGGTAGCCGCCCCAGGAGCCGCGGTGGCCCCACACCTCGACGCCGGCCACCCGCTCGCCCCAGAGGCCGAGGCCGTAGACGCCCGCGACCGGTTTCCCGCGCACCGCGCGCAGCTCGGGCGCCTGGAGCAGCCGGCGGCCGAAGCGCAGGAGGTCGGGCACGTTCGAGGCGAGCCCGCCCGACGGGCGGCGGGCGCGCGGGTAGGGGGCGTCGATCGCGTCCTGCCCCGTGCCGGCGACGTCCGCGGGGCCGAACGACGTCGCCTCGAGCCCGGCCGGCCGGACGACGCGCTCGAGCAGCGCCTCCTCGAACGTGGTGTCGGCGGCCTCGGCGCAGAGATACCCCGCGAGCCAGTAGCCGGCGTTCGCGTACGACCAGCACTCGTCGACGCCGACCCAGCGCCGCACGCCGGGCAGCTCTCGCACGACGGAGGCCAAGGCGTCGTCGCCGTCGCCGAAGCGGGCGAGGTCGCCGTGCTCGCCGTCGTAGCCGCTCGTGTGCGACAGGAGGTGGCCCACGCGCACCTCGGGAGCCCACACGCCCGTCGGCGCCTCCAGGTCGAGAAGCCGAACGGCGAGCAGCGCGGTGAACGGCTTGCTGATCGACGCGATCCGGAAGACGGTCTCCGGAGCACAGCCGAGCGCGAGCGTCTCCTCGCGCCCGCCGGCGGAGACGCCGAGCGCCAGCGCCGGGACGTGCCACGCCGACGCCGCCTCCTCGACCGTCCGCGTGAACGACCTGTCCAGCACGGATCCGCTACCCTACTGCGCGACCCGGCCTCGGCCGTGCGCGTCTTCCTTCGCGGCGTGCGGGGGCACGCGCGACGTCTAGCAGAGAGGACCCATGACCCTCACCAAGGAAGAGAAGCAGGCACACGTCGACAAGTTCGGCAAGCACGCGCGCGACACGGGCTCGCCGGAGGTGCAGATCGCGATGCTCACGCAGCGCATCAACGAGCTCACCGAGCACCTGCGCACGCACAAGCACGACCATTACTCGCGGCGCGGGCTCCTGAAGCTCGTCGGCCGGCGCCGCCGCTTCCTGAACTACCTGCAACGCACGAACCTCGAGGGCTACCGCGCCCTCATCAAGGAGCTCGGCCTGCGCCGCTAGCTCCGAAGACGCCCCGAAGGGTGGAAGTTTGAGCGAGCCCCCGCGGAACGTGCGGCGGCAGGGGCTGACTCAAACCTCCACCCTTCACCCGCACGAAGAAGTGGAGGCAACGAACACATGAGCATCATCGAGGCCGAGCGCCGGCTCGAGCCCGTCACGGTCACCGTCCCCGTGGGCGGCGGCTCGCTGACGTTCGAGACCGGCAAGCTCGCCAAGCAGGCGGACGGCGCCGTCGTCGTCCGTTCCGGCGACACCATGGTCCTCGCCACGGCGCAGGGCCGCACCGAGCCCCGTGAGGGCGCGGACTTCTTCCCGCTCACCGTCGACGTCGAGGAGCGGATGTACGCCGCCGGGAAGATCCCCGGCGGTTTCTTCAAGCGCGAGGGCCGCCCGACCGAGAAGGCGATCCTGACCGCGCGGATGATCGACCGGCCGATCCGGCCGCTCTGGCCGAAGGGCTACCGCAACGAGGTGCAGTGCATCGCAACCGTGCTGTCGGCCGACATGGTCGTCCCGCACGACATCCTCGCGATCAACGGCGTCTCGGCGGCGCTGATGGTCTCGCCGATGCCGTTCCTCGGCCCGATCGGCGCCGTGCGCATGGGGCTGATCGACGGCAACCTCGTCGTCAACCCGACCCTGCAGGAGAGCGAGCACGAGTCCGAGCTCGACCTGATCGTCGTCGGCACCCGCGAAGGGCTGACGATGGTCGAGGCGGGCGCGAACCAGGTGCCGGAGGCGACCATCCTCGAGGCGCTCGACATCGCGCACCGCGAGATCGTGAAGCTCTGCGACGCCCAGGAGGAGCTGCGGTCGCGCGCGGGGAAGCCGAAGTGGGTCGACGCCGGCGTGACCGCCGACCTCGAGTCGCGCCTCGGCGACGAGATCCGGACGAGGATCGCCGAGCAGGGGATCCGCGAGTCCGGCGCGATCGTCGAGGAGCTCGTGCAGCGCGAGTGCGGCGACCTCTCGATGAGCTCGACGCAGGACGACGTGCTGCGCGAGCAGCAGGTACGGATGGCGCTCGCGATGATCCTCGAGAAGCAGCGTCTCGCCGCCGTCGAAGGCCCGGTGCGCGAGCAGTTCGAGGCCGACTTGCGCGGGCTGACCGAGGCCGAGCAGGACTCGAAGGAGCTGAAGTCGGCCAAGCGGCACCTGCTCTACGAGCGGATCGTCGAGACGGTCGAGCTGCCGTTCCCGGTCGGGCCGGCGACGGTCGACGGGGACGCGCCGGCCGTCAAGGACGCGCTCACCAAGAGCTACGTCAAGAAGGCGTGCGACGCGATCTACAAGAACCTCGTGCGCAAGAAGATCGC
The DNA here is from genome assembly GCA_035652835.1 of Gaiellaceae bacterium. GTDB lineage: Bacteria > Actinomycetota > Thermoleophilia > Gaiellales > Gaiellaceae > PALSA-600. The sequence goes on from DASRDA010000032.1 coordinate 9,746, forward strand.
CGTCGAGAAGCGCCGCCCGGACGGCCGCTCGGAGGAGGAGATCCGGCCGGTGAGCTGCGAGGTCTCGGTCTCGCCGCGCACGCACGGCTCGGCCCTCTTCACCCGCGGCCAGACGCAGATCATGACGCTGCTGACGCTCGGCACCGCGAAGGAGGGGCAGCGGATCGACGACCTGTCGCTCGAGCAGGACCGCCGCTACATGCACCACTACAACTTCCCGCCGTTCTCGGTCGGCGAGACCGGGATGATGCGCGGCCCGAAGCGCCGCGACATCGGCCACGGCGCGCTCGCGCAGCGCGCGCTCGAGGCGGTCATCCCGCCCGCGGAGGACTTCCCGTACACGATCCGGCTCGTCTCCGAGACGCTCGAGTCGAACGGATCCTCGTCGATGGGCTCCGTGTGCGGCTCCACGCTCGCGCTGATGGACGCGGGCGTGCCGATCTCGGCGCCCGTGTCGGGCATCGCGATGGGCCTCGTCAAGGAGGGAGACGACTACGTCATCCTCACCGACATCCAGGGGGCCGAGGACCACCTCGGCGACATGGACTTCAAGGTCGCCGGCACCCGCGACGGGATCACCGCGCTGCAGATGGACATCAAGATCACCGGCGTCAGCCGCGAGATCATGGAGCGTGCGCTCGCGCAGGCCCGCCGCGCACGCGAGGCGATCCTCGAGCGGATGCTGCAGGCGATCGAGAGGCCGCGCGAGGTCCTGGCCGAGCACGCACCGCGCATCTCGTCGATCCAGATCAACCCCGAGTACATCGGCATGGTGATCGGCAAGGGCGGCGAGACGATCCGCGCGCTCGAGGCCGAGCACGAGGTGCAGATCGACATCGAGGAGGACGGGACGATCCTCGTCTACGCGACCGAGGGGACGAAGGCGGACGCCGCCATCTCCGCGATCACCGCGCTGACGAAGGAGCCCGAGGTCGGCGACCAGTACACCGGCCGCGTCGTCAAGACGACCGACTTCGGCGCGTTCGTCGAGCTGAAGAAGGGCACCGACGGGCTGCTCCACGTGTCGAACGTCGGCCCCGGCCGCGTCAACCACATCGAGGACGTGATCCAGCGCGGCGACATCCTCGACGTGCTCGTGCAGGAGGTCGACAAGGCACGCGGGCGGATCGGCCTGAAGCTCGTGCAGAAGCACGAGAACGGCGCGATGGTCTCGCCCGAGGAGCTCGTCGAGCGGGCGAAGCACGCGCCGCCGCGCGAGCCGCGCGAGGAGCGTCCGCGCGGCGACCGCCGCGGCGGTCGTGGCGGCGGCCGGGGCCCGCGCCGCGAGCGCGAGGAATCGAAAAACTAGGGCGAAGGACCTTCAGGTGTCAGACACCTTCTCGATGGGTGTCTGACACCTCGTGCGTGTCCGACACCGACCCGAAAGGTGTCGGACACGTGACGGCGCTTCGCCGATTTTGTAGCGTCGGCGGCCGATGAGGTCGCCGACGCGGCTCACCGATGGGGTCGTCGTGCTGCGGCCGCTGCGGGAGGACGATCGAGCGGCGGTGCTCGAGACGATGCGGGACGAGCACGTTCGCCGCTGGCTGAACATGCCCGGCGCGCCGGGCGACGGGGATTTCGCGACGCTGCTGCGCACGGTCCGCGACGGCGCCGCGACCGGCGACCGCATCGATCTCTGCGTCACCGTCGACGGCGAGGACGTGCCGGTCGGCGCGGTGATCGCCTCGCGGCGCCACCGCGAGAACTACGAGCTCGCCTACCTCGCGGGCGAGCGCGGCCGCGGCCGCGGACTGATGACGCGGGCGGTGCGGCTGCTGTGCGACTGGCTCTTCGCGGAGGGCGTCGGCCGGCTCGAGCTGCGCACGCATCCGGACAACGTCGAGTCGCAGCGGCTCGCCGAGCGGTGCGGCTTCACGCGCGAGGGCCGCGAGCGCCGCTCGATCTGGCTGCACGGCCGCCGCGAGGACGCGCTGCTCTGGTCGCTGCTGCCGGACGACCCGCGATGAGGCTGCAGTCGCTGAGGATGCGCACGGCGCTCATCGCACCCATTCGGCTCGCGCTCGGCGCGGCGTGGCTCGTCGGCGCCCGGATCGCCGGCGCGGCGCCCGGGCCGGCCTACGCGGCGTTCGGGATCGGCGCCGTCCTGATCGCGTTCGTCGCGCTGAACGACCCGCGCACCCGTGTCCTGCGCCGCGAGCCGAGACCGCTGCCCGAGGGAGAGGAGATCCGCCTCGACCCGCCCTGGCGGCACGCGGTCGCGGCCGCGTTCCCGAGCACGGTCGGCCTCACGATCCTCGCCGCGGTCACGGTCGTGCCCGCGCCCGTGCTCACGGCGATCCTCGCCGGCGCCACGGCCGGCCTCGGCCTCGCGGCCGCGCTCAGCCTGCCCGGGCTCGACGAGAGCCTGCTCGTCGACCCGCGCAGGAGCATCGTCTACCGCCGCTAACTACCATCCCGCCGTGCAGAACTGGACGCTGACCGAGCTCGACTCGGGCGAGCGCGTGATCTCCGAGCGTCTCGAGCACGTCAGGTCGGTCGCGGTCGGCTTCTGGATCGGCGCGGGGTCGCGCGACGAGCGGCCGAACCAGGCCGGCGTCACGCATTTCATCGAGCACCTGCTGTTCAAGGGCACCGACCGCTACAGCGCGCTCGAGATCGCGGAGATCTTCGACGGTCTCGGCGGCGAGCTGAACGCGGCAACGTCGCGCGAGCACACGCTCGTCTACGCGCGCGTGCCCGACCACCACCTGGAGACGGCGGTCGACGTGATGAGCGACATGGTGTTCTCGCCTGCGCTCGCGGAGCTCGAGACGGAGCGCGAGGTCGTGCTGGAGGAGATCGCGATGTACGAGGACACGCCGCAGGAGCTCGTGCACGACCTGATCGCCGAGGCGGTCTTCGGCGACCACGCGCTCGGCCGTCCCGTGATCGGCACCGCGGAGGTCATCTCCTCGATCGCGCGCAAGGACATCGCGCGCTACCACGGCGGGCTGTACGTGCCGGCGAACATCGTCGTCTCCGCCGCGGGGAACGCGACGCACGAACGGGTGGTGGAGCTCGTCGAGCGCGGGCTCGAGCGCCGCGGGCGCGTCGCCCGCGGCGGCGCGAACGTTCGGCCGCCGCTCGTGAAGGCCTCGCCGCCGCGCCTTCGCTTCCAGCGCAAGGACACAGAGCAGTACCACGTCTGCCTCGGCGCGCCGGGCATCTCGCGGTCCGACCGCCGCCGCTTCGCCGCGTCCCTGCTCGACGCGATCCTCGGCGGCTCCGCCTCGTCGCGCCTCTTCCAGGAGATTCGCGAGAAGCGCGGCATGGCGTACGCCGTGTACTCGTTCGTGTCGCAGTACACGGACACGGGGCAGATCGGCGTCTACCTCGGCACGCGCGAGGACAATCTCGCCGAGGCGCTCGCGATCGCCGCCGAGCAGATCGCCGACATCGCCGCCGGCAACCTCGCCGGGAGCGAGCTCGACCGCGCGAAGGAGAACCTGAAGGGCCGCATCCTGCTCTCGATGGAGTCGACGTCGACGCGCATGAACCGGCTCGGGAAGACGCTGATCGCCGACTCGGAGCTGCTGTCGCTCGACCGGATCGTGGCCGAGATCGACGGCGTCGAGACCGAGTCCGTGTGCGCCCTCGCGGCCGCGCTGCTCGCCTCCGAGCGGCTCTCCGTCGCCGGCATCGGCCCGAGCGAGGAACGGTTCCTCGCCGCGGTCGAGCGCGTGACGCCGGCGCTCGCGCACGCCGCGTGAAGGTCCTGCTGCACGGGCGCCGCGGCCGGGTCGGCTCGGTGCTCGCGCCCGCGCTCGAGAACGCGGGCCACGAGCTCGTCGACACGCTCGACGGCGCGGAGGCGATGGTCGACTTCACGCGGCCCGACGCGGTCGCCGCGAACGTTCGCGCGGCGGTCGCGGCGCGGGTGCCGTCGGTCGTCGGGACGAGCGGCTGGCAGCCGGAGGAGTTCGCGGACGCGCCCGTGACCGTCTTCTACGCGCCGAACTTCGCGATCGGCGCCGTGCTGATGGTGCGCTTCGCGGCCGAGGCGGCACGGCATCTCGAACGCGCGGAGATCGTCGAGCTGCACCACGAGACGAAGGTCGACGCGCCCTCCGGCACGGCGGCCGCGACGGCCGCGGCGATGGGCGGCGGCGTGCCGATCCACTCGGTGCGGCTGCCCGGCCTCGTCGCGCATCAGGAGGTGCTGCTCGGCGGCCCCGGCCAGCTTCTGACGATCCGCCACGACGCGACGTCGCGCGAGGCCTACGTGCCCGGGGTGCTGCTCGCGCTCGAGCGGCTGCCGTCGCTGCCGCCGGGTCTCACCGTCGGCCTCGACGCGCTCCTCTGACCGCACTGCGCGAGGAACGGCTCGCGGTCGCGGGCACCGAGCTGTCGCTGCTCCGTCCCGAGTCTCCGGAGGCGCTGATCGACGAGGACGCCTTCGCGCGCGACGAGTTCCTGCCGTACTGGGCCGAGCTCTGGCCGGCGGCGCTCGCCCTCGCGGGAGCGCTGCCGGACGACCTCGCCGGAAGGCGTGTCGTCGAGCTCGGCTGCGGGCTCGGCGTGCCGTCGCTCGTCGCCGCGGCGCGCGGCGCCCAGGTGACTGCCGTCGACTGGGCCGACGAGGCCGTCGAGCTGCTGCGCGAGAACGCCTGCCGCAATCGCCTCCGGCTGCGGGTGGAGCGGCGCGACTGGCGCGAGCCCTGGCAGGAGCGGTTCGACCTCGCGCTCGCCGCCGACGTCCTGTACGAGCGGCGCAACGTGCAGCCGGTGCTCGCGCGGCTGCGGGAGCTCGCGCCCGAGGCGCTCCTCGCGCTCGCGGGGCGGCCCTACGAGCAGGAGCTCCTGCGGCTCGCGGCGCCCGTCCAGGAGGTGGCGCCGCGCGTCGTCCGCCTGCTGCGGGCGTAGACTTCCGCCGACGTGCTCGGCAACGTCCTGACGGCGATCGTGACGCCGTTCCGGGAGGACGGCTCCGTCGACTTCGACGCGTTCCAGCGCCTCGCGCGGCACCTGGTCGAGAACGGCTCCGACGGGCTCGTCGTCGCCGGCACCACGGGCGAGAGCCCGACGCTGAGCGACGCCGAGCGGCTCGACCTCATCCGCGCGGCGCTCGAGGCGGTCGGCGAGGAGGCCTCGGTCGTCGCCGGCACCGGGACGTACTCGACCGCGCACTCGGTCCACCTCACCGAGCGGGCGCACGAGCTCGGCGCCGACGGGTTCCTCGTCGTGACGCCGTACTACTCGAAGCCCCCGCAGCGGGCGATCGTCGCGCACTTCGCCGAGATTGCGCGTGCGTCCGACCGCGCGATCGTCGTCTACAACATCCCCGGCCGCGTCGTCGTCAACATCGAGCCGGACACGATCTCACGGCTCGCGGAGATCGAGACGGTGCGTGCCGTCAAGCAGGCGAACGACGACCTCGACCAGGCGCGGCACATCGTCGCGACCGGGCTCGATCTCTACGCCGGCGACGACGTCCTCGTCCGGCCGTTCCTCGAGCTCGGCGGCGTCGGCGGCGTCTGCGTGCACACGCACGTCGTCGGGCCGCAGGTCGCCGAGCAGGTTCAGGCGGCGCTCGAGGGCGACGTCGAGCGAGCGCGCGCGATCGATGTCGAGCTCGCTCCCGCGTACGAGCTCCTGAAGGTGCAGACGAACCCGATCCCGATCAAGGCCGCGCTCCGCCTGCTCGGCCACGACGTCGGCGGGTACCGGCTGCCGATGGTCGAGCCGACCGACGAGGAGCTCGCGCAGGTTCGCGGCTGCCTCGAGCGGCTCGGCCTGCTCGTCGCGGCGCGAGCCTGACGGGCCCGAAACGCGGCGCCCGCGGCGGTTTCGCGGCGAGCGCGAAGTGCGGTGGCACCGCGGATCGCCTTCCGCCCGCACCTCCAGGCGACGTCGAGGGGAGGTGCCGCTGATGGAACGCATTCTCACGAGCGAGCTCGCCGCGCACGCAGGGGAGCGCGTGCTGCTGCAGGGCTGGCTGCACCGACAGCGCCGGCTGGCGAACGTCGCGTTCGTCGTGCTTCGCGACCGCGCGGGGCTCGCTCAGCTCGTCCTCGACGAGCCCGTCGAGCTGCCTGCGGAGACGGTGCTCGAGGTTCGGGGACACGCCGTCGCGAACGCGCAGGCGCCGGGCGGGGTGGAGGTGCACGAGCCCGAGGTGCGGGTGATCGCGCGGCCGGTCGAGCCGCCGCCGCTCGAGCTGCACAGGCCGGAGCCGCGCGAGTCGCTACAGGTACGGCTCGACCTCGCACCGCTCGCGCTAACGCATCCGGCGGTTCGCGAGCGCTTCCGGCTCACGGCGCGCGCGGTCGCGGCGTTCCGGCGGACGCTCGACGAGCTCGGCTTCGTCGAGGTGCACACGCCGAAGCTCGTCGGTGCAGCGACGGAAGGCGGTGCGAACGTGTTCCGCGTCGACTACTTCGGGGGCGACGCGTACCTTGCGCAGAGCCCGCAGCTCTACAAGGAGCTCGTCGGCGTCTTCGAGCGCGTCTACGAGGTGGGGCCGGCGTTCCGCGCCGAGCCGCACGAGACGGGGCGCCACCTGTCGGAGTTCGTGTCGCTCGACGCCGAGCTCGGGTTCATCCGCGACCACCGCGACGTGATGGCGGTCGTCGAGCGCTGCGTGCTCGCGATGCTGGACGCGGTCGGGCAGCCGGCCGCCGGTCCGATCCCCGTCGTCCACTTCGCCGGCGTCCGCTCCGGCGAGGAGCCCGACCTGGCGCCGGAGGACGAACGGCGCATCTGCGCCGAGCACGGCGAGCTCGTATTCGTCGAGGGGTTCCCGACGGCGAAGCGCGCGTTCTACACGCATCCCGGCCCGGAGGAGCCCTGGTCGACGGGCTTCGACCTGCTGTACCGCGGCGTCGAGATCGTCAGCGGTAGCCAGCGCTTGCACCGGCACGACGATTACCTCGCCGCTCTGCGCGAGCGCGGCCTCGACCCGGCGTCGTTTCGCGGCTTCCTCGACGCGTTCCGCTACGGGATGCCGCCGCACGGCGGCTTCGCGATCGGCCTGCCGCGTTTCGTCGCGCAGGCGCTCGGCGTCGGCAACCTCCGCGAGACGACGCTCTTCCCGCGCGACCGGAGCCGTCTCGTGCCTTGACCCTCGGGAGGCTGTAGCCTGGCGTGCATGACATCCATCGGGCAGGCACCCACCACATCTCGCGGCTCGATCTACTCCGGCCGCGTGACCACCGCGGCGATCGTCGGTCTCTTCATCGCCGGTTTCGTCGGCTTCGCAGCCTGGACAGGCAGCTGGTATCAGACGTGGAAGGCGCTCCACGTCCTGATGGCGATCGTCTGGGTCGGCGGTGCGCTCATGATCCAGCTGCTGGCCCTGCAGATCCTCCGATCCCACGAGGGCGAGCGCATCGCCGGCTTCGCGAAAGACGTCGAGGTCATCGGCATGCGGGTCTTCGTCCCCGCGTCGCTGATCCTCGTCGTGCTCGGCTTCGTGCTCGTCCACCAGGGACACTGGCGCTACCACTTCTGGATCGTGGTCGCCCTCGTCGTATGGGCGCTGTCGTTCGTCTCCGGCGCCGCCTTCCTCGGGCCCGAGTCGGGACGGATCGGCCGGCTGATCGAGGAGCGCGGCGGCGTCGACGGCGAGGTGCGGATGCGGATCGAGCGGCTCCTGCTCCATTCGCGCGTCGAGCTGCTGCTGATCGCGCTGATCGCGATGGACATGGTGCTGAAGCCCGGCCTGTAGTCGCGGCTTCGCGTCGGCAGCCGGCGCGCCTCGCGCCGGTCTCGGCCCCTGCCCGCCTACACTCCCTGGCCAGGTGACGGACGTCCTGAGCATCATCCCGCTCGGCGGGCTCGGCGAGGTCGGCAAGAACATGACGGTGTTCGAGCTCGGCGACGAGCGGATCGTCGTCGACGCCGGTCTCGCGTTCCCGCGCGACGAGCACCTCGGCGTCGACCTGATCCTGCCCGACTTCGTCTACCTGCGCGACCGCCCCGTGCGCGCCGTCGTGTTGACGCACGCGCACGAGGACCACGTCGGCGCGCTGCCGTACCTGCTGCGCGAGGTGCGTGTGGACGAGGTCTGGGCGACGCGCCTCACGCTCGGCCTCGTCAAGTCGAGGCTCGACGAGCACGGGCTGCTGCGCGCGGCGGAGCTGCGCGAGGTCGATCCCGAGGCGGGCCCGGTGCAGCTCGGTCCGTTCCGGCTCGAGTTCGTGCGCATGGCGCACTCGGTTCCCGACGCGGTCGGCATCTGCATCGAGACGTCCGCGGGCCGCGTGTTCCACACCGGCGACTGGAAGCTCGACCACACGCCGGTCGACGGATTGCGCACCGATGTCGGCCGGCTGGCGGAGCTCGGCAACCGCGGCATCGACCTGCTGCTCGGCGACTCCACGAACGCGGAGCGTCCCGGGTTTACGCGCTCCGAGCGCGTCGTCGGCGACGCGTTCCGCCAGCTGCTGCCGCCGCGGCAGGGCCGTATCCTGATCTCGAGCTTCGCGTCGAACATCCACCGCATGCAGCAGGCGATCGACGTCGGCGTCGGCCTCGGGCGCAAGGTCGCGGTCGTGGGACGTTCGATGCGCCGCAACCTGAACGTCGCGCGGAACCTCGGGTACGTCGACGTGCCCGAGGACGTGCTCGTGCGCGCCGTCGACCTGGACGAGATCCCGCCGCACGAGCAGCTCATCCTCTGCACGGGCTCGCAGGGCGAGCCGGTGTCGGCGCTGACGCGGATCGCGTACGACGACCATCCGGCGGTGCACGTCGAGCGCGGCGACACGGTGATCATCTCGGCGCGACCGGTGCCGGGCAACGAGCTGCGCGTGCACGACACCATCAATCGGCTGACGCGGAACGGGGCGGAGGTGCTGCACGAGGAGAACGCGCCGGTCCACGTCTCCGGCCACGCACGTGCCGAGGAGCTGCGCACGCTGCTCGGGCTCGTGCGGCCGAAGGCGCTGATGCCGATCCACGGCGAGTACCGGATGCAGGCGGCGCACGCGCGTCTCGCGCAGGAGAACGGCATCCCCGCGTCGTCGATCGTGCTCGCCGAGAACGGCGACGTCGTCGAGCTGTCGTCCGAGGGTGTTCGCCTCGCCGGCCGCGTCGAGGCCGGTGTGACCTTCGTCGACGGGCTCGGGGTGGGGGACATCTCGGACGTCGCGCTGCGCGACCGCCGTCATCTGTCCGAGGACGGCGTGCTGATCGTCGTCACCACGCTCGCCGACGGCAGCGCGTCACAGCCCGAGCTGATCGCGCGCGGCTTCGCCGAGTCGGAGGAGCTGCTCGACGAGATGAAGCAGGAGGCGGACGCGATCGTGCGCGGGCTGCTCGACGAGGACGTGCGGGAGATCAAGCTCCTGCAGGAGCACCTCCACGACGGCATCGGTCAGCTGATCTACGACCGGACGCGCCGGCGGCCGATGATCCTTCCCGTGGTGGTGGAAGTTTGAGCGTCACCGACACGCGGCCGGAGTGGGCGGCGGTGCTCGTCGAGCACGCGGCGCGCGAGGAGACCGCGTTGCGGCTCGTGGGACAGCTGGCCGCGCTCGAGGTGGCGTCGCTGGCGTTCTGCCGGCTGCTCGAGCGCTGGGCGCGAGGGGAGGCCGATCCCGGGACGCCGGGGCGGCGCCAGGCGGCGCTGCGGCGGGCGGCGGATCGCGTCGAGACGGCGCTCGCGGGCCTCGAGCGGCCGCTCGGGCGCTACCTGCTCGAGCTGGAGGCCGACCAGGCGGAGGGCCGGTCCTGGTTCGGCGAGCCGAGCGCGGCCGAGCTCGTCGACTGGCAGCCGGTGCTCGACCGCGCGGGCGTGCACGTGGCCGCGCACCGTGTCGCGGTTGCGTACCTCGAGCTCGCCGTGCTCGTGCGGGCGCTCGAGGGGCTCGCGTCGACGGTGCGCTGGCGGTCCGGGCTCGATCGCGGCTCGCTCTGGGCAGGGCTCTTCGACCTGCGCGAGAATCTGCTCGGCCGCGCGCTCGACGACCTGCGCGCGATCGCCGCCTGATCGGAAACTGTTTCGTGGACACGTCCACGAAACAGTTTCGGCCCCGGCGCCTCCGCGCATAGCGCCCGAGCGACGTCGTCGTCCGCGGCCACGCGCTGGGTTCACAACGGCGGGGACATGTCTGCGCGCGCGTCACGAAGTCGACGGCGTAGAGTCGACGCGTGACGCCGACGCCGGTCATCCTCGACTGCGACCCGGGCCACGACGATGCGATCGCGCTGATGCTTGCGGTCGCCTCGCCCGAGCTCGAGCTGCTCGGCGTCACGACCGTCTCCGGCAACCAGACGCTGCCGAAGACGACCGCGAACGCGCTCCGAGTGCTCGAGCTCGTCGGGCGCACGGAGGTCCCCGTCCACGCCGGCGCCGACCGTCCGCTCGTCCGCGAGCAGCACGTCGCGGCCGAGGTGCACGGCGAGTCCGGCCTCGACGGGCCCGACCTGCCGCCCCCGCGGACGGAGCCGCAGCCGGGGCATGCGGTCGATTGGCTCGCCGAGCAGATCCTCGCACGCGAGGGAAAGCTGACGCTCGTCCCGACCGGGCCGCTGACGAACGTCGCGCTGCTGCTAGCGCTCCATCCCGACGCCCGTCCCGAGCGCGTCGTGCTGATGGGCGGCTCGATCGGCGAGGGGAACACGACTCCCGCCGCCGAGTTCAACATCTGGGCCGACCCGGAGGCGGCACGGCGCGTCTTCGAGAGCGGGCTGGACGTGACCATGCTCGGCCTCGACGTCACGCACCGCGCGCTGATCGCCGACGCGCACCGCGAGCGCCTGCGCGGGGCGGGGAACGTCGGCCGCGTCGTCGCCGAGCTCCTCGACTTCTACGGCCGCTTCCACCGTCGCCGCTACCCCGACCTGCCCGGCGTGCCGGTCCACGACCCGCTCTGCATCGCCGACCTGATCCGGCGGGGGCTCGTCGCGACCAGGCCCGCGCGGATCGACGTCGACTGCGGCTGGGAGCAGGGGCGCGGCCGGACGAACGTCGACTGGCGCGGCCGCCCCTCGTCCGGCCCACGGAATGCCCAGGTCGGCGTGGACGTCGACGGGGACGTGTTCGCCGAGCTGCTGATCGAGCGAATCTCGTCGCTCGGATGACGCTGGTCTTCGCGTGCATCGCCCCGCACGGGGGCCTCGTGTTCGACCAGCCGGAGGCGCCGACGCGGCGGGGGATGGAAGAGCTGGCGCGGCGCTTCGCCGCCGCGGAGCCCGAGGCGGCGATCGTCCTCACCCCGCACGGGACGCACGTCGACGGCCACTTCGCGGTCGTCCGCTCCGCGACGCTCGAGGGCGACGCGTCGGAGTGGACGGACGCCGACTCGAGCTACGCCGGCCCGGGCGAGCCCGAGCTCGCCGACGCGTGCATCCGCGAGCTGCAGGCTGCCGGCCTGCCCGCGCTCGGCATCACTTTCGGCGCGACCGCGGCGGGCTCGTCGACGATGCCGCTCGACTGGGGCGCCGCGATCCCGCTGTGGTTCATGCACGCGCCGGCGGTCGTCGTCAGCCCCTGCCGCGCGCTCTCGAACGGCGAGCACGTCCGCGCCGGAGAGGCGCTCGCCCGCGCGACCGGCGAGCGGCGCGTCGCGCTGATCGCGAGCGCCGACCATGGCCACGGGCACAGCGCCGACGGCCCGTACGGCTTCGCCTCGGAGTCGAAGCCGTACGACGAGAAGATCGTCGAGCTCGTGCGCGGGAACCGGCTCGGCGAGCTCGTCGACGTCGACCCGGAATGGGCGGTCGCCGCGAAGGCCGACAGCTTCTGGCAGCTGCTCATGCTGCACGGCGCGATCGGCGACGCGTTCCGCCCGGAGCTGCTCTCCTACGAGGCGCCGACCTACTTCGGCATGCTCTGCGCCTCGTACGCTCCCGGCTGACGCGACGGCCGGCAGGAAGCGGCGCGCCGAGCGCGAAGTGCGCCGCCATGGCGCGCAAGAAGCGGGTCCGCAAGGTGTCCCCGAAGACGCCTGCGCGCGTGAAGAAGCGCCGCAAGGCGGCCCGCTCCACCCGCGCGCACCACCAGCGGCCCGAGCTGGTCGGGCTCGCGCTCGTCGCGCTCGGCGTCTTCCTCGCCGCCGTCCTCTGGCTCGGCTTCAGCGGCGGCCCGGTCGCGCACGCGGTGCGCTGGACGATCGGGATCGCCGCCTACCTCGCGCCACTCGTCCTCGTGCCGCTCGGGGGGCTGATCGTGGCGCGCAGCGCGCTCGTCGACGTGCGTCCCTTCCGGCTCGGGCTGCCCGTCGCGGCCGGCGGGCTGCTGCTGACGCTCGGCCGGGGCCACGGCGGCATCGTCGGCCGCGGCCTCGAGGCGATCGTCGCGGTCGGGCTCGGCTCGACCGGCGCGACGATCCTCGGCGTGCTCCTGACGATCGCCGGCGTGCTCCTGCTCACCGGCGCGAGCCTCGGCGCCTTCCTGCGCCGCGGCGGCAGCGCCGTCCGCGTCGCCCGCGAGCGCGTGCGCACGCAACGGGTCACCACACCCGAACCTGGTTCGTCGCAGAGCGACGAACCAGGTTCGCGAGTCCAGCCGCCCGTCGACGTCGCGCACGACTACCCGGACCTCGTCTCGGACTCGATCTCCGGCCCGCCGCCGGTGCTGTTCGACGCGAGCGCCGAGGACGCGGCCGTGGACCACGACGAGCCGGAGACGCAGGAGCGGCTCTTCGACGCCGAGCCCGCGCCGGCCGAGTACACCCTCCCGGACGCCGCGCTCCTGCGCCGCTCGAAGCCCGGCTCGGGCCCGAACGGCGAGGCGACCGGCCGCGTCGCCGAGGCGCTCGTCACCTGCCTCGCGCACTTCGGCGTCGAGGCGACCGTGATCGGCCAGATCGCGGGCCCGCGGGTGACGCGCTACGAGCTGCAGCTCGCGCCCGGAACGAAGGTCGGCAAGGTAGCGCAGCTGAAGGACGACCTGAGCTACGCCCTCGCCACGACCGAGATCCGCATCCTCGCCCCGATCCCGGGCAAGCAGGCGGTGGGGGTCGAGGTGCCGAACCTGAGCCCGAACCTCGTCACGCTCGGCGACATCTTCGGCGAGATGCCGCAGAGCGCGAGCCCGCTCTCGGTGTGGCTCGGCAAGGACATCTCGGGCGCGTCCGTCTGGGCCGACCTGGCGCGCATGCCGCACCTGCTGATCGCGGGGACGACCGGCTCGGGCAAGTCGGGCTGCATCAACACGATCCTCACGTCGATCCTGCTGCGCGCGACCCCGGACGAAGCGCGGCTGATCCTCGTCGACCCGAAGCGGATCGAGCTGAACCACTACGAGTCGATCCCGCACCTCCTGACGCCGGTCGTGTCGAGCCCGAAGGAGGCCGCGGCCGTGCTCCTCAACGTCGTCACCGAGATGGAGCGCCGCTACGAGCGGCTGAGCCAGGTGCGCGCCCGCAACCTGCCCGAGGCAAACCGTGCCTTCCGCAAGCGCGGGGAGGAGGAGCTGCCGTACCTGCTCGTCGTCATCGACGAGCTCGCCGACCTGATGATGGTGGCGCCGCAGGCGGTCGAGGACGCGGTGATCCGGCTCGCGCAGAAGTCGCGCGCGGTCGGCATCCATCTCGTGCTCGCGACGCAGCGCCCGTCAGTCGACGTCATCACCGGGATGATCAAGGCGAACGTGCCGTCGCGCATCGCGTTCGCCGTGTCGTCGCAGACGGACTCCCGCGTCATCCTCGACACGAACGGCGCGGAGGCGCTGCTCGGCCAGGGCGACATGCTCTTCAAGCCGCTCGGGACGTCGCGGCTCCAGCGCGTCCAGGGCGCATACGTCTCGGAGGAGGAGATCGCGCTCGTCGTCGAGCAGACCCGCCAGCGGGAGCAGGAGCTCGACGAGGGCTATCTCGAGCTGCCGGAGGTCTTCGCCGACCCGGAGGACAGCGACGAGCACGGCGAGTTCGACCCGGACGACGACCCGCTGCTCGACAAGGCGATCGAGATCGTCGTCCAGACGCAGACGGCGTCGGTGTCGCTCCTGCAGCGGCGGCTCCGCGTCGGCTACACGCGCGCGGGCCGCCTGATCGACATGCTCGAGCGGCGCGGCATCATCAGCGGCTACGAGGGCTCGAAGCCGCGCCGCGTGCTCGTGGACGAGAGCGCGCTCTCGCCGCGCACCTGAGCTGTCCTAGCTCGCGACGCGCACCGACTCGTACCCGCGGATCACGAACGCCGGCACGCGCTGCGGCTGCTCGACGAGGTGGAGCGTGGGGCGGTGCTGCCTGAGTGCGTCGAAGCTGGCGGCGAGCTCGATGCGCGCGAGCGGCGCGCCGATGCACACGTGGATGCCGCCGCCGAAGCCGATGTGCTCGTCTGCGTTCGAGCGCGAGATGTCGAGACCGTCGGGGTCGTCGAAGACGCGCGGGTCGCGGTTGGCCGAGCCGAAGAGGAGCGCGAGCTTCTCGCCGCGCGGCACCGGCGTCCCCGCGACCTCGACGCCGTCCTCCAGGACCCAGCGCTCGAACAGCTGCAGC
>DASRDA010000033.1:0-77332 GCA_035652835.1 Gaiellaceae bacterium
TCGACCGGGTTGTACGGATCCTCCGCGAGGTCGTTCTGCTGGCGGCGCGGGTTCGCGCGCTGCGCGTACAGCGGGTTGTCGAAGGGCGACTCGTGCGGCTCGTAGTGGGCCGGCAGCGGCCCGTCCTCGAGCCCCTGCGGCACGAAGATCCAGCCGAGCCCGTCGGCCTGCATGATGAACGGGTGGTCGCCGGCGATCGCGTCGGGACCCTCGGCGTCCTCGGGCGGGACGTAGTCCGGCTGCTTTTCCGGGTCGAAGTCCGGCGTGTCGATGCCGGTCCACTTCTCCTGCTCCGCGTCCCACCAGACGTAGCGCTTGCGCTCGGACCACGGCTTCCCGTCCGGGTCGGCGGCGGCGCGGTTGTAGATCAGGCGCCGGTTCGCGGGCCACGCCCACGCCCACTGCAGCGCCGTGTAGTCCTGCTCCCAGTGCGGCACCTTGCGCGCGGCCTGGTTCGTCCCGTCCGCGTAGACGCCGCAGTAGATCCAGCAGCCGCAGCTCGTGGAGCCGTCCGCCTTCAGCAGCTTGTAGGCGGCGAGGGCCTGGCCCTTGTCGTCGTAGCCGTTGATCTCGGCGAGCACCGCCTCGGCGCTCGGCTCCTCGATCTCGCCGCTCGTCGGGTACGACCACGTGAGGTCGAGGATCGGCCGGTTCTTCGGGTCCTCCGCGGCCTCGGAGCTCTTCAGCTTCTCCCGGATCTTGCGGCCGAGGTGGTAGTAGAACCACAGCTCCGACCGGCAGTCCTCCTTCGGCTCGGTCGCGCGGAAGTGCCACTGCAGCAGCCGCTGGGTGTTCGTGAACGAGCCGTCCTTCTCGAGGTGCGAGCTGGCCGGCAGGAAGAAGACCTCGGTGCCGATCTCCTCCGGTGTCAGCTCGCCCGACTCGACCTCGGGGCTGTCGTACCAGAACGCCGCCGTCTCGATCTCGACGAGGTCGCGGACGACGAGCCAGTCGAGCTTCGCGAGCCCCAGCCGCTGGGCCTTGCCGTTGGCGGAGCCGACGGCGGGGTTCTCGCCGGCGACGATGTAGCCCTTGACGTTCCCCTCGAGCATCTGGCCGACCGTCCAGTAGTTCGAGTTGTCGTCGTCGATGCGCGGCAGGTACTCGAAGCAGTAGTCGTTGTCCTCGGTCGCGCCCGCGCCCCACCAGGCCTTCAGCAGCGAGACGATGTAGGCGTCGGCCTTGCCCCACCAGCCGCTCGGCGCCGTCGTCTGCTCGATGTAGCGCTCCAGGCCGCCGTAGTGCTCCGTGTGCGGCATCGTCAGGTAGCCGGGGAGGATGTTGTAGAGCGTCGGGATGTCGGTCGAGCCCTGGATCGACGCGTGCCCGCGGAGCGCCATGATCCCGCCGCCCGGCCGGCCGATGTTGCCGAGCAGGAGCTGGATGATCGCCGCCGTGCGGATCAGCTGGACGCCCACGGTGTGCTGCGTCCACCCGACCGCGTAGCAGAACGCGCCCGTCCGCTCCGGGCCGGAGTTGCGGCAGACCTCCTCGCAGTACCAGAGGAACTCCTCGACGCTGCAGCCGCACGCGTCGGCGACGAACTCGGGCGTGTAGCGGGCGTAGTGGCGCTTGAGGATCTGGAAGACGCAGCGGGGGTCCTGCAGCTCCCAGTCCTCCTCCGGCGGCTCGCCGTGGTGCAGCTTCGAGCCGTGCGCGCCGTGGCTCTGCTCGCCTTTCGAGCCCTGGAATCCCTCCTCGCGCTGGCCCGCGGCGCCGTGCACCTTCATGCCGGCGTACTGCCAGGTCGTCGTGTCGTACTGCTTCTTCTCCGGGTCCCACCCGGAGAAGAGGCCGTCGAGCTCCTCGGTGTCCTGGAACTCCTCGTCGACGAGCACGCGCGCGTTCGTGTAGCGCTTGACGTACTCGTCGAACCACCGCTCGTTCTGCAGGATGAAGTTGACGACGCCGCCGAGGAAGGCGATGTCGGAGCCGGCGCGGACGCCGATGTGCTTCGTCGCCATCGCGCTCGTGCGCGTGAAGCGCGGGTCGACGTGCACGACGGTCGCTCCGCGCTCCCTTGCCTCGAGCACCCACTGGAAGCCCACCGGGTGGTTCTCGGCCATGTTCGAGCCCATGATCGTGATGACGTCCGCGTTCTGGAGGTCCTGCTGGAACGTCGTCGCCCCGCCTCGTCCGAACGAGGTGCCCAGACTGGGCACCGTGGACGAGTGTCATATGCGGGCCTGGTTCTCGACCTGCACGACGCCGAGCGCGGTGAGGAGCTTCTTCATCAGGTAGTTCTCCTCGTTGTCCAGCGTCGCGCCGCCCAGGTTGGCGATCCCCATCGTCCGGCGCGCCGGGTCGCCCTCGGGCGTCTCGTCCTGCCAGGTCTCCTGCCGCGTCCGGATGACGCGGTCGGCGATCATGTCCATCGCCTGCTCGAGCGGCAGCTCCTCCCAGTGCGTGCCGTACGGCCGGCGGTACTTGACCTTGTATTCGCGCAGCGGCCCCGCGTGCATGTTCTTGCTCGCCGCGCCCTTGGGGCAGAGGCGGCCGCGGGAGATCGGGCTCGCCGGGTCGCCCTCGACCTGGATCACCTCGCCGTCCTTGACGTAGGCGAGCTGCGCGCAGCCGACCGCGCAGAACGGGCAGATCGACCGTGCGACGTGGTCGGCGTCGGCGATCCGCGGGCGGAGCGTGCGAGAGTGCTCGGACTGCGCGGCCTTGCCGAGCCCGAGCGGGTCGCCTTCGCGGAGCTGCCGGACCACCGGCCAGGACTCGAGCAGCTTCGCGAGGGCCACGAGCGCGTTCTTCCGGCGCCGGCGCCCAGCAAACACCGACGGCGTTTGACACCCCTGACAACGGGGGACCGCCACGCCAGTGATCGGCGTCTCGAGGCGTCTCGGCGCATGGGTGCTGTGGTGGGTCGCCCTCTTCTGGCTCTGGATGCTCCTGGCCGGGGACTGGAACCTCATCGAGTGGGTCGCCGCCGCCTGCGCGGCGACGCTGGCGGCGACGATCGTCGAGCTGGCGCGCACCGCCGCGGGAATCGAGTACCGGATCCCGGCCCGTCAGGTCGCCGCCTCGTGGAGCGTGCTCCCGATGGTCCTCGTCGACTTCGGGATCGTGATGTGGGTGCTCGTCCGCTCGCTCGCGCGGCGCGAGATCCACCGCGGCTCCTTCCGCACGCGCGGCTTCGAGGCCGGCGGAGACGCGCCGGCGGGCGCGGCGCTGCGCGCCTGGACGGTGCTCGCCGCCGGCTACAGCCCGAACGCCTACGTCATCGACATCGACCCGGAGCGCAACGTGGTCCTCCTGCACGACCTCGTCCCCTACCGGCGCTCCGAGGAGCCGGCATGAGACGAGCGTGTGCGGTTGCCCAAACTTGCGACCTTAGTTCACGAAGTGAACTAAGGTCGGGCATTTCTGCGGAAGGACGCGCGTGAACGCGTTCACGATCGCCGCGCTGGCGCTGCTCGCGGGCTACGTCCCGCTCGGGATCGTCGTCCTGCGCGCGCGCGAGATCGACGCGCTCGTCGCGCTCGAGGCCTGCGGCGTGATCGCGACGCTGTGCCTGATGTGCCTGGGCGAGGGCTTCCACCGCGGCGTCTACTTCGACGTGCCGGTGATCGCGGCCGCGACCACCTGGATCGGCGGGCTCGTCTTCGCCCGCTTCCTCGGGAGGTACCTCTGAGCGGCAACGCCATCGTGGACGTGCTGCTCGGCGTCGCGGTCGCCGTCGAGCTCCTCTGCTGCCTGGGCGTGGCGCTGATGACGAACGTCTACGACCGGCTGCACTACCTGTCCGCGTCGACTGCTGTCGGGCCGTTCCTGATCCTTGCGGCGCTGCTCGTGCGCGAGGGGCTCAGCTCGCAGACGTTCGACGCGATCGCCACCGTCGCGATCCTCTTCGTCGCCGGGCCGATCCTGGTTCATGCGACGGCGCGGGCGGCGCGCAGGATCGACTTCGGCCGCCCCGGCGTGCGGCCGCGCAAAGAGCTCTGATGCTCGTCGCGACGCTCGTGCCGCTGCAGGCGTCGATCCTCGGCCTCGTCGCGCTGGCGGCGACCGCCGTCGCGCTCTGCCGCAACACGCTCCGGCAGATCCTGCTCAGCGGCGTGTACGGGCTGCTGCTCGTCCTGCTCTTCGTCGTGCTGCAGGCTCCGGACGTCGCGCTGTCGATGCTCGTCGTCACGACCGTCGCGTATCCGCTGATCGTGCTCGTCGCGATCGCGCGCACGCGCGCCGGCGGCGTCGACGGGAGTGACGGAGACGACGACGCGTGACGCGGCGGCGGATTCGCGGCGCGGTCGCGCTCCCGGCCCTCGGCGTCCTCGGCGCGGTGCTGTTCTGGGGCCTCTCCGGGCTGCCGCCCTTCGGCAACTACCACGGCATCTACGGCTTCCTGATCAACCATCGCGCGTTGCCGCAGCGGCACACGACGAACGCGGTCACCGCCACCGTCTTCGACTACCGCGGCTTCGACACGATGGGCGAGGAGTTCATCCTCTTCGCCGCGGTCACCGGGGTCGTGCTGCTGCTCCGGAAGACCGGCGAGGAGGGCGAGGACGAGCCGCCCGAGGAAGAGGTTCGGAGCGACGCCCTGCGCCTGTTCGGCATGTTCGCGGTGGCGGGCGGCGCGCTGGTCGCGCTGTGGCTGATCGCGTACGGCCTCGTCACGCCCGGCGGCGGCTTCCAGGGCGGCGTCGCGCTCGCCTCCGCCTTCGCGCTGCTGTTCCTGGCCGCCGGCTACGGCCCGTGGGCGCGGCGCGCGAAGGACGCGGCGCTCGACCCGCTCGAGAGCCTCGGGGCGAGCGGATACGTGATCATCGGCCTCGCGGCGCTCATCTCGGGGCTGCCGTTCCTCACGAACCTGCTCGGCCCGGGCAAGCCGGGGACGCTCTGGTCGGGCGGCAGCCTCTCGTTCATCAACTGGGCGGTGGCGATGGAGGTCGCCGCGGCCAACGTCATCCTCTACAAGGACTTCCTCGAGCAGTACATCGCGCCGCTCGCCCGGGGGCGCGGATGAACTTCCTCGCCTACGGCGTCGCCGGCTGGATCTGCCTCGTCGGCTTCTACGGCGCGATCGTCTCGAAGAACCTCATCCACCTCGCGCTGTGCCTCACGGTGATCCAGTCGTCCACGTACATCCTGCTGCTCTCGATCGGCTACGAGAAGCACGGCGGCGCGCCGATCTTCAAGGGCGTCAAGCTCGGCACGACGGCGGTCGACCCCGTCGTGCAGTCGCTGACGCTGACGGACATCGTGATCAGCGTCACGGTGATCGCGCTGATCCTCGCCCTCGCGCTCGACGCGCACAAGAAGGCGGGAACGATCGACCCCGATCAGCTCGCGGACTTCCACGGCTGATGTCGTGGCTGCTTCCGCTGCCGGTGGCGATCCCGCTGCTGACGGCGGCCGCGATCGTCGCCACGGAGAGCCTGCTCCCGCGCCGCGTCCTCGACGCGGTCGCGCTGGCGGCGGCCGCCGCGGCGACGGCGTTCTCGCTCCTGATCATGCTGCACGCCGAAGCAGGCGACGTCCTGCACTGGTTCGGCGGCTGGCGCCCGAGCGGCGGCGTCGCGATCGGCATCGACTTCGCCGCCGATCCGCTCGGCGCGGGGCTGGCGGCGCTCGCGTGCGGGCTGGTGACGCTCGCGCTCCTCTACTCGTGGTCGTACATGCAGGAGGCGGCGCGGCTCTTCGACGCGCTCATGCTCGTGTTCTGCGGCGCGATGGCGGGCTTCGCGCTCACGGGCGACCTCTTCAACATGTTCGTCTGGTTCGAGCTGATGGGCGTCGCGGCATACGCGCTCGCCGGCTTCAAGGTCGAGGAGCTCGGGCCGCTGCAGGGCGCGGTCAACTTCGCGATCACCAACACGGCGGGCGCCTACCTGATCCTGATCGGCATCGGGCTGCTCTACGCGCGAACCGGCGCCCTGAACCTCGCGCAGCTCGGACGCATGCTGGCCGGGCACCCGGCCGACCGGCTGGTGATCGTCGCGCTCACGCTCGTGTTCGTCGGCTTCCTGGTGAAGGCGGCGATCGTGCCTTTCCACTGGTGGCTCGCCGACGCGCACGCGGTGGCGCCGGCGCCCGTGTGCGTCCTCTTCTCGGGCGCGATGGTCGAGATGGGGATCTACGCCGTCGCACGCATCTACTGGACGGTGTTCTCGTCCCCGCTCGGGCACGCGGGGGAGGTTCGCAGCCTGCTCGTGTGGATCGGCGTGGTGACGGCGCTCGTCGGCGCGCTGATGTGCTTCCTGCAACGCCACCTGAAGCGGATGCTCGCGTTCTCCACGATCACCCACGCCGGCGTCATGCTCGTCGGCGTCGGGCTGCTCGATCCGAAGGCGCTGGCCGGCGCCGCGAACCTCGTGCTCTCCCACGGCTTCGTGAAGGGCGGGCTCTTCATGGTCTGCGGCGCGGTGCTGGTGCGGCTGCGCGCGGTCGACGAGCTGCGACTGCACGGCGCCGGCCGCGCCGTCCCGTGGTGGGGCGTGCTGTGGGCGGCCGGCGCCGTCGGTCTGATCGGCGTGCCGTACGTCGGCGTCTTCCTCGGGCACGCGCTCGTCGACGACGGGGCCACCGCGCGCGGCATCGCCTGGGTGCAGCCGCTGTTGATGATCGCCGAGGCCGTCTCCGGGGGAGCGCTGCTCCGCGCCGGCGCGCGCGTGTTCCTCGGCTGGGGAGCGAAGGACGACTCGCTGCTCACACCGGAGCCGCCCGAGGAGCCGCCGGAGCGCGACGCCGCCGTCGCGCCGATGGCGGTTGCGGCGACGATCGCGATCGTCATCGGGCTCGCCTTGAGCGTCACGCCGGGGCTCGAGGTGCGGACCGAGCATGCCGCCGAGCGGTTCGTCGACCGCACCGCGTACGTCGCCCACGTGCTGCGGGACGCGAAGCCGGCCCGCGAGCCGAGGCCGCCGTTCACCGTCCGGGCGGCGACGACGGAGAGCTGGGCCTACGGCCTCGCCGCGCTCGCGCTGGCTGCCCTCACGGCGGCGTTCGGTCTCTGGCGCCACCGGCTGCCCGAGCTCTTCCGGGCCGCTGCCGGACGCGCGCTGCGGCCACCGGTCGAGGTGCTGCGCTCCGCGCACAGCGGCATCGTCGGCGACTACCTCCTCTGGCTGACGATCGGAACGGCCGTGATCGGCGGCGTCTGGGCCTTCACGCTCCGCTGACGCCTCTTAATCGACGGTTAATCGCCGCCAACGCCGTGCCAACGGCCGGGGGGTTATAACGGCGCACGTGACTCCTGGTCGCACCCTGGCCGCGCGTGTCGCCGGCGTCGCCTGCATCGCGATCGTGGGCGGCGCGATCGCCCTCGGCGGGGCGGCCGTGTTCGGCAAGCTCGGCAGCAGCAAGACGACGATCGAGCAGATCACGCCGTCCACCGGCGCGATCAGCACCGCCGCGCGGCAGGCGACGCGGGGGCTGTCGCCGGAGGAGATCTACCGCCGCGACGCGCCCGGCGTCGTCCAGATCACGGCGACGACGGTGACGACGAGCCCCAGCGACCCGTTCGGCTTCGGTCCCCCGACGCAGCAGACGGAGCAGGCGCTCGGCTCCGGCTTCATCATCGACAAGGCCGGTCACATCATCACGAACGAGCACGTGATCGCCGGCGCCCAGCGCGTGCAGGTCTCCTTCTCGGGCAACGACCAGATCAACGCGACGGTGGTCGGCAAGGATCCGTCGACGGACGTCGCGGTGCTGAAGATCGACACGCACGCGCGCGCGCTCACGCCGCTGACGCTCGGCAACTCCGACGACGTGCAGGTCGGCGACCCGGTCTATGCGATCGGCAACCCGTTCGGCTACACGCGCACGCTCACGTCGGGCATCGTCTCGGCGCTGCAGCGCCAGATCACCGCGCCGAACAATCTGCCGATCGAGAACGCGATCCAGACGGACGCCGCGATCAACCACGGCAACTCGGGCGGCCCGCTCCTCGACGCGGACGGGCGCGTGATCGGCGTCACGTCACAGATCTCGACCGGCAACACCGGCCAGCAGGGCAACGTCGGCATCGGCTTCGCGGTGCCGATCAACACGGTTCGCTCGATCGCCGCGCAGCTCATCAGGACCGGCAAGGTCGAGCATCCCTTCCTCGGCATCGACGTGCTGCCGGTGACGGGGCAGCTGGCGCAGCTGTTCAACCTCCCGACGAAGCGCGGGCTGCTCGTCGAGCAGGTCACGCCCGGCACGGGCGCGGCGAAGGCCGGGATCAAGGCCGGGACGACGTCGGTGATCGTGCAGGGCACGAGCTACCGGCTCGGCGGCGACATCATCGTCGGCGTCGACGGCAACCCGGTCACGACCTTCGAGCAGCTTCGCGACGCGATCGCGCAGCGCAAGCCCGGCGACAAGCTCTCCCTCGAGCTCTACCGGCACGGCGTGAAGAAGACGGTCACCGTGACGCTCGGACAGGCACCGAAGTGACCACGGATCGGACGGCCTCACCCTCCCCTCTCGGTCTGGCCGTCCGCGGCCCCTAGCTGTAACGGGGCCGAAGCCCCGGCCGACCTGCCCCAAGGTCGGCCGGTAGCGAGAACGGCCGGTCGCGGCCCGCCCGCCTGCCCGGGCCGCGGCCGGTCTTCTCCACTCGCGACGCTCGCCGGCGGGCGCTCCCGCCGGGCGGAGCCCGGCTCTGCGCCCGCCTCGGGACGCTCGGAGCACGATCCCTTTCGGGGCCGTGCTCACGCACTGTCCCCTCCGGGCTCCCACTCCGAGCGTCTCGCGAGCGCCGCGAGTCGCGTCCGCGTAGCCGGAACCTGGTTCGCGACGGAGTCGCGAACCAGGTTCCCGGGTTTCCGGCGTCCTCGCCGATCGTGTCTAACCTGTCCCGAATGGAGCGAGGGCAGATCGCCGTCGAACCGGCCGCGGTCCAGGACGAGGAGCTCTGGCAGGACGATGGAGCGGACGGCTACGAAGGCTGGTTCTGCGTGCGCACCGATCCCTTTCCGTGCCCGGCGGACGGCTGCTCGTTCATCGCCGACTTCATGACCGCCGCGCACCTCATCCTGCTGTGGCAGCAGTCGGACGACCCGAACCTGCTGCGGCACGCGGCGAAGGCGCGCGACGTCGGCCGCAACCCGCGCGTCGTCGGCTACCAGCCCGACTTCGGCCCGTGCGCCTCCTACTACGCGTGGGTGGCGGCCGGCCGGCCGGTGCACGGCGTCCGCGCGTAAACGCGGCCCCGTGATCGAGCAGCGGTTCGGGGAGTCGCCGCCGTTCTCGCTGGGCGTCGAGGAGGAGCTGATGATCCTCGACGCGGTCACGCACGACCAGGTCGCGGCCGTCGACCGCATCCTGCGCCGGCTCGAGGGGCGGGAGCTGCCCGGGCGGGCGAAGACGGAGCTGTTCGCGTCCGTGTTCGAGACGAACACGGACGTGTGCGCGACCGCGGAGGAAGCCGCCGCCGCGCTGCCCGTGCTGCGACGGGCGGCTGCGGACGCGGCCGCCGCCGAAGGGCTCGCGATCGCCGCGGCCGGGACGCATCCGTCGGCGCGTCCGGAGGCGCAGCCGATCGTGAAGGAGGAGCGGTACGTGTCGTTCGCCGGCTACGGCGGCGTGTCGGTGCGGCGGCAGGGCGTGCAGGGGCTGCACGTCCACGTGGGCATGCCGGACGCCGAGTCGTGCTGGCGCTGCCTCGAGGCGATCGTGCCGTGGCTGCCGGTCGTGCTCGCGCTGTCGGCGAACTCGCCCTGGTTCGCGGGCGAGGTGACCGGCATGGCGTCGAACCGCGCGCCGGTCCTCGCGGAGCTGCCGCGCGCGGCCGCTCCGCCCGCGTTCGACTCCTACCGCGAGTGGGAGGCGTGGGTCGAGCGGCTCGTCCGGCTGGGGCTGGCCCAGGACTACACGCGTATCTGGTGGGACGCGCGGCCGCACCCGGCCTTCGGGACGATCGAGATCCGGATCGCCGACCAGCCCACGGACGTCGCGCTGTCCGCCGCCTTCGGCGCGCTGCTGCTTGCGCTCTGCGCGGCCGCGCTCGCCGGCGACCTGCCTGCGAACGGCTCTCGTCTCGCCGACCGCGGACGCGCCGACTACCTGCAGAACCGCTGGGCGGCGGCGAGGTTCGGCCCGAAGGCCGAGCTGCTGCATCCCGACGGCGGCCGCGTGGCCGCCGCGTCGGAGCTCGGCCGCGAGCTCCTCGACCTGGTGCGCGGCCATGCCGAGGCGCTCGACGCCGCGACGCTGCTCGACCGGATCGACCCGGAGAGGTGCGAGGCCGACCTGCAGCTCCGCTTCGCGAACGCCTCCGACGCGACGGCCGACCTCGTCGCGCGGACGATGGTCTAACCTGGCGGCCGTGGCCGTCGTGAGCGAGACGATCCAGGTCAGCGGCATCCGCTGCGAGCGCTGCGTGATGAGGCTCGCGCAGACGCTCGAGAGCGCCGAGGGCCTCGAGTCCGCGAACGCGAACCTGATGGGCCAGGTGACGCTCGCCTGGGACGACGAGCGCACCACGCGCGAGGCCCTGCTCGCGACGCTCCTCCGCGGCGGCTTCCGCGAGCGCGCCGCCGCGGGGCTCTAGTTCGCGCTACTCGAGGTTCGCGGTGGAGCCGGTCGGGTCGTACGCGTTGCCCTGCCGCTCGCGCACCGTCGGCACGGCCTGCGACGGAGGCTCCGTGCCGGTCAGCGTGCCCATCCGCTCCTGCGGCGCCGGCTCGATGCCGGCCCGCTGACCCTCGGTCTCGGCGTTGTCGACGCCGTCCGGGTCGGGGTCGACCTCGAACGGTCCGGCGAGCCCATAGTGGACGAGGATCTCCTCGCAGCTCCAGCTCTCGTCCTCGATCTTGGGCGACGACTCGACGATCTCCTTCGACACCGTCGCGCGCAGCTCGTCGTCCTGGCGGTGCACGAACGAGCTCGGGATCGCGTGCCTGGACTTGAAGAGGTGACCCGTCTCGACGAGGACGCAGTCGTCGCGGGTGCCGACGACGCGGCCGATCTTGTGGTCGTCGCTGGTGACGACCTGCAGCCCTTCGATGGTCTGTTCCATGTGGAAGAAACGCCGCGCGGCGGGAATCGGATGCGCGCCGGAGACGTTTTCGACCGCTGCTAGGGTGGCTTCGATGAGCGAGAGCACGTCGACGGCTGCCGAATCGCGCCGGCTCGCGCAGGAAGCGCGGGCCCGCGTCCGGTTCGAGGAGGAAGCGCTGGAGCTCAGCGACCAGGTGTACCGCGTGGCGCGCAGGCTGGTCGGCTCGCGCGAGGAGGCCGAGGACCTCGTCCAGCAGACGTACGAGCGCGCGTTCCGCTCGTGGCGCCAGTACACGCCCGGCACGAACCTACGTGCCTGGCTGCTCCGCATCCTCACGAACCTCAACATCGACCGCGGCCGGCGGCGCCAGCGGACGCCGCAGACGACGAGCCTCGACGGCGAGCTCGGCGACTACTTCCTCTACAACCGGCTCGAGTCGACGACGCCGGAGGAGAACCCGGACGAGGAGCGCGTCCTCGAGCGGCTGTCGCAGGATTCGATCGTCGAGGCGCTCGCCGACGTCCCGCACGACTTCCGCGACGTGGTGGTGCTCGTCGACATCGGCGAGTTCTCCTACGCCGACGCGGCCCAGATCCTCGACATCCCGATCGGCACCGTGATGTCGCGCCTGCACCGCGGGAGGCGTATCTTGAAGAAGAACCTCGCCGACAAGGCGGTTGCCGCGTGATCGACGATCCGTGCGAGAAGTGTGAGGAGATGATGCAGCCGTACCTCGACGGCGTGCTCTCCGACGACGAGGTGCGGCAGGCCGAACGCCACCTCGCCGGCTGCACCTGGTGCGCGAAGCGGTACCGGTTCGAGGAGCGCCTGCGCCACTACGTGCGGGTCGCCGTGTCGGAGCCGATGCCGCCGGAGCTGAAGGCCAGGCTCGCGGCCCTGCGCACCCCGTTGACGTAGGGCAATATCTCTTCACGTTCCCTTTACGGTGCCTGGCACCGTAAGGTGCCAGGCACCGGTCATGGCCGAAGGGGACGGTCGACGTCGCCCGGCGGCTCGAGGTCGGAGCAGTCGACGAGCAGCGGCTCGAGCGCGCGGGCCCCTTCGTCGGGCACCGCGACCCAGGCCTCGCGCGCAAGCAGGACGGGGTGGCTGCGCGCGCCGTCGTAGCTCGCGGCGAGCACCGGGCCCTCGCCGCGGCGCTCGAGCAGCCGCTCGACCGCGCGCGGGTCGAGGCGCGGGCCGTCCGCGAGGACGACGAGGGCGTGAGCGACCCGGGGGCCGAGCGCCTCGAGGCCGGCGCGGAGCGACGCGCCCGGACCGCGCGCCCAGTCTTCTGTGTGCACGACGGAAACTCGCGTCCTTGGTTCACGACGTGAACCAAGGACGGGCATGAGGGGATGCGCACCCTCGACGACGACGATCTCGTCGACCGAGGTTCGCGCCAGCCGTTCCAGGACGGCGGGCAGGAGCTCGAGCTGCTTCGGCCGCCCGTAGCGCGTCGAGGCGCCCGCGGCCAGGACGACCGCGGCGACCGTCAAGCGACGGCGGCCAGGGCGCGACGCACCAGAGCCCGCGCCACGTCCACCTTCCACGCGTTCCGCGGCAGCGGCGTTGCGCCGTCGACGTCCCCGCCCGCGAGGAGCCACGGCACCGGCGCGACGCCGGCGAGCGCGACCCGCGTCTCGCCGCCCGTCCGGGCCGCCGCCACGCCGACGAGCGGGAACGACCACCGCGCGCGGTCCATCGCCTTCAGGTAGACGGAGCGCTCCGGCGCGGGCACGTCGATCCGCACGATAGCCTCGCCCGGCTCGAGCGTCGTCACGCGGCGGTCGGCGGTCGTCGGAAGCCGGTAGAGCTCGCCGACCGGCAGCATGCGCGCGGTCGTCTCCACCGTCGCGTCCAACGCGAGCAGCGCCGCCGCGAGATCGGACGGGTGCGCCGACGCGCAGAAGCCGTTGGCGAAGATCGCGTGCTCGCGGTGCTCGCCGGTGCGCGCGAAGCACTCGTCACCGCCGTGCAGGCGACACGGTCGACCGAGCCGCCAGTACCAGCAGCGCGTCGCCTGCAGCAGGTTGCCCGCGAGCGTGCCGGCGTTGCGCAGCTGCGGGCTGGCCGCGAGACGCGCCGCCTCGCGCACTGCGTCCGGCACCTCGTCCGACGATTCGAGCTCGGCGAGCGTCGTCGCCGCGCCGATGCGCGTGCCGTCGATCCCACGTGGGACGACCGCGCGCACGTCGAGGAGCGTCTCCGCGTGCAGGAGGCCGCTCCGAATGAGCGGCACGACCTCCGTCCCACCGGCCAGCAGCACGGCGCCGTCGCCGGGCGACGCGGGCAGCTCGGCGAGGCTAGACGGCCGCCGGAGCTCCACGCCGCTCCCGTTCCGCCGCCTCGCGCAGCGCCCGCAGCAGCTCCTCGCGCGTGATCGGCAGGCTGCGCACGTCGGCACCGGTCGCGTCGCGGATCGCGTTCGCGATCGCGGCCGCGATGGGCACGATCGGCGGCTCGCCGAGGCCCTTCGAGCCGAGGTTGGTGAGGTGCCGGTCGGGGACGTCGACGAGCTCGCTGACGATCTCGGGCACGTCGGCGATCGTCGGCAGCCGGTAGGCGTCGAGGGACGTCGTCAGCACGGCGCCCGTCGCCGGGTCGAGCAGCCGCTCCTCGCTCAACGTGTGGCCGATGCCCTGGATGACGCCGCCCTCGATCTGGCTCGCGGCGCCGAGCGGGTTGATCACGCGGCCGACGTCGTGGATCGCCGCCACGCGCTCGACGCGCACCTCGCCGGTCTCGACGTCGACCGCGACCTCCGCGACGTGCACGCCGAACGTGAGCACCTGCATCCCGGTCGGGTTCGGCCCGCGCGCGCCCTTGCCGAGGATCTGCGCGTCCTCGAGCACCGAGACGACCTCCGCGAGCGGCGCGCCCGGCGTCCCGCGCTGCTCGGCGATCTCCTCGATCTGGCGCCGCGCGTCGGCCGCCGCCGCGCGCACCGCCGGCCCGATCGACGGCGTCGTCGACGAGCCTGCCGAGAGCGTCGCGTACGGTCCGCGCGCCGTGTCGCCGAGCGACACCGTGACGTGGTCGAGCGGGATCCCCAGCTCCTCGGCCGCGATCTGCGCCATCGCCGTCCGCGTGCCGGTGCCGATGTCCTGCATCGCGGTGACGACGGCCGCGCGGCCGTCGGAGCCGACGCGCACCCAGGCGTAGCTCGGCGGGCCGCCGCCGCCGTACCAGACCTGCGACGCCATCCCGACGCCGCGCTTCACGGTGTCGGTCGACCGCGCGCGCACCTCGTGGCGCCGCTCCCAGTGCGGCTCGGCGCGCCGGTAGCACTCGAGCAGGTTCTTGCTCGAGAACGGCCGGCCGTCGGAGGCGTCGGCGTCGGCGTGGTTGCGGCGGCGCAGCTCGAGCGGGTCGAGGTCGAGCTTCGCCGCGAGCTCGTCGAGCAGCGTCTCGAGCCCGAAGGTGCCCTCGACGAAGCCGGGCGCGCGGAACGCCTTCATCGGCGGCGTGTTCAGCTTCGCGCCGTAGAGCGTCGAGCGCACGTTCGGGCAGGCGTAGAGCGCGTGCATCGGCCCGTCGGTGGCGGCGACCCAGCCGCCCCAGCCGACCGCGTTGACGAACTCGCCGCCGAGCGCGGTGAGCGTCCCGTCGGAGCGTGCGCCGATCGTCAGCCGCTGGATCGTCGCGTTGCGGTTCCCGGCGGCGAGGTGCTCCTCGCGCCTGCTGAGCGCGCAGCGCACCGGCCGCCCGGTCCGGCGCGCGAGCTCCGCGGCGACGAACGTGTAGTCGCCGGCGTCGTTCTTCGAGCCGAACCCGCCGCCCATGTAGTTGCAGATCACGCGGACGCGGTCGGCCGGCAGGCCGAGCCCCGACGCGAGCTCGTCGCGGACGCCCCAGACGTACTGGGTCGAGACGTGCACCTCGAGCTCGTCGCCCACCCAGCGAACGACGGACTGATGCGTCTCCATCGAGTTGTGCAGCACCGTCTGCGTGCGGAACTCGCCGGAGACGACGACGTCGGCCTCCTCCAGGCCGCGCTCGTAGTCGCCGCGCTCGCGGACGCGCGGCTCGGAGAGGAGCTGGCCCCGCCGCACCGCCTCGTCCGGGTCGACCAGCGGCTCGAGCACCTCCCAGTCGACGACGACGGCTGCCGCGGCGGCCCGCGCCTGCGCTTCCGTGTCGGCGCACACGGCCGCCACCGGCGCTCCCTGGTACCCGCAGAGGTCGGCGAGCTTCGGGATCTCGCCGGGACCGATCGCGGCGTGGACGCCCGGCAGCGCGAGCGCGGGCGCGAGGTCGACCGACCGGGCGCGCGCGTGCGCGTGCGGCGACCGCACCATCGCCGCGTGGAGCATCCCGTTCAGCTGGACGTCGGCGGTGTAGACGGCCTCGCCGCGCGCGCGCTCGAGGCCGTCGATGCGCGCGGCGGGCCGGCCGACGACGTCCAGCGGGCCTTCCGGCCACTGGTCGAGCGCGTCCTCCTCGACGACCAGCCACACCTCCTCGTAGCGGCCCTCGACCTCCTTCTCGGTGCGGATCAGTCGCGCCACGTGCGAATCGCCTCCTCGATCTTCGGGTACGTGCCGCACCGGCAGAGGTTCCCGGCCATCGCGTGCCGGATGCGCTCGGCGGACGGATCGGGCTCGGACTCGACCAGCGCCACCGCGCTCACGATCTGGCCGGGCGTGCAGAAGCCGCACTGCAGCGCGTCGGCGCGCACGAACGACGCGACCATCGGATGCTCGCGCAGCCCTTCGATCGTCGTTACGCGCGCGCCGTCGAGCGAATGGACCAGCGTGATGCAGGAGAGCGTCGGGGCGCCGTCGACGAGCACCGTGCACGCGCCGCAGTGGCCCTCGCCGCAGGCGACCTTCGTGCCCGTGAGTCGCAGCTCGTCCCGCAGCACCTCGGCCAGCGTCGTGCCGACCTGGACGTCCACCTCGTACGCGTGCTCGTTCACGACCAGGTCAGGCAGCGGCCGTCACCGCCTCGATGTCCGCCAGGTGGACGAGCCGGAACGTGAGCCGCGCGGTCGCGCGGCGCGCCGCCTCGTCGGGCAACGACGGGACGGTCGCCCACAGGTCCTGCGCGGCGGCGAGCAGCTCACGGATCCGGTCGACCGCGTCGACGTAGCCGTTCCGCTCCGCGCACGCGCTCATCGCGAGCCCGAGCAGGCCAACCGTGTCGGCCTGCCGCGACCAGAGGAGGGGCGTCGCCATCGACAGGTACTGGTGGATGCGGGCGAGCTGCAGCGGCTGGGTCACCTCGGGGCGCCCGAGCGGTGCGCTCGGCTCCGGCAGCGCGGCGCCCTCGGCGATCGCCGCCGCGTTGTCCCAGAGCAGGGCGCGCAGCTGCGTCTCCGAGTAGCCGGCCGCGCGCGCGGTACGCACGGCGATCAGCAGCGACGAGGGCTGCTGCCCGTAGGGGTAGTCGCTCGCGTAGACGACCTGTTCGGGCGGGATCTGCCGGTGAAAGTCGAGCAGGTCGAGCGGGCTCCAGACGGACGTGTCGAAGAAGACGCCGCGGCGCCCGGCCATGCACTCCGCCAGCGCCGGCAGGTCCGCGATCCCGCAGTGGGCGATGATCAGCGTCGCCTCCGGATAGCGCTCGACGAGCGCCCGCAGCCCGGCCGCGATCGGCGGCAGGCCGCGGCCGCCGTGGACGAGGATCGGCACGCGCCGCTCGGCGGCGAGCTCGAACACCGGCCCGAGCCGCTCGTCGGTGGCGCTGAAGCGCTGCGCCCGCGGGTGCAGCTTGATCCCGCGGGCCCCGGCGTCGATGCAGCGTCGCGCCTCTTCGATCGGCGACTCGTTCAGGTCGAGGCGCACGAACGGGATCAGCCGGCCGCCGCTCCGCTGTGCGTACGCGAGCGTGCGGTCGTTGGCCGCGCGGAAGGCGGGGTGGCGGTCGGGCTCGTCGAGGCAGAAGACGAACGCACGGCGCACGCCGTACCGCGCCTGCAGGCGCTCGAGCTCGTCGTAGTCGCCGACCATCCCGTCGACGTCGGTGCCGAGGTGGACGTGCGCGTCGAAGACCTCCGTGCCGTCGGGGAGCAGCGGCGGGAGCTCGCGGTCGTACAGCTCGACGAGCTCGAGCGCCCTGTCCTGCGAGTTCATCCCGCCGAGTCTAGATAGAGTCGCGCGCGTGACCGACGTCCTGATCTACGGCGACACGGTCCGCTCGTCCGAGCTGCGGCACGAGCTGCCGATCGGGATCCCCGACCCGGTGCTCTACGCGGAGCGGAACGGCACGCGGCACGTGCTCACGAGCTCGATGGAGGCGCCGCGGCTGGCCGAGCTCGGCGGCCTCGAGCTGCACCTGTGGGAGGAGCTCGGCTGGGACGAGCTCGTCGCCCAGGGGCTCGACCGCGCGGCGGTGGCGGACGAGCTTCTGCGCCGCGCGGTCGCCGCGTTCGAGGTGCGCAGCGCCGTCGTGCCCGAGTCCTTCCCCCTGCGCGTCGCCGACCTGCTGCGGGCCGACGGCGTCGAGCTGCGCGTCGACCGCGACTACTTCGACGACCGCCGCCGCGTGAAGTCGGAGGCGGAGCTGGCCGGCATGCGCCGCGCGCAGCGCGCGGCCGAGGCCGGGATGGACGCCGCGCGCGACCTGCTGCGGCGCGCCGACTCGAACGGCGGCGCGCTCGAGGTGGACGGCGAGCCGCTCACCTCCGAGCGGATCAAGCGCGCGATCGCTCGGACGTTCGTCGACCACGGCGCCGCCTCCGACGAGTTCATCGTCTCGCACGGCCCGCAGTCGGCGATCGGGCACCACATGGGCGCCGGCGAGATCCGCGAAGGCGAGCCGATCGTGATCGACCTGTGGCCGCGCGACGGCGAGTCGGCCTGCTTCGCCGACATGACACGCACGTTCGTCGTCGGCGAGCCGCCCGCCGAGATCGCCGAGTGGCACCGGCTCGTCCTCGAGGCGCTCGAGCGGTCGACCGCCGCGGTGCGGGAGGGGGCGGGGGGCCGGGCCGTCTACGACGTCGCCTGCGACGTCTTCGAGCCTACGGGGCTGCCGACCGGCCGCACGAAGCGGCAGGGGGCGCCGCTCGAGGAGGGCTTCTTCCACGGCCTGGGGCACGGCGTCGGCCTCGACGTCCACGAGGAGCCGTTCCTCGGGCTCACCTCGAAGGACGTCCTGCGGGCGGGTGACGTCGTCACGATCGAGCCGGGCCTCTACCGGCCCGGGCTCGGCGGCGTGCGGCTCGAGGACCTCGTGCTCGTCACCGCCGACGGCGCGGAGAACCTGACGAGCTACCCGTACGACCTCGCGCCCTAGACACACGACGCTTTCGTCACGTTTGGCTCGCCGCATTTAGCGGAAGAACGCGCAGGAAGGTCTATCGTTATCCGGTAAGGCCCGCGCGGGCCTCGCGGCGCCGGCGGGCGTGAAAGGGGTGTCGCAATGGCAACGGTTGCCGACGTGCGGCCTGCTCCGACCCTCATCGAGAGCGTGCCGGCGGCCGATCCGGCGCCGCTCGGCCTCGCGGGGTTCGCGTTGACGACGTTCCTGCTCAGCGGGCACAACGCGAGCTTCATCAACGACGCGATCTGGATCGGGCCGGCGCTCTTCTACGGCGGGGCGGCGCAGCTGCTCGCGGGTATGTGGGAGTTCCGGAACCGGAACGTCTTCGGCGCGACCGCGTTCTCGACGTACGGCGGCTTCTGGATGGGGCTCGGCATCGTCGTCGTCCTCGCCGACGTGTCGAAGAACTTCGCGGCGAGCCTCACCGCGGCGAACGTGGACAACGCGCTCGCGTGGTTCCTGCTCTCGTTCGCGATCTTCAACACCTACATGATGCTGTGGAGCCTGCGGGTGAACCTCGCCGTCTTCGGCGTCTTCCTGACGCTCGAGATCACCGAGATCCTGCTCGTGATCGGGTTCTTCAGGCTCGCGCACGACTCCACCGCGACGTGGGTCCTGCACGCGGGCGGCTGGGCCGGAGTCGTGACGGCGGCCGTCGCGTGGTACACGTCCGCGGCCGGGGTGGTGAACGGCATGTCGCCGATCCCGGTGCTGCCGGTCGGCACACCGCTCTGGGGCCGGCTGCCGGTCCTCTCGCGGCTCGGCTCGCCGATGCCGCGGCGCGAAGCGGCGTAGATTCCACCCATGGAAACAGCGTCTCAATCCCAGGGAATCGACACGCTGCTCCTTGAGGAGCGGCGCTATCCGCCGCCGGAGGACTTCGCCGCGCAGGCGAACGCGACGGCGGACATCTACGACCAGGGCTTCGAGGCGTTCTGGGAGCGCGAGGGCAAGGAGCGGGTCAGCTGGTTCGAGCCGTTCTCGAAGCTCTACGAGTGGGAGCTCCCGTACGCCAAGTGGTTCCTGGGCGGCAAGCTCAACGTGTCCTACAACTGCGTCGACCGGCACGTCGAGGCGGGCAAGGGCACCAAGGTCGCCTTCCACTGGGAGGGCGAGCCGTCCGGCGACCGCCGCGACATCACGTACGCCGACCTGCAGAAGGAGGTCGTCGCCTTCGCGAACGCCCTGAAGGAGCTGGGCGTGAAGAAGGGGACGGCCGTCGGCATCTACATGGGCATGATCCCGGAGCTGCCGATCGCGATGCTCGCCTGCACCCGGCTCGGCGCGCCCCACACCGTGGTCTTCGGCGGGTTCTCCGCCGACTCGCTGTCGGGGCGCGTCAACGACATGGGCTGCGAGGTGATCATCACCCAGGACGAGGCCTGGCGGCGCGGGACGACCGTGCCGCTGAAGAAGATCGCCGACGAGGCGATGGAGTCGACGCCCGGGGTGAAGAAGTGCCTGGTCGTGCGGCGCACCGGCGGCGACGTGTCGATGCAGGACGGCCGCGACCACTGGTACCACGACGTCCGCGGCTCGGACGACCCGGCCTCGTGCCCGCCGGAGCCGATGGACAGCGAGGACCTGCTGTTCCTCATGTACACGTCCGGCACGACGGCCAAGCCGAAGGGCATCGTGCACACGACCGCCGGCTACCTCGTCGGCACGGCGACGACCCACTCGTACATCTTCGACTTGAAGCCGGAGACGGACGTGTACTGGTGCGCCGCCGACGTCGGCTGGATCACCGGCCACAGCTACATCGTGTACGGGCCGCTGTGCAACGGCGCCACGAGCGTCATGTACGAGGGGACGCCGGACTTCCCCGACAAGGACCGCTGGTGGGAGATCGTCGAGCGCTACGGCGTCACGATCCTCTACACGGCCCCGACGGCGATCCGCACCCACATGAAGTGGGGGCCCGAGTACGCGCAGAAGCACGACCTCTCGTCGCTGAAGGTGATCGGATCGGTCGGCGAGCCGATCAACCCGGAGGCGTGGGTCTGGTACCACGAGAACATCGGCGGCGGGCGCTGCCCGATCGTCGACACGTGGTGGCAGACCGAGACGGGCATGATCATGATCACGCCGCTGCCCGGCGTGACGACGCTGAAGCCGGGGTCGGCGACGAAGCCGTTCCCGGGCGTCGAGGCGGCCGTCTACGACGAGGCCGGCAACGAGGTCGGCCCGGGCGGCGGCGGCTACCTCGTGCTGAAGAAGCCGTGGCCGGCGATGCTGCGCGGCATCTTCGGCGACGACGCCCGTTACCGGGAGACGTACTGGTCGAAGTACGGCGACGTCTACTTCGCCGGCGACGGTGCCCGGATCGACGAGGACGGCGATTTCTGGCTGATGGGGCGGGTCGACGACGTGATGAACGTCTCCGGCCACCGCATCTCGACCACCGAGGTCGAGTCGGCGCTCGTCGACCACAAGGAGGTGGCGGAGGCGGCCGTCGCGGCCAGGAACGACGCCATGACCGGCCAGGCGATCGTCGCGTTCGTGACGCTGAAGGGCGGCGGCGAGGGCTCCGTCGAGAAGCTCGAGGAGCTGCGCGACCACGTCGCGCAGAAGATCGGGCCGATCGCGAAGCCGGCCAACATCGTGTTCACGCCGGAGTTGCCGAAGACCCGCTCCGGCAAGATCATGCGCCGCCTGCTGCGGGACGTGGCCGAGAACCGGCCGCTCGGCGACACCACCACGCTGGCCGACCCGACCGTGGTGGAGGAGATCCGCCGGCGCGGCCAGGAAGAGCAGTCGCAGGAAGGCTGACGCAGGAAGCTCCGAACCTGGTTCGCGACTCCGTCGCGAACCAGGTTCGCGGGTCGAATGGAAGCAGGAAGCTTCGAACCTGGTTCGCGACTTCGTCGCGAACCAGGTTCGCGAGTTTGACGGAAGCAGACTAGGCCGCGAGCAGCTTCGCGAACCGCTCCTCGTCGTCGAACGGTCCGATCACGGCGAGGCGGAGGCCCTCGCCGCCGAGCAGGTCCTGCGCGACCCGCTGCACGTCCTCGGCGGTGACCGCGTCGAGGCCGGCGAGCAGCTCGGCGGGCTCGGCGGCGCGCCCCTCGAGCACCTCCCGCCGCAGCCCGAAGAGGATCAGGCCGTTCGGGCTCTCCGTCTGCAGGACGAAGCGGCCCTTGGCGAGCGCGCGCGCCTTCTCGAGCTCGTCGCTCGGGACGGGCTCGTCGGCCAGCCGGCGGAACTCGGCGGCGATCGTC
The DNA here is from genome assembly GCA_035652835.1 of Gaiellaceae bacterium. GTDB lineage: Bacteria > Actinomycetota > Thermoleophilia > Gaiellales > Gaiellaceae > PALSA-600. The sequence goes on from DASRDA010000033.1 coordinate 21,427, forward strand.
GTCACCGCCTCGTCGATCCGCTCGATGTCGACGCCGCCCTGCGAGAAGAGCGTGCCCGCGTCGGTGTAGGACTGGTTGACGCCGTAGATGTAGTAGGCGAGCCCGCGCCGCTCGCGCACCTCGAGGAAGAGCCGGGACGACATGCCCGTGCCGAGCACGGTGCCGAGCAGGTGCAGCACGTAGCGGTCCGGGTGCGCGACGGGGTACGACGGCACGCCGATGCAGACCTGCGCCTGGTCGGACTCCTTGTGATGGACCTGGACCCGAGGCTCGGGCGTCCGCTCGACGTCCGCCGGGGGCGGCGTGCCCGCGCCGTTGCCGCTCGTGTCGCCGAGCAGCTCCTCGAGCCGCGGCAGCAGGTCGTCGCCGACCATGCCCGCGACCCCGACCACCATCCGCTGCGGCGCGTACCAGCGGTCGAGGTAGTCGAGGAACGTGTCGCGCGTCGCCGCGCGCACGGTCTCGCGCGTGCCGAGCGTCTCCCAGCCGAGCGGGTTGTCGCCGAAGAGGAGCTGGTCGTAGACCGACGAGACGTAGTCGCGCGGCGTGTCGAAGTACATGTTCATCTCCTCGAGGATCACGCCCTTCTCGCGCTCGACCTCCTCCGCCTCGAACTTCGAGTTGCGGAGCATGTCGACGAGCACGTCGAGCGCGGTGTCGCGCTCCTCGCCGGCGCAGCGGATGTAGTAGCCGGTGTACTCCTTCGACGTGAACGCGTTGAACTCGCCGCCGATGCCGTCGACGACCGACGCGAGGTCGCGCGACGTGGGCCGCTTCTTCGTCCCCTTGAAGAACATGTGCTCGGCGAAGTGGGCGATGCCGCGGTTCTCGGCCTGCTCGTAGCGCGAGCCTGCCGCCAGCATCACGTAGCAGGCGACCGACTGCGCGTGCGGCAGCGGCGCGGTGAGCACGCGCAGCCCGTTCTCGAGGGTCGTGCGCTCGTAGACCGTCTTGGACCCCGCGGACACGGCCGCCTATGGTAGAGACGGAGGCCGTGCCCGGCGAGACACGACGCGCAGTCTTCGCGCAGCCGGCCTGGCTGCGGCTCGTCCCGACCGGGCTGCGCCTGCCCGACGGCGCACGGGTCGTCCACACCGGCTGCGGCACGTCCTTCCACGCGGCGCAGACGGGCGGCCGCGCGGTGCAGGCGCTCGAGGCGGTGCTCGACCCGCCCGACGCGGACGTGCTCGTCTGCGTCTCGCACGAGGGGGAGACGCAGCTCACGCTCGAGGCGGCGCGCGCGTTCCGCGGCGACGTGTGGCTCGTGACGGGCACCCCGCACTCGCCGCTCGCCGAGCTCGCCTCGGAGGTGCTCGTCTGCACGCCGGAGCTCGAGCGCTCCTGGTGTCACACGGCGAGCTACACCTGCGCGGTCGCGGCGCTCGCCTCGCTCCGCGGCGAGGACGTCGTCTGGCTGGCGGACGCGGTCGAGGAGGCGCTGCGGGCCGAGGTCGCGGCGCCCTCGCAGGCACGCGTGCTGATCGCCGGCGCCGGGCAGGACTGGCCGACGGCGCAGGAGGCGGCGCTGAAGCTCCGGGAGGGGACGTGGACCGCCGCCGAGGCGCACCAGACCGAGCAGCTCCTCCACGGCCATCTGGCGGCGGTCGACGAGCGCGTGCGCGCCTACGTGCTCGAGGGAACCGGCCGCGCGCAGGAGCGTTCGCTCGACGCCGTCGCCGCGCTCGAGGCGCTCGGCTGCGAGACGACGCTCGTGCCGACGCGGCACCCCGTCGTCGACATCGTGTACTTCCACCTGCTCACGCTCGCGCTCGCGGAGGCGCGCGGCGTCGACCCCGATCCAATCCGCCGCACGCCCGGCTCGAAGTGGGCCGCGGCCGCCGGCTCCGCCTGGCCCGGCTAGGAAACTGTTTCGTCGCGAAGCGACGAAACAGTTTCGAGGCTCTCGCGCCCCGGGGCTGTGAGCGCGGGTGTCCTGAGTGAGAGACTCGTCCGCGTGCACGGCGACGAGACCGGCGCCGGGGTCGCGGACGGGATCCTCGCGCGTACCGCCGAGATGGAGGCGATCGAGCGGTTCGTCGGCGGGATCGCGGACGCGCTCGCAGCGCTCGTGCTGGACGGCGCCCCCGGCATCGGCAAGACGACGCTCTGGACGGCCGGCGTCCGGTACGGCGAACGCCGCGGACACCACGTGCTGCAGGCGCGGCCGACGGAGGCCGAGGCCGCGTTCTCGCTGGCCGCGCTCGGCGACCTGCTGGAGGAGTCCTTCGTGGCCGTCAGGGGCGAGCTCCCGCGGCAGCAGGAGCGCGCTCTTGCGGCCGCGCTCCTCCTGTCCGACGAGGCCGGGCCGGTCGACCCGCGGACGGCGGCAACCGCGACGGTCGGCGTGCTGAGGCTGCTCGCGGACGAGCGGCCGGTCCTGCTCGCCGTCGACGACGCGCAGTGGCTCGACGCGGCGTCGCGACGCATCCTCGAGTTCGCCGTTCGGCGTGCGTCCGGAGCGCTGGGGGTGCTCGTCGCGGTTCGCGCAGAGCCCGACGATCCGCCGCCGCTCGGCCTGGACCGGGGGCTGCCTTCCGATCGGGTGCAGCGGATCACGGTCGGGCCGCTCTCGTTCGGAGCGGTGCACCACCTGGTCCGCGACCGGCTCGGGCTTTCGCTTCCCAGGCCGGCGCTCTCCCGGCTCGTGACGGCGTCCGGCGGGAACCCCTACTTCGCGCTCGAGCTGGCCCGCACGCTCGCCCGCGACGCGGGACCGCTCCACGAGCCGCCGAGGCTTCCGTCGACGCTGCGGGACCTTGTCGCGTCACGCATCGACGCACTCTCCGACGAGGCTCGCGAAGCGGCGCTCGTCGTGGCTGCGAGCCCCGACGCGAGAATCGCGACGCTGCACGACGCGATGACGTCCTCGGGCGAGGTCGGGTCCGCGCTTGCGGAGGCCGAGGCGGCCGGCGTCCTGACGTTCGACGGCGACCGCGTGCGCTTCGCGCATCCGCTCCTCGCGTCGGCCGCGTACGAGACGGCCTCCGCGGAGCGTCGGCGCACCCTGCACCGGCGCCTGGCGTTCGTGGCCGCCGACGACGAGGCGAGGGGCGTTCACCTCGCGCTGAGCGTGCTCGGAACGGACGCGGAGACGGCGGACGCGATCGAGAAGGCCGCGCGGCTCGCCGCGCTTCGGGGCGCCCACGATGCGGCTGCCGAGCTCTTCGAGTCCGCGCGGCGGGCGACGCCGGGCGACCGCGGCGACGCCCTTTCGCGGCGCTTCCTCGGCGGCGCCCAGTCGCTCGACGCCGTCGGCGAGTTCGGGGCCGCCCGCGCACTGGCGGAGCAGGCACTCGCCGCGGCGGTGGACGCGCCGCAGCGTGCCGACGCGCTCGTGCTGCTTGCGGGGCTCGAGTGGTTCGGCGGCGCGGCCGACGCCGCAACCGGCCGGGTCGAGCAGGCGCTCGAAACGGTCGCCGGCGACGCAGGCGGCAGGCTCCGATCTACGCGAAGTTCGTCCGGTTCAACTTCGCCCACGATCTCGAGCGTGCGCTCCGGTACGCAGACGCTGCGATCGCGCTTCTCGACGCTGAGCAAGAGCCGGCACTGCTCGCGCATGTGTTGATCGATCGGTTCTTCGCCGGTGCGCTCCGAGGCGAGCCCGTCGAGCGGGAGCTTCTCGATCGCGGCGTTGCCCTCGAGGAGCGGGTCGTGTCGCGACTTCCCGACGGGCCCCAGCCGATGCCGCTCATCTGGTGCCACTGCGCCGACGAGTTCGACGAAGCGCGCAGGCGGTATGCCTGGGAGGAGGCCTGGTACCGCGAGCGCGGCGAAGACCTGTGGCTCGCAGACCGGCGGTCGCACCTGGCGGTGGCGGAGTTGCGCGCGGGCGACTGGGAAGCGGCGGAGCGACTCGTCGAGGAGAGCTGCGCGGTCGCCGAGCAGCTCGACGTGCGCGGGCCGCGGGCGATGATGTTCGAGAAGCGCGCCCTCGTCGACGCCCATCGAGGCCGTGTCGAGCGCGCCCGCAGCACGCTGCTCTCGCTGCTCGAGAGCTACGAGCGCGCCGGGCAGCCCTGGTGGGCCGCGCTCACGCTCTCGACGCTGGCGTTCGCCCACCGCACGGCCGGCGACGACGCCGAGGCCGACGCCGCACTCGCCCGCATGCGCGGGCATGCCCGTGCGGTCGGCGTCCGCGACGTCCTGTTCGACCGCAGCGAGCCGTACCAGATCGACGCGCTGCTCGAACGCGGAGAGCTCGAGCAGGCCCGGCTTGTCCTCGCGCGGCTCGAGGAACGCGCGAGGATCCTGCCAAGGCCGTGGATCGAGGCCGTCCTTCCCGGCGCGCGAGCGCTCGTCGCGGCCGCCGGGGGCGACACGCCCGGCGCGCCGGCGAAGCTCGAGGAGCGCAAGGCGTCCGGGTCGCTGCCCCCGTTCGAGACGGCATGGTCGCTCCTCGTCAAGGGCAGGCTGTGCCGCCGGGCCCGGCAGAAGGGTGCCGCCGCCCGGGCGCTCGAGCAGGCAATCCGGACGTTCGAGCGCGCCGGTGCGCCGGCCTGGGCGGCACGGGCGCGCGGGGAGCTCGATCGTGTCGGCCTCCGCCGCCGGCCCGCAGACCAGCTGACTGCGGGCGAGTCCCGCATCGCCGAGCTCGCCGCGTCCGGTCTGAGGAACCGTGCGATCGCGCAGGCTGCGTTCGTGAGCGTGAAGACGGTCGAGGCGAACCTCGCCCGCGTCTATCGCAAGCTCGGCATCCACTCGCGTGCGGAGCTGGGCGCACGCATGGCGGGGGAAGGCTCGAACCCGCCGCCAAACGTAGGGTAACGCCCGATTCCCCGGCCCCGACCGGTGCGTACGGTCGCGGCGATGGAGCACCCGACCTTCCTCGTCGAGCATTACCTGCCCGGCCGGCGGCTCGCCGAGCTCGAGACGTTCGCCCGCAAGGTGTGCGAGGTCGACGCCGTCCGCGTCCTGCAGGCGACGGTCGTGCCCGAGGACGAGTCGGTCCTCTGCGTGGTCGCGTCGCCGTCGGAGACCGCGGTCCGGGCCGCCTACCAACGGGCCGGCATCCAGTTCGACCGCATCTCACCGGCGATCGCTCACGACCAGCCCCGGAAAGGAGAAAGCGATGTCCACTAGGTACCTCGTCACGCTCGTCTGCCTCGCCGCCGCCCTGACGACGGCGGCGGTCGCGTCGGGTGCGAACGGGAAGGGCGCACCGGCGCCGCAGCTCAGCGGGACCTGGATCACCACCGTCTCGCTCACGAACCCGCCGCCGGGGGTCGACGCGACCTTCCAGGCGCTCGACACCTTCGTCGCGGGCGGCGGGATCCTCGTCTCCAGCTCGCAGTCGCACCCGACGACGCGGTCGCTCGCACACGGAAGCTGCGTTCACACCCGCGCGCAGACGTTCGCGTGCACGTTCGCCTGGTTCCGGTTCGACCCGGCAACGGGGAGCTACCTCGGCATGCAGCGGGTGCGGCGCACGATGACGCTCTCGAACGATCAGAAGTCGTTCCAGGCCGCCGACATCGTCGAGGTGCTCGCCCCGGACGGCACCGTCGTCGCCTCGATCAAGGGCAGCGAAGCCGGACGCCGGCTCGGCATCTGAACGTCGCCCGGCTCAGGAAGCTGTTTCGTCGCGAAGCGGCGAAACAGCTTCCAGGGCGGCGAGCAGCCGGTCGACCTCGTCGGCGGTGTTGTAGTGGACGATGCCGACGCGGAGCGCGCCGTCCGGCAGCCCGAGCCGGCGCATGATCTCGACGGCGTAGTAGTCGCCGTGCCAGAGCGCGAAGCCCTGCTCGCCGAGGCGTGCCGCCGCGTCGCCCGGTGAGATCTCCGCGTGCGTGAGCGCGAACGTGGGCACGCGCCCGTCCATCCCCTCGGGGCCGTGCAGCGTCCAGCCCTCCGGCAGCCCGTCGAGGAACCGCTGCCCGAGCCCGCGCTCGTGCTCCGCGATCCACTCCCAGCCGACCGAGTCGAGGTACTCGACGGCGGCGACGAAACCCGCGAGCAGCTCGTGTGCGAGCGTCCCCGTCTCGAACCGGTGGCCGAGCGGCTCGTCGGCCGCCGGCCGCACCTTGTACGGCCGCCAGCGCTCCGCCACCTCGCGCCCGACGTGCGCGAGGCCGAGGTGCGGCCCGTAGAACTTGTAGGGCGAGCAGAGCAGCACGTCGACGTCCGCCTGCGCGACGTCGATCGGGCCGTGTGGCGCGTAGTGCACCGCGTCGACCCAGGCGAGCGCGCCGGCGTCGTGCGCGAGCGCGGCGATCTCCGCAACGGGCGTCACGGTCCCGACCGAGTTCGCCGCCCACGGGAACGCGACCACGCGCGTCCGCTCGCCGACCAGAGAGCGGAGGTGGTCGAGGTCGAGACGGCATCGGTCGTCGACGTCGCAGAAGCGCACGACGAGATCGAGGTCGCGTGCGAGCTCGAGCCACGGCGAGACGTTCGCGTCGTGGTCGAGGCGCGTGCAGACCACGTCGTCGCCGGCACGCCACTCCCGCGCCGCCGCGCGCGACAACGCGAAGTTCAGGGTCGTCGTGTTCGCGCCGAACGCGGTCTCGCCGGGCGTCGAGCCGAGGAACCGCGCTGCGACGTCGTGCGCCTGCGCGAGGAGCTCGTCGGTCGCACTCGACGTCGCGAACGGGCCGCCGGCGTTCGCGTTCGCCTCGCGGAGGTAGCGTCCGATCGCCTCGATCACCGCGTCCGGCACCTGGGTTCCGCCGGGGCCGTCGAAGAACGCGAGCGGGCTCTGCAGCGCGGAAAACCGCGCGCGCACCGACTCGACGTCGGTCAGGACACGTGCCATTCGTACTCGGGCTCGAGGTCGAGCGACGCGCCGACGAAGCAGTCGCGCTCGGCCAGCGCGGTGAGCTCCGACGGGTCGCCGACGCGCGGCAGCAGCTGCGCGTGGATGCGCACGCCGAGCTCGACGAAGGCATAGCGGCCGTCGTCGCGGCGGGTGACGGTGCCGTGACCCTCGCCCGAGGCCGCGACCTCGTGCCCGGCCCGGCGGGCGTGGTAGGTGAGGCTCTCGATCGAGCAGCGGATGAGCGCCGCCAGCAGCAGGTGGTCGGGCGTCCAGCCCTCGGCGGGCGCGATCTGCGCGCCGCCCGGGATCGTCATCCGGCCGCCCCGGTCGACCTCGACGGCGTACTCGAAGACCTTCGGGCGTGTCGGCACCGCGCGAGCGTAGTGGTTCCGTCCGACGCCGGTCCTAGGGTTCCGGCCGATGAGGCTCAGGCCGCTGACCGAGGCCGAGTGCTACGCCCGCTGCTACGGCGGCCACTCGAGCGACCGGGTCAGCGTCCTGCCGCCCGGCCGGCGGCCGACCTCCGCGGGCGAGCAGCTCCGGCGGCTCTTCGAGCGGCGCCTCGACGCACGCGGCCCGGAGGCCGAGGCGGCCTGACCCGCGCCTGCCGCACGTGGAGCGCCCGCCGCCGCGCGAGCGTCACGACCGGGCGGCGCCCGGCGCCGCCGGCGCCGAGCTCGTGGGTGTGCACGGCGACGTGGACGCAGCGTGTGCCACGCTGCCGGCCGCGTGGCCGCTTCGCCTAGCTCGACTCCCTCCGTCTCGGCCGTCCCGGACGTCCTCGCGCCCGGTCTCGCCTGCGTCTTCTGCGGCATCAACCCGGGCCGCGTCTCGGCCGCGGCCGCCGCGCACTTCGCCAATCCGCGGAACGACTTCTGGCGGCTGCTCCACGACGCCGGCTTCACGCCGCGGCTGCTCGAGCCGCGGGAGCAGCTCGAGCTGCTGCCGCTCGGCCTCGGGGTCACCAACGCCGCCTACCGCACCACGCCCGGCTCCGGCGACCTGCGCCGCGGCGACTTCGACCGCGCGCGGCTCGAGCGCATGGCGGCGGAGCTCCACCCGCGCGCGATCGCGTTCGTCGGCAAGGAGGCGTACCGCGGCCTCTTCGGCGAGCGGCCCGAGCTCGGTCCGCAGCTCCGCGTGCTCGCCCGGACGGCGCTCTACGTGCTCCCGTCGACGTCGCCGGCGAACGCGGCCGTCCCGTACGCCGAGCGCCTGCGCTGGTTCCGGGCGCTGCGGGAGTGGCTCGGCCGTACGCTGGTCGAGTGACCGCCGTCCTCGTCGCCGTGCACCTGCTCGCCGCGGCGGTGTGGGTCGGCGGCTCGACGGCACTGATCTTCGTCGGCGTGCCGGCGGTTCGCATCCTCGAGGGCGAGCCGCGCGGCCGCGCGCTGCGCGAGCTCGGCCTGCGCTGGCGGCCGCTCGGCTACGGCGCGCTGCTCGTCGCAGCCCTCACCGGAATCGCGCTCGCCGCCCGCGACTGGCAGCACACGTCGAGCTTCCAGATCGTGCTCTGGGTGAAGGTCGCGCTCGCCGTCTGCCTGGTCGTCGTCTCGTACCTGCACAACTTCGTTCTCGGCCCGCGGCTGCAGGTGGAGGTTCGGGAGGGGCGCGAGCAGCGGACGCGGCCGCTGCTCGTCGCCGTCGGCTGGACGAGCTACGCGCTGACGATCGCGCTGCCGGTCCTCGGCGTCGTCCTGCAGCGGCTCGCCGGCTGATGCGGGCTTGTCTGGCGTCCGCAAACACGCTGGAGCCCTGTGAAGCGCGCGACGCCGCGTGACCGAAACTGTTTCGCGGCCATGGCCGCGAAACAGTTTCCGAACGCTAGCCGGGCCAGCGGTTGGTGATCGGCGTGCGCCGGTCGCGGCCGAACGCCTTCGGCCGCAGCTTCACGCCGGGAGGCGCCTGGCGGCGCTTGTACTCGGCGCGGTCGACGAGCGCGAGCGCGCGCTCGACGACCTCCGGGTCGAATCCGTCCTGTGACAGCTCGTCACGCGAGCGGTCGAGCTCCACGTAGGCCTCGAGGACGCGGTCGAGCTGCGGATACGGCGGCAGCGAGTCTTCGTCGAGCTGGTCGGCCCGCAGCTCCGCGCTCGGGGCGCGGTCGATGATCGACTGGGGGATCAGCTCGCGCTCCGCCCGCTCGTTCAGCCGCCGGGCGAGACGGAACACGTCCGTCTTGAACACGTCCTTGATCAGCGCGAAGCCGCCGGCGAGGTCGCCGTAGAGCGTCGAGTAGCCGACCGACAGCTCGGACTTGTTGCCCGTCGCGATCACGAGCCACCCGAACTTGTTCGAGAGCGCCATCAGCAGCGTGCCGCGAATGCGCGCCTGCAGGTTCTCCTCGGCGAGGTCGGGGTCGCGACCCGCGAACGACTCGGCGAGCGCGCCGGCGTATGCCTCGACCATCGGCTCGATCGCGATCTCGCGGAAGTCGACGCCGAGCGACTCCGCGAGCCGTCGCGCGTCCGAGCGGGTTCCCTCCGACGAGTACCGCGACGGCATCGAGACGCCGTGCACCCGCCCGGCGCCGAGCGCCTCGACGCAGAGCGCCGCCGTGAGCGCCGAGTCGATGCCGCCGGAGAGGCCGACGACGACGTCGCCGAAGCCGTTCTTGCGGACGTAGTCGCTTAAGCCCAGCTCGAGCGCCAGCCGCATCTGCTCGAGCTCGTCCGCCTGCTCCGCGATCCGCGGCGGCGCGGCCTCCGTCTGCCCGCGCGGGGGTGGCAGCTCGACCTCCGTCAACGCCGGCGGCCGCCGCCGCTCGCGCGCGAGGGCGCGGCGGCGCACGTCGCGCAGCCGGCGGCCGACGGCCGCGACCGGGTCGACGTCGACGACCAGCAGCTCCTCCTCGAACCCGGCCGCGCGCGCGAGCACCGCGCCCTCGTCGTCCAGCACGACCGAGTGCCCGTCGAAGATCAGCTCGTCCTGCCCGCCGACCGCGTTGCAGAACGCGACGAAGCACGAGTTGTCGCGCGCCCGCGCCTTCAGCATCTCCTCGCGCTCGCGGTCCTTGCCGACGTGGAACGGCGAGGCCGAGATGTTCGCGACGAGCTGCGCGCCCGCGAGGGCGAGGTCGGTCGCCGGCGGCCCGGGCTGCCAGACGTCCTCGCAGACGGTCGGTCCGACGACGACGTCGCCGAACCGGAGCAGCACGAGGTCGCGCCCGGGCGCGAAGTAGCGGTCCTCGTCGAAGACGCCGTAGTTCGGCAGGTAGCGCTTGCGGTAGACGCACCGCACCTCGCCGTGCGCGAGGACGAAGCACGCGTTGTAGAGGTCGGCGTCGAGGTGCGGCGCGCCGACGAGCGCGGTGATGCCGCGGGTCGCCTTCGCGATGCGCTCGACCGCGTCGCGTGCGGCGCGGACGAAGCCCGGCCGCAGGAGCAGGTCCTCGGGCGGGTAGCCCGTGACCACGAGCTCGGGGAAGAGGACGACGTCCGCGCTCTCGCCGCGCGCCGCCTCCAGGAGCTCGACGACGCGCGCCGCGTTGCCGTCGACGTCGCCGACCGTGCTATTCGTCTGGGCGAGTGCGAGTCTCAGAGGTTTTCGCCTCCCGATCGAAAACTCTAGCATCGTGCCGTCTGCGGGCGATTCGCCGCCGCGCGTCGACGAGCAGCACGACCGCGACGAAGAACGGCGCGTAGGACAGCCAGACGACCCACGCCGCGTCGAGCTTGCGGCCGACGACCGCGAGCACGGCCGCGGCGGCGAGCAGGGCGATCAGGACGGCCCGGAGCCGGTCGGTCCGCATACTGCGCCCAGTATGGTCGTCGATCGCCGCTTCCGCGGGCCGGCGCAGTCCGGCAACGGCGGCTACTGCTGCGGGCTCTTCGCGGGCGGCGCCGAGGCCGAGGTGACGCTGCGCCTGCCGCCGCCGCTCGAGACGCCGCTCGCGCGCGACGAGGAGGGCCGCGTGTGGGCCGGCGACGAGCTCGTCGCGGAGGTGCGGCCCGGGCGCGTCGACCTCGAGCCCCCGCCGCCCGTGAGCTGGGAGGCGGCCGTCGCCGCGCAGCGGCCCGACCTCGGCTCGCCCTTTCCGGAGTGCTTCGTCTGCGGGCACGCGCGCGGCGAGGACGGGCTCCACCTGCACGCCGGGCCGGTCGAGGGCCGGGACGCGGTCGCGGCGCCCTGGCTCGTCGCGCCCGACGCGGTCGGGCCGGAGTTCGTGTGGGCGGCGCTCGACTGCCCCGGCGCCTACGCCACCGGCGTTCCCGGGCGCGGCACGGTGGTGCTCGGACGGTTCGCGGCGCGCATCATGCGAGTCCCGGACGCGGGCGAGCGGTGCGTCGTCGTCGGCTGGCCGCTCGGCAGCGACGGCCGCAAGCACGGCGCCGGGACGGCGCTCTTCGGCGGGTCAGGCGAGCTGCTCGGGATCGCCCGCGCCCTCTGGATCGAGCCGCGCGGCTGAGCGGGCCTCGCCGGCGACGACCAGCCAGAGTCCCGGCCCGTCGCGGACGAGCTCGACCTCCTCGCCGAGGTCGATCGGCTTCCGGTACTCGAGCACCGCGCGGAGCGTCGAGGCCAGCCCGCCGCGGAACGCCTCCTCGACCGCGGCCCAGTAGGCGGCGTTGTTGACGTGGCCGAGCCGGTCGACGTCCGTCGCCCGCAGCGGCCACGGCCGGCCGCGGCCGCACGCCGGCACGGGCAGCACGAAGCGAGTCGGCGCCTTGCGCCCGCCGGCCGACGGGCCGTACACGCGGTGGAAGCGCTCGGCGAGCCGCTTCGGCCGCAGCTCGTGGTCGAGGTGGATCCAGATGCTCTCGGCCTCGATCCGTCCGCCGCGGTCTCCGGCGAGCGAGTACCGCCGCGCGGCGGCCGAGCCGGCGATGCCGCTGCACCACGTCTCCAGCTCCACGCGCTCGTCGCCGGCGAACGGCGCGCGCACCTCGATCTCGGTGCGCCGGACGACCCATACGCTCTCGTCCGACTCGAAGCCCGCGTCCGCCCAGTCGTCGTTCGCGACGTCCTGCAGGTACCTCGCCGCCGCGTCCAGGCGCAGCCGGTTCGCAGCGTCGGTGTCGGAGAGGCGGATCGATCGCGACGCGCGGAAGACGCGGCCGGTGGCCTTGGAAACTGTTTCGCCGCGACGCGGCGAAACAGTTTCGAGGGTTTGAGCCGCTTCGGCGCGCACGTCAGCCAACGGCCGCCTCGATCTCGGCGAGCGCCTCCGGGTTCTCCAGCGACGAGAGGTCGCCGGGATCCTCGCCGAGCGCGGTCGCGCGCACGGCGCGGCGCACGATCTTCGCCGACCGCGTCCGCGGCAGCGACTCGACGAAGAGCACGCGGTCGGGCTTGAACGCCTTGCCGAGCGCGCCCGCGACCGTCGCCGAGACGTCCCCGGCCAGCGCGTCGGTCGCCTCGGCGCCGGGGACGAGGCAGCAGAAGATCCAGGCCGTCTCGCCCTTCACCGGGTGCGGCACGCCGATCGCCGCCGCCTCGCGCACCGCCGGGTGCGCGACCGCGGCCGACTCGAGCTCCGCCGGCCCGACGCGCTTGCCCGCGATGTTGAGCGTGTCGTCGGAGCGGCCGTGCAGGAACCAGAACCCGTCCTCGTCGACGGACGCCCAGTCGCCGTGCACCCAGACGCCCGGCAAGCGCGACCAGTAGGTGTCGAGGTACTTCTGCGGGTCGCGCCAGAACCCGCGCGTCATGCCGGGGAACGGCCGGCGGCACACGAGCTCGCCGACCTCGCCGCTGCCGACGAGCGAGCGGCCGTCCTCGTCGACCACGTCCATCGCCATCCCGAGCGCCGGCCCGCCGAGCGAGCAGGCCTTGATCGGCTCGACGGGGACGGGCGAGAGGAAGCAGGCGCCGATCTCGGTGCCGCCGGAGCAGTTGATGATCGGCACGCGCGACCGGCCGACCGTCTCGTGCAGCCAGCGGTACGGCTCCGGGTTCCACGGCTCGCCCGTCGTGACGAACGTCCGCAGCGACGAGAGATCGTTTGCCGGCTCGCCGTGCGGGAGGAGCGCGCGCACGAGCGTCGGAGAGAGCCCGAGCGACGTCACGCGCTCCTGCTCGACCATCTCCCACAGCGCGAACGGCGTCGGCCAGTCGGGCGCGCCTTCGCGGAAGACGACCGTCCCGCCGAGCGCGCCGACGCCGACGACGGTCCATGGGCCCATGATCCAGCCCATGTCGGTGGCGAAGTGGACGACGTCGCCCGCGTGGACGTCCGCCTGGTAGCACGCCTCGCGGGCGATCGAGACGAGGAAGCCGCCCTGCACGTGCACGACGCCCTTCGGCCGGCCGGTGGTGCCGGAGGTGTACGTCAGCAGGTACGGCGTCTCCGACTCGACCTCGAGCGCCGGCAGCTCGCCGGGGTACGCGTCGAGCTCGAACGGCGCGAGCACGACCTGCTCGACCGAGGGCGACGACGCGAGCGCCTCCTCGAGGATCGCCGCCATCGGCACCGGCCGGCCGCGCCGCGACGACTCGCGCTGCGTGATCACCACCTTCGCCTCGCTCGCCTGCAGCCGCTGGGCGACCGCGGGCGCGGCGAAGCCGGAGAAGATCGGCACCTGGATCGCGCCGAGGTGCGCGACCGCGTGCGAGGCGACCGCCACGTCGGGCGTCATCGGCAGGAAGATCGCGACGCGGTCGCCCTCGCCCACGCCGAGCGACGCGAGGTGCTCGGCCAGGCGCGTCACGTCGCGCGACAGCTCGGCGAACGACAGCTCGCGGCGCGCGCCGTCCTCGCCGAGCCCGACCGCCGCGACGCCGTCGGGCATCCGCTCGGCCCAGCGGTGCACGCAGTTGCGCGCGATCGAGAAGCGCGCGCCGACGAACCACGTCGCCCACTCCGGTCCGCGCGAGAGGTCGACGACCCGCTCCCACGGTCGCGAGAGCTCGAGGCCCATGTCCTCGACGACGAGCGGCCAGAACCACTCCGGCTCCTCGGCCGAGCGGCGCACGAGCTCGCGCCAGCCCGTCTCGCCCGCGCGGCGGAGCAGGCGCGTCGCGTTCGCGTGCTCGATCGTCGCCGCGTCCGGCCGCCACACGACCACGGTCACGTCGCAATGCTACGTTCGTCGCTCGGTGGGCGCGCCCGAGGTGACGGTCCCGCCGCAGGAGCTGCGCGCGGACTTCGAGGCCGTCTTCGAGCGGCTGGCGCGACAGGGCGACCTCGTGTGGGTCCGTTCCGGACAGCAGCGCCTGCTGCTCGTGAACGGCGCCGAGCGGGCGCGCGAGGTGCTGATCGACCGCGCGGCGGAGCTCGTGAAGCCGCGCTCGCAGACGATCGACCTCGGTCCGCCCGAGCCCGAGCAGGCCGACGAGCGGATCCCGGCGCCGCTCTTCCGGCGTGCGCTCGCGAAGGGCCTCGGCGCCGCGCGCGACCCGGAGGTCGCCGCCGCCGCCGTCGCCGCTGCGGCGGTCGAGACCGCGTCGTGGCGCGACGGCGCGCGCGTGCGCGCGATGCCGACGCTGCGGCGGATCGGCATCCGTGTCGCCTGCGAAGCCATGCTCGGCAGCCGTCTCGACGAGCGCGGCGTGCGTCGCGCCGCAGACGCGCTCGCACGCCTGGACGAGCGACCGCGGGTGCGCGTTCCGGGCGAGCGCGAGGGCGGCAGGCTCCGGCAGGCGCGGGCGGCCGCCCGGCTCGACGCGGCGGCGGCGGCGCTGATCGACGGCGCCGACCTCTCGCGGCCGAGCGAGCTGACGGCGGTGCTGAACGACCTGCCCGCGCTCGCGCCCGGCCTCCGCGAGCGCGAGCTCCGGCAGCTCGTCGGCGAGCTGCTGCTCGGCGCGGCCGGGCCGCTGGCGCAGACCGCCGGCTGGCTGCTCGTCCGCCTCGCCGGCGAGCCCGGGGCGGAAGACGTGCGGGCGGAGTGGAAGGAGGTGCTCGGCGCCGGCCCGGTCGACGCCGCGCTGCTGCCGCGCCTGCGGCGCACCGAGGCGTTCGTGCGCGAGGTGACGCGCCTGCATCCGACGAACCCGCGCATCACGCGCGCCGCCGCCTCGGACACGACCGTCGGCGGCGAGGAGGTGCCGGCCCGTACCCGGGTCGTGCTCAACGTCAACGCGATCAACCGCGACCCGCGCGGCTACGACGAGCCCGGGCGCTTCCGGCCGGAGCGCTGGCTCGACGGCCACCCGGCCGCGCACAAGCTCGGCTACCTCTCCTTCGGCGCCGGCCCACGCCGCTGCCTTGGCGAGGGCGCGGGCCTGACCGCGCTGACCGCGCTGCTGCCGGCGCTCTGCCGGCCGTGGCGTCTCGCCTTCGACGAGCTGCGCGTGACCGAGACCGGCCGGCGCCAGCTCGCCGACGACACCCTCGTCACGCTGCGAGCCGCGCCCCTGCTGCTAAGTTAGCCCGCGCTAACTTCAGAGGATGCGAGGAGGTCGCATGCAGCGTCTGGTGACGCCCGAGAACAAGAAATGGTGGACGCTCGCCGCGGTGTCGGTGGGGCTCTTCATGATCATGCTCGACAACACCGTGGTGAACGTCGCGCTGCCCACGATGCGGCGCTCGCTCCGCCTGACGCTCGCCGACCTCGAGTGGGTCGTGACCGGCTACGCGCTCACCTTCGCAGCGTTCATGCTCACCGGCGGCAAGCTCGCCGACCTGCTCGGGCGCAGGCTGATCTTCATGGTCGGCCTGCTCGTCTTCACGAGCGCCTCGCTCGCCTGCGGGCTCGCGCCGAACGGCGGCTTCCTGATCGGCGCCCGCGTCGTCCAGGGCCTCGGCGGCGCGCTGATGAACCCGTCGACGCTCTCGATCATCACCGCGACGTTCCCGCCGCGGCAGCGTGGCACGGCGATCGGCATCTGGGCCGGCGTCTCCGCGATGGCGCTCGCGATCGGCCCGCTCGTCGGCGGCGTCCTCACCGAGCACGTGAACTGGAACTGGATCTTCTTCATCAACGTCCCGATCGGCGTCGTGGGCATCCTGGCGAGCAGGGTCCTGATCGAGGAGTCGCGCGACACGTCGCTGCACCAGCGCCCCGACGTGCCCGGCCTCGCCGCCTCCGGCGTGGGGCTGTTCGCGCTCACGTACGCGTTCATCGAGGCGAACAGCTACGGCTGGACGTCCGGCCGGATCCTCGCCGCGTTCGCGGTCGCCGTGGCCGCGCTGGTCGTGTTCGCGCTGCTCGAGGTGCACCAGCGGGTGCCGATGCTCGACCTGACCCTGTTCCGCAACCGCACGTTCAGCGGCGCGAACACCGCGATGCTGCTGGTCGGGCTCGCGATGTTCGGGACGTTCTTCTACGTCTCGCTCTACACGCAGAACGTCCTCGGCTGGTCGCCCGTGCAGGCGGGCGCGGCGTTCCTGCCGACGACGCTGCTCGTGATGGTGGTCGCGCCGCAGGCGGGCCGGCTGTCCGACCGCGTCGGCTCGCGCTGGCTCGTCGGCTGCGGCATGACGCTGCTGGCCGCGATGCTGCTCTACTACTCGTTCCTCGGCGCGCACGCGACCTTCTGGCAGCTGCTGCCCGCGTTCGTGATCGGCGGCTTCGGCATGGGCATCACGATGACGCCCGTCACCGCGGCCGCCATGAGCTCTGTGCCGGTCGACAAGGCGGGCGTCGGCTCCGCGGTGCTGAACTCGATGCGGCAGGTCGGCGGCTCGCTCGGGATCGCCGTGATGGGGGCGATCGTCGCGTCGACCGCCACCGCGTCGGCGAAGGCGGGGAACACGCAGCAGATCGCGTTCCTGCACGGTTTCCACGACGGCGTCCGCGTCGCCGCCGCGATCGCGTTCGCCGGCGCCGTCGTCGCGACCGCGGCGATCCGCACCCACGCGGGCGAGCACGTGGCCGAGCACGAGCACGCGCTCGAGGCCGCGTGACCGCGTCCGCGACGAAGCGGCTGCCTGCCGGCGAGCGCCGGCAGGCGGTGCTCGACGCCGCGTGCGCCGTGTTCACGAGCGCGAGCTACCGCGGCGCGACCACGGCGGAGATCGCCCGCGCGGCCGGGATCAGCGAGCCGATCCTCTACCGCCACTTCGGCTCGAAGCGCGACCTGTACCTGGCCTGCCTGGAGGAGGCGTGGCGCCGTTTCCGGGAGGCCGCCGAGGAGGCGGCCGCGGCGGAACCGGCCGGCTGCCTCGGCCGGATCGCCGACACCTATATGGCCTCGCGCGCCCGCGTCAGGCTCGTCGACCTGTGGATCCAGGCGCTCACGGTGGCGCCTGAGGACCGCGTGATCGCGCGGGCGCTGCGGCGCCAGATCCGGGAGGTGCACGACTTCTTCGCCGGGCTGATCCGGGACGCGCAGTCGCGGGGGGAGATCCAGGCCGACCGGGACCCGGTCGCGGAGTCCTGGATCTTCGTCGCCGGCGGGCTGCTCGCGACGCTCGACGACCGGCTCGGCGGGCTGCTCGGCGACGACCTCGGGCGCGTTCGCGCCGCGCGCCGTCGCTGGCTGCTCGCGCGGCCGTAGGGAGCGGGCGCCGGCGCCTTCGCGGGCGCCGGCGCCGATCCCCCCGGAAGGAGAGGAGGGAGCCCCGGCTGCGGCCCCGGGGCTCGCCTCTTCTCGTGCGGGGCGCCGCTCGGCGCACCGGGGCCCCGTGGCTCTGCGGCCCAGCCACGACTCCGGTTCGCGCGCTCCGGCGCTCCCTCTCTCTGCGCCGCCGGGGCGTCCGGCCGCCGCGCAGGTGGCCGCACTGTACGAGTCCGAAGCGGCCCTGTCAAGTAACCCGGTCAAGTGATCGCCCGAACAAGGCGCTTCACCCACTGACCCCTGGAACCATGCCCCTTTCGAGGGATTGTCTTTTTTCGAGGATTGCGGAGAGGTGAAGCGCCCGGCATGCTGTCGGGGTCGATGGCTCCCCGCGCCGCACGTGGCACCACGGCCCCCGCCTCCCCGCGCCCCCCGCGGCTCGGCGACCGGCTGCGACAGCTCCGCGTCGCGGCCGGGCTGACGCAGGCCGGCCTCGCCGGCGACCGGTTCTCGAAGGAGTACATCTCCCAGATCGAGCGCGGCAAGACGCGCCCGACGCAGGAGACGATCGCCTGGCTCGCGCTCCGCCTCGGCGTCGACGCCGGCTTCCTCGCCTCCGGCGTCTCGGCCGACGACCGCGCGAAGGCCGAGGCGATCCTCGCGCGCGCGGAGGCGCTCGTCCAGGAGCAGCGGGTGGACGAGGCGGTCGAGGAGTACCGGCGCGCGCTGCCCGCCATCCTCGGCACCGGCTCCGTCGAGCTGCAGGTGCGCGCGCTCGGCGGCGAGGCGATGGCGCTCGCGCACCGCGGCGAGCCCCGGGCCGCGCTCGGGCTGCTGACCCAGGCGCGCGCCCTCGTCGAAGGCGACGAGTTCAGCGACATCGACCGCGCCGACGTCCTCTTCCGGCTCGGCGTCTGCCGCTACCTGCTCTCGAGCGTCTCGACGGCGATCGGCCTCTTCGACGAGGCGCTCGCGCTCGCGCAGCGCTCCGGCCTGCCGCACGACCAGCTGCGCCTGAACGTCCTCAGCTGGCGCTCGCGCTGCTACCGCAGGCAGCGCGACTACGCCGCCGCGCGCGAGGACGTCGAGCTGGCGCTCGAGCTCGCCGAGGCCATGCAGGACACGCGCGCCCTCGGCGAGGTGTACTTCCAGGCGTCAGTCCTCGCCGAGCGCGACGGGCACTGGGTGCTCGCCCGCGGGTACGCGGAGAAGGCGAAGGCGCAGTACGAGCAGCTCGCGGACCGCAAGAACGTGGGGCGGCTGCTGAACAACCTCGGCGGCCTCGAGTTCCTGCTCGGCAAGCCCGACGAGGCGATCGAGAGCCTCAAGCGGTCGGTGGCGGTCGCGCTCGAGATGGGCGAGGAGCAGGACGCGGCCAAGGCGGTCTCGTCGCTCGCGCAGGTCCACCTCCGCACGGGCTCGCCCGGGAAGGCGGAGGAGCAGGCGGCGCACGCGCTCGCGATCATCGGCGAGCGCGAGGACATGCTCGACGAGATCGGCAACGCCCGGCTCGTGCTCGGGCGCGCGCTGCTCGAGCAGGGCCGCCTGGAGGAGGCCGAGGAGGCGCTCGACCAGGCCGAGGACGCGTTCGCGCGGCTGTCGTCCGCCTCGCACCGCGCCGCGGCCTGGATCGCACAGGGCGACCTCGCGAGCCGCCGCGGCGACGAAACCCGGGCTGCGGCGCTGTACCGGCGCGCGGCGGAGGCGCTCCAGGACTTCCGGTTCTAGGGAGAGGAGAGAGGAGGTGTCTTCTGTGGCAAGCAAGCTGGTCTCGCTCCTCCGCAAGCGGGGCTCGATCGTGCTCCTCGTCAGCACGATCGGCGCCCTGCTGAGCGCGAAGGGCGTCGCCCCGCATTACGGGTTCTGGGACGGCCCCGGCTAGTCCCGTGAGGTGACGTGCGTCGCGGCCAGGGCCCGGCCGCGGCGTGCGGCGCCGGCCCGCCGGCGCGACGGCTCGTCGCCGACGGGACGTTCCCGACCCGTTTCCAGCGCGGGCGACGCGGGCAGGTCCGTGCGCGCATGGCCGAGTCGGGCAAGGCGCGTCGCGCGTTCGAGGTGGCCCGCGTCGCACGGCGTTCGCACCTCCTGCGGCTGCTGCGCGAGCTCGGCGTGGTCGGCGAGCGGCCGGCGACGCGGGAGGGCGCGGTTCGGCTGCGCCTCGCGTTCGAGCGGCTCGGCACGACGTTCGTCAAGCTGGGGCAGCTCCTCTCGTCGCGGCCCGACCTGCTGCCCGACGTCTACCTCGAGGAGCTGGGGAAGCTCGTCGACGACGTCCCGGCGCTGCCGTTCGAGCCGCTGCGGCGCGTGATCGACGAGGAGATCGGGCTCGAGCACTTCGCCCGGCTCGATCCGGAGCCGCTCGCGAGCGCGTCGATCGCGCAGATCCACCGCGGCCTGCTGACGAGCGGCCGCGACGTGGTGGTGAAGGTGCGCCGGCCGGGCATCGAGCAGCAGGTCGAGGTCGACCTCGACCTGCTGCGGAAGACGGCTGCCGTCGCCGAGCGGCGCTCGGCGACCGCGCGCCTGCTCCGGCTCCGCCCGCTGGCGGACGAGCTCGAGCAGCACCTGCGCGCGGAGCTCGACTTCCGAGAGGAGGCCTCGAACGCGGAGCTGATCGCGCACGTGCTCGAGCCGTTCCGCGACGACATCGCCGTCCCGAAGGTGATCAGGCCGCTCGTCGGCGAGCGCGTGCTGGTGCTCGACCGGCTGGAGGGCGTGCGCGTCGACGCCGCGACCGGCGTCGAGGACGAACGGCGTGCCGAGCTCGCGCGGGCCCTCTTCCGCGCGTACATCCGGCAGGTGACGGTCGAGGGCGTCTACCACGCCGACCCGCACCGCGGGAACGTCGTGCTGCTCGAGGACGGCCGGCTCGGCCTGCTCGACTTCGGGCTGCTCGGCCGGCTCGACAACGACACGCGGACGGTGCTCGCGCTGCTCCTGCTCGCGATCGCCCAGAACCGCGCCGACGACGTCGCCGAGCTGATCCTCGAGCTCTCGCTGACGACGGCCGAGTCCGACGAGGCCGGCTTCCTGCAGGAGCTGCGGCGTAAGCTGCCGCGCTACCACTGGCGGCCGCTCGAGGGGATCCGCACCGGCGAGGGTCTCGCCGACCTGCAGCGGCTGTGCATCTCGCACGGGATCGCGCTGCCGACGACGTTCGCGCTCGTCGGCAAGACGCTGTCCCAGGCGGAGGACATCGCCCGCACGCTCGACCCGCACCTCGACCCGGTGGAGGTGATCCGACAGGAGGGGCTCGGCGTGATCGCGGGCGAGGTCGAGCGGAGGCTCGACCCCACGCAGCTCGCGGCGCTCGGGTTCGCGCAGCTGCAGCCGCTGCTGCGCATGCCGCGCCGAATCGCGCAGCTCGTGCGCCAGGTCGAGACGGGCTCGCTGCGGATCGCGGTGGCGCCGACCGACCTCGAGAACGTCGAGCACCTGCTGCGCTCGACGGCGAACCGGATCGGCGCCGCGCTGATCATCGCGTCGCTGCTGCTCAGCTCCGCGCTGATCGCGCGCGTGAGCCACGCGATCGCGATCGCCGGCTTCTGCGTGGCCGCGGTGCTCGCGATCTACATGGTGTGGCGCATCATGCGCACGCCCGGCCACCTGTGACGTCGGAAACTGTTTCGCGACTCCGTCGCGAAACAGTTTCCGTTCAGCCCACACCCCCGTCGTCGGCGCCGACGCGCTCGACGACCACCTGCGGGATCCGCGCGCGCGGCGACAGCCGCAGGCACATGCGCACGATCTCGGCGCAGTCCTGCGGCTGGATCATCTCGTCGGCGGCGAGGCCGGCCCAGGCCGCCATCGGCGTGTCGACGAACCCGGGGCAGACGGCGACCGCGCGCACGCCGTCCGCGTCGAGCTCCGCGTTGAGCGTCCGCGTGGCCGCGATCACCGCCGCCTTCGTCGCGCCGTAGACGAGGAGACCCGGTGTCGGCACCGTCCCGGCGATCGAGGCGAGGTTGACGATCCACCCACGCGAGGCGCGGAGGAGCGGCAGCGCCGCGCGGGTGACGAGCAGCAGCCCGCGCAGGTTCACGGCGAGCTGGAGGTCGACGTGCTTCGTCACCAGCGCGTCCGCCGAGCCGGCGACGCCGACGCCGGCCGAGTTGACGAGGACGTCGAGCCCGCCGAACCGCTCGTGGTGCGCCGCGACGACGCGCTCGCAGTCCTCCTCGTCCGCGAGGTTCGCAGCCACGCCGTGCGCGCCCAGCTCCTCCGCAGCCGCCTCGATCCGCTCGGGGCGGCGCGACGCCAGCGTGAGGTCGTACCCCTCCTCGCGCAGCATTCTCGCGATCGCGAGCCCGATCCCGGAGGAACCGCCGGTGACGAGCGCGCTCGGCATGAAGGCGAGCTTAGATGGTTGATCGGGAATTCACGCAACCGCGGCTGGGGGCCCGCGCACCGCGCATCGCGGCCGCCTCGCCCGGCACCAAGGCTCCCGGCCTTGGAGCCGGTCGAGTCGTCCACGCTGCTTGGCGCGAGGCCCTCCCCGACGGCCACGCCAATTCCCGATCAACCATCTAGAGGAGTCGGTGCGCGGGCGCCGAATGGGCGGAGCGCAGTTGACGTTCCTCTCCCGGCGGCGGCGGCTCTCGAGCCGCCGTCGGCCGTTACGGTTCGGGTCGTGGGCGCCGCGCCGAACCTGACCGAGCTCGCGACGGCGGGCGGTTGCGCCGCGAAGTACTCCGCCGCGCGGCTCGAGGAGCTCCTGCGCGGCTTCGTCCCCGCGGAGGCCGAGAACCTCCTCGTGGGCCTCGATCCCGCAGACGACGCGGCCGTCTACCGCCTCGACGACGAGCGTGCGCTCGTGTTCACGATCGACTTCTTCCCGCCGATCGTCGACGACCCCGGCGACTTCGGCGCGATCGCCGCGACGAACGCGCTCAACGACGTCTTCGCGATGGGCGGTACGCCGTTGCTCGCGCTCTCCGTCGCCGCGTTCCCGGAGGAGCTGCCGGTCGAAACGGTGCGCGCGGTCTTCGACGGCGCCGACGAGCAGGTTCGGGCGGCGGGCGCCCTCCTCGCCGGCGGGCACACGATCCGCGACGCGGAGCCGAAGTACGGCCTCGCCGTCGTCGGCACCGTGCACCCCGACGGCATCTGGCCCAAGTCGGGCGCGCGGCCCGGCGACGCGGTCTTCCTCACCAAGCCGCTCGGAACGGCGCTCGTCCTCGGCGGCGCGAAGCGCGGGCTCGCCGACGCCGCGGGCGCGATCGCGTGGATGCGGACGCTCAACCGCGGCGCGGCAGACCTGGTGCGCCGCGTCGGCGCGAACGCCGTGACCGACGTGACCGGCTTCGGGCTGCTCGGCCACGCGCACGAGACGGCGTCGCGGAGCGGCGTTCGGATCCGGCTCCACGCCGGCGCGCTGCCCGCGCTGCCGGGCGCGCTCGACGCCGCGCGCGCAGGCGTCTCGACGGCGGGAACGCGTGCGAACCGTGCGTACGCCGACGTCGAGATCGGCGCCGTCGCGCCCGAGCTCGTCGAGCTTGCCTACGACCCGCAGACCGCGGGCGGGCTGCTCGTCTCGCTGCCGGCGGAGAGGGCGCCGGCGCTCGAGGCGGAGTTCGCCCGCGCCGGCACGTTCCTCGCCCGCGTCGGGGAGGCCGAGGCGGGACGCGGGGTGGAGCTCGTCCCGTGAGGCGGGGCGGGTGCGTCCGGGCGGGGATACAGTGACCTCGATGGAGAGCTGGGCGCATCCGCTCGCACGCGCGCGCGACCTCGCCCTGTCTCCGACCGCGTTCCGGCGGCTCGCGTTCGCGAACGTCGCGATGCTGATCGTGATCGTCGCCACGGGCGCCACGGTGCGCCTCACGGGATCGGGCCTCGGCTGCGAGCACTGGCCCGGCTGCGAGCCGCACCACTTCGAGCCTCGCAGCTTCCATTCGTACGTCGAGTTCGGAAACCGGGTCGTCGCCTTCCTGACGATCTGCATGACGCTCGCGACCTGGATCGGCGCCCGCTTCGCGCGCACGCCGGTCGGGATGCGGCGACTCGCGCTCGTGACGTTCGTCGGGACGCTGCTGCAGGCGCCGCTCGGCGCGATCACGATCCACTACCACCTGAACCCGTGGCTCGTCCTCTCGCACTTCCTGCTCTCGCTCGTCGTGATCACGCTCGGCGTCGTCCTCGCCGTCGACGCGCTTCGCCTCGAGCACGGCGCCGAGGCGGTCCGCCTGCCGCTCTGGGTGCGGAGCGGCGCGCTGCTCGTGGCGGTCGCTGCCGCCGCGCTCGTCGTCACCGGCACCTTCGCGACCGCGTCCGGGCCGCACCCGGGCAGCGTCGTCGTGCGGCGGCTCTGGTCCTTCCAGCCGGCCGTGTACGTCCACGTCCGCGCGACGGCGGTGTTCGGCGTCTCGTTCGCGGTGATGCTGGCCTGGCTGATCCGCAACCGCAGCCGCTACGTGAAGCACGCGCTCGCGGTCCTCGCGCTCCTGGCGGCGCAGATGACGGTCGGCGAGATCCAGTACCGGACCCACCTGCCGTGGTGGCTCGTGCTCGTGCACGTCGGCCTCGCTGCCTGTGTCTGGACGGCGATCGCGTCGCTCGTGACGCGGATGTGGCGGCCCGCGCTCGAGAGGAGGACGTCGTGAGCGACGAGCTCACCTACGACCACCGTCCCGAGCTCGAGCGGCCGGTGCTGATCGCCGCGTTCCGCGGCTGGAACGACGGCGGGCAGGGCGCCTCGCTGGCCGGCGCGTACCTCGCGCGCGCGTGGGCCGCGCGCGCCTTCGCCTCGATCGACGCGGAGGGGTTCTACGACTTCCAGGCGACGCGCCCGACGGTGTCGCTCGTCGACGGGCTGACGCGCCGCATCGACTGGCCCGAGAACACCTTCCTGCATGCGCCGCTTCCGGGCGGCCGCCGCGACGCGATCATCCTGCTCGGCGTCGAGCCGAACCTGCGCTGGCGGACGTTCTGCGACCTCGTCGCCGGCGTCGCGCGCGACCACGGCACCGAGCTGGTGATCACGCTCGGGTCGCTGCTCGCGGACGTCCCGCACACGCGTCCGGCGCCGGTGACCGGAAGCGCCACCGACGAGCAGCTGATCGCGCAGCTCGGGCTGCAGGCGTCGCGGTACGAGGGCCCGACGGGCATCGTCGGCGTGCTGCACGACGCCTGCGCGCGGGCGGGCCTGCCGTCGGCCAGCCTCTGGGCGGCCGTCCCGCACTACGTGTCGCTCACGCCGTCGCCGCGGGCCGCGCGGGCTCTCGTCACGCGCCTCGCCGACCTGCTCGGCGCCGACGTCGACACGAAGGAGCTCGACGAAGCGGCGGACGCGTACGCGCAGCAGGTGAGCGAGGCGGTCGCCGCGGACCCGGAGACGGCCGCGTACGTCGAGGAGCTCGAGCGCCGCGTCGACGAGCTCGCCGAGGAGGTCGACCTGCCGTCGGGCGAGGCGATCGCGGCCGAGCTGACGCGCTTCCTGCGCGAGCGCGAGAACGGCGGCGGCAGCGACGACGTCGCGCGCGGCTGAAATCGCTTCGTCGCGGAGCGACGAGCCCGGTTTCGTCAGCCGAACGTGAAGGAGTAGGCGGCGACGCCGGGCGTGAAGTCGAGCTCGAGCGTCGCGTCCGCGACGTGGTGGGAGGCGCGGACGGTGTACAGGCGGTACGAGTCGACGTGGAGCGTGCCTGCGGGCCGCCCGTCGATCGACGCGCGCACGGCGCCGCGGCCGCCGAGCACGACGTAGACGTCCTCGGCGTCGAAGTGCAGCCGCAGGCGCGCTCCCGGCCCGGACAGGATCCGCTGCGGGCCGACCGTCCAGGTTCCGCCGTAGGTCAGCTGGTTCTCGGGAAGCGACGGTGCGAGCCGGTAGGTCGCCGGGCGGTCGGGGACGAGCTGCGAGCCCGTGTAGCGGTCGAGCCGCGCGTAGCCGAGGTAGGTCTCCGGCGTCATCAGCTCGGTCGGCGTCGTGTCGGCGACGGGCCGCGCGTGCGGCCCCGTCGCTCCGAGCAGCTCGCGGATGACCTGCTCGGTCTGCCCGTAGTCGCCCTCGCCGAAGCTCGTGTGGCGCACGTGGCCGGTTCGGTCGATCAGGTACTCGGCGGGCCAGTACTCGTTCGCGTACGCGTCCCACGTGCGGTAGCGGTTGTCCTGCACCACCGGATACGGGATGCCGAGCCGCTTCACCGCGGCGCGCACGTTCGAGGCGACGTGCTCGAACGCGAACTCGGGCGTGTGGACGCCGACGATCGTGAAGCCGCGGCGGTGGTAGGCCGCGTACCACGCCTTCAGGTGAGGCAGCGTGCGCAGGCAGTTGATGCACGAGTACGTCCAGAAGTCGACGAGCACGACCTTGCCGCGGAGCTGCGCGAGCGTCAGGGGGCGGGAGTTGATCCAGACGCCGTCCGGGTGGAGCGGGGGCGCGGGGCCGTAGTCGGGCAGGCCGTTTCGCGTCGTGTGGACGGCGACCGGCCGCACCCCGACGCCGCGCACCTTCGCGAGCTGGCGTCTCGCCGAGGCGCTGTCCTCGATGTGCGTCTGTAGGAACGCCGTGTACGAGGGCGTGAGCTGCGCCAGGTGGTCGTCGAGATGGAAGACGAGCGCGAGCGCGACGAGGGCGATCGCTGCGCCGGACCCTGCGCGCACCGCGGCGGCATGCGTCCGAACCCGGCCCGCCGCTGCGCTGCCGCCGCGCGCGACGACGAGCATCGGCACCGCCGCGCCCAGCGCGTAGGCGACGGTGAGGGCGAGCGCGCGCGCCCCGACGTGCTGGTTCGCGGCGACGACGGCGATCGTCGCCAGCACGGGCCCGGCGCAGGGAACGAAGACGAGGCCGATCGCCGCCCCGAAGACGAAGCCGCCGCCGAGGTTCCGCGGCCGCAGTCGCGAGAAGCGGGCGAGCGGCCGCTCGACGAGCTGGGCCGCCCGCGGCACGAGCAGCGTCGCCGCGGTCAGGATGAGCAGCGCGATCGCGGCGTTGCGGAGGAAGTCCTGCGGCAGTCCGAGCCGGTCGAGCAGCCAGGTCGCGAAGAGCGTGAAGACGCTGAAGCTCGCGACGAGGCCCGCGACGATGCGGAGCGGCCGGCGGCCGGAGGCGCCGCCCGCGAGCAGGATCGGCAGCACCGGCAGGACGCACGGCGACACCGCCGTGACGACGCCGGCGAGGAATCCGATGCCGATCAGCAGCAGCACGGGCGGATCCGATCCACCTCACCCGTCATTCGGGCGGCGGCTCGAATCGGATTCTCCAAGAGGCTCTCACATGATGATGTTCGCCGGGCGACTCAACGTTCAGCGTGTGAGAGCCTCTTAAGCCGCGTCCTGCCTCGGAAAGGTGTCCGACACCGCGGTGTCGGGCGCTTCCTGCGTCTCCTGCGGGGCCTGGACGACCGCCTCGCCCGTCTGGGCCTTCTTCTTGCGCCTGCGGCGCCGCCGCGACCGCGACGGGCCCGTCTTCGGCTGCGGCAGACTCTCCGCGATCCAGCCGGCGACCTCCTGGATCGTCCCGAGCCGCTCGCGCGCGGCCTCGAGGAGCTGCGTCGCGCGCGGGGTGTAGCCCTCGGCGGAGGCGAGCAGCGCGGCGCCGACCTCGCGCGGCATCTCGAGCGCCGCGTTCACGAGCTTCGCGGCGTTCTCCTCGTGCCGGTGCCCGCGCGAGTTGGCGAGCGCGCCGAGCAGGCGCTTCGCGTCGGGGAACTCCTGCGACGCCTTGCGGTCGAGCTGCTTGCGCACCGCGCGGGAGAGGCGCCACGTCCAGCGGCCGAGGATCTGGTCAGGCGCGTCCGGCTTCGACTCCGCGATGGCGCGAAGGAGGATGCGCACGCCTGCGGCGCGGTCCTTCTCCCACGGCGGCGCCTGCGTGACGAGCGTGACGAGGTCGTCGAAGTCGGCGCGCTCGACGCGCATCGAGACGCGGTCGGCGAGCGCGATCAGCCGCAGCCTCCGGTTCGGGTTCTGCGCGGCGGCGGTCGACAGGAACTTCTCCATCGCGCGCTTCGACGCGCCGCGCTGCGTGAGCTTCTCGACGAACGCGGCGCGCTCGTCGAAGCGGAGTTGCCGCCCCGCGATCTCGCCCCACAGCTCTTGCTCGTCCTCGTCGAGGAACTTCGGGTCGACACGCTGCCACTCGCGCGCGATCACGATCTGCCGCCGGTTCACGTCGGGCGTCACCGGAACGAGCCACGGCGCGGGCGTCAGCCGCCGGCGCGCGCGGCGCTGCGTCCGGCGGCGCGGCGCCGGGGTGACGCGCGCGCCCTCGCGGTAGAAGTCGGCGTCGAGCAGCGAGTGCAGCGAGACGACGCGCTCGTTGTGCGTCGCCGCCTTCGGCACGAAGTCGACGACGACGCCGGCCTCCTTGCGCGGATGGATGCGCATGATGCGACCGATCCGCTGCTGGTAGACGCGCTTCGACGCGGTCGGTGCGAGGTGCATGACCACGGTGGCGCGCGGCGAGTTCCAGCCCTCGGCCAGCAGCATCGCGTTGATCAGCACGTCGATCTCGCCGCGCTCGTACGCGGCCAGGATCTCCGCGAGCTTCACGGGCGGCGTGCGTCCCGAGACCGCCTCCGCCTTGATCCCTGCGGCGCGGAACGCGGTCGCGAGGTGGTAGGCGTGCTCGACGCCGGCGGCGTAGACGATGCCGGGCGTGTCGCCGAAGCGCTCGCGGTAGAGGGTCGCCGCCGCCATGTTCAGCGCCTCGTGGTCGAGCGCCTGGGCAAGCGCGCGCTCCTCGAAGTCGCCGCCGACGATCGGCACCTGGTTGATCGCCGCGACGGGCGGCACGCGCAGGCAGCGGAGCGGCGCGATCAGGCCGCGGCGGGCGGCGTCCGCGAGCGGCAGGTCGTCGACCGACGCGGGGAAGACGTCCGACACCTGCTTCGCGATCAGCTCCTCCGTCGCCGTCATGCCGACGTAGATCGGCTCGGACAGCCGCCGGATCGCCGCGGACGTCTTCTCGCCGAGCGCCGTGTGCGCCTCGTCGCAGATCACGAGCTGGTACGCGTCGCGCGCGAGCTCGTCGACGTGCCGTGCGAACCACGCGTACGTCTGGATCGTGATCGGATCGCTGCGGCGACGCGCGCGGTGTTCGGCCAGGATCGCCTCGGTCAGCCGCTCGCCGTAGCCGTGGTCGCGGAGCTCGCGGCGGAACTGGTCGACGAGCAGCCGCCGGTGGGTGAGGATCAGGACGCCCTCCGTGCGCGCGGCCTCGACGAAGCCGGCGGCGGCGATCGTCTTGCCGGACGCGGTCGGGTGGCGGAAGCGGTAGCGGCGGGCGGCGCCGGGGTCCGGGCCGGCCGGCGGCTGCCCGTTCGCCTCCTCCGCCTCGTCGTGTGCGAGGCCGAGCTCGTCCTCCGGCTCGTCGTCCTCCTCCGGCGCGTCGTCCGGGAGGTGGCCATTGCCGTTCGCGCCGTTCTCGCCCTTCTGGGTCGCCGCGATCAGCTCCGTGAGCATCCCCGCGAGCGCGTCGACCTGGTGGCGCCGCAGCTCGGTGCCGTCGGCGAGGCGCGGCGGCTTCTCGGAGAGGACGCGCTCGAGCCCGAGCAGAAGGGCGAAGCGCACGCGCCACTCCGGCGAGGGCTCCTTGCGGCCCGCCTCGAGCTCGGCGAGCGCCTCGTCGAGCGCGCGCCGGCGCGCGGTCCCGGGCGCCAGCACGACGGCCGGGTCCTCGTCCGGGTGCAGGAAGGGCTCGCCCGCCCAGGCGGCGGCCCGAAGGGCGTCGGCCTCTGTGGCCGCCGAGCCCTCCGCGATGCTCGGAGAATGCGTGATGGTCTCGGACAATGCGTGCGGCACGCCTCTCGCGGTGCCGCTCCTCAAAGGTCGCGCCCGCGGTTACTCCCCGTCGCGCGGCGCTCGAACCAGGATACCACCGCTCGCGGCGGCCGGCGCCGGCCGTGCGCTCAGACCGGGCCGACCACGGCGAACGGGTGCCCCCGCAGCGACTCCCACACGAGGTCGCCGCCGGGCTCGACCTCGCCGTGCAGCCGCTGCGCGAGCGCGCTCGCGTCCTCGCGCGTCGCGCAGCCGGCGATCACGTAGCGCCACCGGCGCACGACGCCGTAGCCCTCCGCCTCGAGCCGGTCGGCGAGCTCGTGCGCCGCCCGGTGGTCGGGACACCGGACGCGCACCTCCCAGGGCGCGAACCCCGCGGCGAGGAGCTGCTCGTCGAAGTCCGGGGCGGCCGGCTCGTCGTCCCACCGCTCGTCCGCCGCCAGCCAGTGCTCGGCGACGATCCTGCGCGGCCGCAGGCCGGCCTCGTCGAGCTCCCGCTCGATCACGGCCCGGGCGCGCTCGAGCTCGAGCGACGTCGCGGCGTAGACGAAGACCGTCTCGCCGTCCTGCGTCACCGCCAGCCGGCTCTCCTCGAGCTCGCGGGCGAGCTCGTCTGCGTCGGTGCGGACGACGCCGAGCCGCTCGAGCAGCGGCGGCGCGTGCCCCGCGTCGCCGAGCTCCACCCGCAGCCGCCAGTCGTCGCGTGCCACGGCACTAACCTAGTCGCTTCCGTGGACTGGACGGCGACGTTCGAGGAGAAGCGGGCGCGCTACGAGCGCTCGCTCGTGCAGCAGGGGAACACCGCGTACGCCGCCGGGCTGGCGCTGCTGATGGCGCACGACGCGCGCGCGCCGGAGTGGCTGCGCCGTGCGGCCGCGCGCTGGCGCGAGAGCTGGGACGCGGGCGCGCCGTCCGACGCGTGGGGGCGGCCGCTCGGCGCGCTCAAGGCGTCGCTGCTCGCCGGCGACGACGCGCGGGTGGAGGAGCTCGCACGCTGAACGCTCGAGCTCGGCACGGTCGCCGCCGAGTCGGCGATCGGGCGCTACGCGGCCACGCTCGCGCTGCTCGCGCTCGGCCGCAGCGACGAGGCGGCGCCGCTGGCGGAGTCGCTGCGCGTCGACGGCTTCCCGGCCGGCGTCGCCGACGCGCTCGCCGCGATCGCGGCGGGAAACGGCGACGGATTCGCGCGCGCGGTCGCCGCAGTCGTGCGCTCCTTCGAGACGCGCGAGGAGTTCCTCGAGGACGTCCCCGTCGCCGACACGGCCCTGGCGCTCGCCGAGCTCGCGCGCCGAAACGGGCTCGACGGCCCGTTGCCGTCCTCGCCCGTGCTTCCCGGCTAGTCGGTCTCGCCGTGCGGGATCAACGGGTGGAACGCGACGGTGATCGTGTGCGCCGGCTGCGACTCGTCCTCGAGCTCGGTGAGCCGCTCGACGAGCTCGTTCAGCAGGCCGCGGATCGTCTCGACGTCCAGCTTCGTGTGCACCTGCGCGCTGCGGAAGTCGCCGCTCGCCGCGTGCAGCTCGAACCCGCGCTGCAGCTCGCGCAGCTGGGCCGCCTGCAGCCCGCTCGCGAGGCCGGCGGCGCGGCTCTCGGGCCCGACCTTGATGTGCTTCGCGACCGGCCGGTAGGGCTTCTCGCGCCCGGATCCCACTGCGAGCTCGATCAGCCCCGCGCGGTACAGCATCCGCACGTGGAAGTGAAGGTGGCCGGGGTCGACGGCCAGTCGCTCCGCCAGCTCGCGATTCGTGAGCGGCTCGTCGGAGTCGCCCAGCGCCTGCAGCACCTTCAGGCGGAGCGGGTGGCCGAGCGCCTTCAGCTGCTCGGCCCGCTCGACCTCGAGGACGTCGAGGACGGCGTGCGCGTCGGTCCCGCCGGCGGCCTCCTTCGGACGCCCGCGCGTCATCGCGGCAGCCGGCTCGCGGCGGCCGCGTCGAGGAAGACCTCGACCGGCGCCGCAGCGAGCCGCACGAGGCTCGCGGGCACGTCGGCGCTCACGTCGCCGCCGAACGCGCGCGCGACCGCGTCGGCCTTGTCGTCGCCGGAGACGATGAACAGGATGCGGCTCGCCGACTGCAGCGTCGGCATCGTCATCGTGACGCGGTCGACGTACGGCTCGAGGCCCGGCGGGCCGCTCGTCGCGCGCCGATCGCGGACGGCGAGCTGCGGCGAGCCGGGGAAGAGCGACGCGACGTGCCCGTCGGGGCCGAGCCCGAGCAGGAGCAGGTCGAGCGCGACGCCCTCGAGCTCTCGGTCGAGCGCCTCCGCCGCCTCGGGCGGCGGCAGCTCGCCGCGGATCCGGTGCACCTCGCGCGGCGGCGAGGAGAGGTTGTCGAGCAGCGTCTTCTTCGCGAGGCCGTAGTTCGAGCGGTCGTCCTCCGGCGGGACGCAGCGCTCGTCGCCCCACCAGAGCGTGACGCGGCTCCAGTCCGGCTCGCGCTCGGCGGCGCGTTCGTACGCGCGGCCGACGCTCGAGCCTCCCGTCAGCACGATCGAGCCGCCGCGTCCCGCCTGCTCGGCGAGCACGTCGCCGACGTCCGTGGCCGGGTCGTCGACGACGCGCAGCTCAGGCCGCGACGCGCTCACGGGGCAAGGGTACGAAACCGGCCGCGTGTCCGGCCAGCAGGTACACGCTCGCGAGCCCCTGCCACTCCGCGTAGGGCGCGAGCAGCGCGTCCGTCTCCTCGGCCTCGACGCGGCGTCCCCACAGCGCGGAGGCGAGCCTGGCGAGCCCGAGGTCCCGGGCCAGCCCGCGCTCGTAGCGGCCGAGCCCTTCCAGGCAGACGACGCCGACCGACCAGGGGCCGAGGCCGCGCTCGCGCAGGAGCCGCAGGGCGACCGCCTCGGTCGGCTGCCGCTTCAGCGCCTCGAGGTCGAGCGAGCGGCAGAGCCGGACGAGCGCTGCCCCACGGCGTGCGCCGAGGCCGAGCCGGCCGAGCTCGGCGGGCGAGAACCGTCCCAGGTCGGCCGCTTCCGGCGGGGCGTGCAGGTCGCCGAGCTGCGGCGTCGCCGCGCGGATCACGGTCCGCTCGAGCTGCCGCGCCCGGCTCGCCTGGATCAGCTGCCCCGCGACGGCCCGGAGCAGCGCCTGCGCCACGGTCGGCGCGCGCAGCGGCCGCAGCCCGCGCAGGCGCCGCAGGGTCTCGCCGAGCAGCGCGTCGCGGGCAAAGCGGCGCAGGAACTCGGAGTGGTCGTCGTCGAGCCCGAGCACGAACCGCACGTGCTCGACCCCCGCCTCGCTCGCGGCGGCGACATGGATCGTTCCGTCCGGGCGCTGCACCGCGTGCACGCGCTCGAGTCGGCCGTCGACGGAGATCGTCGCACGGTAGGTGCCGTCGAACACGGCGCGCGTCGCGTCGCTGCCGTGCCGGCCCGAGAGCCGCAGCGAGTACGGCCCGCGCGGGCGGAGCTCGGCGTGGACGGTCATCGTCCGAGTCTAGGGTGCCGGCCCGCCGGCGCGGTCCCGATGCGGTCGAGGCGGCGGTTTACGCTGCCCGGTGATGCTGCGCCGCCTCGCCTCGCGCGTGTCGATGCGGAGCCGCGAGCGGAAGCTCGAGCTGTTTCGCGAGCTGTTCGCGCCGGGGCCGGAGACGACGGTCGTCGACGTCGGCGTCACCGACGCCCCGTTCGGCAGCGGTTCGACGGACAACTTCTTCGAGGCGCTCTACCCCTGGCCGGAGCGGGTCACCGCCGTCGGGAACACGCCGCTCGAGCGCTTCGCGGCGGCCTTCCCGCGCGTTCGCGTCGTGCAGGCGGACGGTCGCGCGCTGCCGTTCGCGGACGGCGAGTTCGACCTCGGCTTCTCGAACGCGGTCGTCGAGCACGTGGCGGGCGGGCGCGACGGCCAGCGGCGCTTCGTGCACGAGCTGTGCCGCGTCGCGCGCCGCGTGTTCGTCACGACGCCGAACCGCGCGTTCCCGCTCGAGGTGCACACGCTCGTCCCGTTCGCGCACTGGCTCCCCGCGCGCCCGCGCACGCGGATCCTGCGCGCCGCGGGCTTCGACGCGGTGCTCGACCCGCTCGGCGCGCGCGAGCTCGCCTCGCTGTTTCCTTACAGGGTTCGTGTACTGAACCGTGGGATGACGCTGATCGCCGTGGGCCCGCAATGAACGCGCGGCCGGTCTGGGCGCTTCACGTCCTGATCGTCGGCCTCGCCCTGCACAACCTCGCGATGGCCGAGCTCTGGCAGGCCGGCGTCCGCGGCACGGCGCTGACGGTCGTCTCGGCGTGGAAGGACGTGCTGCTCCTGCTCGCGCTCCTCCTCGTGGTGCGCGCGCGCGGCCTGCGCGCTCCGTCGACCGCGGGCGACGTGCTCGGGCTCGTCTTCGGGATCTTCGTCGTCGTCTACGGGCTGCTGCCGCAGTCGTTGCTCGGCGGCGGCGCGACGCACCGCGGCGTGCTCTACGCGGCGCGCCACGACTTGCTGCCGGTGGGCGCGTACTTCCTGGGCCGCGGGCTCGACCTGACCGCGCGCGAGCGCGTGCGCGTCTGCCGCACGGTGCTCGCGACCGCGGCGGTGGTCGCGGTCTACGGGCTCGTCGACGTGTACGCGGTGCCGCTCTCCTGGTGGCGGCACTCCGGCGCGCCGGGCTGGTTCCGCGACCAGCTCGGCCTCGACTACCGCGGCCACGGGCTGTCGGGCCTGCCGGAGAACTTCGTCTACAACGCCGGCGGCGGCGTCGTCTTCCGCCGGCTTACCTCGACGTTCCTGTCGCCGCTCGCGGCCGCGTACCTCCTGGTCGTGGCCGCGTTCTTCCTGCCCCTGCGCACGCGGTGGGGGCTCGCGCTCGGGCTCCTCTTCTTCGCGGCGATCCTGTGGACGCATACCCGTGCCGGCCTGCTGGCGCTCGTCGTCGGCCTGGTGGTGGCCGCGCTGGCGCGGCGGCGCCTCCGCCCGCTTCTTTGGGCGGTCGCGGTGGCCGTCGTCGGCTTCGGGTTCGTGCGCGGCTACACGCACTTCGGGCCGCGCACGCACTTCACGCCGGCCGAGCTGCACGTCCAGGAGCAGATCGCGAAGCAGCACCCGTCCACGTCGAACGAGCCGCTCAGCGCCAACGAGTCGTCGACGCACGAGCACCTGACGAGCCTGCGCGACGGCGCGCGCACCGTCCTGCACCACCCGTGGGGCTACGGCCTCGGCAACGCCGGCGTCACCGCCGCGCGGACGCACGTGCAGATCAAGGCGGGGGAGTCGACGTACACCGAGCTCGGCGTCGAGACCGGGGTGGCGGGCGCGCTAGCGTTCGTCGCGTGGTCGCTGGTGCTGCTCGGCGCGACGTTGCGCCGCGTGGTGTACGTCGGCGCCGCGTTCGCGGCCGTGCTCTTCCTCGGCCTGCAGACGGACATCGTCGGCGTCCCGTGGATCGCCGTCGTCGTCTGGGCGCTCGTCGGCGACGCGGCGGCGGCGCGCCGGCTCGATCTCGGGGTGCCGGCGCGCCTTTCGTGGCGCGAGTCGTAACGCGACTGCAACAAGTGTGGAACAAGGTCGCGCGAGCCCTTGCGGGGCCGGGCCCGGTCCGTACCGTGGATCGGGTGCGAATCTCGGTCGTCGAGCTCGTCCTCTTCGGAGCCGCCGCGGCGCTCCTGCTCGCCGCGCTCCCGCGCTGCGGAGGCGGCTCCGGGGCGGGGGTGGTGCGCGCGAGCTGGGCGCTCACGCCGGGCGTGCTCAACCCCGCGGTGACGCAGGCGACGATCGCGCAGACGATCTGCCGGACCGGCTGGACGCGCACCGTCCGGCCGCCCGTGTCCTACACGAACGACCTCAAGCGGCGTCAGCTGCGCGCCTACGGCCTCCGCGGGCCTCCCTCCGCCTACCAGGAGGACCATCTGATCAGCCTCGAGCTCGGCGGGAACCCGACCGACCCGCGCAACCTGTGGCCGGAGCCGTACCCGCGCGCCTCGGCGGTCGACCGGATCGAGAACGAGCTCAACCACCGGGTCTGCTCGGGGTCGCTCACGCTCGCCCGGGCGCAGCACGAGGAGTCGGCGCTCAAGCACGCGGACGGCTGACGGCCGCCGGCGCCGTCGTCTGTTGCCGGCGCGCCGGGGCACGTCCTCGTCGGGCGGCGCCTGCCGCGCCCAACTCTTAGCGACCCGTAGGCGGGCTCTTAGCGGGCTCTGAGGCCGCGACGGTTCCCTGGAGGCATGTCCGGCCCGCACCCTCTCCCCGGCGCCGCCGGCCGCCTTCGTGGACGGCTCGCGGGCGTCGTTCGGATGCTGGACGAACCGAGCGGGCCGGCTGTGCCCGCCGGGATCGAGCCCGTCGCCGCGGTCGTGCCCTCTCCCCGGCGCGGCTGCGGCGGGTCGATCCCGGCGGCGACAACCCACGACCGGCTCCTGCCGCTGCCCCGGCGGAGCCTCCTCTCGGCACGGTCCGAACCGGCCGCGGGCACACCGGGGGCGGTACGCCGCCCGTCGGCCGCGGCCCGTGCCACGGCGGGGAGCGACGGTCGCCCGGCCGTCCCTCCCCGCCGGCTCCCTTCCAGCTCGGCCCTCGCGAGGCGCTGAGCTCTCCCCATCGCGCGCCCGCCGGCCGGGGGGCCGAGCCGGCGGCGCGCGATCCAGCCGCACCCGCCGCGGCCCCGAGCCCCCTTCGGAGCACTAGGCGGTTCGCAGGACCTGAGCTACCCTGCCCGCCGACGGAGGCGATGGTCGCCGTCCTGCGGCCGAGTCGGCGGCAGCAACCGAGCAAGCACTGAAAGGGGTCGGAGAGAGAGATGCCACGCAAGACCACTGAGCCGGCGGCGAACGGCGCGGAGAAGCCCGCGAAGCCGGCCGCGAAGGCGGCGACGAACGGTACGGAGAAGGCGGCGAAGACCGCCGCCAAGGCCGCGAAGGTGGCGGGTCCGAAGGCCGCGAAGACGCCGGTGCGCCGCACGACGCGGAAGAAGGCCGCCGCGGCCGAGCCCTCCCACGAGCACGTCGCCACGCGCGCCTACTTCATCCATCTGGAGTCCGGCGGCGCGCCGCTCGAGAACTGGCTGCAGGCCGAGCGCGAGCTCACCGTTCGCTAAGCGTCCTGCCGAGGCCGTCGGCGGCGGTGCGGCGGTGCCGCGCTGCTAGTGTCGACGCGAGCGTGGCGAAGCCCGTCGAGCAGCTCGAATCGGTCGTCATCCGGTTCGCCGGAGACTCCGGCGACGGCATGCAGCTGACGGGTGGCCGCTTCACGTCGGAGACGGCGCTGAAGGGCAACGACCTCGCGACGTTCCCCGACTTCCCCGCCGAGATCCGGGCGCCCGCCGGCTCGCTTCCGGGCGTCTCCGGCTTCCAGCTCCACTTCGCCGACCACGACATCCTGACGCCGGGCGACCAGCCCGACGTGCTCGTGGCCATGAACCCGGCCGCCCTGCGGACGAACCTCCGCGACCTGCCGAAGGGCGGGACGCTGATCGTCGACACGGACGCCTTCACCGACCGCAACCTGCAGAAGGCGGGCTACGCCGCCAACCCGCTCGAGGACGGGTCGCTCGACGGCTACCAGGTGCACGCCGTGCCGCTGACGTCGCTCACGGTTACCGCGCTCAAGGAGGTCGACGGCGTCACGCCGCGAGAGGCCGAGCGCGCGAAGAACATGTTCGCGCTCGGGCTGATGTCGTGGCTCTACGGTCGCCCCGTCGAGTCCACCGTCGAGTTCCTGGAGAAGAAGTTCGCGAAGCGGCCGGAGATCGCGCAGGCGAACCTGAAGGCGTTCAACACGGGCTACGCGTTCGGCGAGACGTCCGAGTCGTTCGCGGTGCAGTACGAGGTGCGGCCGGCGCGGCTGCCGCCCGGCCTGTACCGGCAGGTCACCGGCAACCAGGCGCTCTCGTGGGGGCTGATCGCGGCGTCGAAGCTGTCCGGGCTCGACCTCTTCCTCGGCGCGTACCCGATCACGCCGGCCTCGTCGATCCTCGAGGAGCTCGCGAAGCAGAAGGCGTTCGGCGTCCGCACCTTCCAGGCGGAGGACGAGATCGCCGCCGCGGGCGCGGCCCTCGGCGCGTCGTTCGGCGGCGCGCTCGGCGTGACGACGTCGGCGGGCCCCGGGATCGTGCTGAAGTCCGAGACCGTCGGCCTCGCGGTCACGCTCGAGCTGCCGCTCGTGATCGTCGACGTGCAGCGCGCCGGCCCCTCGACCGGCATGCCGACGAAGCCCGAGCAGGCCGACCTGCTGCTCGCGCTCTTCGGCCGCAACTCGGAGTCGCCCGTGCCGGTGCTCGCCGCCGCGACGCCCGGCGACTGCTTCTACGCGGCGATCGAGGCCGTGCGGGTCGCGCTCGCCTACCGCACGCCCGTCTACCTCCTCTCCGACGCGTACCTCGCGAACGGCGCCGAGCCGTGGGCGATCCCCGACGTCGCGTCGCTGGAGCCGATCCGCGTCGAGTTCGCGTCCGCGCCGCCCGACGGCGAGACCTTCCTTCCCTACCGGCGCGACCCGGAGACGCTCGCCCGGCCGTGGGCGATTCCCGGCACGCCCGGGCTCGAGCACCGCGTCGGCGGGCTCGAGAAGGCGAACGACACCGGCAACGTCTCCTACGACCCCGAGAACCACGACCTGATGACGCAGCTGCGCGCGCAGAAGGTGGCGGGCATCCGCGTTCCCGACCTCGAGGTCGACCACCAGGAGGGGGCCGACGTGCTCGTCCTCTCGTGGGGCGGCACCTACGGGCCGGTCGCGGCGGGCGTGCGCCGCGTCCGCGCCGGCGGCGGCAGGGTCGCGCACGCGCACCTGCGCTGGCTGAACCCGCTGCCGGCGAACACCGGCGACGTGCTGCGCTCGTACGACCGCGTGCTGGTGCCGGAGATGAACCTCGGCCAGCTGCGCATGCTCGTCCGGGCGCGCTTCCTCGTCGACGCGGCGGGCTACAACCGCGTCACCGGCAAGCCGTTCCGCGCGGGCGAGATCCGCGACGCGATCGAGGCGCTGCTGTAGATGGCGACCGAGCTGAAGCTGACCGCGAAGGACTTCAAGTCCGACCAGGAGGTTCGCTGGTGCCCCGGCTGCGGCGACTACGCGATCCTCGCCGCGCTGCAGGGGTTCATGCCCGAGCTCGGCCTCTCGCGCGAGCGCATCGTCTTCGTCTCCGGCATCGGCTGCGCCGCGCGCTTCCCGTACTACATGCAGACGTACGGCATGCACTCGATCCACGGGCGCGCGCCCGCGATCGCGACCGGCCTCGCGGTGTCGCGGCCCGATCTCTCGGTCTGGGTGGTGACGGGCGACGGCGACGCGCTCTCGATCGGCGGCAACCACCTCATCCACGCGCTGCGCCGCAACGTCAACCTGCGCATCCTCCTCTTCAACAACCGCATCTACGGGTTGACGAAGGGGCAGTACTCGCCGACGTCAGGGCAGGGGAAGGTGACCGGGTCGACGCCCGCGGGCAGCGTCGACTACCCCTTCAACCCGATCGCGCTCGCCCTCGGCGCCGGCGCGACGTTCGTTGCGCGCG
Source organism: Gaiellaceae bacterium (assembly GCA_035652835.1). Lineage (GTDB taxonomy): Bacteria > Actinomycetota > Thermoleophilia > Gaiellales > Gaiellaceae > PALSA-600. The sequence continues at coordinate 59,710 of DASRDA010000033.1, forward strand.
CGCTCGATACGGACAAGCAGGGGCTGACGGGCGTCCTGCGCCGTGCTGCGCAGCATCGCGGCGCCGCGTTCGTCGAGATCTTCCAGAACTGCAACATCTACAACGACGGCGAGTTCGACTACATCCGCGAGGACAAGACGGCGCGGACGTACCTCGAGCACGGCGCCGAGCTCGGCTCGACCGGGATCGTCCACGACGAGCGGGATCTCGGGACCGCGTTCCGGCTCGCGCAGCTGACGTGGGAGGCGGACGGCATCGTGCCGCTCGGCGTCTTCCGCGACGTCGACCGCGAGAGCTACGACGAGCTCGTGCAGGCGCAGCTCGACCGCGCGGGCGGCGCCGGCGACCTGCAGGCGCTGCTCGGCTCGGGCGACACCTGGCGCATCTGACGTGCCGGAAACTGGTTCGCGACGGAGTCGCGAACCAGTTTCGAGGGTTCACGCCTCGTCGATCACGACGCGCTCCGCCGGCCGGCGCGGCAGCTCGGACTCGACGTACGACCGCACCGCCTCCTCGATGCCGACGTCCTTGCCGGCCCGCTCCGACAGGAACCAGCGGTGCTCGAGCACCTGGTGGAAGACCTCGGCCGCGGGCAGGCGCGCCCACAGCTCCTCGGGGACGGCGGCGACGGTCGGCTCGAACACCTCGTCGCGCCAGCGGGCCGCGACGGCGGGCTCCGGCAGGGCCCGCTTCTCGTGCCGCTCGGTCGCCTCGCGGAAGCGGGCGATGTCGTTGAGCATCCGCCGCGCCTGGTTCTCCTCCGCGTCGAGGCCGGTCAACCGGAGCAGCCGGTGGCGGTGATGGCCGGGCTCGACCACGCGCGGATCGAGCTGCAGCCGGTAGCGGCCGCCGCTCGCCTCGAGCCGGATCTCCTCGACGTCGAAGCCGAGCGCGTTCAGGCGGTGCAGGCGCTCGTCGAGGCGGAAGCGCTCGTCGGCGCCGAACGTCTCCTCGCGCGTCAGCTCGTGCCAGAGGCTCTCGTAGCGCCGGGTCACCTCCGCGCCCGTCTCGTCCGGGTCGAGCCCGTCGGGCAGGCCCACCTCGGCGTCGACGTCGAGCAGCTCGCCGACGACGTTCGTGTGCGCGATCTCGATGTCGTACTCGCGCTGGCCGTCCGAGAGCGAGCCGTGGAGCTCGCCGGTCTCGGCGTCGACGAGGTACGCGCTGAGGGCGCCGGCGTCGCGGCGGAAGAGCGTGTTCGAGAGCGAGCAGTCGCCCCAGAAGAAGCCCCGCAGGTGCAAGCGGGCGAGCAGCTCGACGAGCGCGTTCAGCAGGTGCGTCCGCAGGTCCGGGATCGCGCGGCCGGCGAAGAGCGCCCGGTAGGGCAGCGAGTACTCGAGGTGGCGCGTGATCAGCACCGCGTCGAGGTCGTCCTCGCGGTCGGTGACCAAGCCCACGGCGTCGACGACCGGCAGCCCCTGCCCCTCGAGCCGGCGCAGCAGCGTGTACTCGCGCCGCGCGGGCCGCGCCGGCAGCTCCTTCAGCGCGTACAGCACGCCGTCGTACTCGACGAAGCGCACGACGTGCCGCGAGATGCCGCGGATGAGGTTGACGAGCCGCGGCGAGCGCCACTCCTCGAGCGGCAGATGCCACGGGAGGTCGAGGAAGCTCGGGTGGCCGGTGCGCGCGACCAGCCGGAACGCCGCGGGCATCAGCGGGTGATCAGCGAGTTGTCGAACGCCCGTACGCCGCCTGGGCTCGCGACCACCGTGTTGTGGGCGACCTTCGCCTCCGCGTAGAAGAACGCCTCGATCGCGACGCCGTGGCGGGTGGGATCCTCGTCGCCGTCGACGCGCGCGGCGGCGACGGTGTTGTGCTCGATCTCGCACGTCGAGTGGTCCATGCAGACGATCCCGATCCCGCGCGCGCCCTCGACGGTGTTGCCGCTCGCCATGTCCATCGACATCTCGCCGAGCAGGATGCCGCGGACGGTCGTGTCGACGACGTGGTTGCCCATCACGTTCACCATCGAGGAGTGCGTCGCGATTCCCTCGCGGGTGCCCGCGATCGTGCAGCCCGAGACCATGCTCATCGGCCGTCCCATCGAGTAGCTGATCAGCACGCCGGTCACGAACGGGCCGGACGGAGCCGAGATCGAGCAGTCGTGGACCATGACGCCCGCGTCGAGCGCGCGGATGCCGTCCAGCGAGACGCGCACCACGCGCACATGGTCGAGCATCACGTGGTCGGCGTGCTCGACGTCGATGCCGTACTCGCCGCCGACGACGGTCACGTGGTCGATCCGCACGTGGCTCGCGTGCACGACGATCCCCCCGCGGACGACGCCGCCCGTCAGCCTCTCCGAGCGGGTGACGACGATCGGCCCCTGCACGACGCCGTGCAGGTGGACGGTCGGCGGGCGGACGGCGTAGGCGGCGCCGAGGCCGCCGACGAGCGTCACCGCCACGGCCGCCGCGGTCACGACGCCTGCGCGTCCGAGCTCGCCGCCCGCCTCCGCGTACTCGAGCCGGAGTCGCGGGAACACCGCGTGCGCGCAGAGCTGGCCGCTCGCCCACGCGACGCCGTACAGCGCGAGCGCCCACCCGAGCGGCGCGCCGATCCCGGCCGCGCGCATCGCCGACCACGTCAGCCCGAGCTCGAGCGCGCCGAGCGGCAGGGCGGCCCAGCCCGGCTGGTACGGCAGGAGCCGGTGGTAGACGCAGAGGTCCAGGACGAGCCCGAGCGCGAGCATCAGCGCGACGAGCTCGATCGCCCACCAGCGCTGCAGCGCGACCGCGAGCGCCAGCGCCGGTACCGCCGCGCCGAGGCGCGACTCGATGCGGCCTCTCAGCGTGTACGACATACGTGGCGCAGGAAGGCGCGGGCGGCGTACTTGGCGCCCGCGACGGTGTCGGCGGCGGGGAAGGCCCACTGGGCGGCGACGCCCGCGAGGGCGAGGGTGCGGCGGTCGTCGGTCAGCTCCGGGACGGTCGAGTCGGGGGCGAGGACGATCCAGCGGTCGCGGGCCGCGAGGCCGTGCTCGGCCTGCAGCCGCGCCAGCAGCGGGTCGTTGCGGTAGCCCTGCACGAAGCCGGTCGCGCACACGATCTGCTCGGCGCCGTTCGGGGCGGCCTCGACGCGGAAGCGGCCCTCGGCCTCGGCGTGCACGAGCGGCTCGTCCCACTCGCGGCCGGGCGGGTACGAGGGCGTCGAGAGCTCGCGCAGCAGGGCGGCGCGCCGCTCGGGCGACGAGGCGTGGAATGCGGCGAGGCCGCGCTTCGAGAAGAGCGGCCGCGGGACGTTCAGCGGGCGGCGGACGGGCTCGCGCCTGCGGATCGAGACGACCTCGGCGCCGGCGGCGAGCGCGTTCAGCCACTCGGTGGCGGCGGCCATCCCGGCGCCGACGATCGCGACCCTCGACGCGTACTCGTGCGGCTCGTAGGCGTGCACGACCCGTGGATCGCCGGCGAGCTGCTCCGGCAGCGCGTGGCCGGGGTGCCCCGTGGCGACCAGCACGTGCCGGAAGAGCCCGTCGCCGTCGACCTCGAACCCGTCCCCGGCCGCGGCCACGCGCTCGACGCGCCGCTCCACGAAGCTCCGGTCCCAGCCGCTCCGCCGCCGCACCTCCTCGGCGTGGCGCAGGAAGAGGTCGACGGGCGGGTGGTAGCGGCTCGCGATCGTCTGCAGGAGCGCCCCCGGCCGGCCGTCGCGCAGCGCGAGGCCCGGCCACGCCGGCGCCGCCAGGTGGCCGTCCGACTCCGAGCGCATCCGCCGCTGCCGGATCGCGCGCGCGCGTGCGCGGAACGGCTCGGTCGGGTCGGCCTGCGTCCCGAAGACGACGATCTCCTCCGCCTGCACGCCGCCGTGCCGCAGCGTCGCGAAGGCCGCGAGCGCGGCGAGGCCGCTGCCGACGATCGCACAGCGCTCAGCCGGGCACACGAGCCCTACTTGACGGAGCCCGCGAGCAGTCCCTGGACGAAGTACCGCTGGAACGCGAAGAACACCGCGAGCGGGATCACGAGGGAGATGAACGAGGCCGGCGCGATGATGTCGATGCTCGTTCCGAACTCGCGCAGCTGTCCCGCGATCCACACGGTGATCGGCGTCGTGTTCTGCCCGAACGTGAGCGCGACGAGCAGGTCGTTCCACGTCCACAGGAACTGGAAGATCGCGAGCGACGCGATCGCGGGCAGCCCGAGCGGCAGGATCAGGCGCACGAAGATGCGCAGCTCGGACGCGCCGTCGATGCGCGCCGATTCGAGGATGTCCTTGGGCAGGCCGACGAAGAAGTTCCGCAGGAGGAAGATCGCGAACGGCAGGCCGAAGGCCGTGTGGAACAGCGCGATGCCGTACCACGTGTCGAACAGGCCGACCTTGTCGTACAGGCGGAACATCGGGATGAGCGCCATCTGGATCGGCACGACGAGCAGCCCGATCACGACGATGAACAGCCAGTCCCGGCCGGGGAAGTCGAGCCACGCGAACGCGTAGCCCGCCAGGGCGCCGATGACGACGACCAGGAGCGTGTTCCCGACCGCGATGTACGCCGTCGTCTTGAGCGCCGTCAGCAGCCCCTGGTTGTGGAAGAGCGCGTCGTAGTTCGACCACGTCGCGAGGCTCGGCTTGGAGAAGATCTGCCACCAGCCCTTCGAGGCGAGGGCGGAGGCGGGGAGGATCGACGTGATGAAGAGGCCGGCCGTCGGCACGAGCCACAGCAGCCCGAGGGCGGCGAGCACGATCTGCACCGGCGCGCGCACGATCGCGCGCAGGATCTTCGCCGCGAGCGCGTCGCGCGGAGCCGGGATCTCGATCGCGGAAGCGGCGGCAGCCACTAGACCTCCCTCTTGAAGCGCCGGATGTTCAGGAGCAGCACTGGGATCACGAGCAGGAACAGGAAGACGGCGATCGCCGAGCCGACGCCGAAGTTCCCGCTGCCCTGGAACGCGGTGTAGTACATCGCCAGGGCGAGCACGTTCGCGTTCTGCTGCGTCGACTCGGGCGCGAGCGCGTACACGATGTCGAACACCTTCAGGACGTTGATGATCATCGTGACGAACACGACGCTGAGCACCGGCGCGAGCAGCGGGACCGTGACGCGGCGGAACACCTGCCACTCGGTGCCGCCGTCGGTTCGCGCGGCCTCGAGCACGTCTCGAGGCATCGCCGACAACCCCGCGCCGATCACGACCATGGCGAAGCCGGCCCAGATCCAGATGTACGCGATCAGCAGCGAGGGCGTGATCAGGCTCGGGCCGAGCCACGCGTAGCCGCCGAACGGCTTCGCGAACGTCGCGGCGCCGATCGCGGCGTGGTAGCTGCCGGCCGGGACCTTGGAGAAGTCGAACGTCCCGTTCGCCTGCGTCTTCGTCGACTGCACCACCTTGCCGGCGGCGTTGCGCAGCTCGACGGTCACGCCGGGCAGGCCGAGCTCGCCCTTCTCGACGACGCCGATCTTGCCGCCGCCGGGCTTGAAGTCGCGCCAGACGGTGCCGACGACGTCGCCCGGCTTCGGCGCCGGCTTCACGGCCTGGGCCGCGCCGCCGGGCACCTGGTCGGGCGGGATCGCGGTGAGCCCGAGCAGCGCGACGCTGCCGGGGCGCGTGGGCGTCTTCAGCACCATCGCACCGGAGGAGGTCGTCTGCAGCGCCGGGGTCGACGGCGACGCCGAGGGCAGGACGCCCGCCGGGCTGACCACGCCCGAGATCGTCTTCCCGAGCGCGTTGATCGCGCCGAGCCCGGGATCCTGCTGGTACATGAGCCGCCAGGTGACGCCGGTCGCGAACGCGGAGATCGCCATCGGCAGGAACACGGCGGTCTTGAACGCGACCGCCCAGCGGACGCGCTCGGTGAGCACGGCGAAGACGAGGCCGACCGCCGTCACGAACGCGGGGACGACGGCCACCCAGATCGCGTTGTTCTTGATCGCCGTGACCAGCGTCGACGTGGTGAAGAGGTGCTTGTAGTTGTCGACGCCGACCCAGGTGCCGATGAAGCCCTGCTGGCCGAAGAAGCTGCGGACGATCGTGTAGACGGCCGGGTAGACCATCCACACACCGAGCATGACGATCGCCGGCGCGAGGAAGACCGCGCCGGTGACGTAGCGGCCGAGCCGCCCCGGCTCGGTCGAGGGGGGCGGAGCCGCCGTGACCGGCGGCTCCGCGGTGACCCCACTCATCGACGCACCTCCGCCGCTACTTGCCCTTCTTGTACGCGGCGGCGGCGGCGGACTCCAGCTTCTTCTGGATGCCGCTGATGTTCTTCGGGTTGCGCAGGAACTGCTGGAAGAGCCCCCACTCGCCCTGGCCGGTCGTCGCGCCGAACGACGGCGGCTGGGCGTCGGACATGTCGAACACCACCGACTTCGCCGACAGGATCGGCGCCTCGCTGGCGCGCGTGATCGGGTCGGGGTAGATGCTGGCCGGCACGTTCTTGTTGCCCGTGCCGAAGCCGCCCTGCTTCGCCCAGACCTCGGCGGCCTGCGGCGTCGCCAGGTACTTCACGAACGCCTCGATCGCCGGGTTGTCGCGGAAGGTGACGAACAGGTCGCCGCCGATCTCGACGGCCGTCGAGTCCGGGCCGGGCGTGATCGAGGGGAACGTGAACGTGTTGAAGCCGGTCTTCGGCTTCGCCTTCGTCGACGAGGTGATGACGCCGCCGACGAAGTCGGCCTCGAACACCATCGCCGCCTTCGCCGGCGAGGCGAACGCGTTCGTCACGGAGTCGTTGAAGCCGTACTGCAGCGCTCCGGACGTGCCGCCGTAGACGTTCGACGTGTCGCCGATGATCTTCGCCATCGTCTTCAGCGCCGTCGTGACCGACTTGTCGGTCCACTTGATCTTGTGCTGGCTGAGCTGGTCGTACTTCGCTGCGCCGAACGTGCGCAGGTAGATGTTCTCGAACAGGTCGGTGAGGGTCCAGCCGTCCGCACCGCCGATCGAGTACGCGGGCGTGCCGGACGCCTTGATCGTCTGCGCGTCCTTCAGCAGCTGCGAGAACGTCTTCGGAGGCGTCACGCCCGCCGCCTTGAAGGCGGGGACGTTGTACCAGACGAGCGACTTGTTGGCAGCCTTGAAGACGAGCGCGTACAGCTTCCCGTTGAACGTCCCGAGCTGCTTCCACGCCGGCGCGAAGTTCTTGCCGATCACGCCCGACGCGTAGGTGATGGGCTTGAGCTTGCCCTGCGTCGCGAACTGCTTCACCGTGCCCGGCTGCGCGATGTCCGCCATGTCCGGCGGATGACCGCCGGCGACGGCCGTCGCGAGCACCGTCGGCAGGTTGTTGCCGACCGGCTTGTAGTTCACGTGCACGTTCGGGTAGAGCTTGTTGAACGCCTTGATCACGTCCTGGAACTGCTTCTGGCCCGAGGACGCCGTCCAGATCCCGTCGAAGCTGATCGAGCCCGAGACGGCCTTGTTGACCTTCAGGGCCTCCGGCGCCGAACCCGTCGACGTGCTCGTGCTGCCGTACGCCGCCGCGGCGGCCGCCAGCACCGCCACGGCGACCAGGGAAACGACCAGGTGTCGCTTCACTCTCACTCTCCTTTCGAGGTGTCGTAGATGCCGCTCCCCGCGTCCGGATCGAAGAAGTGCAGCGCGCGCGTGTCGACCACGGCCGCCACCTCCTCGCCGGGCTTCACCTGGGAGCGGGCGCCGAAGCGGCCGACGACGACCGCCTCGTCCTCCTTGGCACCGATCTGGGGTCCGGTGTCGGGTGCGCCGGCGTCCTTCGCCAGCTCGCGCGTCTCGTCGGTCTCGGCGTGCGCCGCCTTGATCGCGAAGTGCGCCATGATCTCGGAGCCGAGCGCCTCGCGGAGCTCGAGCCTCCCCCTGATGATGCGGTCGGGCGGGGCGCCGGTCTCGAGCGCTGCATCCTCGAGGTCCTCGGGCCGGATCCCGATGATCACCTGCCTGCCGACGTAGCTGGTCAGCGCCGGCCGCTGGGCGAGCGTCTCCGAGCCGAGCGTGATCGCCTGCGTGCCGATCTGTGCGCGCAGGTCGCCGTTCGAGCGCTCGATCGTCGCGTCGAGCATGTTCATCGCCGGGCTGCCGATGAAGCCGCCGACGAAGAGGTTGACGGGCCGGTCGTACAGGGTCTGCGGGTCGGCGACCTGCTGCAGCTCGCCCTTCCGCATCACGGCGACGCGGTCGCCCATCGTCATCGCCTCGACCTGGTCGTGGGTGACGTAGATCGTCGTCACGCCGAGGTCGTTCTGGAGCTTCGCGATCTCCGCGCGCATCTGCACGCGCAGCTTCGCGTCGAGGTTCGAGAGCGGCTCGTCCATCAGGAAGGCGGCGGGCTCGCGTACGATCGCGCGGCCCATCGCCACCCGCTGGCGCTGGCCGCCCGACAGCGCGCGCGGCTTCCGCTTCAGGAACTCCTCGAGCCCGAGCAGCTTCGCCGCCTGCTGCACGCGCCGGTCGATCTCGCTCTTCGGCATCTTCTTCAGGCGCAGGCCGAACGCGATGTTCTCGTAGACCGACAGGTGCGGGTAGAGCGCGTAGCTCTGGAAGACCATCGCGATGTCGCGATCCCGTGCCGGGACGTGGTTGACGACGCGCTCGCCGATCCTGAGCACGCCTTCCGAGATGTCCTCGAGCCCCGCGACCATCCGCAGCGCGGTCGTCTTGCCGCAGCCGGACGGGCCGACGAGCACCATGAACTCGCCGTCCGCGATCTCGAGGTCGAGGCCGTTTACGGCGCGCGTGCCGTCCGGGTAGACCTTGCTCACGCGACCGAACGAGACCTGTGCCATGCCCCCGGGCTCCCTCCTCTCCGTTTCGACCCGGGGCCGATACTACGCCGCGCGCGCGGATTTCGCGAAATGCGGTTTTTCGGATTCGCCGCGGCTCAGGCGGCGAGCTGCTCGCCGGCCGGCTCGGCCTGGAGCGGCCGCTGCCGCGGCGGGCGCTTCGCCTTGACGGCGGCGGCGCCGAGAGCGGTGATCGCGAGCGCGCTCGACCCGGCGACCGCGAACGCGAGCCGGGTGCCGCCCGCGTCGCACAGCCAGCCGACGAGCAGGGCGCCGAGCGGGGCGAGCCCGTTCCACGCGTAGTAGTAGAGCCCCAGCACGCGCCCGCGGATGAAGTCGGGGCTCTCGAGCTGGATCGAGGCGTTCGAGTTGGCGGTGTACGAGGTGAAGAAGACGCCGCAGACGAAGAGCAGCGCTCCGACGAGGAACTCGTTCTGGAGCGGCGCGATGAGCAGCTCGCAGACGCCGAAGCCGGCCGCGCCGAGGAACATCACGCGCCACGTCGTGCGCGCGATGCCGGCGGAGACGAGCGCGCCGAGCAGCGCGCCCGCGCCGAAGCAGGCGCTGATCAGGCCGAACGTGATCGCCGTCCCGTGGAGCGTCGACTTGGCGAGGATCGGCAGCAGGATGTTGAAGTTGAAGCTGATCGAGGCAAACACCGCCATCATCGCCAGCACGACGCGCACCGTCGCGTTGCGCCGCGCGTAGGAGAAGCCCTCGCGCGTGCCGCGCCACACCGTCGGCCGCCGCCGGCCGGCGAGCGGGTAGAGCTCCCGCACGCGCATCGCGAGCAGTCCGGCGAGGACGGCGAGGAAGCTCACGGCGTTGACCGCGAAGCACCAGCCGACGCCGACCGCCGCGATCACGACGCCCGCGAGGGCGGGGCCGAAGATGCGCGCGGTGTTGAAGAGGCTCGAGTTGAGCGCGACCGCGTTCGGCAGCTCGTCGCGCCCGACCATCTGGAACGTGAGGCTCTGCCGCGACGGCGAGTCGAAGACGATCGCGATGCCGGTGAGGATCGCGATCGTGTCGACCTCGGCGAGCGAGGAGTGGCCGGTCAGGTCGATCGCCGCGAGCGCCGCCGCGAACGCCATCTGCACCGACTGCGTCACGATCACCGTGCGCCGGTTGTCGAACCGGTCGGTGACGACGCCGGCGAACAGCCCGAGCAGCATGAACGGGCCGAAGCGGCACATCGAGAACGTGGCGAGCGCGAGTCCCTTCTGGTGCGGTGCGAGACGCACGACGAGCCAGGCGAGCGCGATGTTCTGCATCCACGTCCCGCAGACGGACGTCAGCTGCCCGGCGAAGTAGAGGCGGTAGTTGTAGTGGCGGCGGAGGCTGGCGAAGGTACGCCGGGACGCCAGCCTGAGCAGGGTCACTCCGCGTCAGCCTCCAGCAGCTTCGCGAGCGGCTCGACCGCCGCGTCGATCGCGGCGCGCTCGTCGTCGGTCAGCTGCTCCAGCCGGCGGGAGAGCCACGCGGTGCGGCGCTGCCGCACCGAGCGGAGCACCTTCTCGCCCTCCGAGGTCAGCGCGAGCCCGACGCGGCGCCGGTCGGCGTCGCCGCGCGTTCGCGCGACGAGGCGAGCTGCCTCGAGGCGCGCGAGGTGGTTCGAGATCGCCGGTGCCGAGACGCGCTCGCGCTCGGCGAGCACGGACGCCGTGATCCCCGGCTCGTGCTTAATCGCCGCCATCAGCGAGACCTGGCCGCCGGTGACGCCGAGCGAATGGATCTCGCGCCGCAGCTCGCGCGCGAGCCGGAGCAGCACGGGCCGCAGCTCGTTCGCGATCGCGGTCGTTTCCTTCACATCGCTAACCATTAACACGGTTAACGATAGCACGGCTCCTCCCGGGGCCTGGTACGTACCTGGCCCCGGAGGTCGTTGCCTAGCGTGAAAATCGCCTGCTCGTTGGGCGCGAACGAGGCTCGCGAACCTGGCACCGGGGGTGGTGGGCGGGGGCGGCGCTCGAGCCGCTACGGTCCACGCCGTGCCGAACCCGCTGGAGCAGCTGAAGGCCCTCGGCGAGCAGCTGCGCGCGCAGATCGGCGACGAGCTCGACCTCGAGGCGCTGCGGCGGCCCGAGCCAGAGCGCCCGCTCGACGAGCTCCTCGCGGAGCTCGACTCGCTGCCGGGCCTCGAGTCGGTGAAGGAGCAGGTGCGCACGCTGGTTGCGTTCCTGCGGGTGCAGGCGCGCCGGAAGGAAGCCGGCCTCCCGGAGGTGGCGACGACGCAGCATCTCGTCTTCCTCGGCAACCCCGGCACCGGCAAGACGACCGTCGCGCGCCTGCTCGCGCAGATGTACCGCTCGATGGGCCTGCTGCGCCGCGGCCACCTCGTCGAAGTCGACCGCGCCGGCCTCGTCGGCCAGTACGTCGGCCTGACCGCGATCAAGACGGAGCGCGTCGTGCGCCGCGCGCTCGACGGCGTCCTCTTCGTCGACGAGGCGTACGCGCTCGCGCGCGAGGGCGAGCGGCTCGACTTCGGCGACGAGGCGATCGAGACGCTGCTCAAGCGCATGGAGGACAACCGCCACCGCCTCGTCGTGATCGTCGCCGGCTACCCGCGCCTCATGCGCCGCTTCCTCGAGTCAAACCCCGGCCTGCGCTCGCGCTTCTCCCGCGAAATCGAGTTCCCCGACTACTCGACCGGCGAGCTCGTCGAGATCTTCGCCCGGTTCGCCGCGGACGCCGAGTACACGCTCGGAGACGGCGCGTCCGAGACGCTCGCCGGGGTGTTCGAGCGCGCCGAGCGCGACGAGAGCTTCGGCAACGCGCGATTCGCCCGAACGCTCTTCGAGCAGACGCTGAACGCGCAGGCGCTGCGGCTCGCCGCAGGGCCGGTCGAGCGCCTGCAGGCGCACGAGCTGATGTGCCTGACGGCCGACGACGTCGCCGCCGGCGCGCGTGCGCTCGGCGAGGAGCCGCCCGCCCCGTCGCGCGGCTGGTTCGCCCGGCGCAGGTAGAACCTCCGCCGGATGGAGCTGCTGAACGTCCGCGACTACGAGGCCGAGGCGGAACGCCGCCTCGACCCCGGCGCGTACGGCTACTACGCCGGCGGCGCGGGCGACGAGGTGACGCTGCGCGAGAACGTCGCCGCGTACGGCCGCTGGCGGCTGCGGCCGCGCGTGCTCGTCGACGTCGGCGCGTGCACGACGGGGACGACCGTGCTCGGGCACGAGATCGCGTTTCCGCTCCTCGTCGCGCCCGTCGCGTTCCAGCGCGTCGCGCACCCCGAGGGCGAGCTCGCGATGGCGCGGGCCGCGCGCGCGGCGGCGACGATTCTCTGCCTGTCGACGATGACGACGACGCCGCCCGCCGATGTGGCCGCGGTCGGCTCGCAGCGCTGGTTCCAGCTCTACGTCTTCCGCGACGCGGCCGTCACGCGCGAGCTGGTCGCCCAGGCGCGCGAGTGCGGCTTCACCGCCCTGCTGCTGACCGTCGACACGCCGGTGCTCGGCCGACGCGAGCGCGACCACCGCACCGGCTTCACCCTGCCGGGCGGCGTCACCGTCGCCTCGCTCGGCCGCGGCGGCATGACGCCGGCGGAGACGTTCGCGCTCACCTCGCCCTCGGTGACGTGGCGGGACGTCGAGCTGCTCGCCGCCGAGTCGAGCCTCCCCGTGCTCGTCAAGGGCGTGCTCACGGCGGAGGACGCGCGCCTGGCCTGCGAGCACGGCGCGGCCGGCATCGTCGTCTCGAACCACGGCGGCCGCCAGCTCGACGGCGTCGCCGCGACGATCGAGGCGCTGCCGGAGGTGATCGAGGCGGTCGAGGGCCGCGTCGAGGTGCTCGTCGACGGCGGCATCCGCCGCGGCGCCGACGTGGTGAAGGCGCTGGCCCTCGGCGCCCGAGCGGTGCTCGCCGGACGCGCGCCGCTCTGGGGGCTCGCGGTCGGCGGCGAGGAGGGCGCGCGGGCCGTGCTCGAGCTGCTGCGGGACGAGATCCTGCTCGCGCTGCAGCTGCTCGGCTGCCCGTCGCCGGCGGCGGTCACGCGCGCGCACGTCGAGCCGGTTCGGCGTTAACCTCCGCGCCGATGCGCGCCGCGCTCGTCACCGCGCTCGGGGAGCCTCCGTCTCCCGCCGAGGTCGAGCCGCCCTCGGCGCCGCCGGGAGAGGTCGTCGTCTCGGTCGAGGCGGTGGCGCTCAACCCGCTCGACCTGTCGGTCGGCGGCGGGACCTTCTACGGCGGCCATCCGCCGCTGCCCTACGCGCCCGGGTGCGAGGCCGCCGGGCGCCTCGACGACGGTAGCCTCGCCTACCTGTTCGGCGCCGGCCGTGGCACGGCGCTGCCGGGCTTCCTCGCCGAGAGCGTCAGCGTGCCGGCAGACCTGCCGCTCCGGCTGCCCGACGGAGTCGACCCGACGCTCGCCGCGGCGATCGGGATCGCCGGCGTTGCGGGCTGGGTGCCGGTCGCCTGGCGCGCGCAGGTGACGCCGCACGATCGCGTGCTCGTGCTCGGCGCGACCGGCACGGTCGGCCGCGTCGCGATGCAGGCCGCGCGCACGCTCGGTGCCGCGACGGTCGTGGGCGCCTCGCGCACCGCCGCGGACGGCGTCGTCGGGCTCGACGAGATCGGCGATGCCTTGGGCGACGAGGGGTTCACCGTCTGCATCGACCCGCTCTGGGGCGAGCCGCTTGCCGCTGCGCTCGCGTTCGCCGCGCCCGGCGCGCGCATCGTGCACGTCGGCCAGTCGGCCGGCCCGGAGGCGCCGCTCCGCTCGGCGGACGTGCGCGGCAAGCAGCTCCGCATCCTCGGCCACTCGAACTTCGCTCTCGGCGCGGAAGACCGCAACCGGGCCTACCTCGAGCTCCTCGAGCACGTGCGCGCGGGGCGCATCGAGCTCGACATCGAGCGCTACCGGCTCGACGACATCGCCGCCGCCTGGGAGCGCCAGCGCGCCCCCGGCCGTCCCAAAGTCGTCGTCACACTCAGGTGACGGTGCCTGGCACCGTTAGGTGCCAGGCACCGTCACGAGTCTCACCCTAGATCTTCCCGCGCTTCTTCCACTTCGCGTAGATGTCCTTGACCACGTTGTTGGTGTCGCGGACCGAGTCCGCAGCGCTGAGCTTGCCCTGCGACACCTGCGCGAACATCTGCGGGATCAGGTACTTCGAGAACACCTCGTCCATCGCGGCGTTCGTCGTCCCCGGATAGCCGATGTTGTGCGTGTACTTCTCGGCGATCGTCGTCAGGATCGTGTACTTCCCCTTCGGCTTGTGCGGATCCGCCGCCGCCACCTTCCGGATCGCGCTGAACGGGAACGCGCCCGGGAAGCTCGGGAAGTTGTAGAGCTGAGACGCGAGCGTCGCCTGCTTGTAGTTGATGCACAGGTCGGCGAGGAACTTCTCCGCGTTCTCCTTGTTCTTCGAGAACTTCCAGATGTTGTAACAGCCCATCACGTGCTCGAGCCCGAGACGGCCGTGCGGGCCCGCCGGGATCGGCCAGATCCAGAGCTGGTCGGCGAACGGCAGGTTGAGCTGCTCCGGCGTCCGCGTCGCCGAGATCGCGTTCAGGATCATCGACGCCGTTCCGGAGTAGAGGTAGTTGTTGTTCGAGGCGGGGTTCCAGCCGAAGATCGCCGGGTCCTCGCCCTTCTTGTAGAGGCTCGCCATGAACGAGACCGCCTCGACCGCCCGCTTCGAGCCGAGCGTCGGCCGGTTGTCCTCGTCCTGGATGAACGCGCCGAAGCACATGAGGAACGCGATCAGCGCCATGTCCGAGTCGAGCTCCTGCGACTGGCCGATGCCGATCGGATGGCCCTTCGCCTTCAGCTTCGGAGCCGCCGCCATCACGTGGTCCCACGTCGCCGGCGACTGCCCGATGTCGTTCCACAGATCGTGCCGCCAGATCACCGGGTCGGGCACGTAGTTGTCGGAGACCGCGAAGTACTTCTTCGTCTTCGGGTTGTAGGTCGACGCCTTGCCGAGCGCGCCGTACTTGCCGACCTTGTGCTCGATCTCGGCGACGATCGAGGCGTGGTTGATCACCTGGTCCTCGTACGAGGCCATCGGGTGGAGGTTCTGGAACAGGTCGTGCCCGCTCTGCGCCGCCACCTCCGCGGCGGCACGCGTGTCGAGCAGCGTGTTGTTGATGTGCTCGACGTTGACCTGCACGTCGTTCTTCTCGCCCCACTGCTTGCACCACGTGTTGTCGAACCACACGTCGTAGGCCGGGACGAAGTGGACCCACTGGATGATCGAGAGGTCGCCCTTCAGCCAGCGGCCCTTGAACCGCATCGGGCCTGCGAACGCGTACGGCGCTCCCGCGCTCGCAGCGCCGACCGCGACCGCACCCACTCCTGCCTTCCGAAGCAGGTCGCGCCTGGTCAGGCGCTTCGCGCCGGCAGGCTCGTCGATGTCTGCCACGCCTCCTCCTTTCCGAGGGTTGAATCCCCGACTAACGGAACGCGCCTCCGGTGAACCCGGTGATGAAGCGGTTGAGAAACAGGTTGTAGACCAGTGCCAGCGGGATCGAAGGCAGCAGGATCGCGGCCATGATCCCCGGCCAGTTGAAGAGGTCGCCGCGGATCAGATCGGTGGGGACGCCCACCGGCAGCGTGCGGTTGGCGGAGCTCGAGATGAACGTGATCGCGTAGACGAACTCGTTCAGGACGAGCGAGAACGTGAAGATGACGACCGTCAGGATCCCCGGTGCCGAGATCGGGAAGACGATCCGCACGAGCGCGCCGAACCGCGAGCAGCCGTCGACGAGCGCCGCGTCCTCGAGCTCCTGCGGGATCGTCTTGAAGAAGCCCATCAGCAGCCAGATCGCGAACGGGATCGTGAACGACGGGTACACGACGACGAGCGCCCAGAGCCGGTCGCTCAGGTGCAGGTACTGCGAGATCACGCGCGACAGGGGCAGGAAGAGAAGGGTCGGCGGCACGAGGTACGTGAGGAAGATCGCGACGCCGAGCGCGCGGCCGATCCGTCCGGCGAGCCGCGCGAGCGCGTAGCCGGCCGGGACGGCGAAGGCGAGGGTGATCACCACGACCATCAACCCGACGAGGCACGAGTTGCGCAGCCAGAGCAGGTAGTCGGTGTGGTGGAAGAGGAAGCCGTAGGCCGCGAGCGTCGGATGGAAGCTCCACACCTTCGTCGGGTCGTACACCTGCGCCTCGGGCTTCAGCGACGTCACCGCCATCCAGGCGAACGGGAACGCGAGCAGCGCCGCGAACGGGACGACGACGCCGTAGGAGAAGGCGCGCGACCGCCACGCCACGGCTACGCCACCTCCGCGCGGCGCGCGAAGAAGAGCATCCCGATCACCACGACCGCGAGGAACGGCAGCATGAACAGCGCGATCGCGGCGCCCTCGCCGATGTTGCCGGCGTTGATGCCGGTCTGGAACGCGTAGGTCGTCAGGACCTGCGTCGAGTTGAACGGGCCGCCGTTCGTGAGGATGTAGGGCACGACCATGTCGGTGGCCGTGAAGACGACGCCGAAGAGCACGGCGACGATCGCGATCGGCAGCAGCAGCGGCAGCGAGACGTACCAGAACTTGTGCAGCCCGGTCGCGCCGTCGATCGCCGCGGCGTCGTCGACCTCCTGCGGGATCGACGACACGCCCGCGAGGAAGATCACCGTCGCGAACGGGACCGTCCGCCACGCCTGCACCGTGATGATCGACGACATCGCCGCCTTCGGCGTGCCGAGCCAGTTCGGCACGTTGTTCGCCGAGACGATGTGCAGGTGCACGAGGAACCAGTTGAAGATGCTCGCCTGCGGGTCGTAGAACCACAGGAAGCCGATCGCCGTCAGCGCCACCGGCGCCGCCCAGGGGAGCAGCACGAGGAAGCGCAGGAACCAGCGTCCCCGGAAGCCGTGCACGAGCGCGTGCGCGAGGAGCCCCGCCACGACGATCACGACCGCCTGCGAGATGAGCGTGAAGAGGAAGGTGTGCCAGAGCGCCCCGCGGAAGATCGCGTCGTGGACGGCCCCCGTGAAGTTGTCGAGGCCGACCCACTTCCCGCTCAGCGAGCCGGCGGTGGCGTCCGTGAAGCTGAGGTAGATCGCGAGGCCGAACGGCACGCCGACCAGAGCGGCGATGAAGAGCACCGCGGGCGAGATGAGGAGCGTCGCGAGGACGCCCCGGCCCTCCGCGGCGTACCGAAGCCGCCGTCGTCGGTGTCGCCCAGTCGCGGCTGCGACCGCCCCCACGGGCCAACTCTAACGTAGCGCGATCAATTAGCCTGACGGCACATGGCGGCGATCGAGCTCGACGGGCTCACGAAGGTCTACGCGGACGGCACCCGGGCGGTGGAGGCGCTCGACCTGGAGGTCGAGGACGGGGAGCTGGTGGTGTTCGTCGGCCCTTCCGGCTGCGGCAAGACGAGCGCGCTGCGGATGATCGCCGGGCTGGAGCCGATCAGCGAGGGGACGCTCCGGATCGGCGGCGAGGTGGTCAACGACCTGCCTCCGAAGGCGCGCGACGTGGCGATGGTCTTCCAGAACTACGCGCTCTACCCGCACATGAACGTCTACGACAACATGGCCTTCGGCCTCAAGATGCGCCGGCTCGACAAGGCTGAGATCCGGCGGCGGGTGGAGTCGGCGGCGCGCGTCCTCGGGCTTTCGGACGTCCTGCGCAAGCGGCCGCGCCATCTGTCCGGCGGCCAGCGGCAGCGCGTCACGATGGGGCGGGCGATCGTCCGCGAGCCGCAGGCGTTCCTGATGGACGAGCCGCTCTCGAACCTCGACGCGAAGCTGCGCGTCCAGATGCGCGCCGAGATCGCGCGGCTGCAGGACGACCTCGGCGTGACGACGGTCTATGTGACGCACGATCAGGTCGAGGCGATGACGATGGGCGACCGCGTCGCCGTGATGCGCAAAGGCGAGCTGCAGCAGGTCGCCGACCCGCAGACGCTGTACGACCATCCCGTCAACCTCTTCGTCGGCGGCTTCATCGGCAGCCCCGCCATGAACATGCTCG
>DASRDA010000034.1:0-265123 GCA_035652835.1 Gaiellaceae bacterium
TGCCCGGGCGTCCTCTCGCCGGGGAAGGCGAACGTCGGGATCATCCCGGCGGAGGTGTTCCGCGAGGGCACGATCGGCCTCGTGTCGCGCTCCGGGACGTTGACGTACCAGATCGGGTCCGAGCTCGCGCAGCGCGGGCTCGGCAACTCGACCATCGTCGGCATCGGCGGCGACCCGGTCGTCGGCTCGAGCTTCGTCGACATCCTCGAGCGGTTCGAGGCCGACGCCGAGACGGACACCGTCGTGCTCGTCGGCGAGATCGGCGGCGACGAGGAGGAGAAGGCGGCGCGCTTCGCGGCCGAGAAGATGACGAAGCCGATCTTCTCGTACATCGCCGGCTTCTCCGCGCCGCCCGGCAAGACGATGGGCCACGCGGGCGCGATCATCTCCGGCTCCTCGGGGACGGCGCAGGGCAAGAAGGACGCGCTCGAGGCGGTCGGGATCCGCGTCGGCACGACGCCGACCGAGGTCGCCGACCTCGTCGCCGCCGCACGCGCCTGACCCGGGCCGGCTACGCCGTCGAGACGACCGCGCGGGAGGCGACGACCGACTCGGCCGCATTGCTGCTGCGCGCGTGGCCGGTGACGGCGCCGAGGAAGTCGTCGCGCTCGAGCGCCCAGAGCGTCGCGTCGGTCCGCGCGCGCACCGTCGCCGTTCGCGGCACGTCGCGGAGCAGCGCGATCTCGCCGACATAGCCCGGCGCGTCCTCGACCTTCGTCCCCACCGGCAGCTCGATCGAGAGGCTGCCGGCGGCGAGGACGTAGAAGCGGTCGCCGTGGTCGCCGCGCTCGAACAGCGTCGCGCCCGCGGGAAGCTCGAGCGGGGTCATCGCCGCCGCGAGCGCTTCCTGCTCGCGCAGCGGCAGCGGCGCGAGGAACGACACCGACCGCAGCGCCTCGAGCTGCTCCGCCGGAACGCGCGCGCCGCGGTCGATCGCGGCGAGCGGGCGGCTCGCGAGCAGCGCGACGACCGGGAGCAGGGCCCCGGCGGCGATCACCGAGCCGCGCTCGCCGGCCACGCGGACGAGCAGCGGCGCCAGCAGGGCGCCGAGCGCGAGCGCGCCGATGAGCGCGCTCTCCAGGACGCCGAAGACGCGGCCCGCCACCTCCTCCGGCGCCGTGCGCTGGATCAGCGTCACCGCCGCGACGTCGACGATCGTGTTGCCGAGGCCGACGACGCCGACGGCCGCGATCGCGAGCCACGCGTGCGGGTAGAGGCCGACGAGGACGAGCGGCGCGCCCCAGAGGAAAACGCCGAGCCGCAGGTCGCTCGCCAGCCTGCGCCGCGCGACGAGGAGGAGCACGAGGCCGGCGCCGACGACCGAGCCGATGCCGCTCGCCGACTCGAGGATGCCGACGCCGGAGTTGCCGAGCCCCGCGAGCTGGATGGCGATGACGATCACGAGCACGCCCCACGCGCCGGCGACCAGCGCCTGCGCGCCGTAGAAGGCGAAGAGCAGCTGCAGGCGGGGCTCCTGCCGCAGGGCGCGAACGCCGCCGGCGAGCCCCCCGAACCGCTCGCCGCCGTCGGACGCGGGCTCGTCGGCGGGCGGCGCCTGGCGGTCGGGCGAGCGCACGCGCACGATGAACGACGCGCTCCAGGCGAACGTCACCGCGACGAGCCCGAACACCGTCGCCGGCCCGCCGAACGCGAGCAGCAGCGCCCCGAGGGCCGGTCCCGCGAACGAGCCGACGCTGTCGAAGGTGCTCGAGCAGACGTTCGCGGCGGTCAGCTCCTCGGGCGAGCGCGCCAGCGACGGCAGGAGCGCGGACTCGGCCGGCTTGAACGCCGAGCCGAGGATCGACGTGAGCGTGGCGAGGACGTAGACGGCGGCCGGGACGCCTGCGACCGCGGCGGCGGCCGTTCCGGAGACGGTGAGGATGCGCCCGAGGTCGGAGGCGAGCATGACGCGCTCGCGCCGGTACCGGTCGGCGAGCGAGGCCGCGACGGGCGCGAACGCGGAGGCCAGCGTCAGGCGGACGAAGAGGAACACCCCGACGGCCGTCGTGCCGCCGTGGTGGAAGACGTAGACGGCCACGGCGATCGACGCCGCGTAGAGGCCGACGGCCGAGCCGGCGAAGGCAAGCTCGACTCGGCGCAGGGCGGGGTTCGAGAAGACGGCCCGCACCGCAGAGAGCGACTCGTCCAGGCGTCCTCCGAGCATCCGGCGAGAATCGCACCGATTGACGAAATCGCAAAGGCCGGGGAAGATTCGGGGGTCCTACGCCGTCTAGTAGGCGTCATCCGCGAGAGCGGGAACGATCCCAAGGGAGGCACGAGGTGTCGGACGAGCGCGACAGGAAGCCAGTTCCGAAGAACGACGAGGGCGAGCGCGACGACGACGTCGAGGCGCACCTCAAGGTACGGCAGGCGGGCACCGAGCAGCCGGACGAGGGCGACGACGACGTCGAGGCGCACCTCCGGGTCAAGCAGTAGGGCCCGGCACCTCGTTCGCTGTTCCCGGGGGCCCCGACAGGGGCCCTCGCCGTGTCTCGCGAGGGAAACGCTCTCCGGAGAAGGTGTCTGGAGGTGCTAACGGAATGAGTGTTCGAGCATCTGCCAGGCGACGAGCGCGGCGGCGGTTTGGATGACGGCGAGCCAGTAGTCGGGGTGTCGTTCCCAGCGGGTTGAGACGCGTCGCCAGTTGCGCAGCCAGCTGTTGGTGCGTTCGACGGGCCAGCGGTGGCGGCCGTTCGGGTCGCGCGGTTTGGCGCGGCGGCGGTTGCCGCGCAGACTGGTCGGGCTGTCGGCGGGCGGCGGCGGGTCGTTGCGGCGGCGGCGGCGGCTGATCACCGGCTCGACACCCCGCGCCTGCAGCCGCTCGCGGAGCTGCTCACCGTCGTAGCCGCGGTCGGCCCACAGCTGGCGGGGCCGGATCTCGCGCGCCAGCAGCTGATCGAGCAGCGGCAACAGCTGCCTGCGTTCGTTTTCGTTGCCGGGCCCGACCCGGATCGCGAACGGGACGCCGCCGGCGTCGACGATCAGGTGGAAACGGCTGCCAGAGCGGCCGCGGAGCGAGCGGCCGACCAGGCCGCCCCCTTTTTCGTCTCGACCAGCGAGGCATCGACGATCGCCCGCGACCAGTCGACCATCCCCTCCCGCTCCAACAGCTCCTGCACCCGAACCAGCAGCTGCTCCCAGACGCCGGCACGGCGCCACTCGTGGAAACGCCGCCAACAGGTCTGCCCCGACGGCCACCCCTCCGCCCGAGGCAGCTCCGCCCAGGGGATCGCGTACCGCAACACGAACAGAATCCCCTCCAAACAGGCCCGATCGTCGTGACGCTTCCGCCCCGGATATCGAAATCGCCTCTCCACCTTCGGAATCAACGGCTCGATCTCCGACCACAACCGATCCGACACCCGCCACGGCTTCCCCCTCGCTGCCACCACGCCCTCCCATCAAGACGACGACAGCGGACGGATTCGCTACCCAGCCAGAGGACCCTTCATTGCGTTAGCACCTCCTGACACCGCTGGTGTCAGACACCTGCGAGGGCGTTCGATCGGCACGAGGTGTGACACCGTTGGTGTCAGACACCCTCTCCGCGAGAAGGCGCGCTAACGGAGGACGCGCGCGAGGGCGTCCAGGAGCGCGACGCCGGCCTCGCGGCGCTCGCCCTCGAGCCGCTCGACCGCCGCCGCCAGCGCCGCGACCGCCGAGGCCCGTCCGTCCCCCGCGAGCGCCGCACGTGCGCGCCGCGCCGACCGCAGCAGCGCCAGCGCGATCGCCGCCTGCGCCCCGAAGAGGCCGAGCAGCTCCATCTCCTTCAGCGAGAACGTCGAGCGCTCGGGCCGGTCGAGCACCTGCAGCACGCCGAGCACCTCCTCGTCGTGCAGAAGCGGGACCGCCATCAGCCCCTTCGGGACGTAGCCCGTCTCCTCGGCGAACCCGCGCGCCCAGCGCGGGTCGCTGCGCACGTCCTCGAGCACGAGCGGTGTCCGGGACTGCAGCACCCAGCCGGCGATTCCCTGCGAGGAGGGCATCCTCCGCCCGACGAGGTCCTGCTCGTCCTCGCCGGCCACCGCGGCGAACACGAGCTCGTCGGTGTCGGCGTCCAGCAGGAACACGGACGACGCCTTCGCGCCGAAGATCGCCCGCGCGACCACGACGATCGAGCGGAGCAGCTCGGCGAACGACTCCTCCGCCGGCAGGACGCCCGCCGCGACGGCCGCCTCGAGGCCGGACGCGTCAGGCACCGCCGTCCGCCACGTTGTTCGCGATCAGCGACAGCACGGTCTTCACCTGGAACGGCGCCAGGCCGGGATGCTTGCTCAGCACGAGCGCGGCGATGGCCGCGATCGTCGGCGTCGCGAAGCTGTTGCCGGTGGCGCGGATCGTGCCGCCGCCGAGCCAGGCCACCTCGACGTCGACGCCGCGGCCGAAGAACTCGACCGGCGGGTCCGGGTTCGCGTAGAAGACGAAGGGGTCCGGCTCCTCGTGGCTGCCCACGGAGACGACGGACGAGAACCGCCACGGGTACGACTCGACCGGCATGTTGTGGGCCGAGGCGACGATCAGCGTGCGCCGGAAGTACGCCGTGTCTGCGAGCTCGCGCAGCGTCTCGCCGAGCGCCCGCTTCGTCGTCGAGAGGCTCATGTTGATCACGTCGTAGCCCTCCGTGACGGCGTGCCGCAGGCCGGCGACGAGCGCCGAGCCGCTCCCGGTCAGGCCGCCGAGGACGCGCACCGAGTGGATCTCCGCCTCCGGCGCCAGCGAGCGGACGATGCCGGCACACGCGGTGCCGTGGCCGCACGTGTCGCCGCTCGTGTCGGGCTGGGTGGCCGTCTTGCCGTCGGCGTCCACCGTCACGGCGACCGCGCCCGCGAGGCCGCCGACGAGCGGGTGATCCGCCTCGACGCCGCTGTCGACGATGCAGACGCGCACGCCGGCTCCGGTTGCGCCCTCGAGTGCCCAGCGGCGGTCGACGCGCGCCGGCAGCGGGTTGCGGACTGCGATCCGCGCGCCGGCGTCGCGCGGGAGCGACCAGGCCGGCAGCTCGTCGTCGGGGTCGGCGGCGGCGTGCGCGATCGACACGGCCGGCCGATGCTACTTCCGGCCCGAAGGGCTCACAACAGCCCGGCGACCGCGGCGGCTGCGGTCTCGGCCGCCGCCTCGGCGCGAGCGAGACGCTCGTCGCCGGGCGCGACCGCGAGGTTGACGCCCACGAGGTGCGCCGCCGCTCGCGCCGCGCCGGCGGCGAGGGCCGCGGCCGCCGTCACGTCCGGGACCTGCTCGGGCGGCGCCTGCGACGCGAGGCCGGCGTTGAGCACCGCGACGTCGGCGCAGGCGTCCGCGATCGCGAGCGGCTCGAGCGCCGCGCGGTCGAGGACAAGCCGGAGCGAGAAGTCGCGGCGCGGCTCACCCCCGGCGCCGGCGACGGCGAGCGCCGAGCGCGCCGCGCCGAAGGCGTCCGCGTTCGAGACCGCCGCCTGCGCGAGCCGGCGCAGCAGGGCGGCAGCCTGTGCGGCGCGGCCGCCGTCGCCGGCCGCGCGCGCCGTCTTCATCGCGATCGCGGCTGCGAGCGCGCCGCTCCAGGCGGCGGCGGAGCCGGCCGCGGAGGGCGTGTCGGGGTCGGCGACCTGCCCCAGGGCGGCGTCGATTCCCATCGCGGCGCGGAGCCTAGGAGAGCTCGCCCAGGCGGATGCGGGCGAGCGAGACGACGGCGGGCGTCGCCTCGATGCCTTCCGCGGCGAGCGCCCGCTCGAGGTCGGCCAGCAGGCGCGCCCGCAGCTCGCGGTCCGCCAGGGCGCGCTCGAGCAGGACGTCGAGCGAGCGTCTCGCCGCCGGCAGCTCCTGGGCTGCCTCGACCCATCCCGTGGGCACCGGCGGCAGCGCCGCGAGGAGCTCGGCCAGCCGTTCCGTCTCGCCGGTGCTCACGTCTCTCATCCGTCAACAGGACGCGTGGACGGCGACAAATCTTCCACCTCGGCCCGCAGCTTCTCCAGGCAGCGCGAGATCCGGCTCGCGATCGTCCCCTGCGGCAGGTCGAGCGCCTCCCCGATCGTGCGGTAGCTCTCGTCCCGGGTGAAGAAGCGGTCGAGGACCTCGCGGCAGGGCTCATCGAGCGCCGCGAGCGCCTCGCGCACGGTGAGCGCCTCGTCCAGGACGGCGAGCGTGTCGTCGACGTCGTCGGGCTCAGCGTCGCCGGCCGGCTCCTCCCGCCGGCCCGCCCGGAGGCGGTCGATGCACGTGCGCCGCGTGAGCTGCGCGATCCAGGGCCGGACGGCGTGGTCGTCGCGCAGGCTCGGCAGCTGCTCGTAGACCTTCGCGAACACCTCCTGGAACGCGTCCTCGGCGTCGTGCTCCGACAGCCGGAACGCCTGCACGCAGATGGCGTACACGTAGCGTGCGAAGCGCTCGACGAGCTCGTTCCAGCCGGCGGCGTCCCCGGCCCGGCAGCGGGCGACGAGGCGGGCGTCGGCAGCCGACTCGGGCGTCCTCTGCACGGGCCAAGTCTGCGTGCGGGGCGGCCGGTTGACAACCCGGGCCCGTCTGGCGCCCGCACCAGCCGTGGGCGAGGATGCCGCCGTGGACACGGACGTCCGCTACACGCGCAGCGGCGGCGTCGCGATCGCCTACCAGGTGGTCGGCGACGGCGACACCGACCTGGTCTACGTCCCCGACTACGTCTCCAATCTCGTCTACGCGTGGGAGATCCCACTCTTCCGCAGCTTCTACGAGCGGCTCGCGCGCTCGTTCCGGCTGATCCTCTTCGACAAGCGCGGAACGGGGCTCTCCGACCAC
Source organism: Gaiellaceae bacterium (assembly GCA_035652835.1). Classification (GTDB taxonomy): domain Bacteria; phylum Actinomycetota; class Thermoleophilia; order Gaiellales; family Gaiellaceae; genus PALSA-600. The sequence continues at coordinate 6,748 of DASRDA010000034.1, forward strand.
GGCCCTCACTTCGCGGCGCTCGAGACGCGGATGGAGGACCTGCGCGCCGTCCTCGACGCGGCCGGCGCGCAGCGGCCGGTCGTGCTGGCGGCGCAGGAAGGGTGCAACATCGGCACGCTGTTCGCCGCGACCTATCCCGAGCGGACGCGCGCGCTCGGGCTTTTCCACCCGGCCGCGCAGGGGTCCGGGGACGACCCGGACGTGCAGGAGGAGCTGAGCAGGCTGCGCGAGCTCTGGGGGACGCAGGGGTACAGCGACGAGCTGCTGCAGGAGACCTCGCCCAGCCTGTACGCCGAGGAGCGAAACCGGCGCTGGTTCGCCGACTGGCTGCGCGTCTCCGCCCCGCCGGCCGCCGCGTACGCGCTGAACCGGGCGTGGTACGAGACCGACCTGCGCGAGGTGCTGCCCGCGGTCCGGGTGCCGACGCTCGTCCTCTACCGGTCGCCGCTGGGCGTCGACGAGGCGCTCGACGTCGCGGGCCGCATCCCGTCCGCCCGCGCCCTGCGTCTCTCCGGCGCCGACTACTGGCCGCTCGCGCTGTCGCCCGAGGTCGTCGACGAGCTCGAGCGCTTCGTCGCCGGGGAGGAGGCGCCGCCCGTGCCCGAGAGCGTCCTGACGACGGTGATGTTCACCGACCTCGTCGGCTCGACCGAGCGCGCCACGGCGCTCGGTGACCGCGCCTGGCGCGACCTGCTCGCGCAGCACAACGCGCTCGTGCGCCGCGAGCTCGCCCGGTACCGCGGCGAGGAGCGCGACACCGCCGGCGACGGCTTCTTCGCCACCTTCGACGGGCCGGCGCGCGCCATCCGCGCCGGCCACGCCGTCGTCGAGGGCGTCCGTGGGCTCGGGCTCGACGCACGCGTGGGCATCCACGTCGGCGAGTGCGAGGTGCACGAGCACAAGGTCGCCGGCCTCGCGGTCAACGTCGGCGCCAGGATCGCCGCCGCCGCCGAGCCGGGCGAGGTGCTCGTCTCGAGCACGGTCCGCGACCTCGTCGCCGGCTCGGGGCTCGCGTTCCACGACCGGGGCAGCCGCGAGCTGAAGGGCGTCCCGGGCACCTGGCACGTCTTCCGCGCGGCGCGGGAGGGGTAAGGCTGCCGGGAGGCGGTCGGTGCCATGATTCCGGGCGGTGGGCCAGGATCCGGCGCGCGAGGTCGAGACCGCCCGGCTGCTGCTCGAGGCGGCGAGGTACCTAGGCGAGACGCTCGACCTGCAGCGGGTCTACGAGCGCTTCCACGAGATCATGGCCGAGGCGATCCCGCACGACGGCGTCGTCGTCTCGTCGTACGAAGCCGAGAGCGGGACGATCCGCTGCGACTTCGCGTGGGTCGACGGCGAGCTCCTCGACGTCTCGATCTTCCCGCCGCTCCGTCTGCAGGCGGAGGGCGGCATGCAGAGCGAGGTCATCCGCTCCGGCGCGCCGCTGCTGACGAACGACGTCGCCGGCCGCGTGCGGGACTCCGGGACCTACTACGACGTCGACCGCGAGGGGACGATGCGCAAGGTGCCGGACGAAGGGCCGCCCAAGGCGCAGGCGGCGATGATGGTTCCGGTGAAGCACGAGGGCGAGGTCGTCGGCGTCGTGCAGCTGATGAGCGACCGCACGACCTACGACCGCCGCCAGCTCGAGCTGGCCGAGGGGATCGTGGCGCAGCTCGGAGCCGCGGTGCGGAACGCACGCCTGCACGAGGAGCGCCTGCGCCTGGAGGCCTCGGCCGCCGCGGCGCGCGCCGTCGCCGTCGAGCGCGAGCAGGCGGCGCACGTCCTCGACGCCGTCGGCGACGGCATCTTCGCCGTCGCCGCCGACGGCACGATCGCCTTCTGGAACCGGGCCGCCGGGACGCTGACCGGGCTCGGCGCCGACGACGTGCTCGGCCGGTCGCTCGCGGACCTCGGCGAGGGCTGGGCCGCGGTCGCGTCGTCGGTGCCGGCGGGGCTCCACGACGAGCCTCCGCGCCCCGTCGCGCTGCCCGTCGAGGGTGCGGACCGCGAGCTCTGGCTCTCGTTCCTCGCCGTGCGGACGCAGCGCAGCGTCGTCTACGCCTTCCGTGACGTCACCGCCGAGCGGCAGCTCGAGGAGCGGCAGAACGAGTTCGTCGCGACGGTCTCGCACGAGCTGCGCACGCCGATGACCGCGGTGCTCGGGGCGGCCAGGACGCTGCTCCGCCCCGACCTCGACCTGGCCGATGACCTGCGGCGCCAGCTGCTCGAGATGATCGCGGCGCAGGCCGCGCGGCTCGCGCGCGTCACCGAGAGCGTGCTGCTCGTCGGCCGGCTCGATCGCGACGAGGTCGTCGTCGAGCGGGAGCGCGTCGAGGTCGAGCAGCTCGTCGCGGAGACGCTCGACATGCTCGCCCCGACGATTCCGGCCGCGATCGCCGTCTCCTCGGAGGCCGGTCCCGGCTGCGCCGTCCTCGGCGACCGGAGCCGCATCCAGCAGGTGCTCGTGAACCTCGTCGACAACGCCGTCAAGTACTCGCCCGGCGGCGGCGCGGTCGGCGTGCGCGCCGCGCGGCGGGGCGACGTCGTGCTTATCGAGGTCGCCGACGAGGGAGGAGGCATTCCCGCGGCCGACCTCGACCGCATCTTCGAGAAGTTCGACCGCGGCGACCCCGCGCGCCGGCTCGCCGCCGGCGGCACCGGCCTCGGCCTCTACATCTCCCGCGAGCTCGTCGAGCGGATGGGCGGCAGCATCGGCGTCGCCTCGACGCCCGGCGCCGGCTCGACGTTCACGGTCGAGCTGCCGGCGGCGGACTGATCCTGGTCACGCCGGAGCGGACGCCGGCAGGGTGAGGCGGAAGCGCGCGCCGCGCGCGCTGCTCTCCACGGTGGCCGTGCCGCCGTGCGCCTCGGCCGCCTCCCGCACGATGGCGAGGCCGAGGCCGGCGCCCGGCTTGGCGCGCGCGGCCGCCGCGCGGTAGAAGCGGTCGAAGATCCGCGGCAGGTCCTCCTCGGCGACACCGGGGCCGTGGTCGGCGACGACCACCTCGCCCTCGCGCACGCTCACCTCGATCGGCGCGCCCTGCGGGCTGTACTTCACCGCGTTGTCGAGCAGGTTCGAGACCGCGCGGTCGAGCAGGACCGGATCGGCGCTGACGACGGTCGGCGACAGCGCGGTGACGAACGTGGTCTCGGGCGCGCGGGTGCGCGCGCGGTCGACGGCCGCCGCGACGAGATCGTCGAGCTGCACCTCCTCGACGTGCAGCTTCCGCTCCGCGCCGCGCGCGAGCTCGACGAGGTCGGCGACGAGAGCCGTCAGCGACTCGAGCTCCGCCGACGCCTCGTCCAGCGCACGCCGCGTCTCGTCGTCGCCGAGCTGGCCCTCGCGAACGAGGTCGACGTTCGCGCGTGCCGCGGTCAGGGGCGTGCGCAGCTCGTGCGAGGCGTCCGCGACCAGCCGCCGCTGCCTGCCCACCGACTCCTCGAGCGCCGCGAGCATCTCGTTGAAGCGGACGGCCAGGCGCCCCAGCTCGTCGTCGCCCGTCTGCCGCACGCGCTCGGCGAGGTCGCCGGTCGCGGCGACGCTCTCGGCAGCGGCCGTCAGGCGGCGGACGGGGCGGAGGGCGGCGGCCGCCACGAAGGCGGCGAGGGCGGCGGCGAGGAGGATGCCCGCGCCCCCGATCAGCAGGATCCACCGCTTGATCCGCGCGAGCGCGTGGTCGGTCGGGCTCAGGTCCTGCACCCGCACGATCGCCTCCCCCGGCGCCCGCGGCGCGACGAACTCGCGGATGTGGACGCCCTGGACGGTCGTGGTGGTGAAGAAGGGGCCGTGGCGGCCGGCCGCGACGGCGACGATCTGCCGCGTCACCGGGATGTTCTGGTTGCCGATGCTCGACCCGTCGGCGCCGACCACGAGGGTAAGCAGCCTCGAGTACGGCGAGGACCCGAGCGCGAGCGAGGCGTCGACCTGGCTGAGCAGCTCGTGCTTCGCGACCGCCCAGACCGCGACCGACGTCGTCGAGACCGTCACGGCGATCGCGACCGCGGTCAGCAGCATCAGCCGCGCGCGGAAGCTCATGGGAACCCTGGAAACTGTTTGCGGACGTCGTCCGCAAACAGTTTCGGTACTTCGTCGCCAAACAGCTTCACGGCTCCTCCCGGAAGGCGTAGCCGACGCCGCGAACGGTGTGCAGGAGGCGGGGCTCGCCGCCCTCCTCGAGCTTGCGGCGCAGGTAGCCGACGTACACCCAGAGCGCGTTCGAGGTCGCGCCGAAGTCGTACCCCCACACGCGCTGGTAGATCTGCGAGCGGGTGAGCACCTGCCGCGGGTTGCGCAGGAACAGCTCGAGGAGGTTGAACTCGGTGCGCGTCAGGTGGAGTCGCCGATCGCCGCGGAAGGCCTCGCGCGTGCTCGGGTCGAGGCGCACGTCCGCGAAGCGCAGCTCGTCGTCGCCGCCGCCGGTGCGGCGGAGCAGCGCGCGCACGCGCGCCCGCAGCTCCTCGAGCGCGAACGGCTTCACGAGGTAGTCGTCCGCGCCCGCGTCGAGCCCCTCGACGCGGTCGGAGACGGCGTCGCGGGCGGTGACGACGAGGATCGGCACGCGGTCCTGGCGCCGCCGCAGCGTGCGGCAGACCTCGAGGCCGTCGAGGCCCGGCATCAGCAGGTCGAGCACGATCGCGTCGGCCGCGCTCCGCGTGTGTCGTGCAAGCGCGTCGGCGCCGTCCGCGGCCTCGTCGACGTCGTAGTCGACGCGCAGCGCCCGCGCCACGGCGGAGCGGACGGCGGGATCGTCGTCGACGACGAGGACGCGGGTCTGCACGCCGCCATTGTGCTCCGCCCGGCTAAGAACGCCCTATGCTCGCGACGCGGTGTTCCAGCCGGAGCTCGAGGCGCAGCCGGTCGAGGAGCGGGCGACGCTCCAGGAGCGACGGCTGCGAACGTTGCTCGAGCGGCTGGGCCGGGACCCCGACACGCCGCTCGCCGAGCTGCCGTTCACGCGAAAGGACGACCTGCGCGAGGCGTACCCGTTCGGGCTGCTCGCGGTGCCGCTCGCGGAGACGATCCGCGTGCACGCGTCGTCCGGCACGCACGGCCGGCCGACGATCGTCGCGTACACCCGAGGCGACGTCGACGTCTTCGCCGACGTGAACGCACGCGCGATCGCTGCGGCGGGCGGCCGCCCCGACGACGTCCTGCACGTCGCCTACGGCTACGGCCTCTTCACCGGCGGGCTGGGGCTGCACTACGGCGGCGAGCGGCTCGGCGCGACCGTCGTGCCCGCGTCGGGCGGGAACACGTCGCTGCAGCTGCAGCTGCTCGAGGACCTCGGCGCCGCCGGGCTCTGCTGCACCCCGAGCTTCGCGCTCCTCCTCGCCGAGCGCGCGGAGGGCCGCGACATCCGCCTCCGCTACGGCGTCTTCGGCGCCGAGCCGTGGTCGGAGGCGATGCGCACGAAGCTGGAGGAGGCTTGGGGGATCGACGCGTGCGACATCTACGGGCTGTCGGAGGTGATGGGGCCCGGCGTCGCCGCCGAGTGCCGGGAGAGGAAGGGCGCGCTGCACGTGTTCGACGACCATTTCCTGCCCGAGGTCGTCGACCCGGCGACGGGCGAGCCGACCGACGGTCTCGGCGAGCTCGTCCTGACGACGCTGACGAAGGAGGCGCTGCCGCTGCTGCGCTTCCGCACCGGCGACGTCACGCGCTTCGTCCCCGGCGAGTGCCCGTGCGGCCGGACGCACGCGCGCATCGCCAGGTTCAGCGGCCGCACCGACGACATGCTCGTCGTGCGCGGCGTGAACGTCTTCCCGAGCGAGATCGAGGAGGTCGTGCTCGCGCATCCCGCGCTCGGCGGGCAGTACGCGATCGTCGTCGACCGGCGCGAGGCGCTGGCGCGGCTCGAGGTGCGTTGCGAGCTCCGCGAGCCAGGCGGCGCCGAGGCCGTGCGGTCGGAGCTCGCCGACCTGCTCGCCGCACGTCTGCGCGTGCGGACGGACGTGCAGGTGCTCGGGCCGGGGTCGCTGCCGAGGCAGGAGGCGGGCAAGGCGCGGCGCGTGTGGGAGCGCGCCGACGACCGCGACCCTCTCGGCGGCTGAGCGCGGCTCGTCAGCCGAGCGCCCGCGTTGTAGGGTCGGCGGCCCGTGGCGGAATATGACAACCAGGACATCCTTCACCGGTCGCTGCTCGGCGAGGCGGTCGACGCGCTGGAGGACGTCGCGGTCTTCGTCTGGGACGACACGCGCCACTACGTCGCCGTGAACCAGGAGGCGTGCAGGCTGACCGGCCTCACGCGCGGGGAGATCGTCGGGATGCCGGTCGGCGACCTGTCGCCCGACCACGCGAGCGGCGACATCGACCGCGTCCAGCGCGCGCCGCTGACCCGCGGCAGTTCGAGCTTCACGCGGCGCGACGGCGAGCGGGTCGAGCTCGAATGGCTGACGATGCACACCCGCATCGCGCGGCTCCCGTTCATGATCAGCGTCTGCTGGCGCGCAGAGGGAGCCGGCTGAGCGAGCTCCGCCGGGCGGTTCGTTAGGCTGAAGGCGATGGCGACGATCTCGTTCGCGCGCGGGGTGCCGGCGCCGGAATGCCTGCCGGTCGAGGAGCTCGCCGACTGCGCCCGCGCGGCGCTCGAGCGCGACGGCCGGACCATCCTCTCCTACGGTCCGTCACCGGGCTACGGCCCGCTGCGGGAGTGGATCGCCGCGCGGCACGGCGTCGAGCCCGGCCGCGTCCTGCTGACGAACGGCTCCTTGCAGGGGCTCGTGTTCCTCGCGCAGCAGCTCGCGCACGGCCGGCGCGTGCTGGTCGAGCGGCCCACGTACGACCGGCCGCTGAAGATCCTGCGCGAGCTCGGCGCCGAGATCGTGCCGCTTCGCTGCGACGACGACGGCCTCGACCCGGACGCGCTGGAGCGCGAGCTCGGGCGCGGCGAGACGCCCGCGTTCCTCTACGTCATCCCGACCTTCCAGAACCCGAGCGGACGGACGCTGCCGCTCGAGCGGCGCCGGCGGATCGTGGAGCTCGCCGCGGCGCACGGGCTGCTCGTGCTCGAGGACGACCCGTACGGGCTCGTCCGCTTCGAGGGCGAGCCGCTCCCCTCCCTCTTCGAGCTCTCGGGCGGCGAGACGGCCTACAGCTCGTCGTTCTCGAAGACGATCAGCCCTGGCCTGCGCGTCGGCTGGTTCGTCCTCTCGGATGCGCTGCTGCGGCAGCTCGAGGCGACCGCGACCTCGACCTACATCACGCCGGTGCTGCTCGGGCAGGCGACGGTGCACGAGTTCGTCAGCCGCGGGCGCTTCGAGCCGAACCTCGAGCGCGTGCGCGAGCTGCTGCGGGTGCGCCGCGACGCGATGGCCGCGGCGCTCGACCGCGAACTGCCGGACGTGCGCCGCACGCGCCCCGAGGGCGGCTACTTCCTCTGGCTGGAGCTGAACGCGGTCGACGCGGCCGAGCTGCTGCCTCGCGCCGAGCAGGCGGGCGTGACGTTCGTCAAGGGCGCCGACTTCGGCGGCCGCCCGGAGACCCTGCGGCTGGCGTACAGCTTCGTGTCGCCGGACGAGATCGCCGAGGGCGTCTCGCGGCTCGCGGCAGCGCTACTAACAAACAGGGCGTCAGCTCCTTTAGGTGTCTGACACCTTCTTGATCGGTGTCAGACACCTCTTGGGTGCCTGACACCAACCCAAGAGGTGTCAGGCACCTGACGGTGCTTCGCCGACACTTCTTGGGTGCCTGACACCAACCCAAGAGGTGTCAGGCACCTGACGGTGCTTCGCCCTGTTCTAGGCCGCCGACATGGCGACGGTGAGGGGCACCAGGCGCGGTTGTCGCGGCGGCTGCAGCGCCCGCGCCGCCGCGCGGAAGGTGGGACACGGACGCTCCGGGTTCATGGCGCAGAGGCCGTGGCGGCGGAAGTAGCAGTCGTCGCAGGTGGGAGCGCTCGGTCTCGTCATGTGGTGCCTCTCGAAGCTCGTCGTGGGGGGTTACGCGGTGGGGCATCCTACGACCGCTCAACCTCCCGAAAAAGGGCTTGCCTACACGGAAAACGTGCACTTTCCGCCAACTTTCCGGCGGCTCGAATCGACGATTTCTACGCGACCGGCGGCAGTGTTGCCAGGGCGTGCAACGCCTGTTTAAAACTCTCCACAGGCACGATCCGGAGGCCGTCCGCGTACTTGCGCGCGTCCTTCGCGTTGTCCCCAGCGACCGGCACCAGGAAGGCGTCCACGCCGGCCTCGCGCGCCCCGATCGTCTTCTGCTTGATCCCGCCGATGGCGCCGACGCTGCCGTCCGGGAAGATCTCGCCCGTCGCCGCGACCTTGTGCCCGTGCACGACGTTCCGGCCGAGCTTCTCCATCACCTCCAGCGCGAACGCGAGCCCCGCCGACGGGCCGCCCACGTTGCCCGCGTCGATCCGGATCGGGATCGGCAGCTTGATGTCGACCGCGGGCTCGATCTCGATCCCGACGATCGCGCGGCGCGGCTCGCCGGGCGCGGCCGCCGTCTTGATCCGCAGCGACAGCGTGCGCTTGACGCGCAGAACCGTGAAGCGCACCACGTCGCCCGGGCGCAGCTTCGCCATCGCCTTCAGGACGCCGGCGGGCGACGTCACGCGCGTCCCGTCGACGGCGGTGATCACGTCGTCCGGGAGGAGCTTCCCGGCCGCCGGCTCGCCTTCGCCGACCGCGTCGACGAGGACGCCCGTCTGCCTGACCGTCACCTTGTGCCCGAGCGCGCGCAGCGCGACCGCGGCCGCCACTTCCTGCGAGCGGCGCATGTCCTCCACGTCGATCGTCTGCCGCTGCCGGTCGCTCGCCCCGGGCGGGTTCACGGCGCTCGCCGGGTAGAGGTCGGCGCCGGTGTGCAGGCCCCCGAGCAGCCGCTCGAGCCACGTCGCCTTGCGCACGACGACGTCCACGAAGTAGACGCCGCCGCGCTTCGGCGTCTTCGGGTTCGGGACGCTGACGAGCGGCGCCACGGGGTGTGCCTTGTCGGGCAGGAAGATGTACTCGTTCGAGGGAAAGACCGCGAGCGCGACGGCGGCTGCGAGCAGCAGCAGCCCGAGGACCAGCAGCCGCTTCGCGGTGACGACGCGGCCGAGCGTCACAGGAGCCCGCGGGACATCCCGCCGTCCACCGGCAGGGTCGTGCCGGACACGTACGCCGCGCGGGCCGAGGCCAGGAAGCAAACGACGTCACCGAACTCGCGCGGCGTACCCATGCGCCCGACGGGGATCTCGCGGATCTCGTCCGCAGGCGGGCCGCCCTCGCCGTAGAGCTCGGTCATGCGCGGCGTGTCGATGCGACCGGGCGCGACGCAGTTGACCGTGATCCCACGCGGGCCCAGCTCGCGCGCGAGCGACTTCGCGTAGCCGGTGACGCCCGGCCTGATGGTGTTCGAGAGCGCGAGGTGCGACGTCGGCTCCTTCGCGGCGACCGACGTGATGCAGACGATCCGTCCGGCCTCGCTGCGCTCGAGGTGTGGCAGGCAGAGCCGCACCAGGCGCACGAACGGCTGCAGCAGCAGCTCGAACGCCGACTCGAGCAGGTCGTCGTCGATCGCCGTCGCCGGCCCCGCCGGCGGGCCGCCCGAGTTCCAGACGAGGACGTCGACCCCGCCGAACGCCTGCAGCGTCCGCTCGACGAGCCGTTCGAGGTCGGCCGCGTTGGTCACGTCTCCCCGTACGGCGAGCGCGCCGATCCGGTTCGCCTCGCGCTCCAGCTCCTCGCGGCGGCGCGCGAGCATCGCCACGTTCGCGCCCTCCTCGGCGAGCGCCTCGGCGGCGGCCAACCCGAGCCCGGACGATGCCCCGCAGACGATCGCCGTCCTGCCGCGCAGACCGAGATCCATGCGGCGGGAAGGTAGCGGACGGCGAAACCCTGAACTCGCGTCCTTAGTTCACTTCGTGAACTAAGGACGGGTGTTTCAGGTCGTCAGCACGCCGACGACGTCGCGGACCGCGTCGGCCGACCTGGAGAGCGCGGCGCGCTCCGGCTCGTCGAGGTCGATCTCGAGCACCTGCTCCAGGCCGCCGGCGCCGAGCCGCGCCGGCACGCCCATGTAGAGCCCGTCGATGCCGTACTCGCCCTCGAGGAACGCGGTGCACGGAAGCACGCGCTTCTCGTCGAGCACGACCGCGTCGACCATCTGCGCCGCAGCGGCGCCCGGCGCGTACCAGGCCGAGGTGCCGAGCAGGTTCACGACCTCGCCGCCGCCCTTCGCCGTCCGCTCGACGAGGGCCTGGATCCGCTCCTCCGAGACGAGCTTGCGCACGGGCACGCCGCCGACCGTCGTCGCCGAGACGACGGAGACCATCTGGTCGCCGTGGCCGCCGAGCACGACCGCGCTGACGTCCTTCACCGACGACCCGGTCTCCCAGGCGAGGAACGTCTTCAGCCGCGCCGTGTCGAGGATCCCCGCCTGGCCGAACACGCGCTGCTTCGGGAAGCCGGAGACGTTCTTCGCGACGTGGCACATCGCGTCGAGCGGGTTCGAGACGACAATCAGGATCGCCTCCGGGCTGGCGGCGACCACCTTCTCGGTCACGTCCTTGACGATCTTCTCGTTCGTGGTGACGAGGTCGTCTCGGCTCATGCCGGGCGAGCGGGGAAGGCCGGCGGTGATCACCACCACCGCCGAGCCCGCCGCCTCCTCGTAGCCGTTCGAGCCGACGACGTTCGGCTCGTAGCCGAGCACGGCGCCCATCTGGTTGATGTCGAGCGCCTTGCCCTGCGGCAGCCCCTCCTTGATGTCGACGAGCACCACGTCGGCGTAGTCGCGCTGGGCGAGAACCTGCGCGCACGTCGCGCCGACGTTGCCCGCTCCGACGACGGTGACCTTCGTTCTCTCGCTCATTGCACCCTGGCTCCCAGCTTCTCGATGATCGCGTCGGCGACCTCGCTCGTCCCGACCGCGGTCGGGTCGTCGCGGGTCGGCTTCATGTCGTAGGTGACCGACTTCCCCTCGCGGATAACGTCCGCGATCGCGCCCTCGAGGCGGTCGGCGGCGTCGTGCTCGTCGAGGTGCCGCAGCATCAGCACGGCCGACAGCAGCTCGGCCATCGGGTTCACCTTGTTCTGGCCCGCGTACTTGGGCGCCGAGCCGTGCGTCGGCTCGAAGACCGCCACCTCGTCGCCGTGGTTCGCGCCCGGCGCCAGGCCGAGCCCGCCGATCATCCCGGCGCAGAGATCCGAAAGCACGTCACCGTAAAGATTCGGCAGCACGAGGACGTCGTACTCCTCGGGGCGCTGGACGAGCTGCATGCACATGTTGTCGACGATGCGGTCGTTGAAGTCGATGTCGTCGTTCTCGGCGGCGACCTCGCGCGCAACGCGCAGCCAGAGCCCGTCCGAGAACTTCATGATGTTCGCCTTGTGCACGGCCGTGATCTGTCGGCGGCCGTTCCGACGCGCCCAGTCGAACGCGAACTCGAAGATCCGCCGCGTCCCGGTGACGGAGATCGGCTTGATCGAGATGCCGGCGTCGCGCCACCGCAGCCGCCCGCCCTTCGACTCGACGAACGAGATGAGCTCCTCGGCGTCGGGCGTTCCCTGCTCGTACTCGATCCCGGCGTAGAGATCCTCGGTGTTCTCGCGGACGATCACCAGGTCGACGTCTTCGAAGCGCGAGCGCACGCCCGGGTAGCTCTTGCACGGCCGCACCTGCGCGTACATGTCGAGCTCCTTGCGCAGCCCGACGTTGACGGAACGGAAGCCGCCGCCGACCGGCGTCGTGATCGGGCCCTTGAGCGCGACGCGGTTGCGCCGGATCGAGTCGAGCGTCTCCTCGGGCAGCGGGTTGCCGCCGTGCTCGTGCATCACGCTCTCGCCGGCCGGGCGCACGTCCCAGTCGAACTCGACGCCCGTCGCCTCGAGCACGCGGCGGGCCGCGTCGACGAGCTCGGGGCCGGTACCGTCGCCGGGGATGAGCGTCACGCGGTGCGGCATCGGCGTCTGAGCGTACACGCGAGGTCGCGCGCACCGGTTCCGATACCGTTCGACGCGTGAGCGCGACCGCGAGCGACTTCAAGCCGGGGCTCGAAGGCGTCGTCGCGGTCGAGACCGAGATCATGGAGCCGGACCGCGAGGGCGGCACGCTCCGCTACCGCGGCGTCGACGTCGAGCCGCTGATCGGCAAGTACCCGTACGAGAACGTCTGGGGGCTGCTGGTCGACGACGACATCGACTCGCGCATGGCCGACCCCGAGCCGTTCGAGCCCGAGGGCCTCACCGGCCGCGCGCCCGCCGACCTGCAAGCGCAGACCGCGCGGCTGTCCGGCCTGTGGAAGCTCGGCAAGCTCAACGAGATCACCGACGAGCAGGCGCGCGAGGACCTCGGCCGGCTTTCGGCGCAGATGATGTCGATCGTGGCGCGCTCCGCGCGGCTCGCCGACGGCCATGACGACGCCGTCCCGGACGACATCGTCGCCCGCGGCAAGACGGCCGCCGAGAAGTTCCTGCTGCGCTGGAAGGGAGAGGCCGACCCGCGGCACGTCAAGGCGATCGACACGTACTGGATCTGCACCGCCGAGCACGGCATGAACGCGTCGACGTTCACCGCCCGCGTCGTCGCGTCGACCGGCGCCGACTGCGCGGCCGCTCTCTCGGCGGCCGTGGGCGCGCTCTCCGGACCGCTGCACGGCGGCGCGCCGGCCTACGTGAAGCCGATGCTCGAGGAGGTCGCGGCGACCGGCGACCCCGAGCGGTGGGTGCGCGAGACGCTCGACGCCGGGAAGCGGATCATGGGCTTCGGCCACCGTGTCTACCGCGCCGAGGACCCGCGCTCGCGGATCCTCAAGCGAACGGCGAAGGAGCTCGGCGCGCCGCAGGTCGAGGTGGCGGAGGAGCTCGAGCGCGCAGCGCTCGCCGAGCTCGAGCGGCGCCATCCGGAGCGCCCGCTGATGACGAACGTCGAGTACTACTCGGCGATCGTCCTCGACGTCGCCCAGATCCCGCCGCCGCTCGCGCCTGCGATGTTCGCGTGCTCGCGGGTCGCAGGCTGGTCGGCGCACATCCTGGAGCAGAAGAAGACCGGCCGGCTCTTCCGTCCGTCGGCCCGCTACCTCGGGCCGGTCGACCGCGAGCTGTGAACCTCGCGGAGGCGGCGGCGCAGGCCGACGCGCTCGCGGAGAGTGGAGAGGAGCGCGCGCTCGCCGACCTGCGGACCCAGTGGGACGACGAGCTCGAGGGCGCGGCGCGCGCGCAGGACTTCCGCGAGCGCGCGATCGCGTTTCGTGCGATCGGCCAGTTCCGCTTCCGCACGAAGACCGAGCTGCTGCGCCGCGGGCTCGACGACGACAGCCCCGCGGTGCGCGGATCGGCGCTCCTCTCGCTCGAGCGGCTCTCGCGCGACCACCCGGGCGTCGTGAACGACGTCCGGCCGCTGCTGCACGAGCTGGTCGCGCGCGACCCGGTCGCGGCCGTGCGCCGGCTCGCGGTCGTCGCCCTCCGGAACGGCTCGAGCCGCCGCGACACGCTGCAGATCCTCGGTGCGCTCGCCACGAACGACGACGAGCCGCGCGACCTGAGGGACGCGGCGGCCAAGGTGGCGCAGCACCTGAAGCGGCGCTCCGCGCGCTGATCTCGTGGTGGCGGCTCAGCGAGCCGCGCAGGTGCAGCCGTCGACCTTGCCGCACGAGGGGCAGGCCGTTCGGCGCCGGCGGAGCTCAAGCGCGTTCTTCGCGAGCCCCGCGCGGACCATCAACCAGGCGGCGCCGATCGCCGCCATCAGGATCTCGAGATGTGGATCGATCCCCAACCGTGTCCTCCGTCGCCTTGCGTCGCGCGTGTGGATGCGCTCGGTAGTACAACTCCCGCCGCCGCCGGTCGGATACGTGCGTGTACAGCTCGGTGGTCGAGAGATCGGCATGGCCGAGCATCTCCTGGACCGAGCGCAGGTCGGCGCCGCCCTCGAGGAGGTGGGTGGCGAACGAGTGGCGCAGAAGGTGCGGGTGGACGCGCTCCGGGTCGAGGCCGGCCGCGGCGGCGAGCCGGCGCAGGACGAGGAACGCGCCGGCACGGGTCAGCGGGCCGCCCCGGGCGTTCAGGAAGAGCTCGGGACGGTGGCGGGAGTCGAGGAACGGCCGACCTCGCGCCAGGTAGCGGCGCAGCGCCTCGGCGGCCGGCCGGCCGATCGGGACCAGCCGCTCCTTCCCGCCCTTGCCGAGCACGCGCAGGATCCGCCCGTCGAGGTCGACGGAGGCGCGGTCGAGGCCGACGGCCTCCGAGACGCGCAACCCGCCGCCGTACAGCACCTCCACCAGCGCCTGGTCGCGGAGAGCGCGGGGCTGGGTCCCTGCCGCCGCCTGGATCAGCCGCTCGGCCTCCCCCGGCGAGAGCGTGTGCGGCAGGCGTCGCGGCCGCCGCGGCAGGGCGACCTCCGCCGCCGGGTTGTCGCCGCGCGAGCCGAGGAGCTGCAGGTGGCGGAAGAAGCTCCGGGCGGCGGCGAGCCGGCGGGCGATCGTGGCGGCCGAGAGGCCGTCTGCGCGCAGCTGCGCGGCGTAGCGCTCGAGCTCCTCCGCGGTCGCCTCCGCGAGCGGCTTGCCGAGGAAGCGGCCGAGCGCGCCGAGGTCGCGGCGGTAGGCGTCGACGGTCCGCGGCGCTCGCCTCGCGGCGAGGAGCGCGAGGAACGCGTCGAGGTCGCGGTCGGAGTCAGGAGCGCGGGTGGGCATGGTCGTAGACCTTGCGAAGGCGCTTCGCGTCGACGTGGCTATACACCTGCGTCGTCGACAGCGACGAGTGGCCGAGCAGCTCCTGGATCGTGCGCAGGTCGGCGCCGCCCTCGAGCAGATGCGTCGCGAACGCGTGCCGCAGGCGGTGGGGACGGCGCACGAGCCTTCGCAGCGTCGACGTGTCGAGACGGCGGCCGTTCGCGGACAGGAACAGGGCGTCGTTCGCGCCGCGCGCGAGCGTGGGGCGCGCGCGCTCGAGGTAGCGCGCGACGAGGTGCCCCGCCTGCTCGCCGAGCGGGACGACGCGGTCCTTGCCGCCCTTGCCGCGTCGCACGTGCACCAGCTCCTGCTCGAAGTCGACGTCGGCGAGGTCGAGCCCCACCGCCTCCGCCGCGCGCAGCCCGGTCGAGTACACGAGCTCGACGAGCGCGCGGTTGCGCACCGCGAGCGCGTCGTCGCCGTCGAACGAGGCGACGAGCCGCTCCACCTCCTCGACACGAGGCGCGTCCGGCAGCCGCCGCCGTCCGCGGGGCGAGAACGGCGCGTCCGGCACGTGCGCGGGGCCGCGCGTGAAGCGCAGGAACGAGCGCAGCGCCGCCACCTTGCGCGCGATCGTGGCCTGGCCGAGCCGGCCGCCGCGCCGCGAGCCGAGGTACGCGATCCACTCCGACAGCACTCGGACGTCGATCTCCTCGACGGACCGGTCGCCGTACCAGCGGGCGAAGTCGGCGAGGTCCGCTCCGTAGCCGCGCCGCGTCGACGCGGCGAGCGGCGCGGAGTCGAGGAAGCGGTCGATCGCGCGCTGAAGGGTCACGCGCCTCGATTCGGGCTGTCGTTACGATCGCCTGCTCATGGACGAGCGCTTCGAACGCCTCGCGCAGCTCGCGGTCCACGGCGCGAACGTGCAGCCGGGGCAGCTCGTGCTCGTCACCGCCGAGCACGGGCAGGCGACGCTCGCGCGCGCGATCGTCGCCGCCGCGTACGACCGCGGCGCGAAGTTCGTCGACGTCTACTACCACGACGCGCGCGTGAAGCGCGAGCGCGTCGAGCACGCGGATCCGGACACGCTCGACTTCGTCCCGCCGTGGTACGCGGAGCGGCTGCTCGGCGTCGGCGAGGCGCGCGGCGCGCGGATCTCGCTCGCCGGGCTGAGCACGCCGCCGCTCTTCGGCGACCTCGACGCCGGGCTCGTCGGCCGCGACCGGCTCCCGTGGCTGAACGAGACGACGAAGCTGATCGCGGACCGCTCGACGAACTGGTGCATCGTCCCGTGCCCGCACGTGGAGTGGGCGAAGGTCGTCTACCCGGACCTGCCCGAGGACGAGGCGTACGAGCGGCTGTGGCGCGACCTCGAGCACGTCCTGCGGCTCGACGAGGACGATCCCGAAGCGGTGTGGGACGAGCGGATGGCGGCGCTCCAGGGCACTGCCCGCCGCCTCTCGGAGCGCCGCTTCGACGCGATCGAGCTGCGGGGGCCGGGCACGGAGCTCCGGCTCGGCCTGCTGCCGAGCGGGCGCTGGCTCGCCGCGGACTTCGCGCGCAGCGACGGCCTGCGGCACTTCCCGAACCTGCCGACGGAGGAGGTCTTCACGAGCCCCGACCCGGAGCGCGCGGACGGGCACGTGACCGCGTCGCGCCCGCTCGTGCTGCGGGACGGGACCGTGATCCGCGGCCTGCGCGTGCGGTTCGAGGACGGCGTCGCGGTGGACATCGACGCCGACGAGGGCGCGGGTGCCGTGCGCTCGCAGCTCGAGATCGACGCGGCCGCGCACCGGCTCGGCGAGCTCGCGCTCGTCGACGACCAGGGCCGCATCGGCCCGCTCGGGACGACCTTCTACGACACGCTGCTCGACGAGAACGCCGCCAGCCACATCGCCTTCGGCAGCGGCTTCCCCTTCGCCGTCGAGGAGGCCGACAGGCCGCGCGTGAACGAGAGCGGCGCCCACCTCGACTTCATGATCGGCTCGCCCGACCTCGAGGTCGACGGAATCACCGCCGACGGGGAGCGCGTCCCCGTCATGCGCGGCCTCGCCTGGCAGATCTAAGGGCGGCGGATCGAAACTGTTTCGCCGCGAAGCGGCGAAACAGTTTCCGTGAGCGTCGACGCCGAACGTGAACCACGTTCGTGAGTTCCGGTTTCCCGTCCCCGTGCGGCCGGTACTATCACTTTGTGACAGCGACGGAGCTGCCCGGGCACGTCGATCTCGGCGTGCACGGAATCGATGCCACGGGCACGATCCACCGCAATCCGACGACGTCGCTCCTCTACACGCACGCGCTCGTGAGCGGCGAGGGGCGGCTGGCGGAGAGCGGGCCGCTCGTCGTCGACACCGGCAGGTTCACCGGACGGTCGCCGCGCGACAAGTTCCTCGTGCGCGAGCCGTCGTCCGAGAACCGCATCTGGTGGGGCGAGGTGAACCGCGAGCTGTCGGAGGAGCACTTCGAGGTCCTGCGCGACAAGGTCGTCGAGCACCTGGCCGCGGCTGAGGCGCTCTACGTCGTCGACGCGTACGCGGGCGCCGACGAGGCGTACCGCCTCGGCGTGCGCGTCGTCACGGCGCACCCGTACCACGCGCTGTTCGCGAAGACGATGTTCATCGAGCTGGCGCCCGACGAGGAGGCGGAGTTCCGGCCGGAGGCGGTGGTGCTGCACGCGCCCGACGTCGAGGCCGACCCGGAGGAGGACGGGACGCGCAGCGGCACGTTCGTCGTCCTGCACCCGGGACGCACCGAGCTGCTCGTCGGCGGGACGTTCTACGGCGGCGAGATCAAGAAGTCGATCTTCACGGTGATGAACGACCGGCTGCCGCTGCAGGGCGTCTTCCCGATGCACTGCTCGGCGAACGTCGGCGAGGACGGCGGCGTCGCGATCTTCTTCGGGCTCTCGGGCACGGGGAAGACGACGCTGTCGGCGGACCCTTCGCGGCACCTGATCGGCGACGACGAGCACGCATGGGGCGACCGCGGCGTGTTCAACATCGAGGGCGGCTGCTACGCGAAGACGATCCGGCTCTCGGAGGCGGCCGAGCCGGAGATCTGGAAGGCGACGCACTCGTTCGGCACGGTCCTGGAGAACGTCACGATCGACGAGGACGGGCGGCTCGACCTCGACGACGACTCGAAGACCGAGAACACGCGCGCCGCGTACAAGCTCGAGCGGATCGGCAACGCGCTGCCGTCGAAGGCGGCCGGCCACCCGCGCTCGGTCGTGCTGCTGACCGCGGACGCCTTCGGCATCCTGCCGCCGATCGCGCGTCTCGACCGCGCGCAGGCGCTCTACTACTTCCTCTCCGGCTTCACGGCCAAGCTCGCGGGCACCGAGATCGGCGTCACCGAGCCGCAGCCGACGTTCTCGCCCTGCTTCGCGCAGCCGTTCCTGCCGCAGCCGCCCGAGGTGTACGCGCGCATGCTCGGCGAGAAGCTCGACGAGCACGGCTCGCGGGTGTGGCTCGTCAACACGGGCTGGACGGGCGGCCCCTTCGGCGAGGGGCGGCGCATGCCGATCGAGGCGACGCGGACGATGCTGCACGCGGCGCTCGCCGGCGAGCTCGACGACGTCGAGTCGCGCGTCGACCCGACCTTCGGCTTCCGCGTGCCGCTCGCGGTGCCCGGGGTCGATGCGGCGCTGCTCGACCCTCGCTCGACCTGGGCCGATCCCGCGCGCTACGACGAGAAGGCGCGCGAGCTGGCGCGGCTGTTCGTCGAGAACTTCACCCGGCGCTTCGAGGACGTGGACGAGGACGTTCGCACGGCCGGGCCGAACCAGTAGCGAGATGAGCCCGAAGCCGGTGATCTGGAAGCCGCGCTACGCGACGAGGCGGATGCGCGAGCGGGCGTTCGCGAATGCGGAGCTCGAGCGCGAGCGGGCGGCGCGGGCGGCGGCCCCCGAACGGGGGACGCTCCTCGACCGTCTGCGCCGGGCCTTTCGCTAGGTTGGACGGCGTGGACTCGACGCACGACGTGCTGGTCGTCGGCGCGGGCTGCGCGGGCATGCGCGCGGCCATCGAGGCACACGATGCGGGCGCCGACGTCGGCGTGATCTCGAAGCTCCACCCGACCCGCAGCCACTCGGGCGCCGCCGAGGGCGGCATCAACGCCGCGCTCGGCAACGCGGCCGAGGACTCGCCCGAGACGCACGCCTTCGACACGGTCAAGGGCTCGGACTACATCGGCGACCAGGACGCGATCGAGATCCTCGCCCGGGAGGCGCCGGGCGACATCCTGCAGCTCGAGAGCTGGGGCGCGGTCTTCTCCCGCATGCCCGACGGCAAGCTCGCGCAGCGCCCGTTCGGCGCCGCGGGCTCGCCGCGCACCGTCTTCGCCGCGGACATCACGGGCCACGTGCTGATCCAGGTGCTCTACGAGCAGCTCGTGAAGCGCGGCATCCAGGTGTACGAGGAGTGGTTCGCGTGGAAGCTCGTCGAGAACGACGGCCGCTGCCAGGGCGTGATCTGCTGGGACCTGCTGGACGGCGGGCTGAAGACGGTCGGCGGCAAGACCGTCGTGCTGGCGACCGGCGGCCAGGGCCGCATCTATCGCACGACCACGAACGCGTACGCGTGCACGGGCGACGGCGCGGCGATGGCGCTGCACCTCGGCGTCCCGCTCAAGGACATGGAGTTCATGCAGTTCCACCCGACGACGCTGTTCCCGACGGGGATCCTGCTGACCGAGGGCTGCCGCGGCGAGGGCGCGTACCTGATCAACAGCGAGGGCGAACGGTTCATGAAGCGGTACGCGCCGAACGCGATGGAGCTCGCGTCGCGCGACGTCGTCTCGCGCGCCGAGCAGACCGAGATCGACGAGGGGCGCGGGATCAACGGCTCGGTGATGCTCGACATGCGCCACCTCGGCGCGGAGCGGATCATCGAGCGGCTGCCCGGGTCCCGCGAGCTGTCGATGACGTTCGCCGGCGTCGATCCCATCTACGACCCGGTCCCGGTTCGCCCCGGCGCGCACTACCACATGGGCGGCGTCGAAGCCGACAACGACGGCGCGACCGAGCTGACCGGGCTCTACGCGGCCGGCGAGGTCGCGTGCGTGTCGGTGCACGGCGCGAACCGCCTCGGCGGCAACTCGCTGATGGAGACGATCACGTTCGGCCGCCGCGCCGGCCGCGCGGCCGCCGAGTGGGCGCTGTCGCACACGACGATCGACGTGCCGCGCAGCGCGGAGTCGGACGCGGAGCGCGAGCTGAAGGACCTGCTCGAGACGACGGACGGCGAGCGGCCGTGGCGCATCCGGGAGGAGCTCGGCTCGTCGATGCTCGAGAACTTCGGCGTCTTCCGCCGCGAGGACCAGATGGCGCGGCAGATCGAGATCATCGACGAGCTGCGCGAGCGATACCAGCACGGCGTCCTGATCGAGGACAAGGGCGAGATCTTCAACAGCGACCTGACGCAGGCGATCGAGCTCGGCAACATGCTCGACCTGGCGGCGTGCATGCTGCAGGCGGGCATCGCGCGCAGGGAGAGCCGCGGCGCGCACGCCCGCCCGTACGACTATCCGAAGCGGGACGACGAGAACTTCATGAAGCACTCGATCACGCGCTGGGTCGACGGCGAGCCGCAGCTCTCGTACGGCGACGTGCGCGTGACGAAGTACGAGCCGACGGAGCGGAAGTACTAGTGCGTTCTGCCGGGAGGTGGGCGTCGATCCTGGCGCGCGAAAAGCAAGCCAGGCAAGGACGCAGGGAGCGCCCATATGCGAGCATATGGGCGCGACCGAGGACGCAGCATGGCGCAGCTTTGCAGCCGCCGGGGCGGCGACCGACTTCCCGGGAGGGCGCACCTATGCGGAAGGTGTTCTTCCTTGCGCCCGCGGCGGCCGCCGCCGCGGGGCTCGTGCTCAGCGCCTGCGGCGGCGCGGGCGGCCTCGACGCCGTCGCGAAGGCCGCCGACAAGTCGTCGTCGGCGGGCAGCGAGCACGTCAGCTTCACCGGCGACGTCGTCACCGGCACGCAGGTGATCAAGCTCTCGGGCAGCGGCGACTTCCAGCAGCAGCCGCGGCTCGGGCAGGCGTCGTTCACGATCTCCGGCGGACCGGTGAAGGGGACGATCGACGAGGTGATGAAGGGCTGGACGTTCTACATGCGCTCGCCCTTCTTCGCGCGCGTGCTGCCGCAGGGCAAGTCCTGGGTGTCGCTCGACGTGAAGACGCTCGGCTCGAAGCTCGGCGTCGACGTCGGGCAGATCACGCAGACGAGCCCCACCGACGTCCTGCCGGCGCTGAAGAAGGCCGGCTCCGTGAAGAAGGTCGGCGCCGAGACCGTCGGGGGCGTCCAGACGACGCACTACCAGGCGGTGATCGACCCGGCGAAGCTGCCGAACGGCGCGCAGCTCGCCAAGGCGCACGTGAGCCCGTTCCCGGTCGACGTGTGGATCGGCGACGACGACGGGCTGCTCCGCCGTCTGACGATCAGCGAGGCCGCCACCGAGAACGGGCAGACGGCGACGACGCGCATGACGATGGACCTCTCGAACTACGGCGAGCAGGTGAACGTGACGGTGCCGCCCGCCGACCAGACGCTCGATCTGACCGGCCTGACCACGAGGCTGCCCTGATGCAGGTCGCCCTCAAGGTCTGGCGCTTCGACTCGTCGACGGGCGAGCGGCGCCTGCAGGAGTACGAGATCGACGCGCCCGAGGAGGCGACGCTCCTCGACTGCCTCGACATCGTCAAGGACCGCCACGACGGGACGCTCGCCTACCGCAAGAGCTGCCGCATGATGATCTGCGGTTCGTGCGGCATGCGCATGGACGGAGCCGCGGTTCTCGCGTGCAAGACGCGCATGTACGACGTCGCACAGGCCGGCCACGTGCCGGTGATCTCGGCCATGGGGAACCTCCCGATCCTGAAGGACCTCGTCGTCGACATGGGCCCCTTCTGGCGGAAGTTCCGCAGCGTCGACCCGTTCTTGCAGCCGGGCTACCAGGAGCCGCCGGACGGCCGCGAGAACCGCATCCGCCAGGAGCGCATGAACGTGATCCACAAGGAGGCGCTCTGCATCAACTGCGGCTGCTGCGTCTCGGAGTGCAACGCGATGGAGTCCGACCCGGAGTTCCTCGGGCCGCAGGCGCTCGCGAAAGCGATGCGCTTCGTCGGTGACCCGCGCGACGGCCGCAAGGTCGAGCGGCTCGAGGCGCTGAACGGCGAGCACGGGATCTGGGAGTGCACGCGCTGCTACTTCTGCAACGAGCGCTGCCCGAAGGGCGTCGACCCGCGCGACGCGATCGCCAAGCTCGGCGCCGAGTCGATCAAGGAGGGCATCGACCGCGACATGGGCGCGAAGCACGCGAAGTGGTTCATCGTGTCGACGAAGACGACGGGCTGGCTGCGCGAGACCGAGCTGGTGCCGAAGACGCAGGGCGTCGTCTCGGCGATCAAGCAGACGCGCTTCGCGCTCGACCTCGCGCGCAAGGGGAAGGTGCCGCCGCCGTTCCCGCCGCACGTCGCCAAGGACGTCGTCGAGGCGCGGCGGCTCTACGACCTGACCGAGGCGCAGGGACGCGAGGGCTTCGCCGGCATCGTCCAGGGCGAGCGCGCGCTGGCCCGCCTCGCGCACGGCCACGGCCTCGGCGCGGAGACGCTCGAGGAGATCTACGAGCGGCCCGACGCGTTCGCGCGGCCGTTCGTCCCCGGCGAAGGCTCGGCCGAGGGCGTCGGCTCGCTCACGCAGGCGGACGTGACGCCCGGCCGGGAGCCGACCGCGAAGCCGGGAGGCGGCGCATGACGCCGTGCGCCGGAAACTGTTCGGCGACGACGTCGCCAAACAGTTTCGTCGGTTCGGGAGCGGTCGCGTGAAGCGAGTCGCGTACTACAAGGGCTGCCTTGCGTCGTTGTCGGCGAAGGAGCTCGACTCGGCGACGCAGGCGCTCGCGCCGAAGGTGGGCCTCGAGCTCGTCGAGCTCGAGTCGGTGACGTGCTGCGGCGCCGGCGACATCCACGAGGCGGAGCCGGACTACTACCTCCACCTGAACGCGCGCATCCTCGCGTACGCGGCCGCGGAGGGCGTCGACACGCTGTTGACGGTCTGCAACGTCTGCACGCTCAACCTGCGCCAGGCGAACTTCATCCTCACCGGCGACGCCGACGTCCGCGCGCGGGTGAACGAGAACCTCGCCGCGGTCGGGGTGCCGGCCTACGAGACGGACGTCGAGGTCCGCCACCTGCTGTGGGAGATCGCCGAGGGCGACGGCTACGAGCGGCTGAAGGCGTCCGCGCACCGAGGTCTGAAGGGCCTCCGGATTGCGCCGTTCTACGGCTGCCAGATCCTGCGCCCGTCGAAGATCATGGGCTTCGAGGACCCGGACCGCCCGTGGTCGCTCGAGCGGATCATCGAGGCGTGCGGCGGCGAGGCGGTCGACTACCCGGCCAAGATCAAGTGCTGCGGCTTCCCGATCATCCAGGCACGCGAGGAGACCGCGCTCGGCGAGCTGATCCAGCCGATCGAGCAGGCGATCGAGGCCGGCGCGGACGCGATGGTCACGCCGTGCCCGCTCTGCCACCTGTCGCTCGACGCCTGGCAGTCGAAGCTGCGCAAGGCGACCGGCCGCGACATCCACATGCCGGTGCTCCACCTCGCGCAGCTCGTCGGCGTCGCCGCGGGGCTCGACGAGTCGGAGCTGCAGTTCAAGCGGCACGTCGTCTCGGTCGACGCGATCGCCGACAAGTTCGTCGTCTGAGCGCGCCTCGCACGGGCGCCGCTCTCGGGCTCGCCGCGGCTGCGGCGGGCGCGGCGGCGGCGTGGGGCTGGTTCGAGGCCGGCTGGGCCCGCCTCCGCGTCCGCGAGCTGGCGATCGCGGGCCTGCCGCCGGAGCTCGACGGGCTGCGCATCGCGCACCTGTCCGACTTTCACCTCGGCGTTCCCTCACGAGGGGCCCGCGCGGTCGAGGCCGCCGTCGACTGGGCCGCGGAGCGGCGCCCCGACCTCGTCTGCATCACCGGCGACCTCCTGTCGCGGCCGCGTGCCGAGCGGCGGCTGCGCGAGCTGCTGCGCCGGCTCGACCATCCCTACGTCGTGCTCGGGAACCACGACTTCGCGCGCTCGCGCGACCCGTTCTCGGCGCCGGCGAGCATCGAGCGGCTCGAGGGCGGCACCGTGCTCGCCGATGACAGCGTCGAGGTGGAGCTGCGGGGCCGGCGCGTGGAGCTCGCCGGCGTCGACCCGCGCTCCTGGCTCGACCGGCGCCGGAGCGGGTTCGGCGGCTCCGACGCCGACCTCCGCATCCTGCTCTGCCACTTCCCACGCGTGCTCGACTACGTCGAGCCCGGCCGCTGGCATCTGATCCTCGCCGGGCACATGCACGCGGGCCAGATCGTGCTGCCGTACGGCTCCGGTCGGCTGCTGCTCGCGCACCCGAGCGCGCCGTACTCGCACGGCGTCTACGTGCGACGGTCGACGAGCATGCACGTCTCGGCCGGCCTCGGCACGACCTTCGTGCCGTTCCGCTTCTTCGCCCGTCCCGAGGCAACCGAGCTGGTTCTACGATCCGGCTGATGCCGCCCCGGCTGACCGGCCTCACCAAGCTCACGCTGGAGACGGCGCCGTCGGTGTGCCACGAGTGCGTCTGGTGGCAGTCGCGCGGGCGCCGGACCGTCGACAAGGGGCGCTGGATGGAGAAGGTCGAGCTGGAGCACGGCTCCTTCGGCACCGTCTACTACGACTCGGACGGCCGCGTGCTGGGCTCGATGCAGTACGGGCCGGCGCAGGTGTTCCCGCGCGCCTGGGAGCTCCCGGGCGGGCCGCCCTCGACCGATGCGATGCTCGTCACCTGCGCCTACCTGGTCGAGGAGTCGAGCCCGTGGGTGCTGCAGTCGCTCTTCCTCGCCGCGATCGGCGAGGCTCGCGACCGCGGCGCGCGCGGCCTCGAGGCGTTCTCGTACCGGTATCCGGAGGGCGAGTCGAGCTACGAGCGGTTCCGCGTCCACAAGACGCTGTTCCCGCTCGACTTCCTCGCCGACTTCGGCTTCCAGGCCGTCCGCTCGGCGGGCCGGGTCGCGCTCGCGCGGCTCGAGCTGGGCGGGCTGCAGCCGGTCGCGGAAGGGAGGCGTGAGAAGGTGCTGCGCGTCGTGCGCGACGCCTTCGGCGTGCCGGAGCCCGTGCCGACGCCCGTCCCGCGGCCGTGAGGCCGCAAGCTCGGGAACCTGGTTCGCGACGGCGTCGCGAACCAGGTTCCGGCGTCTCTATGCGGCCGCCCGCTCCCGCCCCGCGGCCGTGACGATCCCGTGACGGTGCCTGACACCGTTAAATGTCAGACACCGGTTCAGGCCGCCGCGCGCTCGCGCCCGAGGACGAGCTCGGCGATCTGGATCGCGTTCAGCGCGGCGCCCTTGCGGAGGTTGTCGCCGGCCAGGAAGAGCGCCAGGCCGCGGTCGACGGTCGGGTCGCGACGGATCCGGCCGACCAGCACCTCGTCGCCGCCGGCCGCCTTGCCCGGCGAGGGGAAGTCCTCGACGCGCACCGACGGCGCCGCCGCCAGCAGCGCGCGCGCCCGCTCGGGCGGCAGGTCGTCCTCCGTCTCGAGCCACACCGCCTCGGCGTGGCCGACCATCACCGGCACGCGCACGCACATCGCCTGGATCGGCAGCTCCGGCAGCTCGAGGATCTTGCGCGTCTCGTCGCGGAGCTTCGACTCCTCGTCGAACTCCTCGCCGTCGAAGCTCCAGTCCATCCGCAGGTCGTGCTCCGCCGGCGACTCGCCGCGCAGCCGCTCCATCGCCTGCGCGCCCGCGCCCGACACGGACTGATAGGTGGCGACGCGCACGCGCACGAGGCCGGCGGCGTCGTGCAGCGGTTTCAGCACGCACGTGAGAGGGATCGTGCAGCAGTTCGGATTGGCGACGATGCCGTCGTGCTCGAAGGCGCGGGCGCCGTTCACCTCCGGCACGACGAGCGGCACGCCGGGCTCGAGCCGGTAGGCGGCCGACTTGTCGATCGCGACGGCACCGCCGGCGACGGCGTGGGGGACGAGCTCCCGCGAGGCGCTCGTGCCGCACGAGAAGAGGAACACGTCCACGTCGCCTGCCTCGAGCGCCTCGGGCGTCGCCTCCTCGACCGTCCACGCGCCGAGCCGCGTGCCGGCCGAGCGGGCCGACGCGAACACGCGGACGCGCTCGTAGCCGCGCGCCCGCAGCAGGTCGAGCGTGACCGTGCCGACCGCGCCTGTCGCGCCGACGACGCCGACGCGCCGCTCAGTCGACACCGACGCGCTCCTCCGCGAAATGACGGAACCGCTCGTGCACCGCCTGCACCGCGCGCTCGACCTCGGCGGCGCGGACGACGCACGAGATGCGGATCGAGGACGTGGAGATGATCTCGATGTTGATGCCGGCCTCGGCCAGCGCGTCGAACATGTCGGCCGCGACGCCCGGGTGGCTCTTCATTCCCGCGCCGATCAGCGAGACCTTGGCGATGTCGGGATCGCGCGAGACGCCGGCGGCGCCGATCTCGACGGCGAGCGACTCGAGGATCGGATCGGCGACGCGCAGATCGGCCTTCGGCAGCGTGAACGAGATGCTCGTCGTCCCGTCCTGCGAGACGTTCTGCACGATCATGTCGACGTTGACGCCCGCGTCGGCGAGAGCGCGGAAGACGCGCGCGGCGATGCCCGGACGGTCGGGCACGTCGAGCACCGTCACCTTCGCCTCCGACGTGTCGTGCGTGACGCCGGAGATGATCGCCTTCTCGAGCACCGCGTCGTCCTCCTCGCCGATCCAGGTTCCGTCGCCCTCCTCGAACGTCGAGCGGACGCGGACGCGGACACCGTAGCGGCGCGCCACCTCGATCGACCGCGCCATCATCACCTTCGCGCCCGACGCGGCCATCTCGAGCATCTCCTCGTACGTGACGGCGTCGAGCTTCAGCGCTTCGGGGACGATGCGGGGGTCGGCGGTGAAGACGCCGCGGACGTCGGTAAAGATCTCGCACGCGTCGGCGCCGAGCGCGGCGGCGAGGGCGACGGCAGTGGTGTCGGAGCCGCCGCGGCCGAGGGTCGTCACGTCGTGCGTGGCGGTCGAGACGCCCTGGAAGCCGGCGACGAGCACGATCCGGTCGGCGTCGAGCGCCTCGTGGATGCGCTGCGCGCGAACCTCGACGATCTTCGCCTTCGTGTGCCGCGCGTCGGTGACGATCCCGGCTTGCGAGCCCGTCAGCGAGACCGCCTCATGGCCCAGGTCATGGATCGCCATCGCGCAGAGCGCGTTCGAGATCCGCTCGCCGGTCGAGACGAGCATGTCGTACTCCCGCGGGTGCGGGGCGGAGGAGACCTCGTGCGCGAGGCGGATCAGGTCGTCCGTCGTCTTGCCCATCGCCGAGAGGACGGCGACCACCTTCGCGCCGGCCTCGTGCGCGGCGACGAGCCGCTCCGCGACGCGCTTCAGCTTCTCGGTGTCGGCCACCGACGAGCCGCCGAACTTCATCACGACGAGCCCCGGCGTCCGCCGCGCGCCCTCGAGCGCGGGCACCGGCTCGAACGCTGTGGTGGTCATCTGCCACAGTGTAGGCGGGCATGGGATTCCTTCCGGGAACGCTCCGGGGCTGGGTGGTCGTCACGTTCGCGGCCGTCGGGGTCGGGCTGCTGCCCTGGACGATCTGGCTGGCGATGTCGCTCCATCCGCACCACGAGACGAACCGCTGGGACATCGCCTGGTCGGGGTTCGACAGCGGCCTCGCCGCGCTCTTCGTCGCGACCG
Organism: Gaiellaceae bacterium; assembly: GCA_035652835.1. Taxonomy (GTDB): domain Bacteria; phylum Actinomycetota; class Thermoleophilia; order Gaiellales; family Gaiellaceae; genus PALSA-600. The sequence goes on from DASRDA010000034.1 coordinate 34,047, forward strand.
CGGTCGCCGCCTACCGGCGCTCGCCGTGGGTCGGGGCGCTCGCCGCCGCGACGGGGACGGTGCTCGTCGTCGACGCCTGGTTCGACATCATCCTCGAGAGCCACGCCGACGAGCTGCGCAACTCGATCCTGCTCGCCGCGTTCGCGGAGGTCCCGGCGGCACTCGTGTGCTTCTGGATCGCGGTGCGCACAGAGCGCTTCCTCGCGCGCGCGCTACATCTCGCGCCGGCCGGAAAGAGCCCGCCCGAGGGTGACCTCGTCGGCGTACTCGAGGTCACCGCCGACGGGGAGCCCGCTCGCGAGGCGCGTGACCCGGACGCGGCCGCGTAGCCGGTCGGCCAGGAACGCCGCGGTCGCCTCGCCCGTCGCGTTCGGATTGGTCGCCAGCACGACCTCCTGCACGCCGTTCGACTCCACGCGCCGCAGGAGCTCGTCGATGCGGAGGTCACTCGGCTCGACGCCGTCGAGCGGCGAGAGCGCGCCGCCGAGCACGTGGTAGAGGCCGCGGTACTCGTGCGTGCGCTCGAGGGAGACGAGGTCGACCGGCTGCTCGACGACGCAGATCAGCGTGTGGTCGCGGCGCGCGTCCGCGCAGATCCCGCAGACGTCCTCCTCGGTCAGGTTGCCGCACTCGCGGCAGAAGCGGACGCGCTCCTTCACGTCCGCGAGCGCGCCGGCGAGCGCGAGCGCCTCGTCGGCGGGACGCTGCAGGATGTGGAACGCGAGTCGCTGCGCGGTGCGCGAGCCGATGCCCGGCAGGCGGGTGAGCTGCGCGACGAGGTTCTCGACGGAGGGGCTGAACACGGGCGAACTCGCGAACCTGGTTCGCCGCTCTGCGACGAACCAGGTTCGGGGAGTCTAGAGCCCGGGCAGGAGGCCGCCGAGGCCGGGCGGGAGCATGTTCTTCATCTTCGCCTCGACCTTCGCTCGCGCATTCCGAAGCGCCTCGTTGACGGCGGCGGTGACGAGGTCGGCGAGCATCTCGGGGTCGTCGGGATCGATCGCCTTCGGGTCGATCCGGAGCTCGACGACCTCGCCGCCGGCGGTCGCGACGACCGTCACGGCGCCGCCGCCGGCCGACGCGGTGGCGGTCTCCTTCGCCGCTTGCTCCTGCAGCTCGGCCATCTGCTGCTGCATCGCCTGGGCCTGCTTCATCAGCTCGTTCATGTCGAAGCTCATGCCGCTCCCCGGGCTTGGAAACTGTTTGCGGTCTTCGACCGCAAACAGTTTCGGGTCTTCGACCGTAAACAGTTTCGGGTCTTCGACCGTAAACAGTTTCGTGTCATTCGTCCAGCTCCCGCGCGTCGAAGGTGCTCTTCATCAGCTCGAGAACGTCCTCCTCGCTGACGGGCTCGTCCGTGCGCTCGTCGCCGCCTCCGTGCTCGCCGAGCTCGAACTCGACCGCCAGCTTGCGCCCCGTGACCTCGTAGAGCGCCTCGCGGAGCAGGGCCGCGTTCTTCGGGTCCTCGGCCAGCTTCAGGTGGAACGAGGCCGCCTGCGGGAACTCCAGCGTGAGCGTGTCGCCCGAGAGGGCCGCGGGGTGCGCCTCGGCGAGCGTCTTCCCGATCGGGATCGACCGCTGCTCCACCGCAGGCAGGATCGTGCGCCGCCACGCCTCCTGCAGCTGGCCCAGGTCGACGTCGGTCGGACGCTCGGAAACCTCCGAAACTGTTTCGGCCGGAACGGCCGAAACAGTTTCCACCGTTCCGGCCGAACCGGCTTCGAGCCGCTCGATGCGGTAGGCGAGGGACTCGCGGGAGAGGTCGGCCGCGGGCCGCGTCACCTTCACGAGCGCGAGCTCGAGCGGGAGCCGGGGGTCGCCGCCCTGGCGCATGTCGTCCACGGCCACCGCCAGCAGGTCGATGAGCCGCACCACGGTGGCCGGCGGCAGCTGGTTCGCCTGCTCGCGCAGCCGCTCGCGCGCCTCGTCGGTGACCGGCAGCGAGTCGGGAACCTCGCCCATGTGCTGCACGAGGAGCAGGTGCCGCAGGTGCTCGAGCAGGTCGGTGACGAGCCGGCCCAGATCCTGGCCCTGCGCCGACAGGCTCTCGAGGAAGGTGAGCGCGCCCGCGGTGTCGCCGTCCACGACGAGGTCGCAGAGGCGGAAGAGCACCTCGTCCTCGACGGCGCCGAGGAGCTGCAGGACGTCCTGCACGGTGATCGTGCCGCCGGTTGCGGAGGCGAGCTGGTCGAGAGTCGACTCCGCGTCGCGGTACGCGCCGCGCCCGCCGCGCGCGATCAGCGCGAGCGCGGCGTCGGGGACGTCGATCTTCTCCGCGTCGGCGATCAGCCGGAGCTTCCGCACGAGCTCGGGCAGCCGCGGCCGCTGGAAGACGAACGTCTGGCAGCGCGAGCGCACCGTGGGCAGCACCTTCTGCAGCTCCGTGGTGCAGAAGACGAAGAGCAGGTGCGGCGGCGGCTCCTCGATCAGCTTCAGCAGCGCGTTCCACGCGGCGTCGGTGAGCTGGTGCGCCTCGTCGAGGATGTAGACCTTGTACGTCCCCTCGACCGGCTGGAGCACCACGCGCTCGCGGATCTCGCGGATGTCGTCGATGCCGCGCTGCGACGCGGCGTCCATCTCGATCACGTCCAGCGAGGTGCCGTTCGAGATCGCGACGCAGGCGTGGCAGGTGTTGTCCGGGGTCGCCGTGGGGCCGTGCGCGCAGTTGAGCGACTTCGCGAGGATCCGCGCCAGCGAGGTCTTCCCGGTGCCGCGCGGCCCCGCGAAGAGGTAGGCCTGCCGCACCCGACCCTGCTCAATCGCGTTCACGAGCGTCCGCACCACCGCCTCCTGGCCGACGACGTCCGCGAACGTCTGCGGCCGGTACTTGCGATAGAGCGCGGTCACCCGCCGATTAGACCAGATCGAGGTCCGCCGCCCGGGCCGGCCGCGCGTCCAGGCCCGGCGCGTGCTCGCTCTCGGCGTTCGCCGCCTGCTCCAGCGGCAGGCGCAGCTCGAAGCACGACCCCACCTCGCGCGGAGCCAGCGTGACCGAGCCGCCGTGGGCCCGCGCGATCGCGGCCACGATCGCGAGGCCGAGGCCGGCGCCGCCTTCGCGGCGCGAGCGGGCGCCGTCCGAGCGCGCGAAGCGCTCGAAGATCTCCGACCGCATCTCGGGCGCGATGCCCTGGCCCTCGTCCGAGACCGCGATCACGACCGCGTTCTGCCGGCCGTGGGCGGACAGCTCGATGCGCGCGTAGTCGTCGGTGTAGTGCACGGCGTTCTCGAGCAGCGCGTCGAGCGCCGTCCGCAGCCACGTCTCGTCGGCGAGCACGGCGACGTCGACCACGTCGCCGAGCCGCCAGGCGCGCGGCGCCACCTCCGCCCAGCGCATGAGGATGTCCTCGAGGAAGGGGACGAGCGGCACGTAGCCGAGCTGGAGGAAGTCGTCGCGCTCGGAGCGCGCGAGCAGGAGGAGCCGGTCGACGATCCGCTCGATCCGGCTCAGCTCGTCGAAGGCGACCGCCAGCTCCGGCCGGTCCCCGTCCAGCTCGCGCGCCAGCAGCTCGAGGTGGCCGCGGGCGATCGTCACCGGCGTGCGCAGCTCGTGCGACACGTTCTGGAGCAGGCGCTCCTCCTGCTCGAGCAGCGCCGCCTGCTCGTCCGCGAGCCGCTCGACCGTCTCGATCGCCTGCACGCGGCGCTGCGCGTGCCACACCATCGCCAGGAACATCGCCGACATCAGCGGCACCTCGAAGAGCTCGCCCCAGAGCTGGATGCCCTCGAACGCGTCGGCGAAGATCGACGCGCCGGTCGCGACACCCACCCCCAGCAGCACGGCGGCGGTTACCGGCGTCGACCAGACCCGAAAGCCGTACAGGAGCGTCAGCGTGATCCAGATCAGGTGGAACGGGATCGTCTCCCAGGACGGCCACGCGATCATCACCGCGAGGCAGGCCGCCGAGAAGACGACCCAGGCCGCGTCGACGCGGACCGGCCTACGCCACCAGGCGGTAACCGGCATGCCGCACCGTCTCGATCGGGGACGGGGACCCGAGCTTCTTCCGCAGCCGGCGGATGCAGACGTCGACCACGTTCGACCCCGGGTCGAAGCTGTATCCCCACACCTCGGAGAGCAGCCGCTCGCGGCTGACGACCTCGCCGGGATGCGAGACGAGGTGGTAGAGGAGCCGGAACTCGCGGTCGGAGAGGTCGACCGACCGGTCGGCGATGCGCGCCTGCCTGCGTGCCAGGTCGAGCGTGAGCGCGCCCGCGGCGAGCGTCGAGGGCGGGCCGTCGTCACCGCGGCGCTTGCGGAGGTGGACCCGGACGCGCGCCACGAGCTCGTCGAACGAGAACGGCTTCGAGAGGAAGTCGATCGCGCCGAGCTCGAAGCCGCGCAGCTTCGTCGGCAGGTCGCCGCGCGCCGACAGGATCAGCACCGGCAGCGACGGCCGCTGCCGGTGGAGCTCGTCGAGCAGCCGCAGGCCGTCGAGCCGGGGGAGCTGCAGGTCGAGCACGACCAGCTCGTACGGCTCGTCGAGCGCCCGCATCAGGCCGGCGGCGCCGTCGCCGACGCCGTCCACGGTGAATCCCTCCGCTTCCAGCCCGAGCCGCAGGAAGTCGAGGATCCGCGGTTCGTCCTCGATCACCAGGATCCGCATGTCGCGCCTGCGGACCTTACAACGGCGGACGGCGGGGCGCCCTTGCCCGGAGGGGGCGGGGGCGGGCGCGTCCCGCCCCCGCCGTTTCTGGCCTCAGGCCGCCAGGCGGTCCTGCTCGCGCCGCGGCAGCGAGCGCACCTGCGGCCGCTCGATGCGGCGGTCGGTGCGGATCGCCCAGGCGGCGAGAGCGAGGATGCCGGAGACCACGATCGTGTCGAGGATCGCGTTCAGCAGGATGACTGTCTCGAGGTTCATGCGAACAGCCTTCCCGCGGGCCGTGAGAGGACGATGAGCGGCGCCTGAGAGTTCGATCAGAGCCGGAGGTGACAGGAGCATGACCGGCGGATGACACCGTTGTCATGTTGTCCACGGCGGCGCGCGAACGCGATATGTACGCGTCGGAAGTCGCCCCTGAAGCGAAGCTCTGGAGATGCAATGACGTCGTTGCAGAAGCTTCTCGGTGTCGCCCTGGCGGTCGCGGTCGCCGGGGTGCTGATCGGCTTCTACATCGTCGACGTCTGGATGGCCGGGCCGCAGGCGTTCCACCTGCCGGTCACCTCGTCCGGCGGGCGGAAGACCGTGAACCTGACGATCCAGACCGACGCGGCCGGCGGGCCGACGCTCACGGCGAACCCCGACTGGGTCTCGTACTTCGTGCGCGACTCGAACATGCGCTGGCACCACACGACCATCTGGTCGCTCCCCGCGCACACGCGGGTCCACGTGACCGTCTACCAGTTCGACGGCGACAGCGGGCTTCGCAACCCGTTCATGGCCAAGGTGCGCGGCACCGTCGGCAACACGATGACCGTGAACGGCAAGACGATGAACGTGCTCAACCCGGACGACGCGTCGCACACGTTCGCGATCCCGCAGATGGGGCTGATCGTGCCGCTGAAAGGCGTCGCCGACGACGCGAAGAACCAGTGCGGCTTCGGGCCGTGCGCGCTCTCGACCGCGCACCAGACGATCACCTTCGACTTCGTCACGCCCGGCAAGGGCCGCTATCGCTGGCAGTGCTTCGTCCCCTGCGCCGCCGGCTTCCTCGACGGCTTCGGCGGGCCGATGCAGACGCTCGGCTACATGGACGGCTTCCTCAACGTCACGTGAGCATGCGGCAACTCGGACACGGCGCCCGCATCGCCCTCATCTGGCTCGTCGTGACGACGATCGGGATGGTGCTGGTCGCGGTCTTCCTCGCGCCGATCCTGCCGCCGGGCAACGGGAGCAAGCAGGCGTCGGGCCAGCGGTTCGACAACGAGGTCCTGCTGCTCGTGTCGGTCGCGATCACCGCGATGATCATCGTCTACTTCGCCTACACGCTGGTCGTCTTCCGCGAGCGCGATCCGAAGGCGGCCGCCGACGGGCCGTCGATCCGCGGCCACGCCGGCATCCAGACGACGTGGGTCGTCGGCACGACGATCATCGTCCTCTTCCTCGCGGCGTTCGGCACCTACGAGCTGCTCGGCGGCGCCGGCGGCGGCCAGGGCTCGAACCCGGTGTTCGTCCCGTCGGCGTCCGCGGCGACGCTGCAGCCGAACGGGAAGCCGCTGCAGGTGCAGGTGATCGCCCAGCAGTGGCAGTTCACCTTCCGCTACCCGTCCGAGGGCGGCTTCGAGTCGGCGAGCTTCGTGCTGCCGGTCGACCAGGAGGTGGAGCTGCACGTGACGTCGCTCGACGTCGTCCACTCGTTCTGGGTGCCGGCGCTGGGACTGAAGGCCGACGCGAACCCGGGCGTCGACAACATCGCCTACATCACGCCCAAGCACATCGGCCCGGTGAAGATCCACTGCGCCGAGCTGTGCGGGCTGTTCCACGGCTACATGTTCGACACCGGCCGCGTGATGAGCCAGAGCGCGTTCAAGGCGTGGGCCACCGCGCAGAGCCGCTTCGTCGGCCCCGTGACGCAGTACCTGCCGAAGTACGGCACCCGATACCTGCCCGACCCGGCGTTCCGCGCCGGCTGAGCCAAGGAGACGCGACCAGGTGACCGCCACACCCGCCGAACCCACCGCGACGACGGCCGGGCCGCCGCTCTGGCGCCGCCTCGCCGGGTTCAACCTGCTCACCGGGATCCTGCTCGGCATCGGCGGCTTCTACCTCGGGTGGTTCGGCGCGCACTGGCTGATCAACGGCCTCGACATCAAGAGCGTCGACTACTTCGGCGACACCGACCAGAACGACCTCGCGCTCTTCTTCGGCTACATCCTCGGCGTCATCGGCTTCCTCGTCGGCCTCGGCTTCGCCGCGTACCCGTTCGCCCGGCTCCGCGGCTACCCGCCGTCGCTGCGCGAGAAGGAAGACCGCGGGATCGGCCGCTACTTCGGGCTGAGCACGGACCACAAGGTCGTCGGCATGCAGTACTTCGTCGGCATCGGGCTCTTCTTCTTCATCGCGGGCCTGAACGCGATGCTGATCCGGTTCGAGCTGCTCCGGCCGGAGCCGAACGTCTGGCCGGCGGGCAACTACCTGACGCTTGTCACCGAGCACGGGACGATGATGATGGGGATGATGACGAGCGGCATCCTGGGGCCGTTCGCCAACTACCTGGTGCCGATCATGATCGGGGCTCGCCGGATGGCGTTCCCGCGCATCGAGGCGCTCACCTTCTGGCTCCTGATGGCCGCCGGCGTGATCCTGATCAGCGGCGTCTTCTACGGCGGCATCCCCACCGGCTGGACGGGCTACGAGCCGCTCAACGACCAGGCGAACATCGGCATGGACGCGTACATCACGTTCTTCGCGCTGGTCGGGCTCTCGATGTGCCTGCTCGGGCTGAACATGCTCGCCACCGTGATCACCATGCGCGCGCCCGGCTTGACCTGGACGCGGCTGCCGATGTTCGTGTGGGGCGTGCTGTCGACGGCCGTGCTGATGCTGCTGGCCGCTCCCGTCCTGATCTGCGTCCTGACGATGGCGGGGTTCGACCGGACGATCCAGACGAGCTTCTTCATACCCGCGATGGGCGGGTCGAGCTACCTGTTCGAGAACCTCTTCTGGGTGTTCGGGCACCCGGAGGTCTACATCCTCGCCCTGCCCGGCTTCGGGATCGTGCTCGAGCTGCTGCCCGTGTTCGCGCGCAAGCCGCTCTGGGGCTACCGGCTCGCGGTCGCCGGCTTCCTGGGCGTGTCGCTGCTGTCGTGGACCGTCTGGCAGCACCACATCTTCGTCAGCGGGATCAACTCCGACCTGCGGCCGTTCTACATGCTGTCGACGGAGCTGATCTCCATCCCCACCGGGTTCACGTTCCTCTGCGCGATGGGCACGCTCTGGCGGGGCCGGATCCGCTTCTCGGTGCCGATGCTGTTCTGCCTGGCGTGGGTCTTCAACTTCCTGTTCGGCGGCCTGTCCGGGATCTTCCTCTCCGACGTCCCGAGCGACGTGACGACGCACGGCAGCTTCTTCTCGATGGCCCACTTCCACTACACGATCATGGGCGGCCTCATCTTCACGTTCTTCGCCGCGATCTACTACTGGCTGCCGAAGATGACGGGGTTCATGCTCAACGACCGCCTCGGGAAGATCCACTTCTGGCTCATGTTCGTCTCCTTCAACTCGACGTTCGGGCCGCTGTTCGCGCTCGGCTTCCTCGGCATGCCGCGGCGGGTCGTGACGTATCCGTCGAACCTGCAGTGGCTGAACGACTGGGTCTCGGCGTCGGCGTTCGTGCTCGGCATCTCGATGCTTGTGTTCCTCGTCAACCTCGTGTACTCGCAGCTCTTCGCGCGGGTGCCGGCGGGCGACAACCCGTGGGGCTCGAAGTCGCTCGAGTTCCAGCTCCCGTCGCCGGTGCCGGTGCACAACTTCGACCGGATCCCGGTGATCGTCGGCGATCCGTACGGGTACGGCGAGGACGGCGCGGTGGTCGTCCGGCCGTCGGCCACGCCGATCCCGGCGGGAGGTGGGGCATGACCGAGCTCGCACACGAGGGGACCCCGTACGCCGTCGTCGAGGAGGAGTCGCCCGACCTCGCGGCGCGCAACCTGTCCACTGGCGCCCACCTCTGGGCGAGCGCGACGGCGTTCTTCTTCATCGGCTTCCTGTTCGCGTACTTCTACCTCCGCTCGCTGAACAACAATGCGATGTGGCGGCCGAAGCACGTCGACCCGTCGATCACGCTCGGCACGATCCTGACCGCGTGCGTCGTCGGGGCCGCGCTCCTGCTTCGCTTCGGGCTCGCCGACCAGCGCGCCGGTCGGCGGTCGCAGTGGCGGAAGAAGGGCGGGCTCGCGCTCGCGCTTCTCGTCGTCGCCGTCGCGCTGCAGATCGCGCTCTGGGCGAGCAACGGCTTCGGCCCGACGCAGGGCGGCTACGCGAGCGTCTACATGGGGTGGACGGCCTTCCTCTTCGTCTTCCTGCTCGGGCTGATCTTCTGGGTCGAGACGGTGGTGGCGACCGCCGTCCGCTACCGCAAGGTCGCCGTCGGCGACACGCCGCCGCCGGGCCACGCATCGGGCGACCCGCACCGGATGCGCCACGACATCGCGGATCCGCTCTCGCTCCTGCGCGCCCAGCTGGCCGCGGTGGCCTTCTACGCCCAGTTCCTGGCCGGCATCGCGGTCATCACCTGGATCATCCTCTACCTGGCCTGACCCCGCATGAGCGCGCTCTCGAGCACCGCCGACTGGCCGCTCGGCGTGCCGTTCGCCGTCTGCGTCGTGCTCGCCGTTCTCTACGCGCTCGGCGGCCGCGGCCGCAGGCGGGACCCGCTCCGGGCGGCGTCGTTCTACGGCGGGATCGCGTTCGTCGTGATCGCGCTCGACACGCCGATCGACGCCTACGCGGACAAGCTCTTCTGGGTGCACATGACCCAGCACGTGCTGCTCATCACCGCCGCGCCGCCGCTGCTCGTCCTCGGGCGTCCGTGGCCGCGCCTCTGGCAGCCTCTGCCCGCGCGCGTCACCCGCGCGGCCGCGCGCGTCTTCGCGGCCGGCGAGCCGCTCGCGCGGCCGCTGCCGGCGCTGCTCCTGGCCTCGGCGGTGCTCGGCTTCTGGCACGTGCCGGCGATGTACGACGTGACGCTTCGCTCCGAGACGATCCACCAGGTCGAGCACCTGAGCTTCGTGATCACGTCGATCATGTTCTGGGCGGCGGTGCTGGGAGCGCCGCCGCTGCGCGCGCGCCTCGACGACGCCCACCGCTGCTTCTACTTCGTTCTCGCGATGGTGCCGGGGTGGATCCTCGCCATCGTCCTCGCCTTCGCCCGCACGCCGCTGTACGACTACCGCAAGCTCGCCCATCGGCCCGGCGGCATCTCGGCGCTGGCCGACCAGCAGCTCGGCGCCGGCGTCATGTGGGTGCCGGGCTCGCTCGCGTACACGGTCGCCGCCTGCTGGTTCCTGTACCTGTGGCTCGACCCGGCCGGCGCCCGCCGTCCGGACCGCCCCGCCGTCCAGCACTGAAGAGAGAGAAACGGAGGTTCTCGCGTGCCCGTCGCAAGCTATCTGGAGAGCGGAATCCTCACCTGGGTCATCCCGCTCGCCCTGCTCGTGGTGATCGGCATCTACTGGGGCCTCTACGCCCGCAAGCACCCGGAGGACTTCTAGCTCCTAGGTCGACGTGACCGCGACCACCCTCCTCCCTCGCCCGGGGATCGCCCCCGGGGCGTGGCTGCGGCTGACGTCGCTGACGGCGTCGAGCGCGGCGGCGCTCGCGGTGGCCTCGGGGCTGCTCTCGCTCGGGCCCGCCCACCGGGCGCTGGCCGCGCTCGGGCTTCCACCGCTCGTCGCCCTCGTCCTCGCGGCGGCCCAGGCACACCGCCGCCTGCTGCCGGCGAGCGTCGCGGCGCTGGTGCTCTTCGTCGGCGCGGGGGTCGTGCTCGCGCCGGACGCCCATCTCGCGCTGGCGGCGGCCGCGCTCGCGGCCACGGTCGTCTGCACGCTCGAGTGCCTGCGCGGCGAGCCCGTCGCGGCGGCCTCGTGGCGCGACTACCTGACGCTGACGAAGCCGCGGATCATGTCGCTGCTTCTCCTCACCGGCGCGTGCGGGATGGTCGTCGGGCGTGGCGGGGCTCCGCCGGCCGGCCGGCTCGCCGCGACGGTCATCGGCCTCGGCCTCGCGTGCGGCGGCGCGTCCGCGTTCAACCATCTGCTCGACCGCGACATCGACAGGCTGATGGGCAAGCGGACGGAGAGCCGCCCGGTGGCCGCGGGTCGCGTCGCGCCCGTGCGCGCGCTCGAGTTCGGCCTCGCCCTGTCCGCGTTCTCGTTCGTCGTCCTCGCGGCCGCGGTGAACATCGCCAGCGCCGTGCTCGCGCTGCTCGGGAACGCCTTCTACGTCCTCGTCTACACGCGCTGGCTGAAGCGCTCGACCCCGCAGAACATCGTCATCGGCGGCGCCGCCGGGGCCATTCCGCCGCTCGTCGGCTACGCGGCTGCGACGGGACGCCTCGGCGTGGCGGCGCTCTGGCTCTTCGTCTTCGTGTTCCTCTGGACGCCGCCGCACTTCTGGGCGCTCGCGCTGCTCCTGAAGGAGCACTACGCGAGCGCGTCCGTCCCCATGCTGCCGGTCGCGCGGGGGGAGCGGACGACGCTCCGCCAGATCCTCGGCTACACGGTCGTGCTGGTGGCCGTCACGCTGGTCCCGGCCGCCGCGGGCACCTTCGGAACGGTCTACCTGGCGGCGGCCGCGGCGCTCGGAGCCGGCTTCCTCGCGCTCGCGCTCCGGCTCGCGCGGCGGCCGACGCGCCGGAACGCGGCGCTCGTCTTCCACGCGTCGCTGCTCTACCTCGCGCTGCTCTTCGTCGCGCTCGCCATCGACGCCGTGATCTAACGCCTACGGTCCCGGCCGCGCGGAGATCGTCGGCCGGCCCCGGCGCGTCACGACGAGCACCGCGTACATCCGCGCCTCCTCGTGGCCGGGCACGACCGAGGCGATCCGGTACGAGCCGATGCGGCTCGCCGTGAACGAGAACGTCGCCGTCTGGCCGCTCTGCAGGCCGGCGACCGGGTGCGGAGTCGTCGCGCCCTTGAACGCAGGTGCGTTCGCCTGCGGGCCGGAGACGACCGCGCAGGAGTTGGGAGCGGAGCCGCCGTTCGTGCAGCGCACCGTGACGCGCCACCCGCGCGGGACGGTGACGATGAGCTCGCCGCGCCCGTAGCCGTCGAAGTTGAAGCCGTTGTTGGCGCTGCCGTCGGCGGCGATCATGGTCAGGACGACGGTGCGGCGGGAGGCGACGACGCGCATGAACCGGCTCGGACGCGGTCTCGCCCCGTATGTCGCCGACGCGGTGGGCGGCACGTCCGCCCCGCCGCAGGCTGCCAGGGCTCCGGCAGCGGCGACGGACGCTGCGAGAGCGATCAGTCCTCGGATCATCGGCGCATCATCTCGGATGGTGACGCTCGCCGCCGCGGACGGCGACGGCGAGCCGGTTGCCGGGCGGCGCGAGCGGACAGACCCAGCGCGGATCGTACGAGCACGACGGGTTGTACGCGAAGTTGAAGTCGAGGACGAGGCGGCCGTCCGCTTCGCCGAGGTCAGCGCCCTTGACGGTGTCGAGGAGGTAGCGCCCCGCGCCGTACGTCTCCGAGCCGCTGGTCGCGTCCGCGAACGAGAGGAAGAGGCCGCCGCCGTAGCCGTCGAGCCAGTGCAGGTCGAGCCGCTGCGGCTCGCCGCCGAGGTCGAAGCGCACGCGCGCGAAGCGCGTGAACGCGTAGGGGCGGTCGCCGGAGGTGGCGATCTCCAGCCGTTCGTGCGGCGCGGGCTCGACCTCGCCGAGGACGCGCAGCGCCGGGTCGTAGTCGAAGTAGTCGAGGCCGGCGAACGACCTGCGCGCCCCGGGCGGCAGCGGCGACTGCGGATGCGAGGCGAAGAGATCGTCGCGCGCCGCGCGCCAGCGCCTCCACGCGTCCTCCGGCTCGGGTGCCGCGCGCACCTCGGCGTACAGCGCGAAGACGCGCCGCTTCCAGTCGAGCAGCGTCAGCTCGTCCATTCCGGACGAGCGTAAATCCGATCGCCTTCGCGGGCGCGTAGACCGCTACAGTGCGCGGGCCTGTGGGAGCGACGGGGTCGAGCTGGACGAGGTTGCGGCCGGCCGCTCTCGCCGCCGTGCTCGCCGCTGCCGTCGTCGCGGTGGCCGCGAAGCCGGCGGCCGCACGGGCCGACCAGTGCGGCAAGGTCGCCGGGCTCGTCTGCACGCAGGTCGACGTGCCGCTCGACCGCAGCGGCCAGGTGCCGGGCACGATCGCGCTCCACGTCGAGGAGCTGCCCGCGCAGGGAGCGTCGCGCGGCGTGATGTTCCTGATCGCGGGCGGCCCGGGCCAGGGATCCGCTCACGTCTTCGATCTCGGCGACCCGACCGCGGACACGCTCTACCGCTACCTCTTCCCCGGCTACACGCTCGTCGCGTACGACGACCGCGGCACCGGCGAGTCGGGCCTGCTCGACTGCCCCGCGCTCCAGGTCGCGATCACGGAGGCCGCGCAGGTCGCCGGGACCGCCTCGTGCGGCAGCACCCTCGGCGCCTCGGCGGCCTTCTACAGCACCGCCGACCACGCCGAGGACCTCGACGCGGTGCGGCAGGCGCTCGGGTTCGACAAGATCGGCCTCTACGGCGTCTCGTACGGCACGAAGCTGGCGATGGCGTACGCGCTCGCGCACCCGGACCACGTCGAGCGCCTGCTGCTCGACTCCGTGCTGCCGCCGGAGCTCCCGGATCCCTACGAGTCGAACGTCCTGCGAACCATGCCGACGACGCTCGCGACGTTCTGCAGGATCGACGGCTGCAACGGAGCGGCGTTCGCGTCGGACGTCGTCGCGCTCGCGAACAAGTACGCGGCGAAGCCGCTGCAGGGGAAGGTGCGTCTGAGCAGCGGCCGGCAGGTGGCGAAGCGCGTCGACGGGCTCGAGGTGCTGACGGTCGTTCTCGACGCCGACCTCAGCCCCGGCCTCGCGGCGGAGCTTCCCGCCGTCATGCATGCCGCCCGCGCGGGCAACACGCAACCGCTGCTGCGGCTCGCGTACCTGCACGACGTGGAGAACGAGGAGCCGGCGGTGGAGCTGAGCTCGGGGCTGTACGCCGCGACGACGTGCCGCGACGGCCCGTTCCCGTGGGCGCCGGACACGCCGGTCGCGCAGCGGCCGGCGATCCTGCAGGCGGCGATCTCGTCGCTTCCGGCCGGCACTCTCGGGCCGTTCGGGCCCTGGGCGGCCGAGCTCGGCAACGCCGCGACCTGCGTCGGCTGGCCGTCGCCGACCGGCGACCCGCTCGGCGCCGGGCCGTTGCCGAACGTGCCGATGCTCGCGGTCAGCGGCGGCTTCGACATGCGCACGCCGACCGCCGGCGCGGCCTCGGTGGTCGCCCGCTTCCCGCAGGGGCACCTGCTCGTCGTGCCCGGCGTGGGGCACAGCACGGTGACGGCCGATCCGTCCGGCTGCGCGGTGAACGCGGTGCGCACGTGGATGCTCGGCGGCGCCGTCCCGAGCAGCTGCCCGCAGACGAAGCCGCTGGTGGTTCCCGTTCCGTCGCTTCCCGCCGCGGGCCCGGCGCGACCCGCGCATGCGGCGACGCCGCGCGCCACGCTCGCGAGCGCGAACGACGCCCTGCACGACGCCCAGGCGCTCTGGCTGATGACGGCAGGAGCCTCCGGCAGCTCGGCGACGCTGCCCGGCATCTACGGCGGCAAGCTCGTGGCGACGGGGCGCTCGATCCGGCTCGTCGGCTACAGCATCGCGCGCGGCGTGACGCTCACGGGCACGCTCTCGCTGAAGCAGCTCGGCCCGCCGCTCGCCTTCCAGGGCACGGTGACGATCGGCGGCAAGGCCGCCTCGCACGGCGTCCTCGGCCTGCAGGGGACGAGCCTGCGCGGCACGCTCGGCGGCCGCGCCGTCGGCTGAGCGTCAGCGCACCCTGACCGCGAAGCGTTTGGCGAGCTTCGTGCCCTGCACGACGATCGTGATCGTCCCGCGCATCGTCTTGCCCTTCGCGGACTTCGGCAGCTTCCAGTAGCAGCTCGCGATGCCGTTCGCCAGCGAGTGGGTCGCCGGCAGGCGCTTGCCGGAGACCGCCGCGCTGCACGAGATCGTCGCCTTCGCGACCGGCCCGCTCGTGTCGCTCTCGGTCGCCGCGAGGCTGGCCGAGAACCGCTTGCCCGCGCGTGCCGGGCTGGGCGCGGTCGTGAACGCGGTCTGCTTCAGCGTCAGCTTCGTGAGCACGTCGTACGTGTACATGCCGTGGCCGGCGTCGGGTGCGATGTCAGCGTGGGAGTTCGTCAGGTCCGGGTTGCCCTGGGCGTCGAAGGTGATGCCCGACACGACCTCAACCGCAAAGCCGAACCCGTGCGTGCGGCCGAGGTCGCTGGCGCTGATGTGGATCGTGGCGCCGGTCGTTCCGTACGCGAACGTGAGCGAGGTCTGCGACGGCGCGGCGACGAAGTCGGTGCCGTTCCACTGGAAGAGCTCGCTTCCGCCGGGGATCAGCTGGATGATGTAATCGGAGCCGTACGTCTGCGGGTCGCCGGTCGTCGTCTTCTCGTCGGTATTGAGGTAGATGAGTAGGAGCATGTCCTGCGTGAAGGTTGGCCGGTTGCTGATGTTGACCTTGAAGGTGATGTTGCCGGCGTCGTCGTTCGAGACGTCGACGCTCGTGATGTCCGGCGCGTTCGGGTCCTCGCCGATCGAGTCCGGGAAGCTCTTCGAGTTCCCCGCGGCGTGCTTCGCGCTGCCGAGCGCGGCCGCCGGCACCGTCACGAGCAACGCACCGAGCGCCAGGACGAGCAACAGCCGAGCCTTCACGACGACCCCTTTCTCGATCGACTGCGCCCGACTGTAGTACACGCGGCGTAGCTTTCGACCCTCTCGAGATAGGCGGCGCGCTCGGACGGCTCGAGCCAGGCGATCGTGAATGCGTTCCTCGTCAGCGCGAGGAGCTGGTCGCGCGTGGCCCCCTCGTCCTGCACGGCGAGCAGGTTCTCGTTCATGTAGCCCGGGAAGTAGGCGGGGTCGTCGGAGTTCACCGTCGCCCGCACGCCGGCCTCGAGCAGGGCGGCGAGCTCGCGAGCCTTCAGGCCGCCGGTCACGTAGCGGTTGGAGATCGGGCAGACCGTCAGGCCGAGCCCCCGGCGGCGGATCTCGTCGACCAGCGTCCGGTCCTCGACCGCGTTCACGCCGTGGTCGATGCGGTCGACGCCGATGCCGTCGAGGCACTGGCGGATGTGTCCTGTCGCGTCCTCCTGGTCGACGTCGCAGTGCATCGTCAGCCTGAAGCCCTCGCGCCTGGCGCGTGCGAACACCTCCCGGAACTTCACGGGCGGGTTGTCCTGCTCGTCGGAGTCGAGGCCCACCCCGGCGATCGCGTCGCCGTGCAGCAGCGCCTGCTCGAGCGTCTCCATGGCCGACTCGGCCGAGAGGTCGCGGAGGAAGCACATGATCAGCTTGCTCCGCAGTCCGAGCGACGTCTCGGCGTCGCGCTGGGCGCGATGGAGGCCGTCCAGCACCGTCTCGAACGCGATGCCGCGCGACGTGTGCGCCTGCGGGTCGAAGAAGATCTCCGCGTAGACGACGTTCTGCGAGTGCGCCTTGCGGAAGTACGCGGTCGCGAGGTCGTAGAAGTCGCGCTCCGTTCGCAGAACGCTCATGCCCTCGTAGTAGACGGCGAGGAAGGACGGTAGGTCGTCGAAGCGGTAGCCGGCCCGGAACTCGTCGGCGGACGAGTACGGCAGCTCGACCCCGTTTCGCTTCGCGAGCTCGAGCTTGAGCTCCGGCTCGAGCGTCCCCTCGACGTGCAGGTGGAGCTCGGCCTTCGGCAGCCCCGCGACGAACTCGGCGCGCTCGCTCACGGCGTCGAGTCTACGAGCCGGCGGGTCTAGACTCGAAGACGTTGCGGCGAGACGTGAGCGGGCTGGTCGATCGCGGCGACTCGGCGCTCGTCGTCGTCGACGTGCAGCCGGGCTTCCTCGAGCGCGAGTGGTTCTCAGAGGAAGACTGTGCCGCGGCGGAGACGGCGCTCGCGAGGATGGTCTGGCTCGTCGCGATCGCGACGCGGCTCGGGGTGCCCGTCGTCGCCACCGAGGAGGAGCCGGAGGTCAACGGGCCGACGGTGGAGCGCGTCCGGGAGCGGCTTCCGCCCGGGGCGCCGGTGCTTCGCAAGCCGACCTTCGGGCTGGCGGGGACGCCGGAGATCCTCGCCGCGGTTCGCGGTACCGGACGCGGGACCGCGGTCGTCGTCGGCTGCGAGACAGACGTCTGCGTCGCGCAGTCGGCCGTCGGCCTCGCCTCGAGCGGCTTCGAGGTGGTCGTCGTCGAGGACGCGACGTTCTCGCCCGGAGAGATGCACGCGCGCGGGCTCGAGCGTGTCGCGTCGGCCGGCGTCGCGCGAAATCACGCGAAGGGGGTCACCTACGAGTGGCTCCGCACCGTCGACGACGCGCATGCGGTTCTGCACACCGACGATCTCCCGCCGCCGCCGTTCCGGCTGTGACGGCAGACGTCGGCGGCGCGCTCAGCCGCCGAAGCAGGCGTGATACGCGGAGACCTGGTCGTACCCGAGGATCGCCACGCCGTACACGAACGTCGACCGGTCGATCGCGTACACGCAGCGAGCCTGGCGGGTGACGTCGTACGACACGCCGACGTCGTAGCCGTTCGAGTTCGCGGTCGGCGGCAGCTTGAACACGCACCGGAAGTCGACGTTCGCCGGCATGTGCCACAGGCCGCCCTGCCAGCCGCAGGTCGTGGTGAGGGCGCCCCGCGTGGTGCGCTTCCAGTCGGCCATGAAGAACCGCGCAGCCTTCGCCTGAACCGGCAGCTTCGGCGTGACGGGGTCGGCGGAGGCGGTCGACGCGAGACACGTCACGGCGAGCGCAGCGGACGCGAAGACGAGGGAGATCGTGTGCCTCACTCGTCGTCTCCGCTCCCGGCCATCGACCGGGGTATCGACCTCGAGCGCCGGGGGCTGAACGCCGTTCGAGGGAGGTCCGGGCGGTCAGGGGGTCACCGGTGCGGGGGCGGTGCCGAGCCGCGCCCGGGCGCGGCGCCTGCGGTAGGCCTCGGTCGCGGCGTCGTCCAGCGTCGTCAGCAGGTGGCGCATCGCCGGCGACAGGTCGAGCTCGCCTGCGGCTTCGAGGAGCCGCGAGATGTCGTCGCAAGCCTCGAGCAGCTCACGCTCGGGGAACCTGACGCGTACGTTCATGTGGTTGATCACGGTGACCTCCCGCCTGCCGGTCGGTTGATGGTGTCCGAGGCAGGGCGGTCACCCACGACGGCGGGGCTCCGACTGGGCCTTCCGACACGGGATCTCCGGCGTGGCCGGCGGGAAAACCGGGACCTCGGCGTCACCGATGCTCGCGCGCGCGCCGTCGAGGCGGGCCTTCGGGAGGTCCGCTCGGCGCGGAACCGGCCGGTCTACTCCGGCCGGCGTTGCGCGGTCGCGCGCGCGAGGTTGTGCGTCGCCCTGGCCAGGTGCTGCCGTGCCCTGGCGACCGCCTGACCGGCCTGCGCGCGAAGCGCGAGCGCCTCGCCTCCCAGGCGGCGGGCGCGTGCCCGTGCCGAGGCCGCCTTCACGTAGACGTCGGCGATCCCGTCCTCGATGTCGAACAGGATCCGCCGGAACGACGGCGACAGGTCGAAGAGCTCCTTGTCCAGGTCGAGCAACTCCTGGATGTCGGCGCTGGCGTCGCCGACCTCCGTCTCGTCGATCACGATCCTCAGCTCCACCGACGCCATGCGTTCGCCTCCCGCTCCGAGGTAGGACCTGCACACCGAGGAACCTGGGCCAGCGGAGGGACGGCGGCTCGCGCTGAGGCAGGGGCTCGCCCCGAGTCTAACCGCGCCGAAGCGCATGCAACATCGGACGGCGATGCGTCGTCCGCGCGCCGAACCGCTGCCGCGCGTGGTGCGAAGATCGATCGATGCCTCCCGCCTACCGGTTCCTCGACCGCTGGGTCGTGTCTGCGCCGATCGACCGCGTCTACGAGGCGATCGGCGACGTGCTCGGGTACGAACGCTGGTGGACCGACTTCGTCATCGGCGCCACAGGCGACGAGGGGCCTCCCAGGCCGGGCAAGCGCAACGAGCTGCTCGTGAAGGCGTACCTGCCGTACCGGGTGAACTTCGGGCTCGAGGTCGTCGAGGCCGAGCCGCCACGGCGCATCCTCTCGCGGCTCTCGAAGGACTTCGATGGCAGCGGCGAATGGACGTTGCAGGAGACGGCCGACGGGACGGTCGCGACGCTCGACTGGCGACCGTCGGTGAACCATCGGCTGATCCGCTATCTGACGCCGGCGCTGCGCCCGCTCTTCCGGTCCAACCACACCTGGGCGATGCGCCGCGGCGAGCGGCAGCTCCGCGAGTACCTGCACGCGAGGTAGGCGACGAGCGAGCCGTCACGACGCGTAGAGGTCGGTACTCAGGTAGCGGAGCCCCGAGTCCACGATCACGGTGGCGACCACCGCGTCGGGCCCGAGCCGCTCGGCGACTCGCAGCGCGGCGACGACGTTCGCGCCCGACGACGTCCCCGCGAAGACCGCCTCCTCGCGCGCGAGACGACGGCTCATCGCGATCGCGTCGTCGGTCGACACCTGTTCGATCGCGTCCACCGCGTCCGGGTCCCAGAGCGGGGGAACGAAGCCGATTCCGATCCCTTCGATCCGGTGCGCGCCGGTCGGCCCGCCTGACAGAACCGCCGACTCGGCCGGCTCGACGGCGATCACCTGCAGCCCGGGCCGGTGGGCGCGGAGACCGCGGGCGGCGCCCTGGATGGCATGCGCGGTCGAAACCGCCTGCACGAACGCGTCCACCCGGTGGCCCGACTGCTCCCAGATCTCGTCGCCGAGCTGCACGTAGCCGGCGGTGGCATCGTGATTGCCGAGCTGATCGCACCACCAGTGCCCCGGCTGCTCGCTGACCTCGCCCGCGCGCGCGATCATCGACTTGATCAGCTGCTCCGTGATCTGCCGGTGGTCACTCGGCACGTCCTCGACCGTCGCCCCGAACGCCTCCATCGTGCGGCGCTTCTCCTCGCTGAAGGCGTCGGAGAAGACCGCGTGGAATCGATACCCCTTGGCGGCGCAGACGAGCGCGAGCGAGATTCCCGTCGTACCGGCCGTGTACTCGACAACCGTGTCGCCCGGCCGGAGGAGACCGCGCGCCTCGGCGCCCTCGATCACGGCAACGGCCATACGGTCTTTCATGCTTCCGCTCGGATTCGCCCACTCGAGCTTCACCAGCACGCGCGCGGAGCCCGGCGGCACAACCCGACGAAGCTCGATCAGCGGCGTTCCGCCGACACCCGCGAGCACGCCCTCACGCACGACGCCTTTGCCGCCCGGACGGCTCTGCTCGAGCGCCACGACGGAAGAATCTAGGAGCGCTCCGAACCGAAGGCAACCCACCGGGGTTGCGCGGTGTCAGTCATGGGCGGAAATTGGCGGCGGTTCGATGCGACTGACGGTCGGTACACGATCGATCGTCCGGTCGAACGAGGCGATTGTCTCGACGCCGCTCGCTTCCGCACTTGCGACGAGGTAAGCCTCGGCAAAGTCGAGACGGTTCACCTCGTACACTTCGAGCGCGCGGAAAAGCAAAGGCTCGTTCACAACCAGTACCGGTGGGAACCCGATGATCGCTCGTGTCAGCTCCGCAACGCGTGTGCGCTCGACCTCGTAGAACGACTCGAGGACGTAGACGAGCTCGGCCACGATCAGATCGGGCAGGAGTAGCTCGTCGGCCTTCTCGAGGAAGGCCGTGGCGCGGCGTGCTTGCGCGGGTGGATCGCCTGTCAGATGGCGGACGAGAACGTTCGTGTCGACGAACATGCTCAGGCGCTCGCCTTCGCCCGAGCCTCCCTCGTCTGCCGCCTGACCTCTGCCCATGGCGTGCCACGCTTCCGGGCGGGCACCGGTACCGCCCCGGCCAGGTCGAGGAGTTTCGGCGTCCGCGCGAGGACTGCGCGTCGGCCCTCGACTCGAAACACGACCCGATCGCCTTCGACCAGCCCGAGGGCGTCGCGGACAGCCTTCGGCACGGTGAGCTGACCTTTCGATGAGAGCTGCGCGGTCACGTCCATTTGGGCCCTCCTTACATTCCGGTAGAAGTAAGGATAGCTGACGCCGCGGGTTCGTCTCGTGCCTCGGGTTGGGATGCTGGCTCCGCCAGATGCGCCGCCCCGTCGTTACCTGTGGACCGACAGGGCGAAGCCCGAACAGCGTGATCAGGATGCCGGCGCCCTCCTCGCGCTCGTTCTCGCAGGGCGAGACGTCGATCCCGGCTACGTTCAGGTGGTGAACATTGTCAGCGTCGCGCTTACGCAGGCGGATTGATCCGGACGAAATGCGCGTCGACGTGCGTGCCGCGGGTCGCGTCGGATTGGTCGATCGCGTTGACGCTCCTGCCGAGATCGGCGGCTTGCTCGTCGAGTGCGGACGGCTCGAGCGAGGCGGGCCATCGGTGGTGCTGGATGCGGTGGAGCAGGATCTGGAGGGCGGTGATCTGTTCGGCTGCGGTGAAGCTGCAGTGGTCGGCTCGTTGGACGAACAGCTGGCGTAGGAGACGGCCGCGGTGGGCTTCTTGCACTGCGCGGGCGAGGGCTTGCTCGTTCTCGACCGGGACGACGCCGTCGCCTGTCGTGTGCAGGGTGACGAGCGGGAGCTGCAGCGCTCCGGTCGGGGTGAGATTGCGGGCGAGGTAGGCGACGGCTGCGTTCGCAGCGTCAATACGGGGCGCCTGGTTGAGCCGGCGGAGGTCGCCGGCGAGGCTGAGCCCGGCGTTCCCGTAGAGGGCCCAGACGAGGCGGCGATCGACGGAGCGAGCAAGCTGGGCGCGAAAGTCGATGCCGGTTGTCCAGGAGGGGTTGCCGTGCGCACGGCGCTCGATGTCGAGACGTCCAAAGGTGTCGTATTGGGGCAGCCTCACGTCGAGCCAGCCGATCAGCTGTGTCGCGGCGGCGGCGGTGCGGGTCGGCGGGGTCCCGCCGGTGCTCCAGGCGGGGAGGTCGAGCAGTGCGGCGGCGAGGGCGAGCCGCGCCCGCCCCCGGGTGCTCGTGCCGGCGCGCGTGAGGGCATCGACGAGAAGCTTCCGGTCGCGGTCCGGGTGGGCGATGCCGGTCAGCTCGAAGGGCGCATTCCGGGGCATCAGGAGGGTGCGGACGGCGAGAGTGGCATCCAGCGCCTGGTTCCAGAAGCCGACGGCGCCGCCGCTGACGCCGCAGAGGGAGAGGGCGCCGGAGAACCGGGCGGGGAAGCGCTGGGCGAGGCCCTCGCTGATCAGGCCTCCGAGCGACTCGCCTCCGGCGATCGTGATCCGGGGCCGTCCGAAGCGGCGATCGAAGGAGTGCAGGAGACGCATCTGGTCGGGGAGAGCTTCGGCGACCGCCCAGCCGGTGCGGCGGTAGCCGGAGGCGGCGATCGCGTAGCCGTGTTGCAGTAGCCATTCGGTGGTGAGGGCGCCTGGATCGTCGGCGTGTGGCCGGCGGCCGATCTCGTAGCCGTGGCTCCAGAGCAGGAGGATCCGATTCCAGCGGGCGGGGACCTCGATCCGGTAGGGGGCTCCTTCGAGCAGGCCGGTCAGGGCACGGGTTCCTGCCGGGTAGGAAGGTCGCGCGGTCAGCTCGCCGGGGCCTTCTGGGCTCGCCAGCGGCGGCAGGCCGCATGCCTTGCTGGCGCGCCGGAGCAACGGGAGCGCGAGGTCGTTGGCGACCGGATGCGTCGCGTCGTAGCCCTGCGGCCCCGGCGGGAGCGCGTCGACGCCGTGGCGGCGCAGGCAGGCCGCAAGCCGAACCGCGACGGCCCGGCCGGTGGAGTCGGGCGAGCCCGCTGGCGGCGTGCCTCGGTGATCACCCGCTGCGCATGCAGCGAGAGCTACGGCGACCGTGGCGGCGACGAGGCCGCCGAGCACGAACCTGCATGCCTGTCCGCTGGTGCGGTTCGATGTCGTCATCGACCTCGACCTCCTCCGTCGCGAGAACTGAAGTTGCCCATCGACGGTAGGAGCGCCCGGGCTTCACGTCGTCGGCCGCGCGTGCGAACTTCGTCGGCCGCGCGATCGAATTGCGCGCGATGTGTCATTCCAGCGCTGTAAGGCGTGTCCGTCTCGGGGCCGATGCGTTCGCGCGAATCGGCACGTACAGTGACTTCCGTGCCGGCGCTGAAGCTGCTCGCCCGCTGGGCCCGTGGTCTCGATCCACGGCTCCTCGACGGTTGCTTGGCCCTCGCGCTCGCCGGCTGGGTTCTGGCGGAGCTGCCGAGGCTCTCCGAGCACACGCGTCCGGCGGTGTTGGTGGTGATGACCCTCTCGATCGCGTTCCGTCGCCGCTGGCCGCTTGCCGTGCTTGCGGTCGTGCTCGCCTGTGTCCTGCTCAACTCCGGCGGCGACGTCGGTTTGGCGGGGCTGGCTGCGATCGTGATCGCCGCCTACTCGGCCGCGCTGCACAGCGTCCGCCGCTGGCCGGTTGCGATCCTCTTGCTCGCTACCGCGGCGGCCGCCGCCGTGATCGGCGGCGGGCTCCCCGTCCCCGATTGGTCTGTGCCGTTCCTCGTCCTAGGTTCTGTGTGGCTGGCCGGGACCGCGCTTCGCCGACGAGAGCTGCGCGCGGAGGCCTGGGAGGACCGGGCAACTCAGCTCGAACGCGAGCAAGCCGACGCTCTCCGCGCCGAGCGCGCCCGGATCGCGCGGGAGCTGCACGACGTCGTCACCCACGGCGTCAGCGTGATGGTGCTGCAGACCGGCGCCGCCCGGCAGGTGCTCGACAAGGACACCGAGCGAGCCGAGACGCTGCTGCGCTCCGTCGAAGCCGGCGGCCGCGAGGCGCTCGACGAGTTGCGGCACCTTCTCGGCCTGCTCAGCGACGAGCCAGCCGATGCGCCCTTGGCGCCGCGGCCGGGAGCAGCGCAACTGGAGACGCTCGTGGCGCGCATTCGCGAAGCCGGAGTCGACGTCGAGCTCGTCGTCCACGGCAGGGAGCGGCCGCTTCCACCCGGAATCGACCTGGCCGCCTACCGCATCGTCCAGGAAGCGCTGACCAACACTCTTCGCCACGGTCGCAACGGACCGACGCGCGTCATCGTCACCTACACCGACGCCGCACTCGAGCTCGAAGTGATCGACCAGAGCGCCGTTTCGAGCGGCGAGTCCGGTGCGGGCGAGCGGGGCGGCCGTGGCCTGGTCGGGATGCGGGAACGGGTCGCGATCTACGGCGGCACGCTCCAGGCCCGCCCGGAACCCGAAAACGGCTACGCCGTCCGCGCCAGGCTGCCGCTCACCCCGCTTGGCTCGTGACCACCCGCGTCCTCATCGCCGACGACGATCCGCTCGCGCGCAGCGCATTGCAGACCATCCTCTCCGTGCAAGAAGACATCGACGTCGTCGGAGAAGCCAGCGACGGCGAGGAGGCGATCAGCCAAGCCGCCCGCACCAGCCCCGACGTCGTCCTGATGGACATCCGCATGCCCCACACCGACGGCCTCGAAGCCACCCGCCGCATCCTCGACTCGAGCACCAAGCGCCCACGAGTGATCATGCTCACCACGTTCGACCTGGACGAGTACGTCTACGTGGCCCTGACCACGGGCGCGAGCGGCTTCCTGCTCAAAGACGTCACGCCCGAACGACTCGTCGCTGCCGTCCGACTCGTCGCCGAAGGCGACGCCCTGCTCGCACCCGCCATCACTCGCCGCCTGATCGAACGCTTCGCCCTGACCGCGGCAGATGGCGAAGAAGCCGACGAGACACTCGCGCCGCTCACCGCTCGCGAGCTCGAGGTTCTCAAGCTGATCGCACGCGGACTCAGCAACACGGAGATCGCTCAGAAGCTGTTCCTGAGCGAAGCAACGGTGAAGACCCACGTCAGCCGCATCCTGACCAAGCTCAACCTACGCGACCGCGTACAGGCGGTCGTCCTCGCGTACGAGCGAGCGCTCGTCAAACCTGGAGAGACCGAGTGAGCGGCTAGAGACGGACGTGCGTGGCGGGCGCAGGACGTGGAGGGCGAGCGTGACGGCCGCGGCGTCGTTACCAGCGCAGGGCTGGGCAAAGCGCGTCTCCGTCCCTCGATTACGCTGCCTGACGTGCAGTATGGGCTGGCGCTGCCGATCGGCGGCGCGTGCGTCGAACCACGGCTGATCGTCGAGCTGGCCGAGAACGCCGAGGCGTCCGGCTGGGACGGGGTCTTCGTCGAGGACTACCTCTGGTACCAGGGGAACGCCGCGATGCCTACGTGCGACCCGTGGGGCGTACTTGCTGTGATCGCGGTGCGGACCACTTGTGTCCGGCTCGGCTTCGAAGTCGTCGCGTTACCGCGGCGGCGGCCGTGGATCGTTGCACGCCAGGCCGCGACCGTCGATCGACTTTCCGAAGGGAGGTTCATCCTCGGTGTAGCTCAAGGCGACACCGGCGATCCTGGCTTCACGCACGCGCACGAGACACTCGATACACGAATCCGCGCGGAACGCCTAGACGAGGGGTTGGCGATCATCGCCGGGCTGTGGACGGGCGAGCCCTTCTCCTTCCACGGTAAGCATTTCACGCTCGAGGAGGTCACGTTCCTCCCGGTGCCGGCGCAGCGGCCACGGCCGCCGATCTGGATCGGCGGCGGGTATCCGAACCGGGGCCCAGTCGATCGCGCGCTCCGCTGGGACGGAGCCTGCATGTATCGGCGCCACGGTGGACATCTGAACGCCGACGACGTGCGCGAGTTGCGGGCGCGGGCGCAGGGGCGGCCGTGGACGATCGTGGTCGGAGGCCAGCCTCGGCGCGACGACTGGGACGAGGAGCGCTCTCAGATCGAAGCGGTGCGAGACGCTGGCGCAGACTGGTGGATCGAATCGATCGAGCCCGGCGCCCCGGACGAGATGGGTCGAGCGGCGACGCGTGGGCCGCTCAGAATCGAGACCTAGCCAGTCGGGCCGCCCAGAATCGAGCCATCGTGTTGCAGCGCGGCCGAGTCTCCCGGAGCGCCGGAAGTAGTGGCCTAATCGAAGCCGGATTTGAAGGTCTGATGCGCGCTTGCGCGGACGGAGACGGGGTTCTCGGTCGAGAACCAAGCTGGGCAGTACGGCTCTGCCGTCGCTTTCGTCGCCGTGGTCGGCGGACTCGCCGGCGACGGCAGAATCCCTGTCGCGACAGCGCGGGCTGAGTTGAAGGCGCGTGCCGCTGCTCGCCTGCGGCAGCAGCACGCGTTCAGGCGCGAACGGCGCCGCGCGCTGGTGGACCGCAGGCGGCTTGATTCTGCGCCGACCTTCCCGGCCTCGAACAGGCGGCTCGGCAACGTGGCCGCAATAGGCCAATGAACCGCCTTCGATCGACGTATTGGCGACCCGGGGGTCGAGTTAGCCTGAAGATGGCTGGCACCTCCTTGAAAACAACGGCGGAGCAATAGGCGGTATCACCGGTAAGGGCTTCCGGAAGGGCCGCTCCGGAACCCCGGCGGGCGCCCGAAGGGTTTCGCACGCAAGGTCAGGGAAGTGCTGGGCGATGACGACGGCGACGCGCTCGTCCGAAGACTGCGGTCAAGCCCGCGCCTGATCGGGCGATCGCTCCGACTCTCGCACCAATCTTGCATTTCGGCGTCGGCGGGAATTGAACGCCGCTCGGCCGGCATCGAAAAGGCGAGAGCAGAAACTTCTCGAGTGGGCGGAACTATGCGGTGCGCAAACCACGTCGAGGCGAGTCTGCTCGATCTCGCTTAGGCTGATGTAGTGCGAAATGCGCTACAATGAATCGGTGCCCGCCGTACCGCCTGTTTCGCTGCGTCTCGGCCGTGAAGGTATGCGCGCTCTCGATGAGATTGCTCGGCGGCGCGGCGTGAGCCGTGCTGAGGCCGCCCGGCAGGCGATCGCCGAGACGGCAGAGCGAGAGCGCCGGCGCAAAGGCCTCGCCGCGGAAGCGGAGGCGCTAGCCATGGATCCCGAATACGTCCGCGAAGCGCGTGAGGTGGCGGCGCTCATGGAGCAGCTTCGTGGTCCGCGGTGATGTTCACGCGATCAGGCTGCCGCGCGGTCGCGGCCATGTTCAGCACGGGCGCCGCTTTGCGGTGATCGTGCAGGCGGACGATCTCCTCGCGCTCTCGACGATCATCGTCTGTCCCACCTCGACGAGCACTCCGCCGGCGAGCTTCCACCCGGAGGTGGAGGTGGCCGACGAGCCGACGCGCGTCATGTGCGAGATGGTCGGGGCGGTCGACGCGCGGATGCTGGGCGAGCAAATCGGGCATCTCACGTTCAACGAGCTGCGGTCCATCGACGACGCACTGCAGCTTGTTCTCGACCTCGGCTGAGCGATCAGCCTGGCGAGTTCGTCAAGTGCCGAGTTCAGTGGGCGGAACCAGACATTGCGCAAACCGCCTGGTCGCGGCCGCCCCGCTGAGTCTGGTCTAGCCTCCCGACGCGAGCTGCCGTCGAGGCGCGGCCATCGGCGCCAAGCGTCAGTCGGGCGCGGCGTTCCCGATCGCGATTAGATGTCGTCGCTGAGACTCAGAGGCGGGAGAGAAGATCCGCCTTCTTGGCTTCGAACTCCTCCTGAGTCAGCACGCCCGCGGCATGAAGTTCGCCCAGCTGCTTGAGAGTTTCGGTCACACTTGGCTCGCCCGTGCTAGGTGCGGGAGTAGGAACTGCTGCACTTGGTGCAGGCTCGCCATGGGTACGTGCCCAATGGATGAGCGTGAGGAGCTGATTCCGAACATCGGCGCCGTTTTTCGCAGCTGGCAGCCCTTCGATGCTTCCGCCGCCAGCCGTCTCGAGAGTCAGCGTTCCGAATCCGACCAACGGCTTGTGGAATCGAACATCGCGGATGTCTGTCAGATAGACGGTCTGCTGATCCTTCGAGGTCAGGGCGCGACCGCGTGAGTAGATCACGCGCCTTGTCGTTAGGACCAGCTTTTGCGAGCTCCAGCCCCAGTCTTTGCCGACCGCGACCAAGAACTCGTCGTCGAACAGCGTTAGGCCCCCCGGAAGCCTCGTTTGATCGGGCGTCATCGTTAACGGGCACGTCGCAGTCAAGGTCCCGTAGAGAGCGCTACGACGCTCGGTGGCTTCACGCTCGCGGTCGGCGGCTTCGGCTGCCGCGGCGGCCTCGGCTTCCCGCCGCGCCTGGCGGCCATCCTCGATCTTCTGCCGAGTCGCCTCGGCGCCCTGCTTCAGCTTGTCCCCAATGCCCATTCCGTCCGCACCTGTTCGGCTACACACCTAATGTCATCAGCATGGACCTACGCGATCAAGGGGTATCGATTCGATCGGCCCTCCCCACGCGTACTGACTCCGTTGCTTCAGCGAGTCGGTGCCTAGAGAATCCGGAGAGACGGGGTTAGGATCGAGGACTAGTGGCAACTGCGGCGGGCAGCGAGACGCCAGAACGGAGGCGGGTTCCGTTCTTCGGGGGACGATTCCGGCGGGCACAGATCGTGCTCACTGTGCTCACGGTCGGAATCTGGCTCCTGGCGCCGCTGAGCATCTGGCTGTGGAGGACGGGCCGCCGGCGAACTGGGATAGCTGCGGGGGCGGTCTTCTTTCTGATCGTCGCCGGAGTGGTAGCCGCGATCGCTGGCAGTGGTTCGAAGACGCCATCGGCCACGACGACCTCGACGCCCGCGAACTCAAGTACCGGAACTCTGTCCACAGCCGCGCGAGCGGCCGATGATTCCCGCGCAAAAGGCGACATCGCGCGCGCGCTCAAAGTGATCGCGTCCGACTACCAGGTCTTCGGCAACTACGAGGTCCTGACCCCGTACACACTCGGCAATCAAGACCACATGCTGCGCGGTATCCCGTCGCTTTCAGCGACCAGCACCGAGAAAACGTTCACGGTCTCAATCCGCTCTGCGAGCGGCACGACCTTCGCCGTTCACGGCAATGGCTTGAGGCTCTCGCGGACGTGCAGTCCGAAAGGTTCCGGCTGCAAAGGCGGAACCTGGGCCGGTGCCAGCCAACTCGCGCTGCCGAAGGTGCCTGTCCTGACGGCTGCAGACAAGGCGCACGTCCAACAGATCCTGACGGCGAGCGTCGACCACTACGCGAACCTTCTGTCGCTCGGCGAGCAGGCGCTCGGCTCGACCCAGTACGCCAACGCGAACACGGGCCTCGCAGCCTTCAACGATCCGAACTCGGCCGCGAGCCGTTTCAGCGCCTATCGGAAGAAGTCGAACCCGGAGGGCGATCTCTCATTCCTGAACTCGTTCAAGAAGGCGGACAACTACTACTCGGCGGCGAACGAGCCGAAGGCGATAAGCACGTGGCGTGACGACATGAACGATGCGTCCGTCGCGCTGAATGAGTGGGTGAATCTCGCAGTCGGCTGGCAGATCCGAGAGCACACGACCCTGCAGTTGCAAGCAGCGGAACATAAGGTCACAGATGCATTGGCGAAGGCACGACTCGACATCGCGAAGGTCGTAGCTGGTCGGTAGCAGGGTCAAGCTGGCGATCGTGGGCGGCTGTTCTGGATCCTCACGGCACGCGCGAAGCGAAGTAGCCTGCGCGGCATGACGGCGCAGATTGGTGCTGACGGGCTCGAACTCTTCGGGGATCCTCGCCCCGAACTACTCGCAGAGGTCGTGCGGGTGCAGCCTGAGCCGGGCGGCGAGTGGGCGCATCTGGGTCGTCTGGGCTTTCACTCGACGCAGCGGTTGCGCGTGAGCGAACTCGCCGGCGGCGTGGTCGTGGCGACGTGGCCGGCTGAGCTTGCGCCGCAAGCCAGGTATCTCTACGGTCGCGGGCTCGGCTCGAGCCTTGTCGCCGCCGCGATCGAGAAGGGCTGGACCGTCGAACCGTCGCCGCATATCGCCTACCACACGGCGCCGCCCAGCAGGCGGCTCTACATGCGCCCATCGATCGAGCCGCTCGGGTACGTGGCGCGGTGGGAGGAGGAGGATGGGCTCCGTCGCGTGGGCAACCACACCCGAGAGGAGGTCGAGCGTGACCTATGGCCGTGGTTGAAAGAGGAAGGATTCGCTGACGAAAGCGACGACGCCGAGCTACGCCGGTTCCTCGATGCGTTTCTCCTGCGGCGGCCCGCGCACATGCGGCCGGGCCTCCGCTTCCGCCGCGTCTGGACGCTCGCCGCGGCGACCGAACTCGGCCCCGGGCTAGCAGAGGCAATTCGTCGCGAGTTCGACACCCTGTTCGCGCTGGCGCAGGAGCCGCCGCTGGAACCCTCCCCTGAGGCAGTTGACGTTGGAGCCCGGGACGGAACTGAGCGCGCCGCAAGGACCCCCGTCGTGGAGTTCGTGCGTGAGGCGATACCGGAGCGGGTACGCCACGAAGTCTGGCGGCGCGACGGCGGGCGATGCGTCGACTGCGGCTCCCGGGAGCGGTTGGAGTTCGACCACATCATCCCGATCAGCAAGGGCGGCTCCAACACCGTCCGCAACGTCGAGCTTCGCTGTGAGGCATGTAACCGCCGCAAGAGTGCCTCGATCTGATGCGCCTCGTCAGCGCCGTGTCGGTGCCGAGTCGGGTCCGGGTCAGCGTCGTGTGTGACTTTTCGGGGGTCAAAAGCGCCTGTCTATGTAGAGACGTCCATCGCGGACGTCACTTCCGGGGCTCCGAAAGGGCTTCTCTGTAGGGAAGGGGTGCGGCTGAGCCGGACCCCGCCGTAGCTCGTTTCGACCATTGGCTCCTCTGCCGGTCCCGAATGAACTGGGTAAGCGAACCGAGATCAAGTTGGAGCCGCGCTTTGCGCGGCTGAGCGAGGAGCAGCGCCGCGAGGCGGTGGCGCTGCTCGCCGACCTGTTGCTGGACGCGGCCCGAAGAGGTGCCCGCGTTTCCGACGGCGTTTCCGCTGGCGTTATCGACGGCGCTTTCGGCAGCGTCGTTCCGTTCCCTGCGAGGCGCGCGAAGCCGCGTCGTTGCGCGTGATGCGGCCGATGCGGGACGCCGACATAAGAGGGTCAATTGCTGATTCGTCGTTGTCGCGTGAGATGCGGCCGGCGCGGGTGAGCGCGGAGCGCGTGTTCGAGCTGGCACGACATCTAACCGAGCGCGACCGCGAGATCGCGGACGTGCTGTTCGAGCAGCAAGTGCTGACCACCGAGCAGCTGGCGCTGCTGTTCTTCTCGTCGAGGCGTCGAGCGCAGGATCGGCTGCTGTTCCTCTATCGCCATCGCGTGGTCGACCGCTTCTACCCGCCGGCACCGTTCGGCCTGGGGAAGCCGCAGGCGCACTGGCTGCTCGACGAGGCAGGCGCGATCCTGGTCGCCGCCCGGCTCGGCGTCGAGCGGAAGAAGCTCGGCTGGCAGCGCCGCGACGACTGGGGTTCGCACCCGCAGCTCGCGCACCGGCTGGAGACGAATCGCTTCGTCACCGACCTGATCGCCGCCACACTCCCCGATCCGACCCTGGGGGTGACCTGGTGGGCGGGACCGGCACAGGCGGCCCGGCGCCTCGACATCCATCCGCATGTACCGACGCCGCGGCCCGACGGCGCCTTCGAGCTCTCCTGCCCCGCGGGACAGGTGGAGTGCCATCTGGAGTTGGACCGGGCGACCGAGTCGAAGCAGCAGCTGCGGAGGAAGCTGCGCGCGTACATGCAGGTGTGCGAGGTGTGGGGCTACAGCGAGTGGCCGCCGCTGAGCCTGCTCGTCGTCGTCCCGAACGCCGCGCGGCTCGCTGCGGTCGAGGAGGTAGTCGCCGGCCTTCGCGAAGACACCAAGTTTCCGTTCTTCACCGCCTGGGACGTGTACGTGGCGACGGCGGAGGACCTCGCCCGGCTGGGGCCGCTCGCACCCGCCTGGTGGTCGCTCACCGACCGCGGCCCCGCCCGCGCGCTGCGCGAACTTCGCCCGTGCGGCAAGGCGGCCGATCCTGGGGCGGCGCTCGGCCGCCGCTGGCGGCGCGACCGCCCCGACTTCTGGTCGCAGCTCTCCCCGCTCGGCCGCGCAGCGGCCGAACCGCGCGAGGTCGCCGAGGCCGAGGAGGCGGCCTCCGATTCCGCGCAACCAAGCGGCGCCGATGTCGCACAGACGCCAGGTCCAACCACGGATACCGACCAGGCCGAAATGCGACACCCGGCCGTCGACGAGGGCTTCCTGGCCCGCCGCCGGGCAGAGCTCGAGGAGGAGTTGCGGGCCGATATCGCCGCCGTCCGCGCCAGCCGCGACGGAACCGCGCGGGCGGACTTGCGTCCGTCCGAGATCGATGGCTTCATGGACGACCCAGAACCCGACGAGGAGGGGTCATGGCGATGACGACGACCGTTCGTTCCATGCGTTCACTCCATGCGTTCACTCATGGAGTGAACGGGCAGGGTGGCCGGGAAGCCGCATCAGCAGCGGCGTCGTCGCCTGCCGCTGGACGCCGACTCCATACACAACTGGAACAAGAACTGAATCCGTCCCGCGGCGACGCCGGAGCAACGGCTCGCGCGGGCGTTGACCGGGGGACTGCGAAAGGAGAGCTATGGCGCTGACGCGCGTCTGCATCTACACCCGCATCTCTACTGACGAGGAGAACCAGCCGACCTCTCTGCACTCCCAACGCGAGCGGCTGCAAGCGTTCTGCACGGCGCAGGAGGGCTGGCGGATCGTCGCGCACAAGCAGGACCAGGCGACTGGCACGAAGCTCGACCGTCCCGGTCTCCAGGCGGCGCTCGACCTCGCCCGCTCGGGCGCGGTGGACATGCTGCTCGTCTATCGCGTCGACCGCCTCTCACGCAAGGTGCGCCAGCTTGCGCAGCTGACCGAAGAACTCGATGCGCTCGGCGTCGTGCTCAAGTCGGCGACCGAGCCGTTCGATACAGGGTCGGCGGCGGGGCGGATGATGCTGCAGATGCTTGCGGTGTTCGCCGAGTTCGAGCACGCCACCATCGTCGACCGCATCAGCGCTGGCATCGAGCGTCGTGCGAAGGAGGGACGCTGGTTCGGCGGACGGCCACCGTTCGGGTACGTGTTCTCGAACGAGGAGCGCGTGCTCGTCCCCGATCCGGTGAAGGCACCGGTGGTCCGTCGCGTATTCGATCTCTACACGCGCAAGCGGCTCGGCACCCGCACGATCGCGCAGCAGCTGCGCGACGAGGACGCGCCTGCACCCTCCGCAGGGTGGGGACACCCTGCCGTGCACTGGATCATCAACAACCCGACCTACGTCGGGAAGATCCGCTGGCGCGACCGCATCTTCGACGGCGTGCACGAACCCCTGGTCGACGAATTCACCTTCGCGAAAGCACAAGCGATCATGAGCGAGCGGGGCGAGCACGCGAGGCGGCGCGGCAACGCATCCGACTTCCTGCTGTCGGGACTCCTTCGCTGCGGGAAGTGCGGCAAGGCGTACATCGGCATGTCGGCAAACGGCAACGGCGGCCGCTACCACTACTACGCCTGCACCGGCCGCCAGAAGTACGGACCGAAAGCCTGCACCGGCGAACGCCTCCCACGCGACAAGGTGGACGAGGCCGTCCTCGGCCAGCTCGTCTCCATCTACCGCGACAAGGACGTCGTTATCGAAGCCGTCGCCACGGCGACCGCGGAGGCCGAGAAGCGCCGACCCGAGTTCGAACAGCGGCTCGCCTCCATTGGCGCCGAGATCAACCGGGCGGAGCATGCGCTGGAGCGCTACTACGAGGCGTTCGAGCAGGGCAAGCTCTCACCCGAACGCTGCGAAGACCGGCTGACCCGCCTGCAGGCCCGCCTCGACGACCTCCACGCCCAACAAGCCGAACTCTCCCTCCAAGCGCCGGACGAGGCTACACAGGCGCCGACGGCCGCTCATTTCGCCGAGGTCGCCGAGCTGCTCGAAACCGTCATCGCCGAAGCCGACCCACAGAAGGCCAAGGCGCTACTCCGGCTGCTAATCGAAGAGCTGCGTGTCAACAGCCGCGCCGAGATCCTGCCGACCTACCGGCTCGTCACACCGGCGGTTTGCGCAATGTCCGAAAAAGTGGGCGCACCTGGGATCGAACCAGGGACCTCTCGCGTGTGAACTATCCGAGGCGTTCGCCGCCTGTCGCCGCCTGATACCGAAAAGGCTTGGTTGAGCGGAGACCACTACGGCAAGCAGGCGCGCGGTTCGCCGTCTGTCGCCGCCGCTACCTCACATCATTCTCGCACGGGCATCAGGACGCCGGTGCAGCGGACTGCGTACGCCGCTAGGTGGCACCGTCGCACGTTTGGTGGCTTCGCGATTTCCCGAGAAGCTCCTAACGGGATTCAGGCGCGAGCGTGGGCTCGATCGGTGTCACGCTCCAGGCGGCCGAGCGCTCACCCTCCGTTCCCACGCGCGTCCGCGTCGTCGACGGCGTTGTGGTGGTCGCGTGGCAAGCGTACGCTGTCCGTCTAGATGAACTGCGCAAGCCAGCAGCGCCAGGTGCCTCTTGGCGCCTTGCTGGGCACGATCGTCGTCCTAGCGGCAGTTGTCCTGCTCGGCGTTCTCTACCCCTCCCATCTGACAGATCCGCTCGTCGTTGTTGCACTCGTGGGAGGCGCTGCGCTGTGGGCAATCGGGCTTGGCCTGGAGGCCGTCAAGCGGCGTCGACCTAAACCAAGGTGGTTGACGAACCGCAGCTTGATGGGAGTGGCCGTGGGCATGGCCGCATACAGGGCAGGCATGTTCGGAGCTGCGGGCTACCTGGTTGCGGGTTGGGTCGCTGTCCCGCATTGGGTAGGAGCGGCGGCCGGTGCGCTCCTCGTCGTGCTCAGCTTCGGGCGGCGGCTGCGGCGGCTGCGGCGGGAACGTGCTGCTGCGACGCCGTAGGTGGCGACTTCGAGCGCCTCGGTACCTTCACAAAAAAGTAGGGGCGTGAGAGAACGCTAGCGTCGGAACATTCGGCGCAAGTTCATCGCTCGAGCCCGGCGTCCGTCGCGAGCGACACGAACTCATCGGTCAGCGGCCAACTGCCGCTCTGTCCTCTCGACGTCCAGCGACCGATTATCGCGCCGATCATCGCCGTCATCGACGAACTGGCCGAGCTATCCATCGTGAACGGAAAGGGCGAGGCGCCGCTGTTCGAGGTCGAGCGCGGCCGGATCACCTGCCCGGCTGCGTCTCAACCGTCGCGCCTACGACAAGGTGATCGGGGCGCTACGGAAGCGATGAGGTAGCGTTGGACGGTCAGCGAGGCGGAGCGGCTCGTCAGCCTCGCGCGCAAGCGGCTCGACGCCGCGAAGGATCGCGACCGACTGCGGACGGGTCGGCCGCAACCGCTGCCGGTCATGCCGCCTTTCTGGAGCGCGGAGACACGGAAGGCGGCGGCCCGCCTGCACACGGCCGAGACGCTGCTCGACCGGCTCCGCCATCCGCAACCGAAACCGACCCCGGTTCCATGGTTGAAGGTACGCCGCGACGATGACTGACGCGCACCCGCACGAGACGTGCGCCTGCGGTCACCTGCGCGTACGTCATCTCGGCCCGCTCAACCCGGCTCGTAAAGTGCACGTTCGAGGCGTGCACGAGCTTCCGCTCGCCTCTACTCGAAGCCGCGGCCGAGCGGCTCCGTGCCAACGCGTTCGAGCAGGCGGTCGCCGAGGAGGCAACGCTACCTCACCTGCGGGTGCGCCGAAGCTGATCCGGCTTCTCAACGTCAAGGTTTCCCGCTTAACTCCGTGAGGTGTTGGAGTTGGTGCGACGGCGGTCGAGTGCGCGGGGGGAAGGGTCGAGTGCGCGGGGGGAAGGGATGTATCGCGAGCGGCCGCGATGTCCGCTGTGGATCTACCTGGGGTTCTTCCTGGTGCCCGGCGGCTTCTTCGCGGTCTTAATGGTGGTCTTCCATGCGATTCAGCCGCACGGTGACTACGTCTTCGGAGCCATCTTGTGCCTGGGCATGGCGACGCTTTGTGGGCTTCTGCCGCGGTTCTCCCAGGTACTCGTCGTCGTCGACGACGATGCGCTGCGCGTTGGGCGCAATGTGATCAGGATCGGAAAGATCACAAGCATGCAGCCGGTGGCAGGTCGCGAGTTGAAGCGGGTACGGCACGAGCTGATGCAGGTGGACGATCTCCCGATGGGAGGCATCGGCGCCCTCGGTTCGGCTCTCGCGATGATGTCGGCCGGTATCGCGCTGATCGCGACTGAAGATCGGCGGAGGGGGATGCATTGCTCTCCGTGGCAGGAGCCAGCGCTGTTAGTGGAGACGCCGAACCTTCCAACGACGAGGTGGCTGATATCAGCTCGTGAGCCGTTGCGTCTTCAAGCGGCGATTGAACGAGCCCGAAGGCTCTCTGCCGTCGGTGCCGATGGGGGCAGCGATCTCGAAGCTGCGATCGCGGAGTTGCCGACCGAACTGCAACCGGGCGAGGGCGCGCCCGACGAAGACGAAGGCGGGTGGCTACCTCCACATCGGGAGCGCTAATCGGTCCGCCCTGCTGCGCGAGAGTCCGTGCCCTGACGCCACGGCGCGCCACTCTACGGCGGCTCCTTCGCCTGGCCACCGCTCGCGTCCGGATCCCGCACGAATCCCGCACGGGACCGATTTGGCCGAGTGAGGAGCGAGAGCGAAGGGACAGAAACCCGGCATTTGCGGGGGTTTCTAGAGTGGGCGCACCTGGGATCGAACCAGGGACCTCTCGCGTGTGAAGCGAGCGCTCTCCCGCTGAGCTATGCGCCCGGGAGAGCCGTATTGAAGCGCAAAGCCGCGGCCGGCGGGCTCGGCTCGGCTACGCCGACCGGGCGAGGTCGTCGCGGCGCGCGGGCACGAGGCGCCTCGGCATCCCGGGGCCGGAGAACGGGCCCGGCAGGCGCCGGCCCGCGCCACCCTCGCCGCCTCCGCCCCCGCCCGGGTCGTCGGCGCGATCCCCGCAACCGAACCACATGATCACTGCGAAGCAGGCGAAGACCGGCGCGAAGAGGGCGACGTTGAGTGCGAGCAACAGGATCATCGTCCGCCACAGGTAGCCGGCCCGGCCAAGGCTAAACCATCTTCCGAGCAGCGCGAAGTCCGCGGCACCGGCGAGGGATCCTTAGGGCTGCTTCCTCCCGGATCTGACCCGGTTCGGAATCTCGCCGCGCCGCGGGCGGGCGCATTCTAGCGGCGGCCGACTTGCGGAAACCGCGCGCCGTCACCACAATGGCCGGAGCCCGGTGTCGGGCGACGACGACGAGGAGGTGTGCACGGATGAAGCGAGCCGACGAGACCCGCGTTTCCCGCGCCGCCGCCCGTCGCGCCCGCTAGCTCCACTCGTGCGCGGACGGGCCGCGGCCCGTTTTCCGACCCGACGCACGCAAAGGAGCACGGTTGACACCTTCAGTTAGCGCATCGCCGCTGCAGCGCCTCGGCTGGGACGAGGCCTGGGCGGCGGCGTTCGCCGAGCACGCCGACGCGGGCCTGACGCCCGCGCGGATCGCCGCGCAGCACCGCGGCGCGTACGACCTGATCCACGAAAGCGGCGGCCTGCGGGCCGCGGCGGCCGCGCGGCTCGCGCGCGACGGCGACCTCCCGTCGGTGGGCGACTGGGTCGCGCTCGACCTCGAGCGCGCACTGGTCGACGCCGTCCTGCCGCGCCGTACGGCGATCTCGCGCAAGGAGGTCTGGCAGGCGGCGCGCGAGCAGGTGCTCGCCGCGAACGTCGACGTCGCGTTCCTCGTGCAGTCGCTGCCGCACGACTTCAATCCGCGCCGCCTGGAGCGGTACCTGGCGATGGCCTGGGAGAGCGGCGCGCAGCCCGTCGTCGTGCTCACGAAGACCGATCTCGTCGACGACGTCGACGGCTGGGTGGCCGAGGCCGAGAGCCTGACCCTCGGCGCGTGTCCGGTTGTCGCGCTCTCGGCCGTGACCGGCGACCACCTGGACGACGTGATCCGCTTCCTCGACGGCAACCGCACCGGGGTCCTGCTCGGCTCCTCCGGCGTCGGCAAGTCGACGCTCGTGAACGCGCTCGCCGGGACCGAGGTGCTCGCGACGCAGGAGGTGCGCGCCGGCGACGACCGCGGCCGGCACACGACGACGCACCGCCAGCTCCTGGTGTTGCCGGGAGGCGGCGTCGTCCTCGACACGCCCGGCCTGCGCGAGCTGCAGCTCTGGGACGCGGATCTCGGGCAGACGTTCGGCGACGTCGAGGAGGTCGCGGCCCGATGCCGCTTCGCCGACTGCCGCCACGCGCGCGAGCCCGGCTGCGCCGTGCGCGAGGCGCTCGCGGACGGTTCGCTCGCGGCCGACCGCTGGCAGAGCTACGTGAAGCTGCAGCGCGAGCTCGCGGCGCTCGAGCTGCGTCGCAACCACCTGCTGCGGCAGGAGCGGGTACGGGAGTTCAAGATTCGCGAACGAGCGAGTCGACCCAGGAAGCGCCGCTGACCCTCCACCGCGTCCTGCCGGACGCGGTGGAGCTCGCGCTGCCCGATCCCGACCACCGCTTCGGCGAGGTCGTGCTCGCGCAGGAGGTTCGCCGGCCGCGGCTCGGTCCCGCGTTCTCGTTCGACGGCGGCGTCTGGCAGCTGCGGCTGCCGCGCCCACCGGTAGATCGCCTCGAGTACCTGCTCGAGATCGACGGCGAGCTGCAGCCGGACCCGAGCAATCCGCTGCGGGCGCCCGGGCCGTTCGGCGACAAGTCGGTGCTCGAGTGGCCGGAGTACCGTGCGCCCGACTGGCTCGACTCGATCGCCGACGAGGGGCCGACGGAGTGGATCGAGATCCGCTGCCGGCGCCTCGTCGCACGCGTGCGCGTGCTTCTCTACGCGACGCCGGACCCGCCCGCGCGGGACGCACCGCTCCTCGTCGTGCACGACGGGCCCGAGTACGCGCAGTACTCCCTGCTCACGCGCTTCCTCGACGCGATGAGCTGGGAGGAGCGGGTGCCGCCGCTCCGTGCCGCGCTGATCCAGCCCGTCGACCGCGATGACACGTACTCGGCCTCGGCGCTGTACGCGGCGGCGCTCGTGCGGGAGCTGCTGCCGGAGATCGGCCGGCACGCCCCGCACGGGCTGCGCGTCGGCGTGGGCGCGAGCCTCGGCGCGCTCGCCTTCCTGCATGCGCATCGCCGGCACCCGCGCGCGTTCGACGCACTCTTCCTGCAGTCCGGCAGCTTCTTCCAGCAGCGGTGGGACAAGGTCGAGTCGAGCTTTCCGCGCTACCGCCGCATCACGCGGTTCGTCGGCGGCGTGCTGCGCGAACGGACCGCCGAGCGCCCGATTCCGGTCGCGCTCACGTGCGGCCTCGCGGAGGAGAACCTCGCGAACAACCGGGCGGTCGCCGCCGCGCTCGGCGCTCAGGGATACACGGCGTGGCTCGCGGAGGCTCGCGATGCGCACAACTGGACGTGCTGGCGCGACGCGCTCGACCCGCACCTGCCGGCGCTCGTCGAAGCCGCGTCGTGAACCGGCGCGAGGTCGAGATCGACGGCGGGCGCCTGCTCGCCTATGGGCACTGGGGCCGGCCGGTGCTCGCATTCCCCTCCGAGAACGGCGAGCCGTGGGACTGGGAGGACCGGGGCATGGTCGGAGCGCTCGCGCCGCTGCTCGACGGCGGCAGGCTCAAGCTGTACTGCCTTCCCTCCTTCGACCGCGCGAGCTGGACGCGCGGCGACCTGCCGCTCGAGGAGCGCGCCCGGCGGCACGGCCACTACGAGTGGTGGGTGCTCGAGCGGCTCGTTCCCTTCGTGCAATCCGACTCGCACACGCACGAGCTGATCGTCACCGGCACCTCGTTCGGCGCCTACCACGCCGCGAACTTCTGCCTCAAGCGCGCCGACCTGTTCCCGCTCGCGATCTGCATGAGCGGGGTCTACGACGTCGCGGTGCAGGGCGGAGGGGAGCGCGGCGAGGCCGTCTACTTCAACAACCCGATGGACTACGTCGTGCATCTGCACGGCGACCATCTCGAGTGGCTGCGCGGTGCGGCGTCGCTGCTGCTCGTGTGCGGCCAGGGCCAGTGGGAGGACACGACCGGCGCGCTCGAGTCCACCCGCCGCTTCGCGGCGCTGCTCGCGGAGAAGGGGATCCGGCACGAGCTCGACCTGTGGGGTCACGACGTGCCGCACGACTGGCCGTCGTGGCGGAGGCAGATCGCGCATCATCTGCCGCGGTTCCTGTGAGGCCCGCGTGAGCGACTTCGTGATCGGCCTGCTGCTCGGCACGGAGGAGGACTGGCCGGCCGCGTTCGAGGCGCTCGTGGCGCGCCTCGGTCCGGTCGCGGGCCACCGGTTCCACACCGAGCGCATCGTCAACGAGCCCTTCGACCTGCGCTACCGGCCCCGGTACGCGCTGGTGATCGACAGGTTGGCGTGGTGGTACGACCTCCCGCGCGCGTGGCTGAAGAAGGTCTCGCTGATGGACGACGTCTACCTGCTCAACAACCCGTTCACGTTCCAGGCGATGGAGAAGCACTCCGCGTACTGCGCGATGATGCGGCTCGGGCTGCGCGTGCCCGAGACCTGGCTGATCCCGCACAAGGTGCCGCCGGCGAACCCGCGCTTCCAGCCGACGGCCGAGCGCTACAACGCGCCGTTCGACCTGGCGACGATCGGCGAGCGCGTCGGGTATCCGCTGTTCATGAAGCCGTTCGACGGAGGCCAGTGGATCGGCGTCTCGCGTATCGGCTCGCCCGCCGAGCTCCAACGGCGCTACGACGAGTCGGGCGAGCGGATGATGCACGTGCAGGCGGCGCTCGAGGGCTTCGACGTCTTCGTCCGCTCGCTGTCCATCGGTGCCGAGACGATGTCCATGTGGTTCGACCCCTCGCGGCCGATGCACGACCGCTACCAGGTTCGCCACGACTTCCTCACGCCCGACCTCGGCGAGGAGGTGACGACGATCTCGCGCCTCGTGAACGCCTTCTTCCGCTGGGAGTTCAACTCCTGCGAGACGATCGTGAAGGACGGCCTCGCCTACCCGATCGACTACGCGAACGCGTCCCCCGACGTCGCGCTCACCTCGCTGCACTACTACTTCCCGTGGGCGATGACCGCGCTCGTGCGCTGGACGGCGTTCTGCCTCGCGACCGGGCGGGAGATGCGCATCAACCAGGACTCGCGGGACTACTTCGAGTGGGGCGACCGTGACGACCTCGGCTACGAGGAGAAGCTCGCGCACTACCGCCGGCTCGCCGACGACTACTTCCAGGTCGACGCCTACCGCGAGTTCTGCGACCGCGAGCTCGCCCGGCTCGACGAGGTCGCGCACGAGTGGTTCACCTCGGACGAGTTCGACGACCTCCTCGTCCACACGGTGGTCTCGACCTTCCCGGCGCACGAGCACGAGCAGTTCGTCGCGCACTACCGCGGCCTCCTGGGCACCTGGGCGCGCGAGAACTCGCGTCCTTAGTTCACTTCGTGAACTAAGGACGAAGAATTTCGTTTTCGATAAGCTCGCCCTGTCACTGCGGCGCCCAATCCGACGAGGAGGCCCCGCATGGCAACCACGACGATCGCGGCGCTGAAGCTCGGCAAGCTGCCGGTCCGCACCGACGTCCGCACCCTCTCGCTCGGGCGGTACGTCGACACGGCGGTGCTGCCGCCCGCGCCGGCCACCCTCGACCTCACCGCGCACGTTCCGGACTGGCCGATGTACGGCAACGACCGGATCGGCGACTGCACCACCGCCGCCGCGGGTCACATGATCGAGGCCTGGTCGGCAGCAGCACGCGGGCAGGCGGTCGAGATCCCCGAAGGGGCGGTGCTGGACGCCTTCGACCACGTCAAGGTCGTCGACCCGGCGACCGGCGAGGAGGGCGCGGTCGAGCTCGACGTGCTCCGCTACTGGCGCACATCCGGCATCGGGCGGCACAGGATCGGCGCCTTCGCGCGCGTGTCGGTGCACAGCCTCGACCTCGTCCGGAGCGCGGCGTACCTGTTCGGCGGCCTGTACATCGGCCTCGCGCTGCCGCTCACCGCGCAGTCCCAGACCGTGTGGGACTGGACGGGCTCGCTCGCCGGGCCGGCCAGGCCCGGGTCGTGGGGCGGCCACG
The DNA here is from genome assembly GCA_035652835.1 of Gaiellaceae bacterium. Taxonomy (GTDB): domain Bacteria; phylum Actinomycetota; class Thermoleophilia; order Gaiellales; family Gaiellaceae; genus PALSA-600. Next base: position 75,392 of record DASRDA010000034.1, read on the forward strand.
CCGTCGACGTCGTGGGCTACGCCGCCGACGCGCTCGTCGTCGTCACGTGGGGAGCGCTGAAGAGGATGACGTGGTCGTTCTGGGACCGCTACGTCGACGAGTGCTACTGCATCCTCTCGGACGACTTCCTCGCCGCCGGCAAGGCGCCGAACGGCTTCGACCTGGCCGCGCTGAAGGCGGATCTCGCGCTCGTCACCGCCTGAAAAGGCGCTACCGTTAGCGGCGGCGCGGGCGGCGTTCCCGGAAACGAAGGGGGTTGAAGGTGAGGATTCTCCGGACACTGCCGACCACCCGGCTCCTGGCGCTCGTCGGCGCCGTCGTCGCGGCGCTGGTCGCCGGCGCGGCGATCGCCCTCGGCGCGGCCGGCGGCGGGCCGACGCCGCCGGCGAAGCCGCTCGCACAGGCGGTGCACGACGCCCTCGCTGCGCCCGCGCCCGCCGGCGTCACCGCGCGCATCCGCTTCACGAACAACCTCCTGCCGACGGGCGGCGCGCTCACGGGGCAGGTCGGCTCGGCGCTCATCACCGGCGCCACCGGGCGGCTGTGGGCCACCCCTGACGGCCGCGGCCGGCTCGAGCTGCAGTCGGACGCAGGCGACGTGCAGATCGTCTGGAGCAGGACGCTCGCCTGGGCGTACGACGCGTCCTCGAACACCGTCTACCGGATCGCCCTGCCCGCGCCGGCGAGCGGCGGCTCGAGCAGCGCGAAGACGCCGCCCACGGTCTCGCAGATCACGGGCGTCCTCACGCAGCTCTCGCGCTACTGGGCCGTCGGTTCGGCGACCCCCACCGACGTCGGCGGGCAGCCCGCCTACGATGTACGGGTGACGCCCGCGACGAGCGCGGGCCTGCTCGGCGCGCTCGAGGTGGCCTGGGACGCGACGCACGGCGTGCCACTGAAGCTGTCGGTCTACGCGCGCGGGAGCTCGGCTCCGGTGCTCCAGCTCGCGGTGACGTCCGTCTCGTTCGGCGCGGTTCCCTCGTCGGACGTCGACATCTCGCCGCCCGCCGGCGCGCACGTCGTCGACCTGCCGACCCCGTCCGGGAACGGCGCGCAGAAGCCGACGGCCGTCACCGGCCTCGCCGCGGTGCAGGCGGCGCTGCCCTTCCAGGTGACGGCGCCCGCGACGCTCGGAGGGCTGTCGCGGAGCGAGGTTCGCCTCGTCGGCCACGGCGACACGAAGGGCGCGCTCGTCGTCTACGGCGAGGGCCTCGGCGCCGTCGCCGTGTTCGAGCACGCCGCGGACGCAACCGCGGGCTCGGCGGGGCCGATGGGCGCGCTGCCGTCGGTGACGATCGCGGGTGCCGCCGGCCACGAGCTGTCGACGCCGCTCGGCACTGCGGTCACGTGGCAGCGCGGCGGGGTCGCGTACGTGCTCGCCGGCTCGGTGACCGCGGCGGTCGCAGAGGCCGACGCCGCGGCGCTCGCGTGAGCGACGCGCCGCCGGTCGCGACGCGAGCCCTGCTCAAGCGCTACGGCGACCTCGTCGCCGTGGACCAGGTCGACCTGACCGTCGACGCCGGCGACGTCTACGGCTTCCTCGGCCCGAACGGCGCCGGCAAGACGACGACGCTGCGGATGATGCTCGGCCTGATCCGGCCGACGTCGGGCAGCGTCGAGCTGCACGGACGCGACCCGCTCGTCGAGGGCGCGCGGGCGCTCGACGGCGTCGCCGGGTTCGTCGAGGGGCCGCGGTTCTACCCCTACCTGTCGGGCCGGCGCAACCTGCGCCTGCTCGCCGACCTCGACGGCGACGGCGCCCGCTCGCGCATCGACGAGGTGCTCGAGCTCGTCGACCTCGCCGACCGCGCCGACGATCGCGTCGGCGGCTACTCGCACGGGATGCGGCAGCGCCTCGGCATCGCCGCCTCGCTCCTGCGCGCGCCGCGGCTGCTCCTGCTGGACGAGCCGGCGACCGGCCTCGACCCGGCGGGGATGCGCGACATGCGCGCGCTCGTCAAGCGGCTCGCCGGCGAGGGGATCACGATCGTTCTCTCGAGCCACCTGCTCGCCGAGGTGGAGGAGCTCTGCAACCGCGTCGCCATCATCCGCCGCGGCCGCGTCGCCTACGAGGGGCCGCTGGGCGAGCTGCTGCGGAGCGCAGGCGGCGGCTACCGGCTGCAGGCGTCCGATCCCGAGCGGGCGCGGACGCTGCTCCTGAACCAGCCGGGCATCTCCGGGCTCGTCCTCGAGGGCGGGGAGCTCGGCTTCCAGGCGGAGCCGGACGCGGTCGCCGCGGCCACGATCGCGCTCGGCCAGGCGCGGATCGGCATCCGGTCGCTCGTCCCGCGGACGGCGACGCTCGAGGAGCTCTTCCTCGGCCTCACCGAGCCCGAGGGCGCCGGCGAGGTGGCTGCGTGAAGGCCGGGCTCGTTCCGGGAGCTTCGCGATGAGTGCCGTCTACCGCTGGGAGATCGCGAAGCTGCTCGCGCAGAAGCGGACGTACCTCGGGCTGGGAGCGGCGATGCTCGTGCCGCTCGTGTTCGTGCTCGTCCTCGTCTTCAAGGCGGGCGGGCCGAACGACATCCCGCTCGGCCGCTACATCCGCCAGACGGGGCTCGCGACGCCGTTCGTCGTCCTCTTCTTCATGTCGATCTGGGCGTTCCCGATGATCACGGCGCTCGTCGCGGGCGACATCGTCGCGGCCGAGACGCACAACGGCACGCTCAAGACGATCCTCACCCGCTCGCGCGAGCGCGGCGAGATCTACGCCGGCAAGGTGCTCGCCGCCGCCACCTACACGATCCTCGCGGTCGTCGCGATGGCCGCCGTCGGCCTCGTCGCGGCGAGCATCGCCTGGGGCTTCAACGACCTCACCTCGCTCTCGGGCACGACCATCTCCGCCGCGCACGGGCTGGCGCTCCTGGCGGCGAGCGTCGGCATCTACGTCGTGCCGATGATCGGCATCGCCGCGTTCGGGCTGCTGCTCTCGACCGTGACGCGGAACAGCGCCGCGTCGGTCGTGGGGACGCTGATGTGGGCGCTGCTGATGCAGCTGCTCGGCGTGCTGCCCGGCACCGAGCCGATCCGGCCCTACCTGCTCGGCACGCAGTTCGAGGCGTGGCACGGCTTCCTGCGCACGCCGCCGGACTGGGCGCCCGTCGTGCGCGCCCTCTGGGTCTGCGCGTTCTACATCGCGATCCCGCTCGCGGCGGGCTACCTCGTGTTCCTACGCCGCGACGTTGCCGGCGAGTAGCGCGCGGCCGACCACGGCGGCCTCCGCGCCCGCCTCGGCGAGCGCCTCGACGTCTGCGGGCGAGCGCACGCCGCCGGCTGCGAGCACGCGCGCGCCGGCCGCCGATGCGCGCCGCACGAGCTCGAGGTCCGGCCCCGCCAGCGTGCCGTCGCGGTCGATCGCGGTGAGCAGCACGCGGGCGCCCGCGAGCCGGGCCAGCGCGGCGTCGACCAAGACGCCGGTGCCCTCGGTCCAGCCGCGGCCGCGGAGCTCGCCGTCGCGGACGTCGAGCGCGACGACGACCGTCTCGCCCAGCTCGAGCCACGGCTCCGGATCGGGCCAGGCCGCGGTGCCGACGACCACGCGGTCGGCGCCTGCTGCGAGCAGTGCGCGGGCGTCCTCGAGCGAGCGGATGCCGCCGGAAGCCTGCAACGCTGCGGGACGGATCGCGCCGGCGACGGCGGCGACGAGCTCCGGGCGGACACGGCCGCTGCGGGCGCCGTCGAGGTCGACGAGGTGGATGCGGCGCGCGCCCTCGTCGACGAAGCGCCGCGCCAGCGCGACCGGGTCGCCGGCGCGCTCGACCGCCGCCTCGAAGTCGCCGCGCTCGAGCCGCACGGCGCCGCCGCCGAGGACGTCGACGGCGGCGATCACCTCGATCGCGAGGCTCCACCACATGTCAGCATGTTAACGTGCTAACATGACAGACGATGGCGACGAGGAGCCGACACCCGTGGCGCACGAAGGAGATGCGAGAGCTCTTCGACGCGATCCTGCAGCTCGAGACGCGGGACGAGCTGGAGAGCTTCCTGCGGGACCTCTGCACGCTCCAGGAGCTGGAGACGCTCGCGCACCGCTGGCAGGTGGCGAGGCTCGTGGACAGCGGGCTGCCGTACCTGGAGGTGGCGCAGCGAACGGGCGCCTCGACGGCGACGGTGACGCGGGTGGCGCACTGGCTGCGCCACGGCGAGGGCGGCTACCGGCTGGCCCTCGATCGTCGCTCCTGAAGGTTGCGCTGCCGGTCAAGGGCCGGCTGCGCGAGCCCTCCTTCCACCTCCTCGAGGACGCGGGCCTCGGGCCCGAGCAGCCGGGGGAGCGCGCGCTCGCGTTCCCGTGCCGGAACGCGCCGGTCGAGGTGCTGCTGGTGCGCGCGGCCGACATCCCGGAGTACGTGCAGGACGGCGTCGTCGACTGCGGGATCACGGGCCTCGACCTCGTGCGCGAGCGCGGCGCGCGCGTGGCCGAGCTCGTGCGGCTCGGCTTCGGCTCCTGCCGGCTCGAGGCGGCGGTGCTCGACGACTCGCCCGCGGCCGAGCTCGCGGACCTCGAAGGCGCGACGGTCGCCACCGTCTACCCGCGCCTCGCGCGCGAGCTGCTGCCGGTGCCGGTGGAGCTGGTCGACGTCACCGGCTCCGTCGAGATCGCGCCGCGGCTCGGGCTCGCCGACGCGATCGTCGACCTCGTCTCCTCGGGAAACACGCTGCGCACGAACGGCCTCCGGTCGCTCGGCACGCTGCTCGAGTCGGAGGCGGTGCTGGTCGCCGGCGACCCGGAGCGCGCGGGGCGATTCGCTGCGATGCTGCGCGCGGTCGTCGAGGGAAGGCGCCACCGCTACGTGATGCTGAACGCACCCGAGTCGCAGCTGCCGCGCATCGCCGAGCTCGTACGTCCGCGGGTGCCGAGCGTGCTCCCGCTCGCCGAGCCGGGCCTCGTCGCGGTGCACGTCCTCGTGCCGTCTGCCGACGTCTGGCGGCTGCTGCCGGAGCTCGAGGCCGCGGGCGGGTCGTCCATCCTCGTCGTCCCCGTCGAGCGGATGGCGGCATGACCATCGCGGCCGACGTGAAGGAGCGGGGTCTCGCGGCGGTGCGCGAGTGGGCGCTCGAGCTGGACGGCGTCGAACCGGCGCGCGCGGAGCCCGACGCCGCCGGGCTGCCGCGTGAGGCGTTGCTCACGCTGGCCGAACGCGTCCGGCGCTGGCACGAGCTGCAGCGCCCGCCCGATGTGCGGCTCGAGGTCGAGCCCGGCGTGGTGCTCGAGCGGCGCTGGGTCCCGCTCGACACGGTCGGCGTCTACGTGCCGCGCGGGCTCGTCTCGACGCTCGTGATGTGCGTCGTGCCGGCGCAGGCGGCGGGCGTGCGGCGGATCGTCGTCTGCACGCCGCCCGCGGGCGCCGCGCTGGTCGCGGCCGCCGCCGAGCTGCTCGGCGTGGGGGAGGTGTGGGCGCTCGGCGGCCCCCAGGCGATCGGATTCCTCGCCTACGTCGAGCGCGTCGACAAGATCGTCGGGCCGGGCAATGCACACGTGAACGAGGCGAAGCTCGAGGTCGCGCGCGACGTCGCGATCGACCTGCCGGGCGGGCCGTCGGAGGTCGTCGTCCTCGGCGACGGCGAGGCGGGCGTGGTCGAGCTGGAGCTGGCCGCACAGCGCGAGCACGGCCACGGCGCGCTGTGCGCGACCGCGGCGACGCTCGAGGAGGCGGAGGCGCTCGCGCCCGAGCATCTCGTGCTGCTGGGCGACGCGGAGCTCGAGGCGGACGTCGTGCGCAACGCGGGCGCCGTCTTCGTCGGCCGCTGGTCGTCGGTCGCGGCCGGCGACTACGCGAGCGGCGCGAACCACGTGCTGCCGACGAACGGCTGGGCGCGCTCGGTCGGCGGCCTCGGCCTGGAGACGTTCCTCAAGCCGGTGACCGTGCAGAGGCTGACCCGCGACGGGCTGGCACGGCTCCGCCCGACCGTGGATGCGCTTGCCGCCGCAGAGGGGATGCGCGCGCACGCCGAGGCGGTGCGGCGATGAGGCAGCTCGCGCCCGAGTTCCGCGCGTACGAGTGGGCGCCGCCGACGGACGAGGTCGCGCGGATCGCCGGCATCGACCCCTCGCAGGTGCTGCGGTTCGACCAGAACACGCCGCCGCTGCCGCTCCCCTCGACACGCCCGGGGGCGATCGCCGGTGCGCTCGCGCGCGTGAGCGGCTATCCGGGCGGCGGCTACCGGCGCCTGCGTGCGGCGATCGCCGCCTACGCCGGGGTGGAGCCGGAGAACGTCGTGCTCGGGGCCGGCGCCGACGACCTGATCCTGCTCTGCGCGCGCGCCTTCGCGGGCCCCGGCGACACGGTCGCGCTGCCGCCGCCGCCGACCTATCCGCTCTTCCGCATCGCGGCCCAGCTCGCGGGGGCAACCACCGAACCTGGTTCGTCGCGGAGCGACGAACCAGGTTCGCGCGTCCTCACCTTCGCCTGCCGGCCGAACAACCCGACGGGCGCGCTCGACGCGCTGCCGGACGCACGGCCGCTGGTCGTGGACGAGGCGTACTTCGAGTACGCCGGCGAGTCCGCCGTGCCGCTGATCGCGGAGGACGACGAGGTCGTCGTCATCCGGACGTTCTCGAAGGCGTTCGCGCTCGCGGGCGCGCGGATCGGGTATGCGCTCGCGGCGCCCGAGACCGCCGCCGAGCTGAACGCGCGGCAAGCGCCGGCGCCGGTCTCGTCGCTTTCCGCGGAGCTCGCGCTGGCCGCGCTCGCCGCGCCGCCCGACGTGGCGCCGGTGGTGGAGGAGCGCGAGCGGCTCGCGTCGGCGCTACGCGCGCTCGGCCTCGACCCGCTGCCCTCGCACGCGAACTTCGTCTACGTGCCGGTCGACGACGGCGCCGGGCTCGGCGACCGCCTCCTGCGCCAGGGCATGGTCGTGCGCGCGTCGCCGCAGGCGATCCGCATCTCGGTGCTCGACCGCGAGGACGACGACCTGTTGGTCGAGGCGCTCGCGAGGGTCCTCGACCGGCCCTCGCCCGTCGCGGCGGCGGGAGGACGCCGCGTCCGCACCCTACGTGCGACGGCCGAGACGCGTATCGCCGTTCGGCTCGCACTGGACGGCGCGAGCCGCGTTCGCGTCGCCAGCGGCGCCGGCCTCTACGACCACTTCCTCGAGCAGCTCGCCTTCCACGCGGGCTTCGACCTCGTGCTGGAGGGTGCGGGCGACCTCGAGACCGGCGAGCACCACACGGCCGAGGATGCGGCGCTCGCACTCGGCGGCGCGCTCGACCGTGCGCTCGGCGACCGGCGGGGGATCGCCAGGTACGGCGACGCGGTCGTGCCGATGGACGACGCGCTCGCGCGGGCGGCGGTCGATCTCGGCGGGCGCGCGCAGGCGGAGCTCCGGCTCGAGCGCGACCCCGGGCTTGCGGGGCACGTGCTCGCGAGCCTCGCGCAATCCGCGCGCGCGGCGATCCACGTCGAGGCGAGCGGCCGCGACGACCACCACGTCGCCGAGGCCGCCTTCAAGGCCGTGGGACGCGCGCTGCGCGTCGCCGTGCGGCGCGAGTCGGAGGGGCTGCCGTCGACCAAGGGCGTGCTGTGAAGGTCGCGGTGTGCGGCTACGGCGCGGGCAACGTCCGCTCGGTCGAGCTCGCGTTTCGCCGTCTCGGCGCGGAGCCGACGCACGACGTCCGCGGGGCCGACCTCGCCGTCCTGCCCGGGGTCGGCTCGGCGCGCACGGCGCTCGCCGAGCTGCGCGCGCGCGGCCACGACGAGGCGCTGCGGGAACGCGTGGTGGACGGCCGCCCGGTTCTCGGCATCTGCCTCGGGCTGCAGCTCGCGCTCGAGTGGACGGAGGAGGACGGCGGCGTCGAGGGGCTCGGGCTTCTGCCCGGTCGTGCGGAGCGGCTCCGAGTGGGCCGCGTGCCGCGGATCGGCTGGGCCGAGGTCGACGGGCGTTGCGCGTTCTGGTTCGCGCACTCGTACGCGGCGGTCACGCCGTGCGCGACGGCGTGGTCGGAGGGGATCGTCGCCGAGGCCCGGCAGGGCTCGTTCGTCGGCGTGCAGTTCCACCCGGAGAAGAGCGGCGTCGCCGGCGCGCGCTTCCTGGCCGAGGAGATGCGGTGCCTCTCCCGCGTCTGATTCCGTGCCTCGACGTCGCCGGCGGGCGCGTGGTGAAGGGCGTCCGCTTCCGGTCGCTGCGCGACGTGGGAGACCCGGTCGAGCTCGGCGCTGCGTACTCGGACGCGGGCGCCGACGAGCTCGTCTTCCTCGACGTCGCCGCCACCGTCGAGCGGCGTCGCACGCTCGTCGGCGTCGTCCGCGCGGTCGCGGAGCGGCTCGCCATCCCGTTCACCGTCGGCGGCGGCGTCAGGCGCGCCGAGGACGCCGAGGAGCTGCTCGCGGCCGGCGCCGACAAGGTCGCGGTCAACTCGGCCGCGCTCGCGCGGCCCGGGCTCGTGACCGAGCTCGCGGAGCGCCTCGGCTCGCAGGCGGTGGTGGTCGCGATCGACGCGACGCGCGGCCGCGTGCGTTCGCACGCCGGCACCGGCGAGACGGGTCGCGACGCCGTCGGCTGGGCGCGCGAGGCGCAGGAACGCGGCGCGGGCGAGATCCTGCTCACGTCGATCGACGCGGACGGGACGCGCGCCGGCTACGACCTGGAGCTGACGGGCGCGGTCGCGGCCGCCGTCGACGTGCCGGTGATCGCGTCGGGCGGCGCCGGCAGCGCGCGCCACGTCGCCGACGCGCTCGGGGTCGCGCAGGCCGCGCTGCTCGCGTCGATCCTGCACGAGGATCCCGCGCGGCTGGCGGCGCTGCGCGGCGAGCTCCGCGAGCTCGGCGTCCCGGTGCGATGGAGCTGAGGCCGGCGATCGTGCAGGACGCCGAGTCGGGCCGCGTGCTGATGCTGGCGTGGATGGACGAGGAGGCCGAGCGCCGCACGCGCGAGACGGGCGAGGCCTGGTTCTGGAGCCGCTCGCGCGGGCGTCTCTGGCGCAAGGGCGAGACGTCGGGGAACACGCTCGCGGTCGAGGAGCTGCGCGACGACTGCGACGGCGACGCCTTCCTGCTTCGCGTGCGGCCGGCCGGTCCCGCGTGCCACACCGGCTCGCGCACGTGCTTCGCGCCGGCGTTGTGGCGCGTCGTCTCCGAGCGCGCGCGCGAGCGGCCGGCGGGCTCGTACACCGCCGGGCTGCTCGCGCAGGGCGTCGGCGCCTGCGCGCGCAAGGTGGGGGAGGAGGCGGTCGAGCTCGCGGTCGCCGCGCTCGACGAGGCGGACGAGCGCGTGGTCGAGGAGGCGGCCGACCTCGTCTACCACCTCTACGTGCTGCTCGCCGCCCGCGGCCTCGACGTGGCGCAGGTCGAGGACGAGCTCGGGCGACGGTCCGCCTGAGACTCGCGAACCTGGTTCGTCGCTTCGCGACGAACCAGGTTCGGTTCAGAGTGCGTTTCGCTGCTCGTGGGGCGCGGCTCGGGCGACGGTCCGCCTGAGACTCGCGAACCTGGTTCGTCGCTTCGCGACGAACCAGGTTCGGTCAGATCGCGTTTCGCTGCTCGTCGCCCGCGGCGTCGACGGCGCTGAGACTCGCGAACCAGGTTCGGTCAGATCGCGTTCCGCTCCGCCCGCATGACCGAGACGGCGGCGAGGATGAGCGAGAGGTGCGTGAGCGCCTGCGGCGTGTTGCCGAGGAACGCGCGCGAGTCCGGGTCGATCTGCTCGGCGAAGAGGCCGACGTCGCTGCCGGCGTCGAGCAGCTCCTCCATCAGCTCCCGCGCCTCGCCGGTCCGACCGGCGCGTGCGTACGCGTCGACGAGCCAGAAGGAGCACGCGAGGAAGCAGCCCTCCTGTCCGCGCAGCTCGGTGGTGCGGTACATGAACGGCCCGACGGCGAGCTCGCGGCGAAGCGTCTCCACCGTTGCGCTGAAGCGCTCGCCGTTGGGGTCCGCGTAGCCCCAGCGCGCCGCGAGGAGGACGCTCGCGTCGAGCTCCCGGCTGCCGGCGCACATGACGTACGCCTGCCGGTCGTCCGACCAGCAGTTCGACTCGACCCACTCGCGGATCGCCTCGCGCTCCTGCCGCCAGCGCTTCGCGCCGTCGGCCGGGATCCGGTCCTTGTCGGCGAGGTCGAGCGCGTGGTCGAGGGCGGCCCAGCAGGCCATCTTCGACTGCGTGTAGGGCCGCGGGTCGAGCTCCCAGATGCCGGCGTCCTCGCGCTGCCACAGCTCGCACACGTCGTCTGCGAGCTCCGCCACGCGCTTGGCGCTCGCCGGGTCGAGAAAATGGCCGGCCTCGCAGAACCGGAAGGCGGCGTCGACGACGTCCCCGTAGCAGCCGAGCTGCAGCTGGTCCTGCGCGTCATTGCCGACGCGCACCGGCTTCGAGCCGAGGTAGCCCTCGACGTCGACGTCTTCCCGCGGTAGGTCGGGCTCCCCGTGCAGCGTGTACATCGGCTGCATCAGGTCGCCGCGGCCGGACGCCTCCAGGACCCACGCGAGCGAGCGCTCGCACTCCACCGACAACCGCACCGCGAGGAGCGACTCGAGCGCGAGCGACGTGTCGCGCACCCACGAGAAGCGGTAGTCCCAGTTGCGGTCGCCGCCGATCCGCTCCGGCAGGGAGGTCGTCGGCGCCGCGGCGATCGCGCCCGTGCGGGAGTGGGTGAGCATCCGCTGCGCGAGCACGCTCCGCCGCACGGCGCCGCGCCACGGCCCGTCGTAGGGGATCTCCCGCGCGTACGTCTGCCAGTAGGTGCGCGTGCGCGACAACCGTCCCTCCAGCTCCGCACGCGGCGGCAGCCCGTAGGGGATGTCGTGGAAGTAGAGGAGCGCCAGCAGCCATGCCTCTCCTCGCCCGGCCGTGAAGCGGCCGGACACGTCGGCGCCGTGCGTGCGCGGCTTGCCGCAGCCGTACGTCAGGATCGCGATCGCGTCGTCCTCCCACTCGACGAACGCGACGTCCTCGCGGATCGACGCCTTCGCCTCGACCTGACCCCAGCGCGGCCGCGCCTCGAGCCGCCACTCGAGCTCGACCTCGCCCTCGATCGTCTCGATCTTGCGCACGAGCTCGGTCCACGGCAGGAGCGCGCCGCCGTCCGTGAGCAGCCCGTCGGTGACCTTGACCGTGCCGGACGAGGTGCTGAAGACGGTCTCGAGGAGGTTGCTGTCGTCGGTGTAGCGGCGTTCGACGCCGAAGTCCTCCCGCGGCTGCAGCACGAAGAAGCCGCCGCCGTTCGCGTGCAGGAGCCTCCACAGCACGGGCGGCGCGTCGAGCTCGGGCAGGCACAGCCAGTCGATCGCCCCGTCGGGGGCGACGAGGGCGAGGCAGCGGCCGTCGCCGATCGCCGCGTAGTCGGCGATCGGCGCGTACCCCGACTGGCGTTCGGGCGTCCGCACGCGCAGTTGTGTAGCCGTGTTGGCGTCGTTGAAAACCGCAGGTCAGCACCGGGACCGCACCGGCCCGCCGGCGAGCGAGACGGCGACGTGCTCGGAACGCGCCAGTGTGAGCAGCCGCCGGCGGTAGAGCACCATGTCCGCATGCCGCCAGTCGCCGTGCGTCTGGCAGCGCCAGGCGGCGACGCGTTCGCGGTGATACGGGCTGGTGAGGCTCTCGGCGTGGCCGATCACGTTCGGCAGCGAGACGTGGAAGCGGGTCATCAGCCAGAGCGTCAGCCGCAGCGAGGCCCGCAGCTGCGCCGGATCGCCGAGGACCTGCGCGTCGCTTACGCCCACGTGCTCGATGCCGATCGCGGTCCAGTTCAAGCCGACCGTGTGCCGGCACATCGTCGTCAGCGGGACGAGCTGGTAGACGGTGCCGTCGCGGTCGACGACGAAGTGGGCGCAGTCGCCGGGGAGCTCGTGCAGCTCGGGGTCGGGTGCGTCGGAGGCGAACGCGTTCCAGGTCGCCGAGAAGGAGTCGTTCGCGGTGACGTGCTCCACGATCACCCGCGGATGCTGCAGCCGCCACGCGTCGAGGCCGTAGTGGCGCCTCGCGTACGCGGCGGTCTCGGCGCGCCGGGCCGCGCCGAAGGGAATCGGCTTCCAGACGATGTGCGGACGGGGCGCCGCCGACGCGGCGCCGAGCAGGAGCGCGAGAACGAGGAGCGGCTTCACGCTCCGAGCCTACGCCCGGCCGCGGTCCGGGTTCGGGCATCATTTCGGTCGATGCGGCGCGGCCTCGCCTGGCTCCTCGCGCTCCCGCTGATCGCCGGCGGCTCGCAGGCGGCGCACGTGCTCGCCTACCGCCTCGTCTACCCGTCGTCCGGCGTGCGCCTGCACGCGCTCCTCGCCACCGGCCACGGCTACATGGCGCGGCTGCCGCTCGTGCTCGCCGTCGCGGCGGCCGTCGCGCTCGTCTCGCTCGCCGTCGCGGCCCTCGACGCAGCCCGCGGCCGGAGCGTGCGCGGGCTGCCCGCCTGGGCGTTCGCCCTGCTCCCGCCGGCCGCCTTCGTCCTGCAGGAGGTCCTCGAGCGGTCCATCCACACGGGCACCTTCTTCTGGCAGGCGGTCGAGGCGCCGACGTTCCTGCCCGGCCTGCTGCTTCAGGTCCCGTTCGCGGCGGCGGCGTACGTCGCAGCGCGCGTGCTGCTGCGGACGGCGGCCGCCGTCGGTCGGCTGATCGGCGTGGCGCGCGACCTGCCGGCCGCGCCTCATGCCCCGGCCCGCGCCCTCCCCCCGGCTGCGCTCCCCGCGCTGCGGCCGGCGCCGCTCGCCGGCGCGGCGGCCGGACGCGCTCCACCCTTCGCGGCGTTCTAGCCGAGGCCTCGGGTCGCGCGCGCCGGCCGCGGTGCGGGCCCCCGCCCCTACGCGAAGGAGTCAGCCCATGCTCGTCCCACGACGAACGTCACGCTTCGCCGTCGCCCTCGCGGCGACGGCCGCCGCCGCCCTCGCCGCGGCGTCGGCGGCGTCCGCGCACGCCCGCCTCAGCCCGGCGGTCTCGCTCTCCGGCGACCTGCAGCTCTACAGCCTCGCCGTGCCGACGGAGAAGGCCGGCGTCGAGACGACGAGCGTCGTCCTCACGGTTCCGAAGGGCTTCTCGATCGACTCCTTCGTGCCGAGCCCCGGCTGGAAGCGGGCCGAGCAGTCGACGGGCTCGGGCCAGGAGGCGGTCGTCCAGAAGGTCACGTGGACGGGCGGTCACGTCCCGACCGACGACGACGCGCTCTTCCAGTTCCTCGGCGAGGCGAGCAAGCCCGGCACCTACGCGTTCCGCGTGCAGCAGACGTACTCGGACGGCTCGATCGTCGACTGGTCGGGGCCCGAGTCGTCCGAGTCGCCCGCGCCGTCCGTCGAGGCGCGCAGCTCGCTCGGCGGCGCCGGCGGGACGTCCACGCTGACGATCGTCGCCCTCGTCCTCGGCGCGCTCGGGCTCCTGCTCGGCGTCGTCTCCCTCCTCGCACGGAGCGGCAGGCAGCTCGCGTGACGCGCGCGCGGGTCGCAGCGTTCCTCGTCGCCGGCGCGGCCGCGCTGGCGCTGCCCGCAGCCGCGTCCGCGCACGCGTACCTCGTCCGCACGACGCCCGCGGCGAGCGTCACCCTGAACGCGCCGCCGCCGTCCGTCGCCCTCACCTTCGACGAGGCGGTCGAGCCGCGCTTCGCGCTGATCTCCGTCACGGACGTGAACGCCGATCAGGAGACCTCCGCGCCCTTGCACCGCTCCGCCGCCGACCCGGACACGCTCGTCGTCCCGCTGAAGAAGCTGGCCGAGGGCTGGTACCTCGTCTACTGGCGCGCGATCTCGATCGACGGGCACCCCGTGCAGGGCGCGTTCACGTTCGCCGTCGGCCCGAATCCCGGCCCCGCCCCGCAGTTCAGGGTGCCGCACATCTCGCAGACGGCGACCACGACGCCGCTGCTCCTCGCCCGTTTCGCCGTCTTCCTCACGGTGATGACGGCGATCGGCCTCTTCGTGCTCCGCGTCTTCGTCGCGCGGCCGGTCGTCCGGCTCGTGGAGGAGGCGAGCCTGCGCGCGGTGACGATCGCGTTCGGCGTCGCGGCCGTGCTCGGGCTCCTCGCGCTGCCCGTCTACCTCGAGGAGTCGACGGCGGTCGACTCGCTCCGCTCGTTCTTCGCGTTCGGCACGCTCGTGCCGCTCTGGCGCACGACCGCGTTCGGCCGCGGCTACCTCGACATGGAGATCTGCTTCGCGCTCTTCTGCGCCGCCGCGGCGGTCGCGATCCACGTCGACCGTCCGGAGCTGCCGAGGCGCACCGTCGCCGAGCTGCTCGCGCTCACGGGCGCGATCGTCGCCGCGGCGGCCGTGCTCGTCCTGCCGGGCGCCGCCGGCCACGCCGCGCAGACGCCGCCGCGCGCGGTCTCGGTGCTGCTCGACTGGCTCCACCTGATCGCAGGCTCGCTCTGGCTCGGCGGACTGGTCGGGCTGTTCGTGCTCTGGCGGACGCTGCCCACGGCCCGCCGCGTCGCCGGGTTGATCGTGAGCGTGCCGCGCTTCTCGAACGTCGCCTTCGGCTCGGTCGTGCTCCTGCTCGGCACCGGAATCGGCGCGACGGTGATCCACCTGCCGGTGGTGTCGGCCCTGTGGCAGACGTCGTACGGGAAAGTGATCGTGCTCAAGATCGGGCTGCTGGCGGCGACGATGCCGCTGGCGGCGCTCAACCTCCTCCGCAACCGGCCGGGCCTGCTCGCGGCCCGCGAGCAGGCGGCGCTGGGCGAGCGCCCCGCGCGCCTGCTGCGCCGGCTCGTCGGCGGCGAGGCGCTGATCGTCGCCGGCGCGGTCTTCGCGGCGGCCCTGCTCTCGAGCCTCGCGCCCCCTCCGCCCGCGTTCGCCGAGGAGGGAAAGGCGCAGGCGCGGGTCGGTCCAGGGGCGGTCGCCGAGACGCTCCACCGCGGCCCGTACGCCGTGCAGGTGCTCGTCAACCCGAACCGCGCCGCGGCGCCGAACACCTTCGCGCTCCGGCTGACGAAAGGAGGGCAACCCGTGCGCGGTGCCGACGTGACCGTGCAGTTCGCGATGCTCGACATGGAGATGCCGTCGCAGGAGTACCGCCTGGCCGAGGTGCGTCCGGGCGTCTACCAGCGGCGGGCGCCGGCGCTCGTGATGGTCGGCCACTGGGGCCTGACCTACGCGGTCGCGCCGCCGGGGGCGCAGCCCTTCGAGGTCCTCGTCGTCGACCACGCGGCCGGATGAGACGGCCGCTGCTCCTCCTCGCCGCCGCGCTGGCCGCGCTCGCCGCGGGCACGGCCGCTGTCGTCCTCGCCGCGGTCGAACTCCACCGGGCGCTCGCCGAGGTCGTGCTCCCGTTCGCGCTCGTGCCCCGCTCAGGGCGGGAAGCGGTACGTGCGATGTGGCGGCACGTACGGCCCCAACTCGAGGACGAGCTCGTCCCTGTCCCGCAGCGCGACGCGTCTCGGGTCGACGCCGAGGCGGTCGCCGTTGCGGTACACGCGCACCCGGCCGCGGAAGCTGAGGAGCCTGTCCGGCGCGAGCGCGCGACCCCAGACGCGGAAGAGGTCGGCGAGCGTGCGCGCGCCGCGCACGTGCACGACGCCGCTCGGATCGAGCGTCCAGAGCTCGGTCCGGCAGCGGGCCGCGACGGCGCGGCCGTAGCGGAACCGCGCGGCGCGCAGGCCGATCCCGGCCGGCACGATCACGACCCGCCGCGCCGCGAACAGCTCGAGGTGGACTCGCGCGCCGCCGGCGATCGGCCCGGGCCGGCAGGCGCCGTGCGCCGCCGGAGCGGGGTGGAAGCGCGGACCGACGCCGATCGGGACGGGCAGCAGCGCGGCCGTCGCCGCGGCCGCCAGCGCGCGGGTCGTCATCTGCTGCGTCCTCGGCGGGCGGGCACGGCGGCAGCCATTGTCGCGGGCCTCGGCCTGCTCGCGGCCGGCTGCGGCGGGTCGGGCTCGTCGGCGCCGCCCACGATCACCGTCCAGGCGGCGCGGACGTACCACCTGAGCGGCTTCGCGCCGGCGCGTCCCGTGGCGGCCGGCAAGCCCGTCTCCCTCTCGTTCACGATCGTGCAGCCCGACGGACAGCCGCTCACCGCGTACCGGCACGGGTCGGGCCCGCACAACGGCGTCCACCTGATCCTCGTGCGCCGCGACCTCGCGGTGATCATCCACCACCACCCGCCGGTCGGGAAGGACGGCCTGATCCGCGACACGGTGACGCTCCCGGAGCCGGGGCCGTACCGGCTGGTCGTCGACGCCTACCCGAAGACGAGCGGGCCGGTGCCGAGCTTCCAGCTCTTCCGCTCGCTGACGGTGCGCGGGCCGTACCGGCCGCAGCCGCTGCCGGCGTTCCGCGGGAGCGAGACGGTCGACGGCTACCGCTTCGCCCTGCACGGCGTTCCGCACCTGCACGCGGTACAGGCGGCGCTGCTCGACTTCACCGTCACGACGCCGTCCGGCGCGCCGGCCCGGTTCACGCCGTGGTACGGCGCGCTCGCGCACGCGATCTTCTTCCGTCAGGGATCGCTCGACTACTTCCACACCCACGTGTGCGCGCCCGGTGCGACCGGCTGCGCGAGCGTGCTCGGCGGCGCCCGCGTGACCGGCACGTCCGCGACGCCGGGGAAGCTCCACGTCGGCGTGCTGCTGCCGGTGCCGGGGACGTGGCGGCTGTTCCTGCAGTGCCGCCTCGGCGGGAAGGTGGTGACGGCGCCGTTCACGCTCCGCGTGTCCTGAGGCTCGCGCTCGTCGCGGTCGCCGTGGGCGCGGTCGCGACAGCGGCCGTCGCCGGCAGCGCGCGCGCGGACGGCGATCCGGCGAGCGACTTCCTGATCGCGCAGCAGGTCTTCTTCCCGTACGACGTGAAGCTGCCGCCGCGCCAGCAGGCGGAGCTCACGGGAACCGTCTCCGCGGCGAACGAGGCCGGCTACAAGATCCGCGTCGCGATCATCGCCGACAGCTACGACCTCGGCTCGGTGACCGCGCTCTGGCGCAAGCCGCGGCTGTATGCGCGCTTCCTCGGCCAGGAGCTCTCCTTCGCCTACAAGAACCGGCTGCTCGTCGCGATGCCGAACGGGTTCGGCTTCAACCGGCCGGGCCATCCGGCGACGCATGAATACGCGATCGTCGACCGCATCCCGATCGGGAGGGGCGCGGCGGGGCTGCTCGAGGCAGCGACCACGGCCGTGCAGCGGCTCGCCGCCGCGTCCGGCGTGCACGTGACGGTGACGGACGCGAAGGGCGGAGGCTCGAGCACCTCGCACGACCGGCTCGTGATCGTGGCCGCCGCGGTTGCGGCCGTGCTCGCCGCCGCCGCGGCCCGCTTGCTGCTACGACGCCGCCGGCGCGACCCGGCGTAGCACCGTCGAGACGTCTCCGGCGCGGAACGGCCAGAGGAACAGCGCACGCTCGAAGCCCTTGCGGTCGACGACGTACGCGGCTTCCGTGTGGGTGATCTCGTGGACGGTCACGCCGGCGATCTTCTTCGTCGTCGCGAGCACGCCGATCTGATAGCGGCGCCACACCTGCGCGAGCTGCCGCGGGCTTCCCACCGCCCAGCGCCATTCCGGCACGAGCCGCCACTTCGCGACGTCCTGGAGCAGGTTTGCGCGCGCGTTGCCGTAGACGTTGACGCTGACGGCGACGATCGCCGGCCGCTGCGACGCGGGCAGCGTGCGGACGAGCGCGTTCAGCTGCTTCGCCTCGAGCGGGCAGAAGTTGCGGCAGAGCGGGTCGATGAACGTCACGATCACCGGGCGTCCGCGGAAGCCCGAGACGGAGACCGGGCGGCCCGCCTGGTCGACGAGGCGGAAGTCGGGCGCGGGCCGTGCGCCTGCGGCCCAGGTCATCGGCGGCGGCTCGGCGGCCGACTGCATGGCGGCGGCGCCCTGGCCGCCGGCTTTCGTGTGCGCGAGCTGGAGCAGCCCGATCAGCGCGCCGGCGGCGACCACCACGAGGACCGCGCCGGCGACGGCGAGCCGCGGGGGGAGCGTCCAGCGCCGGAGGCGCCCTGCGAGCGGAGAGGACCCGGCAGACACCGCTGCCGAGAGTATCGCTCAGAACCGCCGGACGGCGTCGCCCGTCGCGTCGCAGAGCCACACGTCCACCGCGGACAGGTCTGAACGGGAGCGGAGGGGTCTGACCCTTCATGTTGAGGGTCAGAGCGTCGAGGTGATGCCCGGCCGGCGCCTGCGACCGGCCGGGCACCTTCCGTCCTAGCGAGCCGCGCCTTCCGGCGTCATCCGGATCGCGACCTCGTACTTGTCGACGGACAGGCGACGCCCGGGCGTGTCGTCGCCCGGCATCGCGTCGAGCGCGGCGTCGCCGCGCGCGTAGTCGTCCTCGTTGTCGAACAGCACGATCGCGAGCGATCTCTCGCCGTCCGGATCGTGGAGGATCATCAGCTCGGTCGCCGGGATGTCCTCCGGCGGCCCGTCCGAGCCGGTGATCTCGTTCCGCAGCTGCTCGATCCGCTCCGACGTCACCCCTTCGAATGCGACGACCCGTGCAAGCGCCATCCGTGCCTCCTTTCGACCCCTCGCTGGGATGACCCTACGCCTGTCGCGGATGTCGTGAAAGGGAGACGCGATGAACGGATCGATCGCGCCGCCGCTGATCCAGCCGTTGACGGTCCTGTAGCACGGCGGCGGATCGGCCACGAGCAACAAGGCGCTCGGTACGCCGCGTGTGCGTGCAGTCACGGAAACGCGGGTGCTTCGTCGAGCAAATCCCTGCTCTCGAGGTGGGCCGAACCGAGCATTGCGCGAACCGCGAGGTTCTGGTGCCCGGATCGCCGCTCGGCATCGCGTGACCGTTTCGGACATGGCCCAGCCGAGAGCGTCGGCACCATGGGCGCGTGAAGTTCCGCGAGCTCATTCGCTTGCTCGAAGACGACGGATGGCGGCTGGTGGCGCAGCGGGAAGCCATCAGCAGTACGAGCATCCGAGCAGGCCTGGCAAGGTGACGGTGGGCCGGCAAGCCTGGCGCCGACGTACCGAAGGGAACGGCAGCGAATATCCTTCGACAGGCAAGGCTACGAAGGTCGAACCGATGAGCGAATACCTGGTCGTAATCGAGCACGAAGGCGATTCGTGGGGCGCCTACTGCCCCGACTTGCCCGGCGTCGGCGTCGTCGGCGACTCTCAAGAGGAAGTCGAGAAGTTGATCCGCGAGGCGATCAGCTTCCACCTCGACGGCCTCCGACAGGCAGGCGAGCCTATCCCGGAGCCGACCGCCGTAGGTACGACGCTGGTCCAGGTACCGGCCGCCTGACGCCGGTTCGCACAATGCCGTCTACGCCTCTTCGGCGGCGAGATCGCTGCACGCAGCGGCAAACGACGATGGAGCTAGGCGGACTCGAACCGCCGACCTCCTGGGTGCGATCCAGGCGCTCTCCCAACTGAGCTATAGCCCCGGGCGGCGCCAGTTTAGCCGCCTGACGGCTTTACCGGAACCTCACAGACGCCTAACCGGTTCTCCTCTGGATAAGGGAACGACGTCTGGATGCACCCGAACAAAAGGGGAGTGACGACGATGAATCACCGGAACCGGTCGCCGCGGCGCGTGCTGACGGCGGCCATGCTCGCAGTTGCCGCGATCGCCATCGGCGCCGTGTTCGGCACCGCTGGCAGCGGCCAGGCGGCGCGCTCGGTCCAGCCGAAGGAGGCCTCGCCTCCGACGATCAACGGCACGCCGCAGGTCGGCAAGAGCCTGAAGGCCGACCCCGGCAAGTGGAACGGCTCGACGCCGATCACGTACACCTACCAGTGGCGCCGCTGTGACAAGAACGGCGGCAGCTGCGCCGGCATCAGCGGCGCGAACGCCCGCCTGTACGACGTGGTCCAGCAGGACGTCGGCAACACGCTGCGCGTCCACGTGACCGCGAAGAACAGCGACGGCTCGTCGTCGGACACCTCGGCGCCGACCGCGGTCGTCGTCGCGGCGCAGGCGCCGCCGCCTGCGACCGGCTGCCCGAGCGGGACCGGCGGCGTGAACGTCTCGCAGCTGTCCTCGCCGGCGCGGCTTCTCATCGACGGCATCCAGTCCAACCCGTCCACGCTCGGGCGCAGCCCCGGGGACGTGACGGTGCGGATCCACGTCTCTGCGTGCAGCGGCCGCGACGTCGCCGGCGCGCAGGTCTACATCACCGCAGTGCCGTTCAACCAGTTCTCGATCCCCGCCGAGGCAGCGACGGGCACCGACGGCTGGGTGAGCGAGGTCATGCACCAGGACGCCGGCTATCCGGCGGCCCGGCAGCAGCAGCTCCTCGCGCTCTTCGTGCGCGCGCGGAAGCCGGGCGAGAACGTCCTCGGCGGCATCTCGTCGCGGCGTCTCGTGTCGCTGCCGGTGAACCTCAGCCACTAGCGACACTCGATCGTCGACAAGGGCCGGTGCGCTCGCCGCGGGCGCGCCGGCCCGAACGCGTGCGTGTGCGGCTCGCCGCGCACGGCACCCTACGATAGGAGCCGATGCGCGCGGTGGTGCTCGACGCGGCCGGGCTGCCGGCGCTCGCGGAGATCCCCGTCCCGGGCGGCCCGGGCGAGCTGGTGGAGGTGCGCGCGTGCGGGCTCTGCGGCTCCGACGTCGAGAAGCTCGGGCGCACGATGCAGGGGGCGGTGCTCGGCCACGAGATCGAGGGCGAGCTCGCGGACGGACGGCGCGTGACGGTCGTCCACCGCGTTCCCTGCGGCACGTGCGACCGCTGCCGCGCGGGGCACGAGTCGACCTGCGCCGAGTTCGCGCGCGTGCGAATCGCGCCCGGAGGCTTCGCGGAGCGCCTTCGGGCGACCCACGTGGTTCCGCTCCCGGAGACGGTTCCGCCGGGAGCCGGGGTCTGGGTCGAGCCGCTCGCCTGCATCCTCCGCGCCGAGCGGCTGCTGCCGGCGGGAGGGTCGCTCGTCGTCGGCTGCGGCGCGATCGGGCAGCTCTGGCTGCAGGTCCTGCGCCTGCGCGGGCGCGCGGTGTGGGCCGCCGACCCACGCCCCGATCGCCTGGAGCGCGCCGGGGAGCTCGGCGCGGCCGACGGCGACGAGCCGGTGGCCGCGGCCGTGGTGACGGCGGCTGCGGGAATCGGCGTCGCGCTGGCGCGGCTCGCCCCCGGCGGGACGCTGCTCGTGTTCGCCGCCCCGCCCGAGCCCGTGCTCGGCGACGTCGACGCGATCTACCGCAAGGAGCTCACCGTGGTCGGCTCGCGGTCCGCCACGCCCGAGCTCTTCACCGAGGCGATCGAGCTCCTGCCCGCGCTCGAGCTGCCGCCGCCGACCCGCCTGCCACTCGAGCGCTTCGCCGAGGGCGTCGAGCTCTACCGTCGAGGCGACGCGCTCAAGGTCGTCTTCACGCCGTGAGGGCCGCGCTGCTGCACGGCCCGGGCGACCTGCGGGTCGAGGACGTCCCGCGCCCGCAGCCGGGCCCCGGCGACGTGCTCGTGCAGGTGGAGGTCGCGCTCACCGACGGCACCGACCTCAAGACGTACCGCCGCGGCCATCCGCTGCTCGCGACGCGCACGCCGGCGCCCTTCGGGCACGAGTTCTGCGGGATCGCCGACGGCCGGCGCGTCGTCGCCGCGAACTCGGCGCCCTGCGGCGCCTGCGCGGGGTGCGCGCGAGGCGGGCAATGCCTCGAGCTCGAGTTCCTCGCGGGCGCCTACGGGGAGTGGCTGGTCGTGCCGGAGCGAATCGCCGCGACGAACCTGCTCCCGGTGCCGGCGGGGCTGGCGCCGGAGGTGGCCGCGATGGTCGAGCCGCTCGCGTGCTGCCTGCGCGGCGTCCAGCGCGCGGGGATCGGTGCCGGCGAAGCGGTGTCGATCCTCGGCGCCGGACCGATCGGCCTGATGCTCGCCGCGTGCGTCGCCGACGCGGGCGGCCGGCCCACGATCGTCGGCGGGCGCCCGGAGCGGCGGGCGCTCGCGGGCGAGTTCGGGGCGGATATCGGAACGGGAGAGGGAGCGGACGTCGCGATCGAGGCGGCGGGACGCGAGGAGGCGTGGCTCGACGCGGTGCGACTCGTCCGGCCCGGCGGCACCGTCGTCCTCTTCGGCGGCCTGCCGCGCGAGGCCCGGCCGGCGGTCGACGCCTACCGTCTCCACTACGAGGAGCTGACGCTGCGAGGCTCCTTCCACCACACGCCCGCGACCGTCCGCGCCGCCCTCGGCTTCCTCGCGAGCGGCGCCTATCCGTGGGAACGCCTCGTCACGCACCGCGTGACGCTCGAGCGGTTGCCGGAGCTCTTCGCCGACCCTCCGCGCGACCTGCTGAAGGCGGCGGTCGTGCCGTGATCGGGACGACGTAGGATCGGATCAGTGCGCGACGAGCACCTCCGGAATGCCTGCTTCTTGTGGCTGGAGGTGCTGCGTGCGCGGTTCGGCGACGACATTCCCTATCGGGGCGGACTCGACGAGGGCTTCCCGGTCCGGGGCCGCCGCGTTCCGTTTCTCAGTCCGCAGAAGGGCATCTTTCGCGCTGCGGCGCAGGAGGGACCGGCTGCGCTCTCGGTGAACACATCGACGAGGTCGCCGTACGGCGACGAGGAGACCGAGCTCGGGTTCCTCTACGCCTACCGTGCGGGTGGGGCCGAGCTGCCGGACAACCGCAGCCTGCGCGCGGCGTTCGCCTTGCAGGTGCCGATCGTCTACTTCATCGCGACACGCCCGGGGTGGTACCGGGCCCTCTACCCCGTCTACGTCGCGGACGACGATCCGGTTGCCGGACGCGTGCTCCTCACGAGCGGACGTCTGGTGGGGCCGCCCGACGAGCCCGAGCCCGCTCCCATCACCGACGAGGTGGAGCGCCGGTATGCCGTTCGCGAGGCGAAGGTGCGGCTGCACCAGGCGCGGTTCCGGGGCCTCGTTCTCCCTGCGTATCGCGACCGCTGTGCGATCTGCTCGTTGCGAGAGATCCGCCTGCTCGACGCGGCCCACATCGCCCCGGACGCTCACGATGTGGGTAGAGCGACGGTGAGCAACGGTCTCAGCCTCTGCTCGATCCATCACCGGGCCTTTGATCAGGACCTGGTCGGCGTCAACCCCGACTACGTCGTGAAGGTTGCGGCGCGGCTCCTCGAAGACGAGGACGGGCCGATGCTGTCGCTCCTGAAAGACGCGCACGATCGAACGCTGATCACGCCCGACCGCGTAAGCCACCGGCCCGACAGGGAGCTCCTGGCCGTCCGGTACGAACGGTTCCTCGGGGGCGCGTGAAATCGCGAACCTGGTTCGCGGAGCGAACCAGGTTCGCGTGTTCCGCGCAGTGCGGCGCGTCGGCGTCGGGGGCGTGTCGTGGCGGCCGAGGCTGTGTGAGCGTTCCCGCGTGAACATCGGCCTGGCGATGCTCGCGGTCGGCGCCGTGCTCGCGGCGAGCGTCGTCGTCGCGCTCGGCGCGGCGAAGTCCGGGCTGCCAGCGCTCGTCGCCTTCCTCGGGCTGGGGATGCTGCTCGGCTCGGACGGCCCGGGAGGGATCGCCTTCGACGACGCGCAGCTCGCCCGGGAGGTCGGCGTCGTCTCGCTCGCGGCGATCCTCTACGAGGGCGGGCTGTCGACGTCGTGGCGGCGGCTCCGCGAGGTCGTGACGCCGGCGATCCTCCTCTCGACGATCGGCGTCGTCGTGACGGCCGGCGTCACCGGCGTCGCCGCGTACGGCCTCTTCGACCTGTCGTGGACGGAGTCGTTTCTGCTCGGCGCGGTCGTCGCGTCGACGGACGCCGCGGCGGTGTTCGCGACGTTGCGCAACACGGGGTTGCGACGCCGGCTCGCACGCACGCTCGAGGCGGAGTCGGGCGCGAACGACCCGGTCGCGATCGCGCTGACGCTGGGGCTGATCGCCTGGGTCGAGCACCGCGACTACGGCCTCGGCGACCTGCTCGTGCTGCTCGTCCGGCAGCTCGGCCTCGGTCTCGCGATCGGCGTCGCCCTCAGCTTCGCGGCGACGTGGGCGTTCGCGCGGATCCCGCAGTCGATCGGCCCCTTCGTCCCCGTCGCGTCGGTCGCGACCGCCGCGCTCGCGTACGGGGCGGCGGACGCGGCGCACGGAAGCGGCTTCCTCGCCGTGTACCTCGTCGGCCTCGCCGTCGGCTCGACGCCTTCCCGCTACCGCGGCCAGCTCGTCGCCTTCCACGTCGGGGTCGCCTACGTGGCGCAGGTCGGCCTCTTCATCGTGCTCGGCATGCTCGTCTTCCCGTCGCGGCTGCCGCACGTCGCGCTTGCCGGCGTCGGGCTCGCGGCCGTCCTCGTCCTCGTCGCGCGGCCGGTCGCGGTCTGGGCGTCGACCGCCGCCCTCGGCCGGTTCGACGCGCGGGAGCGCGCGTTCCTCGGCTGGGCGGGGCTGCGCGGCGCCGTGCCGATCGTGCTCGGGACGTTCGTGCTGTCGTCGCACCTGCACGGCGCCGACACGATCTTCAACGCGGTCTTCTTCGTCGTCCTGGTCTCGGCCGTCCTGCACGGGACGACGCTCGAGTGGGTCGCGCGGCGGCTCGGCCTGCTCGTGACCTTCGCCCGTGCGGAGCCGCCTCTGCAGGTCTCGCGCGGGTGGGGCACGCTCGAGCTCGAGGAGTTCCGCGTCGCACCCGACCACGCGATCGCGGGCTCCGCCGTCCGCGAGCTGGGCCTCCCGCGCGAGGCGCTCGTCGCCGTCCTCGTGCGCGGCGAGGATGCGATCCCGCCGCGCGGGAGCACGATCGTCGAGCCGGGCGACCTGCTCTTCGTCCTCGTCCCGCACGGGAAGCGCCCCGAGCTCGAGGACGTCCTCGGCCGGTGGCGGCAGCGGGTGTAGCGGCGGTTCAGACGGTGAAGAGCGTGAGCTCGGGCTCTCGCTCGCCACGGAGCACCGCGAGGTCGACCTCGGCCGTCGCGATCCCGCGCTGGTCGGCGAGCGCGACCGCCTGCGGCTTGATCGTCTGCGCCACGAGCGCGCCGCGGCACGCAGCGCGGGCGGGGTCGGCGCGGATGCAGTCGAGATACCGCGTGAGCTGCTCGACCGCGTCGATCGTGCCGACCCGCTTGATCTCCACCGCGAGCCAGCCGTCGTGGGCGTCGCGGCACATCAGGTCGACGGGCCCGACCTCCGTTGCCCATTCGCGCTTGACGAGCCGCAGGCCGGGCTCGATCGCGTCCGGCTGCTCGGCGAGGAGGAGCTGCAGGTCGCGCTCGACGCCGTCCTTCTCGAGCGCGGCCGCCTCGCCCATCTCGTGCGTCACGTCCGACAGCACCTCGACGAGGCGGATCTCGAGGCGATCCTCGCTCCGGCCGGCGCGCTTGCGGACGACGAGCATGTCGCCGCCGTCCTCGACGACGGTCGGCGGCGTCATCCAGTTCAACGGCTTGTATCCGCCCGCGTCGGCGTGCACGAGGACGGAGCCGTCCTCCTTCAGCATCAGGAGACGCGTCGAGCACGGCAGGTGGGCGGTCAGGCGGCCGGTGTAGTCGACCTCGCAGCGGGCGACGATCAGGCGCACGGCCCGGCACCCTACTGTCCGTTTCGGACATGACCCGTTCAGGCGTACGGTGAGACCTCCCGAACCTGGTTCGTCGGCTCGCGACGAACCAGGTTCGCGGGTCTCCCGAAAGCGCCGTCACACATTCGTGCCGGTGCCTGGCACCGTGAGGTGTCAGGCACCGTTACGTCTTCGACACCCGCGCCGGCTAGGCGTGCCGGATCAGCGTGATGCCGTCGCGGACGCTGAGGATCACCTGCACGGTGCGCGGGTCGGCGCCGACGTGCTCGTTGAAGCGCACGATCGGTCCCTCGCCGTCGAGGACGCGGCCGCTCGAGAGCGTGTTGTCCGCCGCGATCAGGCCGCGCGGCGCGAGGCGCGGCAGCACCGCCTCGTAGTAGTCGACGTAGCCGTCCTTGTCCGCGTCGAGGAAGACGAAGTCGAACTCGCCCTCGAGCCGCGCGATCGTGTCGAGCGCCGGCCCGAGGTGGAGCGTGATGCGCGAGCCGAGCGGCGAGCGGTCGAACGCGTTCTGCGCGACGGCTGCGCGCTCGGCGTCGACCTCGCACGTGTCGATGTGCCCGTCGTCGGGCAGGCCCGCGGCCATCGCCAGCGCGGAGTGGCCGCTGAACGTGCCGATCTCGAGCACGCGGCGCGGCCGCCCGAACCACACGAGCAGCTCGAGGAAGCGGCCCGCCACGGGACCGGTGAGCATCGACTCGTGCCCGAGCGAGCGGATGGTCTCCTCCGACAGCTCCGCGAGCAGCGGGTCGTGGGGCGCGCTCCACCGCTCGACGTACTCCGCGAGACGCGGCTCGACGATGTCCGTCATGACGTCCGCTCGACGCGCGAGCCGCCGACGATCGCGTCGGCGCCGTCGTCGAACCGCACCCACGCCTTGCCCTTGCCGTCGTAGTCGGGCGACCAGACGACGAGCGTCGCCGGCCGTCCGCCGACCGAGACGCGCTCGGTGCCCTCCGGCTCGGCGCCGCGCCAGACGCGCACGAACGGGTTCTCCTCCCACTCGCGGCCGATCGTCGTCTCGTCGGTGTGGCCGGGGAGGACGCGGCGCTCGTGCGGCATCGCCATGTAGACGTCCATCACCGCGCTGCGGATCTGCGCGAAGTCGCCGCCGCCGACGGCGTCGCGGAACAGCGTGTCGCCCGAGAAGACCGCCTCGCCGTCGACGACGAAGCAGACCATGTCGTCGGAGTGGCCGGGCGTCGGGATCGCCTCGATCTCGAGGTCGCCGACGCGCGTCGACTCGCGCACGACGGGCAGCCCGAGCTCCGCCTCGTGCGTCACGTGGTCGCCGTGCGCGTGCGTCCGCAGCACGGCCTCGGGCCGCACGCGCCACTCCTCGGCCGTGCGCAGCAGCGGCTCGAGCGGCGCGCCCGAGTCGACGTAGACGGCGCTCCCGCCCTCGCGGTCGGCGACGAGGTAGGCGTTCGAGAGCCAGCCGGGGTCCATGCTCCGGGCGACCAGCATTGCTCTACCCTAGTCGCGGACACCCGAGACGCGAGGAGACGCCCGACATGCCCGGCCTGATGGGACGCGCATCAACGATCATCAAAGCCAAGTTCTCGAAGCTGCTCGACCGCGCCGAGAACCCGTCAGAGACGCTCGACTACTCCTACGAGGAGCAGCTCCGGCAGCTGCAGAACGTGAAGCGCGGCATCGCCGACGTCACGACGGCGAAGAAGCGGCTCGAGCTGCAGTACACGAGCATGCAGCAGCAGGTCGCGAAGCTCGACGGCCAGGCGCGCGACGCGCTGAAGGCGAACCGCGAGGATCTCGCGCGCGAGGCGCTCACCCGCAAGGCGGCGATCCAGGGGCAGCTCGACGGGATCATGCAGCAGGGCCAGCAGCTCGAGGCGCAGCAGCAGAAGCTGGTCGAGGGCGAGCGCGCGCTGTCGGCGAAGATCGAGTCCTTCCGGACGCAGAAGGAGATCATCAAGGCGCAGTACTCGGCCGCCGAGGCGCAGGTGCGCATCGGCGAGGCCGCGACCGGCATCGGCCGCCACATGGAGGACGTCGGGATGGCCGTCGAGCGCGCGAAGGACAAGACGCAGCAGCTCCAGGCCCGCGCGAACGCGATCGAGGAGCTGACCGCGGCGGGGTCGCTCGAGGACTACACGGCGACCGGCGACGACATCGACCGGCAGCTCGCGCAGATCCAGCAGACCGGCCAGGTCGACGACGAGCTCGCGCAGATGAAGGCCGAGCTCGGACAGGGCAGCCAGCCGAAGGAGCTCGGCGAGGCGCCGGCGGCGGGTGACGGCGGCGCGGCCGCGCCGGCCGAGTCGTCCGAGAGCGCGAGCGGCGAGAGCACCACCGCGTCGTGAGCCGCGAGGTCGTCCTCGCGGCCCGGCCGCAGGGCGAGCCGCGGGAGAGCGACTTCGAGGTCCGCGAGACCGCCGACCCCGTCCCCGGCGAGGGCGAGGTGCTCGTTCGCAACGTCTTCGTCTCCGTCGATCCGTACATGCGCGGGCGCATGTCGGGCGTCCGCACCTACGTGCCGCCGTACGAGGTGGGTCACGTCGTCGAGGGCGGGACCGTCGGCCGCGTGATCGAGTCGAGGGACGACGCGTTCGCGGCCGGCGACTGGGTGCGAACGGGGCTCGGCTGGCGCGAGCTCGGGGTCGCGCCCGCCGGCGAGCTGCGGCGGCTCGACCCGGAGCTCGCGCCGCCGTCGACGGCGCTCGGCGTGCTCGGGATGCCGGGCTTCACCGCGTGGGTCGGGCTCGTCGAGATCGCGCGCATCGAGCCGGGCGAGACCGTGTACGTCTCCGGCGCCGCGGGCGCGGTCGGCAGCGCCGCCGTCCAGATCGCGCGGCTCGAGGGCTGCCGGGCGATCGGCAGCGCGGGGTCCGAAGAGAAGGTCGCCTGGCTGCGCTCGCTCGGAGTGGAGGCGTTCGACTACCGGACGACTCCTGCCCGCGACGCGCTGGCAGACGGCATCGACGTCTACTTCGACAACGTCGGCGGCGACCAGCTCGAGGCGGCGCTCACGGCGCTGCGGCCGTTCGGCCGCGTCGCCGCGTGCGGCGCGATCTCCTGCTACAACGCGACCGGCCCCGAGCCGGGGCCGCGGAACCTCCAGCTCGTCGTCACGAAGCGCCTGCGAATCCAGGGGTTCATCGTCACCGACCACCAACCGCGCTTCCGCGAGTTCCTCGGCAAGGCGGTGCCGTGGGTGCGTGACGGCGAGCTGCGCTACCGCGAGACGATCGTCGACGGGATCGAGAACGTTCCCGCTGCCTTCGCCGGGCTCTTCCGCGGCGACAACGTCGGCAAGATGCTCGTCCGCGTCGGCCCGGACTGACTACCGGACGTACGCGATCCGCGTCGAGCCGAGCAGCGGGCCGCCGACGAGCGTCATCCGGCACAGGCGCGGCACCGGCGACGGCCGCACCGGCACCGACCCGTGCCAGACCGATCGCCCGCCGAGGTCGGCGTGGAAGATCGGCAGGCCGTCGTACAGCACCGTCAGCGTCTTCGTCGCCTTCGGGAGCAGCGTGAGCTCGAGCCGGCCTCCGACGCAGTCGTACATGTCGATCGTCGCCGGCCCGACCATGTCGCCGTTCGGGAGCACGTTGTGGAGGACCGTCGACAGCCGCGCGGGCGGGTCCAGCTTCCAGAGCGTGAGCCCGCTCACGTCGAGGCCGGTCTGCGCCAGGTGCGCGACCCGCGAGCCGACGAAGGAGAGGCGATCGCTCGCGACGACGTACGGCGCCTGGACCGGCAGGCGCCCGCTCGCCGGCACGGCCGCCTGCTCCTGCGGCATCGGCCCGGAGACACGGCTCGGCGCGAGCGAGAGCACGCGGCGGATTCGGTCGTTCCACAGCCGCTCCTCCCACACGGTGTTCCAGTACGTCTCGCCGTCGTAGACGTAGGTCACGTTCCCGGCGGCGGCGCGGTCGATCCAGTCCGGGACCGGCCCGACGATGTCGCCGTGGTCGGCGTCGGCGTGCCGGTCGATCTCGATCGCGGCGACCGTCGAGCTCGCGAGCAGCAGCGCGAGCACGGCCGCCGGAAGCACGGCCGTCCACCTGCGCCGCGCCGCCACGCAGAGCGCGGCGAGGACGAGCGACACGGCGAGCACCACGTCGGCTGCGCCGAGCCCGCGCAGCCGGTAGAGGAGCGCGAGGTCGAACGTGTCGGCGAGCGCGTCCAGGCTCGTCAGGCGTCCCCACGGCGCCGGGAGCAGCAGGCAGAGCAGCCCGAACGCGGTCAGCGCCGACGCGAGCAGGGGGCGCGGCGCTCCGCGCGCCAGCCAGAGCGCGAAGACGAGGAAGAGCAGCGGCGGCAGCGCGGCGAGGTCGCGGCCGAGCAGGTGAGGCGAGTAGCGCGCCGCGAAGAAGCCGACCTGGAAGACGACCAGCACGACGGCGGTCGCGGTGGTCGCCACGAGGGCGCGCGCTGCCGGGTCGCGCGCGCGCAGGAGCAGCAGCACGAGCGCGAAGGCCGGCACGACGCCGGTGCTGAGCACGAGGAAGGAGGCGTGGTCGAAGGTCAGCCCGAGCGCGTCGCCGATCGGGTACGAGCCCCGCAGCGTGCCGGCGTAGGAGCCGAAGACGCCGGGGCTCGCGGCGGCGACCAGGGCCGCGCCCGCGAGCACCAGCCACAGCGGCCAGAACGCGCGCAGGCGGCGCCACTGCCGGCCGAGCGCCGTGTCGACCACGACCGCGCCCGCGAAGACGGCGACGAGGACGACCGCCTGCACCCTCGTCAGCACCGCGGCCGCGATCACGACGAGCGCGAGGAGCTGGTCTCGCCGCCCGCCGCGCTCGACGGCGACCGCGATCGTCACGAGCGCCCACGCGGCGAGCGGATAGAAGAGCACCTCGGTCATCACGAGCCCCGAGTAGAGGAGGAGCGGCGTCGCCACGGTGAGCGCGGCGGCGAAGAGCGCGTACGGCCGCGGCATCAGCCGGCGCCCGTAGGCGTACACGGGCACGGCGGCGAGCGAGACGACGACCGCCTGCAGCGGCTTCAGCCACTCGTAGCCGTGCGCGAAGCCGCCCCAGGCGAGCGCGACGCCGGCGAGCGCGGGATAGAGGACGCCGTAGCCTGCGCCCTGTCCGTGCAGGAGGGGCAGGGAGCCGTGGTGCCAGAGCGCGAGCGCACGCTCCGCGTAGATCGCCTCGTCCGGCATGATCCACGGCCCCTCGAAGCCGCGCACCGCGACCCAGTGCAGCAGCGCCGACAGGCCGACCAGCCCGCCGAGCGCGGCCCACGCGTTCCTGTCGAGCGCGCCTAGATCGGCGCGTCGTACAGCGCGAGCCAGCGCGTCAGGTCCGGCTCGACCGGCAGCTCGCCTTCGAGCTTCGACTTCAGCTCGAGCTCGAACGCGTTGTCTCTGTTCTTGTCCTCGGTCGGGACGAACGGCCAGAATGCCCCCCTTTTGAACCCGTAGATCCAGTAGACCGGGTGCGACCCGCCGTCGAAGCGGAACGCGGCGGCGAGCAGCTGCGCGCCGAAGCCCTGCGCGGTCAGCTCGGCAGCGAGCGCGTGGACGGTCGTGACGAGGTCCTCCAGGTCGGGATCGCGGATCGTCACCCAGTCGAAGCCGTACTCGTCGCTCGTGCGCTCGACCTTCGATCCGCACGACTGCGCGACGGCTTCGATCAGCTTGTCGACGTCGTCGAACGCGCTCCGGAACTCGCCCGACGACTGCGGCTTGAACGCGACCGCGGCGACGCCCGCCGAGCGCAGCCCGAGCTCGGTCTGCAAGGTCACCGCCGCCGTCGTCAGCGCGAAGAGCTTGTCCTCCTTCGGCTCGGCCAGCTTCTTCCGCCCGAACAGCACGTCCCGGATGCCCACGACGGCGGAGGCTAGCGGGAACCCGCGTCCTTAGTTCACTTCGTGAACTAAGGACGGGAGTTTCGGCCCTACGCGACCGGGCGGCCCATCTCGCGCGCGATCGCGGCGAGGGCGGCCAGCCGCTTCTCGAGCGGCGGGTGATCCATGAAGAGCTCGGCCGTGGCGGTGCGCAGCTTGGCCGGGACGATGAAGAACGCGTTCATGCCCTCGACCTGGCGCAGGTCGCGGTTCGGGATCAGCGTCATCTGCGAGGAGATCTTCTGCAGCGCGCTCATCAGGTACTCGGGCGCGCCCGTGATCAGGGCGGAGCCGCGGTCGGCGGCGTACTCGCGGTAGCGGGAGATCGTCCGGATGAGCACGAAGCTGATCGCGTAGACGACCATCGAGACGACGAGCATGATCAGCCACACCGGCGGGCCGTTGTTGTTGTTGCGGTTGTTGCCGTAGCCGCCGCCGAAGCCGCCGCCCCACATGCCGGCGTAGAGGCCGAAGCGGGTGAGCATCGCCGCGAGCATCGCGAAGAAGCTCGCGATCGTCATCACCAGCACGTCGCGGTTCGCCACGTGCGACAGCTCGTGCGCGAGGACACCCTCGACCTCCTTCGGCTCGAGGCGCTCCCAGAGGCCGGTCGTGACGCAGACGGCGGCGTGCTTCGGCGAGCGCCCCGTCGCGAACGCGTTCGGCACCGGCGTGTCCATGATCGCGACCTTCGGCTTCGGCAGGTCGGCCATCGCGCACAGCCGCTCGACCATGTCGTGCAGCGCGGGCGCGTCCTCGCGCGAGACGACCTTCGCGCCCGCCGCCGCGAGTGCGAGCTTGTCCGAGGTGTAGTACTGGAAGAACGCCATCGCGATCACGATCACGAGCATCGGTGCGAGGCCGACGTTCAGCACCGAGAAGAGCACGACGGCGAAGACGACGTAGAGCAGGCCGAGCAGCCCGCCCGTCAGCAGCATGCGGAGCGTCAGCCCCGCGTCGCGACCGTATGTCCTGCGCTTCATCGGCGGAATTGTACGGAGGTTCACCGTCGTCGCCGCAGGCGCTTAATCACGGCTCAACAGGAGGAGGCATATAGACTGCGCGCTCGTGCGCCGCGCTGCCCCGCTGGCTCTGCTGCTCGCCGTCGCCGCGCTGGCGGTCGGGTGCGACACCTCGAAGCCGGGCGAGAAGACGGTCTCGCCGCTGCCGTCGACCGTGGTCGGCACCGTGCCGAAGGCCCAGGCCGTCACCGTCCCGGCGAAGTACAAGAACGGCGACCCGACGGCCGGCAAGCAGGTGTTCGAGACCGCCGGCTGCAAGGGCTGTCACACGCTGAAGGAGGCCGGCGCGACGGGCACGGTCGGCCCGAACCTCGACCAGGCGCAGCCGCCGCTCTCGCTCGTCATCCAGCGCGTGACGCACGGTGCGGGAGCGATGCCGAACTTCTCCGGCCAGCTGTCGACGAAGCAGATCGCCGACGTCGCCGCGTTCGTCGTGAAGTCGACGGGCGGCAACCCGAACGGCTAGCGCCGACATCCTTCCGCAGGGCTTCCCGCGCGACGTCCGCGTCGTCGCGACCGACTTCGACCGCACGCTCGTCGCCGAGGACGTGACGCTGCATCCGCGGACGCTCGCCGCGCTCGCGCGCGCCCGCGGGGCAGGACTGCACGTGATCGTCGTCACCGGCCGGATGGTGCAATCGGTGCTCCGCGCGCTCGAGCCCGCCGGGCTGCCCGACCCCGTGATCTGCTACCAGGGCGCCGTCGTCGCCGAGCCCGACGGGACGTGGCTGCGGCACGAGCCGCTGCCGCTCGAGCTCGCACGGGAGACGGTCGCCGCGCTCGCGGCCGAGGGCTACTCGCCGAACGTGTACGTCGACGACGAGCTGTACGTCGCGGCCGACACGGAGGAGGCCCGCCGCTACGCGCGGCTCAACCGCATCCGCTTCCACGTCGTCGGCGACCTGCTGGACTGGCTGGACGCGCCGCCGACGAAGCTCGTCTGCGTCGGCGACCCGGACGCGCTCGACGAGCTCGAGCCGCGGATGAAGGAGCGGTTCGGCGACCGCGAGTACATCTCGAAGTCGCTGCCCTACTTCCTCGAGTTCGCGCAGAAGGGCGTGACGAAGGGCGCCGGCCTCGACTTCCTGGCGCGGCACCTCGGCTTCTCCGCCGAGGAGACGGTGGCCTTCGGCGACGGCGAGAACGACGTCGAGCTCGTCGAGTGGGCCGGCTACGGCATCGCGGTCGAGAACGCGCACGAGCGCGTGAAGGCGGCGGCCGACTGGGTGTGCCCGCCCGCCGCCGAGGAGGGCGTGGCGCAGGTTCTGGATGCACTTCTAGACTCGAGAGCGTGATCGACCTCCGCGCAGCGCGAAACGAGCCGGACGCCTTCCGCGCCGCGCTCGCGCGTCGCGGCGCCGGCGACGCGTTCGACGAGCTCCTCGCGGCGGACGAGCGGTGGCGCGCGCTCGTGCCGCGCGTCGACGAGCTGCGCGCGCGGCAGAAGCTCGACGGCAAGCCCACCCCGGAGCAGCTCGAGCGGCTGCGCGGCCTGAAGGAGGAGCTGCGCGCGCTCGAGGACGAGCTGGCGGCCGCCGAGGAGGCGCGCGACGCCGCCCTCGCGCGCGTTCCGAACCTGCCGCACTCCTCGGCCGCGGACGGGATGACGGACGAGGACGCCGTCGTCGTGCGCGAGTGGGGGGAGCGGCGGCCGGAGGGCCCGGAGCACCTCGAGCTCGCGAACTACGACATGGAGCGGGGCGCGCGCATCTCCGGCTCGCGCTTCGGCGTGATCGTCGGCGACGCGGCCCTGCTCTCGCTCGCCCTCTACCGGCTGGCGCTCGACAGGCTGGTGCGCGAGGGCTTCACGCCCGTCCTGCCGCCGGTGCTCGTGCGCGAGGAGGCGATGTACGGCACCGGGTTCTTCCCCTCGGAGAAGAACGACTACTACGCGGTGCCGGAGGACGGCCTCTACCTCGTCGGCACGTCGGAGGTGCCGCTGATCGCGATGCACGTCGGCGAGATCCTCGACGAGCTCCCGCTCCGCTACTGCGCGTTCTCCTCCTGCTTCCGGCGCGAGTCGGGCGCGGCGGGCCGCGACACGCGCGGCATGTTCCGGGTGCACCAGTTCCAGAAGGTCGAGATGGTCTCCTACACGCTCCCCGAGGAGTCGTGGGACGAGCACGAGCGGCTGCTCGCGATCGAGGAGTCGCTGGTGCGCGAGGTCGGGCTGCCGTACCGCGTCGTCAACACGGCCGCGGGCGACCTCTCGGCGGCGGCCGCGAAGCGCTACGACATCGAGGCGTGGTTCCCGTCGCAGCAGCGCTACCGCGAGATCACGTCGTGCTCGAACACGACCGACTACCAGGCGCGCCGCTCGGGCATCCGCTACCGGATCGACGAGAAGCACCTCGGCACGCCGCACACGCTCAACGGCACCGCCGTGACGGACCGCTGGGCGCTGGCGCTGCTCGAGAACTTCGGCGGCGACGTGCCGGAGGTGCTGCAGGCGCTCGGCGCGCCGGCGCACGTGCGCAAGTAGGAGACTGCCACTGGTACCGCCGGCGGGGTGCTAGAGCGGTCGAATAGGGCGGCCTTGAAAGCCGTTGAGCCTCCCGGCTCCGTGGGTTCGAATCCCACCCCCGCCGCTCGTAATCCGATGCAGGAGGGGGCGCGCCGGCGCCGAAGCGGGACGCGTGATGCGGGGGGTTCGCATCGCGTCGGCGGCCGCTGCGGCCGCGCTGTGGATCGTCGCGTCGCCCGCTTCGCCCGCGGCGACGGCGGGTCCGCACGACCCCTGCGCACGGGGCGGCCGGGACTCCTGCGGCACGACCGGCGTCGGCTTCTACCGCCGCTCCGCGTATGGGGTGCGCTGGTTCGGCGACTACCGAGGCGCCGTGCCGGGAAACGCCGCCGCGTTCTGCATCGACCTCGGCTACTGGTACGCCGGTCGCTCGTACCGCTACCGGCCGCAGGCGGGGCCGCTGCGCACGCGCGCCGGCGAGCTCGTCCCCGCCGACCGCCGCCACGAGCTCGCCTACGCGCTCTGGCGCTTCGGCCGCAGCGACCGGCCGGTGCAGCAGGCCGCGGTGATGCTCTACGTGCACTCGCTGATCGGCGACGCCCGGCCCGGCGAGATCGACCCGCAGGAGCTCGGCCCGGCGGTGGCGTCGCTCTACCGGCGCGTGGCGCTCGACGCCGAGCGCTACCACGGCCCGTACCGGATCGACGTGGCGCTGCCGGCGCGGCTCCTCGTCGGGCGGCCGGCCGCCGCGACGGTCCGCGTCCTCGCCGCGAGCGGGCGGCCGCTGCCGGACGTGCAGCTCGCGCTGGCGGCGACCGGCGCGCAGGGGGCGCCCGCCGAGGTGCGCATCGACGGAACCGGCGTCGGTCGCGTCACGCTGACGCCGACGACGACCGCCGGCCTGCGGCTGCGGCTGCGGACGTCGGGGGTCGCCGCGGCCGAGCCCCACGTCTACTCGCCGACGGCCGGGCTCGCGCGGGAGCGCGGCCAGCGGCTCGCGTTGCCGGCGGCGGCGCCTGTGCGGACGACCGTGACCCGGCTGCGGGTCGGCGCATCGCCGCGCGTCGCCACCCGGATCAGCGCGCAGGTCGCGGCGGTGGGCGCGCGGATCAGCGACACGGTCACGGTCTCCGGCCTCGGCGGCTCGAGCGCGCGCGTGCAGGTCCAGCTCTGGGGGCCGTTCGCGCACCGCACCGACATCCGGTGCGCGGGCGTGCCGTACTGGACGGGCTCGTTCGTCGAGCACGGCGACAGCACGACGACGACGGCGCCCGTCCGACTCGAGCGCGCCGGCTACTACACGTACCACGAGTCGATTCCCGCTCGCCCGCCCGGGCTCGGCTTCGTCACGCCGTGCGCCAGCGTTCCGGAGACGGTCTTCGTCCGCGTGCACCCGTCGCTCGCGACCGTCGCGTCCGCCCGGCTCGTGCGGCCGGGCTCGACCGTGCGCGACCGCATCCGCGTCAGCGGGCTGGGCACGAGGCCGGCGACGGTCGAGGCGGAGCTCTACGGGCCGTTCTCCTCGCGCGAGGACATGCGCTGCACGCCCGCGACGCTGCGCTGGTACGCGCGCATCGCCGTCCCGGGCGACAGCGTGGTGCAGACGCCGCCCGCGCCTGTCCGGTCCGCCGGCTTCTACTCCTTCCGCGAGCGCCTGGTCGGCGCGCCCGGCGGCGTCGTGACCTCGCCGTGCGGGGTCGCCGTCGAGACCGCGCTCGCCGCGCCGGCGATCGTCACGGGCCGCGGCGACGTCGCTCGGGCCGAGCGGATGCGCGCCGGCGGCGACGCGCCGGTGCGCCTGCGCGTGCCCGCGCTCGGGATCGACGCGCCGGTGCAGCCGTCCGGAATCGACATCCGCGACGGCGTCCTCGGCGTTCCGGCCGACGTCCATCGGCTCGGCTGGTGGCGCGACGGCATGGCCCCCGGCGCCTCGAGCGGCGCGATCCTGCTCGCAGGGCACCTCGACAGCGCCGCCGCCGGAGCCGGCGCGCTGTTCCCGCTGCCGCGCGCCCGCCGCGGCGAGCTCGTGCGGCTGACCACCGCAGCGGGACGTTCGTTCGCCTATCGCGTCTCGTCGGTCCGCCGCTACTCGAAGAGCGCGCTGCCGATCGACGTCTTCTCGACCGCCGGGCCGGCTCGGCTCGTGCTCGTCACGTGCGGCGGCCCGTTCGATCCGGAGACCGGCCACTACCGCGACAACATCGTCGTCACCGCCTTGCCGGTGCGCTGATCGGCTTGTGCGCCTTCTCCAAACCTTCGACCGGAAACGCCACCCGGAGAAGGTGTCTGACACCAACGGTGTCAGACACCTCGTGCGGGTCGAACGTCCTCCGGAGTTCCCCGTGCAGAATTACGAGAAGGCGCACTAGCCGCGCGTCTCCGCCTCCCACGGCGGCGTGCGCCACAGCTTCCCCCGCACGTCGACCCAGGCCCGGCCGGCCGCGCCCTCGACCTCCCAGAACGGCGAGAGCGGCGAGCGCGAGGCGGGCGACGGGCGCCAGGCGAGCTCGACCGTTGCGGCGGCGGGCGCGCGGGCGAGGGCACGCGCACGCTCGCCGGAGACGGCGAGGTGCGGGCCGCGCCCCGGCAGCAGCGCGCTCGAGAGCACCTCGCCCGAGCCGGCCGCGACCGCCGCGACTCCGAGGGTTGCCTCGGGCTCGCCGAAGCTCACGAGCCAGTACTCCTCGCCGCCGTCGAGGCGGCGCACCCGGTGCGCCTCGAAACACACGTCGTGCGCCAGCCCGAGCGCCGCGCGCGCACGCGCCGCTGCGTCCGCAGGCGAGACCGGCGCCACGGCCGGAACGGTACGCGTCAGATGCCGCGGTCCGCTTCGTGCAACGCTGTGAAGACGGCTCCGTCGACGCGGACGTACAAGCGGTTCGCGCCCACGGTGATCAGGTGGAAGGGCCAGAACGGGGAGAGCGACTCGCGGCACGGCTTCCACACGAGCGTGGGGTGGACGCACACCGTCTCGGGACGGACGAGCAGCCGGCCGGCTCCATCTTCGAGGTCGAAGCGGCGTCCGGCGACGTGCTCGAGCACCTCCCTTCGCGCCGCGGCGAGCAGCGTGAGGGGGCGCGGCTCGCGCGGCGCGGCGCTCTGCTTGTAGGTGCCGAAGCGTGCGTCGACGCTCACGAACGCGGAGACGCGCGTCGCGGAGCGGTGCATCGGCACCACGTAGTAGAAGTCGTCGAGGCGATCGAGGCGCTGGACGAGGACGGGATCGCCGGCGTCCGTGCGCTGCAGCGCCCGCCGCCACTGCTCTCGCTCGGCCAGGCGGAACCGCTCGAGTGCCGCCGTCGCCCGCTTCGCGGCGGCGGCAGGCGTGAGCAGGGTGCGGCCCTCGAGGCGGCGCTCCGGTCGCGACGCCCCCGGGATCTCCGCGGGCGGCTCGGGGTCGCAGACGGTGACGAACGTCCCGTTCCAGTGCCCGCCGGTGATGCCGGTCATGTAGTCCGACTGCCACGTCGAGTAGGCGATGTGCTCGTCGGCGAGCCCGCGGTCGCCGCCGCTCCCGCACACGTCGCCGTCCGAGTGCGGCGGCGGCGGACCGGGCGTCGGCGTCGGCGGCCACGGGTTGTTCACGTCGAACGCGGAGATCGAGTACGACGTGTCGGCGGAGCTGCTCGGCGCCTGGCTCGCCTCGTAGCCGCGCACGACGATCCAGTGCGCCGACCCGAACACCATCGCCACCGGTCCGACCTGGTAGTGGTGGATCGTCCAGCACAGCTTCCGCGAGGCGAGGTCCTCGCTTCCGAGCGCGAAGAGCACGAACCAGCTCCCGAAGCTCGCCGGGCGCCGTGCGTTCAGCGTCCAGGTGAGCCCGTCGGGCGCGGTGTACCAGCCGCTCTCGGTCGTGCTGTGGCTGTGGTTGTCCGCATAGAGGTCGTCCTGGTCGAGTAGGCCCGCGCCGATCTCGGCGAGCACCATCTGCGCGCACGCCGCACCGCAGTAGTAGTCCGTGTCCTGCTGGTGGTACTGAACGGTGAGCTGCTCGTGCGTCGACACGGTTCCTCCTCGATCAGGGGCCGACGATCGCGATCGAGACCGACGGGTTCACGTTCGGCGACCAGGGGCTGTCGTAGTTCCAGTCGGCGGCGTAGCCGCCGTCCCAGCCGGCCGGGTTGAAGGCGCGGCTGTCGGCGCCGATCGAGAACGTGTAGCAGCCCGCCGGCGCGTCGGCCGGCACCGAGAACACGGCGACGGTGCTCCACGAGTTGTCGTTCGGCCCCGTGTGCCAGTGCTCGGTCGTCGACTGCGCGGTCACCGCGGCCGGCGCGGCCCCGCCGCAGCCGCCGGCGCCGATCCTCGCCGAGCGCAGGTGCCCTGCGGTGACCGTCGCGCCGACCTGGATCTGGATCTCCTGCCCGCCCGGGCGGTGGATGAGCGGGCACGACAGCGGCAGCGGCGTGAACGGCCCGGTTCCGCCGACCCGCCAGCCGAGCACGCCGGGCGTGAAGAACGCGGTCGGCGCCGCGTTGTCGACGACCAGCAGTAGCGGGCCGACGGTGTGGATCACCGACTTGGACGAGTCGCCGAGCTCGAGCGTGATCCGGTAGACGCCCGCGCCGCCGGAGACCCAGTCGACGAGCAGGTGCTCCGGCTGCCAGCCGTCCGCGTCGGGCAGGATCGCGTACCAGCCGCTCGCGTCGGGCGAGACGGTGAGCTGCTGGAACCCCGGTGCCCAGCGCGCGAGCTTCCACGTGCTCGTGAACGGCACCGGCGCGCTGAACGATCCCGGCGTCGGCAGCCCGTTGCCGGGCGCGTACTCGTACAGCACCCGGTAGTACTCGGCCTTCGCGCGGTGGTTGCAGCCGTAGAGCTGCAGCTCGCCGAAGAACGGCGCCGTGGACGGGTACAGCTTCAGCCCCGAGAAGAGCCCGTTCTGATGCGGCTTGTTCGGCCGCGTCGCGAAGCCGGTTGCCGCGTCGAAGTACGCCGGCGCGTTGCGGACCGGCATCAGGCCGACTCGCTCGATGCCCGGCTCCTCGCAGGAGACCTCCGGCCCGCAGAACGGCGAGGGCAGCGCGACGGCGATCGGCGACGCCTCGAGCGTCACGAAAGGCGTCGGGCCGCCCCAGGGGACGTCGAACGGCTCGTCGTAGATCACGTCCTCGGTTCCGTCGCCGTCCACGTCCTGCGTGACCCGGAAGCTCACGTCGGGGACGTCGACGATCTCGACCCACTGCGGGACCCAGACGTCGACGCAGCGGACGAACGGCCCGTGCCAGCGGCCGAGGTCGAGCTTCGCCACCCGCTCGTGCGGCGCGCCGAGGTGCTCCGCGAGCGCCCTGGCGCCGCCCTCGGCGTGCGCGGACAGGAGCTCGTCGGAGAGCGGCGGGGCGAGGCCGGCGCCGAATGCGGGCGCCTGCAGGCGCTCCACCACCGCGCCGGCGCCGGCGCCGAACGAGGCGGAGACCTGCGCGGCCGCGACAAGCTCGCCCGCCTGCCGCCCGAGCAGGCCCTCGACGTCCGCGCGCGCGGCGAGAACGCCCGCCTCGACCGGGCCGGCGGGGTCGGGCGGGAAGGGCGGGACGCGCTCGACGAGGTGCGCGACCAGGTCGGCGATCGAGGGTTTGACGAAGATCTCCGGGAAGCAGATCCGCGCTCGGCGCCAGCGGAGGATCCAGTCGATCTCGAACCGGGGGATCCATACGCAGAAGCGGCCGCAGGCGTCCGTCACGACCGACGTGAGCTCCTCCTCGCGGCAGAAGACCGGGAACAACCAGCTCCACGGCCAGCCCTCCGGGAAGTAGCCCCACACGTCGCAGTCGCGGTCGAGCACGTGCACGGTCGCGTACGGCACGGGGTAGGAGATGCCGGTCGACGGGTCGGTCTTCACCACCTGGCCGCACACGCGCCGGAACAGGAGCAGCTCCGGGTCGATCCGCCAGCGGAGCTCTTCCGCGAGGGCGCCGATCGCCTTGCCCTCGAGCTCGGCCGGCTCGAGGCCCGTCAGCGCGCCGAGGCGCCGAGCCTGGATGCCGTTCAGCCGCAGCTCGTCGGGCGTGCCGGCCGCCTCGCCCGGCGTGGCCGTCGCGCCCTCGTGCGTCCTACCTCTCGCCTTCGCCATCGTCCCTGGCACCCCCTCCGGGCCTTCGTTTGGAGCCTGCGATTGCGGCGACGCTCGCAGCGGCGCGTCACCGCGGCGTCACGCGCGCGTCACCGCCGGGCAGCGGTGGTGCGGGCGAGGAACGAGACCAGGGCGGCCCCGGGAGCGGGATCCGGCCGGACCGCTCCCGGGCCACGCCCGGCCACGTGCCCGTCGAGCGGGCGTGGGGCCGGCGTTCGGGCGCCGGCCGCACGCCGCCGCCGGCCCCCGCAGCACGTCACGGTGCGCCTCCGTCGTCGTCGTCCACGGACGGACAGCAGCGGTACTCCTGCGACTTCTCGAGCAGCGCGATCTGCTTCTTCAGCAGCTCGTTCTCGAGCCGCTTGTGCTCCAGCTCGAGCTCGATCGCGCGGTCGAGTGCCGGCTCGCAGACGTCGCACTCGTCGAGGCAGCCCTTCACGATCACCCCCGCCGTCGGCAGCGCGACCTGCCGTTCCCAGCCGAGCCGCTTCTGCGCGTCGGGCGAGACGTCACCTCCGACGGCGGCGATCAGCCCCTCGGCGACGAGGTCCTCGTCGACCGCCTTCAGTGCGGCCTCCCGGGCGGCGGCCTGGAGCGGTTCGACCGCGACGGCTGTGGGCGCCGCGAACCCGGCAACCGCGAAGCGCGCGTCGGCGACGGTCGTGCCGGCCGACTGCGCCGCGCTCGTCCGGGCGCGCGCTTCGACGTCGAGCCGGTCGGCGGCGGTCGCGAGCACGCTGTTCGGGATGACGCCGACCTGGCCGGTCGGGGCGGGGTCGTTGAGCTGGATCCCGGTGGGGGCGGCCGAGTCGAGCACGTGGCGCTCGATGCCGACCAGCTCCCAGCGGAGCGTCTGGCACTTGTTGAGCTTGTAGAACTGGAACGTCAGCGCGTGACAGCGGTTCGGGTTCGTGAACTCGCGCGAGGACGCCTCGTACTGGTCCTCCGAATCCGTCTCGGTGTGCGCGCGTGTGCTCACCTCCCCGACCTGCGTCGAGCTCGCGGCGCGCGTTCCCACCTCCACGTGGCGGCTCGACGAGTCCGCGTGCTGGGTGAGGTTGCGCGCGAACGTCGAGGCCGAGCTCGCGTCGTACGAGCCGCCGGAGACGCTGCCGCCGAGCGACACGAAGCCGAGGTCGATGCCGAGCCCGCCCCCGCCGCTCACCGCGGAGCTGTGGAACGACGATGTCGACGCGGCGTCCTCGTTCACGCTCACGTTGTTCACGGCGTTCGCCATGCCCGCCATGAAGAACGACTCCTCCGACGTCGTGTGGTTGTAGTACGAGAGGTTGGTCTCGCTGTCGTACGTGAACCGGCTGTGCCGGTCGCTCGTGAACAGGCGCACCTTCTCGCCCGGCAGGAGCGTCGTGCTGTAGAGAAGGTCGCCGAGCGAGAGCGGCCCCGAGCACCGCGTGAGCCTGAAGTGGAGGACGACCTCGACCGGAATCGTCCGCCGCTGTCCCGCCGCGTCCACCAGCGGGCGGAACGGCAGCCGGAAACGGAAGTCCAGCGTGTCGCAGACGTCGCACGGCTCGAGGGGTGGGCAGCAGTCCGGCTGCCCCTTCGCCGCTTCGACCTTCCCGGCCATCTCGTGCTCCTCCTCTCCGGCCGGCGGCCCTGCCGCCGGCCCGGTCGTCGGAGGGAAGCGCTATCGCGGCGGCGTCACCGGGCCGTCACGGCCCGCGTCACCGTCGCCGGCGTGGCGAGCCGGCTCCTCGCGCCCGCGGCGCGCGTCGCGCCGGATCGCGCCGAGCGGGCTCGCCAGCGTCGGGCCGCTGCGCTTAGACGCCGACCGTCGCTTCCCGCAGCAGCCCATCGCCCGTCGCTTCTGTCATCGTGGCCTCGGGGGATTCGAGTGTCGGCCCCTCGGTCGCGCGCTCGAGCAGGCAGGCGGCGCCGGAGAGCGCGAGCCACGCGAGCGGAAGGTCTCGCCGGCGCCGCGCGACGGCGGGTGCGAGCGGCGCCGCCGTCCAGATGCTGACGCAGTAGAAGCAGTCCAGGAGCCGGCCGAGGACGCCGTCGCCCGCCCGCTCCCGGATGATCGCGACCGCGTCGCCCGGCCCGTCCTCGAACGCGAGCAGGTGCGACAGGCGCCACGTCGCGAGCGCCGCAACGGCGAAACGTCTCACGCGCCCGCCTCCGTCACCAGCCCGTCGACGAGCTCGCCCATCTGCCGTGACGGCTCGATGCCGAGCTCGCCGAGCAGGCGCCGGCAGAGGCGGTACTGGCGCAGCGCCTCGCACGCGTTCCCCTCGTTCAGGTGGATGCGCATCAGCGTCCGGTGCGCGCTCTCCCGCAGCGGCTCGGCGGCGAGCGCCGCGTAGCCGACGGCGAGCGCGTCGTCGAGCCGCCCACGGCGCATCAGCTGCCCGCAGAGCGCGTCGAGGGCGCGCAGGCGGAGCTGCCGGAACCCCTCGCGCTCGAGCAGCACCCAGTCGTCGTACCAGTCCGGCAGCAGGTCGTCGAAGAGCTGTTCCGCGTTTTCGACGGTCGCGTCGTCGACGGTTTCCGCGACGAGCCTGCGGGCGAGGTCGCGCGCCGCCCGGAAGTCGACGTCGACGGCCGTGCCGAGCTGGAGCCGCGCGCCGTCTGCATCCACGACGAGCGGGCCGCGCCGGTTGAGCCTCCAGAGCGCGGAACGCAGGCTCGCGTGCGCCCGCTCCTCGGTCGTGTCCGGCCACAGGTTGCACGCCACGTAGGTGCGGAGGAGCGGCTGACCGTGCAGCGCCAGGAAGGCGAGTAGCCGCTGCAGCGCGAACGGCAGCGGGATCGAGACGCCGTCGCGGGAGAGCTCGAAGCCG
Organism: Gaiellaceae bacterium; assembly: GCA_035652835.1. Lineage (GTDB taxonomy): Bacteria > Actinomycetota > Thermoleophilia > Gaiellales > Gaiellaceae > PALSA-600. The sequence goes on from DASRDA010000034.1 coordinate 118,845, forward strand.
TTCAGGAGCGCGAGCCGGACCGCGTGCGACGGGGGCGCCTTCCGAGCGCTGCGTCCGCGACCCCCGGCCCGCGCGGGCGATACCTGACTCACGTGTCTCCTCTCGCGGCGATGCTCCCAGAACGCTGAGCCCGCGACCATCGCTCGCGCGAGGGATTCCGCGCGGCCGGTTGCGGCTCGCGCCGGGCGGGAACGCTTGCGCCGTGGTCGCAGGCGGCGCCGGCACGGGCTCGCTCGCGCTCGGCGCGGCCGGCGCGCTGATCGCCGTCGCCGCCGCTGTCGACCTCTTCCTCACCGTCTTCAACTTCGACGGCTTCACGTTCGTGGCCGCGCGTTTCCAGCGCGCGCTCTGGAAGGTCCTCCGCAGCGTCTCGCGGCTCGTCCCGCCGCGCGCGCGGCACGCGGCGCTCTCGGTCGGCTCCGCGGCCATGCTGCCGGCGACGGTCGCGCTCTGGCTGGGCCTCGAGGTGACCGGCTTCGCGTTGATGTACGACCCCGGCCTGAAGGCAGGCTCGTTCGCCCTCCACGGCGCGGGCCGCTCGCTCGGCACCGCGTTCTACCTCAGCGGCGGAGCGATCTCGAGCCTCACCTTCGGCGACGTCACGGCGCGCGGCGGCCTCGACCGGGCGCTCGTCGACCTCGAGACGATCGTCGGGCTCGGAACGTTCACGCTCGCGCTCGGCTACGTCGTCACGGCGTTCGGGGTGCTGGGCGCGCTCGAGAACCTGCACGGCCAGGTGCGCAGGCACGCCGAGGACCCGGAGCGGCCGTCGTCCATCCTCGCCCGCCACTTCGGCGGCGGCCAGCCGGGCGACCTGCCGTCCTTCCTGCAGGCGCTCGGCGACGACCTCGAGAGCTACGACCAGGGGCTCCGCCGGTACCCGGTCGTCTACTACGTCCACACGCGCCGCCTCCGCCGGTCGGTTCCGTTCGTCTTCGCCGCGCTCGGCGAGCTGCTCGCGCTGCTGCGGTTCGGGCTGCCTGCCGACGAGCCGATGACGCAGGATCCGTTCCTGGCCGCGCTGCTCGACGGCTACGCGACGACCCTCGACCGGTTGCGGCGCAGCTTCGTCGGCCCGGACCCGATCGAGGTGCCGGAGCCGCTCGGGCCGGACGCCTTCGCGCGGGCGTACGCCGAGGGCGGCGACGCCGGGCCGGAGAGCGTGACGGCGTTCCGGCGGCTCGAGGACCGCGCCCGCACGGCCGCCGGGCTCGGACGGGACGGGACGCGGGGCGACGACGCCTACGACCGCTACCGCGGCTGGTTCCCGTTCGCGTATCGCAAGCGGGTCGTGCTCGCCCGCGTCGCGGACGCCCTCGGCTACGACAGCCCCTTCGAGGCCGGGACGTCGCAAATAGCGGATTCCGCACGGCGCGAGTAAGCTCACGCGGCCATGCCTGGGAAGCTGGTGGGGTGGGGCGCCGTGCTGCTCGCGGCGCTCCTCGTGGGGGTCGGCGGCGCAGCGGGACACGGCCTCGCCACGCCGACGACGCTGCTGGTCGAGGTGAGCGGCGTCGGGTCGGTGACCGGCGGCGGCGGCCAGATCGGCTGCGGCGCCGGCCAGGTCGCATGCTACGCGACGTACGTCACCGGCTCGAGCGTGACGATCACCGCCACCCCCGGCTCGGGCTGGACGTTCGACAGCTGGACCGGGTGCTCGACCCAGAGCGCCGCCTCGTGCACCGTGGACATCGACGGACAGGATCACACCGTCTTCGTCGGCTTCGCGCCGAACGTCGCTCCCGGCGACAGCACGCTCACCGTGAGCGCGCCGACCGACGCCTCCGGCGGCGGCGGGAACGTGACGGCGGGCGACGAGATCGACTGCGGCTCGGACGGCACCGACGACTGCTCGTGGACCGACTACACCGGCTCCACGGTGACGGTCGTCGAGGAGCCCGACGTCGGCTACGCGTTCTCCGGATGGGGCGGCGCCTGCAGCGGCACCGCCACCTCGTGCACGGTCTCGCTGGCGAACGACGAGAGCATCACCGCCACCTTCACGCGGTCCTCGAGCTCGCCGACGCTCAGCGTGGCCGTGACCGGCAACGGGACCGTCAGCGGCGGCGGCATCGCGTGCACCTCGGCGGGCGGCAGCGGCTGCACCACGACCGAGAGCGCGGGCAGCACGGTGACGCTCACGGCGACGCCCGGCGCGGGCAGCGGCTTCTCCGGCTGGGGCGGCGCGTGCGCGGGCACCGCGTTGAGCTGCGTGGTGACGATGGACGGCGCGAAGAACGTGACGGCGGCGTTCGGCGGAGGGTCGTCGAGCTCGACCTATCCCCTCGTCGTCGCGGTCGTCGGGAACGGCACGGTCACCGGCGGCGGCATCTCCTGCGGCTCGTCCGCGTCGACCTGCACGGCGAGCCCGGCGGCGGGCTCGCAGGTGCGGTTGACCGCGAAGGCCGCGGGCGGCGAGTCGTTCACGGGCTGGAGCGGCGCCTGCAGCGGGCACACGGCGACGTGCACGCTGACGATGAACGCGGCGAAGAACGTCACGGCGACCTTCACCGGCGCCACGAGCGGGGGAGGCGGCGGCGGCGGAGGAGCGGCGCCCGCGCTGACGGTGTCCGTGAGCGGCCCCGGCCGCGTCACCGGCGCCGGCCTCGCGTGCGGCAACGGCGCGCAGACCTGCAGCACCTCGGTGACGGCGGGGCTCGCCGTGACGCTGACCGCGACGCCCGCCTCCGGCGCCACGTTCGCGGGCTGGGGCGGGCCGTGCCACGGGACGAGCCGGCTCTGCCACTTCGTCGCGACGGCCGACACGAGCATCGTCGCGACGTTCCGCGGCGCCGGAGGACCGTCGCCGGCCGGCCGTCCCGCGCCGCTGCTCCGCAGCCTCGCGCGGCCGCTCGTGCAGCGCACCGAGACCGGCTACGCGGTGACCCTTCGCTTCCGCATGGCGAGGCGCTCGTCGGTCCGCGTGCGCGCGCTCCGTGCAGGGCGCGCGGAAGCGTCCTTCTCGTTCACGGGCGCCGCCGGCGCCGACGAGGTCGGGCCGTTCCCGCTCACGAAGACCGGCTTCTACCGCTTCGAGGTGACGGTCGCCGGCGGCTCGCTGCACTGGACCGCGTGCCTCGGCCTGTGCGGCGAGCGCGCCAGCGCCGTGGCGTTCGCGTTCGGCCGCCGGCCGCCCGACGTCAAGCGCTCAGGCGCCCGCTGGTCGGTCGCGCTCCGCTTCCGGTCGACCGTCCCCGCCGGCGTCGACGTGCGCGTGTACCGGAGCGGAAACCTCGCGCACGAGGCGCGCTTCCCGGTTCGCGCGGGCGTCGCCGCGGCGCGGCCGCTGCTGCTCGCCCCGGGCTCGTACGCGTTCAAGGTGACCGCCACCGACGCCTACGGCCGGATTCGCCTGCTCACGTGGATCGTGGTCCTGCCGTGACGTCTCGCCATTCCGGCCGAACGCGCGTAAGCTGCGCCGGCCTTGGACGGAGAGGGGCGATGCTGAGGCGGACGCTGCCGCTGCTCGCGCTGCTGGCGCTCGTGTTCGGCGCGGGAAGCGCCGGCGGCCGCACCCTCGCGAACACGACCGTCGTCGTCGAGGTGTTCGGCCAGGGGCAGGTGACGAGCAGCGCGCCGAACACCGGCATCGGCTGCGGCGCGGGCGCGACGACCTGCTACCTCACCTTCACGAGCGGCGGCACGGTCACCCTGACGCAGGCCGCGGCGGCGGGCTGGACGTTCGCGACCTGGGGCGGCGACTGCGTCGTCGTCTCCGGCGCCTGCACGATCGATGCGAGCGCGGGCGGCACCAAGATCGTCGACGCCACGTTCTCCGCCACCGCCGGCACGACCCAGAGCACGCTGTCGGTCACGTACGACGCGGCGAACGGCGCCGGCTTCGTGAGCGCGCCGGAGGACGCGCCGCCCGGGTCGATCGTGAACTGCGGCAGCGACGGCACGGCGTCCACGACCGCGTGCTCGTGGACGGTGCTCACCGGGTCGACCCTGACGCTCTTCCAGACGCCGCAGCCCGGGAACTCGTTCAGCGGCTGGGGCGGCGCGTGCAGCGGCGGAGGCCGCGCCTGCACCGTGCACCTCGGCGCCGACGCGCAGGTGACGGCCACCTGGGTCTCGTCGAGCGCGACGAAGGGGCTCACGGTCGCCGTCGGCGGCAACGGGACGGTAACCGGCGGCGGCATCAGCTGCCCCTCGACGTGCACGGCGAGCGAGCCACTGAATGCGGGCGTCACCCTCACCGCGACGCCCGCGTCCGGCTACGCCTTCACCGGCTGGACCGGCGACTGCACCGGCACGGGCTCGTGCACGCTCACGATGTCGGCCGACCGGAGCGTCACCGCCACCTTCGCCCCTTCGGTGACGCTCAGCGTCACGGTCAGCGGCACCGGGAACGTCAGCGGCGGCAGCGGCGCGATCAACTGCGGCAGCGGTGCGAACGTGTGCTCGGCGCCGTTCGCCGCCAACGCCAGCGTCACGCTCGTCGCGACGCCGCCGACGGGCGGGGCGTTCCTCGGCTGGACCGGCGCGTGCGGCGGCACGGCGACGACCTGCACCGTCTCGATGAACGCGTCGAAGAGCGTGACGGCGTCCTTCGCGAGCGCCGCGACGCTCACGGTCTCCGCCACGGGCCCGGGCACCGTGAGCGGCGGCGGGATCACGTGCGGCAGCCAGGGTGGGACCTGCAGCGCGCCGCAGCAGGCGAACGCGATCGTGACGCTCACCGCGTCGCCCGACTCGGGCGCGTCGTTCGCCGGCTGGGGCGGCGCCTGCAGCGGCACGTCGCCGACCTGCACGCTCACGATGAGCGCCGCGAAGAGCGTCTCGGCGTCGTTCTCGAGCGGGGGCGGCGGCGGGGGCTCGTCGCCGCAGCTGACGGTGAGCGTGTCCGGGTCGGGCAGCGTCAGCGGCGGGGGCATCAGCTGCGGCAACGGCGGCACCACCTGCACCGTCACCCTCCAGGCCGGCACGCGCGTGACGCTGACCGAGCGGCCCGCGTCGGGGACGAGCTTCTCCGGCTGGGGCGGCGCGTGCTCGGGCACGTCGTCGACGTGCACCGTGACCGTCGGGTCGAGCACGACCGCCGTGTCGGCCGCGTTCGCGACCGGGAAGCCGGGGACGCTCACGCTCGGCGTCAGCGGCCGCGGCTCGGTGTCGACCTCCGGCGGAGCGTGCTCGAGCACCGGCGCGACGAAGACCTGCGTGCAGCACCTGCGCGCGAACGCGAAGGCGACGATCCGGGCGACGCCCGCGCGCGGCGCGCGGTTCCTCGGCTGGGGCGGTGCCTGCGCGTCGGCGAAGACGGCGACATGCACGGTGACGCTCGACGTGGTGCGCTCGGTGAGCGCGCGCTTCTCGGGCGCGACCTCGACGAAGGCCGTCCTCGCCTCGCTCGGGCGGCCGGTGGTAACGCGGCAGGGCGGGGACTTCCAGGTGACGCTCCGCTTCCGCACCAAGGCCGCGGGCGTCGCCCGCGTGCACGGGCTGCGCGCCGGCAGGATCGCCGCGACGTTCTCGCTCCGCGTCGCGGCGGGGAACGCGACGCTTCGCGTGCCGGTCGCCAAGACCGGCTCGTACGTCTTCGAGCTGAAGCTCGGGACACACGCCCTGCGGTGGCGCACCTGCCTCGGCATCTGCGGCGACGCCGTGAAGTCGCCGCGGTTCGTGGTCTCGCGCGAGTCGCCGACCATCGTCCGCGCCGGCGACGGCTGGTCGCTGACGCTGCACCTCCGCTCGAACCTCATCGCGGCCGATCAGGTGCGCGTGGAGCGCGACACGAAGCCGCTCGTCACCCTCCGCTTCCTCGGCCGGGCGGGCCAGAACAGCGTGCCGCCGTTCCTGCTCGGCACCGGCAACTACACGTTCGTCGTGACGGCGATCGACGCGTACGGCCGCGCGCGGACGCTGAAGTGGATCGTCGCGCTGCGCTGAGCGCACGCGCCGCCGCCGCGGCCGCGTGGGCCGGCGCGGCGCTGCTCCTCCTGTGGGTGATCAGCGTCGCCGGCGCGACGGGGTGGGGCCTGCCGGTGAACTGGGCGCTGCTGCTCGCGGGCATCGCGCTGCTCGCCCTCCGCGCGCTCGCGTGACGAAGCCGCGACGGTGCCTGGCACCGTTAAGAACCGACGAGGTGCCAGACACCGTTAAGACCCGATGAGGTGCCAGGCACCGTTAACACCCGATGAGGTGCCAGACACCGTTAAGAACCGATGAGGTGTCAGACACTCCTGGTGCGGGATTTCCACGCCGACAGGAGCTCGGCGAGGATCTCGAGCGCGATCTCCGCGGGCGCCTCGCCGCCGAGGTCGAGCCCGATCGGGCCGTGCACGCGGTCGGCGGCGTCGCCGAGTCGCTCGCGCCGCTTCTCCTGCGCGCGCCGCGAGCCGAGCGCGCCGACGTAGAAGGCGCCTCCCTCGACGCCGCGGCGGAGCGCGGGCAGGTCGAGGCGCTCCTCGTGCACCAGCGAGACGAGCGCCGTCTCGGCGTCGACGTCGACCTCGTCCGGCCAGGCGACGACGAGCTCGCCGGCGCTCGGGACGCGCTCGCGCGTCGCGAGCCCGGGCCTCGGGTCGACGACGACCGTCCGCCAGCCGAGCGGCGCAGCGAGCGCGCAGAGCGCCTCGGCGATGTCGCCTGCGCCGACCGCGACGAGGCGCGGCGGCGGTCCGACCTCCTCGGCGAACACGGTCCGCGCACTCTCCTCGCGGAGACCGGTCGCGACGGGTGTCGCGTCGTGCCAGCGCTCGCCGACGCCCTCGCCGGCGACGACCACGTAGCTCGAGCCCCGCTCGATCGGCGGCGCGCCCGCGAACGGCTCGACGAACACGTCGATCTCGCCCCCGCAGGGAAGCCCCACGCTCCACGCCTCGTCGTCGGCGATGCCGTAGGTGACCAGCTCGCGGCCGCCGCTCGCGAGCAGCGTGCGAGCGCGCTCGGCGACGTCGGCCTCGACACAGCCGCCCGAGACGGAGCCGAACAGCCGCCCGCTCGCGGTGACGGCGAGCTTCGACCCGAGCGGCCGGGGCGCGCTGCGGCGGGCCGCGACGACCGTCGCGAGCGCCACGTCCTCGCCCTGGCCGCGCCACTCCTCCGCCTTCTCGAGCACCTCGTCCACGGTGATTCATGCTAGTCGCGTGGATCCGCTCGACGACCTGCTCGAGCGCGTCGACCGAGGCGAGCTCGGCGACCCGCTCCCCGTGCTCGCGTACGTCGCCGGCCGCTCGGTCGAGCTCGACCCCGACGAGCTGAACGGCGCGCGCCGCCGCGCGCTGCTGCTGCTCGCGACCGGCGGCGACCCGCGACGCGAGCTCGGCGTCGACGACCGGGCGGTGAAGGCGCTGGCCGCCGACCTCTACGACGACGAGCGCCGCGCGCAGCTCGGCACGGCGGTCGACGAGCTCGTCCTGCGCGTCCGCGGGTTGCCGCGCGCGCGCGAGGCGGCGCTCTTCCTCGCGGGGGACGTCGACCTCGCCTGGAGGCTCTTCGCGCTCGGGCTCCTCGCCGAGGAGCTCGACCCGGGCGCCTGATCGACCTCCCGCGAACGAGGGCTAAAGCCCCGAGGGCGCTCCGCCGAGGACCACCTCGTACCGGTAGTCGCCCTTGGGAGAGGACGTCCGTTGTCGAGAGCTGTGATCCTTCTCGCCGTCGCCGCGACGGCCGCCGTCGCCGCGCAGGCGGCGGGCGCGTCGCAGCTGATCGACCGCAACGCTCACGACGTCTCGCTCGCGGTGAACACCAAGGGCGAGGCGCTCATCACGTACACCGACGGCGGCCGCGTCCGGCACGTGCTCGCGTGGGGCGCGGTGAACGCGATCGCCCCGACGCGCTCTCGGGCGCAGGTCGCCTTCAAGCTCGACTACGCGGGCGGCTGGGGCAAGTACCACACCGACTACTGGAAGACGTTCCACGACGCCTGCCGCCCGTACGGCGGGCCCGCCCTTGCGTGGTTCGTGGCCGGCTGCACGGCGCCTGACGGGAGCTTCTGGGCGCTGCAGGCCTGGCAGCGCGAGCTGCCCGACTACGGGCTGGCGCCGACGGCGGCGCAAGCCGCGTGGGAGCTCCGCCTCTCGCACTGGACCGGCGCCCTGCCGGTGCTCGACATCTCCGTCGGCTGGGCCTACCGCAAGTTCGACAAGCTGTTCGGGGCGTTCACCTACGACGGCCAGCCGATCTACGGCTTCCGCGCGACACCCTCGGGCTCTCCGCTCGACACCTTCGGCCGCAACATCTACGTCGACACGTACGACTCCGCCTACGGGTCGGGCTGGAAGCGCGACAACAGCTTCCTGACGCACACCGGGCACGGCTCGTTCTGCTACGGCTTCTACCCGCACGGCCCGCACCCCGCCGGCAACGGCACCAGGTACCGGGCGACCGCCGAAGGCCCCGGCGTGACGCCGGACGTGATGTGGCAGGGGAACGCGCCGGGCCCGTACGATCCGCAGCTGCAGGCGCAGTCGAATCAGGCGCTCGCCGCCCTCGACGACCCGCTCTGCCGCCCGAACTAGCCGGGTTAGTAGGCTCGCGCGCGTGCAGGAGCGCGGCGCCGAGCAACGATCCCTCTTCCGGCGCTGGCCGGCCGGCGTCTCCGTCGTCGTCGCGGAGGTCGACGGCCGCCGCGCCGGCCTGACCGTCTCCACGCTCGTCTCGCTGTCGCTCGAGCCGAGGCTCGTCGGAATCGCGATCGCCCTGGAGGCCTCGCTGCACGAGGTGCTGCGCGATGCGGACGAGTGGGCCGTCTCGATCCTGAACGGCGACCAGGACCGCCTCGCGCAGCACTTCGCGCGCAGCGTGCCGCCGATCGCGCTGTGGGACGGGATCGCGGTGCGCGAGGACGATCCGCGCCTGCTCGCGGGCGCGGCGGGCTGGCTCCTGGTGCGCACCATCCAGGAGGTCCCTGTCGGCGACCACACCTTCTTCGTCGGCGAGATCGAGCGGCTCGAGGAAGGAACCGCCGGCACGTCGCTCGTCTACGTCCACCGCGAGTACCGGTCGGTGTGATCGACGCGGTCGTCTTCGACCTCGACGGTGTCATCGTCGACTCCGAGCAGGTGTGGGACGAGGTGCGCGAGCGCTACGCGCGCGAGCGCGGCGGCGCGTACGGGCCGTCGGCGGCGCGCGACATGATGGGCATGAGCGCCCCCGAATGGTCGCGTTACATGGTGGAGACGGTCGGCGTTCCCGGCCCGCCCGAGCGCGTGGTCGCGGACGTCCTCGCGCGGATGCTCGACCGCTACGGCGACGAGCCGCCGCTGCTCCCGGGCGCCGTCGAGGCCGTGCGCCGTGTCGGGACGCGGTGGCCGATCGCGATCGCGTCGTCGTCGAACCCGGAGCTGATCGAGGTCGTGCTGCGCGTCGCCGGGCTCGCGCCGCTCGTCGGCGTCGCCGTCTCCTCGCAGGAGGTGCCGCGCGGCAAGCCGGCGCCCGACGTCTACGTCGAAGCGGCGCGGCGACTGGACGTCGACCCCGCGCGTGCGGCGGCGGTCGAGGACTCGCACAACGGCATCCGCTCCGCGAAGGCGGCGGGGCTCTCGGTGGTCGCGATCCCGAACGCGCACTTCCCGCCCGACGACGAGGCGCTCGCGCTCGCCGACCGCGTCCTGTCCTCGATCGGCGATCTCACGGTCGAGCTGCTCGAGTCGCTCTGACGCGCGTCAGGCCGCACGACCGAGGAGCACGCAGCCGTTGTGCCCGCCCAGCCCCATCGCGTTCGAGAGCGCGACGTCGACCTGCACGCGGCGCGGCTCGTTCGGCACGTAGTCGAGGTCGCACTCGGGGTCCGGCTGCCGGTAGTTGATCGTCGGCGGCAGGACGCCGTCGCGCAACGCGAGGACGCACATGATCGCCTCGATCGCGCCGGCCGCGCCGAACGTGTGGCCCATCATCGACTTCGTCGACGACACCGCGAGCCGGTACGCGTGGTCGCCGAACACCTCCTTGATCGCGCGCGTCTCGGCGGCGTCGCCGAGCGGGGTGGAGGTGCCGTGCGCGTTCACGTAGCCGACCCGCTCGGGCTCGACCCCGGCCCGCGCGAGCGCGCCGCGCATCATGGTCGCGACGCCGAGCGCCTCCGGCTCGGGCTGCGCCATGTGGTGCGCGTCGTTCGAGGCGCCGTAGCCGAGCACCTCGGCGTGGATCGGCGCGCCCCTGCGCTCGGCGGTCTCCCAGTCCTCGAGCAGGAGGGCGCCCGCGCCCTCCGCCATCACGAATCCGGCGCGCGTCGCGTCGAACGGGCGGGACGCGCGCGGCGGGTGCTCGTCCTCGGCCGCGAGCCCGCGCATCGCGGTGAACCCGGCGAGGATCAGCGGCACGATGCACGCCTCGGTGCCGCCTGCGAGCACGGCGTCGGCGTCGCCGCGCTTGATCAGCTCCCCCGCCTCGCCGACCGCGTGCGAGCCGGTCGCGCAGGCGGAGACGACGGCGTAGTTCGGGCCGCGGATGCCGAGCGCGATCGCGAGCTGGCCCGATGCCGAGTCGACGAGCACGTTCGGCAGGAAGTTCGGCGAGACGCGCTCGGGGCCACGCTCGCGCAGCGTGTCGGCCTGCTCGAGGATGCCCGGGACGCCGCCGATCGCCGAGCCGAAGACGATGCCGACGCGACCCGGGTCGAACCCGTCGAGCTGCGCGTCGGCGAGCGCCTCCCGCGACGCGGCGACCGCGAGCAGCACGTTCCGCTCGAGCTTGCGGGCGTCCTTCGCCGACACGACCTGCGTCGGGTCGAAGTCCTTCACCTCGGCCGCGACCCGTACCGGCAGGCCGTCGGCGTCGAACGCCCGGATCCAGTCGATGCCGCTCTCGCCGGCGAGTGCGGCGCGCCACGTCGACGCCACGTCGAGGCCGAGCGGGGTGACGGCCCCGATGCCCGTCACCGCCACGCGGCGGCGCTGCCCACCGTCGTCGTGCATGTCGCGGAAGGCTAGCGGCGCCGCTTCGTTTCGCCTGTGCTGTCAACGGGAAGAACACGATCACGATGCGCGCCGCCCAGGCTGCAGGACGGGTCACGGGGACGAGGCCCGGCCTCGTCTTCTTCCACTCCAGCCTCTCCGGACGGTGCAGGCGGACCGAGGGCTACCTCGCGCAGGTGCTGCAGCGCCGCCACAACCACGAGACCTTCCGTTTCTACTCCGTCGCGCGCGAACGCCGTCCCGACCTGATCGAGAAGTTCGGGATCACCGCCGTGCCGACGCTCGTCGTGATCGAGGACAAGACGGTCAGCGCACGGCTCGAAGGCCCGCGCAGCTGCCGCGAGATCGAGCGGTTCCTCGCGCCCTGGCTCCAATAGCCCCGCACGCGGGATTGCGGCCGCGGGTCAGGCGGCGTCGCCCGTGGTCACGCCCTCTTCGAGCAGCGACAGGTCGACGAAGCGGTCCCAGTCGTCGGCGATCGCCTCGGCCATCCGTCGTTCCTGCTCGAGGATCTCGTCGCACGTCGCGACGGTCTCGTCGTCGCCCGCGCGTGTCGCGACGCGCTTCAGGAGCTCGTAGGCCGCGATCTCCATGTGCTCCGTCGCGAACGCGTCGCGCGCGTTCCGGCCGGCCTTCTCGCTGCGGACCAGGTCGAGCGGGAGCTTGGCGAGCGCGCCGACGATGCCGGTGAGCTGCCGCACCGCCGACGGCGTCACGCCGTGCGCCCGCAGGCGCGCCCGTAGCTGCTCCGCGTGCTCCTGCGTCTCGATCCGGTGGTGCTCGAGCTCGCGCAGCACCTCGGGATCGCGTGTCGTCGAGATCATCCCGTCGAGCATGCGGAGCACGTCGTGCTCCATCGCGTGCGCCTCGTCGAGGTGCTTGATCAGCTGATCGTGGATCGTCGTCACCAGGGCCTCCTGCGCCGGATGGGGGACCGCCTGCCGCTCTCGCTCTAGGCTTCCGCTCCGTGACGCCGCCAAACCTGCCGTTCCCGCCGATGGAGGCGGAGCTCGTCCGCGAGCTGCCCGCCGGGGACGGCTGGCAGTACGAGCCCAAGTGGGACGGCTTCCGCGGCGTGCTCGAGAACCTGTCGCCCGAGCTCGCGCTCTGGTCGCGGAACGCCCGGCCGTTGCTGCGCTACTTCCCCGAGCTGCGGCCGCTCGGGGAGCTGCTGCCGCCGGGCTCCGCGCTGGATGGCGAGGTCGTGATCGCGCGCGACGGCGCTCTCGACTTCGACGCGATGCAGATGCGCCTGCACCCGGCGGAGTCGCGGATTCGCAGGCTGTCGGCGGAGATCCCCGCGCAGTACGTCGTCTTCGACGTGCTCGTGTGGGCGGGTGAGCCCGTGTGGGAGCAGCCGCTCGCCGAGCGGCGCAGGCGGGTCGAGAGCCTCGACGGTTTCCGGATCTCGCCGGCGACGAACGACGCCGAGGAGGCGCGCGCCTGGCTCGACCGGTTCGAGGCGCTCGGGCTCGACGGCGTGGTCGCGAAACGGCTGTCGTCGCCGTACGCGCCCGGCTCGCGCGAGGCCGTGGTGAAGGTGAAGGAGCACCGCACCGCCGACTGCGTCGTCGTCGGGCTGCGCTGGAAGAAGGGCGGCGAGCGGGAGATCGCGACGCTGCTGCTCGGCCTGTACCGCGACGACGGCGGGCTCGACTACGTAGGCTCGTGCGCCGTCGCCGCCTCCCGGCGGGGCGAGGTCGCGGAGCGCCTGCTGCCGCTGCTCGAGGACGCGCCGGAGCGCCGCTTCTCGGAGCCGAACCGGTGGGGGACCGGCGAGCTCGAGGAGGCGGCAGTCCGGCCCGAGCTCGTGGTCGAGGTGCGGTACGACAAGGTCCAGGGGCACCGCTTCCGCCACGGGACGAAGCTCATCCGCTGGCGCGAGGACAAGGATCCGGCCGACTGCACCTGGCGCGAGCTGCGGCCCCCCCGCGACCCGAACGCGCCCACCGTCGAGGCGCTGCTCGGCCAAAATGCGCGTCCTTAGTTCACGAAGTGAACTAAGGACGGGCGTTCAGTCGACGGTGAGGATCGCGCTGTACGTGCGCTCCGCCGGCACCCAGAGGCGGAAGCGGGCGCCGGGGGCCGCGTCGACGACGCGCGTCAGGTAGCCCCGCGGGCTCGTCGTCGCCGTGCCGCCGACCGAGTGCCAGTCGCCGTCCGCGAACCGCAGCAGCCGGTAGCGCTGCGGGCCGCTGCCGGGTCGCACCTGCCCCCAGAGCACCGTGCGACGGCCGGTGCGGCTGCGCTCGGCGAGCGGGAAGCGGAACGCCTGGTAGGCGGGCTTCGGGATGTCGCGCGTCGTGAAGAGGCCGCTCTGCCACCGCGCCGTATCGGGCTCGTCCGCGACGAGGTAGTGGACGAGCAGGTCGACGCGCGGCAGCTCGTAGGCCCGCAGCGCGGCCTCGGCGAGGTAGCGCGCCTGCGCCGAGTAGGACACGCCGAGGAGGCGGTCGGGCGGGTTCGTCTGGTAGCCGTACTCGGTCAGCCAGACGCGGGTGCCGGCGCCGAAGTCCTTGCGCACGGCGGCGAGAAGGCGCCCGATCGTCGAGAGCGTGACCGTCGTGCAATGCCCGCAGCCTCCGGCGACCGGCGTCTCGTGCGGGGCGAGCGGGTAGGGGTTGTGCGCGTATGCGTCGAGGCGGGCGTGCGCCGCCTTCATGCCGGCAACCCAGTCGAGCGGCGACACGCCGCCCGTGTTGCCGCGCGGCGCCGTCACGCCGCCGGCGACCTGCGAGCCCGGGCTGGCGCGGTGGATCGCCGCGTACGCGGGGTTCAGCAGGCGCTGGGTGTAGATCCGCGGCGACGTCGGGCGCAGCCAGCGCCGCTGGTTCGGCTCGTTCCAGATCGTCCACAGCCGGACGAACGGGTAACGGCGCGCGACGGCCGACGCGAACGCCGCGAACGTCGAGCCGCTCGTCGGCGCCCAGTTCTCGCTCCTGCCGCCGTTCGCCCAGCCGGGCGTCCCGTAGAGCGTGAGGAGCGGGGCGATCCCGTGCTGGTGCAACCCGTCCAGAATCGGGTCGAGCGTGCTCCAGTCGTAGGCGCCGCGGCGCGGCTCGACCGTCCGCCAGTCGACGTTGAAGCGGACGACGTCCGTTCCCATCGCGTCGAGCTTCGCCAGACGCTGCTCGAGCGTGCCCGGCCCCCACTGGAGCCAGGCGTCGTCCTGGATGCCGTACCGCACGTACGGCGACGCGTGCGCGCCCTGCGCGCAGACCGCCGCGACGACGAGGCAGACCCCGAGCACGAATCGTCGCACCGGGCCACCGTACGCGCGGCGACGTCAGGGCCGTGTTAGCGCCCGTTACGGATCCTGCAATCCGGGCGGCTCGAGCCCGAGCGTGTCGAAGCGCGATCGCAGCGACGGAGGATTGCGCCACATGCCGCGCATCGGATCTCCCACCTCGGCGACGCGTGCCGCCATCGTCCGCAGCGTGAACGCGGCCGGCTCGACGCCGGCGACCTCGTCCCAGCGAAGTGGGGCCGAGACGCGCGCGTCGGCCGTGGGCCGGACGGAGTACGCCGACGCGATCGTGCGGTCGCGCGCGTTCTGCCCGAAGTCGACGAACACGCCGACGCGGTCGGCGACGCGCCACGTCGTCGTCGCGACCCGCTGGTCGGCGATGCGGCGCTCGACCTCCTCCGCGACGGCCTTCGCGAAGCGGCGGACGTCCGGATAGCGCGTATCGGGACGGATCGGAGCGAGGACGTGCAGCCCCGTCGCGCCCGACGTCTTCGGGTACGAGCGCAGGCCGAGCCCGTCCAGCACCTCGCGCGCGACGAGCGCGATCTCGCGCACGTGCGGCCACTGGCCCTCCGAGGTCGGGTCGAGGTCGATCAGCAGGTAGTCGGGCTGCTCGATCCGCGGCACGCGCGAGTGCCACGTGTGCAGCTCGATGCAACCGAGGTTCACGACCCACGCGAGCGCGGCCGCGTTGTCGACGATCGCGAACACCGTCGAGTGCCCGCTCGGGAACTGCACGAAGACCTCGTCGACGTAGTCGGGATGCGAGGAGGGCACGCGCTTCTGGTGGAAGAAGTCGCCGTCGACGCCGTTCGGGAAGCGCTTCATGTGGAACGGCCTGCGGCGCAGGTGCGGCAGCACGAGGTCGGCGACGCCGAGGTAGTAGGCGACCAGCTCGCCCTTGGTGGCTTCGAGCTCCGGGAAGAACACCTTGTCCGGGTTCGAGAACGGGACGTCGCGGCGGCCCACGCGCATGCACCGAGTATCGTGGAGTCGTGCTGGAAGGCCATCCCATCACCGAGGTCACGCTGGAGCCCCTCGACGACTACCTCGTCGTCGAGCCGCTCGACGAGACCGAGACGGCGAGCGGCCTGATCGTGCCGGTCAACGAGGCGGCGCAATGCCGCACCGGCATCGTCGCGGCGGTCGGGCCGGACGTGGCTGCGATCGAGCCGGGCGACAAGGTGCTCTTTCCCCGCGACGCCGGCTACGAGGTGCGGCTCGCGCGCTCGTCGCACCGCGTGCGCGTGCTGAAGCGCGAGGATCTGATCGCGCGCATCGCGGACTGAGGCTCCCGGCCTCCACGGAGGGTGCGCGGGCGCTCGGATACCATGCCGCGCGACCGAGCGCCGGAGGGGTGGCAGAGCGGTCGAATGCGGCGGTCTCGAAAACCGTTACCCGTCGTTCGGCGGGTCGAGGGTTCAAATCCCTCCCCCTCCGCTCCTCATGCGAAAAGCCGCTGCCTCGCAGCGGTTTTTCTGCAGCGACAGGCTCGACGCCGGCGCGTCGTCAGCGCATGTGGACGACGTGCCAGGCGCAGATCGCGGCCCAGGCGAGAAGTCCCGACACGCTCCGCCCGAACTTCGCGGAGCGCGGCTTGCCGATCCCGATTGCGCCGCCCCAGATCGCGATCGCCCCGTAGAGCGCGCAGAGGCAAGCGGTGACGATCGTCATGACGATCCAGAACATGGCAGGGTCGATATCGGCGCACGCCGGCCGCCGCTGAAGTGCGGCGCGACGGCGGACCGGCAGCCGGTTACGATGGTCTCCGCGACTGTCGCTCGGCGGAACCGGGGCTCGCGTCCTCGGCCGCCCGACGCTCGACCGGGAGAGGTGTCCGAGCGGCCGAAGGAGCGCGACTGGAAATCGCGTACGTGCCGAAAGGTGCGTCGAGGGTTCAAATCCCTCCCTCTCCGCCTCACGCGAATGCCCCGAGCGGGGGCATTCGCGCGCGAGGGGCTGCGGTACGATGCGCGCCCGGGAGAAGTGGCCGAGTGGCTGAAGGCGGCGCCCTGCTAAGGCGTTAGGTGGGGAGAATCCCTGCCTCGAGGGTTCGAATCCCTCCTTCTCCGCTTCGCTCGCCGCCGCCGTTCACGCGGCGTCCACGCCGGCCGGAACCTCGTCCCAGAGCTCGGCCACGCGGCGTCGCAGCGCAGGCGTATCGAGCCCGTGGAAGGCGAGGTGCGTGCGCCGGCGCGCGACGTCCTCCGGCTCGAGCGCCCACTCGTGCGTGCGCGCGTAGACCGCCTGGGCGACCACGTCCCGCGTGCCCGACGCGAGCGGCTCGAGCGCGTCGCGCCGGTCCTCGCAGGAGGCGAGGACCTCGCCGGCGAGCGAGCCGTAGATCCCGGCAAGATGGTCCGCGAGCCCCGGCTCGAGCTCCGGGCGGTCGCGAACGAGCGTCGCGGCGACCTCGGCCGGGTCGGCCGCGCCCGGCAGGGGCGCGCCCGCGTCGAGCCGGTGGAGGGCGAGCTCCGGCGCCAGCTCCCGGAGTGCAGCGCGGGCGATCCGCCGGTAGGTCGTGAGCTTGCCGCCCGCCACCGAGAGCACGCCGAGCGGCCCGCGCGTGAGGGCGACCTCGCGCCTCGCCTCCGCCGTCGGCCGGTCGGTGAGCGGCAGCACGCGGAGGCCCGCGAAGCGAAACCGGATGCGCTCGGGCCGCAGCGTCTCGGGCGGCAGCACGCGGCCCGCCTCGGCGAGCACCTGCGCCTCCTCGCGCGGCGTCGGCTCGAGCGGGTCGCGGCCGAGGCTGAACGCCGAGTCCGTCGTGCCGAGGAGCAGCAGGCCGTCCCACGGGATCGCGAAGGACACGCGCGTCCGGTCGACCGGGATCGTCAGGGCCGCTTCCCACGCGCCCGGGGCGTCGAGGACGAGGTGCACGCCCTTGCTGACGGCGACCGACGTCCCCGCCCGCGCGTCCTCGAGCCGGCGCACGTCGTCGACCGCGGCGCCCGACGCGTTGACGACGGCGCGGGCGAGCACGGTCGCGACCCCGCCGGCCGCGCGGTCGCGGACGGTCACGGCGACCGTGCCGGCGGCGCGCTCGATCGCCACCGCCTCGGCGCGGGGGACGACGACGGCGCCCGCGTCCGCCGCCGCGCGCACGTTCGCGAGGCACAGGCGGGCGTCGTCGACCTGCGCGTCGTGGTACACGCCCGCGGCGCGCAGCCCGCCGGTCCGGAGCGGCGGCACGAGCTTCGCGGCGCGCTCCGGCGCCACGAGCACCTGCCGGACGCGCGGCGCGCCGGCGAGCACGTCGTACAGGACGAGCCCGGCACGGATCGCGGCGGGACCGTACGGGCCGCCGTCGTACACCGGCAGCAGGAACGGCAGCGGCCGCACGAGATGGGGGGCGACCGTGCGCGCGAGCGCGCGCGCTTCGAGCAGAGCCTCGCGCACGAGCCGGAAGTCACCCATGCGCAGGTAGCGCAGCCCGCCGTGGACGAGCTTCGACGAGGCGCTCGAGGTGCCGGAGGCGAAGTCGTCGCGCTCGACGAGGGCGACGCGCAGGCCGTGCTGCGCCGCGAGCGCCGCCGTGCCCGCCCCGACGATGCCGCCCCCGACGACGCAGAGGTCGAAGCGGTCGCGGGCGAGCCGCTCGACTGCCTCCGCCCGGGTCACGATCCGCGCCGGCGTCCGCGCGTTCGTGCGAACGATTGCACGGGAGTATCGTACGGACGGTGGCCGGCAGCGGTCAATCCGCCGGGGCGGCGACGACCGTTCCGGCCCGCGCGCAGCATCCGACGCTCGTCGACGTCGCGCGGCAGGCGAACGTGTCGGCGTCGACGGCCTCGCGCGCGCTGCAGGACAGCCCCAGGATCAGCGAGCCGACGAAGCGCCGAGTGCGCGCGGCCGCGCGGAAGCTCGGCTACGAGCCGAACCGTATCGCCCGGTCGCTGCGCACGCGTTCGGCGAACTTCGTCGGGATCGTCGTCCCCGACATCGGGATCGGGTTCTACAGCCGTGTCGTGAAGGGCGCGGGGGACGTGCTCGAGAAGGCCGGCTACCAGATGCTCGTCATGAGCACCGAGCGGGAGGCCGAGCGGGAGCGCAAGGCGCTGCGCACGCTGCTCGAGCACCGCGTCGACGGCATCCTGCTCGCCACCTCCGGCGGCGTCACGAATCTTCCACGCGGGCTCGTCGTCTTCTTCGACAACATCGTTCCCGACGTGGGCGTGGCGAACGTCGCGCTCGCGAACCGCGCGGGCATGGGGCTGCTCGTCGAGCACCTCGCAGGCCACGGCCACGAGCGGATCGCCTACATCGGCGGCCCCGTCTCCTCGACGTCGGGCGAGGAGCGGCTCGACGGCTTCCGCCGCTCGATCGCGAGGCTCGGGCTCGCCGAGCTGCCGGGGTCGACGCAGATCGGCGACGCGGTGTGGTCGTCGGCGAGCGGCGCGGAGGCGATGCGCCGCCTTCTCGAGCTGCCGACGCCGCCGACGGCCGTCGTCGCGGCGTCCGACACGCTCGCGCTGGGGGCCATGCAGGCGTGCCGCGACGCCGGGCTCCGCGTTCCCGCCGACGTCGCGCTGGCGTCCTTCGACGACCCCGCGTTCGGCGAGCTGCTCGATCCGCCGATCACGGCGCTCGCGCGAAACGACCGGCGCCTGGGCGAGCTGGCGGCGTCCCTCGTCCTGCACGCGCTCGAGGTCGGCGTCGACGGGCCGCCGTCGGAGGTCCGCGTGCCGGTCGAGCTCGCCGTCAGGCGATCCTGCGGCTGCCCCTGACGCCCGCTCGGGGCGGCTTGACAGCCGCGCCGCGTCAGTGCAAACGTATCCACGGTGGCGGGCAGCAGGGGACAGGGCCTGCTCGAGCCGGGGGCCGCCTTCCCCCGCGACGGGCGGGCGCGAGCGCCGCTCCGGCTGGGCGTGATCGGCCTCGGCGCGGTCGCGCAGGCGGTGCACCTGCCGCTCGTCGCGAAGCACCCGGATCTCTTCCGGTGCGCCGCGCTCTGCGACCTGTCGCGCGCCTCGCTCGACGTGCTCGGCGAACGAGCAGGCGTCCCGGACGACGCCCGGTTCGCCGAGGCGGGGGAGCTGCTCGAGGAGGCGGAGCTCGATGCGGTCGCCGTCCTGACCTCCGGCTCGCACGGCGGCCTCGCGTTCGAGGCGGCACGGCGCGGACTGGCCGTCTTCTGCGAGAAGCCGCTCGCGTTCACGCTCGCCGAGGCGGACGCGCTCGCGGAGCTCGAGCCGAGGCTCGCCCTCGGCTACATGAAGCTCTACGACCCGGCCGTGGAGCGCGCGCGGGAGGCGCTCGAAGGGCGGCCGCCCGCACGCTCGGTCGAGGTGACCGTCCTGCATCCGACGTCGGCCGCGCAGCTCGCCCACGCGGGGCTGCTCCCCGCGCCTGCCGACCTCGACGCCGCGACCCTGGAGGAGCTGCGCACGGCGGAGGACGCGCTCGTCGAGGCGGCGCTCGGCGACGTCCCACCGGAGATCGCCCGCGCCTACGTCGACGTCCTCGCCGGGAGCATCGTCCACGAGCTCGCCGTGATCCGATATCTGCTCGGCGAGCCGCTCACCGTGGACGACGCGGACGCGTGGCCCGAGACGCCCGGAGCCGCGCCGCCGTCGGTCGCGCTGACGGGCCGGCTCGCCGGCGGCGCTCGCGTCTCGATCCGCTGGCACTACCTGCCCAGCTACCCGGCGTACCGCGAGCAGGTGTCGGTGCACGACGAGGCCGGCAGCGTCACGCTCGTCTTCCCGTCGCCGTACCTGTTGCACGCGCCGACGACGCTGACGGTGACGGACGTCGCCGGCGGCGGGGAGCAGACGACCCGCTTCCGCTCGACCGCCGAGGCGTTCGAGCGCCAGTGGCTCGCGTTCGCCGAGCTCGCCCTCGAGGGCGCGGCGCCGCGCGCGGGCGTCGCGGAGGGGCGTGCCGACATCGTCGTGTGCCAGCAAGCGGCGGCGGCACTGGCCGCGCGCCGCGGCGTCCGGCCGGGCGGCGAGGCGGCCGGCCGCCCGCCGGCCAACCACGAGGCCGGTTTCGGCGTCGAAACGAGAGACGGGAGGGGACCGTCAATGAGTCCTGTCGACAAGGAGGGAACGCAGTGAGGTGGAAGCTCATCGCGGCCTGCGCCGCTGCGCTGACCGCGCTCGTCGCGACCGTCGCCGCGAGCACGGCGAGCGCGCACGCGACGAAGACCGTCACGATCAACCTGTACGCGAGCGGCGACGTGAACGTGCAGTCGCTCTGGCAGGACCACCTGATCCCGGGCTTCGAGAAGAGCAACCCGGGCGTCAAGGTGCACTTCATCTTCTCGGAGCACGGTCAGAACGACATCACGACGCTCGCTCGCATCGGCGCCGCGGTGAAGCAGCGCAAGTGGCCGGGGATCGACCTCGTCGACGCGGGCATCGTCACGACGCTCGCCACCGACGGCCTCGACCAGCCGGTCACCAAGGCCACGTCGCCGAACATCAAGCTGGTCGACCCGGCGCTGCTCAAGCCGGTGAAGGGGGCGGCGATCCCGTACCGGGGCTCGTCGGTCGTCCTCGCGTACAACTCGCAGTACGTGCAGACGCCGCCGAAGACGCTCGCGGCGCTGCTCACGTGGATCAAGGCGCACCCGGGCAAGTTCACGTACAACTCGCCGAACACGGGCGGCTCGGGCTACGCGTTCGCGGAGACCGTCGTCGACAGCACGCTCCCGCAGAACGTGCACACGCAGATGATCAACGGGTACGTCCCGCAGCTCGAGTCGAACTGGAAGCAGGGGCTCGACCTGCTGCACAGCCTGAACAGCTACGTCTACCAGGGCGTGTACCCGAACGGGAACCAGGCCGTCCTCGACCTGCTCGCCAAGGGCGCGATCTGGGTCGCACCGGTGTGGTCCGACCAGTCGCTGACCGCGCTGAAGGCCGGCCAGCTGCCGAAGACGATCAAGCTGACGCAGATCTCGAACCCGTCGTTCACCGGCGGCGCCGCGTACCTCGGCGTCCCGAAGACGGCGAAGAACAAGGTCGACGTCTACAAGTTCGTGAACTACGTCCTGTCCCCGCCGGCGCAGACGACCATCATCAACGTGATGTCGGGCTTCCCGGCGCTTCCGCTGAAGTATCTGCCGAAGGCGGTGCAGAACCAGTTCGCGGACGTCGCGGCGAACACGCTGCGGCAGGGGTACTCGTCGAAGATGCAGAGCGACTTCAAGGCGGCGTGGCAGCAGCAGGTGCCGTAGCAGGGTCGCGCGTCTCGACGCGCCGGCGGGAGCTCCGCGAGCGGGCGCAGGGCCTGCTCATGGTGCTCCCGCCGGTGGGGGTGATCGCCGTCTTCGTCGGGTTCCCCGTCGGGGCGGCGATCGCCTACACCCTCGGCAAGACCGGCGGGCCGAACTCGGTCGTGTCGCTGATCGCGCAGCGGCAGCACGTGGCCCGCCACGGCGTCACGCTCGGCGCGTACCGCGAGATGCTGTCGAACCCGACGGTGCGATCCGACCTGTGGGCGACCGTCTGGATCACGCTCGTTTCCGTCGCGGTCGTCGTCGCGGTGAGCTGGGCGATCGCGCTCTACCTGCGGCTCTCGAACACCTGGCTCGCGCGGGTCGTCTCGGGCCTGTCGGTCGTGCCGCTCTTCATCCCCGTCGTGATCGCCTCCTACTCGATCTTCGTCTTCTACGGGCCCGACGGCCTCCTCCGCACCATCTCCTTCCGGCTCGGCTTCCACGGGTTCCCGTCGCTCGGGTACACGCTCACGTGCGTCCTGCTGGGTGAGATCTGGGTGAACATCCCGTTCGGCGTGCTGATGATGAGCTCCGGCCTGAACGGCGTGCCCGACGCGCTGATCGAGGCGGGGCGCGACGCCGGCGCGTCGATGCCGCGGGTCGTGCGCTCGATCCTCTGGCCGATGAACGTCATCCCGACGGTGATCGTCGCCACCTTCACCGGCATCTACGTCCTCGGCAGCTTCACCGTCCCGTACCTGACCGGCCCGACGCAGCCGAACCTGCTCGGGCCGACGGCGAGCAACTTCTTCTCGTCGTTCAATCAGCCGCAGCAGGCGGAGGTGCTGGCGATGATCGTCTTCGTGCTCGCGATCGGCATCGGCACCGTCTACGTCTGGGCGAACGTGCGCGCGTCGAAGCAGGCGGGGACGGTGACGTGAGCGCCATTGAGTCGGAAGGCGTCGTCCTCGGCGGGCTCGAGCAGGCCGAGCTGCCGGTCGCGCCGACGCCGCGCCGCCGCCCGCTCGCGCTGGGGCTCGTGCAGCGATCTGCGGGCACGGCCTTCGTCGTCTGCCTGCTCCTCTTCATGGTCGGCCCGCTCGTGTGGCTCGGTCTGCGCGCGTTCACCGGTCTCTGGGCGTTTCCGCAGCTCCTTCCCGGCCACTGGACGCTGCAGGGCTGGCGCACCGTCTTCGACGACAAGAACCTCAGCCACTCGATGGCGCTGAGCTTCGAGTTCGCGCCGATCGTCACGGTCGCGTCGGCGGCGATCTGCCTGCCCGCCGCGTACGCGTTCTCGCGCTACCGCTTCCCCGGCCGGCGCTTCTTCCTCATCTCGCTCTTCGCGACGAACGCGTTCCCGAAGATCGGCCTGTACATCGCGATGGCCGGCGTCTTCTACTCGCTCAACCTGATGGGGACCTTCCTCGGCGTCGTGATCGTGCAGCTGATCGGCACCGTCGTCTTCATGACGTGGATCCCGACCGCGGCGTTCTCGGCGATCCCGCGCAGCCTCGAGGAAGCGGCACGCGACGTCGGCGCCCGGCCGCTGCGCGTCTTCTTCCGCGTCACCTTTCCGCTCGCTGCGCCCGCGATCCTCGTCGCGATGATCCTGTCGTTCCTCGCCGCGTTCGACGAGGCGACCGGGACGTTCCTCGTCGGCCTGCCGAACTACGTGACGATGCCGACCGAGATGTACACCCTCGTCCTCAACTACCCGGAGCAGGTCGGCGCGGTGTTCTCGATCCTGCTCGCCATTCCGTCCGTTGTCCTGATGTCGCTCGCGCGCAAGCACGTGATGGGCGGCCGGCTCGCCGAGGGGTTCCAGATCAGATGACGGACGCCCCGCGCGACGGCCTCCGCCTCCAGCGCGTCACGAAGGACCTCGGGGGCCGCACGATCGTCTCCGACCTCGACCTGGAGGTGCGGGCGGGCGAGCTCACCTGCCTGCTCGGCCCGTCGGGCTGCGGCAAGACGACCACGCTGAGGATGATCGCGGGCTTCATCTATCCGGACCGCGGCCGCATCCTGATCGACGGCCAGGACGTGGGCGGGTTGACGCCCGACAAGCGTCCGACCGCGATGGTCTTCCAGAACTACGCGCTGTGGCCGCACATGACCGTCTTCAAGAACGTCGCGTTCGGCCTACGCCTCCGCAAGCTGGGCAAGCGCGAGATCACGGAGCGCGTCGAGCGCATCCTCGAGCTCGTCGGTCTGACGCACCACCTGCACAGCTATCCCGCGCGGATCTCGGGCGGCGAGCAGCAGCGGGTCGCGCTCGCGCGGGCGCTCGTGCTCGAGCCGAAGGTGCTGCTGCTCGACGAGCCGCTCTCGAACCTCGATGCGAAGCTGCGCGTGCGGGTGCGCGAGGACATCCGCGAGATCCAGCAGCGCATCGGCATCACGACCGTGTTCGTGACGCACGACCAGGACGAGGCGCTGTCGATCTCCGATCGCATCGCCGTCATGTCGGGCGGGCGTGTGGAGCAGTACGCGGACGCGCGCGCGCTCTACCGCGAGCCGGCGACGATGTTCGTCGCCAACTTCGTCGGCACGATGAACGTCTACCGCGGCCGTCCCGTCCCGGGCGGCGTCGAGCTCGCGGACGGGACGCGCGTGCCGTGCGACGACCTCTCGGCCGACGGCGGCGAGGAGTGCGAGATCGGCGTGCGGCCCGAGGACGTGCGCCTGTCGACGGACGGCGACGGTGCGACCGCGATGGTGCTGCGCGAGGTGCCGCGCGGCCACTACAAGGAGCTCGTGCTGCAGCTCGGCGGCTCGCAGGCGCGTGCCTTCGTACCCGCCGACCTGCCGCCGCTCGAGCGGCTGAACGTCCGCTTCGCCCGCGCGCTCCTCTACCGCGACGGCGAGCTCCAGCGCTCGCGCACGACGGCGCTCGCGTAGGGACACGTGGGGCGGCCGCTCGCGATCGCGCACCGCGGGGATCCGCACGCACACCGGGAGAACACGCTCGCCGCGTTCGCGGCGGCGACCGCCTCGCGCGCCGACATGCTCGAGCTCGATCTCCGCCTGACCGCCGACGGCCGCGTGGTCGTGCTCCACGACCGCACCCTCGAGCGTCTCTGGGGCCTGCCGCGGGCGGTCGCCGAGCTGACGCTGGCCGAGGTGCAGGACTGCGGAGAGGGCGACGTGCGCGTGCCGTCGCTCGAGGACGTGCTCGACGCCGAGCCGGGCGAGCTGATGCTCGACTACGTGGACGACGACGTCGTCGCGCCCGCGCTCGCGGTCCTCGACGGCGCGGGCGCGCTCGAACGCGTCGTGTTCGCCGGCGAGAATCTCCGCGGCCACCGGTGCATCCGCGAGCGCGAGCCGGACGCGCGCATCGCGCTCACGTGGACCTCGCGTGAAGCGGTGCCCGACTCGCTCCTCGACGAGCTCGCGCCCGAGTACCTCAACCCGGAATGGCAGCTCGTCACGGCCGAGCTGGTGGCGCGGATGCACGAGCGCGGGACGGGGGTCTCGACGTGGACGGTCGACGAGCCGGAGACGATGGCGCGGCTGCTCGACCTCGGCGTCGATGCTGTGATCACGAACCGCGTGGAGCTGCTGGTCTCGCTGCTCGACGAGCGCGCCGGGGCGCCGTGCTGAGCGACGCCGAGCTCGACGACTGCGTCGCGCTCCTCGACGAGCTGGCGCGCTTCGCCTGCGAGCGGATCGTCGCCGAGCGGCCGTCGCCCGAGCAGATCGGCACCAAGACCAGCGCGGCCGACTGGGTCACCGAGACCGACGTCGCCGTCGAGCGGCACGTGCGAGCGGCTGTGCTCGAGCGCTTCCCGTCGCACCGCGTCGTCGGGGAAGAGCTGGGCGCGGGAGGCTCCGACGAGCCCGCCGCCACGTGGTACGTCGACCCGGTCGACGGCACGACGAACTTCGTGCACGGGCTGCCGTGGTCGTCGTTCAGCCTCGCCGTCTCGGACGAGGTGGGCGCCGCGGCCGGCGTGGTGGTCGACCCCTACCGGCGCGAGGTGCTGTCGGCGGTGCGCGGCCGCGGCGCCGCGGTCGACGGCACGCGGTGCCGCTGTTCGGACGCGACGACGATCACCGGCGGGATCCTGCTGACGGAGCTCGTCGCCCAGTCGCTCTGGCCGGGCATGGGCGAGCTGATGGCGGCCTGCGCCGCCGAGGGATGCGTCACGCGCATCCTCGGCTCGAACGCGCTCACGCTCGCGAGCGTCGGCGCGGGCCGCGCCGTTGCCGCGGTGCTCGGCTCCTACGGACCGCTCGACGGCATGGCGGGGACGCTGATCGCGCGTGAGGCGGGCGCCCGCGTGGTCGCGAGCTCCGGCGGCGCCGAGCCGGTCGAGGGCGAGGCGCTGCTCTGCGCGGCGCCCGGCGTCGCCGGCGCGCTGCTCGAGCTGTGGCGGACACATGCGGGCCGCGTTGCAACTTCGTGACGGTGCCTGACACCGTGACGGGGTCTGCGAGGCGGCCGAACGTCGTCCTCATCCTGGTCGACAGCTTGAACCGCGCCGACCTGCGCTGCTACGCCCCCGAGGCGCCCGCGCCGACCCCGAACGTCGACCGGCTCGCGTGCAGGGCGTGGCGCTTCGACAACCACTTCGTCGGCAGCCTCCCGTGCATGCCGGCACGGCGCGAGCTCTTCGCCGGCTTCAAGGAGATGCTGTGGCGGCCGTGGGGGCCGCTCGAGCACGTCGACCGCCGGCTCCCGCGGCTGCTCGAGGCGCAGGGGTACGCGACCGCGATCGTCACCGACCACTACCACTACTGGGAGGAGCCCGGCAACGGCTACCTGCAGTCGTTCCAGCAGACCGAGCTCGTCCGCGGCCACGAGCACGACAACTGGCGCGGCGTCGCGCGCGACGACGAGCTGCCTGCCTGGGTCGAGAACATCGAGCGCTGGCGCCCGGGCGAGGGCCGCCGCTACTACGCGAACATCCGCGACTTCGCCTCCGAGGACGACTTCTTCCCCGCGCGGGTGATGGACGCCGCCGCCCGCTGGCTCGACGCCGCGCCGCCGGCGCCGTTCTTCCTGCAGATCGAGTCGTTCGACGTGCACGAGCCGTTCCACGTGCCCGAGCCGTACCGGTCGCTGTTCGGCGACCCGTCCGTCTACGACCGCTTCACCGTCTGGCCGCCCTACCAGGACGTCGCCGCGCTCGAACGCTTCATCGCCGCGACGACGCCGGAGGAGCTCGCGTTCATCCGCTCGCAGTACCTCGCGAAGCTCGCGTTCGTCGACGCGCGCCTCGGCGCCGTGCTCGACGTCCTCGACCGCCGCGACCTCTGGCGGGACACGGTCGTCGTGCTGACGACCGACCACGGGCACGACCTCGGCGAGCGCGGCGTCTTCGGGAAGCAGTATCCGCACTGGGACAGCCACGCGAACATCCCGCTGCTCATCCACGACCCCGACCGGACCGGCGAGGGCCGCTCGGTGCGGGCGCTCACGCAGACGGTCGACCTGCACGCGACCCTGGCGGAGCTCGCGGGCGGCGACGCGGAGGCGCCGCACGCGCGCAGCCTGCTGCCGCTCCTCGACGGTTCGGGCGGCGGCCGCGAGGCGCTTCTCTACGGCACGTTCGGCGAGGGCGTCTGCTGCACGGAGGGCGAGTGGACGATCTTCAAGTCGCCGACCGGCGGGGCGCCGCTCTATGCGTACTCGGGCCTGCTCTCGAAGTCGCTGGTGCACGCGGGGCTCGAGGTGCCGGTCGCGTCGGGGCGCTTCCTGCCCGGGATCGACTATCCGCAGTGGCGGATCCCGGTGCGGCACGAGCCGCGGTCGCGCGAGGACTTCCTCTTCGATCGCCGGTCCGACCCCGGGCAGCGGCGCAACCTCTGGACGCAGGAGCCGGCCCAGAGGCGAAGGCTGCTCGAGCTGCTGCGCGCGCTGATCGAGGAGGAGGGAGCGCCGCCGGAGCAGCTCGTCCGGCTCGGGCTCGCGCGCTGACGGGGCTCAGTGCGTCGAGGCGTAGACGAACGCCGCGACGTCGTGGATCTGCGTCGTGCTCAGGCTCGACTTGAACGACGGCATGATCTGGCCGCCGTTCGTCACCTGCAGCACGATGCGCGCGTAGGCGGGCTTCAGCTGGTCGAGGTTCGGGCCGACCGTGCCCGTCGCGCCCGCGGCCTTCAGCGTGTGGCAGCCCTTGCAGCCGGCCGTCTCGAAGACCGCCTTCCCCGCCTGCGGGTTCCCCTGCGGCGCCCCGCCCGACGGCTTCGGCTTCGACGGCGCCGGGCCGCCCTGGGCGGTCGTCGTCGGCTGCTCGGCGGCGGTCGCCTCCTTCTGCTCGCGTCCGAACACGATCACGGCCGAGAGCATCGCGGCGAAGAAGACGAGGCAGATCGTCACGTACCAGCCCATGCCGCGGCCGGGGAAGTTCGGGCTCAGCTGCGGCAGAACGAACGCCGAGATCAGCGAGAAGACGATGAAGGCGGCGCCCACCGCCGCGAGCCCGATCTTGTGGCCCGTCGACAGGCCGGCGACGACGAGGGCGATCGTCGAGAGCACGGAGTGGAACCTAGCGAAACGCGGTTTACGAGGCGGCCGCGTCGCCCGGGCGCGGCTCGATCACGCCCGTCTCGGGCGGCCCGACGGGCGCCGGCTGCGGCGGGCGCAGGTAGAGCATCTCGTAGAGCGTCGCCGCGATCACGCCGCCGGCGAACGGGCCGACGTACCAGACCCAGCCGTGCGCCCAGTGGTTGCCCACGAGCTGCGGCCCGAAGGCGCGCGCCGGGTTCATCGCCGCGCCGGTGAGCGCGTACGCCATCAGGACGCCGAACGCGATCGTCAGGCCGATCGCGAGGCCGGCGATCTGCTGGAAGGAGCCGCGCGGGTCGACCGCGGTCGCGAAGATGACCCAGACGAGGAAGAAGGTGAGCACCGCCTCGACGACGACCGCCGCCCCCGTCCCGATCCCCGAGTTGATCGCCGGGACGCCGAGCGAGCCGCCGCTCTCGGGGCCGCTCGGGAGGATCCACTTCAGGAGCAGCGCCGCGAGCGCCGCGCCGCCGAACTGCACCAGCCAGTACCAGACCGCGAGCGGCGGCGCGATGCGGCGGGTGACGAAGAAGCCGAGCGTGACGGCCGGGTTGAAGTGCCCGCCCGAGATGAAGCCGAACGCCGAGACCATGACGCCGATCACGAGGCCGTTCGCGAGCGCGAGGTCGGTGGGCGTGCGCGCGAAGGCGGCGCCGCCCGCCGCGACGAAGATCAGCGCGAAGGTGCCGACGAACTCGGCGACCCCGCGGCGGAAGTAGTCGCGCTCCAGCACGACGGGAACGATAGGACCCGCGTCGGACGGACAGCCGTGTCAGGGTCGGCGCGGGCGCGCGTCCCAGGCGGCGAGCACGCGCCGCTCCTTCTCGCGATCGAGGCCGGCGCTCCCTCCCGGGGCGTCCTCGGCCAGCGCCCAGACGAGGGTGTCCCGCGCCGTCTCCTCGAGCGGCCGCGTCCGCAGGCCGGCCGCGAACGCCCGCGTCGCATCGACGGACAGCATCCCCGCGTACGCCGGGTCGTGCAGCCAGAGCGGCAGCTCCATCCACTCGCCGACGCCCTGCTCGACGAGGAAAGCGGGGTCGACCCAGGCAAGCTCGGCGTCGGCGGCGGCCGCGCGGCGGCAGGCGTCGAGCAGCTCGGCGCGCGTCGTCGGCCGGTCGACCGCATTGAAGGTTCCCGCAAGCCCCGACTCGGCGCCCTGCACGATCCACGCGGCGAGGTCGCGCGCGTCGATCACCTGTGCGGGCGCTGCCGGCGGGGCGGGCGCGAGCACGCGGCCGCCTGCGGCCAGGCGGAGCGGCCAGTACGTGAAGCGGCCGGTCGGGTCGAAGGGGCCGACGATGAGCCCCGGCCGGACGACGAACGCGCGCGGGAACCGCTCGCGGACGACCGCTTCGCACGCCGCCTTCAGCGCTCCGTACGCCTCCGAGCGCCAGTCCTCGGTGGGCGCGTCCAGCTCGGCGACGGGCGACGCCTCGGTCGGCGGTAACGAGAGGTCGGCATACGCCGAGACGGAGGAGACGAACGTGTAGTGGCCGACCTCGCCGAGCGCGTCGAGCGTGGCCGCGACGACGCGCGGCACGTAGCCGCTCGTGTCGACCACGGCGTCGAAGTCCCGCCCCGCGAGCGACGCGAGATCGCCGTCGCGGTCGCCGCGGAGCCTCTCGACCGCCGGGAAGAGGTCGGGCCGCGTCCGGCCGCGGTTGAACAGCGTTACCTCGTGGCCTCGCGCGAGCGCGTGCTCGACGACGTGCCGGCCGAGGAACTGCGTGCCGCCGAGGACGAGGATCCGCATCAGCGGTGCGGCGGCCGCAGCGCCGCGAACTCGTCGGTGATCTCGAGCCGGCGCGAGGCGAAGCGGAAGAGCGCCGCCGGCCGCCCGCCGCTGCGGCCCGGGGCGCGGCGACCGTCGACGCGCTCGAGGACGCCGCGCCGCAGCAGCACGCGCTGCAGGTTGGTGGCGGCGACGTCGTGGCCGAGCGCGGCCACGTACACATCGCGCAGCTCGGAGATCGTGAACGTCTCGGGGGCGAGGGCGAAGCCGACGTTCGTGTACGAGAGCTTCGCGCGCAGGCGCGCGTGGGCCGCCGCCACGAGCTCGCGCTCGTCGGCGGTCGTCGGCCGCGCACCGTCCGGTGGCGCGGCGGCGTCGGCGGGGAGGAGGCCGAGGTACGCGGTCGCGAGCGTCCCGTCGGCGAGCACGCGCGTCTCGAGCTGCTCGACGTGCGCGAGCGCCGCGACGTCGATCGCGCGCGCGAGCGCCGCCTCCAGCGCCTCGCCCCGCGCGCGAGCGACTCGGCGCACGCGCGCGTCCATCCGTCCGGCCCGCACCTGCAGCGAAACGGCGACGACGGCGTGCGAAGTAGAATCCGCCAAGGTTTTCGTCCCAGAGTCTAAAACCGGGGAGGCCCGTGAGGACGCGCCGCACGACCATCTTCCCGTGAGCGTCTTCGTCGTCCTCTCGACGTTCCTCGCATCGGGGGTCGAATGGGTCGAGGCGCTCACGATCGTGCTCGCCGTGGCGGTCGTCCGCGGCTGGCGGCCGGCGCTCGGCGGCGCGGGCGCGGCCGCGGTCGCGCTGCTCGCGATCGTGGCCGGGTTCGGCGCCGCCGTCTCGGCGGTCCCGCTCGCCTGGGCGCAGGGCGTGATCGGCGCGCTGCTGCTCGCCTTCGGGCTCCGGTGGCTGCGCAAGGCGGTGCTGCGCGCGTCCGGCCGGAAAGCGCTGCACGACGAGGCGAAGGAGTTCGCCGAGACGACCGAGTCCCTGCGCGCGCGGCGTGAGGCGCGCGCGGCGTTCGCGACGTCGTTCACGGGCGTGCTGCTGGAGGGGGTCGAGGTCGTGTTCATCGTCGTCGCGCTCGGCGGCGTCGCGAACACGACCGCGGCGGCCGCGGGCGCCTGCGCGGCGCTCGCGCTCGTCGTCGCCGTCGGCTTCGCGGCGCGACGGCCGCTGACGCGCGTCCCGGAGAACGCGATGAAGTTCGCGGTCGGCGTCATGCTCACGAGCTTCGGCGCGTTCTTCGTCGGCGAGGCGCTCGACGTCCCGTGGTGGCACGGCGACGTGTCGCTCCTCCTGATCGTGCTCGGCCTCGCGGGTGTGTCGGTCGCCGCGGCGCGCGCCATGCGGGGGCCGCGCGTGGCGGCGTGAAGGTCGCCGTCTGCGACGTCGGCCCGCGCGACGGGCTGCAGAACGAGCCCGAGGTGCTCGCGCCGCCGGTGCGCGCGGAGCTCGTGTCGCGGCTCGCGGCCGCCGGCGTGCCGCGGGTCGAGGCCGTGTCGTTCGTGCGCGGCGATCGCGTGCCGCAGATGGCGGGCGCGGAGGAGGTTGTCGCGGCCGTCGAGCGGAGCCGGGGCGTCGAGCTGTCGGGGCTCGTCCTGAACGAGCGCGGCTACGAGCGCCTCGCGGCGACGCCCCTCGACCGCGTCAACTGCACGCTCGCCGCGACGGAGGAGTTCAACCGGCGCAACGGCAACGCGTCGCTGGCCGAGGCGACCGAGCGCGTGCGCGCGATCGTGCAACGCGCGGATCGGCCGGTCACCGTCACCGTCTCTTGCGCGTTCGGCTGCCCGTTCGAGGGCGAGGTCGATCCGGCGGCCGTCGCCGGCCTGTGCGAGCGGCTCGCGGGCGCGGGCGAGCTCGTCCTCGCCGACACGATCGGCGTCGCGACGCCGCGCCGCGTGCGGCGGCTGGTCGAGCGCGTCTCGATCCTCGGGCGGCCCGTCGGCGTCCATCTCCACAACACGCGCAACACGGGCTACGCGTGTGCGTGGGCGGCGCTCGAGGCGGGCGCGTCGGTGCTCGACGCGTCGGTCGGCGGGCTCGGCGGCTGCCCGTTCTCGCCGCAGGCAACGGGCAACGTCGCCACCGAGGACCTCGCGTGGCAGCTCGAGCGCGACGGCGTCGAGACGGGCGTCGACGTCGACGCGGTCGTCGACGTCGCGCGCTGGCTGGAATCGATGCTCGGCCGGCGCCTCGACGGGTACGTCTACCGCGCCGCCAGCTGGCCCTCGTAGACGGCGAGCGTGCGGCGCACGTCCTCGGCGCTCGTTTGCCAGTTCGAGACGGAGATGCGGATCGCCGGGCGGCCGCGCCACGTGGTTGCGCTCATCCACGCCTCGCCCGACGCCTGGACGGCGGCGAGCACGCGCGCCGTCTCCTCGTCGGTGCCGAGCCGGAAGAGCACCTGGTTCAGGACGACGTCGTTCAGCACCTCGACGCCGAGCTCGCGCAGCCCGTCGGCGAACGTCCGCGCGTGCTCGCAGGTGCGCTCGACGATCTCCGCGACGCCGCGGCGGCCGAGCGCTCGGATCGCCGCGTAGACGGCGAAGCCGCGGGCGCGGCGCGAGTGCTCCGGGTTCCAGTCGATCTGGTCGCGCGTCTCCGAGTCGAAGACGAGGTACGCGGCGCGGGCGGAGAACGCGGCGCTGTGCGACCCGGGGTGCGCGGTGAAGACGAGGCCGGAGTCGTACGGAACGTTCAGCCATTTGTGCGCGTCGGTCGCCCAGGAGTCGGCGCGGTCCGCGCCTTCGACGAGGTGCGCGTGGTGCGGCGAGGCTGCGGCCCAGAGGCCGAAGGCGCCGTCGACGTGCAGCCAGGCGTTCGGCGCGGCGTCGCGTGCGTCCGCGAGCGGGGGGAAGGCGTCGAACGCGCCGGTGTTCACCTCGCCCGCCTGGGCGCAGAGGATCGTCGGGCGGTCGTCGAGCGCGATCGTCTCGTGGCGGAGCCGTCCCTGGTCGTCGGCCTCGAGCACGTCCGTGGGCGCACCGAGGCCGAGCATGCGCAGCGCGCGGTCGATCGTGCCGTGACGCTTCTCGCCGACGATCACGCGGACTGGCGGCGCGCCGGCGAGGCCGTTCTCCTCGACGTCCCAGCCCGCGCGCGCGAGGACGTGGTGGCGCGCGGCGGCGAGCGCGGTGAAGTTCGCCATCTGGCCGCCGGTGACGAAGCCGAACGAGGCGCCGCGCGGCAGGCCGAGCAGCTCGAGCAGCCACGCGCCGGCGACCTCTTCGACGACCGAGGCGGAGGGGCCGCCGACGTACAGGCCCGCGTTCTGGTCCCACGTCGACGTCAGCCACTCGGCGGCGATCGACGCCGGCACGGCTCCGCCGATCACGAACCCGAAGTAGCGCCCGCCCGCTTCCGCGACGAGGCCGCGGTCGGCGGCGGCGGCGAGGTCGCGGATCACGCCGGCCGCGTCGGCGCCCGTCTCGGGAAGCGGCCCGCCGAGCGCCTCGCGCAGCTCGTCGGCCGTGGCGTCGGGGAACACGCGCCGCTCCGGCAGCCCCTCGTAGAAGTCGGCTGCCAGCTCGGCCGTGAGCCGGAAGAGCGCACGCAGGTCGTCCATGGACGGAGCCTAGACGGGGCCTGCTACGTCCCCGGTACGTACCTGGCTCCGTTTCCTCGTTCGGAACGCCCCCGTACCAGGCACGTACCTGACCCCGGACCCGTAGGCTGGCAGCATGAATCGCCTGGTCGGCGAGATTTCGCCGTATCTGCTGCAGCACGCGGGAAACCCGGTCGACTGGTATCCGTGGGATAAGGAGGCGCTCGAGCGGGCGCGGGCCGAGGACAAGCCGATTCTCTTATCGGTGGGATACGCGGCCTGCCACTGGTGTCACGTGATGGAGCGCGAGTCGTTCGAGGACGCCGCGACCGCCGCCCTGATGAACGAGCACTTCGTGTGCGTGAAGGTCGACCGTGAGGAACGGCCGGACATCGACGCCGTCTACATGGACGCGGTCGTCGCGCTGAGCGGCCACGGCGGCTGGCCGATGACCGTGTTCCTGACGCCCGACCGCGAGCCGTTCTTCGGCGGCACCTACTTCCCGCCGGAGCCGCGGCACGGGCTGCCCGCGTTCCGCCAGGTGCTGCTTGCGGTCGCCGAGGCCTGGCGCGACCGCCGCGACGACGCCGTCGCCTCGGCGCGCAACCTCACCGACCACATCCGCGCCGGCGCCGCGCGCACCGCCTCCGACGACGGCCAGCTCACGCCCGAGCTGCTCGAGGAGGCCGAGCGCAACCTCCGCGACGGCTTCGACCCGACCTGGGGCGGCTGGGGACGCGCGCCGAAGTTCCCGCCCGCGCCGGTGCTCGAGCTCCTGCTTCGCCGCGGCGAGGAGGAGATGACCCGGCGCACGCTCGACGGCATGGCGCTCGGCGGCATGCACGACCTCGTCGGCGGCGGCTTCCACCGCTACTCGGTGGACGAGCGGTGGCTCGTCCCGCACTTCGAGAAGATGCTGTACGACAACGCCCTGCTCGCGTCGGTCTACCTGCGCGCGGCGCGCCGGTTCGACGACGACCGCTACCGCGCGATCGCGGAGCGCACGCTCGACTACTTGGAGCGCGAGCTCGCGCTCGACGGCGGCGGCTTCGCCTCGGCGCAGGACGCGGACACCGACGGAGTCGAGGGGCTCACCTACACGTGGGCGCCCGGCGAGGGTGCGCCCGACGAGCTGCTGCAGCCGTTCGAGGGCGGCCGGTTCGTGCTGCGCGGCGAGCTCGACGACGAGACGCGTGCCCGCCTGCTCGCGATCCGGGAGCGGCGGCCGAAGCCTGCGCGCGACGACAAGGCGGTCGCCGCCTGGAACGGCCTCGCGCTCGCCGCGTTCGCGCAGGCCGGCCGAATCGAGACCGCCAACCGCCTCGCTGCCTTCCTGCTCGGCCCGCTCTCGACTCCAGACGGCCGCCTGCACCGGACGTGGCGGGCCGGCGCCGCGAGGGGGACCGGCTACCTCGACGACTACGCCGCGGCCGCCCACGGCCTGCTCGAGCTCCACGTCGCCTCCGGCGATCCGGCGCACCTTCGCGAGGCGCACCGCCTCGCCACCCTCGCGGTCGAGCTCTTCGCCGACGAGGAGTACGGCGGCTTCTTCCAGACGGCGCGGGACGCCGAGCGGCTGGTCGCGCGCAAGAAAGAGGTCGAGGACCACCCGACGCCGAGCGGGAGCTCGCTGCTCGCGTACGTGCTCCTTCGGCTCGCTCGGATCTGGGGCGACGCCGCGCTCGAGGCCCGCGCGCTCTCGGCGCTCGCGCTCGTGCGCGACATGCTGACGCGCGCGCCGACAGCCTTCGGCTGGGCGCTCGTCGCGCTCGACCAGCATCTCGCGCCGCACCGGGAGCTCGCGATCGTCGGCCCGCCCGGCGCGCCGGTGGCGCGGGCGGCGCTCGAGGCCGCCGCACCCACCGACGTCGTCGCCTTCGGCCCGGCCGACGACGTGCCGCTGCTCGCGGGGCGCGGCCTCGTCGAGGGGCGCCCCGCGGTCTACGTCTGCGAACGCTTCGCGTGCCGGGCGCCGGTTACCGAGCCGTCGGCTCTTGCGACGTCGTGACGCCGTCGCGCTCCGCGGCGCGCTCGCGCGCCAGCTCGGTCCGGTCGGCCATCGTCGGCTCGTCCGCCGGCAGGCGGTAGGCGGCCGCCGGCGCGGCGGTCGCGGTGGCCGGGGCGATCGTCTCCGCACGGCGGCGGCGAACGAAGCCCGGCTCGAGCATCGCGCCGAACACGAAGCCGATCCCGAAGGCCAGCACGCCCAGCCAGGTGCCGACGTCGCGCACGACGTCGCGGATCCCGACGTGGCCCGACCAGACGAGCAGATGGTCGCGGATCCAGTTCGAGTGCGGCTGCATGGCGAGCAGTACCCAGCCGGCGCAGATCAGCACCGGCAGGAAGGCGAACAGGAACATCCCGGCCGGGTTCCCGCCCGCGCCGCGCAGCTGCGACAGCGCCAGCACGAGCCCCGCCCCGGCGACGATCCCGTAGGCGGCCCAGTAGCCGCCGGTCGAGCCGCGTCCGATCTGGGCGGCGATCCAGAGCAGGAAGCCGGCCACGCCGGCGCCGAGCAGCGTCGAGACGGCTCTGTTCCATCCAGTCATGGTCGATCCCTCGCTTTCGATGGGTCGCAGGTAGAACGGCCGTCGCCGCCGGAGCGTTGCGGGCTGTTCTTCTAGAGTCGGGGCCGTGCCGCTGCTCGCCGTGCGCAACG
The DNA here is from genome assembly GCA_035652835.1 of Gaiellaceae bacterium. Taxonomy (GTDB): domain Bacteria; phylum Actinomycetota; class Thermoleophilia; order Gaiellales; family Gaiellaceae; genus PALSA-600. The sequence continues at coordinate 154,577 of DASRDA010000034.1, forward strand.
TCACCCGCCGCTTCGGGGGGATCGTGGCGATCGACGACGTCTCGCTCGACGTCGAGCAGGGCCAGATCGTCGGCCTGATCGGCCCGAACGGCGCCGGCAAGACGACCCTCTTCAACGTGATCACGCGCCTCTACCGCCCGGACGCGGGCGAGGTGGAGCTCGACGGCAAGAGCCTCCTGCGGACGCCGGCGCACCGCATCGTCCGGCGCGGCATCGCACGCACGTTCCAGAACGTCGAGCTCTTCCGCACGATGACCGTGCTCGAGAACGTGCTGGTCGGCGCGCACACGCGCTCGCGCCCGTTCGGCGGGCGCGCGGCGGAGGCCCGCGCGCGCGAGACCCTCGCCTACGTCGGCCTGGCCGAGCTCGCGGACCGGCCGGTGGCGGGGCTGCCCTTCGGCACGCTGAAGCGCGTCGAGCTCGCACGAGCGCTCGTCGCGCAGCCGACCCTGCTCCTGCTGGACGAGCCGGCCGGCGGCCTGAACCACGAGGAGGTGACCGAGCTCGGCCGCTTCATCCGCAAGCTGCGCGGCGACTTCGAGTTGACGGTCCTGCTCGTCGAGCACCACATGGGCCTCGTGATGGGCATCGCCGACCGCGTCCACGTGCTCGACTTCGGCCGCACGATCGCCGACGGCGCACCCGCGGAGGTGCAGCGGAACCCGGCCGTGATCGAGGCCTACCTGGGAGCCGAGCAGTGACCGGCCTCGTCTGGGACGGCTGCGTGAACGTCCGCGATCTCGGCGGCCTCGAGACGGAGGACGGCGGCGAGACGCAGCCGGGCCGGCTCGTGCGCGCCGACAACCTACGCCGGCTCTCGGACGAGGGCTGGCGGGCGCTCGAGGCCGCCGGCGTACGGCGCGTCGTCGACCTCCGCTTCCCCGAGGAGCTCGCGGAGGACCCGCCCGGTGACGTGCCGGTCGAGGTCGTGCACGTGTCGCTCCTCGGCGCGAGCCGCACGCCGGAGTGGGAGGCGGAGTTCAACGACGCCATGGATCGCGCCGCGACCGCCGAGGAGTACCTCGTGTGGTCGTACCTCGAGTTCCTCGAGCGCTACCGGAGGCAGTTCGGCCGGGCGCTGCAGGCGATCGCGGACGCTCCCGACGGCGCCGTCGCCGTGCACTGCGTGGGCGGCAAGGACCGCACCGGGCTGATCGCCGCGCTCGCGCTGCGACTCGCCGGGGTGGCCGCCGAGACGGTCGCGGCCGATTACGCGCTGACCGAGGCGAACCTGGCGCCGTCGCACCCGGAATGGGTCGCGGCGGCGGCCGACGCGGCCGAGCGCCGGCGGCGCGAGCTGCTGCTGCCGTCGCCGCCCGGCGCGATGCTGCGCGTGCTCGAGGAGCTCGAGCGGCGCTACGGAGGCGTCGGCGCGTACCTCCGCGCCGCGGGGCTCGACGACGAGCGCCTGCGGCGGCTCCGGAGCCGTCTCCTCGACGCCTGACGGGCGCGGGAGGTTTCGGGCCAGGGGCGGCGAACGTTCCGCCTCGTGCGCCGGATGCTCGCAGCAGCCGCCGTGGTCTTTGCCGTGCTCGCGCCGAGCGCGACGGCGGCCGTCGGCAGCGTCAACCCGCAGATCGCCGGCCTCCAGGTCGCGCTCCGCGCGTGGGGGTTCTACTCGGGGGCGATCGACGGCGTCTCGGGCCCGCTGACCGCCTCGGGGCTGCACGCGTTCCAGCACAGGATGGGGCTGCCCGCCGGGCCGGTCGACGCGCGCACGCGCGCGAAGCTCGGGCCGCTCGGACAGCCGCTCTTCGGCTCGCGGAGCCTCGTCCGCGGCGACTTCGGCTGGGACGTCTCCGTGCTGCAGTTCGTGCTCGAGCGGGCGGGCAAGTACCACGGCGCGCTCGACGGCTACCTCGACGCGACGACCGCGGCGGCGCTGCGCAGCTACCAGCAGTCGGCGCACCTCGCCGTCGACGGCGTCGCGGGGCCGCGCACCCTCGCGTCGATCGCCGACCGCGCCCGCGTGCCGGTGCGGCCACAGGCGGAGGAGGTGGCGCTCCTCGTCTACCGCGTGCAGCCGGGCGACTCGCTGACCTCGATCGCGCGGCGCTTCCGCACGAGCGTCGCCGTCCTCGCGCGCATGAACCACCTCGACGCCTCCCGCGTCCTCCTGATCGGGACGCGGCTCCGGATCCCGCGCGGCGCGACGCCGTCGGTGCCGCAGTCCACGCCGCAGGAGGTGCGCTACCTGCTCGACTCGTGGTCGACGAGGCTCGGCGTCGACAACCACCTCGTGCGCGCGCTCGCGTGGATGGAGTCGGGCTACCAGACGCAGCTCGTGTCGCCGGCGGGCGCACGCGGCGTCCTCCAGCTGCTGCCGTCGACGCGGCAGTACGTCTCGACCGTGCTGCTCGGAAGGCCGCTCGCGAGCGGCGTGAGCGGCGACGTCGAGGCCGGCGTGCTGCTGCTCCGCCACCTGCTGCAGGTGTTCGGCGGCGACGAGCGGCTCGCGCTCGCGGCGTGGTACCAGGGCGAGCGTGCCGTGCGGACGAGCGGCATCTTCAAGGTGACGAAGCCGTTCGTCGACGACGTCCTCGCGCTCCGGTCGCGTATGTAGATTGCTTCGGTGGAGCTGCTCGCGCGCCCGCTCGCGGAGCTGACCGCCGAGGCGCGCGCCGTGCGCGACGCGACGCGCGGCCGGCTCGTCACCTACAGCCCGAAGGTCTTCGTCCCGCTGACGAAGCTCTGCCGCGACGTCTGCCACTACTGCACGTTCGCACGGCCGCCGCGGCGCGGCGAGCGTGCGTACCTGACGCTCGACGAGGTGCTCGAGATCGCGCGCGCCGGCGCGCGCGCCGGCTGCCGCGAGGCGCTGTTCACACTCGGCGACAAGCCGGAGCTGCGCTACCGGGCCGCGCGCGAGGAGCTCGCGGCGCTCGGCTGCGCGACAACCCTGGAGTACCTCGAGCGCGCGGCGCGCGCGGTGCTCGACGAGACGGGGCTCCTGCCGCACCTCAACCCGGGCGTCCTCGGCGCCGGCGACCTCGCGCGGCTCCGTCCGGCGGCGGCGTCGATGGGGCTGATGCTCGAGACGACGTCGGCGCGGCTCTCGGCGCGCGGCGGCCCGCATTTCGGCTCGCCCGACAAGCTGCCCGCCCGGCGGCTCGAGACGCTCGAGCTCGCGGGTCGGGCCCGAGTGCCGTTCACCACCGGGCTCCTGATCGGGATCGGCGAGACGCGCGCCGAGCGGCTCGACGCGCTGCGGGCGATCGCCGACGTGCACGCGCGGCACGGGCACGTGCAGGAGGTGATCGTCCAGAACTTCCGCGCGAAGCCGGGGACGAAGATGGCGAACGCGCCCGAGCCGCCGCTCGACGAGCTGCTGTGGACGATAGCCTGCGCGCGCATCCTGCTACCGCCCGAGGTGGCTGTGCAGGCGCCGCCCAACCTCACCGGGGACTTCGCGCGGCTGCTCGACGCCGGCATCGACGACTTCGGCGGCGTCTCGCCGGTGACGATCGACCACGTCAACCCGGAGGCGCCCTGGCCCGAGGTCGAGCTGCTCCGTGCCGCATGCCGCGCGCGCGGGCTCGAGCTCGCGCCGCGGCTCACCGTCTATCCGCGCTTCCTCGACGGTGAGTGGGTCGACCCGAACGTGCTGCCGCACGCCCTGCGGCTCGCCGACTCGCTCGGCCTCGCGCGCGAGGACGACTGGTCGCCCGGCGAGACCGGCCCGGTGCCGTTCGTCGTGCGCCGCGACGCGCTGCCGCTCGACACGCGCGGCGAGCTCGGCGAGGACGAGCTCGTGCGGCTGTTCTCGGCGCGCGGCGAGGAGCGCCAGCGCGTCTTCGCGCGCGCGGATGCGCTGCGGCGCGAGCGGAACGGCGACGTCGTCACGTACGTCGTCACGCGCAACGTCCAGTACACGAACGTCTGCTACTTCCGCTGCGGCTTTTGCGCGTTCTCGAAGGGCAAGCTCGCCGCGAACCTGCGCGGCGAGCCGTACCTCGTCCCGCACGCGGAGATCGTGCGCCGCGCGGTGGAGGCGTGGGAGCGTGGCGCGACGGAGATCTGCCTGCAGGGCGGGATCCATCCCGGCTTCGACGGCGACTACTACGTCTCGGTCGTGCGTGCGATCAAGGACGCGGTGCCCGACCTGCACGTGCACGCGTTCAGCGCGCTCGAGGTGTGGCAGGGCGCGGCGACGCTGGGGCTGCCGCTCGACGTGTACCTCGCGCGGCTGCGCGACGAGGGGCTCGCGTCGCTGCCGGGCACGGCGGCGGAGATCCTCGACGACGACATCCGCGCGGTGATCTGCCCCGACAAGATCACGACCGCGCAGTGGCTGCAGGTGCACGAGACGGCGCACCGCGCCGGCCTGCGCTCGAACGCGACGATCATGTTCGGCCACGTGGAGGGACCGCGCAGCTGGGCGCGCCACCTGCTCGCGGTGCGCGAGCTGCAGCGGCGGACAGGCGGCCTCACCGAGCTCGTGCCGCTGCCCTTCGTGCACATGGAGGCGCCGATCTACCTCAAGGGGCGCGCGCGCCGCGGGCCGACGTTCGGCGAGGTGCTGCTGATGCACGCGGTCGGCCGCATCGCGCTCGACCCCTGGGTCGAGAACGTGCAGGTGTCGTGGGTGAAGGCGGGGCCGCGGGGCGTCGTCGAGGCGCTCCGGGCGGGCGCGAACGACCTCGGTGGGACGTTGATGAACGAGTCGATCTCGCGCGCCGCCGGCGCGGGGTGGGGGCAGGAGCTGCCGCCGGAGCGGATGGAGGCGCTGATCCGCGCCGCCGGCCGCATCCCGCGGCAGCGGACGACGCTCTACGGCGATCCGCCGGCCGAGCGCGTCCGCGTCTCCTTCGGCGCCGAGCCGCTCGCCGAGCCGCTCAACCCGCACGTCAACGAGGCGCGCCTGCCGCGCCGCCGCGAGCTGCTGCGGCCGGTCGCGTGAGGGGAAACTGTTTCGCGGACATGTCCGCGAAACAGTTTCAAGCTTCCAGCGCGAGCAGGTCGTCGACGGTCTCGCGCCGGCGGATCAGCCTGGCCTCGCCGTCCGCGACCAGCACCGCCGCCGGGCGCGGCACCGCGTTGTATGTCGAGCTCATCGCGAGCGTGTAGGCGCCCGTGACCGGCACGGCGAGCAGGTCGCCGCGCCGCGGCTCGGGCAGCTCCACGCGCTCGATCAGCACGTCGCCCGACTCGCAGTGCTTGCCGGCGACCGCGTACGCGCCCGCGGCCGGCTCGCCCGCGCGGTTCGCGAGCAGCGCGGCGTAGCGGGCGTTGTACATGGCGGGCCGCGGGTTGTCGGACATGCCGCCGTCGACGGTCACGTACGTCGTCGCCGCGCTCGCGCGCTTCACGCCGCCGACGGTGTACAGCGTGACGCCCGCGCGCGAGACGAGCGACCGCCCCGGCTCGAGCGCGAGCCGGGGCTGCGGGAGGCCCTGCAGCTGCCAGGCGCGCTGGAGCTCGGCCGTCAGGCCGCCGACGAACTCGGCGACGGTGAAGAGCGGCTCCTCCGGCACGTGGCGGACGCCGAGGCCGCCGCCCAGGTCGACGAGGCCCGGCGTCCAGCCGAGCTCCGCGCGCGCCCGGGCGGCGAAGCCGGCGAGCCAGTCGACCGTCATCAGCGCGGCGCCGAAGTGCATCAGCTGCGAGCCGACGTGGACGTGCAGCCCCTCGCACTCCGGCAGCCGCCGCAGCGCCTCGATCGCATCGTCGGGCGGCAGGCCGAACTTCGATCCGTGGTGGGCCGTCTTCACGGCTTCGTGCGTGTCGGCCTCGACGCCGGGCGTGACGCGCACCAGGAAGCGGGCTGCGCCGGCGGCGCGGGCCCGCTCGATCTCGTCCAGCGAGTCGATCGCGACGAGGGCACCCGCCTCGGCGGCGCCGCGCAGCAGCTCGTCCTCCTTGTTGTTGCCGTGGACGACGAGCCGGTCGCCGCCGAGGCCGGCCCGCCGCGCGAAGGCGAGCTCGCCCGCGGTCGAGACGTCCGCACCGAGCCCCTCCTCGGCGAAGAGCCGCAGCACGGCGAGCGACGGGAAGGCCTTCGTCCCGTAGACGACGAGCGCGCCCGGCGCCGCCTCCAGGTAGGCCCGCGCCTGCGCGCGCAGCGTCCGCTCGTCGTAGACGACGAGGGGCGTCCCGAACTCGCGCGCGAGCTCGTGCGCTGGAACGCCGCCGAGGACGAGCTCGCCGTCCGCGACGGCGGCGCCGTCGGGGAGGAGGTCCGCGAGTGGCGTCTGGGTGGCTGGCTGCACGGGAGGTCGACCGTTACCTTTCTTCCGGGAGCTTGATGGAACCGTACGACGCCCACGCGATCGAGGAGAAGTGGCAGCGGCTGTGGGCCGAGGCCGGAGCGTTCGCGGTCGCGAACCCGGCGCCGGGCGAGGCCGGGGACGAGCGCCGCTTCTACATGCTCGAGATGCTCCCCTACCCGTCCGGACACCTGCACATGGGGCACGTGCTCAACTACACGCTGGGCGACGTGGTGACGCACTTCCGCCGCCGGACCGGCTACCGCGTCCTGCGTCCGATGGGGTTCGACTCGTTCGGGCTGCCGGCCGAGAACGCCGCGATCCGCGAGGGCGGCCACCCGCGCGAGATCACCGAGCGCAACATCGCGTCGATCGAGCGGCAGATGCGGCGCATGGGCTGGGCGATCGACTGGGCGCGCGAGGTTTCCGCGCACGAGCCGACCTACTACCGCTGGACGCAGTGGCTCTTCCTCCGCTTCCTCGAGCGCGGACTCGCCTACCGCAAGGCGGCGCCGGTCAACTGGTGCCCGAACGACCAGACGGTGCTGTCGAACGAGCACGTCGTCGACGGCCGCTGCTGGCGCTGCGGCGCCGTCGTCGAGGCGCGGAACATGGAGCAGTGGTTCTTCAAGATCACCGACTACGCCGACCAGCTGCTCGCCGACCTCGACACCATCGACTGGCCGGAGCGCACGAAGAAGATCCAGACGCAGCACATCGGCCGCTCGGAGGGCGCCGAGCTGCTCTTCCGCGTCGAGGAGCTCGACCTCGACATCCCCGTCTTCACGACGCGGCCCGACACGGTGTTCGGCGCGACGTTCTTCGTCGTCGCGCCCGAGTCGCCGCTCGTCGAGACCCTCGTCGCCGGAACCGAGCGCGAGGCGGAGGTGCGCGCATACGCGCGCGTCGCGGCGGCGCGCTCGACCGAGGAGCGCGCGACCCGCGAGAAGACCGGCGTCGATACCGGGCGCGCGGTGGTGAACCCGGCGACCGGCGAGCCGATCCCGGTGTGGGTCGCGGACTACGTGCTGATGGAGTACGGCACGGGCGCGATCATGGGCGTCCCCGCGCACGACGACCGCGACCTCGAGTTCGCGCAGGCGTTCTCGCTGCCGGTCGTGCCGGTGATCGACGACGACGGCCGGATGATCTCGTCGGCGCAGTTCGACGGCATGCCGTGCGAGGAGGCGAAGGGCGCGATCGTCGCGTGGCTCGACGAGCGCGGACGCGGCAAGCCGGCGGTCAGCTACCGCCTGCGCGACTGGAGCTTCTCGCGCCAGCGCTACTGGGGCGCGCCGATCCCGGTCGTGTACTGCGAGCAGTGCGGGATCGTGCCGGTGCCGGACGACGAGCTGCCCGTGCTGCTGCCCGAGGTGTCGGACTACCGGCCGAAGGGCGAGCCGCCCCTCGCGTCGAACGCCGAGTGGCTGAACGTCCCGTGCCCGCGCTGCGGCGGCCCGGGCCGCCGCGAGGCGGAGACGATGGACACGTTCGTCGACTCGTCCTGGTACTTCCTCCGCTACTGCGACCCGCACGACGACACGGCGCCGTTCGAGCGCCGCCTCGTCGACTACTGGATGCCGATCGACCAGTACATCGGCGGCATCGACCACGCGAAGGGGCACCTGCTCTACTCGCGCTTCTTCGTCAAGGCGATGAACGACATGGGCATGCTCGGCTTCCGCGAGCCGTTCGCGCGCCTGTTCCACCAGGGCTGGGTGCGGCTCGCGGGCAAGCGGATGTCGAAGTCGCAGGGCGGCGTCTCGCCGGACGAGCTGCTCGACCAGTTCGGCGCCGACCCGATCCGCGTCTACATTCTCTTCCAGGGGCCGGCCGACCAGGACATCGACTGGAGCCCCGACGGGATCGAGTCGACCGTCCGCTTCATCCGCCGCCTCTGGCGGATCGTGCACGAGGCGGCCGCGCGGCCGGCGTCGCCCGAGGGCGTGTCGACGCCGCTCGCCGTGAAGGCGCACGAGACGATCGCGCGCGTCACCGACGACATCGACCGCCGCTTCGTCTTCAACACGCCGATCGCCGCGGTGATGGAGCTGGTGAACGAGCTCGCGCGCTCGCCGGAGGATCCCGCCGCCCGGTTCGCCGCCGAGACGGCCGTCTCGCTGCTGCAGCCGTACACGCCGCACGTCTGCGAGGAGCTGTGGGAGGCGTTGGGCCACTCGCGGTTGTGGGAGACGCCGTGGCCGACCCACGACCCCGCCCTGCTCGCGCGGGAGACGGTCGTGCTCGTGCTCCAGGTGAACGGCAAGGTGCGCGACCGCATCGAGGTGCCCGCCGGGCTGCCGGAGGACGAGCTGGTCGAGCGCGCCAAGGCCTCGGAGAAGGTGCAGGCGCACATCGACGGCAAGGAGCCGCGCGCCTTCGTCGTGCCGGACAAGCTCGTCAACCTGGTCGTGTAGCGGCGCGGCAGGGCGCGGGGCCAGTGTCGCGGCGCGCGAGGCGCGGCGCGTGAGGCGGCGCGGCGCGTGAGGCGCGGCGCGTGAGGGCGGCGCGCGACTGTGGATCGATCGTCACCGAATCGGCACGGAGTCGACACAGACACGTGACACCTTCTCCGGCACCGTCTCGGCATGGGCTCTCTCACCCTCTCGCCGAGCCGGCGCCGGCTCGTCGCCGCGGCCGCGGTGGCCGTCCTCCTGGTCGCGGTCGCCTGGCGGCACTCGCACGGCGGCGCCGGCGGCGCGCCGCCGCTCCGCGTCGCGCCCCTCGCGGGAGTCGGCGGCGCGGCGGGAGGGACCGGGGCCGCCGGGCCGGCGCGACCCGCCCCGGTCGCGGCGTCCGCGCTGCCGGAGATCGTCGTCGACGTCGTCGGCGCCGTCCGGTGGCCCGGCGTGTACCGGCTGGCCCGGGGGGACCGCGTCCAGGACGCGGTCGAGCGCGCCGGCGGGCTGACGAGGCGCGCGGATCCGGTTGCGGTCAACCTCGCGGCGCCGATCGCGGACGGCCAGCAGATCGTCGTTGCGGCGCGAGGCGCCGGGGGCGTCGCGGGCGGGGGCGCCGTCGGTGGCGCGGCAGCCGGTGCCCCGCCGTCGCCGACCGCGCCGGTCTCGCTCAGCACCGCGTCGGCGGAGCAGCTCGACGCGCTTCCCGGAGTCGGCCCGGTGACTGCGCAGAAGATCGTCGAGTACCGGCAAGAGCACGGCCCGTTCACCTCGGTCGCGGAGCTCGACGCGATCCCCGGCATCGGGCCGTCCCGGCTGCACGACCTCGAGGGGCTGGTGGTGCCGTGACGGAGTCCCCGCTCGAAACCGGCCCGCTGTGGCCGCGCCTCCCGCGCGGGATGCTTCCCGCCCACGCCGTCGCACTCGCCGCGTGCGCCGGCCTGGCCCTCGCCGATGCCGTCCGCCTACCGTTCCACGGCCTCGGTGGAGCCGTGCCGATCGCCGTAGCAGCATTCGTCGGCTTGCTCGTGGCTCCGCCCGCCGCGCGACTCGCCGTCGCCGCGGCCGCGGTGGCCGTCGGCGGCTGGTGGTGGGGAAGCGTCCGGCTCGGCGAGCTCGACCGCAGCGTGCTGACCGCTCGCATCGGCACGGCCGGCTGGGGAGTGGTGGAGCTGACCGCGGAACCGAGGCGCGGAACCTTCGTCCAGCGCGTGCCCGCTCGCGTCCGTCGCTTCGACGGCAGGGCGGTCGGAGGCGAGCGCGTGCAGCTCGAGCTGCCGCTCGGCCGCTCGCCCCCTCAGGGTGCCGTGTTGCGCGTGCTCGCCGTCGTGCGGGCGCCCCGTGGGCCGGATCGAGCGGGCGGCTTCGACGAGCGCACCTGGCTGCGCCGGCAGGGCATCCACGCCGTCCTGCACGTGGACGCGTGGACCCTCGTCGGGCGGCGGGGCGGGCTCGGCGGCGTCGCCGACCGACTGCGGCGCTGGCTGGCGAGCGCCTCTGCGCCGGGCGTGACCGGAGAACGGCGCGCGGTCCTGGAAGGGATCCTGCTCGGCGACGACGCGCAGCTGACGCCCCAGCTGAAGACGAGCTTCCAGCGCTCGGGCCTCTACCACCTCCTGGCGGTGTCGGGCCAGAACGTCGTCCTGCTCGCGGCCGGGCTCCTCGGCCTTGCCTGGCTGCTCGGGCTTCCGCGGGCCGCCGGCCATCTCGGCGCGCTCGCGGGAATCGTCGGCTACGTGCTCGCCGTCGGCCCGCAGCCGTCGGTCATCCGGGCCGCGGTCGCCGGCAGCGCCGTCTCGATCGCGTGGCTCGCGGGCCAGCAGCGTGACCCGTGGCACGTGCTCCTCGTCGCGGCGATCGTCCTGCTCGCCTGGAACCCGTACACGCTCTTCGACGCCGGCTTCCAGCTGTCGTTCGCGGCGGTGGTCGCGATCTTCTCGCTCGCCGGGCCGCTCGCACGTGCGCTCGAGGGCTACCCGGGGCCTGCGGCCCTGCGTGGCGCCGTGGCGATCTCGGTCGCCTGCTCCGCCGTCACCGCGCCGCTGCTCTGGGCGCAGTTCGGGCGCGTGCCGCTGCTCGGCGTGATCGCGAACGCGCTCGCGGAGCCTGCGGTCGGGCCGCTCCTCGGCCTCGCCTTCGCCGCCGCGGCGGTCGACCCGGTCGCGCCGCCGGTCGCGGCCTTCCTGGCGTGGGTGAACGGATGGCTCGCGACGTACCTGGCCGGGTGCGCGCGGCTCGTCGCGGCGGCCCCGTTCGCCCAGGTCAGCGGCCGGGCGGCCGCCGCAGCCGCGGCGTTGATGCTCGTCGCGGCTGCCTATGCTTGGCGGCGATGGGGGACGATCTGAAGCCGGCGTACCTGATCGCCGGCGGCGACCGGCCCAAGGTCGATCGTGCGGTCGAGCGATTGCGCGCCAGGTTCGAGGCGGACGCGGTCGAGACGCTGGCCGCGGCCGACGCGACGGGCGACGACGCGGTGGCGGCGTGCAACTCGCTCGGGCTCTTCGGGAGCGGCAGCCGCCTGGTCCTCGTCGAGGGCGTGGAGGCGTGGAAGGCACCCGATGCGAAGGCGGTCGCCGCCTACCTGAAGTCGCCGGCGCCGGGGACGACGCTCGCACTCGTCGCCGGCGAGCTCAGGAAGGATGCGCCGATCGCGAAGGCGGTTGCCGGCGCCGGCGAGGTCCTGATCTGGGACGTCCCGCAACGCGGCCTCCAGGGGTGGGTCGCCGAGCAGTTCAAGCTCCGCTCGACGCAGGCGGACGCCGAGGCGTGCCGCCTCCTGCTCGAGCTCGTCGGCGACGATCTCTACGACCTGGCGAGCGAGGTCGAGAAGATCGCGACCTGGTCCGGGGGCGATCCCGTGACCGAGCGTGAGATCGAGCTCCTCGTCGCCCCGCGGGCCGATTCGCCGGCATTCGTCCTCACCGACGCCTGGGGGTCGCGCGACGTCGCCGCCGTGCTCCGCGCGGCGGAGCGGATGCTCGAGCGGAGCGGCGACCCACGGTCGCGCACGATCCCGCGCGTGATCGGCTCGCTGACGAGCCACGTGGCCAGGATCCGTGCGTGCCGGCGGCTCGAGTCCGAGGGCATGACCGCAAAGGACGCTGCAGCCCGGCTCAAGCTGCATCCCTTCTTCGTCCAGAAGCTCTACGCGCAGGCGCGCAACTACAGCGACGAGGAGCTCGACGACGCGACCGTCCGGCTCGCGGCCCTCGACCACGCCGTCAAGGGCGGATCGCGTCTCGCCAACGATCTCGAGCTGGAGCGTGCGCTGATCGACCTCACCGCCGCGCAGGCGCCGAAACCCGCTGCCGCCGGCGCCTGAGGCGCCGCCCGACGTCGGTCAGGAGCCGGAGCCGGCCAGCATGCGCGCCGCCTGCGACTTCTTCCGCGCGGCCGCGTTCCGGTGCAGCGCGCCGCGGGCGACGGCGCGGTCGATCAACCGCACGAGCCGCCGGTGCTCGTCCGCGGCGACTGCCGTGTCCTCGTCGGCGACCGCGGACGCCAGACGCTTGGTGAGCGTCTTGATGGTTGAGCGGTAGCGCAGGTTCTCGAGCCGCTCCTCGGCGGCGATCCGCACGCGCTTCTTCTGCTGCTTGATGTTCGGCATGACCGGGTGTGACTCGCCCGTCGGCGGGCGCGCTGATGGTACCAGCGGCCCTCTCGGCGTCGGCTGAGGCGCTGCCTATGCTCAGCGCGTGGACGAGAGCGAGCGGGCGCGCGAGCGTCTGGCCCGGCTGCGCGAGCGGAACGAGCGCAGGCGCGCACGCGGCAAGCCGACGTGGGACTTCGACGAGTTTCCACCCGGCTACGACCGCCTCGCCGATACCGCGGGTCCGCCGGGCGGCGCGGGCTTCGGCGGGATCACCGGCGCCGCCGCGATCGTCGATCCCGACCAGCCGACGATCGTCCTGCGCCCGGAGCAGCTGCGCGCGCAGGCCGCGCCGCGCGGCGTGTCCGCCGAGGCGGAGCCCCGCCGCCGGCTCGCCGTCTCGACGGCGATCTTCGGCGTCGCCACCGGCGTCTCGCGCATCCTCGGACTGGTTCGCGAGATCGTCGCCGCCTACTACTTCGGCGCTGCCGGCCGCATCAACGCCTTCACGGTCGCGTTCCAGGTGCCGAACCTGATCCGGGCGCTCGTCGCCGACGCCGCGCTCTCGTCCGCGTTCGTGCCCGTGTTCAGCGACCTGCTCGAGAAGGGCGATCGCCGCCGCGCCTGGCGCGTGGCGTCGAGCCTGTTCTGGTTGATGCTGCTCGGGCTCGCCGGCCTGACCGCCGTCTTCATCGTCGTCGCTCCGTGGGTGATCGGCATCTTCGGCAACCCGGGCCGCGACCGCGCGCTCGCCGTTGGGCTCTCGCGCGTGCTGTTCCCGATCGTGGCGCTGCTCGGCGTCTCGGGCGTGGTCGTGGGGATCCTCAACAGCTACGACCACTTCACCGTGCCGGCGCTGTCGCCGGTGTTCTGGAACGTGGCGATCATCCTCGGGCTGGCGCTCGGCGTGCCGCAGGCGAGCACGCCGAGCTCGAAGCTGTACGTCTACGCGGCGTCGATCCTCGTCGCGACCTTCGTGCAGGTCTTCCTGCCGATGCCGTGGCTGCGCGGCCTCGACCGCGGGCAGGAGCGGCTGCGCGTCGTCCTGGACTGGCGCGACCCGGCGGTGCGGCGCGTGTTCAAGCTGATGATCCCGGTCACGCTCGGGCTCGGCCTGATCAACGTGAATGCGGTGATCGACACGTTCTTCGCGTCGCGGCTGATCAACGCCAACCTCGCCCCGACCGCGATCCAGAAGGCGTTCCTCGTCTACATGCTCCCGCAGGGGATGTTCTCCGTCGCGATCGCCACCGTCCTCTTCCCGACGCTGTCGCGGCTCGCGTCTCGCGGCGACCTCGCCGGCTTCGGCGACGCGGTCTCGAACGGCCTGCGGCAGATCGCGTTCCTGCTCGCGCCGACCGCCGTCGTCAGCGCCGTGCTCGCGGAGCCGATCGTCCGCATCCTCTTCCAGCGGGGACACTGGCATCCACAGCAGACGCCGGTCGTCGCCGGCGCGCTCGCCGCTTTCAGCGCCGGCCTCGTGTTCAACGGCGCGATGCTGATGCTGAACCGCGCGTTCTTCAGCCTCCAGGAGAACTGGGTTCCGACGGTCGTCGCCCTCGCGAACCTCTTCCTGAACGCGCTGCTCGACCTCGCGTTCTACCGCTTCGGGACGTGGGGTATCCCGCTCTCGACCGCCGTGGTGAACGTGGGCGGCAGCGCCGCGTTGCTCGTCTTGCTCCGCCGCCGGATCGGGCGTGTGGACGGCGCTCGGATGGCCGCGAGCGTGACGCGCATCGCAGCCGCGTCCGCGGTCGTCGCCTTCGTGGCCTACGTCGTCTGGGAGCCGCTCGACGCGGCGCTCGGCCGCTCCTTCCCCGCGCAGGTCGTGTCGCTGGGAGCGGCGCTGCTCGCGTCCGCGGCGGCGTACGCGCTCGCGTGCCGCGCGCTCGGAGTGCGCGAGATGCAGGCGCTACTCTCCTTGCGGGGCCGCCTCCGCAGCGCCTGACGTCGCATGGACCAGGACCGTATCCGCAACTTCTCGATCATCGCGCACATCGACCACGGCAAGTCGACGCTGGCCGACCGCATCCTCGAGCTCACGAACGCCGTCTCGGCGCGGGAGATGCGCGAGCAGGTGCTCGACACGATGGAGCTGGAGCGCGAGCGCGGAATCACGATCAAGGCGCAGGCCGTGCGGGTCGAGTGGAAGGGGCACGAGCTGAACCTGATCGACACGCCCGGCCACGTCGACTTCACCTACGAGGTCTCGCGCTCGCTGCAGGCGTGCGAGGGCGCGCTCCTCGTCGTCGACGCCGCCCAGGGGATCGAGGCGCAGACGCTCGCGAACGCCTACCTGGCGATCGAGAACGACCTCGAGATCGTCCCGGTGGTCAACAAGATCGACCTGCCGCAGGCGGACGCCGACGGCACCGCTCTGCAGGTCGCCGAGCTGATCGGCGAGTCGCCCGAGCGCGTCCTGTGCATCTCCGCCAAGACGGGTGCGGGCGTCGAGGCCGTGCTCGACGCGATCGTCGAGCGCATCCCGCCGCCAGCCGGGGCGGCCCAGTCGCCGGCGCGTGCGCTGATCTTCGACTCGTCGTACGACCAGTACCGCGGCGTGGTCGCGTTCGTCCGCGTCGTCGACGGCACGCTCCGGCCGCGCGAGCAGCTGCTGGCGATGGCGCTCGGAACGCGCTTCGAGGCTCAGGAGATCGGCTTCATGTCGCCGGCGATGCGACCGGTGCAGGCGCTCGAGGCGGGCGAGGTCGGATACGTGATCACCGGGCTCAAGGACGTCGGCGAGCTGCGCGTGGGCGACACGCTCACGTCGGTCGCGAAGGGCGCTGCGGATCCGCTGCCCGGCTACAAGGACGTGAAGCCGATGGTCTTTGCGGGCCTCTTCCCGACCGACTCGGACGACTACCCCGAGCTCCGCGACGCCCTCGACAGGCTGAAGCTCAACGACGCCGCGCTGTTCTACGAGCCCGAGACGTCTCAGGCGCTCGGGTTCGGCTTCCGGTGCGGCTTCCTGGGGCTGCTGCACATGGAGATCGTCCGCGAGCGGCTCGAGCGCGAGTTCGACCTCGACCTGCTCGTCACGGCCCCCAACGTCGCGTACCGGGTGCGGCGGCTCAACGAGCCCGAATGGAGCGAGGTGCACACGCCCGCCGACCTCCCCGACGCCGTCGAGGAGGTCGAGGAGCCGTACATCAGGGCGTCGATCATCGTCCCGAAGGAGTACGTCGGCACGGTGATGGAGCTCTGCAACGAGCGTCGGGGACGCTTCGACCACCTCGAGTACCTCTCGGAGCAGCGCGTGCACCTCGTCTACGAGCTGCCGCTCGCCGAGATCGTCCTCGACTACTACGACCAGCTGAAGTCGCGCACCCGCGGCTACGCGAGCTTCGACTACGACGTGTCCGGGTTCCGTCCGGGCAACCTCGTGCGCGTCGACGTCCTCGTCGGCGGCGAGCCGGTCGACGCGCTCTCGCTGATCGTCCACCGCGACCTCGCCTACGAGCGCGGCAAGGCGCTCGTCGAGCGCCTGCGCGAGGAGATCCCGCGGCAGATGTTCGACGTTCCGATCCAGGCGGCGATCGGCTCGCGGGTGATCGCGCGCGAGACGGTGAAGGCGCGCCGCAAGGACGTGCTGGCCAAGTGCTACGGCGGCGACATCACGCGCAAGCGCAAGCTGCTCGAGAAGCAGAAGGCGGGCAAGAAGCGGATGAAGCAGGTCGGCGCGGTCGAGGTCCCGCAGGAGGCGTTCCTCGCGGTGCTCAATCTGAACGACGCCGGGAGGCGATGACGACGGCGCTCGAGCTACGACCCGCCTGCGAACGCTGCGGCGCAGCGCTTCCGCCGGACGGCGACGCGCGCATCTGCTCCTACGAGTGCACCTTCTGCCCGGGCTGCGCAGAGGCGATGGGAGGCGTCTGCCCGAACTGCGGCGGCGAGCTCGCGCCGCGCCCGCGCCGGCCTGCCGCATCGTGACGGCCACGCCGGCGCAGACGTCGGGTGGTGCACGCCATCTCTACGTGCACCTGCCCTTCTGCTCGTCGCGGTGCGGCTACTGCGACTTCGTCACCGTCGTCGGCCGCAGCGGCGACCATTCCCGCTACGTCGAGGCCCTGCTCCGCGAGCTCGACCTCGAGCGCGGCCGCCTCGCCCGCGACGTCGAGACGGTGTATCTCGGCGGGGGAACGCCGACGCTCACGTCCGCCCCGGCTCTCGAGCGCCTGCTCGCGGCGCTCCCGCCCGCGCAGGAGGTGACGGTCGAGGCCAACCCCGAAACGGTCACGCCCGAGCTGGCCAGGCTTCTGCAACGCAACCGTGTCAATCGTGTGTCGATTGGCGCACAAACGTTCCACATGCACCTTCTGGACGTGCTCGAACGCCGCGCGAGGCCGGACGACGTCAGACGCGCCGTGTACACCGTCCGCGATGCCGGAATCGACAACATCTCGCTCGACCTCATCTACGGCGTTCCGAGCCAGAGCGCCTCCGACCTGGCGCGCGACCTCGCCGAGTCGCTGTCGCTCGAGCCCGAGCACCTGTCCGCGTACGAGCTGGAGGCGAAGCCGGGCACACGCTTCACCCACCGGTACGGACGCGAGCTGGCACGGCAGTCGGAGGCGATGGAGGACTACTTCGAGCAGGTGGTCGAGACCCTGACGGGCGCCGGCTACCGCTGGTACGAGACGGCGAGCTTCTGCCGCGCGCCGGCTCGTGCGGGCGATCGAGACCTCCGTTCCCGGCACAACCTCGGCTACTGGCTCGGCCACGAC
Source organism: Gaiellaceae bacterium (assembly GCA_035652835.1). Classification (GTDB taxonomy): domain Bacteria; phylum Actinomycetota; class Thermoleophilia; order Gaiellales; family Gaiellaceae; genus PALSA-600. Next base: position 171,498 of record DASRDA010000034.1, read on the forward strand.
TACCTCGGCCTCGGCGTGGGCGCGGTCAGCACAATCGAGAGCACGCGCTGGCGCAACCGCCCCTCGCTCACGCGCTACCTTGCGGCGCTCGAGCAGGGCACGCGGCCGCCGCGCGAGCGCGAGCACCTCCCGGCGGAGACCCGTGCGGTGGAACGGGCGATGCTCGGCCTGCGCCTCGACGAGCCCCTTTCGCTCGAGGGGCTGGAGGAGACGCTGGACCAGGACGCCCTCGCGCGGCTCGAGCGGCTGGGGCTGGCGACGCGTCCCTCCTCGGCCACGGTCACGCTCACGCCGCGCGGACGCCTCCTCGGCGGAGGCGTGACGGCCCGTCTGCTCGCCTGAGCGCGGTCCGCCGACGGGGCGACGTGCTCCACGGCGCCTACCATGGAGACATGGAAGTCGCCTTGTCGGTGCGGCAGCGCGAGCTGCTCCAGCACGTCGTCGAGGAGTACGTCTCGACCGGACAGCCGGTCGGCTCGAAGACGCTCGTCCGCCGGGCGGAGCTCACGGTCTCCCCGTCGACGGTGCGGGGCGAGCTCGCCGAGCTCGAACGCTCCGGCCTGCTCACGCATCCGCACACCTCCGCGGGCCGCGTGCCCACCGAGCGCGGCTACCGCGTGTACGTGGACGAGCTGCTGAGCCGGCCCGACGTGCGTCCCGGCGCGTTCCCGCTCGCGCTCGGGGCGGCGAGGACTGAGATCGACGAGGCGCTGCGGGCGACTTCGGAGATGCTGTCGCAGGTCACGCGGCTGCTCGCGCTCGTCTCCGCGCCGCGGATCGAGACCGCCACCGTCCGCCACGTCGAGGCGCTCCTGCTGCAGCCGGACGTCGTGATGGTGGTCGTGATCCTCTCCACCGGCAGTGTCAGCAAGCTCGCCTTCACGTTCGCCGAGCCGGTCGACCCCGGGCTCGTCACCTGGGCGGGCGACTACCTCAACGACCAGCTGGAGGGCGTCCGACCCGGCTCGCGGACGCTGCGGCGGGTGTTCGAGGAGCCCACGCTCGGCGAGCGCGAGCGGGTGTTCCTGCAGGCGATCCGGGGCGTGTTCGCGGAGCCCGTCGCGGACGACCGCCAGGTCTTCGTCGGCGGTACGGCGGGGCTCCTCGAGGAGCTCCGCACCGAGGAGATCGGCGCCTACCGCAGCCTGCTCGAGGCGCTCGAGAAGCGCGTCGCGCTGCTCGACGTCCTGGCGCAGCAGCTCGACCCCCGCCGGACGTTCGCGCGGGTCGGCGAGGAGCTCGAGCAGCCGAGCCTGCGCGACCTCGCGCTCGTCGGCGCCACGTACGGGCTGGCGCACCAGACGCTGGGCGCGGTCAGCCTCGTCGGACCGCTGCGGATGGACTACGAGAAGGCGCTCCGCTCGGTGCGCGCGGCCGCGCACGAGCTCTCCCGCTTCGTCAGCGAGGCCTACGAGGACGACTGATGGCCACGACCAACCGCGACTACTACGAGGTGCTCGGCGTTCCGCGCGACGCCGACGACGCCGCCATCAAGAAGGCGTTTCGGCGGCTCGCGCGGCAGCTGCACCCGGACGTCTCGGAGGCGCCCGACGCCGAGGAGCGGTTCCGCGAGGTGACCGAGGCGTACGAGGTGCTCTCGAGCTCGGAGACGCGCGCGCTCTACGACCGCTTCGGGCACGAGGGACTGCGCTCGGGCGGCTTCACGCCCACCCACTTCGACATCGGCGGCCTCGGCGACCTCTTCTCGGCGTTCTTCGGCGACGACATCTTCGGCGGCGGCGTGCGCAGCCGCCGCGCGCGCGGTGCGGACGTCGGCGCGGAGATCGCGATCGACCTCGTCGACGCCGCGCGCGGGACGACGGTCCCGGTGCCGTTTCAGGTCGCGGTTCCGTGCGGCGTGTGCGGCGGCGACGGGGTCGAGCCGGGGACGCAGCCGGCGACGTGCCCACGGTGCGGGGGCGCGGGGCGGCTGCAGCACGTCTCCCGCAGCATGTTCGGCGAGTTCGTCCGTACGCAGCCGTGCGCGCAGTGCGACGGCCGCGGCGTGGTGATCGAGCATCCGTGCCACGGCTGCGACGGCGCCGGCCGCGTGCTCGAGTCGCGCGAGCTGAACGTCGACGTCCCCGCGGGGATCCACGACGGCCAGCGGATCCGCCTGTCGGGCGAGGGCCACGCCGGCCTGCTCGGCGGCCGCGCCGGCGACGTCTACGTGCTCGTGCACGTCCGGCCCGACCCGCGCTTCGTCCGCGAGGGCAACGACGTCTTCTCGCAGGTCGACCTGACGATCGGCCAGGCGGCGCTCGGCGCGTCGGTGACCGTCGAGACGCTCGAGGGGCCGGTCGAGCTGGAGCTGCCTGCGGGCGTGCAGCCCGGTGCGGTGCGCGTGCTGCGCGGGCGTGGAATGCCGGTCCTGCAGGGGTTCGGGCGCGGCGACCACCGCGTGCTCGTCAACGTCCTGGTCCCGCGCCATCTCAACGACGAGCAACGCCGGCTGCTCGAGGAGTTCGAGCGCGCCTCCGACGAGCACACATACCAGGCGGACGAGAGCTTCTTCGACAAGCTGAAGAGCGCGTTCCGCTGAGCGCGCTGCGTCGCGTCGCGGTGGAGGTCTCGGCCGAGCAGGCCGAGGAAGCGCGCGCGGCCATGCTGGAGCTCTTCCCGGAGGGCTTCGAGGAGGCGGAGCGGCCGGGCGGCGTCGAGCTGGCGGCGTACACCGACGCGCAGGGCGAGGAGCGTCTCTGGCACGTCTTCGGCGGCGCCCGCGCGACGGACGTCGCGGACGGCTGGGAGGACCGCTGGCGCACCTTTCACCGGCCGATCCGGGTCGGCCGCCTCTGGGTCGGCCCCCCGTGGGAGCGTCCCGATCCCGACCTGCTCGCGGTGGTCGTCGATCCCGGACGCGCGTTCGGCACGGGCGCCCATCCGACCACGCGGCTCTGTCTCGAGCTGCTGCAACGCCTCCCGCTTCGGCCGCTGCTCGACGTCGGCTGCGGCTCGGGCGTGCTCGCGATCGCGGCGGCTCTGCTCGGCTTCTCGCCCGTCACGGCCGTCGACGTCGAGGCCGCCGCGGTCGAGGCGACCGACGCGAACGCGCGCGCAAACGGCGTCGCGATCGGCGTGCGGCTCGTCTCGCCGCACGAGCGCCTCCCGTCGGCCCCGGTCGCGGTCGCCAACATCTCCCTCGAGGCGGCGCAGGAGCTGCCGGAGCGCCTCGACGCCGAGGAGCTCGTGACGTCCGGCTACCTCGAGGGCAGGGCGGTGCAGCTCGAGGGGTACGTGCACGTCGAGCGCGCGGTGCTCGAAGGGTGGGCGGCCGACGTCCACCGCCGCGCCTGACGACTGCCTGCGCGGCAGGACCTCAGTACGATCCGCGCGTGGCGACGTTCAGCGTTCGGTTCCTGGGCTGCAAGGTTTCGCACGTCGACGTGAACGACGTGCGGGAGCGCCTTCTCGGCGACGGCCATGAGGAGAGAGACGCGGACGACGCGTCCGACGTCGCCGTCATCAGCACCTGCTGCGTCACGAACGAGGCGGTGGCGAAGAGCCGCAAGGCGGCCGCCCGCGCGGCGCGCATGCACGGACGCGTCTACCTGACCGGCTGCGCCGCCAACCTCGGCGGCGACGCGTTCGCGGCGCTGCCGCCGAACGTGACGGTGGTTTCGCGGCCGAGCGAGGAGACGGCCGCGTTCGTCGCCGGCGACGTCGGCGCGATCGGCTGCGTGCAGGCGGACGCCCGGGTCGAACGCGTTCGCGCGTTCGTGAAGATCCAGGACGGGTGCTCGTTCTCGTGCGGGTTCTGCGTGATCCCGCTCGTCCGCGGCCCCTCGCGCAGCCGGTCGGCCGAGGCGGTCCTGCGCGAGATCCGGCGGCGGGTCGAGCAGGGCCAGCGCGAGGTCGTCCTCACAGGGATCAACCTCGGCTGCTTCCGCGACCGCGCCGCCCGCCTCGACCTGGCCGGGCTGGTGCGCGCCGCCGGCGAGACGCCGGGCCTGGAGCGGCTGCGTCTCAGCTCGATCGAGATCAACCACGTGAACGGCGAGCTGGTCGCCGCGTTGCGCGAGACGCCGTGCGTCGCGAAGCACCTCCACGTGCCGCTGCAGTCCGGCGACGACGCCGTGCTGCGCGCGATGCGGCGCCGCTACTCCACAGCGACGTACCTCCGGAAGCTCGAGCCGCTCGCCGGCGACTTCAACCTGACGAGCGACGTGATCGTCGGCTTCCCGACGGAGGACGACGCGGCGTTCGAGCGCACGCTGCGCACGGTCGAGCGCGCAGGGCTCACGAAGGTGCACGTCTTCCCGTACTCGCCGCGGCCGGGCACCGCAACCGAAGGTGACGATCCCGTGCCGCCGGCGGTGAAGAAGGAGCGCGGGGCGCGGCTGCGCGCGCTCTCGCACGAGCTGTGCCTGCGGCGGTGGCGCACGAAGGTGGGCAGCGCCGACACCGTGCTCGTCGACCGGCCCGGCCGCGGCTACGGCGACGACTACTCGCCGTGGCTCGTCCGCGCGCCCGTCGGCGAATTCGTCCGCGTGCAGGGTGCGGCCGTCACGGAGGAGGGGATCCTTGCCGCAGCAGCGTGACGACTGCCTCTTCTGCAGCCTCACGCGCGAGGGGAAGTGGGTGAACCGCGCCGACGGGTTCGTCGCGGTCGAGGACATCAACCCGCTCGCGCCCGTGCACGTGCTCGTCATCCCCGAGCGGCACGTCGAGACGTTCCGCGACGTCGACCAGTTCGACGCGGAGGAGTCGAAGCGCATGCTCGAGTTCGTCGCGGACACCGCGAAGAAGGCCGGCCTCACCGACTACCGCGTGATGGTCAACGTCGGCCCGGGCGGCGGCCAGACGGTCTTCCACCTGCACTGGCACGTCCTCGGCGGCAAGCAGTTCGCGGAGGCCGAAGCGTGAGCCTGACCGAGACGCTGGAAGGCGAGCTGCGTCAGGCGATGCTGGAGCGCGACGGCGACCGGCGTGACGCGCTGCGCCTGATCATCGCCAGCCTGCGCTCGGCCGAGAAGGACCTGCAGCGCCCGCTCTCCGACGACGAGGAGCTCCAGGTCCTGCAGCGCGAGCGCAAGCGCCGTCACGAGGCGGCCGAGGCGTTCCGCAGCGGCGGGCGGGAGGAGCAGGCGCGCAAGGAGGAGGCCGAGCTCGCCGTCCTCGAGGAGTTCATGCCGGCGCCGCTCTCCGACGACGAGCTCGAGCAGATCGTCGACGACGCGATCGCCGAGAACGGGGCCACGAGCATCCGCGACATGGGCCGCGTGATGGCCGACGTGATGCCGCAGGTCGCGGGACGCGCGGACGGCTCGGCGGTGAGCCAGCTCGTCCGCGAGAAGCTTGCGTGATCCGACCGGTCGACCTCGGCGTCTGCGGAGGCTACGAGTGGGAAGGCGACCCCGACCGAACGGCGATCGTGCTGCCGGGCGCGATGCTCGGCGGGGCGCCTTCCTGCTACTACGCCGCGCTCGCGCTCAACGAGATGGGGTGGCGCGTCGTGCAGGTCTGGGACACCTTCCCCGGCGGCGACCGCGTCGCCTGGCCGACGAGCCGGGCGGAGGCGGCGCTCGCCTACGCGGGTGAGGCGCGGCTCCTGGCGGGCAAGTCCGCGGGCACGCTCGCGGCGGGGATCGCCGCCGACCGCGGCCTCGCCGCCGTCTGGCTGACGCCCCTCCTCGACCAGCCGGCATGCGTGGAGGGGCTTCGGCGCACGACGGCGCCGGCGCTCCTCGTCGGCGGCACCGACGATCCGACCTGGAACGGAGAGCTGGCACGCGAGCTCGCCGACGACGTGCTCGAGCTCGACGGCGCAGATCACGGCCTCGCGCGTCTCGAGGACCTGCCGCCGCTGATGGACGCCGTCCGTGCGTTCGCCGCCCGCGCGGCGTGACGGGGCTGCGGACGGCGCGGCTTCGGCTGCGGCAGTGGCGCGACGACGATCTCGAGCCGTTCGCGGCGCTGAACGCCGACCCCGAGGTGATGCGGCACTTCCCGTCCACGCTGCCACGCGCGGCCAGCGACGAGCTCGCGAACCGTCAGCGCAGTCTGATCGAGGAGCGCGGCTTCGGACTGTGGGCCGTCGAGGCGCCGGAGGGGTTCGTCGGCTTCGTCGGCCTGAACGAGCCACGGTTCGAGGCGCACTTCACACCCGCCGTCGAGGTCGGCTGGCGGCTCGCCCGGCACGCCTGGGGGAAGGGCTACGCGACCGAGGCGGCCCGCGCCGCCGTCGCGTTCGGGTTCGACGAGCTCGAGCTGGACGAGATCGTCTCCTTCACGTCGGTCGGCAACGAGCGGTCGCGGCGCGTGATGGAGCGGCTCGGCATGACCCACGCCGCCGCCGACGACTTCGATCATCCGTCGCTGCCGCCGGGGCATCCGCTCCGCCGGCACGTCCTGTACCGGCTTCGCCGCTAGCCCGCCTCGGGCGCCGGCGCGCTCGCGACGAAGTCCCGCCGCCGGACGAGCGCGAGCGCGAGCACCGCCCCGCAGGCCGCGACGACCGCGCCGACCACGAGGATCTCGCTCAGGCCGGAGACGAAGGACGCCTTCGCCACCGCCGCGACGTGCGCACGCAGGTGCGGCGGAACGCCTGCGAGCGCCTGCTGCGCCTGGCCGCTCGTCACCTCCTGCGCGACGCGGTGGGCGTTCGGGATGCCGCGCAACCCGCTCTCCACCTTCGTTCCGATGCGGTTCTGGAAGATCGCGCCAAGCGCGGCGATCCCCGTCGCGATGCCGAGCTGCCGGAACGTGTTGTTCAGGCCGGACGCCATCCCCGCCCGCTCGCGCTGCACGGTGGAGACCGCGGTCGAGGCGAGCGGCGCGTTCACGAACCCGATCCCGATGCCGCCGATCAGGAAGCCCGCGAGGAGGCCGGTCCAGCCGGACTCGACGTCGATGCGGCTCATCAGCCACATCGCGAGCGCGCAGAGCGCGAGGCCGGCGCCGAGCAGGAACCGGACCGGCAGGTGCGACGACAGGCGGCCGGCGAGCGGCGCGGCGAAGAACGAGACCGCGCTGATCGGCAGGAACCGGATGCCCGTCTGCAGCGGCGAGTAGCCGAGCACGTTCTGCAGGTAGAGCGTGAGGTAGAGGAACATCGCGAAGAGCGACGACGAGATGGCGAAGGCCGTGGTCTGCGCGCCGACGAACGCCGGGCGCCGGAAGAGCGAGAGGTCGACCATCGTCGTCCGGTCGACGGCCTGCGAGGCGAGGAACAGCGCGAGCAGGACGGCCGCCGCGCCGAAGAGGGCGAGGATGAGCGCGCTCGACCAGCCGTGGCGGTTGCCCTCGATCAGCGCGAGGATCAGGCAGAAGAGCCCGCTCGTGAGCGTGAGCAGCCCGACCGGGTCGAGGCGGCCGTGCTCGGGATCGCTCGACTCGCGCAGCCGGACGAGCGCGAGCGCGACGGCGGCGACGCCGATCGGGATGTTGACGAGGAAGATCCAGCGCCACGAGAGCCACGATGTCAGCATCCCGCCGGCGAGCGGGCCGACGGCGACCGCCGCGCCGATGGTGGCGCCCCAGATCCCGAAGGCCGTGCCGCGCTCGCGGCCGTGGAACTCCTGCGAGATGAGGGCGAGCGAGGTCGCGAACATCGTCGCGCCGCCGATGCCCTGCACGCCGCGGGCGAGGATCAGGAACAGCGGGTCGAAGGCGGCGCCGCAGGCGGCGGACGCGGCGGTGAACATGATGATTCCCGCGATGAACAGCTTCTTCCGGCCGAAGAGGTCGGCGAGCGCGCCCGCGGTGAGGACGCAGGTGGCGAGGGTGAGCGCGTAGGCGTCGACGACCCATTGCAGGTCGGAGAAGGAGGCATGGAGCGCCCGCTCGATCGCCGGCAGGGCGACGTTCACGATCGTGATGTCCAGCAGCAGCATGAACGTCGCGACGCAGACGGTCAGCAGCGTGCCCCACTTTGGCGTCATGGGAGGCAACCTACACTGGGCGTGGTGCAGGAGACCCTCGACGTCTCGAACGCGGTCGCGGCCGAGCTGGCCGGGATCTCCGACGGCGTGCTGGACGCGCTGCGCGAGCGGCTGCGCTGCACGGTGCGGCTGCGCGGCAACAAGCTGACGCTCGAGGGCGACGAGCAGCACGTCGCCGAGGCGCGCGCCGTCGTCGACGAGCTCGTCGAGCTGGTCGAGGGCGGCCACCAGATCGGCGTCCACACGGTCGACGCGGTCCTCGGCACGCTCGAGGCGGGGCAGGACGTCCGCGAGGTGTTCGACGCGGTCGTCTGGCGCCACCGCGGGAAGAAGATCGCGCCGAAGACGGTGACGCAGAAGCAGTACGTCGACGCCATCCGGCGCTCGACCGTGACCTTCGGGATCGGGCCCGCAGGCACCGGCAAGACGTACCTGGCGATGGCGCTGGCCGTGTCGGCGCTGCACGAGCGCGAGGTGGCGCGGATCATCCTCACGCGCCCGGCGGTGGAGGCGGGGGAGCGGCTCGGCTTTCTCCCCGGCGACATGCTCGCCAAGGTCGACCCGTATCTGCGTCCGCTCTTCGATGCGCTCTACGACATGCTCGACCCCGACAAGGCGAACAACCTGATGGAGCGGGGGACGATCGAGGTCGCGCCGCTGGCCTTCATGCGCGGCCGTACGCTCAATGACAGCTTCATCATCCTGGACGAGGCGCAGAACACGTCGCCGGAGCAGATGCAGATGTTCCTGACGCGGCTCGGCTTCGGCTCCAAGGTCGTCGTCACCGGCGACGTGACGCAGATCGACCTGCCGCGCGAGCAGCGTTCGGGGCTGTTGCACGTGCAGGACGTGCTGCGCGACATCGACGACATCGCGTTCGTGCAGTTCGGCCACCGGGACGTCGTGCGGCACAAGCTCGTGCAGCGCATCGTCGAGGCGTACAAGGAGCACACCGAAGAACGGAACCGATGATCGCCGTCGAGGTCGAGAACCGCAGCGGCATCGCGGTCGACGAGGCGGCCGCGCTCGAGCTCGCGCGTACGGTGCTGGCAGCAGAAGGGGTGGCGGACGGCGAGCTCGGGCTCGCGTTCGTCCCGCCGGAGGAGATTCGCGCGCTCAAGCGGGAGCACCTCGGTGTCGACGAGGAGACCGACGTGCTCGCCTTTCCCATCGACGGCCGCGAGGACATCCCGGCCGGGCTGCCCCGGGCGCTCGGCGACGTCGTGGTTTGCCCGCAGGTGGTCGGCGAGGCCTGGCGGGCGCCGCTGACGCACGGCCTGCTCCACCTGCTCGGCTACGACCACGGAGACGAGATGCGCGCGCGCGAGGATGAACACCTGCAACCCGGCGTAGGCTTGACGGAGCCGCGTCCCTCGGCGGAAGGCCCGGCTTCGCCGGGCCTGGAGCGAAAATGAGCTCGCGGCGGGCGCCCAACCTGATCGATTCCTTCAACTACGCGTTCGAGGGAATCATCCACGTGCTCCGCACGCAGCGGAACATGCGGCTCCACTTCGCGATCGCGTTCGTCGTCATCGTCGTCGCGCTGATCGTGAACGTGACGAAGCTCGAGCTGATCGCGCTGCTGATCTCGATCGTCTTCGTCCTGATCGCGGAGATGATCAACACGGCCGTCGAGGCGGCGATCGACATCGCCACGACGTCGTTCGACCCGATGGCGAAGCTCGCCAAGGACATCGCAGCCGGAGCGGTCCTGATTGCCGCCGTCAATGCCGTGGCGGTGGGCTACCTCGTCTTCGCCGGCAAGGTCGCCGACCGCTCCGCCGACCTGCTCGACCGGCTGCGCCAGGCCCCCGCGGAGCTGACGCTCGCCGCGCTGCTCCTGACCGTGATCATCGTGATCGCGACGAAGGCCTACACGGGCCGCGGCACGCCGCTCCGCGGCGGCCTGCCGTCCGGGCACTCCGCGCTCGCGTTCGCCGGCTGGATCGCCGCCACGTACGCGGCCGGCGACCCGCACCGCTTCCTGATCTCCACGATCGCGCTGATCATGGCGCTGCTCGTGGCGCAGACCCGCGTCGAGTCCGGCATCCACTCGGCGCTCGAGGTGACCTACGGCGCGCTGCTCGGCGCGCTCGCCACGCTCGTCGTCTTCCAGGTGTTCGCGTGACGGCCGAGGAGCTCGTCGTGCGGGCGGAGGACGCCGCGCGCAACGCCTACGCGCCGTACTCGCGCTACCTCGTCGGCGCCGTCGTGCGGACGACGGACGGCAGGGAGTTCACCGGCGTCAACGTCGAGAACGCCGCGTACCCGCTCGGCGTCTGCGCGGAGAAGAGCGCGCTCGTCGCCGTGGCCACGGCGGGCTACCGGCCGGGCGACGTCGCGGCGATCGGCATCACCGCGTCGCCGTGCGGCGGCTGCCGCCAGTGGCTGTACGAGTGGCGGATCCCGGAGGTGAGCTTCCGGCGCGCCGACGGCACCATCGCGACGTACGCGGCGGACGACCTGCTGCCGGACACCTGGGACCTGCCCGCTTGAGGTCCGGCTTCGTCGCCGTCGCGGGACGGCCGAACGTCGGCAAGTCGACCCTGGTGAACGCGCTCACCGGCGCGAAGGTCGCGATCGTCTCCGACAAGCCGCACACGACGCGGCACCGCATACGCGGCGTCTACACGGCCGACGACGCGCAGCTCGTGCTCGTCGACCTCCCCGGCTGGCAGAAGCCGGTCGACACGCTGACGGAGAGGATGCAGGAGCGCGTCGCCGAGACGATGGCCGACGAGCTCGACGCGGTGCTGCTCGTCGTCAGCGCCCGCGACCGGATCGGCACGGGAGACCGCTACGTCGCGCGGCACGTCTTCGCGCTCGGCGTACCGGTGGTGATCGTGGTGAACAAGATCGACCGTCTGAAGCCGGGCCACGTCGCGTCGCAGATGAAGCAGGCGAGCGGGCTCGGCGACTTCCACGCGCTGCATCCCGTGAGCGCGAAGACGGGCGACGGCATCGGCGAGCTGCGCGACGACCTGCTCTCGCTGCTGCCGGAGGGGCCGCGGTACTTCCCGCCGGAGACGACCACCGACATGCCGCTCGACGCACGCATCGCGGAGCTGGTGCGCGAGCAGGCGCTCCGGTTCACGCGCGAGGAGGTCCCGCACGCGCTCACCGCCGAGGTGGTCGAGGTCGACGACCGGCGGGTCCACGTGCGGCTCTACACGGAGACGCAGAGCCAGAAGCAGATCCTGATCGGCAAGGGCGGCCGGATGGTGCGCGAGATCGGCCGCGCGGCGCGGCCGTTCGTCGAGCAGCTCGTCGGCCACCCGGTCTACCTGGAGCTCCAGGTCAAGGCGGCGCCGAAGTGGCGCCGCAACGCGACGATGCTCGAGCGCCTCGGCCTGTGACACCCCTGTGACGGTGCCAGGCACCGTCACAGGGGTGTCACGACGATCCGTCGGACCGCGGCGAGAAATAGCGCTTCAGCCAGGTGGCGAGCCCGTCCAGGCCGGGGAAGAGGACGCGCTCCGTGATGTTCGCCTGGTCGAGCTTGTCGCGCACCTCCCATTTCAGCTCGGCGGGCAGGATCACGCGGCGTGCCAGCTCGGGCCGCGCCTCCAGCCACGTGTCCATCCGGGCGTGGGGGCTCGGCATGAGCGAGAAGAGCGCGTACTGGTTCACGATGCGCTCGTCGAGCGCGGGTGGCTCGAAGAAGACGACGACGTCCTCGCCGAGCCCGTCGAACGCTCCGAGCGTCGGCGCGAGCTCGTGCAGCAGCTCCGCCGAGACCGCGTTCATCCCCTCCCGCTCCAGTGCCTCGCGCAGGGGCTCCGGCAGGAGCCGGTTCGCCTTCACGAAGTCGACCATCCAGACGAAGCCGTCGTGCTCGTAGTCGGCGGGGTGCGCCGTCGCGAAGTGCAGCGCGACGTACGGCGAGAACGTCCAGTCGAGGAGGCGTGTCGCGAGGCCGTGGTGCTTGGCGAGCGCGAGCCAGTGCCACAGCGAGTCCTCCGGCACCGCCGACCGCGGCGCGTACTTGCGGAAGTTGCGCAGCAGGTGACGCTCGACGTCGCCGAAGTCGCCGCCCAGCCGTTGCAGGCTGGTGACGAGCTTCGCGGCGGTCGACGCCTCGCCGCGGTACGCGAAGTCGGAGCGATGCCGTCGAAGCCGCTCGTGCCACGAGCCTGCGAACAGCAGCTCGTGCAGGTGGCTCCACGACTCGGCCCGGATCTCCTCCATTAGGGTCGGATCATGGCCGACTGGGTGACCATCTCGTCGCTTGCCACCGCCGGCGGGACGCTGGTGCTCGCCGTCGCCACCTTCGCCTCCGTGCGCTCGGCGAACCGGGCGGCGCGCATCGCGGAGGTCTCGGTGCTCTCGGGCCTGCGCCCGCTGCTGATGCCGTCGCGGCTCGACGACCCGGTCCAGAAGGTCGGCTTCTTCGACAACCGCTGGTTCTCGGTCTCCGGCGGCTCGGGTGTCGCGGAGGCGACCGACGACGCGGTCTACCTCGTCATGTCGCTGCGCAACGTCGGCTCGGGGATCGCGGTGCTGCACGGCTGGTGGTTCTCCGACCGGCCGACGGGCGTCGCCGAGCCGCCGCCGCTCGACGAGATGATCCGGCTGAACCGCGACCTCTACATCTCCGCGGGCGACATCGGCTTCTGGCAGGGCGCCTTCCGAGATCGCTCGTCCGAGGAGTTCGTGCTCGCGCACAGGCTGGTCGAGGACCGGCAGCGGTTCGCGATCGCCGTGATGTACGGCGACCTCGAGGGTGGCCAGCGCACGATCACCCGCTTCGGGCTGACGCCGCGGCCGGACGGCGGCTGGCTCGTCGCCGCAAGCCGCGTCTGGAACGTCGACCGGCCGGCGCCGCGCTAACCTCAGGGCATGGCGCAGGCGCCCGCACTCCCGCGCGGGTTCGAGCTGCCGCTGAAGCAGCGGCTGCCGCGGATCGGCTCGATCGACCAGGTCGCGGTCGAGGCGCGCGCCGGCGAGCTCGCGAAACGCTCGATCAAGCGCGAGGCGAAGGTGTGGGCGCTCGAGCTCGCGATCCGCTGCTGCGACCTGACGACGCTCGAAGGGCAGGACACGCCCGGCAAGGTCGCGGCGCTCTGCTCGAAGGCGGTGCGGCCCGACCCAACCGACCCTTGCGTTCCCTCCGTGGCCGCCGTCTGCGTCTACCCGAACCTCGTGCCGGTGGCGGTCGAGCGCCTGCGCGGCAGCGGCGTGAAGGTCGCGTCGGTGGCGACCGCGTTCCCGAGCGGGCAGAGCCCCCTCGACGTGAAGCTGCGCGAGGTCGAGGACGCCGTCTCGATGGGCGCCGACGAGGTCGACATGGTGATCGACCGCGGCGCGTTCCTCTCCGGCCGCTACGCCGCCGTGTACGACGAGATCGTGCGCGTGAAGGAGGCGTGCGGCGACGCGCATCTGAAGGTGATCCTCGAGGTCGCGGAGCTCGGCACGTACGACAACGTCCGCCGCGCCTCGCTGCTCGCGATGGCGGCAGGCGCCGACTTCATCAAGACGTCGACCGGGAAGCTGCCGGGCGCGGCCACGCTGCCCGTGCATCTCGTGATGCTCGAGGCGATCCGCGACGTCTTCGAGGAGACCGGCCGACGCGTCGGGATGAAGCCGGCCGGCGGCATCCGCACGTCGAAGAACGCGATCCAGTACCTCGTCCAGGTGCACGAGACGCTCGGCCCCGATTGGCTCACCCCCGACCTCTACCGCATCGGCGCCTCGAGCCTCGTCAACGACGTGCTCATGCAGCTCCGCAAGGAGAAGACGGGGGCGTACCAGTCCCGCGACTACTTCACCAATGACTGACGTCGCCAAGCGGGCCGGAGCGCCCGTCCCCGCGGACTGGACGTACGCGTCCGCGCCCGAGTCGCGCGAGATCGTCAGCCTGCGCGAGCGCTACGGCCTCTTCGTCGGCGGGGAGTGGGTCGCGCCGCGCTCCGGCGAGCACTTCACGACGATCTCGCCGAGCGACGAGGAGCCGCTCGCGCAGGTCGCGCAGGCGGGGCCGGAAGACGTCGCCGTCGCGGTCGGCGCGGCGCGCGAGGCGTTCGACACGTGGGCGGCGCTGCCGGGCAGCGAGCGCGCGAAGTACCTGTTCCGGATCGCGCGCCTCCTGCAGGAGCGCTCGCGCGAGTTCGCGGTGCTCGAGTCGCTCAACGGCGGGAAGCCGATCAAGGAGTCCCGCGACGTCGACCTGCCGCTCGCGGCCGCGCACTTCTTCTACTACGCGGGCTGGGCCGACAAGCTCGAGTACGCGTTTCCGAACCGGCAGCCGCGGCCGCTCGGCGTCGCCGGGCAGGTGATCCCGTGGAACTTCCCGCTGCTGATGCTCGCGTGGAAGATCGCGCCTGCGCTCGCCGGCGGCAACACCGTCGTGCTGAAGCCGGCCGAGACGACGCCGCTGACGGCGCTGCTCTTCTGCGACGTGCTGCGCCAGGCGGAGCTGCCTCCGGGCGTCGTGAACATCGTCACCGGCGACGGCTCGACCGGGGCGGCGCTCGTGGACGCTGAGGTCGACAAGATCGCGTTCACCGGCTCGACGGAGGTGGGCAAGGCGATCCAGCGCCGGCTCGCAGGCACCGGCAAGAAGCTCACGCTTGAGCTGGGCGGCAAGGCCGCGAACATCGTCTTCGACGACGCGGCGCTCGACCAGGCGGTCGAGGGCATCGTCAACGGCATCTACTTCAACCAGGGCCACGTGTGCTGCGCCGGGTCGCGGCTGTTCGTGCAGGAGTCGATCGCCGAGCCGCTCGTCGACAAGCTGAAGCGGCGCATGGCGACGCTCCGCGTCGGCGACCCGCTCGACAAGAACACGGACGTCGGGGCGATCAACTCGAAGCTGCAGCTCGAGAAGATCGAGGAGCTCGTCGCCGCCGGCCGCGACGAGGGCGCGGAGATCTACCAGCCGCCGTGCCGGCTGCCCGAGAAGGGCTACTGGTTCGCGCCGACCGTGTTCACCAACGTCGCGCAGAGCTACCGCATCGCGCAGGAGGAGATCTTCGGGCCGGTGCTCTCGGTGCTCACCTTCCGCACGCCGGACGAGGCGCTCGAGAAGGCGAACAACACCCCGTACGGCTTGTCGGCAGGCGTGTGGACGGAGAAGGGGTCGCGCATCCTGTGGATGGCGGAGCGGCTGCGCGCGGGCGTCGTCTGGGCGAACACGTACAACCGCTTCGATCCGGCGAGCCCGTTCGGCGGCTACAAGGAGTCCGGCTTCGGCCGCGAGGGCGGCCTGCACGGGCTCGAGCCCTACCTGGCGTTCGACTCGTGAGCGCGCTGCCGACCGGCGTGCGGCGCCTCGGCAGCCGCCTCGTCAGCTTCTTCCTGCTCGAGGAGGACGGGCGCGCGACGCTCGTCGACGCCGGAGCGCCCGGCTACCGCGCGCAGCTCGACGCGGAGACGACGGCGCGCATCGACGCGATCGTGCTCACGCACGCCCACGCCGACCATGTCGGCTTCGCCGAGGCGCTGCGCACGGAGCGCGGCATTCCCGTGTACATCCACGAGGCGGAGGCGGAGCTCGCGCGCTCCGCGAAGCCGTCCGGCAAGAACGAGGGGTCGATGCTTCCGTACCTGCGCTACCCCACCGCGTGGCGGCTGCTGCTCGAGTTCCGCCGGCGCGGCGCGATGAGGCCGAGGCCGATCCACGAGGTGCGCACGTTCGCCGACGGCGAGGAGCTCGACGTCCCCGGCCGGCTGCGCGTCATCCACACGCCGGGCCACACCGCGGGGCACTGCGTCCTGCTCTCCGAGGCGACCGGCTCGCTCTTCGTCGGCGACGCGCTCTGCACGCTGAACCCGCTCACCGGCGAGAAGGGCCCGCAGATGATGCCGAAGGCGCTCACCGCGGACGTCCAGCGCGCGCTCGACTCACTCGACAGGCTCGCCAACCCGCGCGCGCGCGTGCTGCTCCCCGGCCACGGGGAGCCGATCGCGGACCCTGCGGCGGCGGTGGAGGCGGCGAAGCGGCGGGGGCCGACGTGACGCGCCTTCCCGTCAGGAAGACGTACAAGCTGTTCATCGGCGGCGCCTTCCCGCGCAGCGAGTCGGGGCGGACGTACGAAGCGCAGGGCCAGAACGTCGCACGCGCGTCGCGCAAGGACGTCCGCGACGCGGTCACCGCGGCGCGCGCGGCGCAGCCGAAGTGGGCGGGAGCGACCGCGTACAACCGCGGCCAGGTCCTCTACCGCGTCGCCGAGATGATGGAGGCGCGCGTGGACGAGTTCGCCGCGCTCTGCACCGGACGCGACGAGGTACACCGCGCCATCGACCGCTGGGTCTGGTACGCGGGCTTCGCCGACAAGCTCGCGCAGGTGATCGGCTCGTCGAACCCGGTCGCCGGCCCGTACTTCAACTTCACCATTCCCGAGCCGACGGGAGTGGTCGCGACGATCGCGCCGGACGAGCCGCCGCTCGAGGGGCTCGTCTCGCGGCTCGCGCCGGCGCTGACGGGCGGCAACGCCGTCGTCGCGCTCGCGTCGGAGACGAAGCCGCTCGCGGCGGTCGAGCTCGCCGAGGCGCTCGCGACAAGCGACGTCCCCGGTGGCGTGGTCAACCTCCTCACCGGCTACCGCGCCGAGCTGGCGCCGTGGCTCGCGTCGCACATGGAGGTGAACGCGATCGACGTCACCGGCGCCGACGGCCTGCGGCCCGAGCTCGAGCGTGCCGCGGCCGAGAACGTGAAGCGCGTCGTCGCGGGCGCGGCCGACCGGCACTCGCTGGCGGAGATCTCGTCCTTCCTCGAGCTGAAGACGGTCTGGCACCCGATCGGCACGTGAGCGCCTTCTCCGATCTCCGCGAGCTGGAGCCGCAGCAGATCTGGCCGGGCCTGATCGCGCGCTCGCTGCACGGCAGCGAGGCGACGCTCGCGCAGATCGAGCTCGAACCGGACGTCGAGGTGCCCGAGCACGCGCACGTCAACGAGCAGATCGGCGTCCTCACGGCCGGGACCCTCCGTTTTCGGATCGGCGATGAGGAGCGCGAGCTGCGCGCGGGGGAGGGGTGGGTGATCCCGGCGCACGTGCCGCACTCGGTCGCGGCCGGGCCGGACGGCGCGACGCTCTTCGAGCTGTTCGCGCCGCCGCGCCACGACTGGGCGGGCCGCGAACGGCTCGAGCCGCGCCCGCCTCGCGGCTTCGAGAGCCGGTAGGCTCGCGCCGCAGGTGCCCGGTCCACGACTTCTCAGCCAGCGGATCTCCGAGGGCGACGGCATCGCGATCATCGCGCAGGTCGACACCGCCGAGGCGGCGCGGCTCGCCGAGCAGCATGGCGCGAAGGCGGTCGCCGCGTCGCGGCACGTCCCCGGGATTCGCGAGGCGACGTCCCTGCCGCTGCTCTGGCTCGGGCCCGCGGCGCCGGCCGAGGCCGACGCGTGTGCGTTTCGGCCCGACGCCGGCGAGGGCGATTCGGCCGTCGAGCTGGTGGCCGAGGTCAGGGACGGGGAGGAGCTCGAGGACGTGCTCGAGCGGTTCGACCCGGAGATCTTCATGCTGGTCGCGCGCCCGGAGGACGACGACCTCGAGCCGCTCGACGCCGTGCTCGAGCTGCTGCCGGACGTGCCCGCGGGCAAGCTGGCGATCGCGCACGTCGAGGTCTCCTCGCGCGACGAGGTGCTCGCACTGGAGCGGGCCGGGATGGACGCGGTGCTCGTGCCGGCGCGCGACGTGCCCGGCCTCGTCGGGCACACGCCGCTCGACGTCTGAGTCGGGGCGCGTGCCCCTTCGCCGTCGGGCAGGGTGTCTGACACCGCACGGTGTCTGACACCGCACGGTGTCAGGCACCGTTAAGGCCGTGTGAGGTGCCAGGCACCGTTAAGGCCTTGTGAGGTGTCAGGCACCGTTACGGCCCTGTGAGGTGTCAGGCACCGTTAAGGCCTTGTGGGGTGTCAGGCACCGTTACGGCCCTGTGGGGTGTCGGACACACCGTTGACGCCCTGATCGCGCGGTCGCGACTGCTCGCCGGGCAGGGCTACGATGACCGCGCATGGTCAGGGGGCTCGCGGCGATCTCGGCGCTCTTCGGCGCCTGCGCGCTGCTCGCGTCGGGCTGCGGCGAGACGAAGCCGGCCGCGGCGGCAGCTCCGCCGGCGCCGGCCGCGCCGGCCTGCGCGCATCCTGCCGGGTGGCAGCGGCTCGCGAACCGGATCAAGGCACCGGTCTACTGCCCCGGCTGGCTGCCCGACCCGCTGGTCGGCCGGCTGGGCGGCCAGTGGAACAACATCAACGCCGTCTCGCCGGACCGCAGTTACCTCGAGAGCTTCGTCTGGCAGGACGTCGACCTCGGCGGGACGAGCGGCGAGCTGCACGTGAACCTGCGCGGCTACCCCGGACGGCACACGATCCCGACCTGCCGCACGGGCGGCGCCGAGAGCCGCAACGTCCCGTGCTTCGCCGACCCGCACGGCACCGTCACCGAGCGCGGCATCACGGCGACGATCTACACCGTCAACCAGGACGCCGACACCTGGCACGTCGCGCTCGTCTGGCGCGCGCACGGCGGCCTCTACACGCTGTCCGAGCACGTCGCCCCGCCGGTGGACTCCACCGACAAGGTCGTTGCGTATCTCCGGCATGAGCTACGCCGCCTCGTGCTGATCGAGCCGAAGGGCTGATGAGGCTGACACGACGCCAGCTCCTCGCCGGCGCCACGGCCGGCGTCCTCGGCGCGGGCGGCGCGTACGCCCTCGTCGACGAGCTCACCGGCAGCGGCCCCGCGCGTCCCCGGAGAGGCGCGCTCCGTCCCGAGCAGCACCTGCTCGACGGCGTGCAGGTCGTCGACTCGAACGGCGTCGAGGTGCTCGTGCCGCCGCTCCACGACCGCATCCTCACCGCCGAGGTCGCCGTCGACCGCGCGGACCTGCCCGACGCGCAGCGCCAGCTCGAGCGCACGCTCGCCGGCCTCGAGAACGACTACGCGCCCACGCCCGCCGGCCTGGGCGTGACGGTCGCGTGGGGGCTGCCGTACTTCCGGCGGCTCGTGCCGGAGCAGGCCAAACGGATGCTGCCCTTCGACCGCCGCGCGCTGAAGCCGGTGCTGTTCGACTCGCCACGCTTCCCGAGCGACCCCGAGGACACGGTGCTGGAGCAGAACGAGGTGGCGATCCTGCTCCGCTCCGACGTGCGCGCGCACACCGACGACGCGAGGAAGCGGATCCTCGACACGAAGCTCTTTCGCCTCACGTCCGAGCGCGTCGGCTTCGCCGGCGGCGGCTTCGAGGGCGGCCGCTCGCTGCCGAAGAGGATGGCCGAGGCCGCCGGCGTGCCAGGCGCCGACCTCGTGCCCGACACGTCGGAGCTCTTTCTCGGCTTCACGTCGACGCAGAAGGCCGGTATCGGCCCGGGGCGGATCGCGAACCTCGAGACGCTCGGCTACGTCGACTTCGGCGGCCACGACTACTTCGTGCACGGCACGCACATGCACCTCTCGCACATCCGCGAGGACCTCGAGGCCTGGTACCTCAACTTCGACTTCGACGAGCGCGTGGCGACCGCCTTCCGCCCGAACCTGAGCGTGCGGCAGGGGACGCAGACGGTGCCGCAGGGGCCGCGCGACGTGTCGGACGTCGCCAAGGTTCGGCACGACTACCGGGTCGCCGGGCGCATCGGTCACAGCGCGTCGATCCAGACGACGTCGCGGCTCGACAAGGACGTCGTCGGGCCCGACGGCACCGTCTACCCGAAGGGCGCCGCGATCCCGATCCGCGCCGACTTCAACACGCTCGACAACCCGTTCCTCTGGTCGGCGCGGCCCGGCGAGGTGCAGCCGGTCGCGGCGGCCGGCGTCCACTTCGTCGTCTTCAACCCGACCGGCGACGACTTCCGCCGAAACCGGCTCGCGATGGACGGCGTGCTGCCGGGCGGCAAGATCCCGTTCCCGCCCCGCGACCGAAACCAGGGCTTCAACTCGGTGCTCTCGACGACGCACCGCCAGAACTTCCTCGTCCCGCCGCGGCGGCACCGCGCCTTCCCGCTCGCCGAGCTCTGAGGGTTGGAAACTGTTTCGTGGACATGTCCACGAAACAGTTTCGAGGACTAGCCGAAGAAGGCGCGCCCGACCTCGTACCAGTCGTCGGGCACGGTCTTCAGCTCCGCAGTCGCCTCCTCGAGCGAGACGTCGACGACGTCGTCGCCCTTGAGCGCCGCCATGCGCCCGAACTTGCCCTCCGCGACGAGGTCGGCGGCCTTCAGCCCGAAGCGCGTCGCGAGCACGCGGTCGCGCGCCGTCGGGGAGCCGCCGCGCTGGATGTGCCCGAGCACCGTGACGCGGGTCTCGAAGCCGGTCGCCCGCTCGATCTCCTCGCCCAGCCGCTCGCCGACGCCGCGCTTCGCCAGCAGACGATGACCGAACTGATCCACCTCGCCCTTGTCCTCCGCCCCGGGCAGGTCGCAGCCCTCGCTGACGACGACGATCGAGAAGTTCTTTCCGCGTGCGTGCCGGCGCCGGATCTCGCTGCCGACCTCCTCGATGTCGACCGGCCGTTCCGGGATGAGGATCACGTCCGCGCCGCCGGCGATGCCGCTCATCACGGCGATCCAGCCGGTGTGGCGGCCCATCACCTCCACCACCATGACGCGGTTGTGCGACTCGGCGGTCGTGTGCAGCCGGTCGATCGCCTCCGTGCAGATCGCGACGGCGGTGTCGAAGCCGAACGTGTAGTCGGTGCCGGCGAGGTCGTTGTCGATCGTCTTCGGCACCCCGACGACCGCGACCTCGTGCTCGCGGTGCAGCCGGGCAGCCACGCCGAGCGTGTCCTCGCCGCCGATCGCCACCAGGGCGTCGAGCTCCCGGAACGAGGCCAACACGCCGTCCACGCCGCCGTCCACCTTGTACGGGTTCGTGCGCGTCGTGCCGATGATCGTGCCGCCGCGCGGGAGGATCCCCGAGATCTGCTCCGGCCCGAGCGGCTGGAAGAGCTGCTCGACCATCCCGCGCCAGCCCTCGCGCACGCCGACGACGTCGTGGCCGCGCGCCCACGACCGGCGCGCGACGGCACGGATGACCGCGTTCAGCCCGGGGCAGTCGCCGCCGCCGGTGAGGACCCCGATGCGCACGTCGCCAGTCTAGAAATCGCGCCCGCTCGGTCAGCGGAGGAACAGGCCGACCGGGTACTCGGGCAGCAGGTCGCGCATGCCGTCGGCCTCCGGAATCGCCTTCGTCGCGCCCGCCCGCAGCGGCACGACCACGAGCACGCCCGGCCCCCGCCGGAACGCACACACCTTCGGCCCCGCCTCGATCGGCATGTAGCCGCCGAAGCGGTCGCGGACGGCGAGCGTGCGCCGGATCAGCTCGAGCTTCTCGTCGCTCCGCTCCGCCAGCAACCGGCGCCGCAGCTCCCAGTCGACGGGCCGGCGGTTGTCCGGGTCGACGAGCGAGAGACACTCGAGCTCGTCGCCCTGGTAGAGGTCGGGAACGCCCGGCACCGTGAGCTTCAGCAGCGTCGACCCGAGCCGGATCGGTCGCGCGAACTCCGCGACCCGCGCGGCGAACGACTCGAGCTCCCCGCGTAGCGCCGCGTCCTCGTACGTCCGGCGCGCGAACGCCATCACCTCCGCCTCGTGCGCCTCGTCCGGCTCGACCCAGTTCGTGGATCGCTTCGCCTCCCGCAGCGCCTTCACGAGGTACGCCTCGAGCCGCTCGAGCTCGAGCGGCCAGGCGCCGACGAGCGTCTGGTAGACGAGGTAGGACTCGTTGGCGTCGTCGAGATGCGGCCACCGCCGCATGCGCTCCGCCCACTCGTCGCGCAGCCAGGTCAGCGCGACGATGCGCGCGCGCACGTCGCCGGACCGCTTCGTGTCGTGCGTCTGCGTCGTGAGCAGGTGCCGCGGAAACCGAAGCTCGCGCTCGATGTTGCCGCGGTGCAGCTCGTCGACGTGCAGCGAGAACCGGCCGGGGTCGCCGCCCACCTCGTTCAGCGCGGCGAGACGCAGGTAGCGGTAGAACGCGGTGTCCTCGACGCCCTTCGCGATCACCGGCCCCGTCGTCTGCTGGAAGCGCGTCACGAATGCCTCGTGCCCCGGCTCCTCGAGCAGCAGGATCCGCGCGAGCGACTCCGCGACCGCCGCGCGCGCGATCTCGGCGCGGTCCTCGTCGGCGACGACGCCGTTCCAGGGCTCCACGTACGTGCGGTAGACCCGGAACGACGCGAGCGCGAGCGCGAGGTTCGGGACGTCGAGCTCGGCGTGCAGCCTGCGCAGCTCCGGCTCGAAGAGCGTCGTCGCCGCCTCGAGCTTGGCCTCGAACGCGACCTCCTCGAACGTCCGCACCTCACCGGTCAGATCGGCGTAGAGCTCGGTGAACGGCTCCTCGGCGGCCGGGTCGACGAAGACCGCGGTCGAGTCGTTCGCGAACTCGTAGCCCGTCGTCCCCTCGACCGGCCACTCGCGCAACCGCTCGCCCGCCTCGAGGATCTTCTCGACCCACACCCGCTCGACGCCCGCGCGTGCGAGCCGGTCGAGGTACTCGCGCGGGTTCGCGAGGCCGTCCACGTGGTCGATCCGCAACCCGTCGACAAGCCCGTCGCGGACCAGCTCGAGAACCTTCGCGTGCGTCGTCGCGAAGACGTTCTCGTCCTCCTGCCGCACGCCCGCCAGCTCGCCGATGTCGAAGAAGCGGCGGTGCAGGCCGGTGCGGAGATCGAGGTCGAAGAACGCCTTCCGCGCCTCCTCGTCGCGCCAGAACGGATTCTGCTCGGACGTCGCCATGTGGTTCGGGACGACGTCGAGGACAACCTTCAGCCCGGCGGTGCAGAGCGCCCGCAGCTCATCCTCGCCGCCGAGCTCCTCGGACACGCGGGTCGGGTCGACGACGTCGTAGCCGTGCTGCGAGCCCGCGCGCGCCTGCAGGACCGGGGAGAGGTAGAGGTGCGACACGCCGAGCTCGCGCAGGTACGGGACGAGCTCCCGTGCCTGCGCGAAGCCGAGCTCCGGCGTCAGCTGCAGCCGATAGGTGGCTCTCACGGGCCGCGCAGCTCGACGGTGACGGCGTCGAAGTCGAGCGTCAGCGTGTACGGCCCGCGGTGGACGGCCACGCGCCGGTCGCCGAGGATCTCGACCTCGAGCTCGGGCGGCAGGCTCCTGCGCAGCGCGACCGCCTCGCGGAACCAGCCGGCGGGCGGCCGTGGGTCGAGCTTCGACGCGAGGAACGTCTCGAGCGCCTGGGGGTCGGGGACGTCGTCGCCGGAGAAGGACGACCAGGCCGCGAACTCGCGCCGCCTGCCCTCGCGCGTCGCCTCGGCGATCGCGGGGTCGATGTGGTCGGTGAAGAAGCGGAACGGCCGCGTCTCGCCGTACTCCTCGCCCATGAACACGAGCGGCGTCGCACGCGAGAAGAGGACGGCGGTGAGCGCGAGCCGGTCCTGCGCCGGCGTCAGCCGGTCGCCGAGCGCGCGGTTGCCGACCTGGTCGTGGTTCTGCGCGCAGGCGACGAAGCGGGGCTCGGTTCGCTCGAGCTCACGCTTCAGGCCCTCGACGCTGCCGTAGCTCGCGTAGTAGCCCTCGCGCTCGCCGGTCAGGAGCACGTGCAGCTCGTGGTGCAGCGCGTCCTCCCACTGCGCGTCGTGTCCCCACTGGCGCGTCGGACGGAGGTCGCCCACCTCCATCTCGCTGACGACGAGCGTCTCGGGCCGCACGGCGTGCACGCGCCGGGCGAGCTCCTCGAGCACGTGGACGGGGCCGTCGTCGAAGACGGCGTGCGTCGCGTCGAGGCGGAGCCCGTCGATGCGATAGTCGCGCACCCACTGCTCGGCGTTCTGGATCGCCCACTCACGCACCGGCCGCCGTGCGTAGTCGATCGCCTCGCCCCAGAAGGTCTTGCGGCGGTCGGTGAAGTACGGCCCGAACGCCGCGAGCGCCTCGCCGCCCGGCCCGACGTGGTTGTAGACGACGTCGAGGAACACGGCGAGGTCGGCCTCGTGCGCCGCGTCGACGAAGCGCGCCAGGCCGTCCGGCCCACCGTACGCGGGATGCGGCGCCCAGGTGTAGAGGCCGTCGTAGCCCCAGCCGCGGTCGCCGGGAAAGGTGGCGACGGGCATCTGCTCGACCGCGGTGACGCCGGCGTCGCGCAGCTCGCGGAGACGCGGGATCGCTCCGTCGAAGGTGCCCTCCGGCGAGAACGTGCCCACGTGCAGCTCGTAGAGGACGAGATCGTCGAGGCGCACGCCCGGCCCGGGACGGATCTCGAACCGGGCTGGGTCGACGATCCGCGACGGGCCGCGCACGCCCTCGGGCTGCGCGCGGGAGCACGGGTCGGGCCACTCGGCGCCGCCGTCCAGGCGGTAGCGGTAGTCGTCCCCTGCATCCGCCTCGACGCGGCCGGAGAAGACGCCGTCGTCACCGCGCTCGAGCTCGCGCCCGAGCACGGAGACGCGCCGTGCCCGCGGAGCCCAGACCCGGAACTCGACGAGCCCGTCGCCGAGTGGGACGGCTCCGAACATCGTCAACTCTTGCCGCGCGGCGCGGCGGCTCAAACGATGCCGGAGGTGGGACTCGAACCCACACGCCCGAAGGCAATGGATTTTGAATCCATCGTGTCTGCCAGTTTCACCACTCCGGCCGGCCGCTCATGCTACTTCGCAGGGGCCGAGCGTCCGGAAACTGTTTTGCCCGGAACGGGCAAAACCGTTTCTCCTCCGGACGGCTGCGCGCATAGGAATGTTCCTGCAAAGCCGCTAGAGTGCCGCGCACCGTGGCAGCCGACGCCTCCGCACCGGCGCTCCCCGCCCGCCTCCGGAAGCCGAGCCTGGTCAGCAGCCTTGGGCTCTTCCTCGTCGTCCTCCTGATCGTCTGGCTGGTCGTCAACCTCGTCAAGGCGCCGGGCGACTTCTTCCAGGTGCTGCTGATCGGCATCACCCTCGGCTGCATGTACGCGCTGGTCGCGCTCGGCTACACGCTCGTGTACGGGATCCTCGAGCTGATCAACTTCGCCCACGGCGACGTGTTCATGCTCGGCGGCATGGTCACGATCACGATCGGGACGCACATCTTCGGCCTGCACCAGGGGCAGGGCTGGGTGATCGTGCCGATCGTCTTCGCCACGCTCCTGATGGCGATGCTGTTCTGCGGGCTCCTGAACGCCGCGATCGAGCTCGTCGCCTATCGCCCCCTGCGCAACGCGCCGAGGCTCGCGCCGCTTCTGACCGCGATCGGCGTGAGCTTCATCATCGAGGACATCGGCCTCGCCCTCTGGGGACCGAACTACGTCTCCGCGCCCGACGTGTTCCCGCACGGGACGGTGTTCAGCGTCGGCGGCGTCACGTACGAGTGGAACAAGCTGATCGTGGTGCTGATCACGGCGCCCGTGCTGTTCGCGCTCACCTACCTGATCCAGCGCACCCGGCAGGGGAAGGCGATGCGCGCGACCGCGCAGGACAAGGACGCCAGCGCGATGATGGGCATCAACGTCAACCGCACGATCTCGTTCACGTTCCTGATCGCGGGGGCCCTGGCCGGCGCCGCGGGCCTCCTCTACGCGCTCTACGTCACGACCGTCCGTTTCGACCAGGGGTTCCAGCTCGGCCTGATCGCCTTCACCGCCGCGGTGTTCGGCGGCATCGGCAACCTGCCGGGAGCCGTCCTCGGCGCGATCCTGATCGGGCTCATCCAGGCGTTCAACGAGGGGCTCAACTGGCACGCGCCCGGCTCGGACTGGACGGAGTCGATCGTGTTCTCGATCCTGATCCTGATCCTCGTGTTCCGTCCCGAAGGGCTCCTCGGCGAGCAGACGCCGGAAGGCGGATGACGGCGACGACGAGTCACCTCGGCACGCAGGGCGAGGCGCGCGTCGAGCAGGTCGGGTTCCGAAACCAGGCGCGTGCGTGGTGGCGTTCGCAGCCGCTCGAGCGCCGGGCCGCCATCGCGATCGGGATCGAGATCGCGCTCGCGATCGCGCTCTACTTCGTCGACCACGCGCTCGCGTACGGCGTCCTCGTCATCTCGGCGATCTACTGGATCGGGCGCCTCCCGCGGCTGCCCTGGCGGCTGGCCGCCCAGGCCGCGTTCCTCGGCCTGCTCGTGATCCTCGCGATCGCGTGGCGCACCCAGTGGTCGCTCGTGCTGCTGCTGATCGTGGGTGCCGCGATCAGCTGGATCCCCGAGCGGCGACGAAGCTGGGGCGTGCCGACGGCGATCCTGGTGCTCGCCGTCCTGTACCCGTTCTACGCGGACAAGATGTTCACGATGCCGGTCTTCGGCGTCTGGCCGGACGTCGGCACCGGCGTCTACATGCTCGTGTTCATCATGATGGCCGTCGGCCTCAACATCGTCGTCGGGTACGCCGGGCTGCTCGACCTCGGCTACGTCGCGTTCTACGCGACCGGCGCGTACACCGCCGCGTGGTTCATGTCGCTGCAGTTCGCCCACGTCACGTGGCACTTCGGCGCCGTCGGCATCACGAAGGACCTGATCGGCATCCACATCTCGATGTGGCCGGTGCTGCTCGCCGCCGGCTGCATCACCGCGCTGTTCGGGGTGATCATCGGCCTGCCGACGCTGCGCCTCCGCGGCGACTACCTCGCGATCGTCACGCTCGGCTTCGGCGAGATCCTGCCGCAGATCGCGCGCAACGGCGACAGCCTCGGCGGCTTCAACCTCACCAACGGACCGAACGGAATCACGCCCATCGACGCGCCCGGCTTCGGTCACACGCTCTCGCGCATCACCGGCGGCTTCCTGCCGGCCAACTACCTGCAGTGCTGCAACCGCTCGGTCGACGTCGGCTTCCTGCACATCCATCACCAGATCGCGTCCTACGACGTGTTCTTCTGGACGGCGATCGTGCTGCTGCTGTTCACGGTCTTCTGCTCGCTGCGCCTCCAGTACTCGCGCCTCGGGCGCGCGTGGATCGCCATCCGCGAGGACGAGACCGCCGCCGCCGCGATGGGCATCCCGCTGATGCGGACGAAGACGTGGGCCTACGCGACGGGCGCCTTCTTCGGCGGCATCGCCGGCGCCTACTACGCCGTCTTCAAGAGCGCGACGTTCCCGGGCGACTTCTTCTTCAACATCTCCGTCTTCATCCTCTGCATGGTCGTGCTCGGCGGGATGGGCAACATCTGGGGCGTCATCGTCGGCGCGGCGTTCCTCGCCTACCTGAACCAGGAAGGGCTGTCGAACACCGGCGCGTGGCTGCAGGCCAACATCCACGTCGGCGGCTGGCGTCCGCACTTCGACCCGTCGCTGTACGCGGCCGGCATCTACGGCGTGATCATCCTCGTCGTCATGCTCTTCAGGCCGGAAGGGCTCTTACCGTCGCGACGCCGCGCCGCCGAGCTGCACGAGGGCGTGCACGACGAGCCGCTCTACGACCACGCGCAGGCGGGAGGCGAGCTCTGAGCGCGAACGGCGACGGCGCGGCGGCGAACGGCGCGGTCCTCGTCGCCGAGTCGCTGCGCAAGGAGTTCGGCGGGCTCGTCGCGGTCAACGACGTCGACTTCACCGTGCCGCGCGGCCAGATCGTCTCGCTGATCGGGCCGAACGGCGCCGGCAAGACGACGTTCTTCAACATGCTCACCGGCGTCTACAAGCCGACGGCCGGGCGCGTGACGCTCCTCGGCGAGGACGTCACGGGCAAGCCGCCGCACGCGATCACCGCGCGCGGCATCGGCCGCACCTTCCAGAACATCCGCCTGTTCCAGAACATGACCGCGCTCGAGAACGTCCTCGTCGGCATGCACTCGCGCATGCACGCGAACATGTTCGCCTCGATCCTGCGGACGCCGGGCGTGCGCAAGGAGGAGAAGGAGGTGCGCGAGCGCGGGCTCGAGCTCCTGCAGTTCACCGGGCTGCGCCGCAAGGCGGCCGAGGTCGCGCGCAACCTGCCCTACGGGGACCAGCGGCGGCTCGAGGTGGCCCGGGCCCTCGCCACCCAGCCGACGCTGCTCCTGCTCGACGAGCCCACCGCCGGCATGAACCCGCAGGAGTCCGCCGAGTTCACCGCGTTCGTCGGCCGGCTGCGCACGGAGCAGGGTCTCACCGTGCTGATGATCGAGCACGACATGCGCGTCGTGATGGGCGTCTCCGATCGCGTCTCGGTGCTGGACTACGGCGAGAAGATCGCCGAGGGCTCGCCACGCGAGGTGCAGCAGGACGAGCGCGTGATCGAGGCGTACCTCGGCAAGGCGGCGGTGGAGGACATGAAGCGGCAGGGCCTGTCGTGAGCTCGAACGGCGGGGGAACCGTTCTCGAGCTGAACGGCGTCCACACGTACTACGGCTCGATCCAGGCGCTGAAGGGCATCTCGCTCCGGGTCGAGCAGGGCGAGATCGTGACGCTCCTCGGAGCGAACGGCGCGGGCAAGACGACGACCCTCCGCTCGATCAACGGCCTCAACCGTCCGCGGCAGGGCTCGATCCGGTTCCAGGGCCGCGACATCACCAGCGTCCACGCGCACGAGATCGTGAAGCGCGGCATCGCGCAGTCGCCCGAGGGACGGCGGCTGTTCCCACGCATGACCGTGCTCGAGAACCTCGAGATGGGCGCCTTCCAGCGCCACGACCGCGACGGCATCCGCGACGACATGGAGCGTGTCTTCGAGCTGTTCCCGCGCCTCCGCGAGCGGCGCAACCAGAAGGCGGGCACGCTCTCTGGCGGCGAGCAGCAGATGTGCGCGATCGGCCGCGCGCTGATGGCGCGGCCGAAGCTCCTGCTGCTCGACGAGCCGTCGCTCGGGCTCGCGCCGATCTTCGTCGAGCGGATCTTCGACATCATCAAGCAGATCAACGAGCAGGGCACCTCGATCCTGCTCGTCGAGCAGAACGCGCTGATGGCGCTCGACGCGGCTCACCGCGGCTACGTGCTCGAGACGGGCAGCATCGTCCTCGCCGACAGCGCAGCCGCGCTCAAGACCAACGAGCAGGTCCGCAAGACCTACCTCGGCGAGACGTAGAAACTCGCGTCCTTAGTTCACTACGTGAACTAAGGACGGGCATTGGTGGGCCTGACGAGGCCGGCGTCGTAGGCGGCGATCACCATCTGCACGCGGTCGCGGAGCTGCAGCTTGCGCAGCACCGACGAGACGTGCGTCTTCACGGTCGACTCGCCGACGACCAGGCGCTCGGCGATCTCGGCGTTCGAGAGACCGTCGGCGACCAGCCTCAGGATCTCCAGCTCGCGGTCGGTGAGCGACTCGAGCTCCGGCGGGGGAGACGCGTCGAGCGTGTCGGCGAAGCGGTCGAGCAGCCGGCGCGTCACGGTCGGCGCCAGCAGCGCGTCGCCGGCCGCGACGACGCGGATCGCGTCGACGAGCTGCGTCGGCCGCACGTCCTTCAGCAGGAAGCCGCTCGCGCCGGCGCGAAGCGCCCTCGCGACGTACTCGTCGAGGTCGAACGTGGTCAGGATGAGCACGCGCGCGTCGGGCCGCTCCGCGAGGATCCGCGCCGTCGCCTCGATCCCGTCCAGCTCGGGCATCCGCACGTCCATCAGCACGACGTCGGGCGACGTGCGCAGCGCCGCGTCGACCGCCTCGCGCCCGTTCTCGGCCTCGCCGACGACGTCGATGTCGTCGCGCTCCTCGAGGATCATCCGGAAGCCGGAGCGCACCAGCGCCTGGTCGTCCACCACGAGTACGCGAATCACGTCGCTCCGAGCGGCATCCGCGCCCGCACGGTGAAGCCGCCGCCCGGCCGCGAGCCGGCGTGCAGCTCGCCGCCGAACAGCGCCGCGCGCTCGCGCATGCCGACGATCCCGCGGCCGCCGGTCGTGCGCGTGCTGCCCGCGCCGTCGTCGCTCACCTCGAGCTCGACGGCGTCCGCCCGGTAGCGCACGGAGACGTTCGCGCGCGTGGCGCCCGCGTGCTTGAGCGTGTTCGTGAGCGCCTCCTGCAGGATGCGGTAGGCGGAGAGATCGACTCCCTCCGGCAGCGGCGCGCGCTCGCCCTCGATCTCGAGCGACACGGGCAGGCCGGCGGCCCGCACGTTCGCGACCAGCTCGTCGACGCGCGCGAGGCCGGGCTGCGGCAGCGTCCCGTCGCCGCCCTGCTCGACGTCGAGCAGACGCCGGAGCTCCGCGAGCGCGCGGCGCCCCGTGTCCTCGATCGCGTGCAGCGCCTCGCGCGCGCGGTCCGGCCGCGAGTCGAAGACGTCGCCGCCCGCGGCGGCCTGCACGACCATGACGCTGACGTTGTGGGTGATGACGTCGTGCAGCTCGCGCGCAATCCGCGAGCGCTCGTCGGCTGCCGCCTGGCGGCGGCCCGCCTCGCGGTCGATCTCGGCGGTGCGGCGCGCGTCGCCCCAGAGCCAGGCGACGGCGAAGAAGGCGAGCTCGGGCAGGGTCCCGAGCGCGTGGTCGTGGACGAGCGCGGTCGGCACCGCGAGCGCCACGACGGCGGCGGCGGACGCGCGCAGCGAGGTTCGGCGGTCGTAGCGCGACGCGACGTACTGCACCGCGAACAGCACGCCGAGCACGAGCCAGAAGCGGCCGAGCGCGGCCATCGCCGTGGCCAGCGCGGCTTCCACGGCCAGCACGCCCAGCGGCCGCCGGTGGCGCAGGAGCAGGACGCCGGTCCCCGCGACCGTCATCGGAATCGTCAGCCAGAGCAGGTCGCCGCGATGGGCGGCGCTGCCGATCGTCACCGCGCCGACGGCCAGGACGAGCGCGGCGTCCCACGCCCACGCGGGCAGGTTCCGGATCACGCCCCTATTGTCGCCCGAGCGCGCCGCACGCGCCTCCACCCGGAGGAGGAGCTCGTCTCCGGTTCTAGGCGGAGACGACCAGCGGGAAGTACGGCGGCGAGAGCAGGAAGCCGATCGTGCGGGCGCCGCGGCCGCGGGCCATGTCGAGGGCCGCGCCGAGCCCGTGCACCGGCACGAAGCCGAGCTGGCGTGCCGCCTGCGCGTCGCGGCAGCCCGCGATCAGCACGGCGCCGAGGCGGTGCGCCGTCGCGTCGCACGCGCTCCACTCGACGAACGGCTGCAGCGGGTGGCAAGCGCGGCCGGCCCGGTACTCGGCGACGGCCCGCGTGTCCGCGACCGCCGCGTCCTCGGCCTGGCGCATCGCCTCCGACGACCGCGCCGTCCGCGCATCGAAGAACAGCGTCCGGTACGGCACCTGGGTCGGACGCGGGAACCGCCGCGGGAACGGGTGGAGGAGGATCGCC
Organism: Gaiellaceae bacterium; assembly: GCA_035652835.1. Classification (GTDB taxonomy): domain Bacteria; phylum Actinomycetota; class Thermoleophilia; order Gaiellales; family Gaiellaceae; genus PALSA-600. Next base: position 202,438 of record DASRDA010000034.1, read on the forward strand.
GTGCCGCCCGCGGCGACGGGCGGCGCGTTCCGCCACAGCCGCAGCGCGAGGCCGAGGCCGAGGTAGGCGGCGCTGACGGGGTTCGGCCGCTCGCGCGGTACGAACGGCGTCGTCGGCGGGACCCCCACCACGAGCGCGTCGAGCGGCTGCGCGAGCTCGACGCCGCGGAAGACCGTCGCGCGGAGAAGCGCCTCGGTGTGGGCGACCGACGGCGGCCCGCCGAAGACGGCGACGGCGGTCAGCTCGCGCGGCAGCCGCTCGAGCACGCGCCGCCGCACCCGGCCGGGCGCGACCTGGAACAGCCAACGCATGCGCGACCGCAACAGGCGGGCCATCGCCTCGTCGTCGTGCGGATAGCCCGCGAACGGGCCGGCCACGCGCGGCAGGTTGAGCGCCAGCGAGACGCCCGTCACCGGCAGCCGCCTGGCGAGGAGCCGCTCCACCTCGACCGCCAGGTCCCAGCCCTGGGACGCACTCGTCTCGAGCAGCGAGAGCGCTCCCGCCGCGCGCAGCGGCTCGCGACCGCAGGCCTGCAGCAGGACGCCCGGCCCTCCGTGCAGCACCGTCTCGGCGGCCGTCACCGTCACCACCAGGTCGGTCTCGACCAGCGCCGGGTTGACACGCAGCGGGACGTTCCCCGCCTGCCCGAGTTCGACGAGATCCTCCGCCTCCGCGTCGTGCACCATCACCCGGCCGCGAAACCGAAGCCGGAACTCCGGCGGCACCAGCAGCCCGATCTCCCTCGGCGTCGCGCGACGCTGCAGGCCGCCCGCGACGAGGATCGTCACCCGCTCCACGCCGAGCCGCTCGAGCTCGTCCGACACCGCCGCGATCGCCGCGTGCCGCGGGCCGAACTGGGCGCCCGGGATCGGGAGGGCCGGCTGCTCGATCACGAGCGTGGCCGTTCCGCCCTTCCTGACCAGCCGGTCGAGCGGCTCGCCCGCGAGCGGGTAGGCGAGCGCGTCGCGCACGGCCGCGGGCACATCGCTGATCGCCTCGCGCGGGGGCGGGGGGCGCAGGACGACGTCGCCGTCGCCGGGCTCGGCGGCGACGATGCGCGAGTCGGCGAGGAGCGGGACCGGCACGAGGTCAGGTGCGGTGGGCCGCGGCCGCGGTCACGCCGAGCGCGACGAAGATGCCGCCGGAGAGGTAGCGGCGGAGGGCCGCGGCGCGCCGCCCGCGCCGCAGGCGGCCGGCCAGCGCGTCCGCCAGGACGGCGTACGTGACGTCGGAGCTGAACGCGATCCCCGCGAAGAGGCAGCCCAGGAACGCGACCTGGGTCCACACGGCGCCGCGATGCGGGTCGACGAACTGCGGCAGGAAGGCGAGGAAGAAGAGCGCCGTCTTCGGATTCAGGACGTTGACGACGACGCCCTGCGCCCACACGCGCTGGAGGGGTGCGGGCTGCGGCTCGGTCACCGTCTCGTCGTGCGTCAGCACCCGGCGGATCCCCACCGCGATCAGGTACGCCGCGCCCGCCAGCTTCACCACGGTGAAGGCCGCGGCCGACGAAGCGATCAGCGCGGACAGGCCGGCGGTCGCTGCCGCGACGTGCACGAGCCCGCCGCTCGCGACCCCTGCGGCCGAGGCGAGCCCCGCGCGCCGCCCCTTGTCGACCGACTGCGTGACGATGTACGTCACCGCGGGACCGGGGACGACGGCCAGCGCCAGCGAGGCGAGCGCGAAGAGCGCGATCGTCGAGACGGTCGGCATCGGCGGAACGCTACGGAACCGCCCGGTAGAGGCGCAGGTACTGCGGCCGGAAGCCGCGGCGCGGCCAGAAGCGCGACGAGAGGAGGTTCACCACCCGCCAGTCGACGGTCATCGAGCGGTAGCCGTGCTCGTGCGCCCAGCTCATCGCGTGCGCGGTGAGCGCGAGCCCGACGCCGCCGCCGCGCGCCTCCGGGCGCGTCGCGGCGAACGCGAGGTCGACGTTCCCTGCGGGGACGCGCAGGTCGCCCTCCGGCCGCCGGTAGAGGCCGAGCAGACCCACGACGCGCCCGTCCCGCTCGGCGACGAAGGGAAGGAAGGCGTCGTCGGCCCAGACCTCTGCCCGGACCTCGTCGCGCTGCGGCGGTGTGAGCCCCGAGAAGCTCGGCGCCGCCTGCTGGTGCAGGTACAGCAGCTCGTCGAAGTCGAGGATGGCTTCGGTGTCGTCGTCTGTCGCGGCGCGGATCGAACCGCCGAAGTCGACGGCGTCCGCGGCCTCGACCTCCCGTACCGCCCACACCGCCTGGCAGCCGAAGGCGAGCCGGAACCACGCGTCGATCAGCCCCGCGTCCGACGCGGGGACGGCGATGCTGAAGCGCGTCTCGCCCGAGGCGCCCGCGGCCGCGGCCCAGAGGTCGCGCAGCGCCTCCGGCTCCCGGGCGGCGTGGCCCGCGAAGCTCGGGTGCCACAGGTCCCCGGTCTCCTTCGCGAGGTAGGCAACGGCCTCGCCGCCGCGCGTCGCGACCGAGCCCTCGGCCGGCAGATGGGCCTCGAAGTCGCCCACCTCGGGGAGCAGCGGCTCGGCGGCGAGCTGCCGCGAGTAGCGCTCCGCGAGCAGCGCGGCAGCCTCGGCTCGAAGCTCGGAAAGTGGGTGGATCTCGAGCTTCGCCACGGGCGCGTGACGATACCGTTGGGTGAGATGACCGACCGGCGGTCCGAGCACTCCCGGCTGGTGCCCCAGACGCATCGCCGGGAGTCACCCCTCGCCTTGCCAAGGCACTCGGCCTTGGCTGCGGCGATGTGCAACCCCCGGCTCGGTCTGGGGCATCCCCGGAAGCACTCCGACCACCGGCCGGCCATCTGATGCCGAAGACGCTCACGGGAGCCGAGCTGGAGCTGGACGACGCGCCCGCGCGCGAGTGCGACCTCTTCGTCGTCGACGGCAACAACCTCGCCTACCGCGCCTTCTTCGCGTTGCCGGAGGAGCTCGCGACCACCGACGGCCGACCGACGGGTGCGCTGCTCGGCTTCACCAACATGCTGTTCAAGCTGCTCTCCGACTACCGGCCGAAGGGCGTCGCGGTCGCGTGGGACTCGCGGCCGGTGCACCGTGCGGCCGTCGCCGAGGCGGCCGAGGTGACCTACAAGGAAGGCCGCCGCCCGATGCCGGACCTGCTGCGCGAGCAGTTCCCGCACTTCCGCCCGATCGTCGAGGCATTCGGCTACCGCAACCTCGAGTTCGAGGGCTGGGAGGCGGACGACGTGATCGCGACGCTCGCCACGCGCGCGGACGCGCAGGGCATCCGCACGTGCGTCGTCTCCACCGACCGCGACGCGTTCCAGCTCTGCAGCGAGAACGTCTGCCTGATGATGACGCCGCGCGGCGTCGCCGACGTGCAGGTCTACACCCCCGAGCGCGTCGAGGCACGCTACGGCGTCACGCCGGACCAGGTTCCCGACTTCATCGGGCTCAAGGGGGACACGTCCGACAACATCCCCGGCGTCCCGGGCATCGGCGACAAGACGGCCGGCCAGCTGATCGCGCAGTACGGGTCGCTCGAGGGCGTGATCGAGCACGTCTCGGAGCTCTCGCCGGCCCGCGCGCGCAACATCGCCGAGAACGCCGAGACCGCGCGGCTGTCGAAGGAGCTCGCGACGATGCGCCGCGACCTCGACATCGACTGCGACCCGGCGCAGCTCGTGCTCTCGCCGCCGGACCGGGCGCAGCTGAAGGAGATGTTCCGGCTGTTCGAGTTCCGCGCGCTGCTCGGACGCGTGGACACGCTCGACGTGGCGGTTCCTAGCGCGCCGCTCGAGGTGACCGGGATCGACGTCCCGTGGCGCGAGGTCGCCGAGCTGCCGCGCGCGGGAGGCGTCGCCGGGTACGCGGCCACCGCCGACCGCGCGGCGCTCGCGACCGGCGACGAGGTGCTCGTCGCGCCGCGGGGAGAGACGCCGAAGGGCGCCGACCTCGTCGTCCACGACGCCAAGACGCTTCGCGTCGAGCCGCGCGACGACACGCTCCTCGCCGCGTACCTGATCGACCCCGGCCGCGCGACCTACGACCTCGACGAGCTCGCGGCCGAGTACGGCGTCGAGCTCGTCCCCTCGCCGGCGGCCGACGAGGAGACGACCGCGCTCGTTCGCCGCGCCGAGACGCCGCGGCGGCTCGTCGGGCCGCTGCTCGAGCGGCTCGCGGACCGAGACGTCACCCGTCTGTACAGAACGGTCGAGCTGCCGCTGACGCAGGTGCTCGCCGCGATGGAGGACGCGGGCGTCCGCATCGACACCTACCGCATGGGGGAGATCACGGCGCGACTGGCCGAGCGTGTCGAGGAGCTCGAGTCGCTCGCGTACGAGCACGCGGGCGGCGAGTTCGTGCTCGGCTCGCCGCAGCAGCTCGGCCGCGTGCTCTTCGAGCAGCTCGGCCTGCCCGCCGGCCGCAAGGGCAAGACCGGCTACTCGACCGACGCGAAGGTGCTGCGCGGCATCCGCGACGCGCACCCGATCGTTCCGGTGGTCGAGGAGTGGCGCGAGTACTCGAAGCTGCTGAACACGTACCTCGGGCCGCTCCCGTCGATGATCTCGGAGCACGACGGGCGCCTGCACACGACGTTCAACCAGACGGTCGCGGCGACCGGCCGCCTGTCGACCTCCGACCCGAACCTGCAGGCGATTCCGGTGCGCACCGAGCTCGGCCGGGAGATCCGCTCCGCGTTCGTCGCGGCCGAGGGATGCCGGCTCCTCTCCGCCGACTACTCGCAGATCGAGCTGCGCATCCTCGCGCACGTCTCCGGCGAGCCGAAGCTGCGCGAGGCGTTCGCGCGCGGCGAGGACATCCACACCGCGACGGCCGCCGAGGTGCTGGGCGTCGAGCCGGCGAAGCTGACCGGCGCGCAGCGGTCGATCGCGAAGATGATCAACTTCGGGATCGTCTACGGCATCTCCGCGTTCGGCCTGTCGGAGAACCTCGAGATCCCGCGCGAGGAGGCGCAGCAGTACATCGACGCCTACCTCGCCCGCTTCCCGCACGTCCAGGACTTCATCGCGCGCACGATCGAGCAGGCGACCGAGGACGGCTACGTCACGTCGCTGCTCGGCCGCCGCCGGCCGGTGCCCGAGATCCGCGCGTCGAACCGGCAGACGCGCGGCTTCGGCGAGCGGATCGCCGTCAACTTCGTCATGCAGGGCTCGAACGCCGACATCATCAAGGTGGCGATGATCCGCATCGCGCGCCGGCTGCGCGACGAGGGGCGGGGCGCCCGGCTCGTGCTGCAGGTGCACGACGAGCTGCTGCTCGAGGTGCCCGAGCCGGAGGTGTCCGGGGTCCGCGAGCTGGTGCGGCGGGAGATGTGCGGCGCCTACGACCTCGACCCGGCCCTCGCCGTCGACGTCGGCGTCGGCGACAACTGGGCGGAGGCGAAGGGCTGAAAACCCGAAATGCCCGTCCTTAGTTCACGTAGTGAACTAAGGACGCGAGTCTCTTCGGGCGCAAGGGCCGCCGCAGCCCGGCGGCTATACTTCCCGGCCGCTTGGCTTCCAACGACCTCATGCAGCAGGAGCCCGGCGTCTGGGTCGAGGGCCCCGACGGCGAGCTGATCCCCGACTACGACTCGACGTTCCCCGAGATCAACGAGGGGCAGGTCGTGCACGGCACGGTCGTCCGCGTCGACAAGGACGAGGTGCTGGTCGACATCGGGTACAAGTCGGAAGGCGTCATCCCGGTCGCCGAGCTGTCGATCAGGCGCTCGGTGAACCCGGCCGACGAGGTCTCGATCGGCGACGAGGTCGACGCCCTCGTCCTCACGAAAGAGGACGCCGACGGGCGCCTGATCCTGTCCAAGAAGCGCGCCCGCTTCGAGCTCGCGTGGAAGAACATCGAGCGCGCGGCCGAGTCGGGCGACCCGGTCAACGGCCGCGTGATCGAGGTCGTCAAGGGCGGCCTCATCCTCGACCTGGGCGTGCGCGGCTTCCTGCCCGCGTCGCTCGTCGACATCCGCCGCGTGCAGGACCTCGACGAGTTCCTCGGCCAGGAGCTGCGCGCGAAGGTGATCGAGCTCAACCGCTCGCGCAACAACGTCGTGCTCTCGCGCCGCGCCGTGCTCGAGGAGGAGCGCAAGGAGCAGCGGCAGCAGATCCTCGACCGCCTCCAGCCGGGCGACGTCGTCGAGGGGCAGATCTCGAACATCGTCGACTTCGGCGCGTTCGTCGACCTGGACGGCATGGACGGTCTGATCCACATCTCGGAGCTGTCGTGGTCGCACGTGAACCATCCGTCGGAGGTGCTCGAGATCGGGCAGACGGTCGAGGTGAAGGTGCTCGACATCGACCGCGAGCGCCAGCGCATCTCGCTCGGGCTCAAGCAGACGCAGAGCGACCCGTGGCAGCAGGTGCTGTCGAGCTACAACGAGGGTGACGTCGTCGAGGGCGCCGTCACCAAGGTCGTCACGTTCGGCGCGTTCGTCGAGATCCTGCCCGGCGTCGAGGGTCTCGTGCACATCTCCGAGCTCGCGCAGCACCACGTCGAGAACCCGCGCGAGGTCGTGTCGCAGGGCCAGCCGGTGAACGTGAAGATCATCGAGATCGACGGCGACCGCCGGCGGCTGTCGCTGTCGCTGAAGCGCGTCGAGGACAGCGACCCGGTGCAGCCGCGCGCCGACGGCGGCCGCTCGGTGCACCAGCGACCGCAGCTCGGCCTGTCGGAGGAGGTGTTCGCGGAGGCGCCCGTCGTCGACGCGCCGTCCGCCGCGGACGAGCCGGCGGAGGAGACGGAGCCCGAAGCCGCCTCCGGGCCGGCTACACCCGACGCCGCCGACGAAGAGCCGCCCGCCGAGTGACGTCTCGCCCGGTCGCCGTCGCGATCACGGGCGGCATCGGCGCGGGGAAGAGCGAGGCGCTGCAGGCGTTCGCGCGCCACGGCGCCGCCACGGTCTCGAGCGACGAGATCGTCCACCACCTCCTGCTGCGCCCGGACGTCCATGGGAAGATCGTGCAGCGGCTCGGCAACGGCATGGTCGGCCCGGACGGCGAGATCGACCGCGGCGCTCTCGGAACCGCGGTCTTCAACGACAGGGAAGCGCTCGATTGGCTCGAACGATTGCTCCATCCGCTCGTATCGGCTGAATACCTGCAATGGCGAGACGACCTGGCGAAGCTCCCGAACCCGCCCGCCGTCTGCGTGACGGAGGTGCCGCTCCTCTACGAGGTGGGTGGGGAGACGCGCTTCGACAAGGTGGTGGCGATCACGGCGCCGGCGCAGTTGCGGCGGGCGCGTTCGCAGGCGGCGGTCGCCGAGCGGGAGGCGCGGCTCCTGCCGGACGCCGAGAAGGTGAAGCGCGCGGACTTCGCCTACGTGAACACGGGATCGCTCGCGGAGCTGGACGCATTCGTGGCGTCCGTGATGCGCGAGCTCGCCGCCGCGTGAACCGCCTGCTGCTGCTCGCGGCGCTCGCCGCGGTCGCGGGCGGCGTGGTGCTCTACCTCGGACGCACGACGCCGCCCTGGTTCGAGCGGCTGCGGTATCCACTCCGCTACGCCCAGTACGTCCGCGTCCACGCGCGCGAGAACCACCTCGACCCGGCGCTGCTCGCCGCGGTGATCTACCAGGAGTCGAAGTTCAGGTCGGACGCGCAGTCCGGCTCGGGCGCGATCGGCCTGATGCAGCTCACGCCGTCGACGGCACACGGGATCGCGATCCGGACGGGCGGCGCGGGGTTCCGCACGGACGACCTCTACAACCCGGAGATCAACATCCGCTACGGCGCGTGGTACCTGGCGAACCTCTTCGACAAGTACCACTCCGAGACGCTCGTCCTCGCCGCGTACAACGCGGGCCAGGGGAACGTCGACGGCTGGCTCGCGCACGACCAGTCGATCCAGTTCCCCGAGACGGTCGCGTACGTGCAGCGGGTCGAGCACCTGCAGCGCGTCTATCGCAAGGCCTGGCACTCACAGCTCTACCAGTGACGCGCGCGTGCGGGCGGCTTCGAGCGAGAAGCCGTAGCGCTCCCACAGCTCGAGCGCGCGCTCGAGCTCGGTGCGGGCGTCGTCGGCCCGTCCCGCCGCGCGGTGCACGTGCGCGAGCGCCTCGTGCGCGGACGCGTGGATGCGCGGGAAATCGGTGCGGTAGGCGTACTCGAGGCCGGAGCGCGCAAGCTCCTCGGCCTCCGCGTGGTCGCCGCGGTCGGCGGCGATCTTCGCCCGGAGGCCGCGGCCGAACGCGAAGTTGACGACGTCCTCCGCCGCGCCGAGCTCCTCGCCGTGGACCGCGAGGCGCTCGGCCTCGTCCGGGTCGCCTAGCGCGTACAACGCCTGCGCCAGCTGGACGAGCGTCGTCGAGCGATAGCTTGTTTGCCCGTGTTCCTCCAACGCACGATCCGCCTTGCGAAGGATCTCTGCGGCCTCGGCCGGGCGCCCGAGCGCGAGCAGGAGGTCGACCGGGAACTTGATCAGCGCAATGCGAATGCCCTCGAGGCCGAGCCGCTCTGTGAGCACGACGGCCTCGTCGTGGAGCACGAAGTAGTCCTCGGGACGGCCCTCGCGGTAGGCGATCTCCGCGCCGACGGTAAACCTGTTGAGCTCCGCCAGCGGCGAACCACGGGCCGCGGGAGAATCGAGCTCGGCGCGGAGGTGCTCGAGCCCGAAGGGGCCGTTGTGGAGCGCCGCATACAGGAGGTTTCGGGCACGATCGTGCAGACCGAGCGCACCGGCCCGGCGTGCGTGCTCGCGCAGCTGCTCCGCCGCCGCCTTCGTGGGCAGCGCCCTGCTCTGGAGCCAGTTGATCCACGCGATGAGGAAGTAGACGTGCGCCGCTCCCAGGTCGTCGTCACGTTCCAGGAAGATCGGGAGCGCCTCCTCCGCGACCCGATCCGCCTCCGCGACCGCGTCCTGCGGCTCCGTCATGAGGCGAAGGTGCAGCCGCGCGATCCGCCCGTGCATCCGCAGCGCCTCGTCCGAGTTCGCCTCGAGCTCCTCGATCAGGGCGACGCGCTCCTCGAGCGGCGAGGCCTCGTCGAGCGCGGCGAGGCGCTCGATCGCCGCACGCGGGCGCAGCGGGTCGGCCTCCGGGAGCACCGCGAGCGCGCGGCCGAGTAGGTTCGCCGCCGCCGGAAGGTCGCTGCGGGCAAGGGCCTTCGAGCCGGCCTCGGCCAGCCTGCGTCCCGCACGGCCTTCGAGCTCCCGGCTGGGCCGGCCGAGCTCGCGCAGGTAGCGCGCCGCCTGCTCGAGGTGGTAGCCGAGCACCTCGTCGAGCTCGAGCAGCTCCTGCCCGTGCGGCTCGAGCCAGGCGGCGAAGCGCTCGTGGAGCTCGGCGCGCGTCTCCTTCGGCAACGCGTCGTAGGCGGCGTCGCGAATCAGCAGGTGGCGGAACCTGAATGCGTGATCGCCCGCGAAGGTCGGCGTCGCCGGCTGGATCAGCTCCTTGCGCACGAGCCCGACGAGCTGCGGCTCGACGTCCGGCACCTTCGTCAGCTCGAGGAGCGCCGACCGGTGGAACACCTGGCCCTCGACGGCACCGCGTTCGATCACCGAGCGCTCGTCGCCCGCGAGCTGGTCGAGCCTCGCCTGGAGCAGCGCCTGCACCGTCTCGGGTACCGCGACCTCGCCGTTCTCGCGCGTGAGCGCGACCATCTCCTCGACGAAGAGCGGGTTGCCGTCGGCCGCGGCGAGGATCCTCGTCCGCACCTCGGCTTCGACGCCGCCGTGCGCCTCGATCAGCTGCGCGCACTCGTCTCCGCTGAGCGGCTCGAGGAGCAGCGTGGTGGCGTTCAGCTTGCCGCCCGCCCAGCTCGGCCGCTTGTCGAGCAGCTCGGGCCGCGCGAGGCAGAGCAGCAGGATCGGCGCCCCGCGCGAGAGGTCGGCGACGTGGTCGATCAGGTCGAGGAACGTGGGCTCGCCCCACTGGATGTCGTCGAAGCAGACGACGAGGGGCTGCTCCGATGCCACCTCCTCGAGCTGCGAGCGAACGGCCCAGAAGAGCTCGTTCGGCGTGGAGCTGGCTGCGGAGAGCCGCTCGAGCGTGTCCCGGGCGCGGTCGCCGAGCTGCTTCAGCACGGAGACGACCGGCCAGAAGGTGATGCCCTCGCCGTAGTCGAGGCAGCGGCCCTGCAGCACGCGCGCGTCGACGCGGGCGAGGAGCTCGGCCGTCAGCCGCGACTTCCCGACGCCCGCCGCCCCGAGCAGCGTGAACAGGTGGCAGCGGTTCTCGCGGACCGCGCGCTCGAACGCCTGCTCGAGCTGCCGCAGCTCGGCCGTCCTTCCGACGAGCGGCGTGTCGAGCCGGCGTGCGAACGGCGCCGCCTCGCGGTCGACGTGGAGCAGCCTGAACGCGTCGACGGGCTCGGGCTTCCCCTTCGCCGCCACCTCTACCGGCTCGACCCGGACGGCGTCGCGGACGAGCCGCCGCGTCGCTGCGCCGATCAGCACCTCGCCCGGCTCGGCCGCCTGCTCGAGCCGCGCCGCCACGTTCACGGCGTCGCCGGTGACGAGGCTGTCGCCCTGCCCGGCGACGACCTCTCCGGTGTTCACGCCGATGCGCGCCTCTAGGCCGAGCTCCCCGACGGCGCCCTTCATCTCCCACGCGGCCCGCACCGCCCGGAGCGCGTCGTCCTCGTGCGCGACAGGAACGCCGAACACGGCCATCACGGCGTCGCCGACGAACTTCTCGACCGTGCCGCCGTGCCTCTCGAGGATCGCCCGCATCTCGTCGTAGTAGCCGCGCATCGTGGCGCGCAGCGCCTCGGGATCGGCGCCGTGGCCGCGCGCCGTCGAGCCGGTCAGGTCGCAGAACAGAGCCGTGACCACCTTCCGCACCTGGCGCGGCGGGGCGGCAGGCTCCAGCGCTTCTCCGCAGCCGCCGCAGAACCGGAAGCCCTGCGGATTCTCCTGGCCGCACGAGGCGCAGCGCATGGAGCGAATGTACTGCTCTCTCGTGCCTGTCCGGCCCTAGTCTGCCGACGTGGACTGGGCTCTCGAGCTCGCGGAGAACGCGAACACGTACACGCCGCTCGGGCCGAACGAGGAGCGCGTGGTCGCCGACAAGTACGTCCTCTGGCTCGGCCGCGGCGACGAGCCGCACTGGAACGTCGCGCAGCGGTTCCGGCTGCGAGGGGACGAGGTCGAGCGGGTGCGCGACCAGGTCCACGCGCACCTCCGTGCGCGTGGACGGACAGCGTGCACGTGGGAGGTCGGCTCGCACGCGACGCCGCCTGACCTCGTCGACCGCCTGCTCGCGCTCGGCCTCGAGCTCGACGAGCTTGCGGTCGGCATGGTGCTGACCGAGCCGCCGCCGCGGGTCGCCGAGGACGGGGTCGTCGTGCGGCGCGCGGAGACGCCGGACGAGCTCCTGGCGGCCGCGCGCATCGCCGCGGCGGCGTTCGGAGGCCCCGAGCCGGACGAGGCGCCGGCGCCGCCCGGCCCCGGCGGCGCCGTCTACCTCGCGTACCTCGACGGCGAGCCGGTCGCGCGGGCGTCGGCGTCGTTCTCCGAGCATGGGACGACGCTGTTCGGCGGCGCGACGCTGCCGCATGCGCGCGGCCGCGGCGCCTATCGCGCGCTCGTCGCGGCTCGCTGGGAGGAGGCGGTCGCGCGCGGCGCACCCGTCGTCGTGACCCAGGCAGCGCCGATGTCGCGCCCGATCCTCGCAAAGCTCGGCTTCCGCGAGGTCTGCGAGATCCGGATCCTCCTCGACGCCTTCGACCGATAATCGGGCGCGTGCGCGTCTCCGCGAAGGCCGATTACGCGATCCGGGCGGCCGTCGAGCTCGCCGCCGCGGGCCCCGGGCCGGTCAAGGGCGAGCAGCTCGCGGCGGCGCAGGAGATCCCGCCGAACTTCCTCGAGAACATCATGGGCGACCTCCGCAACGCCGGCCTCGTCGCGAGCAGGCGCGGGGCGGACGGCGGCTACTGGCTCGCGCGACCCGCCGCCGAGATCGCGCTCGCCGACGTCATCCGAGCCGTCGACGGCCCGCTCGCCAACGTGCGCGGGGTGCGCTCGGAGCAGGTCGCCTACTCGGGCAGCGCGGAGCGGCTGCGGGAGGTGTGGATCGCGGTGCGGGCGAGCCTGCGCGCGGTGCTGGAGCGCGTCACGCTCGAGGACGTGGCTCGCGGGCGGCTGCCCGCGTCGGTCGAGGCTCTCGCCCGCGACCCCGACGCCTGGGAGCCTCACTGAAACTCACGTCCTTAGTTCACTCCGTGAACTAACGACGTCGAAGTGAACTAAGGACGTCGAATGGCGTCGTTCGCGTGGGGCGGACGTAGATCGCGGGCTGTTGTCCGCGTCCGTCGCGGTGATGGTGTCTGACACCGTGAGGTGTCAGACACCGTTACGAAAGCGTCGCGCGCGTGGGAGGTGGATCGCGGCCGGCTGCCCGCGCCCGTCGAGGCTCTCGCCCGCGACCCCGACGCCTGGGAGCCTCACTGAAACTCACGTCCTTAGTTCACTCCGTGAACCAAGGACGTCGAATGTCGTCGTTCGCGTGGGGCGGACGTAGACGATCTGGCCGGGTGCGAGCTCGAGGCGCTCGGCTTCGTCGCGCGGGAGCTGGAGGGTGAGCCGCTCGCCGTCGTCGCGGACGAGCTCCGCGCGCACCTCCGGGCCGACGTGGGCGAGCCGCTCGATCAGCGCCTCGCGCGTCCGCTCGTCCGGCGCGGGCGCGACCTCGAGGTCGTGCGGACGCACCCACGCGTCGCCGAAGCGACTCGCCTCGCCGACGAACGACATCACGAACTCGCTGCTCGGGCGGTCGTAGAGCACGCGCGGCGCCGCGGCCTGCTCGACGCGGCCGCGGTTCATGACGACGACCGTGTCCGCGACCTCCATCGCCTCCTCCTGGTCGTGCGTGACGAAGACGGTCGTCGTGTGGGTCTCGTCGTGCAGGCGCCGCAGCCACGAGCGCAGCTCTGCGCGTACACGTGCGTCGAGGGCGCCGAACGGCTCGTCGAGCAGGAGCACGCGCGGCTCGGCGGCGAGCGCGCGCGCGAGCGCCATCCGCTGGCGCTGCCCGCCCGAGAGCTGCGCCGGATAGCGCTTCGCCAACCCCTGGAGCTGCACGAGCTCGAGCAGCGTGTCGACGCGTTCGCGGATCTCCGCGCGCGGCCGCCTGCGCACCTTCAGCGCGAACGCGACGTTCTCGCGCACCGTCATGTGCTTGAACGCCGCGTAGTGCTGGAAGACGAACCCGACGCCGCGGTGCTGCGGAGCGACCGCGGTCGCGTCGGCGCCGTCGAGCACGATCTCGCCGCCGTCGGGATGCTCGAGGCCGGCGATGACGCGCAGGAGCGTCGACTTGCCGCTCCCGCTCGGGCCGAGCAGCGCCGTGAGCGAGCCGCCGGCGACCTCGACCGACACGTCGTCGAGCGCGACGAAGTCGCCGAACCGCTTCGAGACGCCACGCACCGATATCGACATCAGGCGGCCTCCTGCCGGGGCCTGAGCAGGGTCATCAGCACGAGCACGACGATCGCGATCGCGGCGAGCACGAGCGAGACGCCGTAGGCGCCGGCCTGGTCGAGGTTCTCGTAGTAGTCCTGTACGCGGAGCGTCGCGGTCTCGGTGCGGCCCGAGATGCTTCCGGAGACGACCGCGACGGCGCCGTACTCGCCGAGGCAGCGCGCCGTGGTGACGACGACGCCGTAGATGACGGCCCAGCGGATCGACGAGAGCGTGACGCGCAGGAACGTCTGCCGGCCGGAGGCGCCGAGCGTGCGCGCGGCCTGCTCCTGCTCGTCGCCCAGCTCGCGCAGCGTCGGCACGACCTCGCGCGCGACGAAGGGCAGCGACACGAAGACGGTCGCGAGCACCATCGCCGGCAGCGCGAACAGCACCGTCACGCCGTGCGACCCGAGCCACGGGCCGAACCAGCCGGTGCGGCCGTAGAGCAGGAACAGCGAGAGCCCGACCACGACGGGGGAGAGGGCGAGCGGCAGGTCGACGAACGCGTTCAGGAGGCCCTGGCCCGGGAAGCGGCGGCGCACGATCAGGAGCGCGCACGCGATCCCGAACACGGTGTTCAGCGGCACGGCGATCGCCGCGATCTCGAGGGTCACCACGAAGGCGTGGACGGTGTCCGCCTCCGTGACCGCGCTCCACGCGCGCCCGACGCCGTTCGCCTCGACGCGCCAGAGGAGCATCGCGAGCGGCCCGAGCAGCACGACCAGCAGGTAGCCGAGCGCGGCGCCGCGAAGCGCGAGCTTCCTAGGCACGCTCGTGCCTCGTCGCGAGCCGGCGGAGCCCGCCGACGGCGAGCAGGACGGCGAGCGAGATCGCGAGGAGCAGCACCGCGACGGCGGCCGCGCCGGCGCCGTTTCCGCTCTGGCTCTGGTTGAGGATCCACACCGACGACACCTCGGTGCGGAACGGGCGGTTGCCGGAGACGAGCGTGATCGAGCCGATCTCGCCGACGGCGCGCGCGAACGCCATCGCGACGCCCGAGAGGATGCCCGGCAGGATGCTCGGCAGGACGATCCGCAGGAAGACCGTCCGCTCGGACGCGCCGAGCGAGCGCGCCGCCTCCTCCATCTCCCGGTCGAGCTCGTGCAGCACCGGCTGCACGGTGCGCACGACGAACGGTAGCGTCACGAACAGCAGCACGAGGTAGATCGCGGTGCGCGTGAACGCGACGTGCACGTGCACCGGCGACTGCGGCCCGTAGAGGGCGAGCATGAGCAGGCCGGCGACCACCGTCGGAAGAGCGAACGGCAGGTCGACGACCGCGTCGACGAGCGCCGAGCCGCGCGGCCGGTCGCGCACGAGCATCCAGGCGACGAGCGTCCCGAACACCGCGTTCGTCACGGCGACGAGCGCTGCGACCGCGAGCGTCAGCTCGAGCGCCGACACCGCCTCGGGCTGCGTGATCCAGTACCGGAACGTCGACACGCCCTGCGCGCGCGACGACCAGACGAGCGCCGCGAGCGGCAGCGCGACGACGATCGAGAGAAAGGTCGTGACGAAGCCGAGGGAGAGGGCCGTGCCGGCCCTCTCCCTGGAACGTCCCGAGCTGCGCGCGCCGAGGCGCTGAACCGCGACGCTAGCCAGCCGTCGGCCCTCCGACCGCCTGCTCGATACGGGCCATGCGGCCGCTTCGCGGGTCGAACCACACCTTGTCGGCGTTGCGCCAGCCGCCGATGTACTTGTCGTCGACCTCGAACAGCCCCGGCCGCGCCGGGAACTCCTTCTTCACCGACGGCTCGGCCGCGACCTGCGGGTTGACGGGGCGGAACCCGTCCTGCGCGAAGATCTCCTGCGCCGGCTTCGACTTCAGATAGCGGATGAACTGGTTCGCCTTGTCCCTGTTCGGGCTGTTCTTGATCACCGCCGCGGGAAGCTGGATCAGCATCGTCTGCCGCGGGATGACGTACTGGATGTCCTTGCCCTGCAGGCGCGCGTTGATCGCCTCGCTCTCGTACGTGATGAGCACGTCGCCCTTCCCCGACAGGAACGTGTTGGTGGCGTTCGCGCCCGAGGTGTCCTGCGACACGACGTGCTCGAACAGCTGCTGCACGTACGCCGTCGCCTGCTTGTCCGACTTGCCGAGCCGCCGCTCGGCGCCGTAGGCGGCGAGGACGTTCCACTTCGCCGAGCCGGAGCTGAACGGGTTCGGCGTCACCACCTGCACGCCGGGCCGGACCAGGTCGCTCCAGCCCTTGATGTGTTTCGGGTTGCCGTTGCGGACGGCGAAGACGACGACGGTGTCGGCGGCGATGCCGTCGTACGACTGGCGGTTCCACGTCGGGCTGACGAGGCCGGCGTCGACCAGCAGGTTCACGTCGTCGCCGGTCGAGAGGAACACGACGTCGGCGGGCTGCCCGGCGGCGACGGCACGGGCCTGGTTCGTGGAGGGCCCGTAGGACTGCGTGAAGTTGACGCCCGATCCGTCGGGCGTCTTCTGCCACGCCTGGATGATCTTCGCGAGCGCCGGCTTCGGGGTCGAGTAGGCGACGAGCGAGAGGGTGGTGCTGCGGGAGGCGGCCGTGGCCGAGGCGGCCACGACGAGGGCGGCAGCGAGCGCCGCGAGAGCGGTCATCTTCCTGGGTTTGTTCATTGGCATGGTGAACAAATACATAATGATCGCTCATCCGTCAAATAAGTGTCGACGGTGATAGCGTCCTGCCCGCAAGCGACGAGGGAGGGCGCGATGGGCGCGACCGACGTTGCTGCGGCAGCAGGAGTGGGAGAACGGGCGCTGGCCGAGGCGCGGCGCCACCTGGGCGTGCGCGAGTCGCCGCCGGGGTCGAATCGCACGGCGTTCGGCCGCTGGTTCGGCGTGGACGGGGTGCCGTGGTGCGCGATCTTCGTCAGCTACTGCTTCGCGCACGGCGCCGGAGTGACGCTCTGCCACGGCTGGCACGGGGCCGGGGTCTACCCGCGCGGCGTCGCCTACGTGCCGACGCTCGAGGCGTGGCTCCGGGCGCGGCGCCTCTGGCTCGGCCGGCACGGCGGCGCGCGGCCGGGCGACATCGTGATCTACGACTGGGACGGCGGCGTGCCCGACCACGTCGGCATCGTCGAGCGGCCGCTGCCCGGCGGGCGCGTGGCGGCGATCGAGGGCAACACGGCCGTCGGCAACGACTCCGACGGCGGCGAGGTGATGCGCCGCACGCGGCCGCTCGCGGCGGTCAGCGGGTTCGGCCGGCTCTGACTCGGGCGTGCTCGGGTCAGCGCGCGTAGCCGACGAGCGTTGCGTGCACGCGGAAGCCGATCGACTCGTACAGCGCCCGCGCCTCGTCGGACTGGCCGTAGACGATCGCCTGCCGGTCGCCCTCCTCGTGGAGGCGCCGGAGCGCGAACGTGCAGACGGCGGCGCCGAGACCGCGGCGGCGGTAGGCCGGCCGGACGCCGACCGGCTCGAGCTCGCCGACGCGGTTCGCGTCGTCGGGCCAGCAGAGGCAGTAGGCGGCGAAGCGGCCGTCCGTGGTCTCGACGACGCAGTCGAGCGACTCGCGGTACGGCCACTGCGCCCGCACCTGCGCGTAGCTCGCCTCGGTCACGCGCGACGGCGCCCAGACCTCCCGGTGGATCGAGACGCGTTCGCGCAGATCGTCTCCCGTCACGGTGCGGTAGCGGAAGCCGTCCGGCAGCGGCGGCAGCTCGGGCGGGGCCGGCAGGTCGCGAACGAGGAACCGCAGGCGCTCCTCGGGCCGGTCGAAGCCGTGGCGCGCGAGCGCTTCCCGGTGGCCGGTGTCGTCCTCGAACGCGAACGCGAGCCGCGCCGCGGGCTCGGCGAGGATTTCGTCGAGCAGATGCAGGTGGTCGGCGTGCACGTCGTGCTCGAGGACGTGGCGCTCGCCGCGCAGCCACGACCAGGCGACCACGCTTCCGTCCTCCACCCACAGCCGGATCCTCCATTCGTGCTCGCGCTCCTCGTGCTGGCGCGCCGCCCACGCGATGTCGCCGACGTGCCACGGCGCGCGCGGCCCGAGCAGCCGCCGCTGCTCGACCGCGAGCTGCTGCATCGCCGAGACGATCTCCGGGCCGAGGCGCACGCGCGGCAGTATCCGCGAACGGGATTCGTGAATTTCCGCCGACTGCGCTACCCTTGACTCCGCAAGGACGATGTCGACGACTGCGGACACCCGGACACGGACGCTCGACGCGTGGGTCGCGTTCCTCCGCTCGCACGCGGCGATCACGCGTGAGCTGTCGGCGCAGCTGCAGCGCGAGCACGGCCTCACGATCAGCGACTACGAGGTGCTTCTGCACCTGTCGCGCGCCGAGGGCGGACGGCTTCGCCGCGTCGACCTCGCCGAGCGGGTGCTGCTGAGCGCGTCGGGCATCACGCGGCTGCTCGAGGGGCTCGAGCGCGGCGGCTACGTGGAGAAGGCGAGCTGCGCCGCCGACGCGCGCGTCACGTACGCGAAGCTGACGGACGACGGCCGGCGCAAGCTCCGCGAGGCGGGCGTCACGCACCTCGCCGGCATCGACGAGCTGTTCAACGGCCGTTACTCGGATTCCGAGCTGGCGACCCTCGCCGGCCTGCTGTCGCGTCTGCCGATGACGGGCGCCGACTGCAGCTCGTCCTGCACCTGACCCGGCCCGCGCTCGAGATGCTGCGCGAGCCGCCGGAACGGCCCGTCGGCCGACAGCAGCTCGTCGAAGGTGCCGCGCTGCGCGATGCGGCCGCGCTCGAGCACGATGATCTCGTCGGCCCGCCGGACGGTGGCCAGGCGGTGCGCGACGATGATCGACGTGCGGCCGTGCAGGAGCCGGTCGAGGGCCCGCTCGATCAGGATCTCCGTCGGGCGGTCGATGTTCGACGTCGCCTCGTCGAGGATGAGGATGCGCGGGTCGGCGAGCAGCGCGCGCGCGATCGAGATCAGCTGGCGCTCGCCCGCGGAGAGGCCGGCGCCGCCCTCGCGGACCTGGTGGTCGAGCCCGCGCTCGAACCGGCGGGCGACGCGGTCGACGCCGATCGCGCGCGCGACGTCCTCGACCTGCTCGCGCGTCGCCTCGGGACGCGCGAAGCGGATGTTGTCGGCGATCGTGCCTGCGAAGAGGAACGGATCCTGGAGCACGACGCCGAGCTGCCGGCGGTACGAGCGCAGCTCGAGCTCGCGCAGGTCGCGGCCGTCGACGCGGACGCTGCCCTGGTCGGGGTCGTAGAAGCGGCCCACGAGCTTCGCGGTGGTCGACTTGCCGCCGCCCGACTCGCCGACGAGGGCGAGGCAGCCGCCGGGCGGGACGTGGACGTCGAGCGCGTGCAGGACGGGCTCCCGTCCGTACGAGAAGGTCACGTGGTCGATCCGCAGGTCGCCCTCGACGGCGATCCTGAGCGCGCCGGGCGCGTCGTGGATCTCGGGCTCGGTGTCGAGGACGCTCGTGATCTTCTCCATCGCCGCGCCGGCCGACTGCACCTGCCCGTACAGGTCGGAGAGCTCCTGCAGCGGCTGGAAGACGAGGTTGAGGACGAACACGGCCGAGACGAGCGTTCCGATCGTCAGCGTGCCGCGGGTGATCAGGTCGCCGCCCACCCACAGGACGGACACCATCGCCGCGACGCCGAGCGCCTCGATCCCGGGGAAGAAGAGCGAGTTGAGGTACTGCGCGTACGTGTTCGTCTGCCGGTTTGCGGCGTTTGCGGCGTCGAACTCGGCGAGGAACGTCCGTTCACGGTTGAACGCCTGGATCACGGCCATGCCGGCGACCGACTCGGCGATCTGCGCGGTCATCGCGGCGATCGTCTCGCGCACGCGCAGGAACGCCGCGTGCGACTTCACCTGGAACCAGCGCGCGAGCACGAGCGTCGGCGGCAGGATGACGAGCGCGACGCAGCCGAGGCGCCAGTCGAGGACGAACAGGCCGACGACGGCGGCGAGCAGCGTCAGCGTGTTGACGACGAGCGTCGTCAGGCCCTGCGACAGCACGTCGGAGAGCGCGTCCGCGTCCGAGGTGAGGCGCGCGATGATCCAGCCGGCCTTCTGCTCGCTGAAGTAGCGCAGCGACAGCGTCGTCAGGTGGTCGAAGAGGTCACGGCGCAGGCCGAGCACGACGTTCTGGCCGACGCGGGCGAGCCCGCGCACGAGCGTCGTCTGCAGCACCCACGCGCACGCGTTCACGCCGAGGTAGACCGCGACGTCCTCGCCGAGGCGCGTGCGGTTGCCGGCGAGCATGCCGTTGTCGATCGCGTCCTTCACGATCAGCAGCGCGGTCACGGGAGCGGCCGCGCTGAGGACGCCGACGACGGCGAGCGCCGCGACGCGCACCCGCTGGCCGGGCAGGTAGTGCCCGAGCCGCGTCAGGCCGTGGCGTTTTCTACGCAACTGCGGAGACCTCCTCGCCGAAGAGCGCCGCGAAGAGCGCGCCGCCCGCGAGCAGCTCCGCGGGCGGGCCCTGCTCGACCACGACGCCGTCGTCGAGCACGACGGCCCTGTCGGCCACCTCGACGGTCGAGAGGCGCTGCGTCGCGATCAGCACGGTGCGGCCGGCGAGCGCGGGCCGCAGCGCCGCGACGAGGTGCCGCTCGGTCTGCGTGTCCACCGCCGACATCGGGTCGTCGAGCACCACGACGCGCGCCCCCGCGATCAGCGCGCGCGCGAGCGCGACGCGCTGCCGCTGCCCGCCGGACAGGTTCACGCCGCGCTCGCCGATGAGCGTGTCGTAGCCGTCCGGGAGCCCGGCCGCGAAGTGCGCGACGCCGGCCGCCTCGCACGCTGCGACCACCTCGTCCCAGGGCGCGTCCGGCCGCGCCGCGGTGAGGTTGTCGCGCAGAGGGATCGAGAAGAGGATCGGCCGCTGGGTGACGAGCGCGACCGCCGTCCGCAGCTCGCCGAGCGGCACCTCGCGGATGTCGACGCCGCCCAGGAGCACGCGCCCCTCGAGCGGGTCGTAGAAGCGCGGCAGCAGGTTGAGCAGCGAGGTCTTGCCGGCGCCGGTCGGCCCGCAGACCGCGACCACCTCGCCGGGCGGGATCGCGAGGTCGACGCCGCTCAGCACCTCCGACCCCGACCCGTACGCGAAGCGGACGTCCTCGAACCGCACCTCGAGCGGGCCGTCCGGCAGCGCGCGCGGCCGCGCGGGCTCCGGGATCGTCTCCACGCCCTGGAGCCAGGCGAAGCTCCGCGACGCCGACGCGGTCGCGCGCTGCGCGAGCGAGAGGATCCAGCCGAGCGCCTCGAGCGGCCAGACGAGCTGCAGGAGCAGCTGGTAGAAGAGGTAGAACTGCCCCTTCGTCAGCTGGCCGCCGATCACGTCGTGGCCGCCGAAGAAGACGACCGCGGCGATCGACAGCGTCGGCAGGAAGAGCATCCCCGGCAGGTACGCGGCCTCGACGCGCGCCTGGCGGAGCACGCCGTCGCGAACGGCGGCGGCCTTCTCGCCGAACCGCTCCTGCACGTCGTCCTCGCGCCCGAACGCCTGCACCATCTCGATGCCGACGACCGACTCGTCGGCCGCCTCCGTCACGTCGGCCTTCAGCTGCTGCACGTGCCGGGAGATCGGCATCACCTTTCGCCCGAAGTCGAACGTCAGGATCGCGACGGCAGGCATGGCGACGAGCGCGATCGCGGCCAGCTTCACGTTCACGACGAAGAGGACGACCGCGATCCCGCAGATCATCATCAGCGACTGGATGCCCTGCGTCATGCCCCAGCCGATGAAGTAGCGGATGGGGTAGAGGTCGTTCGTCGCCCGCGACACGACCTGGCCCGTGGCGTGGACGTCGTAGAACGCGCGCGGATAGCGCAGGTACGCCTGGTAGAGCAGCTCGCGCAGGCGCCATTCCACGCGGATGCCGGTGCGCGAGGTGGCGTAGCGCCGCGTGACGTTGATCGGGAAGCGCACGAGCGCGAGGGCGAGCGTCACCACGAGGTACGGCCAGAGCGGGGAGCGGTGGACGCCGTGCGCCGGCGCGATCGAGTGGTCGATCGCGCGCTGGACGACGATCGGGATCGCCAGCGACAGGGCGCTGTAGGCGAACGCGCAGACCAGCCCGACGACCACCAGCCGCCCCTGCTCGCGCCAGAGCGCGGCGAGCCGGCGCGACGTCGCGCGGAACCCGAGGTCCTCGGGATCGACGGAAAGCAGCGCAGCCCCGCTCACCTTCCGAGGCTACCAACCGTCTTACGGGTGGGATCAGCTCGCGGCGCGGTGGAGGTGCGGCGTCTGCGACGTCTCGGTCGCAGTCGCGGTGCGCGCCGGCTCGAGCGGCAGGTCGAGCCAGAAGGTGGTGCCGACGCCCTCCTCGCTGGTGAAGGAGATCGTGCCGCCGTGGGCCTCCACGATCTTGCGCGTCACCGCGAGGCCGAGGCCGGTGCCGGGGATGCCCGCCGCCGGCGCGCCGCCGCGGAAGAACTTCTCGAAGATGCGCTCCTGGTGCTCCGGCGAGATGCCGACGCCCTCGTCGGTGACCGACAGCCGCACCCACCGCGGCCGCCGCTTGAGCGTCACCTTGACGTGGCGCCCGTCCGGCGAGTACTTGATCGCGTTCGAGAGCAGGTTGGCGACGACCTGCGCGATCCGGTCGGGATCCGCGGTGACGACGACCCGCTGCTCCGGGAGGTCGAGCACGAGCTCGTGCGCGCGTTCGTGGGCGAAGAAGAGCTGCGTCTGCCGCCGCACGAGCTCGGCGAGGTCGATCGGGCGCACCTCGAGCTCGAGCCGGCCCTCCTCGAGCAGGCGCACGTCGAGGAAGTCCTCCGCCAGCGCCGCGAGCCGCCGCGCCTCGGTGTCGACGATCTCCAGGTAGTGGCGCCGCTCCTCGGCCGGGAAGTCGCGCTGCAGGAGGAGGGTCGTGAAGCCGAGGACGCTCGACAGGGGCGTCCGCAGCTCGTGCGAGATCATCGAGATCAGGTCGGTCTTCGCCTCCTCGCTCTGGCGCAGGCGCTCGTTCTGCGTGAGCAGCTCGAGGCGGCTCGCCTCGAGCGCACGCGTCATCGAGTTGAACGCCTGCTTGAGGACGCCGATCTCGCCCGTCCCGCGCTCGTCGAGCCTCGTGCTCAGGTCGCCCGCCGCGACCGCGGCCGCGCTCTCCGTGACGTGCTGGATCGGGCGCACGACCGCGCGGCCGATCCAGGCGCCGAACAGGAGGACGAGCAGCGCCGACGCGGCGAGGCCGACCGTGGCGGCGGCGATCGCGTCGCGCTGGAGGCTTCGCGCGGAGCTCGCGCGCTGCCTGGAGCGGACGGCCTCGACGTCGAGGATCCGCGTGAGCTGCGCGCGGATCGCGTCGACGCGCTGCCTCGCCTCGTCGCTCGCGATCTGCGCGATCGCCTCGGAGGGCGCGATCTTCGCGATGTAGATGACGGGGTAGGCGTAGTCGGTCTCGTACGCCGAGACGAGGTCGGCGACGTTCGCGGCCCGCTGGCTCTCCTCGTGGTCGTGCGCGACGAGCGTCCGCAGGCGCGCGATCGTCGCAGGCCATGCACGCTGCGCCTGCCGCCACGGCTGGAGGAACTGCTGGTTGCGGCTGATCACGTAGCCGCGGATCCCGGTCTCGAGGTCGACGACCAGCGTCTGCGCCTGCAGCGTGGTCGTGACGACGTCCTTCGAGTGCGTCTCGCGCGTCGTCGTCTTGCGCAGCGAGAGCGTCGTCGCGATCGCGACCACGAACGCGAGCGCGACGACCGCGGCGACGACCAGCACCGCCGCCTCCACCTTCGTCGAGAGCGACCGGAGCTTCACCGGTCCCGCTCCAGGAGCCGCGACACCGCCTCCGTCAGATCCTCGAGCTCGAACGGCTTGCCCAGGAAGTCGTCGGCGCCCGCCGCCGCGGCCGCGGCGCGGTCCTCGGGGGTCTGCCACGCCGACACGACGATCACCGGGACGTTCCGCATCCGCTCGTCCTTGCGGAGCGCGCCGAGCACCTGCAGCCCGCTCGACCCGGGCAGCATCACGTCGAGCAGGACGAGGTCCGGCCGCTCGGCGCGGCACGCCGCGATCGCGGCCTCACCGTCCGTCGCCTCGAGGTAGCGGTAGCGGTCCCCGAGCGTCACCTTCATCAGCTCGCGGAGGCCGTCGTCGTCGTCGCAGACCAGGATCGTCGGGCGGCCGCTCTGCACGGGTCAGCCAGTCAGTCGGAAGAGGAGCAGATCGCGTCGTGGCCGCAGCTTGAGGACGGTGTTGGTGAAGGTTCCGCGCGCATTGTCGTAGAGGCCGGTGCCTCCGACGATGGCGAGCTCGTACAGCAGGCGGGTGGTGAGCAGGCCGCTGACGACGATCACGCCCCGCGGCAGGCTGAAGGACCCGGTGCAGCTCCGCAACCGGGGCGAGACGTACGTGCACAGGAGGGCGCCCTGGCCGATCGACTCCTGGCCCGGCTTGTAGAGGATCGTCCGCACGACCTCGCGCGCGCCGACCCCGTCGCCGAACTGCTTGTCCATGACCTGGCGGTCCGTGATGCGGATCGTCGCAGGGCCGGTGGACGCCGACCCCGCGGCGGTGCCCACGCAGAGCGCCATCACGGCGAGCAGGGCCGCAACAGCTCGCCACTTCGCGTTCATCACTCCCCCTTATCGTCACTTTCCCGCCGCTTGACGAGGGCTTTCTGCGGCGATCATCGTCTCACACCGCACGTGCCGCCCCTCGGGCGACTTGTTCGTCCGCGACCGCTGCGATCCTCGCGGCGTGGCCTCCTCGAGCCCGCCGCCTCCGGCCGGCAGCGGCGTCCGGCTGCTCGTCGTCTGCCCGGACCGCCGCGGCATCGTCGCGGCCGTCTCGGCCTTCCTGTTCGAGCGCGGCGCGAACATCGTCGACTCGGCGCAGCACTCCGACGCCGACGACGGAGCCTTCTTCATGCGCATGGAGTTCGACCTGGACGAGCTGCCGGGCGGACGCGAGGAGTTCGAACGCGCGTTCGCGGAGCGGGTGGCCGCCCGGTTCGGCATGGAGTGGCGGGTCGACTGGGGCGAGCGAAAGCGGGTGGCGGTGCTCGTGTCGCGCCACGACCACTGCCTCCTCGACCTCCTCTGGCGGTGGCGGCGCGGGGAGCTCGGAGCCGACGTCGTCGGCGTCATCTCGAACCACCCGGACCTTCGCGCCGACGTCGAGGGGTTCGGCGTTCCGTACACGCACGTTCCGGTGCCGCCGGAGGGCAAGCCGGAGGCCGAGCGGGCGCTGCTCGACGCGCTCGAGCCGGCCCGGCCGGACTTCCTGATCCTCGCCCGCTACATGCAGATCCTGTCGCCGGAGTTCCTCGAGCGCGTCGGCGTGCCGGTCATCAACATCCACCACTCGTTCCTGCCGGCCTTCGTGGGCGCCGATCCCTACCGCCGCGCGCTCGACCGCGGCGTGAAGATCATCGGCGCGACCGCCCACTACGTGACGGCGGAGCTCGACGCGGGCCCGATCATCGAGCAGGACGTCGAGCGCGTGTCGCACCGGCACGGGCTGCAGGAGCTCGAGCGGATCGGCCGCGACATCGAGCGCGTCGTGCTGTCACGCGCCGTTCGCTGGCACGTCGAGGACCGCGTGATCGTCCACGGCAACAAGACGTTCGTGTTCGAGTAGCCCGCGGGCTACTTGCACATCGGCGTCGGCCGCGGAATCACCGGCGGCGGCTGCACCGGCAGCGCCGGAGCCTTGTGCAGCGGCGTGATCGTCTTGTGGAAGCTCATCGACCGCGAGCCCCGTACATCGACGGTCACCGAGACCGGGGCGGGGCGGCCGTGCGCGAACCGGTTCACCTCGGTCGCGGTCGCGCCCGGCGCCCAGCGGTAGCTCATGGTCACCGCCGTGGAGCCGCCCTCGTGCGCGAGCGGCAGGAACCTCGCGCCGCCGTCGTTGAAGACGTACGAGTCGCCGACGCCGAGCGGCGAGCCGGCCGGCGTCGAGCGGCGCCAGCAGCGGGTCGTCGAGGTGAAGACGGCGCCGGCGGACATGAGCACGCGCAGGCGGCGGATCTTCGGCGCCTGCAGGGTGGCGAGGTACGCGGCGATGTGCCCGTTCGCAAGCTGCACGAGGATCGTGCCCGTCGCCGGCGTGTAGCCGGGCTGCGGGCCGTTGCCCCATGCGTACGAGACCGACGTGCCGGCGTTCTTGTGCAGGTAGAAGAAGCCGGTCTCGACGATCTTGACGCCGGGCAGCGCCGCGTACGCGTTTGCCTGGGCGGTGTAGAAGCGGATCGCGGCGCGGTCGCCGGTCGGCGGGCTCGTCGCGGCGGGCGCGGAGGAGACGAGGACGGCGGCCGCCGAGGCGGCGGCGGTGAGCGTCCTGCGCCGGCGACTCCGTGTGGGCATCCGAGGCATCGCTTTCGAGGCTAACAACGCCTTTCCGCGATGCACACACCGATTCGGCCGGTCCGACCCGGCCGCGACGATCGCGTCGCGTCAGCCGGTCGGCGGGACGTACGGGAGGTCGAGCGTGTCGCGCCGGCCGGACCACGTGAGCGTCAGGCGCCAGCAACCGGCCGACGGCGCGTCGACGATCGACGGGCCGGGCCCGGTGGGGATGATCCGCCGAACCGGGGCGCCCAGGAGCTGCGTTCCGTCCATCTCCTGCATCCGGATCCACAGGGCCGCGACGCTCTTCGAGAAGTGGCGCGGCACCCAGAGGATCTTGTTGTTCTTGTGCTGAGCGGGCGGAGCGTTGAGCGGCCATCCGAAGAGCACGGCGCCGATCGTCCCGTGCTCGCCGAGCGCGTAGGGGATCCGCGGCTTCGCGCCCACCGGCCAGCCGCCGCGCATCCACTGCGGGAGGACGTCGTGGTGAACCCGAGGTTCGCAGGGAAGGGTGACGTCCGTCCGGGTCGCCGATGCGCGCAGCGGGACGGTCAGAGCTGCTCCCGACAGCACGACGGCCGCGGCGACACAGGGACCCGAGGCCCGCATCGCCGACCAGTCTGGCAGCGGCGTCGCCGGACGGTCAAGGCTGCCGATCCATTCTGACCTGCTGCGTTACCGTGCGGATTGGTGAAGCAGTCGCTTCTCCTCGCATGCCTTGCGCTTGCCGCGGGCGTCCGGGCAGGTTCGGCCGTGGCGTCGCAGTTCGCGCCGCCTCGCTGGCTGCTCACCGCCGAGCACCGCCTCTTGAAGCGCAGCTTCGAGGACGCGAAGCCGATCCGGGTCCACTACATCCCGTATCCGGAGAAGATCGCCGTGATCTTCGAGTTCGAACGAGTCGTCGTGTGCGGCCTGTGCGGCGGGCCGACCGACCGCTCGATCCCGCGCGGCCGGGTCGTCCGGGTCAGCTTCGACCGGAGAACCCATGCCCTCGGTGGGGCGCGGGACGGATGGGCGATGAGGTTCTGCGAATCGGTCGGCAGCCGGCCGCCGAAGAACAGCTGCCTGCGTCGATAGAAGAGGCTGCGCCGGTACGGGATGACACCGACCGCCGCATCCGAGGAGGTGTCTGACACCGTCGGTGTCAGACACCGGTCAGGACCTATTGGCGCGTTCCGGACGTACGAAGCTCGTGCGAAGCGTCGTGCTGACCGCTGTTCTGGCGCTCGTTGCCGCCGGCGGCGCACAGGCGAAGTTCGTCATCTCGCTTCACGTCTCACCGAGCCGGCCGCGCGCCGGGGAGCCGGTCCAGGTCGTGATCCGCGCGGCCGAGTTCGGCGCGTGCCGGATGCGCCTGCTGGCGGTCGCGCCGGGAGCCGACCGCTATCGAGCGCTCGATGCATTCATCAATGGCGGCTACAGCGTCATGGGAACCGCAGGGTTCTCGTTCCATCGTCTTCGGCCGACGCCGCGGCTCGGCTTCCTCGTTGTCACGCGGCGGTCGACTGCGACGGCGTGGCGCGCAACGATCCGGTTCCCGCGTTGGGGTCGGTGGCAGCTAATCGTTCCGAATTGGTGCGCGCCCGGCTATGCGAACCCGCCGCCTGCGATCCGCGTCGTCTCGGTTCGTTAGACGCGGAGCGCCCGGCCACGCTGCTCACGCGCCGTCCACGATGCTCGGACGCATCACGCTCGTCACTGCGCTCGTAAGAGCGGAACCAATCGCGCCGGGAAGATGCGGGCGAATAGGGCCAGGGTTGCAGCCTTGGTGCTGATCTCAGCACTCGCAGCCGGAAACCGGGCGCTTTCTTCGCTTCAGCGATGGTGTTCCGCTCGCGACCCAGGGATGTGCCGGCCGTTGACCTAGCTGCTGCTCCGGATCGTCCCGGACGTCGGTGCCCGCCACCTCGCCGGGCGATCGCTTCGCTAAAGGTGTACGGCGCGCTCGACTGATCCGACGCGGTCGCCTGAAAAGCAGAAGCGTGCTCCGTCCTGGGCGGACCTTCGATCCGGCGGCCAGGTGTAGAGCCAGCAACGAGCGGTCTGATCAGGCCGACCGAGCAGCGTCCGCAAGCATAGGGCCGCGGGCGCCACGTTTATGGCATGATAGTGGCATGGCGCGGGCCCGGATCAGTACGACGGTCGATGCCGAGCTGCTCGAAAGCGCGCGTCTGGCCCATTCAGGGCTTTCCGATTCGGCGCTGATCGCCGAAGCGCTCGAAGCGCTGCTCGCTCGCCGACGTGCCGCCGAGTGGGATGCCGCCTATGCCGCGTACGATGCACACCCACTCGACGAGCCCGACGAGTGGGGAGACCTCGCTTCGTTCCGCGCGGCTGCCGGCTCGCGGTGACGACGCTTCCGGCCCGGGGCGACGTTTGGTGGTGCGAGCTCCCGGCGATCGGGCGCCGGCCCGTTGTCGTGTTGTCGCGGGACGCCGCGATTCCACGCCTGCGGCGTGCGGTGGTCGGGCCGTGCACCACCACGATCCGTGGGATCCCCACCGAGGTGCGCCTCGAGCCGCCGGAAGATCCGGTCCCGCTCGCGTCTGTCGTCAACCTCGACTCGGTGGAGAGCGTGTCGATCGGGACGCTGGTCGAACGCCTCGGCCGGCTCAGCGGAGACCGGATGCGTGCGGTCTGCGAGGCTCTCCGGATCGCCGTGGACTGCCCGCACTGACGGGCCAGGTGTAGCGCGCAGGAGTCCTCCTAGGCAGCAAGCAGCCAGCGGTTTCGCGAGGGCCGCCGGCGGACGCCCACCTGCTCGCGCTCGGGCCTCCACGGGAGCCGACCGCGCGGTGGGACACGCGAGGACGGAATCAGCGCCAGCAGGGTGACGGCCCCGCAGACGACGCACAGCACTACCGGGCCGAGCACGCCGATCACAGCACCGCCGACGATCATCGCCACGCCGATCGCGCCGATCATGACCGAGCTGGATGCGCCGAAGACGCGGGCCCGCACCGGGTCCGGCGCGTGCCGCTGCATGATGAGGTTTGTGGCCACGCCGGCGGTCGATGCGCCGACTCCGGCGAGGGCGAACATGGCGATGACGGCGACGGTGCTCGGGACCACGCCGCACATGAAGATCGCGGCGCCGCCGACGAGCCAGCCGAGGACCAGCCGGTGCTTCTCTGCGGCCCCCCCGGCTCGGCGACCCACGCGGGCGCCGACGAACTGACCGACTCCGTAGCCGGCGGTGGCGATGCCGAACCCGGCGGCTCCGGAGCCGAGCATCGCGAACAGCGGGTACTCGGCGACGTTGATCATCCCGTACCCGACCAGCGCGGCGCCGTTGGCCGCGACGACCAGTCGCAGCGCGGGCGTCCTCACGATCAGGCGGACGCCCGCCCAGACGCCCTCGTGGGCCGCGTCCCTGCTCGCGGACACGCGGAAGGTGCCGCGAATCGAGAGCACGAGCGTGGCCGAGAGGACGAACGAGGCGGCGTTGAATAGGAACGCGGCCGGCCCCCCGAACACCGCGACCACCACGCCGCCGACGAGGCCGCCGAGGACGACACCCGCCGCGGCTCCTGAGAACCGCGCGGCTGTTGCGCGTGCTCGTTCGGACTCGGGTACCAGCATCACCAGGAACGCCGACGAGGCGGGCTGGAACGGCGCGCCGGCCAGCGCGCCGACTCCGGCGAGGACGACCAGGATCAGCGGGGAGTGCTCGAACGCGAACGCGACGAAGACAGCGGCAGACGAAAGATCGGACGCGATCATCACGACGCGTCGGTCGAAGCGGTCACCCAGCACCCCAGCCCACGGCGCGGTGATTGCGTAGGTGGCGAACTGCGTGACCAGGGCGGCGGAGACCCAGGCGCCCGAGCCTCCGCTCCGTGCGTAGACGACGGCAACCAGGGCGATCCAGGAAACGCGGTCCCCGGTGACCGAGATCATCCGCGCGGTCGAGAAGCGTGTCACGTCGCTGCGAAGATGCGCTTCGGCCCGGACCCTCCAGACGGCTAACCGACGGGCGGACACGATGGATGAAAGCCTACGCAAGTTGCGACGGAGAACGTCGCCACGCGAGCCTCGCCGCGACGCTTCTCGGCGTCGGTGGGCGGCGACATTGCCCTGCCCTCCGCTGGTCGTTAGCAGGCCCTTTTCGAGTGCCCGTCTCACACGAAGTCTTGGTTGAGCCAAGACCGCCCCTGAACCGCTGACGCTGTTATCCATTTTCAGCGGTTGTTTTTGCGCATCGAGCGCCACTGGGAAGGCGACCCGGAATGAGGTAAATGAGCCAAGTCTGCCTCTGGGAGCGATGCGCGACCTCAGCTTCGGGGCGTGGGCTCGCATTCCCCGATCGCCATCGAGATCGCCTCGCTGTCGGGCACTTCCGGCCTATCGTTTCGTCTCGGGAAACAGTGGGCTGGAAGGCGGGGCTTCGCGCTCATACACGAGCTGGGTACGAGCCGTGAACAGATCGCGCTACTGGCTCATCGAAGCTGTCGGGCGTTGGAGATTGCAGATCGCTTCTGCGGCGAGTCGAATGGATGCTGGCGACTGCGCTTCAGCATCGTTGATGAAGGATTCGCCGTCATGCAGGGTCGGCGTTCAGCCGATCCCGGGGATCTAAGCCGCCTCGTCCAGGAACTTCGGGACGGACTCGGGACGCCGCCCGCGCCTCTCTATCAGCCCTTGGTAGATCGCCGCGCGCGGCTAAGTCCGCTGGCGGAGGAAGCCTGGGAGGCGAACCGGCGGCTTGTTGGCAACCTGACCGACAAGCTAGGCCGACCGGTGGATCGTGAAATCAGGGAAACGGTCGTCGCGCTGCTGACTTACTGCCTTCCGACGACAGGATCATGCCAAGGCCACCTCGACTCCCGATCGTGGGCGCCCTGGATTTCGGTCGGGCATGAAGAAGCTCCGAGTGAGCAGCGCCTCCTCGAAGCTAATCGACGGGTGGCCGACAAGCTCGACGAGCTTCTTAGTCGATACGACGAAGGCTCACCCTGCCCGGCATGGCAGCGGGTCATCGTTCAACAGCCGATCAACGATCTACCGCCTCGACTGACGATCTACGGAGGCTGCCGCCTCGTGGACAAGTCATTCCCCGAGCGGCGGCAGTTACTTCGCATGGCGCAGCTAGAGATGAAGCGCTTGGCGAGATTCCTTCGGGCGGAGATTGCGCTACCGACGACCTATCACCAGATCTGGACTACCGAGGACGCCGCCTAAGTCCGCCCTTGACCTTGCCCGTTCCGTTGCACTGCGGGCACTTTTTCCCGTTCATCCACGTCCCTTTTCCCTTGCAGTCAGGGCACGTCACCATTTTCTGTTCGTCAGCCAAGTTGACCCCTCCCTCGGTTGCTGTAAGCGACGGGATACTAGGCAGACGCTTCGGTCAGCGGAAGCGAAGGTGCCGTAAGAGCCGAGCGATTCGGCCGCGCGGCTCGGTAACCGCACTCGGAGCTATCTGTTGCTCCGGGGGTAGGCGCAGATAGCGCTCACGGCCTTCTCTGTCTTCCGTCCGGCCGCGCTCGATGCGCTCCTTGCTCCACTTCGGAGCCCATTCGATCCGATCGTTCTTGATCCAGTAGTGGGACTGGCAAGGAAAGCTCCAGTTGCCGACCGAAGGAGACATCGAGAGTCAAGTCCCTGCGCGTGGTGTAGCTCGTCGGCTGGTCAGGCTGCGGTGAGTTCGCGTACCCCCTCTTTGTTGTTGTCTTTCTTGTATTCGTCGAGGATGGTCTCGAGTGAGTGGTTGCTGAGGTAGCGGTGGCCGACGAGCCATTCGTCGTTCTGCTCGATGACCACCGAGGCGGCGAGCCGGATCAGCGCTTTGTCGTTGGGGAAGATGCCGACGACGTCGGTGCGGCGGCCGATCTCGCGGTTGACCCGCTCGAGCGGGTTCGTGGAGCGGAGCTTCGGCCAGTGCATGAGCGGGAAGGCGTAGAAGGCGAGCAGCTCCTCCTCGGCCTCTTCGAGCAGGGCGGCGACCTTCGGCAACGGCTTGCGGAGCCGCTCGAGCGCGTCGCCGACGAGCTCGCGGGCCGCCTCGCGGTCGCTGGCGTTGAAGATCGGCCGCAGCAGGGCGGCGACCATTCCTTGCTGGTCTTTGCGGACGTGGCCGAGCGTCTCGCGGAGGAAGTGGACGGTGCAGCGCTGCCAGGGGCACTCCAGGGTCTGCGCGATCGCCTGCTTGAGGCCGGCGTGGGCGTCGGAGACGACCAGCTGCACCCCGTGCAGGCCACGCGTGACCAGCGAGCGCAGGAAGCTGCGCCAGAACGCCTCCGTCTCGCACTCGCCGACGTCCAGGCCGATCACCTCCCGGTAGCCGGACTCGTGGACGGCGTAGGCGAGCACCAATGCTTTCGGGACGACGCGGCCGCCGTCGCGGACCTTTTCGACCTTGGCGTCGAGCCAGAGGTAGGGGTAGCGGCCCTCGAGCGGCCGGTTACGGAACGCCTCCACCTGCTCGTCGAGGCCCTGGCAGATCCGCGAGACCTCCGACTTGGAGATCCGCAGCCCCAGCGACTCGACCAGCTGGTCGACCTTGCGGGTCGAGACGCCGGCGACGTAGGCCTCCTGCACGACCGCCACCAACGCCTGCTCCGAGCGCTTACGCGGCTCCAGAAAGGACGGGAAGTAGCTGCCACGGCGGATCTTCGGGATCGCCAGCTCGATCTCGCCGGCCCGCGTCGACCAGGCCCGCGACCGGTAGCCGTTGCGGTGGGTCAACCTGTCCGGGTTGCGCTCACCGTGCTCGGCGCCGATCAGCTCCGACACCTCCGCCTCCATCAGCTGCTGCACCACCCAGCGCAGCGACTCGCGCAGAACGTCAAGCCCCTCTTCCTCGAGCAAGTAGCTGACGACCTGCTCAGCCGTCATCCTCTTCGACTCGGCCATCGTGGTGACTCCTCTCGTCAGTCCTTGGCAGGAACCGACGAGTCTGAGCGCCACGGTGGCCGGACTACCCGACCCCGTCCGACGCGCTCCTACACCACGCTACGGGACGTGACCACATCGAGACGGTTTCCCCGTCGAAGGTGAGCTTCCAGTGCGTGGGGTGCAGGGGAAGGACGACCTTGTTTCCGCAACCGCAAGCGCATAGATGCGTCGTTGTGGCGTAAGGAATCGAGATGTAGAGGACGCCCTCCTCTATCGCCTCGGGGATGAACTCGACGAACTCGTGCCGGATCGTCTGGCGGGCGCTCATGCGGCTTCGTCCCTGATGATCGTGTTCCCGCCGACGACGTAGGTCGCGTTGTGCTCGTGCTCGTCGTCGGCGTAGAAGCCGACGAGCTGCTTCCACTCGATCACGGCCAAGGCGGCGTTCAGCGCGTTCAGCTCGGCGATCTGGATGTTCTGGGCGTACAGGTTGGCGCCATCAGCATCGCCCGCGGACGAGATTCGCCGCTGAAGGTGATCGTTCTTGGCGGGTGTTACCGTCGTCGTGCGGACGTTGCCGCCGATGCGGCCGTCACGCTCCCAGAGTCCCATCCCAACATCGACGAATGGGATGTCGAACTCGACGAGCTTCGAGGAGATCAGTCGCTTCGCAGCGCCAGAGTCGGCCGCGATGAAGACGAACGACATCTCGCGTAGCTCCTCGACATTCGTCTCGTCGATCAAGCAATCGTGCGGGACGATCCCCTTGCGCATCCCGGCGTAGAGCTGCGCGAAGTGTTCGACCTTCGAGAGCTTCCGCTCCAAATCAGCGACCGAAGGGGCGCCTGGCGAGCGGAAGGCGTTGTGCTGGTAGAAGCCGTCCTTGTCGTAGAGGTGAATCTCTCCGATGGGCGTTTTAGCGAGATAGTCGAGGATGTACGAGCCGCTGCCTCCGAGCCCGATGATCGCGATCTTCGCAACCTTCAGCTTGTCGGTGACGACGCTGATCCCGGCGCGGCTCGACGCCGTGTCGATGTAGTTGAAGACCGAGTCATCCTCATCATCGGTTACGACCGGATGGGTAATCGCGGTCGCATCAGGGTCGAGCGCGAGTGCGGCCGCCTGGACGAGGCCGAGGTAGGTCGTCATTTTCTCGTAGTAGTCGGTGTAGGGCACGCCGCCGAGTGGCTTCTGCGAGAAGGTGCAGTTCGTCGTCAGTCCCTCGACGATCTGCTGCGGAGCCTCGCCGATCACGAGCTTGGCCATCCTCGCGCCATCAGCTCCATGCGGGACACCGCCGATGAACCGCGCAACGTGGTCGGTCGGCTGGGCGGTCGTGTCGGCCGCCTGCAACTGCAGGTCGGAAACGAGCGTCCCGTAGGCGACCTCCCCGGCTGCGTTGCGATACGGGACGTGGCCGATCAGGAGCTTGCCGCCCCTGATCGAGACCTCATACCCCTCGTTCTGTAGCCGCTGAAGGTCGGGGCTACGACTTATCAGTCGCTGTGACATCGAAGATCATCCCGTCCTTCACCTTCACCGACTGCCCCTCGGTCAAGGTGCCCTCGGGCTTGTCTCCGTGCCCGCGCCTGTAGGTGATCGTGAACATCACGTTCGGGCCGGTGGGGACTGGGTCGAACGCCAGCGCCACGACCTGATCGAAGCTCAACTCGCCTGCCTCGACGGTCTTCTGCTGGCCGTTCACGACGATCGTGTAGCTGTGGTGTGCGCCCTCGTGCCCTTCGCTCATCTGATGCTCCTTGTCTGGTTTGGCGGCCTCAGCTCGCAAGCGCGAGCGGCCCCGGCCCCTCGTCTGTCCCGACCGGCAGCTCCAGCGGCGCGACCGGCTGCAGCGCGCCGCCCGCGATCGCCTGGAGGCCGCCGTAGAGCCCGGCGAGGTTGCGCAGCTGAGCCTCGATCTGAACCTCGCGCTTCTTGAAGACCCGTGTTGCCGCCGTCCGCTCGGCGTCCAGCTCCTGCTTCTGGCGCAGCGCCGCGGTGACGGCGTTCGTCACGAAGTGCTGGAACTCGGAGCCGCAGACGTAGCTGTAAAGATCGTCGGCGACCCGTGAGCGGTTCGTGTCGATGGTGCGCTCCTGCTTGATCGCGTCGAGCTGCTGGCGCAACATGACCGCGAGCGGCACCGCCGAAGCGAAGTCACAGACCCAGACGCCCCGCACAAACGCGATGTGCTCGACGCCCTCGGGAAGAGCGGCGGTGACGACGATGCCGATGTCGGCCTTCTCTGCCTGCTGATCCTCGCGGAGCTTGTCGATCCAGCCGTCGCTCCAGTGCTTGTGGTTCTTCGACTCCCAGAGGAGCTTCCCGCACGCGCCGCGTCCACTACGAACCTGCTGGACGACATCAGCGCCGCGCTTGCCGGACTTGACCGGCTCGATTTCGTCTCCCGGGAAGGTCTCGCGCAGCACGTCTTCCAGTTCCCGCTCCAGCACCTCACCCTGGAGCCCTGAGCGCTTCTGGTCGGCAGCAGCCTGCAGATCGTCGATCCGCTTGGTCATCTGTTCGATCTGCAGGTCGCGCTCGCGCAGCTTCATCTGCCACTTCTCGTCCGCCTGCTCGCGCGCGGTCGTCGCGATCGTCTCGCGCTCCTCGTCGAGGGTGCGCTCAACCTGGAGCCGCAGCGACTCGCGCTCTGCTTCGAGATCGCGCTTCTCCTTGCGCAGTTCAAGTTCGCGATTCTCAGCCTCCTGGCGGCGCTCCGCCTGCTCAGCAACTTGCGCCTGCAGATCGCGAAGCTCGTTCGCGACGCGCTCCTGGGCTTCCGCCTGAGCTGCGGCAGCGGCATCAACGCGCGCCTTCTCGGTAGCGGCCTCGATCTCCCCCTCCTTAGCGGCAAGCTCGGTCGCCTTCGCCGCGAGTTCGGCGTCCTTCGCCGCGAGCAGTGCCGCCTGGTCGGACGAGAGCTTCGCCTTCTCCGCCTCGAACTCGGCGCGGAGGCGCTCCTCGGCCTGGTGGCTGATCGCCTCAGACAGAGGGATCTCGGTTTCACACTCTGGGCAGATGATCGAGTCAGACATCAGTCGCTCCGTTCGCTTCGACTGCCGTAGCTGCGCGACTGACCGCTCCCGACGGCTGCGTATCTACGACGTAGTACATCGCTCCAGATGGAAACAGACGTGTCGGACGGCACGATCAACACGCCTTAGGCTGCGACCCGCAGGCGGTAGAGCCCGGAGCGGCGACCGACGCTCTGCACGCGGTCGATCCGGGTCACCTGGGTGAGGAAGGTCGCGAGGGGATCGCGACCGGAGATCCGGTAGCCCGAGTCGACGAGCGCCTCAAACCACGCTCGGTAATGCACGGGATCCCCGGAAGCGGTAAGCCGTTGGAGCACCTCAAGGGCGACCTCGCGGAGGCGTTCGCCGCGAAGCTCTTCACTGATGGAGCAGATCGCGAGCTGCGGGGCGAGCCCCGCTACTTCCTCGACCGCGCGGATCGAGTCAGCGAGCGTCTGCGCCTGCTCTCGCGCCTCTGCTGCGAGTGCTTCGAAGTGCTCGGCCCGCTCCTCGGCCTCGGCAAGTTCGGCCGCAAGCCGGTCGCGCTCCGCCTGCGCGGCGGTCACGAAGTCGCTCGACATCGGCCCGGCGCTCGCCACGACGAGAAGCCTACGGAGCCGGTCGGACGTATCTACAGCCGTGTGAGGCTCTCGCGTTCGTGCGTGAGCGGGCCTAGGCGTATGCCGCGATGATGTCTTCGGCGGTCAGTTCGACATCGAGGCCTGCCGCATCAAAGCCTGTCCGCGAAACGGCGATGAGCCGAGTGTCGCTCGTCGCGCCGGGGACGACTCCGCGGTGGTCGTGAAGAGCGGCGACATCCTTTCGGGAGAACGGCTTGTTGTCACGCCACTTGATCGAACCGACGAACTCGACGATTCCGGCTTCGTCCCGCTCGCGCCCTCCGACGAGATCGACTTCCTGCTGGCTGTCGCGTGTCCAGAAGCTCCCGACGAAATGCGCCTCGCCGAATCTCGGATCGGGGAGGAGGCACTCGACGCCGCGCTGAACGACGGGCTCTATCGCTTTGCCTTGATAGTCGAGCCAGCTGTTCTTGATCGAAGCCAGCACAAGGTCTGAACGGCCTCGTTCCAGAGTCGGGATGGCGCTCTCGATGAAGCGCAGCCAGAAGCGCAGGTAGGGGTCGGCGACGTAGTAGTTGGGCACCTTCGTTCGGCGTTCCGCCGAGTAAGGCGAGGCTTTTACAACAACGCGCTTGTCTTCGACAAGCGTCTTCAACGCCTCGTCGAGTGCCTTCTGCGGAACCCCGGACTTGGTGAGGATGCCCTTGTGGGTGCGCTCTCCAGAGCCGATCGCCCGGATGATCTCGCGAGCGCGGAGGTCGGACGGGAACTCGGCGTTGAGCATCCGCTCGCCAAGGACGACGAGAGATGACTCGGGATCTTGCAGTTCGCGCTTCAGGAACTTCCAGAGCGTGTCGTCTCGCTCCCAGCGTGTGGCGAGCCGGGGAAAGCCTCCGAGCACTAGGTAGCTCTCCAGCGTCTCGACCGCGCCGAGGCTGAGCATTTCGCCGATCTCCTTTGGAGACATCGGCGCAAGGAGCATCTCTTCGGCGCGGTTGTAGAGGGGCCGTCCGTAGGTGTTGAGCTTCTCCATCATCGAGATGTCGGAGCCGAGCAGAACAAGGAACACGGGTTGGCCTTCCAGTGTCCGATCCCAGACTTTCTGGAGGATCGCTTCGATCGCCGGAAGGCTCTCCGCGAGATAGGGGAACTCATCGATGATGATGATCACTGGGGAAGCTTTGGTCGCCTCGCTCGCGAGAAGCGCAAAGGCCGCCTCCCAGGATCCAAGACTCCCCGCCTTAGCGAGATCGGCGGCTCTCGTGTTGGATTCGGCGACCGCTACCCGAAACGCCTCCAGTTCCTCGTCTGCGCTCTGCTGCGAGGCGGTATAGAAGACGGACTTGGCTCCGCTGCGACCAAGAAACTCTTCGAAGAGGCGAGACTTCCCGACCTGGCGTCGGCCTCGAACTGACAAGAACGCACCTTCGCCGGTTCGCTTGACGCGCCGGAGGAAACTGTCGAGCTTGTCCAGTTCTCTGTCGCGGCCGATGAATCGTCTCGTCGCCATGGCGCTCACTCTAGCAGGAAACATTCATTTAGGAATGATTCCTACGTGAATGTTCCCTCTCGTCGTGTCTACCTCGCCGCTAGCCCCCGCTCTCAGCTGATAGACGACCTTCCGGCCGCCCTTTTGGCCCGAAATCCCCTGGAAATGACGGGTTCCGAGGCCTAGCTCGCCGAGCCTGCTGAGCCAGGTCTTGGCCGTCCCCTGTGAGAACCCGGAGGCCTTCGCGACCTCGGCGGAGGTGACTTCGCCTCGCTCCTGGAGGAGGCGGAGGGTGGCCTGTCCGTTCGGGTGCTGTAGAAGCTCCTCCTGGCGCCGCCGTTCGGCCGCCTCCTTCGCCTCCTTGGTCTGCGCTCCCGGGAGCCGGTAGCGGGCGTTCCGCGCAACCGGGCTCGCGGTCGTGCAGACGATGAGCCCGGCCCGGCGCAGGTGGGGGAGCCAGTTCGCCGCTGTGCCATTGCCCCAGCCCAGCGCCGCCTCGATCTCGCGGGCGCCAGCCTCGCCGCGCTCAGTGACGATGCGGAGGATCTCCTTCGCCTGAGGTCGCGAGACCAACTCTTGGAGCTTCGCCTGCTCGCGGGCCGCCAGCTCCTCGCGCGTCGGCTCGCTCTCGCGCTTCGCCTCCTCGTGCGCCGTTGCGAGCGCGCCTGCTTTCGCCGCCTTCGCGACGAGCGTCTTCAGCCCGCCGTAGTTTTGCAGCACCGCAAGCGAGGGCCTATCTGGGTCGCGGGCGCTCCACTCCTGGTAGCGATCCTGTGAGGCGGGCCGTCCGCGCCCGACTTCCTCGGCGAGGAACTCGCCGACCTTGACGAGCACCATCGCCTCGCTCGTCCAATAGTGCTTCGGACGATGGCGCGGATCATTCGCATCCCACGGACGTGATCCCAGTTCGTCTTCCCAGACGGGCTTGTCGATGCGCGGCCGGTAGTCGGCGGGTCGGCAAGCCCGGCCTCACGGATGACGGCGCGTCCTGCGTCGAGCGCTTCTGGCCACGGATCTTTCCAGTCTTCCAACGAGAACTGGAAGTAGCGCGCAAACTTCGTCAGTTGCTTCTTCGAGGGGAGGAGGCCGGTCTTCTCGTAGAAGCGGCGGATCGCCTCGGGCGTGCGGACTGCTCGTGCTTGGTAGCTCGCGACCGGCTGCGGGTCGAGTCCGTGCGTGACGAGCGCGCGGTTCCAGTCGCCCTCGTAGAAGCGGAGGATTTGCTCGGAGGAGGGGAGACGCTTTGCGAGATCGCCGCCGTTGCGATGACGCCGACGGTCGGCGCGGAGGAGGGCGTCGACGATCAGGTCATAGCGGGAGGGAGTGAAGGTGGTGACGCCGTCGTGATCGGCGGCGAGGTTGAGCGCGTAGTCGATGTGGGCCGCATCGAGATCAGGCCAGTCCTCGACACCGACCCGCT
Source organism: Gaiellaceae bacterium (assembly GCA_035652835.1). Lineage (GTDB taxonomy): Bacteria > Actinomycetota > Thermoleophilia > Gaiellales > Gaiellaceae > PALSA-600. The sequence goes on from DASRDA010000034.1 coordinate 241,353, forward strand.
CGCGAGCGACGTGCTCGAACGAGCGGCCCTCGTCGAAGAGATCGTGGAGGAGCTTCCGGTAGCGGTAGGGCTTTCCGTGGCGGTCAGGGATCTGGGCGAGGAGCCCGTGGATCTTCGGGATCGGCCCCAAAGCCGATCAGCTGATCTGAGCAGCTATTCGCCTCGGCTTGAGTGACATCGACCGGATCCTTGCCGTAGCGGTCGGCGGCGAGGAGGACGAGCTGGCGGATGATCTCGACGACCGTCCGCTCGTCACGCGGAAGCTCTGTCTGGAAGGTGCCACGGGCGCTGCGAGCCGGTTCCGCCACGCCTCGAACCTAGAATGATCGGGCTCATCGACCCGCTCTTTCACGGGTTCGTACGGCGCTCAGATTTGAGCGTTCGACCGCGAAGCTCGGCGGGCTGGCTTGCGAGCACGCTTGTCGGCGAGTTCCCGCTCGATCCGTGCTGCGAGAAGCGGGAGGCGTTCATCGAATTCACTGATCTGCCTTCGCAGCCAGGCGACTCCACGCTCCAATTCCTCGACACCCGCCTCCTTCCGGCTACGAATACCCATCGCGCGGTTCACGAGAATGTTCGCCTGCTTCCAGTCGAAGGTGCGGCCTTCGAAGGTGGCAGCGATCCGCTCGGTGTAGTCACCGACGAGGCGTGTCATCTCATCACGCAGCTCGTCAACTCGGCGATGCGCTGGTGTCGCATTCGCGGGCTGTGTGGCACCGCGGAAGCTCTGCAGGAGTGTTGGCAGCTTGTCGTCGCCGAGTGAGAGCTGCTGCTGAAGCTCGCGCGCGCGAACCAGCTCATCCGGTGAGTAGAGAACACCGTCGATGATCGTTTCCGCCTGTTCGGCCTCAGCGGCAAGGGGCCTGAAGTCAGAGCGCCGGGTCAGAAGGACGAGATCATCATCTTCATCATCGGCAAGCTCGTTCCCGCGCCGCAGCTCGTGGCGGATCTCTTCTTCGATCCGCTTCGCCAGCGCCGTCAGCTTCTGGTCGGCTGGAATGAAGACGGAAGCGAGAAGACCGTCGGGGTCGGCGGCCCGCGCTCGCACAACGCGCCCAAGTGCCTGGCGGAAGAACAGCTCGGTGCGGCGGCAGGTTGCGTAGACGAGGACGGCGAGCCGGGGAATGTCGACGCCTTCCGAGACCATGTTCACGGCGACGATCCAGCGCTCGTGGCTTCCCAAGAAGCTCTCGATCTTTCCGTGTGGGTCGTCCTCATCCGAGGCGGCGACGACCGGCGCGATTAGGTCGAGGTCGACGAAGAGCCTCGCGATCGCGCGGGCGTGCTCGATGTCGTCGGCGATGAGGAGCCCGGCCGCCTCCGGCATCCCGTTCTGGCGAAGCGCCGTGAGCCGCTCGTCGGCGGCGCGGATCACCACGCGCATGTAGTCGTTGTCGGCTGAGAGCGCGGTGCGCAGGCGTCGCGCGTCGTCGATCTTGTCGAGCGGGTCGTCGAAGGTGGCGTTGAAGACGGCGCCGTTCGCGTGCCAGCTCACCTTGCCGCCGTGGCGCGGGAACTCGACCGGGCGAACAACACCCTCGCGCACCGCCTCGGCATACTCGTAGGCGAAGTCCGCGACCGACTTGTCGTCCTCGTAGCGGATGAACGGGATGGGGTTGCCGTCTGAGCGGAACGGTGTGCCCGACAGCGAGAGCCGGAAGCAGGCACGCTCGAATGCCCTTTGCATCCGCTCGCCCCAGCTCGACTCTTCGCTTGCGTGATGAATCTCGTCGAAGACGACCACGGTCTTCTTGCGGCCGCAGAGATGGTCGAAGAGATCGGGCTGCGAGGCGACCTGCTGATAGGTGACGACCACGCCGGTGAAGCCGCGGCGGATCACGCCGTCGGCGTTACGGAACTTCGGGTCGAGCGGCAGGGCGAAGGCGTGGAGCGCATCTGCCCACTGGGCGCGCAACGCCGTCGTCGGGCAGACGACGATCAGCTGCTCGGCCTGGAAGCGGACGAGCAGCTCCTTGACGGCCGCGCCTGTCCCGATCGTCTTTCCAGCGCCCGGGCAGGCGACAAGCAGGAATGAGCTGGCGCCAAAGCCGCGGAGCGCTTCGACGAACCGCTTCTGCCAGCCGCGCAGCGTCACGAGGCGCCCTTCTTCAGGTTGCAGCGCGGGCACAGCGCCTGTCCGTTCGCGGCACGTGTCTCGCCGCCACGGCTGTAGGCGGTGACGTGATCGCCATGCCAGCCCGACGCAAGCTCGTCACCGCACTCAGCGCAGCGGCCCTCGGCGGCTAGGAGCAGCGCGACGCGTTCGGAGGTCGAGAAGGATCGGCGGGGCCGCTCGGTCATCACGCTCGAAGCTAGGAGGTCTAGCTTCGCCCTGGAGCGAATCTCTGACGGGGCCGGATAAGGACGGGCGTCGGCCGCCTGTGGGCGGAGACAGCGGCTGACGACGAATCAGGCATAGCCGACGAATGATGAAAGCCGACCGGACGGAACGGACATGCCCGCGCGAGCCAGTTCAGCTCGGATCGGTAGAGGACCGTCTGCCGGTCCTGACGGCCCCGTATACAGAAGCGCGTTACGCGTCCCGGTATAGCCGCCCGGGGCGCGGTCGGCCCGCTCGGGGGATTGTTGCCGTCCCGCTTGTCTCTTACAGTGGAACCCGATCTAACTCAATTGCGAGTCGAGGGAGAGAGGCAAAGTTGAACTACAAGCGGCGTATGAAGGTCGGGGCCTTTCTTGGCCTCGTGGCTGCGGCGGGCATTGGCGCAGCGATCACCCACGACAACATCACCGGCCCGGCTCTCCTGCTCTATCCGGCTGGGCTGATCATCGGGCTCGTGATCGCGCACATGACGGCGGTGAAGAAGGTCGAGCGTGAGTTTGGCCCGCCGCCGACCCCGAGCGACTTCTACAAGGCGACTCGCGAGCCATGATCGGCGAGGACTCAAACCCTCCGCGCAACTCGGGCGGCGGCATGAACCTGGAGGTCTGGTTCCCGCAGCAGAACGAGGTTTCCGTCTTTCTGGAGTCCTCGATCGGCGATCCAGACGAGGAGCAGTTCTATGAGACGTGCCTTTTCGGTCTCTACGCCGCGCGGCAGATCGCGAACCTCGGCCGCGAGGGCGGGTCGCTCGCCTTCGTTCTGCAGACCACCGACACATTGAACCCGCTTGCGCAGACGCTTGAGCGGCTTGACGAGGTGCGGGTCGGCTCGCCGCGCCATTCGGGCGGCGGACGGAAGGGCTTCACCTGTCAACTGCGTCCCGAGAAGCGGGCCTTCTTCAAGCTGGATGCCCACGGCTTCGGGATGCTCGGCAAGGGCGCTGGCTACTACGCGCCAACCTCGACGCTCGCTCTTCTCTACTGGCTGCTGGAACGGCGCAAGGATGATCCGGTCTACCAGCGTGCGCTCGCCGCCACGGCCGAGAACGTCGGGATTCTTGGGATGCGCGGCCAGATCACCGTGACGACGCAGGCGCCCCTTGCCATGGAGGCGACCACTGCGGCGTGGGCGGAGGCCCGCGAACAGGCACTGCTGCCGGACGATCTCGAACTGAGCGAGGCGGCGCGTGAAGCCTGCGAGGAGAACGACATCAACTTCGCTGCGCTCTTTGCCGGGGCCGCCGGGCGTCTGCGCGAGTCACTCTCGGAAATGGAAGGCGAGGGCTTCATCGCACTTCCGGACGAGGTCACTAGGCGCATGTGCCAGCTTGAAGTGATCACTGCCGCGGACCTCGAAGAGGACGAGCGGATCGAGCGCGCCTTCAACGCTGTGCAGGCAGCGGATGCGACCGAAGACGCAGCGATGATCGAAGCTGCCTACTCTCACTACGACAAGGCGCTCGCCGAAGTCATCGGCGAGAACGATCTGGAGCCGGTCGTGCAGGCGCTCGACGGCGCCCTCTTCACCCGCGACCCCGATCGGGCAGCCGAGCTGTAGATGTTCGGCAGCTCGTTCATCACCGTCATGCACGAGCCCGATACCGAGCTTGCCGAGATCAATGAGGCACTCGGCGGAGTCCGCCATGTCGAGACGCACATCCTGACGAGCTTCGGCGAGCAGAAGGCTGTCTCGATCTTCAAGACGAGCGCTTCAACCGCGCACGCGCAGGCCGATCAGGCTCTCTGGTTCGTCACCAACGTCTTCCCGAGCAAGGCTGCCGCCCGCGGCTACATCCGCGAGAAGGAGCAATACACCTAGCCACGCGGAGACTCCGGGAACCGCTCCTTCAGCCGTCGGTTGACGAAGAACGCGGTTGTCGTTGTGAGCGTCGTTCCGCCGACGATGAGCACTGCCCACCAGATCAGGTGGAGGAGCCACCCCCACCCTGGGATGGTGAGGGCAAGAAGCACGAGGCTGCAGGCGAGGAATCGCTTCACGCCTCGGCCTATCGGAGCTGTGTCGCAGCTCCGACCCGTTTCTTGCGGCCCAGATTTGAGCGCTCATATCTGGTCGGACATTCGGCGCAGGACTAGTTGCGCCAGAAGCTCTTCGGCTCGGGCGGTTCGGGCTTCCGGCGGTCGAAGACCATCCATTCCTGCCACTCCGGCTCGATCAGATCGCTGAGCTTGCAGCCGAGTGCGAGAGCGCAGTTCTGCAGGTAGCGAAGAGGTGGGTTCGCGACCCTGAGTGATGGCGGGTTCTCCAGGCGCCGGATCGTGCTCGTCGAGATGCCGGTCGCCGCGGCCAACTCTTCTTGCGTCACCTTCCGCTTCTCTCGCCACTGCGCGAGGCGGGAGCGCCGGTCAGCCTGATCTGCCATGACCGGCGACGCTAATCGCTTTGTGTCGTCGCTGATGCCGTCCGACGGTGGTCCTACGATCCTCCGCCCATTTTCGATCACTCAAATATGAGTGGTCGTAAGTGAGTACCGAGAACGAGGCGGAGGAGCGTGGTGAGTAGGAGTGTCGGAGAGTGAACGGGGTCAAGCAGAGAGGTCTGAGGTGATCAGCTCCTATCGTGGGAGCCTGAAAGCGGCGAAGGTGCCGCCGACCTTCGGTCAGCCTGGGAAGCGCAAGCGCCGCAGAAGTCTCGATGCGCTGAAGATTCAGCAACTCGCGGAGGCGACCAACTACGACAAGGACGAGGAGATCATCGATCCCGTCGAGTTGGTGCGCGAGTTCAAGCGCCACCCACAGTTCTCGGAGGAACTGCGGAAACTCACCGAGGTGACCATCGACGACGGGCTCGCACCCGAGGAGCGCGCCAACCTCGGCGCGCCGCGCATGCCCGGCCGCTGGGATCTCCTGCTGATCGCCTTTGTCGCTTCGCGCGACCCGTCGGTCTTCTCCTTCTGGAAGCGCTGGCGTTCGAGCCCGGTCTGGGCCGTGTGCGGATTCGAACGCAGGCCGCACTACAACACGATCCAGAAGCACTTTGTCGAGCTGGAGGAGAAGGTCGACGGCTTCCGGCATGTGAAGCAGCTCCTCGTCCGTCACGCGAAGCGCCACTGCCCGCTGGTCGGCGTCTTCACCTTCTACGACTTCACCGGCTGGCAGTCCCATGCCCGTCTTCATCACGCGCCGCTCGAACAGTGCCCTGAGTGTCAGAAGGAGAAGGCGGCCGCGGAGAAGGCGGGGAAGAAGTGGCGAGCGCCGGGACGGACGCTCAATCGCGCCGATGCATCTGACTTCGAGAGCGAACGGCACGAGGAAGCCGATACCGAAGAGCACGAGACACGCGACCGTCCGCGCAGTGCCTTGAAACCGGTCGGGCTTGACGAGGAAGGCAAGCAGCTCTTCGTTGACGACCGGAATCACGTTCACTTCACGCACGACCCAGAGTCGGGCGTTCGTAAGTATGAGGGCAAGGGCTCGTGGCTCGGTGGTCTCGGCGGCGGCTTTGTCGATGTCCTCCTTGGTGCGGGCCTCGCCTTCGACGCCTTCCGTGCTGATGAGGCCGAGTTCGACCACTACCCGGAGCTATACGACGACCTGGTCGCCTCCACGGGCGAAGACCCGGCGGCCGTCTCAATCGACAAGGGCAACGCCGTCCGCGACCTCTTCGAGTTCAACACTCGCCGTGGCGTCGGCACCGCCGCGCCGCGCCGCATCTACAAGAACCGGCGCACCGGCACCGACTGGCGGACGGACGACTTCGACGAGCACGGTCATCCGCGCTGCCAGAACTGCAACGGCGAAGGCGTCATGGATAAGGCGAGTCTCGGCTGGTATCGCGATCGGCACTGGAACCCACGCATCCGTTTCCGCTGCGCGACCGCCTACGAAGACGCCTGCAAGAAGACGCAGTCGATCTCCTGCATTCCATACTGAAGATGGAGAAGGTTCGTCGTGCTCGCGGCCTGGACGTGCCTTACGGGAAGCGCTGGGAGAAGCTCAAGGAGCGTATGCGGAGGAAGCGGGCCAAGCCGTATACGCATGCGGCTGCGGCTCCGCCGGGAACCGCTCCGCCGACACCGCCTCCCTCGCCACCGGCGAGCGATGGCTCTCCGAAGATCTGGCTTCCGCCGCCGGATCTCGGCCGTAAGCCCGAGTAGCAAGCAACCGCTGACGATCTTCTAGCCGCTCCGGCCGTCGAGGCCTGGGCGGCTTTCGTCATTCGAGGGGCTCCTCAACGAGGAAAGCCTCTCCGCGACCCGATCCGAGTGCGGTTCGAGCGGCGGAGAGGCTCCAGTCTGTCGCCTCGCTTGCCAACGCCCACTTCGTGTGAGAGTTGGGGTGAGGCGGGCTATGGAGCGTGCCGGGATCGAACCGGCGACCTCCAGCTTGCAAAGCTGGCGCTCTCCCAGCTGAGCTAACGCCCCGTGCGAGCAGAGTCTAGCCGGGCGCCGGGCGGTCGAGACGCCCCTGACCCCTCTCAGGGGCGTCTCCTCGCCGAAACTGTGCGGCCTCAGGCCGCCCGGGAAAGCCGCTCTTCCTGCCGGGCGCGCTGGATGATCGCGTCCCGGTCGCCGTGGCGGAGCGTGGCGCGGGCGAACCGCTGCTCCTCCCACAGCTGCGCGATGACCTCCTCGAGCCGCTGGTGCTCGGCGGACAGCCCCGCGTCGAACTCCTCCGACAGTGCGCGCATCACGTCGGCGCGGCGGTCGGAGAGGCGGTCGATCTCCTGCTTGATCTCGATCAGCGTTCGCATATCTGCCATCAACGTCGGTTGCCGGTCGCCCATTCCCTACCCGCCGTGCGGGTTGTAAACCGGGTCAGGAGCGGGGGCGGAGCGGCGGCCGCACCTGGAAGAGCCGCAGCGCGAGGACGCCGAACACGAAGCCGCCGACATGGGCGGCGAAGGCGACGCCCCCGCCCGACTCCGGCCGCGTGAGCGAGAAGCCGCCCTCCCAGAGCTGGAACACGAACCAGGCGCCGAGGAAGAACGCGGCGGAGAGCCGCCACGGCAGGAACCCGAACAGGAGCGTCACGACCCGCGCACCGGGCAGCAGGACGAAGTACGCGCCGAGCACGCCCGCGATCGCGCCGCTCGCGCCCACGGTCGGGACGCTCGCCGCCACGATCCCCGCGTAGTGGAGCGTCACCCACGCCTGGCCGAGGGCGGCGGCGTAGCCGGCGGCGAGGTAGAAGACCACGAACCGCGCACGGCCCATCACGTCCTCGACGTTGTTGCCGAAGATCCACAGGAAGAGCATGTTTCCGAGGATGTGGATCCAGCTCGCGTGCAGGAACATCCCGGTGAGCGTCCCCTCCGGCCACGCGAGGTGGTCGCGGGCCGGCCCGATGCACGGGCCGCTGACGGCGCAGGGGTAGAAGGCGTAGTCGTCGATCCGGCTGCCGCGGGCGCCGAGCTCCCAGAGCCAGACCGCGAAGTTCGCGGCGATCAGCAGCACCGTCACGAGCGGGAAGCGCCGCGTGGGAACGTTGTCGAAGAGCGGCAGCACGGCGCGATCGTAGTCCGGGCGATGACTTGACAACTAGCGACTGAGGTTTTATCCTGTGGCCGCAGTGAGAATTGACCGCAAGGAGGAAGACCGAATGGCCACACTGGTTCGCTGGGACCCGTTTCGCGAGGTCACGGCCGTGCACAACGAGCTGAGCCGGCTGATGAACGGCTTGTTCGAGGGCAACGGCCGGCAGGAGCAGGCCTGGGTGCCGACGGTCGACGTGTGGGAGACGGAGGACTCGCTCGTCTACGCGTTCGACCTGCCCGGCATCTCGCAGGACGCGATCTCGGTCGAGGTGGAGGACGGCGCCCTGACCGTCTCCGCGACGCGCGAGCGGAAGTCGGAGATCGCGAACGAGAGCTACCACCGCCTCGAGCGGCGCCACGGCAGCTTCTCGCGCACCGTCGGCCTCCCGCAGGGCGTGTCGGAGGACGCGATCAAGGCGGCCTACGCCGACGGCGTCCTCGAGATCACGGTGCCGAAGCCGGAGCAGGCGAAGCCGAAGCGGATCGAGATCAGCGTCGGCGGCGGCGAGCCGCAGACGATCGAGGGCACGACCTCGAGCTGATCGCGGCGCAGTGACCGAGCCTGGGTTGGTGACGTTACCAACCCAGGCTCGGGGCGTTCAGAGCCCTTCTCGGATGCGGTCCACGACCGCCGCCATCTCGAGCTTCGCTCCGCTCACGTCCCGCAGCAGCTCGTCCGCGGTCGGCCCCTGGCCGAGCGACCACAGCTCGCGCAGCAGCTCGCCGGCCTCCCGCCGCGCGAACCACTCGTTTCCGAGCTCGCCGCGCAGGTGCTCGCGCAGCTGCGCCTCGAGCGCCCACGAGCGTAGGTAGCCGGTGACGTAGAAGCCGCCGTCGATGTCGTCCAGGTAGCTCTCGCGGTTCACCGGGAGCTTCAGCGCGTCGCTCAGCAGCTCGAAGTAGCGCGGCTGCATCGAGGCCGGATCGTCCGCCTGGAAGAACTCGATCTCGTACAGCAGCTTCGCCGAGTAGCGGCGCACGAAGAAGAGCAGCGAGACCGCGCCGTCGCGCGCGAGCGCGTCGACCCGGGGGACGTCGAGCCGGCGGTTCAGCCAGGCGGGCTCGGTCACGAGGTGCTCGAAGAGTGCGGCCCAACCCTCGGTGACCGCCATGTCGCCGAGGCGGCGCGCCTCGAGCGAGGCGTCGGCGGACGTGTGCGCGTAGTGCTCCGTGTGCCCGGCTTCGTGGAAGAGCGCCTGCCAGTCGTCCTTGCCGCCGATCGGCTGCATGACGAGCATCACGCGCCCGGGCACCTCGATCGGCGCGCAGAACGGTCGCGGGGACTTGTGCGGTCGCCGGTCGAGATCCAGGTGCACGTTCTCCTGCGCGTGCAGGTCGATGCCCAGGTCGGCGAGCGTCGCGATGAGAGCGGGCAGCATCCGGTCGGTGGGGTAGAGCTCGTCGAGCTCGGGCGCGCGGAAGAGCCGGCCCACGTCCCACGGGCGCGCCTCGTCGAGCCCGATGCCGAGACGGGTGCGGAAGAGCTTGTCGCCCTCGCGCTCCCACAGCGACTCGGTCGCGTCGAGCACCTCGCGGCACTCGTCGGCGAGCTCGTCGAGCCGGAAGCCGAAGCGCTTGTACAGCTCGTAGTAGTTCGGCTGGCCGAGCGAGCCGACCGCCTGGCGATCGATGCGCGCGGCGTCCAGGTAGATCGGGTTCAAGTGCTCGTCGAGCAGCGAGAGGCGGGCCTCCTCCAGGCGCTGCCGCCGGTCGCGGTCGGGCTCGTTCGAGAGCTGCACGCGCAGCATGCGGTAGGGGATCGTCTCGCCGTCGACGGTCGCCTCGAGGCCGGCCTCGGCCTGCGCCACGCGCGCCTGGTGCTCGCGCGTCAGGTTCCCGAGGTAGCCCTCGCACGCGAATCGCCACAGCTCCGTCGGCGCACCCTCGAGCGAGCGGGCCGTCTCGAGCGCGGTCAGATCCTCGTAGCGCGCGTAGATCTCCTCGACGTCGAACGTCTCCTTGTGCCCTCCGTAGTGGAGGTACGTCTCCTCGTCGAGGTCGGCGATGAAACGATCCGCACGTTCGCGGAACGCGTCGATCTCGCGGGTGGTCGGGGCTTCGACGGACACCGGCTCTCTAGGATAGGCGCCCGTGCACGAGCTGACGCTGACGACCGAGCGGCGCACGCAGCTGCTCGAGATCACCGAGCAGGTTCGCCGCGCCGCCGAGGGCGAGCGCGGCTCGGCGGTCCTCGTCTACGTGCCGCACACGACCGCGGGCATCGTGATCAACGAGCGGATCGATCCGGAGCTGGTCGGCGATCTCGAGCGCGCGTACGAGCGCGTCGTCGACGACGGGTGGGAGTGGCGCCACGACGACGCGGACGGCCCGAACGCGCCTTCGCATGCGCGGGCGTCCCTCGCGTCCAGCCCGCAGGTGATCCTGCCGCTCCGCGACGGTCGGCTCGCGCTCGGCACCTACCAGGGCATCTTCTTCTGCGAGTTCGACGGGCCGCGCGAGCGCCGCGTGTACGTCACGCCGCTCGCGTAGCCGGCGCGGGACGTGCCCGTCCCCGTCCGGCGCGACCAGGAGCTGGAGCTCTCGATCGACTCGCTCGCCTACGGCGGCAACGGTGTCGCGCGGCTCGACGGCTTCGTCGTCTTCGTCCGCCGCGGCCTGCCGGGCGATCGAGTACGCGCGCGCGTCACGAAGGTGCAGCGGAGGCACGCCGAGGCGCTCGCCACGGAGGTGCTCGCGCCGGGGCCGCAGCGCGTCGACGCGCCGTGCGCGCACTACCCGGCGTGCGGCGGCTGCCGCTTCCAGGATCTCGCCTACGAGTCCCAGGTCGCCGCGAAGGAGCAGTGGGTGCGCGACTCGCTGCAGCGGCTCGCAGGCCTCGCCGATCCGCCGCTCGAGCCGATCCTGCCCGCCGTCGAGCGCTTCGGCTACCGCAACAAGATGGAGTACTCGTTCGCGCAGCTCCCCGACGGCCCGACGCTCGGCCTGCACAAGGCGGGCCGCTGGGACGAGGTGCTCGAGATCGAGCGCTGCTGGCTGGCCTCCGACCTCGGGAACGCGATTCGCAACCGCGTGCGCGAGTGGGCGCGCGAGGAGCGGCTGCAGGCGTACGACCAGGCGGCGCACGAGGGCTACCTGCGGCACCTCGTCGTGCGCGAAGGTCGCAACACGGGGCAGGCGCTCGTGCAGCTCGTCACCGCACGCGGCGAGCGCTTCGACCGCGAGCGGTTGATCGAGGTCCTGCGGGAGATCCCGCAGGTGCGCTCGATCCACTGGTCGGTCAACCGCGGCGTCGCCGAGGTGACGAACCTGCCGACCGAGCTGCTCTGGGGCGAGGACGCGATCGAGGAGGAGATCGGCGGCCTGCGCTTCCGCGTGCGCCCGAACGCGTTCCTGCAGACGAACACCGAGATGGCCGAGCGTCTCTACGGGCTCGCGCGCGACTTCGCCGCGCTCGGCGGCGGCGAGACGGTCTACGACCTCTACTGCGGCATCGGCACCATCGGGCTCGCGCTCGCGTCGTCGGCGCTGACGGTGTGGGGGATCGAGATCAGCGAGGAGTCGGTCGCGTGCGCGATCGAGAACGCGGAGCTGAACGGCATCGGCAACGCGGCGTTCTTCGCCGGCAACGTGGGGGAGGCGCTGCGCGAGCTGCGCGACCGTGCAGGGGATCCCGAGGTCGTCGTGGTCGACCCTCCGCGGGCCGGGCTGGCCGGCAAGGCGCTGCGACGGCTGGGGGAGATCGGCGCGCCGCGCGTCGTCTACGTCTCGTGCAACCCGACGACGCTCGCCGGCGACGCGAAGCGTCTTGCCGGGGGCTACGGCTACCGGCTGGTGCGCGCACGCCCGGTCGACATGTTCCCGCACACGCCGCACGTCGAGTGCGTCGCGCTGCTTGAGAAACCCGCGAACCTGGTTCGTCGCGGCGCGACGAACCAGGTTCGGGAGGTTCAACCGTGACGTGGTGTCTGACATTTCACGGTGCCAGGCACCGTGACGAGAGGGTGACGTGAACAGCTGGGTCTGCAAGGCGTGCGGGACGCAGTATCCGCCGGCCGACGAGCCGCCCGGCGCGTGCCCGATCTGCGAAGACGCGCGTCAGTACGTGCCCGCGGACGAGGGTCAGGTGTGGGTCGCCTGGGAGGAGCTGCTCGACGACCATCGCGCCGAGATCCGCGACGACCACGGCATCCTCGGCATCGGCTGCGAGCCGTCGTTCGCGATCGGCCAGCGCGCGCTGCTCGTGAAGAGCGCCGCGGGCAACGTGCTCTGGGACTGCGTTCCCTACATCGACGACGAGATCGTCGAGCGCATCGCCGCCGAGGGCGGCCTCGCGGCGATCGCGATCTCGCACCCGCACTACTACACCGCCATGGTCGAGTGGGCGCACGCGTTCGGCTGCCCGGTGTGGCTGCACGAGGCGGAACGGAAGTGGGTCATGCGCCCCGACTCGCTCGTCCGCTTCTGGGAGGGCGAGCGGCAAGCGCTCGGCGGCGGCCTGACGCTGATCCGCTGCGGCGGCCACTTCGAAGGCGGCCAGGTGCTGCACTGGAGCGAACGCGGCGCGCTCCTCTCCGGCGACATCGTGCAGGTGATCCCCGACCGCCGCTTCGTCTCCTTCATGTACTCGTACCCGAACCTGATCCCGCTGCCGCCGTCGAAGGTGGAGGCGATCGCAGCGGCGCTCGCGCCGTTCGACTTCGAGACGATCTACGGCGCGTGGTGGGACCGCGTGGTCGAGCGCGACGGCTCAGCCGTCGTCAGGCGCTCGGCCGACCGGTACGTCCGCGCCGTCACGGAGCCCGGCCTCCCGTCGTAGCCGGAGCCGCCGCCACAGGAGGTCGGCGTTCGGCACGAGGAAGCCGAGCGCGATCCCCGGCAGGGCGGGCAGGCCGGCGAGGTCGAGCCAGACGGTGAGCGCGATCGTCGCTCCGAGGCTCGCGACGAGGCAGACCCACGTCGGGACGACCCGCAGCCGGAAGCGCGCGGCGGCAGCCAGGAACAGCGCGAAGAACACGAGGTCGGGGATGCCGAGGTTCGCTGCAGCAGGCGGCCGGCCCGGAACCGGGAACGCGAACGAGAGCACCTCGAACACGTGCTGATGGTGCGTCGTGATCGTCTTCGTCGGCCCGCGCCAGACCGAGTACGCGTCGACCCAGGGGATGATGCACGCGACGAGGACGACCCAGCCGAGCGTCTCGAAGAAGCCGAGGAACCACCACGCGAGCAGCGACGCGGCGGCGAGGCGCGCGAAGTTCGCCGGCACGTCGGCGCCCGCCGCCGTCAGCACCGCCGCGAGCACCGCGAAGGCGAGGCCGACGCCGAGCAGCTCGCGCCAGCGCGCATGCCGGAGCGGCAGCGCGATCAGGACGAGCCCGAACGTCGCCGGCATCAGGACGATGGCGATCCAGGCGACGTCCCACCACGCTCCCGCGCTCCAGAGGTGCGGCGCCACCTCGTCGTACGCGAAGAGGAGCGCGAAGAGGGCTAGTAGGGCGGCAGCGCGGCCCACCAGGAGCCGACGGTCTTGAAGGCGTTCCAGAAGGCCGTCTTCCCGGCCTGGTCGTCGAGCGAGGAGTCGATGTCCGGGATGACGAGCGCCTCGATCGTCGGCGTGAAGCGCTGCAGCTCGTCTCCCTCCTCGACCGTCCGCGAGAGCGGGAAGTCGAGCTCGTTCAGGAACCCGAGCGCGTCGTCGCCCATCACCACCAGGAGCTTGGGCTCGACGATCCGGAGCTCGCGCCCCAGCCACTCCCGGGACAGGGAGAGATCGGCGCCCGCGAACTTCACGCAGTTCGTCCCGTAGACCTCGAGCGGGTCGACGTGCAGCCGCTGCAGCGACTTGATCAGCGCGTTCCCCGCGCGCCCGTGGAAGGCGACGCCCTCCTGCAACTCCTGCGTCTGCGGGCCGTACTTGAGCAGGAAGATGTTGGCGAGCGGATGGCCTGTGGGGAGCGCGGTCGGCGCGCCGTCCGCGGCCCTCGCGATCTCGTGCGAGAGCCGGTTGATCTCGGTGATCGCCTTCTGCAGGTACCGCTCGTAGATCTCGTCTGTGGTCACGGCGGCCACCGCACGAAGACCTTTCGGTCTTACCGCACCTTCTCCTTGACCTGCGCCACCCACTTGAGCGACTGCAGGTAGGCGAGCGACTTCGGCCGCCTCAGGACCTCCGCGGTGCGCAGCGAGATGAGGAACTCCTCGGGATCGCGGAACGCGCGCATGCGCAGCGCGCCCGTGCCCACGCCCTGCAGCACGTGGGCGTCGGAGCCCGCGCCCATCGTCAGGTTGTACTTCTGCGCGAACCGGAGCGCCTCGTCGTTGTAGGCCTCGAACAGGAGCCGGGCGTTGTAGACCTCGAACACGTCGACGTCGGCGAGGTGCCGGTGCAGCGTGCGCGGGTCGGGGATCGAGTGCATGCGGTCGAACGGATGCGGCAGGTAGACGAGGCCGTTCTGCTCGCGAATCGCGGCGATCGTCTCCGTGAACCCGAGCCCGCGCGGGATCTCCCGCTCGAGGAAGAGACCGATCACCTCTCCCTGGCCGTCGGTCTTGATCTCCTCGCCGGGGATCACCTGCAGCTCGCGGCCGTTCGCGTAGTCGGCCGCCTCGAGGGCGCCGCCGAAGACGTTGTGGTCGGTGACCGCGATCGTCCCGAGGCCCTCGCCGAGGGCGTAGTCGACGAGCTCGGCCGGATCGACCGAGCAGTCGTGCGACCACGAGGTGTGCATGTGCAGGTCGGCGACGATCCACGGCCGGTCGGCCAGCGGGTCGGCGGCGGCGCGCCGCTGGCGGCGCGACCCGAGGGAGCCGTAGATCGTGTCCAGCTCCCGCGCGACGGCGGAAAAGTCCTGCCGCTCGGCGTCGGCGCGCGCGGCCGCCCCCTCGCGCTCGCGGAGGTCGTCGTGCTCGGCGAGCCGCGCCGCCGCCGCGGCCGCCAGCTCCGGCTGCGCGTCGACTCCCCGCGGGCGGGAGACGGCACAGCCGGCGGCAGCCGCCTCCAGCGCGACGCGGGCGAGCCCCTCGATCCCGGGCACGAAGATCGCGGCGTCGGCGAACAGCTCGGCGCGGGAGGCGCCGTCGCGCGCCGTGCGGACGTGGACGCGGTCGGCCAGCGCGCGCGGGATCGCGGGCCGCGCGATCAGCGGCCGCGTGCGCAGGAGCACCACCTCCCAGTCGGGAAGACCGTGCAGCTCGTGCAGCACGCCGCGCGCGACGACGCGCTCGTTCGGCCGCAGCTCGACGACGATCACGCGGCGCTTCGGCGCCGGCCGGAAGAGCGACAGGTCGACGCCGGGGGAGAGCAGGCGGTAGTCGCCGGGGAAGCGCTCCTCGGCGGCCGCGCGCACCTCCGGCGTCAGCGCGATCAGCGCGTCGAGCCGCGCCAGCAGCTTCTCGCGCTGGGAGCGCGCGGGCGGGTAGCCGAGCCGGTGCGGCGACACGAACGTGGCGACGCCGAGCGCCGTCGTGTCGCGCAGCGCGAGGTACGACAGCGACGGCAGGCCGGGCTCGAACCCGTGCACGACGTCAAAGCGGCCCTGCGCCAGCGCCTGGGCGAGGTTCGCCCGGACGCCGACGGGCACGCCCATCTGCGAGCGGCGCGAGACCGGGATCGCCGGCCCGAGCGCGATCACCTCCGGCTGCTCGCCGCGCAGCAGCGCGCGTCTGCCCTCGAGCAGGTCGGCCGCGCGCGTCGACGGCGCCAGCACGGTGACGGCGTGCCCGAGCTCCCGCAGCCCCGCCGCCACCCCCGCGACGTGCTCGTTGACGTCGTGCGGCTGCGACCAGGCGAACGGCGTCACCAGGCAGATCCGCATGGATCTGAGCTTAGCCCCGAAACTCCCGTCCTTAGTTCACGAAGTGAACTAAGGACGCGGGTTTGTCAGACCTCGGCCGGCGCCGGCGCGGGCACCGAGCGGCGGTTGCGCTCGATGAACTCCTCGACGAGCTCGAACGCGTCGTCGTCGGGGATCTGCCGCGGCGGGGACTTCATCAGGTACGAGCTCGGGCCCTCGAGCGAGCCGGCGATGCCGTTGTTCAGCGCGAGCTTCGCGAGCCGCACCGCGTCGATCACGATCCCGGCCGAGTTCGGCGAGTCCCACACCTCGAGCTTCAGCTCGACGTTCAGCGGCACGTCCCCGAAGCTCGACCCCTCGAGGCGGATGTACGCCCACTTGCGGTCGGTGAGCCACGGCACGTAGTCGGACGGCCCGACGTGCACGTTCTTCGCGCCGAGCTCGTAGTCGAGCATCGACGTGACCGCGTTCGTCTTCGAGATCTTCTTCGACTCGAGCCGCTCGCGCTCCAGCATGTTCAGGAAGTCGCTGTTGCCGCCGACGTTGAGCTGCATCGTCTTGTCGAGGTGCACGCCGCGCTCGCGGAAGAGGGTCGTGAGCACCCGGTGCGTGATCGTCGCGCCGACCTGCGACTTGATGTCGTCGCCGACGATCGGCACGCCCGCGTCGCGGAAGCGGTTGTTCCAGTAGTCCTCGCGCGCGAGAAAGACCGGCATGCAGTTCACCATCGCGCAGCCGGCGTTCAGGATCTGCTCCGCGTACCACTTCGTCGCCTCCTCGGAGCCGACGGGGAGGTAGTTGACGACCACGTCCACGTCGCGCTCGCGCAGGATGCGCACGACGTCGTCGGTCGGGCCGTCGGCCTTCTCGACGATCTGCGACAGGTACTTGCCGAGCCCGTCGTGGGTCATGCCGCGCGAGACGGTGACGCCGGTCGGCGCGACCTCGGCGAACCTGATCGTGTCGTTCGGATGCGCCCAGATCGCCTCGGCGAGGTCGACCCCGACCTTTCCCTTCACCACGTCGAAGGCGGCGACCACCTCGACGTCGGCGACGTGGTAGCCGCCGAGGTCGACGTGCATCAGGCCCGGCACGAACTGGTCGGGCGAGGCGTCGCGGTAGTAGGTGAGCCCCTGCATGAAGGCGTTGGCGCAGTTGCCGACGCCGATGAGCGCGACGCGCACCTTCTCCTGCTGCCGTCCGCCGCTTCCGTGATTGCCGTTGGTCTCCATCTAGCTCCGAGCCTCCATGAGTTGTTTGCGGACGTGCAGGACGCGCTGGACGACGGTGAGCCACGCGGTGCAGGCGAGCAGCACGAGCGCCCACGGGAGCACGCCCCACGGCGCCAGGACGAGCGCGCCGGTGATCACCACCACGCGCTCGGCGCGCGAGCCGATGCCGACGTCGCCGCGCAGTCCGAGCGCCTCCGCCTTCGCACGCGTGTACGAGACGAGGAACGAGCCCGCCATCGCGGCCATCACGACGGCGACGAACACCGGATGGTGGTCGCGGGCGAGCAGGAACGCGAGCGCCGTCAGCATGAAGCCCTCGCTCACCCGGTCGGTCGTCGAGTCGAGGTACGCGCCGAACGGCGTCGTCTTGCCTCCCGCGCGCGCGAGGGCGCCGTCGAGGATGTCGAGCAGCGAGCCCGCCACGAACACGACCGCCGCCAGCCAGTAGAAGAGGATGTGGTTGCGCGCCTCGAACAGGACGAGCACCGACGCGGCCAGGCACAGCGTGACGCCGCTCGCCGTCAGGGCGTTCGGCGTGATCCTCGTCCGCGTCAGGCCGAGCACCGAGCGGCTCGCGAGCGTCCGCGCGCCGGTCGTGTAGCCGGACTTGATCGCGGCTGCTCTCGTCGTCACGGGTCCGACCGTAGCAGGGCGCCCGTTCCGCCCTGCCTGCGCGTCGGCGGGCGGTCGATTACGCCGGACGAGCGGCAAGCGCGCCGCGAATCCGCTCGTGGTACACGGCGCTCATCGCGACGATCGCGACCCCGAGCCCGGCCACGCAGTCGAGCCAGAAGTGGTTCCCGGTCGCCATCACGCAGAAGCAGACCCAGCCGGGCCACGCCGCCCAGAGGAGGCGCCAGAGCCAGAAGCGGCAGAGCGACGCGAGCACGATGCCGACGATCAGCGCGTCGGCCGCGTGCAGGCTCGGCATCGCGGCGTAGGGGTTCGCGGCGAGCGACACGAGGCCGTCGCGGTGCTGGTCGACGAACCCGACGCCGAGCAGGCGCGGCGGCGCCGTCGGCATGACGACGTAGCCGAGGAGGCCGATCAGGTTCGCGAGCAGGACGGAGTTGCGGAACTGCTTGAACGCGTCGTGCCGCCGCAGGTACACCCACAACACCGCCAGCCCGACGACCGTGAACTCGGAGTTCCAGTACGTCCACGACACGAGCGTCTCGAGCCAGTGCTTCTGGTCGACGAAGTGCTGGAACGTCAGCTCGTAGAGCCGATGGGTCACGCGCGTCTCGAGATGGACGACCTCCCAGCCGTTCGAGAACGCCTTCGTCGGGTTCCGGTCCGCGAAGCCGCGCGCGAGCTGGTAGAGGACGGCGAAGCCGAACCAGATCGCGACCTGGCGGCCGAGATCGGACCACCCACGCGGCAAGTAGCGCCGCCCGACTGCGACGACGGAAGTCACGCTCACACCGGATTCTAGACGGCGGTGCCGTCGTACCCGCGTTCGCTGCGTGTCGGGCGCCGGCGGCGGGTGTCAGCCGCCGATGTAGCTCATCTCGACCTTCCGCAGGTCGCGCGTGGCGGCCGAGCGGAGCTCCGAATAGCGGTCTGCGCGCCGTTTCCACACGTTTTCGACCGCCTCGCGCAGCTCGTCGTCGCTCGTGCCGTTCCGCACGAGCGCCCGCAGGTCGTGCCCGCGCAGGGCGAACAGGCACGTGAACAGGCGGCCCTCGGCAGAGAGGCGGGCGCGTGTGCAGTCGCCGCAGAAGGGCTGCGTCACCGACGCGATCACGCCGACCTCGCCCGCGCCGTCGCGGTAGCGGTAGCGGCGCGCGACCTCGCCGCGGTACGCGGGCTCGACGGGCTCGACCCCGAACGCGTCGTCGAGCGCCGCGACGATGTCGGCCGCGGGGACGACGTCGTCCGTGCGCCAGCCGTTCGTGTGGCCGACGTCCATGTACTCGATGAAGCGGAGCGTGTGGCCGGTGCCGCGGAAGTGCGCCGCGAGCGGGACGACGTCGCCGTCGTTCACGCCGCGCTTCACGACGCAGTTGACCTTCACCGGCAGCCCCGCGGCGGCCGCCGCGTCGATCCCGTCGAGGACGCGTTGCACCGGGAAGTCGACGTCGTTGAGCGCGCGGAACGTGGCGTCGTCGAGCGCGTCGAGGCTGACGGTGATCCGGCGCAGCCCGGCCTCGGCGAGCGCCTGCGCCTTGGCCGGCAGCAGCGAGCCGTTCGTCGTCAGCGTCAGGTCGACGTCCAGCTCGGCGAGCATCGCGACGAGACGCTCCAGGTCGCGCCGCACGAGCGGCTCGCCGCCGGTGATCCGCAACTTCCGCACGCCGAGCTCGACGAAGACCCGCGCGACGCGCGCGATCTCCTCGAACGTCAGCAGCTCCCGCCGCTCGAGGAAGCGGTGGTCGCGCCCGTAGACCTCCTTCGGCATGCAGTAGACGCAGCGGAAGTTGCAGCGGTCGGTGACCGAGATGCGGAGGTCGCGCAGCGGCCGGCCGAGCGTGTCCACGCTCCAACCGTACCCGCCGGGGAGCACCCGAACCTGGTTCGCGGCTCCGCCGCGAGCCAGGTTCGTAGAGTCCGTCCGTGCTCGCGGTCGTCCTCGCCCTGCTCTCGGCCGCGCTCTTCGGCGCGATGACGGTCGCGCTTCGGCTGGCGCTCACGCACGTGGACGCGGGCGCGGCGGCGGTCGGCACGGTGCTGGTCGCCCTCGCGGTCACCGCGATCGGGGTCGCCGTCCGCACCGACGTCCACGGCGCCTGGCCGTTCCTGCTCGCCGGGCTGCTCGCTCCGGGCGCCTCGCAGATCCTGTTCACGCTCGCCGTGCGCGAGGTGGGCGCGTCGCGGACCTCGGTCACCGTCGGCGTCGCACCGCTCGCCGCGGTCGCGATCGCGCTCGTCTTCCTGCACGAGCCGCTCCGGGCCTCGCTGCTCGCCGGGGCGGTGGCGATCGTCGCCGGTGGGGTGCTGCTCGCGTCGGAGCGGACGCGCCCCGAGCACCTGCGCGCGCTCGGCCTCGCCTTCGCGGGAGCGGCGACGATCCTCTTCGCGACGCGCGACAACCTCGTGCGCGCTCTCCACGCGCACTCGAGCCCGGAGGCCGCCGCCGCGGCCACGCTCCTCGCCGGCGCCGTCGTCACCGCCTGCTGGGCGCGGCGGGCGCCGCGGCCGCGCGAACTCGCGCGGCTCGCGCCGGCAGGGGTCTGCTTCGGCCTCTCCTACGTCTGCCTGTTCGAGGCGTACTTCCGCGGCCGCGTCACGGTCGTCTCGCCGCTCGTCGGCACCGAGTCGCTCTGGGGCGTCGGCCTGTCCGCGCTCGCGTTCCGGCGCACGGAGGGCGTGGGGCGGCGGCTGGCGCTCGGCGCCGTGCTCGTCGTCGCCGGCGGCGCGCTCATCGGCGCAACGAGATAGCGCCCGCCGCGACCGCGAAGACGATCACGAGCGCCGCGAAAGCCGCGATCAGGCCGGTGACGCCGCCGATGCCGCCGGCGATCGCGACGATCGGGATGCAGATCGCGAGGTTGCCGGGATGGAGGACCGTGGCCGGGTTGCGCGGCGCCCGCTTCGCGACCCGCTCGTCGACGCGGCGGTCGATCTCCCGCTCGATCCGGTCGAGGAAGCCGGCGATCAGCTCGGCGTCGTGGGCGGGCCCGAGCTCGCGCCGCGCGGCCAGGGTCGCCTCCAGCTCGTGCCGCACGTCCTCGTGCACCCCGCCAATGATCGCACACGGCCGCGCCAAGGATCTGCTATAAACAGGCTTAGATTTTCTGAATCAACCAAGGAGACGAACGCACATGGCGAAGACGATCGGCATCGACCTGGGCACGACGAACTCGTGCATGGCCGTCCTCGAGGGCGGCGAGCCGACGGTCATCCCGAACGCGGAGGGCGGGCGCACGACGCCGTCCGTCGTCGCGTTCACGAAGGACGGCCAGCGGCTCGTCGGCACCCCCGCGCGGCGGCAGCAGGTCACGAACCCGGGCAACACGATCTTCTCGATCAAGCGCTTCATGGGCCGGAAGTTCGACGAGGTCACCGAGGAGATGACCATCGTGCCCTACAAGGTCGTGAAGGGCCCGAACGACGACGTCCGCGTGGAGGCGGGCGGCAAGGACTACGCGCCGCCGGAGATCAGCGCGATGATCCTGCAGAAGCTGAAGGCCGACGCGGAGGCCTACCTCGGCGAGTCGGTGGCGGACGCGGTCATCACCGTCCCCGCCTACTTCAACAACGCGCAGCGCGAGGCGACCAAGGACGCCGGCAAGATCGCCGGCCTCAACGTCGTCCGGATCATCAACGAGCCGACCGCGGCCGCGCTCGCGTACGGGCTCGACAAGGAGGGCGCCGACCAGACGATCCTCGTGTTCGACCTCGGCGGCGGTACGTTCGACGTGTCGGTGCTCGAGCTCGGCGAGGGCGTGTTCGAGGTGAAGGCGACGAACGGCGACAACCACCTCGGCGGCGACAACTTCGACAAGGCGATCGTCGACTGGATGATCGCCGAGTTCAAGCGCGACCAGGGCATCGACCTCGGCGCCGATCCGATGGCGCTGCAGCGCCTCTACGAGGCGGCGGAGAAGGCGAAGATCGAGCTGTCGTCGACGATGACGACGCAGATCAACCTGCCGTTCATCACCGCGACGCAGGAGGGGCCGAAGCACCTCGACCTGCAGCTCACGCGCGCGAAGCTCGAGGAGCTCACGCACGGCCTGCTCGAGCGGACGGTGGGGCCGACCAAGCAGGCGCTCGCCGACGCCGGCCTCGACGCCTCCAAGATCGACCACGTCGTGCTGGTCGGCGGCATGACCCGCATGCCGGCCGTGCAGGCGAAGGTCAAGGAGCTGATCGGCCAAGATCCGCCCAAGGGCGTGAACCCCGACGAGGTCGTCGCCGTCGGCGCCGCGATCCAGGGCGGCGTGCTGAAGGGCGAGGTCAAGGACGTGCTGCTCCTCGACGTGACGCCGCTGTCGCTCGGCATCGAGACCAAGGGCGGCGTGATGACGCGGCTGATCGAGCGCAACACGACCATCCCGACGCGCAAAGCCGAGGTCTTCACGACGGCCGACGACAACCAGCCGTCGGTCGAGATCCACGTGCTGCAGGGCGAGTCGGAGATGGCGACCTACAACAAGACGCTCGGCAAGTTCCAGCTCGTCGGCATCCCGCCGGCGCCGCGCGGCATGCCGCAGATCGAGGTGTCGTTCGACATCGACGCGAACGGGATCATCAACGTCTCGGCCAAGGACCTCGGCACGGGCAACGAGCAGCAGATCCGCATCGAGGGCGGCTCCGGCCTCAAGCAGGACGAGATCGACCGCATGATCCGCGAGGCCGAGGCGCACGCCGACGAGGCGCACCGGCTGCGCGAGCTCGCCGACACCCGCAACCAGGCGGAGGCGCTCGCCTACCAGATCGAGAAGTCGCTGGCCGAGCACCGCGAGAAGCTCGACCAGTCCGTCGCCTCGACCGTCGAGGGGCGGATCATGGAGCTGCGCGGCGTGCTCGACTCCGGCGACGTCTCGGAGATCAAGGCGAAGACCGACGCCCTGCAGGAGGCGTGGACGCAGGCCGCGTCGGCGCTCTACGCGCAGGCCTCCGCGTCGCAGCCCTCCGGCAACGGTGCCACGGGTGGGGAGTCCTCGAGCGACGACGAGGTCGTCGAGGACGCCGAGTACGAGGTCGTCGACGAGCAGTGACCGACGAGCACGTCACGCCCGAGGCCGCTCCCGAGGCGGAGCCGGAGGAGCAGGTCGACGAGCTCACGGCCGTGACCCGCGAGCGCGACGAGTACCTCGACGCGCTGCAGCGGCTGAAGGCCGAGTTCGACAACTACCGCAAGCGGGTTGCGCGCGACCAGCAGGAGCTGGCCGCGCGCGCCCACGAGCGGCTGGTGCGCGAGCTCGTGCCCGTCCTCGACGACCTCGAGCGCGCGCTCGAGGCCGCGGCGGAGCATCAGGAGGCGAAGCTCGAGGAGGGCGTCCGCCTCGTCCACCGTTCGCTCGCCGAGCTGCTCGCGCGCGAGGGGCTGGTCGAGGTGGACACGAACGGCAAGTTCGACCCGCACTCGCAGGAGGCGCTGCTGGCGCAGCCGTCCGACCGCGAGGAGGGAACCATCCTGCAGGTGCTGCAGAAGGGCTACAGGCTCGGCGACCGCGTGCTGCGCCCGGCGCGCGTCGTCGTGTCGCAGGGAAGCGATGGCCGGTAGCAGCCTCTACGAGGTCCTCGGGGTCGCGAAGAACGCGAGCCAGGACGAGATCAAGAAGGCGTACCGCAAGCTCGTGCGCGAGGTGCACCCGGACCGGAACCCCGGCAACGAGGACCGGTTCAAGGAGGTGCAGAACGCCTACGACGTGCTCTCCGACCCGGAGAAGCGCAAGCAGTACGACCGCTTCGGTTCCGCGAACGGCCGCGGCCCCGCGGGAGCGCCCGGCGGGACGACGTTCGACTTCGGCGACTTCGACCTCGGCGACATCTTCGGCGGGCTCTTCGGCGGTCGCGGCCGCGGCGGCGCGCAGCAGCAGCGCGGCCAGCGCGGCAACGATGTCGAGGTCGAGGTGCGGCTCTCGTTCGAGGACGCGCTCGAGGGCGTGCAGACGACCGTGCCGGTGCAGCTCGAGCTCGCGTGCCACACGTGCCACGGCACGGGTGCGGCCCCGGGCACGGCGCCGGTCAAGTGCCCGCAGTGCGACGGCACCGGCGTCGTGGCGACGTCGCAGGGCCTGTTCGCGCTGCAGCAGCCGTGCCCGCGCTGCCGCGGCATGGGCTCGATCGTCGAGACACCGTGCGCGACGTGCCACGGCTCCGGCCGCGAGCGCCGTACCAAGCGCTACACCGTGAAGATCCCTGCGGGCGTCAAGGACGGCACGCGCATCAAGCTGAAGGGCAAGGGCGAGGCCGGGTACGGCGGCGCACCTGCGGGCGACCTCTACGTCGTGACGCGCGTCGAGCCGTCGAAGGTGTACGAGCGCCGCGGCGACGACCTCG
>DASRDA010000035.1:0-10136 GCA_035652835.1 Gaiellaceae bacterium
GTCTCGGCGAGGCCATCTACGCGAACAACTCGATCATCCACATCTCGCAGTACCTGCTCAGCATGCTGCCCTACGTCCTCACTCTCATCGTGCTGGCCGGCGTCGTCGGGCGCAGCGTTCCGCCCGCCGCCGACGGCGTGCCGTACGTGGCGGGATCCGAATGAGCGAGGAAAGACTCGCGGTCGAGATCCGCGGCATCACAAAGCAGTTTCCCGGTGTCCTCGCCAACGACAATGTGACCCTCGACGTGCGCGCCGGCGAGATCCACGCGCTCGTCGGCGAGAACGGCGCCGGCAAGTCGACGCTGATGAACATCCTCTACGGCCTCTACAAGCCCGACGAGGGCGAGATCGTCGTCCGCGGCAAGGAGGTGAGCTTCTCCTCCGCGCGAGACGCGATCGAGGCGGGCATCGGGATGGTGCACCAGCACTTCATGCTCATCCCGGTGATGACCGTCGCCGAGAACATCGTGCTCGCCGCCGAGCCGACCCGGGCCGGCGGGATGCTCGACGAGGGGAAGGCGCGGGCGCGGGTCCGCGAGCTGTCGCAGCGGTACGGCCTCGCCGTCGACCCCGACGCGAAGGTGGAGAAGATCTCCGTCGGGCAGCAGCAGCGCGTCGAGATCCTGAAGGCGCTCTACCGCGGCGCGGAGATCCTCATCCTCGACGAGCCGACCGCCGTGCTGACGCCGCAGGAGGCGGGCGAGCTGTTCGAGATCATCCGCGCGCTCACGGAGCGCGGCACCGCCGTCATCTTCATCAGCCACAAGCTGAACGAGGTGCTCGAGATCGCCGACCGCGTGACCGTCCTCCGGCGCGGCAAGCGCATCGACACGGTCGCCCGGGAGGGCGCGACCGAGGCGAGCCTCGCGCGGATGATGGTCGGGCGCGAGGTTCTGCTGCGCGTCGAGAAGGAGCCCGCGCAGCCGGGCGACGTGCTGCTCGAGGTGCGCGACCTGCACGTCCTCGACGAGCGGCATCTCGAGCAGGTGCGCGGCGTCTCGTTCGACGTGCGCGCGGGGGAGATCGTCGCGCTCGCGGGCGTCGAGGGGAACGGCCAGACCGAGCTGATCGAGGCGCTCACGGGCCTGCGGCCGGTCGCCTCCGGCACCGTCGCGGTCGCCGGCAAGGAGGCGCCGCGCCACGCCACCGCGCGCGAGATGCTCGACGCCGGAATCGGCCACATTCCCGAGGACCGCCAGCGGCGCGGGCTCGTGCTCGAGTTCACGCTGGCCGAGAACGTCGCGCTGCACGACTACGACAAGGCGCCCGATTCGCGCTACGGCTGGCTCTTCCCGCGCCGGCTGATCGAGCGCGCGGGCCGCCTGATCCGCGAGTTCGACGTGCGCGGCGGCGGCCCGCTCGCGCTCGCCCGCACGCTCTCCGGAGGGAACCAGCAGAAGCTGGTCGTCGCCCGCGAGGTCGCCCGCGACCCCAAGGTGCTGATCGCGGCCCAGCCGACGCGCGGGCTCGACGTGGGCGCGATCGAGTACGTCCACCGCCGCCTCGTCACCGAGCGCGACGAGGGCCGTGCGATCCTGCTCGTCTCGCTCGAGCTCGACGAGGTGCTGTCGCTCGCCGACCGGATCCTCGTCATGTACGAGGGCCGGATCGTCGGCGAGCACGCCGCGGGCGTCGGCGAGGAGGAGATCGGCCTCGAGATGCTCGGCGGCAGGAGGAACGCCGCGTGACGCAGCCGGCCGCGACGGTCACGCCGTCGCCCGAGAGCGAGCCGCCGGCGCCCTTCGCCGTGCGGCTCGGGATCGCGCAGCGCGCGGGCGGCGCGATCGTGCCGATCATCACCGCGCTGGTCGCGTTCGTGCTCGGCGGGCTGGTGGTGCTCGGGACCGGCCACGACCCGGTCGGGGCCTATCGCGGGATCTTCGACGGCTCCGGGATCAACTGGCTCTTCCACGTGCCCTGGGACACGAACACGATCCATCTCGACGCCTACAACCTGAGCCAGACCCTGCTCGTCACGACGACGCTGATCCTGACGGGTCTCGCCGTCGCGTTCCCCTTCCGCTGCGGCCTCTTCAACATCGGCGGGCAGGGCCAGTACCTCGTCGGGCTCGTCGTCGCGAACTGGGTCGGCGTCTCCTTCGCGGGCTGGCCGACGCTGCCGCACGTCCTGCTCGGGATCGGTGCGGCGGCGCTCGCCGGGTCGGTGTGGGCCGGGATCGCCGGCTTCCTGAAGGCGACGACCGGCGCGCACGAGGTCATCTCGACGATCATGCTCAACTGGATTGCAGTCTGGGGCGCCGAGTACCTGTTCGGCCAGGGCGGCCCGCTGCAGAACACGCAGAACCTCAGCTCGCCCGTCTCCGGGCAGGTCGTGGAGAGCGCCCGCCTGCCGGTGTTCTGGGGCAGCCCGGTGCTGCAGGGCCTCGACGTCGGCTTCTTCGTCGCGCTCGCGATGCTCGTCGTCTTCTGGATCGTCCTGAACCGGACGACGCTCGGCTACCAGGTGCGGGCGGTGGGCTACAACCCGGACGCGGCCGCGTACGGCGGCATCAACGTGAAGCGGAACTACTTCCTCACGATGGCGATCGCGGGGATGTTCGCGGGGCTCGCCGGCGCGGTCGACATGCTCGGCTACCTGTTCCAGTTCGGGACGCTCGACGTGCAGACCTCGCAGATCGGCTTCCTCGGGATCGCGGTCGCGCTGCTCGGCCGCAACACCGCGATCGGCACCGGTCTCGCCGCCTTCCTGTTCGGCGGCCTGCTGTACGGGACGACGCGCGGGCTCGACCCGAACGTCTTCGACCCGAGCCTCGCCGGCAACCTCACCTCGATGATCCAGGGGCTGATCGTCCTCTTCGTCGGGATCGACGTCGTGATCCTCTACATCTGGAACGCACGCCGGAAGGTGCGGATCGCCGGACGTCGCAGCGAGGCGCCGGCATGACGAACCTCGCCGCGCGCCTCGAGGCGCCGCGCCGGGCGCTCTCGCCGGGCCGGATCGCCGCCGCCGGGATCGTGCTCGGCGTCGCCGCGTTCTGGAGCACGATCCCGCCGTTCACCGCGCGCACCGTCGTCTCGCCGCTCCTGATCGGCATCCTCGCGGTCGCCGCGGGCGTCTGGGCGATCAGCCGCGGCCGCCGGCGCGTCGGGTGGGGCGCGGTCGCCTCGGGCGCGCTCGGGATCGGCCTCGGCATCCTCGCCACCCGCTCCAGCACCGGCAACCTGGACACGGTCTTCCGCGCCGACCTGATCGCGTCGATGCTCGTGTTCGCGACGCCGCTCACCTTCGGCGCCCTCGGCGGCATGGTCTCGGAGCGCAGCGGGATCGTGAACGTCGGGCTCGAGGGGATGATGCTGATGGGCGCCTTCTGGGGCGTCTACGTCGCCGACAAGGGCGGCTCGTGGGTGCTCGGGCTGCTCGGCGCGATGCTCGCCGGTGCGTTGATGGCCCTTGTGCACGCCATCTTCGCCGTCCACCTCCGCTCGGACCAGATCGTGAGCGGCATGGCGCTCAACTTCCTGGCGCTCGGCATCACCGGCTACTTCTTCGCGCAGCTGTACCACGAGCAGAACATCCCGGCCGGCGTCTCCACGATCCCGAACGTCGCCATCCCGGGCGTGAAGAACTGGACGTTCGTCGGCCCGGCGATCGGCAACCTGAACCTGCTGATCTGGATCGCGATCCTGCTCGTGCCCGTCTCGTACTTCGTGCTCTTCAAGACGGCGATCGGCCTCCGGCTCCGCGCCTGCGGCGAGCACCCGCGCGCCGCCGACACGGTGGGCATCAACGTCTACGCGATGCGCTACGGCGCGGTCATCGTCTCCGGCATGCTCGCGGCGCTCGGCGGCGCGTTCCTCTCGATCGGCTTCGGCGGCGGCTCCTTCACCGAGAACATGACCGAGGGGCGCGGCTTCATCGCGCTCGCCGCGATGATCTTCGGCAACTGGCGCCCGTTCGGCGCGTTCGGCGCGGCGCTGCTGTTCGGGTTCTCGACGGCGCTCGCGTATCGCCTGCCGACGTACTCCGGCTCGGCGGCGACGCTCTTCCAGGCCCTGCCGTACGTGCTGACGCTGATCGCGGTCGCCGGCCTGATCGGACGGACCGTGCCGCCCGCGGCCGACGGCAAGCCCTACCGCAAGCAGTGAGCACGCTCGCGCTCGGGTTCGACCCGGCGGACCCGTCGTTCGTCGCGGAGCCGTACGCGCACCTCGACGCCCTTCGCGAGGCCGGCCCGATCCACTACGACGAGCGCTTCGACCGCTGGTTCGTCACGCGGCACGGCGACGTGCGCGCGTGCCTGCGGGACCGCCGCCTCGGCCGCCAGTTCCGGCACCTCGGGACCGAGGCGGAGTTCAAGGCGGAGCCGCTCGACCCGCGCTGGCGGGCGTTCTGGGACGTCGAGCGCTGGAGCCTGCTCTTCCTCGAGCCGCCCGACCACACGCGGATCCGGAAGCTCGTCGCGTCGGCGTTCACCCCGCGCGCGGTCGAGGCGATGCGCGAGCCGGCCGACGCGCTCGCGAAGCGCCTGCTCGGCGAGTGCCTGGAGCGGGGGCGCTTCGACCTGCTGTACGACTTCGCGCAGCCGTACTCGATCACGCTCATCTGCCGGCTCCTCGGCGTGCCGACCGACCGGCACCGCGACCTGCTCGACTGGTCGCACCGGCACGTGAAGATGTACGAGTTCGACACGACGGAGGCGCAGGCGGAGTCGGCGACCGCCGCCGCCGCCGAGTTCCGCGAGTACGTGCTCGGGCTGATCGCCGAACGCCGGCGCGAGCCGCGCGACGACCTCGTCACCGGGCTCGTCCAGGCGCGCGTCGACGGCGGCGCCTTGTCCGACGACGAGATCGTCTCGACCGTCGTCGTGCTGCTGAACGCGGGGCACGAGGCGACGGTCAACACGCTCGGGAACGGCGTCACGGGCCTGCTCCGGAACCGCGGCGAGTGGCAGAGGCTGGTCGAGGGCGAGGTGCCCGCGGCGGCCGCCGTCGAGGAGCTGATCCGCTGGGACCCGCCGCTGCAGCTGTTCGAGCGCTGGGTGCTCGAGCACGGCGTCGAGATCGCCGGCACCGCGGTGCCGCGCGGCGAGGTGGTCGCGATGCTCTTCGGCGCGGCCAACCGGGACCCGCGCGTGTTCGCCGACCCCGCGCGCCTCGACGTGGGCCGCCCGAACGCGTCGGAGCACATCGGGTTCGGCGGCGGGATCCACGTCTGCATCGGCGCGCCGCTCGCCCGGATCGAGCTCGAGGCGAGCCTCCGCGCGCTCGTCGAGCGCGCGCCCGGGCTCGAGCTCGCCGCCGACCCCGTCCGGACGCCCGCGTTCGTGATCCGCGGCTACCGGGCCGTCGAGGTGGCCGTTCCCTGAGGCGGGCGCGTCGGCTCGTGCTCGCGGCGGCCGCCGTGGCCGCAGCGCTGCCGGCGTCGCTGCCCGCGGCGAGCCCCGCGAGGTTCAGCGCCTGCCTCGTGACGAACGCGGCCGGCCTGGACGACCGGTCGTTCAACCACCTCGCCTACGTCGGCCTCCTGCGCGCGGAGGGGGCAGGCGTCCGCGGCCGCCTCGTCCGGTCGGGGCGAGCCGGGGACTACGTCGCGAACCTTCGCTCGTGCGCCCGCGCGGGCGCGGGGCTCACGATCGGCGTCGGCTACGCGATGGCCGACGCGGTCGACGCCGTCGCGACCGCCTTCCCGAAGCGGCGCTTCGCGATCGTCGACGTCGACGCCGCCACGTTGACGCACAGGCCGGCGAACGTCGAAGGCCTCCTCTTCCGCGAGCAGCAGGCCGGCTACCTCGTCGGCTACGCGGCCGGGCTGTGGGCGAAGCTCCGGCACGGCAAGGCGATCGGGTCGGTCGGCGGCATCAAGATCCCGCCGGTCGACGGCTACCTCGCGGGCTACCGGTACGGCGCGACGAAGGCCGATCCCGGGCTGAAGGTCCTGAACGCCTACTCGCAGGACGTCGTCGCGGAGCGCCCGTGCGCGGAGCAGGCGCTGAAGCAGATCGCGCAGGGCTCGGTGGTCGAGTTCCAGGTCGCGGGGAGGTGCGGCCTCGGCGTGCTCGGCGCCGCCCGCCAGAAGGGCGTCTTCGGCATCGGCGTCGACGCCGACCAGAGCTACCTGGGGCCGTGGGTGATGACGAGCGCGCTGACGCGGGCGGACGTCGCCGTCGAGGACGCGATCGCGAAGGCGCGCGCGGGCCGCCTGCGCGGCGGCGCGAACCTCGAGTACGGCGCGGGCGTGGGCGGGATCGGCTACGGCCGCTGGAGCCCACGGGTTCCGGCCGCGATCCGGGCGGCCGTCGCGAGGCAGTTCGAGCTCCTGAAGGCCGGCAGGATCCCGGACATCCCGACGACGGTCTCGTAGCGGGCCTGCGCGGGCGGAGCAGGGCTTGCCGCCGCCCCGCTGGCTACGATCGGGCCGGATGTCCGAGGCTCTCGGCCGTACGTCGAGCAGTAGGGCGACCGCCCGTGCCGCCGTCGTCGTCGGCGCGCTCGGCGTGCTCGCGGTGCCGGCCGGCGTGGTCGCGGCGCAGGCCCTGCGGGGCCTGACGCTGCTGCGCGCCCTCTACATCTCGGCGCCCGCGGCGGTGTTCCTGGCGCTCGTGGCGCTGCTCGCGGCCCGGCGGGCGCGCCTGGCCGCCCAGCGAACCGTGTTCGCGTCGCGCGGCGGGCCGCTTCGCACGGCCCGCGCGGTCGGCTGGCTGGCGCTCTACGTGGGCGTCACCGCCGCCCTCGCGCTCGGCGTCTACTGGATCCTGCGCGCTCGGCACTGAGCCTCTGACGCGCGGGCGGAAGCCGGGTAGGCTTCGCGCGTGTTCGAGATCGGCAACAGCCTGCGCGAGGCGCGCGTCCGGCGCGGCATCGACTTTGCGGAGGCGGAGCTGGCGACGAAGATCCGCGGCAAGTACCTGCGCGCGCTCGAGGAGGAGCAGTTCGAGGTGCTGCCGGCCCACACCTACGTCAAGGGCTTCCTCCGCACGTACGCCGACTACCTCGGCCTCGACGGCCAGCTGTACGTCGACGAGTTCAACTCGCGCTTCCTCACCGGCGAGGAGCGCGAGCTCCGGCCGCGCCGCTCGCGGCCCCGGCGGCATCGACGCCTCGAGACGAACGTCGTGCTGATCGCGCTCGCCGTGATCGCGGTGCTGACGATCGTGGTCATCTCCGCCTGGAAGTCCTCGGGCGGCGGCTCGACGCCGCCGAAGCGGACCGCGCCCTCGACGGCGAGCCGCCGCCGCGTGCGCGGGCCCGTGCCCCTGCTGACCGTGGTCGCCAAGCGCGGCTCGACCCATCTCACCGCGCGCCGTGGCGGCGCCGCGGGCGACGTCGCCTTCGACGGAACGGTGCAGAAGGGCGACGGCCCGGTCGCGATCCGCGGCACGCGGCTCTGGGTGCAGATCGACTCGCCCGAGAACCTGCGCGTGATCGTGCAGGGGCACACGCAGCGAATCCCCGGCAGCCAGCCGCGGGTCATCGTCGTCACCGCGAGGGGTTGGCGCCCCGCGTAGGAGCCGCCACCCGCCGGCCTCGCGCGGCGATCGTCGCCTCGGGGTCGGAGCTCGTCCGCGGCGATCGCCATGACCGAAACGGACCATTCCTCGCCTCGTCGCTCATGCGGCTGGGCGTGGAGCCCGTCCGGATCACGGTCGTCGGCGACGATCCCGTCGAGCTCGAGCAGGCGCTCGCGGAGGGGCTGACGCACGACCTCGTCTGCGTCTCGGGCGGCCTCGGCCCGACCCACGACGACCGGACGATGGAGCTGCTCGCGCGCGCCGCCGGGCGGCGCGTGCACGTCGACCTCGAGCTCGAGGCGGAGATCGGCAGGATCTCGCGCGGGATCGCGTCGCGCCTGAAGCGGCCGTACGCGGACTTCGCCGACGGCGTCCAGAAGCAGGCGACGGTGCCGGTCGGATCCTTCGTCGTCGGCATCGCGGGCACGGCTCCCGCGATCGTCCTCGACACAGGGTCGGCGGTTGCGGTGGCGCTTCCCGGCCCGCCGCGGGAGCTGCAGGAGCTCTGGCCGGACGTGCTCGCGGCACCGGTCATGCGGCGGCTGCTCGCGCGGGCCGTCCCGCCCGAGCGGCGCGTCCTGCGCTTCTACGGCCTCTCCGAATCGGGGCTGGCGCTGGCGCTGGCCGAGGCCGGCGGCGACGGGGGCGGCGTCGACGTCACGATCTGCGCGCGCGACTTCGAGCTCGTGGCCGACCTCGTCGTGCACGGCGGCGCCGACGCGCGCGCCGACGCGCTCGAGGCGGCTCTCGCCGCCGCGGGCACCGGCCGGCACCTCTTCGCGCGCGACGACGAGCCCACCGCGGCGATCGTCCTCCGGCTGCTGCGCGAGCGCGGGCTCACGCTGGCGACCGCGGAGTCGTGCACCGGCGGCCTCGTCGCGGCGCGCCTCACGGCGATCGCGGGCTCGAGCGACGTCTTCGTCGGCTCGGTCGTGTCGTACTCGGACGAGGTGAAGCGGAGCGAGCTCGGCGTGCCCGAGGAGACGCTGCGCGCGTACGGCGCGGTGTCGGCGGAGACGGCGGCGGCGATGGCCGCCGGCGCCCGCGAACGGCTCGGCGCCGACGTCGCGGTCGCGGTCACCGGGATCGCCGGCCCGGGCGGCGGGAGCGCGGAGAAGCCCGTCGGGCTCGTCTTCTGCCACGCGGCCGGGCCGGAAGGCGAGCGGAGCCTCCAGCTCGACCTGCCCGGCGACCGGGAGACGGTGCGCGCGCGGGCGGCCGTCGCCGCGCTCCACCTGATTCGCACACTCGTCACGGAGTCGTGACAGACACGGCACGGGTTGCGCGCTAGCGTGACGGCGGATGCGTTCCTCCGCCTGTTCTGCGCCCTTCGGCTCGACGCCCGGACGGTCGCCCGGCTCGTCGCCTGGCAGTCCGCGCACGTGCGCGCGGGCCGGCCCGTGCCGCCGGAGCACCTGCACGTCACGCTCGCCTTCCTCGGCCGCAGGCCCGCCGCCGACGTGCCGGCGGTCGCGGCCGAGCTCCGCGCCGCGGCCGCCGTCGCGGAGCCGATCGTGCTCGAGCCCTCCCGGTACCGAGAGACGCGCAGCGTCGGCATGGTGGCGCTGGCAGACGCCGGCGGCGCCGCCTCCGCGCTGGCCGCCGACCTCGCGCGGCGCCTCGAGCGCCGGCGCCTGTACCGGCCCGAGGCGCGGCCGTGGCTGGCGCACGTCACCGTCGTCCGGTTCCGCGAGCGGCCGCGCCTCGACCCGCCGACGCCGGATCTCGGCCGCTTCAGTCCGTCCGACGCGGCTGTCTACAGTTCGGTGCTGCGATCCGACGGAGCGCAGTACGAGGTTCTCGAAACGGTTGCGCTAGGAGGTCGGTAGAGGTGGATCGCGAGCAAGCTCTCGACGTCGCGCTCGGTCAGATCGAGCGGCAGTTCGGCAAGGGCTCGGTCATGAAGATGAGCGACCAGGCGCAGGTCGCGATCGGCGCCGTCTCGACAGGGTCGCTGTCGCTCGACCTGGCGCTCGGCGTAGGAGGGCTGCCGCGCGGCCGCATCGTCGAGGTGTTCGGGCCGGAGTCGTCCGGCAAGACGACGCTCGTCTACCACGTGATCGCGGAGGCGCAGCGGCGCGGCGGCATCTGCGCGTTCATCGACGCCGAGCACGCGATGGACCCCACCTACGCGAAGCGGATCGGCGTCGACATCGACGAGCTGCTCGTGTCGCAGCCCGACACGGGCGAGCAGGCGCTCGAGATCTGCGAGCTGCTCGTCCGCTCGGGCGCGCTCGCGGTGGTCGCGATCGACTCGGTCGCCGCGCTCACGCCGAAGGCGGAGATCGAGGGCGAGATGGGCGAGATGCAGGTCGGCCTGCAGGCGCGACTGATGTCGCAGGCGCTGCGCAAGCTCACCGGCAACATCAAGCGATCCAACACGATCGTCATCTTCATCAACCAGATCCGCATGAAGATCGGCGTGATGTTCGGAAATCCGGAGACGACCACCGGCGGCAATGCGCTGAAGTTCTACTCCTCGGTCCGCCTGGACATCCGCCGCATCGGCGCCATCAAGAACGGCGACGAGGTCGTGGGCAACATGACGCGGGTCAAGGTGGTGAAGAACAAGGTGGCGCCGCCCTTCCGTGAGGCGGAATTCGAGATCATGTACGGCCAGGGTATCTCCCGCGAGGGCGAGATCATCGAGCTCGGCGCCGCCCAG
>DASRDA010000036.1:0-9726 GCA_035652835.1 Gaiellaceae bacterium
GCCATCTACGGATCAAGCCGCGAACGCACCGCCGCCCTTGACGGCTGGCTCTGGCACTACAACCATTGCAGGCGACACTCAGCCCTCGGCCACCAGCCCCCGATCAGCAGAACCAACCTGCTCGGGTCCTACAGCTAGCCGGCGAGGCCGAGGCGCTCGGCGGCCCGCACCGCCTGGGCGCGGTTGGCGGCGCCGAGCTTGCGCAGGATCGCCGCGACGTGCGAGTCGACCGTCCGCGGCGAGAGGTAGAGCCGCTCGGCGATCTCGCGATTCCGTAGGCCCGAGCCGAGGAGGCGGAGGACGTCCGCCTCCCGGCGCGTCAGGCCGCCCGCGTTGGCGCGCGTCGACTGCCGGGGCCCGCGCGGCAAGCCGCGCGCACCGCGCTGCCGCAGCCGTCGTGTCACGATCGCCGCCGCAGGCCCCGCGCCGAGGTCCTGCAACCGTTCGAGCGCGCGTCGCAGCAGGGTCTCGTCGTCGGTCCCGGCCAGGGCGAGCGCGCTCTCGTAGACGCAGCCGGCGTCGGTCCACGCCCTCTCTGCGGCGGCGACGTCGCCTGCGAGCTCGAGCCCGAACGGTCCGCCCGCCTCGTCGGCGACGTCCTCGACGATTCCCGCGCGCCGCCTCCACAGGGCGAGCTCGCCGACGAGCCACGGGGAGCGGTTGGCGCGCGCGGTCTGCAGCGCCGCATCCGTGATCTCGCCCACCTCGTCGGAGCGGCCCGCGAGCCACGCCGCCTCCGCGCGGGCGGCGGCGATCTGCCCCGTCCACCAGAGCTGGCCGTTCGGCTCCGCGACCTCGTCGGCCTCGGCGAGCGGCGTCCAGGGGTCGGGGTCGCCGCGGCGGGCACGGAGCAGCCCGAGCACGATCCGCGCCTGGACGGACGACAGCGTGCAGCCGAGGCCGAGCACGACGGCGGCCGTCCGCGCGGCCTCGTCCCACGCGCCAAGCTCGAGCTCCACCCAGCTGCGCGTTCCGAGCAGCATCCGTCCCCAGACGGGGAGATCCTGCTCCTCGCAGACGGCAAGCCCGGCGTCGACGTGGCGCTTCATCTTCGCGAGCGACCGCTCGCGGCAGGCGGCCATGGCGAGCAGCGTGTGCGCGCGGCCGAGCTGGTCGCCCGTCCCGCGCTCGAGCACGACCTCCAGGGTTCGTTCGAGCGCGGCGCGGGCCTCGGCCGAGCCCCGCAGGGACTCGGCGGCGGCGAGCAGCTGCGTCGCCGTGTCGACCGCCTCGGTATCACCTGCGGCGGCC
Source organism: Gaiellaceae bacterium (assembly GCA_035652835.1). Classification (GTDB taxonomy): domain Bacteria; phylum Actinomycetota; class Thermoleophilia; order Gaiellales; family Gaiellaceae; genus PALSA-600. Next base: position 1,252 of record DASRDA010000036.1, read on the forward strand.
CGCAGCGCGGCGGTCGTCGACCGCTTCGTGTCCTCGGCGTCCTCGGCGAGCAGCTTCACCGACGCCGCCGCGCAGTGGGCGAGGGCGAGCGTGCGCGCCGAGCCCGTCTGCTCGGCGAGCGACACGGCCCGCTCGGCCGCGAGCAGCGCGTCGCCCGCGCGGCCCACGTTCCGGAGGACGAGCGCAAGGAAGCGGACCGCGTCGGCCTCGCGGACGCGGTCGCCCAGCTCCCGCCACGCCGCGATCGCCTGCAGGCACGCCTCCTCCGCCTCGTCGTCCTGCGTCGCGACGAAGCACTCGACGACGCGCCGCTGCCACAGGCCCGCCCGCACCTCGGGAGGGCAGCCGGCGGCGAAGCGGAGCGCACGCGCGTACTCGCCGGCGGCCTGGCTGTGCGCGGCATGTGCGGCCGCATGCGAGGCCGCGGCCGGCGCGTACCGGAGCACGGCGTCGCGATCGCCCGCGGCCTCGGCGTGGTAGGCGAGCCGCGCGAGGTGTCCGGCGGCCGATTCGTCCGCCTCGAGCGCGCGCAGCGCGGCGCGGTGCAACACCGTCAGGCGCACCGGCGCGATCGACTCGACGACGGCGAGCCGCGCGAGCTCGTGCCGGAACCGCACCGCGCCGCCGGCGACCGACAGGAACCCGGCCGCGACGCACTCGTCGGCGGCCGACAGGCTTCCCGGAGCAATCGCCTCGACCAGCGAGAGCTCGGCGGGAGTCGCCGAGACGGCGACCGCCTCGAGCAGCGTCCAGGCCTGCGGCGTCATGTGCGTCGCGCGGGCGAGGACGGCGTCCCGGACCGTCTCCGGCACGCCGTCGGCCGCGCGGACGGCCTCGGCGACGAAGAACGGGTTTCCGCCGGTCTTGCGGTAGAGGTCGTCGGCGTCCACGCCGTGCTCCGCCGCGATCTCCTGGACCGATTCGTACGAGAGCGGCAGCAGCCGGCGCCGCTGGACCGAGTCGCCGGACGAGAGCTCTCCGAGCGCGCGATGCAGCGGATGACGCGGATCGAGCGCGACGTCGCGATGCGTGGCCACGACCAACACCGGCAGCGGCTCGAACCGCCTGCCGAGCAGACGGAGGACGTCGAGCGTCGCGTCGTCGGCCCAGTGGACGTCCTCGAGCACGAGGACGGTCGGCCCGCCCCGCTGGAGCTCGCGGACCAAGGCCATCGCCACCGCATGCGGCGTCGTGTGCCGCCCGACCACCTCCTCGACCTCGCCGCCGAGGGCCGGCGCGATCTCGACGAACGGGGCGAGCGGGCTCGGCGTGGCGAGCGGCTCGCACGTCCCCCAGAGGATGCGCGCCCCGCGCTCGGCCTCCTCGCAGAACCGCCGAACGAGCGTCGTCTTGCCGACCCCCGGCTCTCCGGAGACGATCGCGATCCGGCCGCGGGCGGTCCCGGCGACATCGGCCAGGGCCGCTTCGAGCATGCTCAGCTCGTGCTCGCGTTCGAGCAGGTCGGGCCCAGCCTGACGAACCGACGTGATCGCGACCTCCGCTACGGATGGGACGTCGGGCGTTCCACGGATCGTGCACCTGCCGCCCGTCCTTCGCAACCGCCGGGATGCAAGTCCGGTAGCGGCCGCTCGCAACCTCGGTAGTCGCGCCGATGACCGCCGGCCGCTTCGGGCCTACGGTCGACGTACTCGCGAACCGAGAGGAGCGGAGATGAGACAGAGAATGCTGCTTGCGATCGCGCTCGGCGCGGCGATCGCGTTCGCGGTTGCCCTCTCGCCGCACGGCCGGGCCGGCGCGGCGAATGCCCCGCGGCACGTCGCGCCGTGCGCCGCTGCCTGCCGTGCGGCATACCGGGCGATCGCGCGTGCGCTGCCGCGCGATGCGAGCAACGCGCTCGCGCCGGCGATCGTGCGCACCCGGGACTTCAGCTACCCGGAGCTCACGCGGGCCCTGCACGTTCCGACGACCGCGCAGATCCTCGCGCGGTGGCGGGAGGCTTCGGGCGGCTGACGGAGCCCCGGGGGCGGCTCGGCCGCCCGCTGCGATACTCGCGTCGGTGAACGCGGACGATCTTCGTCTTCTCGAGTCGGTGGGGGCCGAGACGGCAGTCGCCGCGAGACACGTGCTGATCGAGCGCGGCCAGCCCGGGACCGGCCTCTACGTGATCCGCGAGGGGACCGTCCGCGTCGAGGCGCCCGAACGGACTCGCGAGCTCGGGCCGGGCGCCTGCGTCGGCGAGCGGGCGCTGCTCTCGACCGAGGGTGTCCGCACCGCGCGCGTCGTCGCGGTCAGCGACTGCCGGGTGCTGGCGGTCGACCGCGCCGAGTTCGACCGGCTGTGCGCCGACAACCCGGGCCTGGCGGACCGCATCGCAGACGTCTGACACCTCACGGTGTCAGGCACCGTGTCGAAACTGTTTCGCGGACACGGCCGCGAAACAGTTTCCGCGTCAGGCCGGGACCGCCTCCTTCTCCTTCTTGGCCGTCTCGATCAGCTTCTGCGCGATGTGCGCCGGCACCTCCTCGTAGCGGAGGAAGTGCATGTGGTAGTCCCCGCGACCGCCGGTGAGCGAGGTGAGCGCCTGGTTGTACGTGAGCACCTCCGCCATCGGCACCTCCGCCTTGATGGTCGTCGAGCCGCCCTGCGGCTCCATGCCGAGCAGGCGTCCGCGGCGCGAGTTGAGGTCGCCGTTGATCGCGCCGACCGCCTCGTCCGGCACCGTCACCTCGAGCTCCATGATCGGCTCGAGCAGCGTCGGCTGCGCCTTCTCGTAGGCCGAGCGGAACGCCATCGAGCCGGCGATCTTGAACGCCATCTCCGACGAGTCGACGGTGTGGTAGCTCCCGTCGACGAGCGTCACGCGCACGCCCTGCACCGGCGCGCCGGCGAGGTCGCCGTGCTGCATCGCCTCCTGGATGCCCTTGTCGACCGCCGGCCGGAAACCCTGCGGGATGACGCCGCCGACGATCTTGTCGACGAACTCGTAGCCGACGTGCCCCTCGAGCGGCTCGAGCTGGATGTGGCAGTCGCCGAACTGGCCCCGGCCGCCGGTCTGCTTCTTGTAGCGACCCTGCGCCCGCGCCTGGCCCTTGATCGTCTCCACGTACGGCACCCGCGGCTGGTGCAGCTCCATCTCGACGCCGAAGCGACGCCGCGCACGCTCGACGGCGACCTCGACGTGCATCTGGCTCATGCCGGAGAGGAGGTCCTCCCCGGTCTGCTGGTCGCGCCGCAGCCGCAGCGTCGGATCCTCCTCCGCGAGCCGCCGCAGCGCCTGCGCGACCTTGTCCTCGTCGCCCTTCGTCTTCGCCGTCACGGCGAAGCTCATCACCGGCTCGGGGAAGCCGATCGCGGGCGGCTCGAGGTCGTGCTCGGCGTCGACCAGCACGTCGCCGGTCTGCACGTCCTTCAGCTTCGCAACGGCGCCGATGTCGCCCGCCCCGAACCCGTCGGCCTTCTCGTGCTCCTTCCCCTGCAGCGTCATCAGCGTCCCGAGCCGCTCCTTCGAGTGGTCGCGGTGGTTGACGAGCGTCGTGTCGGGGCTCACCTCGCCCGCGTAGACGCGGAAGACAGAGATGCGGCCCGCGAACGGGTCGGCGACGGTCTTGAACACGAAGGCGGCCGTCTGCGCGTCGGTCTCGATCGGCGAGCCCTTCTTCGCGGGGCTCGGGACCCCCTCGACGAGCAGGTCGAGCAGCGCGTGCGTGCCGAGATTCTTGGTGGCGACGCCGCAGGCGACCGGGTAGATCTCGTCGCGCGTGACGGCGTCCTTCAGCGCGGCCGCGATGTCCGCCGGCGGGATCTCCTCGCCGCCGAGGTAGCGCTCCATCAGCGCTTCGTCGGTCTCGACGACGGCGTCGAGGAGCTTCGTGCGGTACTCGTCGGCCGTCGCGGCGACCGAGTCCGGGATCGGCACCGGATCGCCCTCCCGCGCGCCGTTCGGATCGAGATAGGCGCAGTTGTGCAGCAGGTCGACGACGCCCTCGAGCTCGTGCTCGGCGCCGATCGGGATCTGGATCGCGATGCAGCGGTCGGAGAGCTGCTCCTGCAGCGAGCCGAGCACGCGGTGGAAGTCGGCGCGCTCCCGGTCGAGCATGTTCACGAACACGACCCGCGACAGGCCGAGCTCCTCGGCGCGACCCCACACGCGGCCCGTGTTGACCTCGACTCCCATCACCCCGGAAACGACGACCAGCGCGCCCTCGACGACGCGCAGGCTCGCCACCGTGTCCGCCTGGAAACCGGAGTCGCCGGGCGCGTCGACGACGTTGATCTTGCGCCCCTGCCACTCGAGGCTCGCGAGCGACGCCGAGAGCGACATCTGCCGCCGGTGCTCGTCCTCGTCCCAGTCCGAGACCGTCGTCCCCGCCTCGATCGTCCCGAGCCGGTTCGTCTTTCCGGCCTGGAAGAGCAGCGCCTCGACGAGCGAGGTCTTGCCCGTCCCGCGGTGGCCGACGACGGCGACGTTCCGGATCTTCCCGGGCTCGATGGGCATACGGCGGTTTCCTCCTTGACGATGGGCTTCCGGCGCCCATCTTAGAGCCCGCACGTCGGCGTCCTACGCGGTCGCGCGCACCCCCGCGAGCCGCGACTTCAGCCGCAGCACCGCCTTCGTGTGCAGCTGCGAGATGCGCGACTCGGTGACGCCGAGGACCTCGCCGATCTCCCGCAGCGTCAGCTCCTCGTAGTAGTAGAGCGTGATCACGAGCTTCTCGCGCTCGGGCAGGCGTGCGATCGCCTCGGCCAGCGTCTCGCGCAGGTCGGTCTCGTCGAGCGCCTCGGCCGGCTGGGCGCCGCTCGTGTCCTCGATCGTGTCGAGCAGCGAGACCTGGTCGCCCTCGCCGGACACCGCCCACAGCTCGTCGAGCGCGGCGATCGAGGAGCGGGAGATGTCGGTGAGCGACTCGGCCAGCTCGTCGACGCTGATGCCGATCCTGGCGGCAATCTCGTCGTCGTTCGGCGCGCGGCCGAGCTTCGACTCCAGCTCGGCGATCGCGCGCTCGATCTCCCTCGCACGGGAGCGGACCGAGCGCGGCACCCAGTCGAGCGCGCGCAGCTCGTCGATGATCGCGCCCTTGATGCGGACGATCGCGTACGTCTCGAACTTGATGTCGCGGGTCGGGTCGTACCGCTCGATCGCGTTGATCAGCCCGAGCAGCCCGTACGACACGAGATCGCCCTCGTCGACGTGCGCCGGCAGCCCCGAGCCGAGCCTGCCGGCGACGTACCGGACGAGCGGCGCGTAGCTCAGGATGAGCCGGTCGCGAAGCTCCTTGTCGCCGGTGCGCCTGAACTCGTGCCAGAGCGCCTGGATGTCCTCCCCCGCCACGTCGGGAGAATACGCCCCGAGCACGCGTTTTCCTTAACCGAGATGCGTGACCGCGGGGCGTTCCGGGCTCAGTCCTTGCGGCGCAGCGCACGACGCGCAGCCGCCCACGCGAGGCTCAGCATCCACCCGGCGAGCACGACGGCGGCCGCGGCGATCGGCCACCGGCCCGCGAACGCAGCCGCGACGGCGACCCCTGCGAAGGCGAGCGTGATCACCGCGAAGAGGGCCGCGAGCGGCACCGGCCGATCCTAGGACGCGGCGCCGCGGGTACCCTCGCGTGCATGCGACGACTGCTCCCGACCCTGCTCGCCGCCGCGCTCGCAGCGATCTTCTCGACGGGGGCCGGCGCGACGGGCGCGGCCTCGTACGCCGACACGATCAGCGGCTACGAGTACTTCGCGACGTCGACCGACGGCGACTTCGCCGGCACCGCATCGGGCGCCCTTCCCGGGGCGTGGACGATCAGCGTGCGCCATGCGCGCCTCTGTCTCTCGTGCACGCCGACGGCGACGATCGGCGGCGGCAGCGTCACGCTCGTGTCGAGGCTCGGCGGCGGCCCGGCGCTCATCCGGGGCACCTTCGCGTCGGGGACGGTGCAGGTGACGAACCCCGGGGCGGGCTGCACGAACCAGACCTTCAGCGTGAACGGCGTGCTGCGCGGCGTCGGCCCGTCCGGCCGACGCACCGGCAGCGGGACGTTCAGCGCGACGCTCACGCACCACCGCAAGCACCTCCTCGGCCGCTGCATCACGTACGCGGCGTCGGTGACCGGCAAGCTTTCGGTCACCTTCTGAGCACGGAACGCTCCTCGACGGAATAAACGCACGCGGTCGTGCGTCTTGCCTTCAACGGCTTTTCGAGCCGTGGGTGGGCACAGCATGGACTCGCAGGCGAACAGGTCGAGATCGCTGAGCCGCGTTCTCGCGGCGGCGTGCGCCGCTGCCCTGCCGCTGGTGGGGCTCGTCTCGCTGCTCCTTCGCTCCGAGCTGGACCCCCACTTCGAGAACTACCGCGCCCACTTCGTCGTCTTCGGGTTCGTGGGCGGCGTCGCGTTCGTCCTCGGCTACGCGGCCGGCGAGGCGGCCAACCGGCGCGGCGACGCGCGCGTGCTGCTCCTGTCGCTCGCGTTCATGGCAACCGGCGGGTTCCTCGGGCTACACGCACTCGGAACTCAACAGGTGCTGTTCACCAGGGAGCACTCGGGGTTCATGGTCGCGATTCCGGTCGGCCTGCTCGTCGCGGCGTTCTTCGCCGCGGCGTCGGCGTTCGTGGACGTGCGGCCGGGTCTCGCCGCGGCGCTGATCCGCCGCCGCGCGATGCTGCGCGGGAGCGTCCTGCTCGCGATGGCGGCCTGGTTCGCCTGGACCGTGCTCGAGTGGCCGCCGCTCCGAGGCGATGCCGGCGAGGCGGCGAACGACCGCTGGCTGCTGGTCATCGCGGTCCTCGGCACGGCGATGTACGCGGTCAGCGCGGCGCGGTACTGGTCCATCTTCCGCCACCGGCGCAACCTGCTCGGCGGCGCGATCATCGCGTGCTTCCTGCTCCTGTCGGAGGCGCTGGTCGGCGTCGCCGTCACCGGCGAGCGCAAGTGGCACGCGAGCTGGTGGGAGTGGCACGGGCTGATCGTGACCGCGTACCTGATCATCGGCTTCGCGGCGCAGCGCGAATGGCGCGACGAGCGCTTCCGCCATCTCTACCTGCCCTCGACGCGCGAGCGCCGCCAGCACGTGAGCGTCCTCTTCGGCGATCTCACCGGCTTCACCGCCTGGGCGGAACGCTCGTCCCCCGCCGAGGTCGCGGCCGTGCTCGACGCCTACTGGAGCATCGCCGCGCCGCTGATCACGCGGGAGTACGGCGGCGAGGTGGAGAAGTTCATCGGCGACGGCATCGTCGCGCTGTTCAACGGTCGCGGCGACCAGCCCGACCACGCCGTCCGCGCCGCGCGCGCGGCGCTCGCCCTCCAGGACCGGTTCGCCGAGCTCGCCGCCCGGCACCCGGACTGGCCGCGCATGCGCGTCGGGGTGAACAGCGGCGAGGCCGTCCTGCGCGAGATCGGCGGCGACGGGCACGTCGCGTATCCGCTCCTCGGCGACACCGTCAACACCGGCGCGCGGCTGGAGAGCCTCGCTCCGGCGGGCGGCGTGCTGATCGGCGCGGAGACCTTCGAGCAGCTGCCCGACGGCGCCGTCGTCGAGGAGCGGCGCGGCCTGCGCGTCAAGGGCAAGGCGGACGCGCTCGACGCCTACGTGCTCGTCGCGCTTCCCTGACCCGATCCGTCAGAGGAGGCGGCGGAGGATGCGCAGCCCCTGCGTCGGCTCGACCCGCTGATAGGCGAGGTCGTCGAGCACGCGCGCGACGAGACGCTGCTCGGCCGGGCCGAGCTCGACCGCCGGGCTGCCCGCCGAGCGTCCGGCGGCGTCGAGCGCCGAGGCGAGCCGCTCGAGCCGGACGCACAGCGGGTTTCCGGCCGAGAGCGAGCGGCCGACGATCTCGACCGACCGACGGATGGCCGCGACGAGCGCATCGACGTCCTCGCCCAGGAGGAGCAGCGGCCTGTCGCCGACCAGGACGCTGATCGGCCCGCGCGGGCCGGGCGTGCGCCAGCTCTCGTCGTCGCGTCCTGCGTCCGCCATCTGGCGGTTGAAACGTGCGCGGCCCCCGAGGCGCTACGCGGTCCGCCGAGAGCGCTTGTACATCGGGCGCTTTGCCGGCGGACACAGGGGCGGCAGGACTCGAACCTGCAACCCCCGGTTTTGGAGACCGGTGCGCTACCAATTGCGCCACGCCCCTGGGTTGCGGCGGGATTGTATCCGCGGCCGTTGGGCAGGAGCCGTTCGTCAGCACGCTCGAAGACGATCGGCCCGACGACGACGACCTGCTCGAGGAGCAGGAAGGACAGTGCTACGGTGAGGACGAAGGCGAGCGCGACGACGCGCTCGACGCCGAAGACGAGGACTCGCGGGGCTAGGCTCCCCGCGTGCCGCTCGTGGCGCTCTTCTCGCTGATCACCGCGGGGTTCGCGGCGATCGCGCTCTGGAGCGCGGAGGCCGCGCGGTGGCCGATCGCCGTCGCCTCGGCTGCGCTCGCCGCCTGGATGGCGACGCTCGCCTGGACGGCTCTGAGGAAAACGCGTTCGTAAGGCGTATTCTCCCCCCGTGGCGGCCGAGGACACCCATGCGCTGTGG
>DASRDA010000037.1:0-72201 GCA_035652835.1 Gaiellaceae bacterium
CTTGGCGACTGCGCCGCCCAGGAGGCCCAGCGCGATCAGGTTCGCGACCCCTCCGCCGTTCGGCGAGGCGGCGAACACCGCGCGGTAGTCGAGGCTGCCGGTGTGCTGGATCAGCAGGAAGAGCGCGAGCGCCATCGTCGCGTCGCCGAAGGCGTTCATCACGAACGCCTTCTTCGCGGCTGCGATCGCAGAGGGGCGGTCCTGGTGGTAGCCGATGAGCAGGTAGCTCGAGAGACCGACCATGCCCCAGCCGGCGAGCAGGAGCAGCAGGTTGCCGCCCTGCACCAGCAGCAGCATCGAGAACACGAACAGCGACATGTAGGCGAAGAAGCGCCGCTCCTCGTCCTCGCCGTCCATGTAGCCGACCGAGTACGCGATGATCAGCGAGCCGACGCCGCTGACGACGAGCATCATGAAGACGCTCAGCTGGTCGACGAGCAGCGTGGCGCCGAAGTGGTACGGCCCGGCGGCGAGCCACGTCCACGACGTCGTCGCGTGCGAGCGCGAGTGCGCGTGCTCGCCGAGCAGGTAGGCGAAGTCGGTGAGCGCGGCGCCGAACGCTCCCATCGTCGTCAGCGTCGAGACGTAGCCGGCCGCGCGGCGCGAGATGCCCGTGCCGCAGGCGGTGATCGCGAGCGTCGAGGCAAGCGGGAGCAGCAGGCAGATCCAGGCGGCTTCGGGCACTCCTACCCTCTGAGTGTCCTGAGCTTGTCGACGTCGAGCTCGATCTGGCGCCGGCCCATCGCGACGATCAGGCCGAGCCCGACGACGACCTCGGACGCGGCGACGGCCATCACGGAGATCGCGAACACCTGCCCGTCCTCGCGGCCGTGCAGGCGCGAGAACGCGATCAGCAGGAGGTTTGCGGCGTTGAGCATGATCTCGACCGAGAGCAGGATGATCAGCGGCGAGCGGCGCAGCATCACGCCGAGCGCGCCGGTCGCAAACAGCAGCGCCGCGAGGATCACGTAGGCGGTGACGTCAGGCCCGTGCATCGACCTCGGCCCGGTCGTCGATCCCCTGCCGCGCGTGCGCGCCGAGCACGACGCCGCCGACGGCCGCGACGAGCAGCACGATCGAGGTGACCTCGAACGCGAGCAGGTGGTCGGTGAGGAAGAGCCGTCCGATGCGCGCGGGCGTGCCGAAGCCGCGGTCGATGTGCTGCTCCTTCGAGAGAAAGCCGCCCGCCTTCATCCCGATCACCACCAGCACCTCGGTGAGGATCGCGCCGCCGGCCGCGACCGCGCCGAGCACCTGCCACGACGGGCCTCCCGACCACGGCGAGACGTCGGTGCGGTCTCCGAGGTAGGCGATCACGAACAGGAATATCACCATCACCGCGCCGCCGTAGACGAGCACCTGGCCCGCGGCGACGAACTCGCCGGCGAGCAGCAGGTAGAGCACGGCGAGCGACGCGAGGTTGCCGATCAGCGACAGCGCCGAGTAGAAGGGGTTCGTGAAGCTGACCACCGCGAGCGCGCTCGCCAGGCACGCGAACGCGGCGACCACCCACACCAACCAGACGATGAAGTTGGCCACCTACGAAAACCTCCGAAACTGTTTGCGGCCTACGGCCGCAAACAGTTTCATGCGTGCTCCTTGTAGTAGGGCACCGGCGTGTCGTAGAGGTCGGGGTCGGCCACCGGTACGCGCTTGAGCGGCGGCGCGAGCAGCATGTCCTTCGTGTAGATCAGGTCGTCGCGGTTGTGCTCGGAGATCTCGAAGTCGTTGCCGAGCGTGATCGCGTCGAACGGGCACGCGAGCTCGCAGTACCCGCAGAAGATGCAGCGCGACATGTTGATCTCGTAGATGCGCGCGTAACGCTCGCCGGCAGACACGCGATTGTCGGGCGTGTTTTCGGCGGGGACGACGCGGATGCAGTCGGCGGGGCATGCCGCGGCGCAGAGCGAGCAGCCGACGCACTTCTCGAGCCCGTTCTCGAACCGGTTCAGCCGATGGCGGCCGCGGAAGCGCGGGTAAACGGGCCGCTTGTACTCCGGGTACTGCTGCGTGATCGGCTTCTTGAAGATCTGCTTCAGAGTGACGCCGAAGCCCTTCAGCGTGTTCGGGACGACGGCCATTACTTCACCGCCACCACGAGCGCCGCGGTGACGAGCGCATTCACCGTCGCGGCGGGCAGCAGCACCTTCCAGCCGAAGCGCATCAGCTGGTCGTACCGCAGGCGCGGCTGCGTCGCGCGCAGCCAGATGAAGACCGAAACGAGCGCAAACAGCTTCAGCACGAACCACACCGGCCCGACGATGTCGAGCGAGTGCACCCACGGAAAGTGGTAGCCGTCGAAGAAAAGCGTCACGCAGAGGCCGCAGAGCGTGAGCATGTTGATGTACTCCGCCGCCTGGAAGAGGCCCCAGCGCATGCCCGAGTACTCGGTGTGGTAGCCGGCGACGAGCTCGGTGTCGGCCTCGGGCAGGTCGAACGGCGCTCGCGAGGTCTCGGCGATGCCGCCGAGCACGAACACGATCAGCCCCACGGCCTGCGGGATGAAGAACCAGAGCGTCGTCTGCTGCTTGTCGACGATGTCCTGCAGGCTGAGCGACTGCCCCATCAGCACGACGCCGAGCACGGAGAGCGCGAGCGAGACCTCGTACGACACGAGCTGCGCGCACGTGCGCATCGACCCGAGCAGCGAGTACTTCGACTCGGACGCCCAGCCGCCGACGATGAAGCCGTAGATGCCGATCGAGCCGAGCGCGAAGATGAGGATCAGCGAGATCGGGACGTTCACGACGGTGCCGCGGATGTAGTGGTGGCCGACGTGCCAGCCAGCGCCCCACGGCAGCACGCTGAAGGCGGCGAGCGCGGTGAACATCGAGACGACGGGCGCGATGATGTAGAGCGGCTCCTTGGCGGCGATTGGCGAGAACGCCTCCTTGCGGATCAGCTTCAGGAGGTCGGCGATCGGCACGAGCAGGCCCTTCGGCCCCGCGCGGTTCGGGCCGTAGCGGTTCTGCATGCGGCCGAGCAGCTTCCGCTCGAGCCACGTCGTGAACGCGAAGAACAGCATCACGACGTTGATCACGAGGAACGCCTTCGGCACCGTGATCCACCACGCCTCGTGGTGGTGCACGAACGTCACGCGCGCACCTGCAGCCGACGGAGGGGTGTCTGACACGTCACGGTGCCAGGCACCGTGAAGAGAGTGTGTCTCACGCGCTCACCTCGACGGTGGCGTGCAGGTCGCCGGCGTGCTCGCGCGGGATGCGGACGGTGCCGGCGGCGAGGTCGGCGGCGATCCTCGCACGAAGCTCGAGCGACGTGCCGTTCGACGAGACCCGCACGGCCTGGCCGTTGCGGATGCCGCGGGCGCGCGCGTCGGCGCGCGCGAGCTGCACCTCCGCCTGCGGCCGCTGGAACTGCAGCTCCGGCGTCCGCTCCACCGCTGCGCCGGAGAACAGCGGCCGGTAGGCGACGAGGCGGAGACCATCGGAGGGAATGCGCGTCCTTAGTTCACTTCGTGAACTAAGGACGGGAGTTTCAGGCCTCTTCGCCCGCGGCGGCAGCGCGGCGCGCTCGCCGACCTCGCCGAAGCGGATGCCGCCGAAGCAGCGCTCCGAGACCTCGTCGAAGACCTCCGGCGCGTAGGGCGAGACGTCGACGCCGAACCGCTTCGCGAGCTTCGCGATCCAGGCGAGCTCGTCAGGGCACGGCGCGAGCACCGCCCGCCGCTGGCGTTGCAGCCGTCCCTCCAGGTTGACGGTGGTGCCGTCGCGCTCCAGGTAGCTCGTCCCGGGCAGGACGAGCTCGGCGAAGCTGCGGAAGGACTCCTCGAACATGCCGACCCCAACCACCGTCTGCGCCTGCTCGGCCAGCGCGCGCACGCTCGGGTCGGTGGCGGCCTCGTCGCCGAGCACGATCAGCAGCCGCGGCGCGTCGTCGGACGGCTCGCCGTCGGCGGCGGCGCTCCACGCGTCGGCGACGCCGCGGCCGTTCGGCGTGCGCGGCAGGTAGTAGACCTCCCGTGCGTCCACCGACTCCGCGCGCTCGGCGGCGTCCGTCACGAGCACGTCCACCGGTCCCTGCGGCCGCTCGTAGACGATCTCGGCGCCGCGGCGGCGCGCCGCCTTCAGCCACAGATCGACGACGGGCGCGCGCTCGACGACCGGCTCGTCGGAGAGCACCGCGATCGTCCGCGCGTCGCGAATCGCCGAGAGCGGAGCGCGCCACGCGTCGAGCCGGTCGGGCACGTCCTCCGGCAGCACCGCGCCGTGCGCGCCGAGACCGCGGCGGAGCAGCTTCGCGAGCGCGTACGCCTGCTCGACCGTCTCGCCGCCCGACAGCGCGACCACGGTCGCCGGGCCGCCGTCGCGCAGGAGCCGCTCGAAGCGGTCGAGCGCGTCCTCCCAGGTGAGCCGCTCGAACCTCCGAGGCCCGGAGCGCGCGAGCGGAAGGTCGATCCGGTCGCGCGCGTGGAGGTGCGCGTAGGCGAAGCGGCCCTTGTCGCACAGCCATCCCTCGTCGACCTCCGGATGGTTGCGCGAGAGAATCCGCTTCACCTTCCCTTCGCGCGTCGTCGCGCTGATGTTGCAGCCGACCGGGCAGAGCCCGCAGACCGTCGGGACGTTCTGGATCTCCCACGGCCGCGCCTCGAAGCGGTACTGCGTCGAGGTGAGCGCGCCGACGGGGCACAGCTCGATCACGTTCCCGCTGAAGGGCGCACGGTACGGCTCGTCCTCGAACGTCGAGATCACCGACTGCGAGCCGCGGTTGATCGCGACGAGCTGCCCGTCCTCGGCGATGCCCTCGCTGAAGCGCGTGCAGCGGTAGCAGAGGATGCAGCGCTCGCGGTCGAGCGCGATCAGCGGCGAGACCGGGATCGGCTTCTCGAAGGTGCGCTTCTCGAACGTCATCCGCGTGTTGCCGGGCCCGTAGCGGAACGTGAGGTCCTGCAGCGGGCACTCGCCGCCCTTGTCGCAGACGGGGCAGTCGAGCGGGTGGTTGACGAGGATGAACTCGAGCGTCGCGTTCTGCCCCTGGGCGGAGAGCGCCGACGTCCGCGCCGTCTTCACGACCATCCCGTCCTGTGCGGTGAGCGTGCAGCCGGCCTGCAGCTTCGGCATGCCCTCCACCTCGACCAGGCACATGCGGCACGCGCCGACGGGCGCGCCGAGGCGCGGCTCGTAGCAGAACACGGGGATCTCGATGCCGGCGGCCTGTGCGGTCTCGACGAGGCCGGTGCCCTTCGGCACCTGGACGGACCGCTCGTCGATCGTCACCTGCACGAGGTCGGCCGCGGACTGGGTCACGCCGGCACCTGCGTCACGGGCGAGTGTGTGTGCATCGCGACCGGCGCGAGCACGTGGTCGAGCGAGGAGTGGTCGCCGAACGGGCAGCCGCCCTGGTCGATGTGCGCCTGGAACTCGTCGCGGAACTTGTCGACGTAGCTCGCGACGATGATCGCGTCCGAGTCGCCGAGCGGGCAGAGGCACTTGCCGTTGATCCGGTCGCACACGTCGAGCAGCAGGTCGAGGTCCGACTGGACCGCGCGCCCGTCCTCGAGCTTGCGCAGGATCGCCGTCAGCCAGCGCGTGCCCTCGCGGCACGGCGTGCACTTGCCGCACGACTCGTGCTCGTAGAACTCCGAGAAGCGGATCCCGAGCTGCACGATGCAGCAGCGGTCGTCGAGCACGACGATGCCTGCGGAGCCCATCGCGGTCTTCAGCTTCGCGAGCGAGTCGAAGTCGTAGCCGACGTCGATCTCGTCCGCGCGCAGGATCACCGTCGAGGAGCCGCCGGGGACCACCGCCTTCAGCTTGCGGCCGTCCGGGATGCCGCCGCCGAGGTCGTAGACGATCTCGCGCAGGGACATGCCCGCCTCGATCTCGTAGTTGCCGCCGTTGACGACGTTGCCCGAGACCGAGACGACCCTCGTGCCGCGGGAATCGGGCACGCCGAGCTTCGCGTACTCGGCGCCGCCCATCTCGATGATCGGCGCGACGGTCGCGATGGTTTCGACGTTGTTCACGACGGTGGGCGCCGCGTAGAGGCCCGAGATCGCCGGGAACGGCGGCTTCGAACGCGGCTGCCCGCGCTTGCCCTCGAGCGACTCGAGCAGCGCCGTCTCCTCGCCGCAGATGTACGCACCGGCGCCCCGGTGGACGACGATCGTGACGTCGCCACGGATGTCGGGCCGGTCGCGCAGCTGCTCGAGCGCGCCGACGAGGATCTCGTACGGCCCGCTGTACTCGCCGCGGATGTAGACGAAGACATGTGTGCAGTCGATGGCGTGCGCCGTGATCAGGCAGCCCTCGACGAAGCGGTGCGGCACGCGCGAGAGGATCTCGTTGTCCTTGAAGCTGCCCGGCTCCGACTCGTCCGCGTTGACGACGAGGTAGTGCGGCTTCGGCAGCTTGTCCTTCGGCGGCACGAACGACCACTTGCGGCCGGTCGCGAAGAAGGCGCCGCCGCGGCCGCGCAGCTCGGAGGCGAGCAGCTCCTCGGTCACCTCCTGCGGCGTCATCGCGCGTGCCTTCGCGAGCGCCCGGTAGCCGCCGACGGCCTCGTAGCCGGCGAGCGTCGTCAGGTCGTGCTCGTCTACGCCCGCGAGGACGATCGCCTTCACGTCACTCACCCGCGCGCAGCTCCTCCACGATCGCCGGGACGTCCTCCGGCTTGACGTGCGTGCGGTAGCGGTCGTCGAGCGCGACGATCGTCGCCCAGCCGCAGCCGCCCATGCACTCGACCGCGCGCAGCGTGAACTCGCCGTCCTCCGAGGTCTCGCCGGCGCGGCAGCCGAGCTCCGACTCGAACGCCTCCAGCACCTGCTGCGCGCCGACGACGGCGCACGAGACGTTCGTGCACACCTCGACCATGTGACGCCCGACCGGCGCCGTGTGCAGCTGGTCGTAGAAGGTCGCGATCGACTCGCAGAACGCGGGTGTCACGTCGAGCGCGTCGGCGACCTCGCGCAGCACGTCGGGCGAGAGCCAGCCGTGCTCCTCCTGCGCGAGCCGCAGCGCGGGCAGGACGGCGCTGCGCGAGCCCGGCGGGTACTTCTCGCGCTCCTCCCGGATCCGGTCGTAGAGCGTGCTCAACGATCGACCTCGCCCATCACCGTGTCGAGCGAGCCGACGATCGCGATCATGTCGGCGATCAGCGCGTCGCTCATGCACGTCGCGGTCGCCTCGAGCGCGACGAACGACGGCGCGCGGAACTTCACCCGCCACGGCTTCGGGCCGCCGTCCGAGACGACGTAGCAGCCGAGCTCGCCGCGGGGCGACTCGATCGCGACGTACACCTCGCCCTCGGGGACGCGGTAGCCCTCGGTGACGATCTTGAAGTGGTGGATCAGCGACTCCATCGAGGTGTGGAGCTCGTGCCGCGGCGGGAGGACGACCTTGCGGTCGTCGGCGATCCACGGCTCGCCTTCCATTCCCTCGAGCCGGTCGAGGCACTGCTCGACGACTCGCACCGACTCGCGCATCTCGTCCATGTGCACGCGATAGCGGGCGTACACGTCGCCCGCCTGGTAGACCGGCACGCGGAAGTCGACCTTGTTGTACGCGAGGTACGGCTCGTTCTGGCGGATGTCCCAGTTGACTCCCGACGCGCGCAGGACGGGCCCCGACTGCCCGAGCGCGACCGCGTCCGCCGCCGAGAGCAGGCCGAGCCCCTGCGTGCGCTCGAGCCAGATCTTGTTGCGGCTGAGCAGCGTCTCGTAGTCGTCGATCGCCCGCGGCATCCAGTCGCAGAACCTGCGCGCCTCGGGGAAGAAGCCGCGCGGGATGTCCTCGGCGAGGCCTCCCGTCTGGAAGTAGCGCGTGTGCATGCGCGTGCCGCAGACCATCTCGAACAGGTCGAGGATCTGGTCGCGCTCGCGGAACGCGTACCAGAACATCGAGATCGCGCCCAGCTCGAGTGCCGACGTTCCGAGCCACACGAGGTGGGAGTGCAGCCGGTTCAGCTCGCAGAGGCACGTGCGCATCCACTGCGCCTTCGGCGGCACCGGCAGGTCGAGCAGCTTCTCGATCGCGAGCACGAAGACGAGCTCGTTGTTCTGGAAGGAGACGTAGTCGATGCGCTCGGGGTAGGTGATCGCCTTCCACCACGTCTTCTGCTCCATGTTCTTCTCGAAGCCGGTGTGGAGGTAGCCGATCACCGCTTCGAGGCCGGTGACGTCCTCGCCGTACAGGTCGACGACGAGCCGCAGCACGCCGTGCGTGGACGGGTGGTTCGGCCCGAAGTTGACGGTGAGGATGTCGCCGGTCGCCTGCAGCTCGGGCGACGTCTGCAGCACGGTCGGGATGGGCTGCGGGATGCGCGAGCCCTCGTAGATCGGGGCGCCCGTGCGCCGCCGTTCCGCGACCGCCACGGCGCCCTACTCCTCGCCCGAGAACCGCACCGGCTCGCCGCCGATCGGGTAGTCCTTGCGGAGCGGGTGGCCCTCCCAGTCGTCGTCCATCAGGATCCGCTTCAGGTTCGGATGGCCGTCGATCGGGATGCCCATCAGGTCCCAGGCCTCGCGCTCGTGCCAGTCCGCCGTCGGCCAGACGCCGATCACCGTCGGCACTGCCTCGCCGTCGTCGACCCACGTCTGCACGCGCAGCCGGCGCGGGCGCTCGGCGAGCTGCAGCAGGTGGTAGCTCATCGAGAAGCGCTTCGGCTTCCCCTCCGGCAGCGCCTGGTAGCCCTGCGTCATCGGCACGTTCAGGTCGCGCCCCGCGGCCGTGCCGACGTAGCCGGAGACGCCGGCCCTGCCCCACCCGAGGTAGTCGGCGGCGCTGACGTCGGAGAGGAAGTTGAAGCCCTCCTCGTCGCGGAGGTAGGTGCAGGCATCCACCAGTCGCGCGGGCTCGACGACGACGGTCGTCTCGTCGTGCGCCTGCCTCACCTCGACGAGTCCGGGCACGTCCTGCAGGCTCACGAGGCGACGCTCCGGATCTCGTACGCGGGCGGAACGCCGGCCCGCACCGCCTCGTGCAGGCGGATGATCCCCTCCATCAGCTGCTCGGGTCGCGGCGGGCAGCCGGGGACGTAGATGTCGACGGCGACGATCTTGTCGACCGACTGGACGACCGCGTAGTTGTTGAACATGCCGCCGGAGGAGGCGCACGCCCCCATCGCGATCACCCACTTCGGCTCGAGCATCTGGTCGTAGATCTGCCGCAGCGGCGCCGCCATCTTGTTCGAGACGCGCCCGGAGACGATCAGCAGGTCGGCCTGCCGCGGCGAGCCGCGGAACGGCTCCATCCCGAAGCGCGCGATGTCGTAGCGGCTCGAGACGATCGACATCATCTCGATCGCGCAGCACGCGAGCCCGAAGGTGTCCGGCCACATCGAGTTCGTCTGCGCCCAGGCGACCGCCTTCTCGAGCGTCGTCAGCCCGACGCGCCGCTCGAGGTCGTCGACCTCCTGCTCGAAGCGGCTCGGCCCCTTCGTGGGCCAGAGGAGCCGCTCCGACTTCATCCCCGCGTCGCGCAGGCGGCCATCTAGCGCCACTCGAGCGCCCCCTTGCGCCAGATGTAGACGTACGCGACGAGCAGGATGATCAGGAACGTCAGGAACTCGAAGAACCCGAACCACCCGAGCAGGTGCAGGATCACCGCCAGCGGATAGAGGAAGACGATCTCGATGTCGAAGAGGATGAAGAGCATCGCCGTCAGGTAGAAGCTGACGGTGAAGCGCTGCCGGCGCGGCGGCCCCTGGGAGACGCCGGACTCGAACGGGACGGTGCGGGCGCGAACGCGACGGTGCGGTCGCTGCGCGAACACGAAGCTCCCGATCACCATCGTCGCCGGGATCATCAGGGCGAACAGCCCGTAGATCGCGAACGACAACCAGTCGTTGAACAGTGCGCTCCTCCTCGCTCCGCGGCGGACGGTACCAGGATCGCGAAGCATGACACGAACCGAACCGAAACCCGTGGAGTGATGCCCGTTGCACGTGTCACGAAGTTCCGCCCCGGAGGCGTCCGGGTACACTGAGGTTGCGATGGCAACCGTCGAGCGTTCCGAGACCACCGTCGTCACGCTCACCGAGCGGGCGGCCGAGAAGGTGCGCGGGCTCATGGCCGGCGAGCCGGCCGGCGAGGCGGAGGTTCTCCGGGTCGCGATTCAGGGCGGCGGCTGCAGCGGCTTCGAGTACGCGCTCGGCTTCGACCGCGGTGCCCAGCAGGGCGACCACGAGCTCGACTTCCACGGCGTGAAGGTGGTCGTCGACCCGTTCAGCGCTCCGTACCTGCAGGGCTCGACCATCGACTTCCTCGAGGGCCTGCAGGAGTCCGGGTTCAAGATCGACAACCCGAACGTCGTCTCTGCGTGCGGGTGCGGCTCGAGCTTCCAGGTGGCCGAGGGCGAGGCGCCCGACGGCGGCTCGGGCTGCCACGGCTGCGGCTGAGTCCGGAAGCGCCTGCTCCTTCGGCCGGCGTCGTCTGGGTGCACCCATGAAACTCGCGTCCTTGGTTCGCGGAGCGAACCAAGGACGGTGGGTTACGGCGTCGATTACGCAGGCAGCCCGAACGCGACCTCGACAGCTCGCCGCAAGGCGCGGGCGTCGAATCGGCCGGCTCTACGCGCGCTCGCCGAGCGGCGAGGGCCGCCGCAGGTAGTGCGCGCCGCCGCCGAGGACCGCGGCGGCGTCGTCCGGGTTCAGGAGCGCGCACGTCCTCAGCGACAGGCAGCCGCAGCCGATGCAGGTCGTCAACCGGCCGCGGATCGCGACCAGCGTCGCGATCCGCTCGTCGAGCTCGCGCCGCCAGGCGCTCGACAGCCGCTCCCAGTCGCGCTTCCGCGGCACCCGGTCAGGCGGCAGCGTCTCGAGCGCCTCGCGGACCCGCTCGAGCGGGATGCCTGCCGCCTTCGCGGCCTGCACGAGCGCCACACGGCGCAGCGTGGCGGAGGGATACCGCCGCTGGTTTCCCGGCGTCCGCTGCGCCTCGATCAGCCCCTGGCGCTCGTAGAAGCGGAGCGCCGAGCGGGAGACGCCGCTCCGCTCCGACAGCTCGCCGATCGTCAGCCCCTCGGTCACTTGACTTAAACAATAGTTGAAGTTGTACGGTGGCGAGATGGCCGCGACGGGCCTCACCTACGACGACCTGCCCGGCCTGCTCGAACGCCTGACGGGTGACGAGAAGCACGACTGGAGCTCGCTCTCGACACTCGACGTCCTCTGGGTGCTGCACGACCGCGTGCTCGGGCCCGACGACGCGTTCCTGCTCTCGAAGGGGCACGGCCCGGCCGCGTTCTACGCCGTGCTGGGCGCGAAGGGGCTCGTGCCGCTCGACGAGCTCGACCGCTTCGCGTCGTTCGGCTCGATCCTCGGCCGCCACCCCGACCGCGTGCTCGTCCCCGCCGCCGGGATCGGCAGCGGCTCGCTCGGGCACGGGCTGCCGATTGCCGTCGGGCGCGCGCTCGCGGGACGTCGTGTCTTCGTGCTCGTCGGCGACGGCGAGCTCGACGAGGGGTCGAACTGGGAGGCGGTCCAGTACGCGGGCCGCGTGCAGCTCGAGACGCTCACCGCCGTCGTCGTCGACAACTTCACCTCGACGTACCACTGGCCGGGCGGCGTCGAGGCGCGGTTCCGGCTCGAGGGCTGGGACGCGGTGCGCGTCGACGGCCGCGACCACGCCGCGCTCGCCGAGGCGCTGGCCGCGCGCGGCGCCGGCGCGCCCCGCTGCGTCGTCGCCGAGGTGCGGCCGTGACGATGCGCGAGCGGTTCTACGCGCTCGCGGCGGCCGCCCTCGAGCGCGACGAGCGGGTCGCGATCGTCCTCGCCGAGATCGGCGCCGCGCAGCTGCCGCAGCACCCGCGGGTCTTCAACGTCGGCATCCGCGAGCAGCTCATGATCGGCGTGGCCGCCGGGCTCGCGTTCGAGGGATACCGGCCGCTCGTCCATTCCTACGCGCCGTTCCTGGTCGAGCGGCCGTTCGAGCAAGTCAAGCTCGACCTCGGCCACCAGGACGTCGGCGCTGCGCTCGTCTCGACCGGGGCGTCCTACGACGCGTCGGAGTCGGGCCGGACGCACCAGGCGCCCGAGGACGTGCCGCTGCTCGCGACGCTCCCCGGCTGGACGATCGACGTGCCGGGGCATCCCGCCGAGCTCGACGCGCTGCTCGACGACGCGCTCGCCGGCGACCATCGCGTCTACCTCCGGCTGACGGACGAGGAGAACGCGGCCGCGCGCGACGGCCGGCGGCTGCGGATCGTGCGCCGTGGCAGCGACCGTGCCCCGTTCGTGCTCGCGGTCGGGCCGGCGCTCGACCAGGCGCTCGCGGCGACCGCGGACGTCGACGCGACCGTCGCCTACCTCACGCGCGTGCGGCCGTTTCCGGCCGAGGCCCTGCGCGCCGCCGTGCAGGCGGACGAGGTCGTGCTCGTCGAGCCGTACCTGGCGGCGACCTCGGCCGGGGCCGTTGCCGACGCGCTCCGCGACCGCCCGCACCGCCTGCTCTCGCTTGGCATCCGCGATCCGGAGCTGCGCCGCTACGGCACGCCAGCCGAGCACCGCGCGGCGCACGGCCTCGACGCAGCCGGCATCCGGCGCTCGCTCGACGCGTGGCGCGGCGATCCCGCGCTCGCGGCCGCCTGACGGTTACGCTCGATGCGTGCCGGGCGATCCGCTCCACGTCGCCGTCGTCGGCTCCGGCCCCGCCGGCTTCTACGCGGCCGACGCGCTGCTCCGAAGCGACGACCCGCCGGTCGAGGTCGACGTCCTCGACCGCCTGCCGACGCCGTGGGGGCTCGTGCGGCTCGGCGTCGCGCCCGACCACGAGAACATCAAGGCCGTCTCGCGTGCGTTCGAGCGGACGGCGGCGCGGCCGGGCTTCCGCTTCTTCGGCAACGTCGACGTCGGCTCGACGGTCTCGCACGCGGAGCTGCTCGAGCTCTACGACGCGGTCGTCTACACCGTCGGCGCCCAGACCGACCGCACCCTCGGCATCCCCGGCGAGGACCTGCCCGGCTCCTGGCCGGCGACCGCGTTCGTCGCCTGGTACAACGGCCATCCCGACTTCCAGGCGCTCGAGTTCGACCTCTCGCACCGCCGCGCCGTCGTGATCGGCAACGGCAACGTCGCGATCGACTGCGTGCGCATGCTGGCGCTGACCGCCGAGGAGCTCGCGCCGACCGACACGACCGACGCCGCCGCCGAGGCGATCGCCTCCTCGCCGCTCGAGGAGATCGTGATGCTCGGCCGCCGCGGGCCGGCGCAGGCCGCGTTCACGCCGCCCGAGCTGCAGGAGCTGGGCGAGCTCGCGGGTGCGGACGTGATCGTCGACCCGCGCGAGCTCGAGCTCGACCCGGCGAGCGAGGCCGCGCTCGAGCAGGACCGCGAGCGCGCGCGGCGCAACGTCGACATCCTGCGCGAGTTCGCGGCGCGCGAGCCGGCCGGCAAGCCGCGCCGGATCGTCCTCCGCTTCCTCGTCTCGCCGCTCGCGATCGTCGGCGAGGAGCGTGTCGAGGGGATCGAGCTCGTGCGCAACGAGCTCGTCGCCGGCGAGCGCGGCATCGTCGCGCGGCCGACCGGCGAGACCGAGACGCTCGAGTGCGGCCTCGTGCTGCGCAGCGTCGGCTACCGCGGCGTGCCGCTGCCGGGCGTGCCCTTCGACGAGCGCGGCTGCGTGATCCCGAACGAGGGGGGCCGGGTCGTCGGTGCCGAGCGCACGTACTGCGCGGGCTGGATCAAGCGCGGGCCGTCGGGCGTGATCGGGACGAACAAGAAGGACGCGACGGAGACGGTCGAGCTGCTGCTCGCCGACGCGCGTGACGGCAAGCTGCGCGCCGGCGAGCCGCGCGACCTCGCCGACCTGCTCGACGAGAAGGGAGCCGAGTTCGTCGAGTACGACGGCTGGCAGGCGATCGACGCGGCCGAGCGCGCCGCCGGCGAGCCGCTCGGGCGCCCGCGCGTGAAGCTGACGGCGTGGGAGCGGCTGCTGGAGAAAGGGCGCCGGGTACGATCGGGGGCATGAGCGAGACCGCGACGGCGCGCGAGCTCTGGGGCGGCGAGACCCGCAAGGCGATCGACAACTTCCCCGTCTCCGGCGAGCCGATCCCCGTCCCGGTCGCGCGCTGGCTCGGCCGCATCAAGGCCGCCGCGGCGCGCGTGAACGCCGACCTCGGGCTGCTCGACGCCGACCGCGCCGAGCGCATCGCGGCCGCCGCCGACCGGATCGCGAACGGCGAGCTCGACGACCAGTTCCCGATCGACGTCTTCCAGACGGGCTCGGGCACCTCGTCGAACATGAACGCGAACGAGGTGATCGCGACGCTCGCGGGCGAGGACGTCCACCCCAACGACCACGTCAACATGGGGCAGAGCTCGAACGACGTGTTCCCCTCGGCGGTGCACCTCGCCGCGCTCGGCGAGCTCGTCGGCGACCTGGTGCCCGCGCTCGACGGGCTCGCGGAGACGCTCGGGGCGAAGGCGCGCGAGTTCGACGACGTCGTGAAGTCGGGCCGCACCCACTGGATGGACGCGGTGCCGGTCACGCTCGGCCAGGAGTTCGCGGGCTACGCCGCGCAGGTGCGCGAGGGCAAGGCGCGCGTGCTCGCGGCGCTGCCGCGGCTCGGGCAGATCCCGCTCGGCGGCACCGCGGTCGGCACCGGCCTCAACACCCACCCCGACTTCGCGGCGCGCGTGCGCGAGCGGCTGCAGGCGGAGACGGGCCTGACGATCTCGCCGCCCGCGGACCCGTTCGAGTCGCAGGCCGCCCGCGACGGGCTCGTCGAGGCGTCGGGCGCGCTGAAGACGCTCGCCGTCAGCCTCACGAAGATCGCCAACGACCTGCGCTTCCTCGGCTCCGGTCCGCGCGCGGGCCTGGCGGAGATCTTCCTGCCGGAGCTGCAGAAGGGCTCGTCGATCATGCCGGGCAAGGTCAACCCGGTTATCCCCGAGGTGGTGACGCAGGTGGCGGCGCAGGTGATCGGCAACGACCAGGCGATCGCGATCGGTGGCATGCAGGGCCACTTCGAGCTGAACGTCTTCGTCCCGCTGCTCGCGCGCAACCTGCTGCAGTCGATCAAGCTCCTCGCCGCGGCGTGCCGGCTGCTCGACGAGAAGTGCGTCGCGGGCATCGAGGCGAACCGCGAGCAGTGCGAGCGCTACGCCGAGCTGACGCTCTCCGCGGCGACGGCGCTGAACCCGCACATCGGCTACGACCGCGCGAGCGAGATCGTGAAGAAGGCCGCTGCGAGCGGCCGGTCGCTGCGCGAGGTCGCGCGCGAGGACGGCGTCCCCGAGGACGTGCTCGACCAGGCGCTCGACTACCGCGCGATGGCGAAGCCCAAGCCGGCCGCCTGAGCGCGGGTCGCCTGAACGAGGGATCCTCGTTGCAGCCGTCCGCCCGGCTGGGTAAAGATCCCGATATCAACGGCCCCGGGGGGTAGCGGGGCGACTCACGACCTTGGGGGAGGAATCTGTGAGATCGATCACCCGCCGGCTCGCGCTCGCGATTGCCGGCGTCTCGGCCGTCGCCACGCTCGCGGTCGCCGCGGCGCTCGCCGCGCCCGGCGGCGGCAAGGACGGCGGCCGTCACACCGTCCAGCCGAAGCCGTCCTGGGAGTCGGCCGTTCCGCAGGCCGGCACGCTGCCGGCCTCCGCGTCGACGTCCGCCATGGTCTGGCTCGCGCCGAGCGACCCGGCCGGATTGGCCGCGCTGGCGCAGGCGGTCAGCGACCCGTCCAGCAGCCAGTACCGGCAGTACATCAGCCATTCGGAGTACGTCAGCCGCTTCGCCCCGACCGCCGCCGAGGTCTCCTCCGTGGAGACGTGGCTCCAGCAGGCGGGGCTGTCGGTGACCGAGGTGGGTCCCGACAACCACTACCTGGCGGTCAGCGGCACCGCGAACGCCATCTCGTCGGCGTTCGGGACGCAGCTCGCCCTCTTCCAGGTGAACGGCAAGCAGGTCCAGGCGCCGACGTCGGACGTGTCCGTCCCGGCGTCCGTCTCCGCGAGCGTGCTCGCGGTCACGGGCCTCACGCCCGTCGGCCACCGGGTCACGCCGGCCGACCTCGGGCCCCCCGCCGCCTTCGTCAACGCGACGCCGTGCTCGGCCTACTACGGCGAGCAGAAGGCGCGCAAGCTGCCGAAGTTCCAGCACCAGACGCTGCCCTTCGCCGTGTGCGGCTACGTGCCGTCGCAGCTCCGCGGGGCCTACGGCGTCACGAAGTCCGGCCTCTCCGGACGGCGGCAGACCGTCGCGATCACGGACGCGTTCGACGCGTCGACGCTCCTCGCCGACGCCAACACGTACGCGACCCGCCACGGCGACCGGGCGTTCGGCCCGGGCCAGTTCGCCGATCGGAGCGTCCCGGAGAAGACCGGGCCGGACCCGAACAACCCCGGCTCCACCTACCCCGAGTCGTGCGGCGGGAACGGGTGGTACGGCGAGCAGACGCTCGACATCGAGGCGGTGCACGCGATGGCCCCGGCGGCGAACGTGTACTACTACGGCGCCGGGAGCTGCTACGACGACGACCTGCTCGCCTCGCTGACGAGGGTCGTCGCCGACGACGACGCCTCGATCGTGACCAACTCGTGGGGCGAGCCGACTTTCGTCGTCATCAACGGCCAGCTCTACATCACCATCGACCAGGGCGAGATCAACGCCTACAACTCGGTGTTCGAGCAGGGCGCCGTCCAGGGGATCGGGTTCTACTTCTCCTCGGGCGACAACGGCGACGAGCAGGCCACGTACGGCTACACGCATCCCGACTGGCCGGCCGGCGACCCGTGGGTGACCGCGGTCGGCGGCACGTCGCTCGCCATCTCGAGCTCCAACCGGCGCCGCTTCGAGACGGGGTGGGGAACGAGCAAGTGGGTCCTCAGCCCCGACGGCAGCTCCTGGGTGCAGTCGATCCCGTTCCAGTACGGCGCGGGCGGCGGCTACAGCCAGATCTTCCCGCAGCCGTGGTACCAGGACGGCGTCGTCAAGTCGAACCCGACCGGAGGCCGGGCGGTGCCGGACATCGCGATGGACGCGGATCCGACGACCGGGATGCTGATCGGCGAGACGCAGGACTTCGCCGCGCCGACGGTCTTCGGGCCGGCGGGCGTCCACTACGGCGAGTTCCGCATCGGCGGGACGAGCCTCGCGTCGCCGCTGATGGCGGGCGTGCAGGCGGACGTGCAACAGGCGCTCGGCACGAGGATCGGGTTCGCGAACCCGGTCATCTACTCGATCAAGCGCCAGTCGCACGGGTCGAGCGTCTTCTACGACCCGAAGGGCACGCCGCCGGATCCGGGCAACGTGCGCTCCGACTACGTCAACGGCCTGAACGCCGACGACGGGATCGTCTACTCCGTGCGGACGTTCGACCAGGACTCGTCCCTGCAGCTCCACAAGGGCTGGGACGACGTGACCGGCGTCGGCACGGTCACCGATCGCTACTTCCAGCTCGCCGAGCGGTAAGGCGATACGGGCGGGGGCCGCGCTCGAGCGGCCCCCGCCGCCTACCTCGAGACGGCGAGGCGGCCCGCGACGGTTTGCGCCCCGAGGCGCAGCCAGACGCGGTAGGCGCCCGGGGACCGCGGGTTGCGGACGCCCGCCGACGGGCGGACGACGACGGTCACCTCGCCGGGGCCGATCACGTCGCAGATCACGCCCTTCGGCGGACCGGGCTGCAGCGCGAGCACGTGGCCCGTGACGCGGACGCCCGCCGTCTCGGCGCCGCCGATCGTCACCGCGCCCGGCGCCACCCTGCGCGGCACGGACGCGGCTGCCGGGAGTCCGAGGAGGAGCGGCCCGCGGACGACCCGTCCGCACTGGAGGTCGTCGAGGCGCGCCTTCACCGTCAACTGGACGCGCGCCGCGCCCGCGTGGGCAGGCCGTGCGGTGGCCGTGAGCGGTGGCGGCGCCGCGGCGGTCGCCCCGCCGGCGAGGGCGGCTGCTCCGACGAGTGCGAGGGCCGCGCGGCGCATCCTCAGTACGCGACGGCGCCCCGTCCGGTCGCGGCGGCGTGCCGCTGCTCGTCGGCGCGGTAGCTCGAGCGCACGAGCGGGCCGGAGAAGACCGATCCGAACCCGAGCGCCTCGCCCTGCTCGCGGAACCAGCGGAACTCGTCCGGGTGCACCCAGCGGTCGATCGGCGCGTGCTTCGCGCTCGGCTGCAAGTACTGCCCGATCGTGACGACGTCGACGCCGTGCGCGCGCAGGTCGCGCATCGTGTCGACGACCTCGTCGTTCGTCTCGCCGAGGCCGACGATGATGCCGCTCTTCGTCAGCACGGCGTAGTCGGCCAGCTCCTTCGCGCGTGCGAGGAGCCGCAACGCGCCGTCGTAGCTCGCCTTGCCGCCGCGCATCCGGCGGTGCAGGCGGCGCACCGTCTCGATGTTGTGGTTGAAGACGTCGGGGCGCGCGGCGAGGACGGTCTCCAGCGCAGCCTCCTCGACGCCGAGGAAGTCGGGCGTGAGCACCTCGACGGTCGCGCCCGGCAGCTTGGCTTTGATCGCCCGGATCGTCGCCGCGTAGTGGCCGGCGCCCTTGTCGGGCAGGTCGTCGCGGTCGACCGAGGTGACGACGACGTGCCGCAGCCCCATCTGCCGTGCGGCCTGCGCGAGGCGCAGCGGCTCGAGCGGGTCGGGCGGCCCGTCCGGCTTGCCGCTCGTCACGTAGCAGTAGCGGCAGGCGCGCGTGCAGGTGTCGCCGAGGATCTGGAACGTCGCCGTGCCTCGCCCCCAGCACTCGGCGATGTTCGGGCAGCGCGCCTCCTCGCAGATCGTGTGCAGGCGCGCGCCGTGCAGCAGCCGGCGCACGTCGAAGTACGCGGAGTCGGCGCTCGGCGCGCGGACCTTCATCCACTCCGGGCGCCTCGGGCGCTCGGCGACGGGCAGCGATCCCTGCATCCCGTTGGAGTGTAGAGCGGCGGTACAGTCGGAGCGTGCCCGCAGCCCTGTTCGTCGCCGCCTCCGCCCTGCTCGCAGGCACGCTGCACGGTACCGTCGCGCGGTGGCCGACGATGCCGGTCTGCCGTGTGGGCACGCCGTGCTCGGCGCCCGCCCCGCACGTCGCGCTCGTCTTCACGCGCGGCGCGCGCGTGCGGCGCGTGGAGACGGACCGCCTGGGCCGCTACCGCGCCGTCCTGGCTGCCGGCACGTGGTCAGTGCGCGCGCCGGCCGCGAGGCTCGGGTTCGAGCCGGCGACGGTGGTCGTTGCGCCCGGCCGGGCGCGGCTCGTCGACTTCACGATCGACACCGGCATCCGCTGAAGCGCGTCTGCGTCTTCTGCGGAGCCTCGAGCGGCGCGCGTGCCGCGTACGCCGACGCTGCGCGTGCCTTCGGCGCGGCGCTCGCGGGCCGCGGCCTGGGGCTGGTGTACGGCGGCGGGCGCGTGGGGCTGATGGGAGCGCTGGCGGACGGGGCGCTCGCCGCGGGCGGCGAGGTCGACGGCGTCATCCCGCAGGACCTGGTCGATCGGGAGCTGGCGCACGACGGCGTCACCCGGCTGCACGTCGTCGGCTCGCTCCACGAGCGCAAGGCGCTGATGGCCGAGCTCGCCGACGCCTTCGTCGCCCTGCCGGGCGGCTTCGGGACGCTCGACGAGCTGATGGAGCAGCTCACGTGGGGGCAGCTCGGGCTGCACGCGAAGCCCGTGGGGCTGCTCGACGTCGCCGGCTACTGGCGGCCGCTCGTCGCGCTGGCACGGCACGCGACCGAGGAGGGCTTCGTGCGCGAGACGGACCTCGCGGCGATCGCGGTCGGCGACGAGCCGCACGCGCTTCTCGACGAGGTCGCGCGCCTCGCTGCCGCGCCGCCGCGGCGGGCGAAATGGACGCAGCCGCCCGCGCCGTAGTCAGCGCTTAGCTGCCGAAGAGCGCGCCGACCACGTAGGCGGCGACCACCGCGCCGAGCCCGAGCAACGCGGCCCACGCGAGCGCGCGAAGCGCTGTCTCCATGCCGGAAGGGTGAGGCCGGGGCCGGACGGAGCGCCGTCAGGCGGCGGGCGCGAGCAGCGCCTCCGCGGGGCGCTCCTCGAAGGCGAAGCCGAAGACGTCCGCGAGCGCGGCGGCGGCGGCGGGCCGCACCTCGTCGACGCCCACGGCGCGGCCGAGCTCCCGCGCCATCGTCGTGAAGGCGGCGTCCTCGAGCCCGCAGGCGGTGATCCAGTCGGTGAACGGCGCGGGGTCGAGGTCGACGTTCAGCGCGTATCCGTGCGTGGAGATCCACTTCGTCAGGTGGATTCCGATCGACGCTATCTTCCTCGGCGGCCCGCCGCCCCCGGCCGCGCGCGGCTCCCGGCCGGCGGAGCCGGCCTCCGCCGCGCGCTCGCGCCGCTGGCTGCGCTCCACGGACGGGGCCGTGCCTGACGCACTGTCCCCGTCCGCTCCGCTTGCCAGCGCCACGCCGGGAACGGCGGAACGGTCGAGCCAGACGCCGGTCAGGCCGTCGATGCGCGTCGCGTCGAGCCCGAACGCCGCGAGCGTGCGTATCAGGGCCTCCTCGAGGTCGCGGCAGTAGCGCTTCACGTCCTGCCCGTGCCGCGTCAGGTCGAGGATCGGGTAGCAGACGAGCTGGCCCGGCCCGTGGTAGGTCGACTTGCCGCCGCGGTCGACCTCGACGACGGCCACGTCGGCGCCCGCGGGGACGTGCAGCTCGCCGGGCTCGGTGCGGCGGCCGAGCGTGATCGTCGGCGGATGCTCGAGCAGCAGCACCGTGTCCGGAAGCGTTCCGCCGGCGACCCCCGCCGCGACCGACCGCTGCAGGTCCCACGCCTCGCGGTACTCGACGGTGCCGAGGTTGACGAGGCTCGCGGTCGTCACGCGCCCAGGCTAGCGAAGGCCTTTCGCCCCGCCTCCGTCAGCCGCACCGCGCGCGAGCCGGGGAGCCGCTCGACCCAGCAGGCCTCGAGCGCGCGCGTGCAGAGCGCCGCGCCGAACGCTCCGGCGACGTGCGGCCGCCGCTCGCTCCAGTCGAGGCAGCGCCTCACCGCGGGGCGGCGTGCGGGCAGCGACGGGATGCCGAGCACCGCGAGGGTCTCGGCGGCCGCCGGCCCGAGCGCGAAATCCCCGTCGCGCTCCTCGATCGCGCCTCGCGCGAGCAGGCCGTCGGCGAGCGCGACGCCGAGCGCGCCCGCGAGGTGGTCGTAGCAGGTGCGCGCGGCGGCGAGCGCCTCGCCGACGGATGCCTGCCGCAGCGAGCGCGGCCGGGCAGGCGGGGCCACTGCGGCGAGCGCCTCGATCGCGTGCGCGACCTCGCCGCTCGCGAGCCGGAAGTAGCGGTGGCGGCCGCTCCGCTCGACCGCGAGCAGCCCGCCCTCGACCAGCTTGGCGAGGTGCTCGCTCGCGGTCGACGCGGCGACGCCGGCGCGGCGCGCGAGGTCGGACGCCGGCAGCGCGCGTCCGTCGTGCAGCGCCTGCGCGATGCGCGCGCGGGCGGGGTCGCCGAGCAGGGCGGCGACGGGCGACACGTCGACGTCGGCGATCACGGCACGACTCTAGCGCCGGCACGCTTCGGCTCCGGCCGAAGCGTCCGCACGGTAGCGTCCGGCCGTGCTCACGGAGGCCGACCGGCGCTACGTCGAGGAGCAGTTCGTCCCGCTCGACGCGCTCTGCGCGGCCCACGGACGCGACGTCGACGAGGTGCGGCGGCGGATCGCGGCGCGCGAGCTGCCCGCGCCGCCCTACCCGGGGATGGAGCTCGTCCCGGCGAACTACTTCGAGCTTCCCGACGCCGACGAGTTCGCACGCACGTTCGACGGAGAGGATGCCGAGGCCGAGCTCGCGGCCTACCTCGACGGCACGTACTTCGTCTGCCTCCGGGACGCGACCGTCGCCAACATCGTCCGCAAGGGCCTCCTCGTCGCGGAGATCCGCACGCGCCTCGCCGAGCTGCGTCCGCTCGTCGACGAGCTCGACGCCCTCGAGCGGCCGTTCTCCCCCGACTACGACCGCGCGCGGTTCGGCAGGCCGCCGACGCGCGACGAGCTGATCGCGCCGTTTCGTAACGGTGCCTGGCACCGTGAAGAAACTCAGTAGTCGGACTCGCCCCAGTCCTGCAGCCGTTGCCGCAGGTCGCGCAGGAAGCGTCCGGCGAGCGCGCCGTCGACCAGCCGGTGGTCGTACGTCAGCGTCAGGTTCATGATCGAGCGGATCGCGATCGCGTCGGCGCCGCTCGAGTCCGCGATCACCCACGGCCGCTTCACGATCGCGTACGTGCCGAGGATGCCCGACTGCGGCTGGCTGATCACCGGCGTGCCGTGGAACGTCCCGTAGCCGCCGGGGTTCGTGATCGTGAACGAGCCGCCGGCGACGTCGTCCGGCGTGAGCTGCTTCGAGCGCGCACGGGCGGCGAGGTCGGCGATCGCGCGCGCGAGGCCGAGCAGGTTGAGCCCCTCGGCGTTCTTGATCACCGGGACGATCAGCCCCTTGCCGTCGGCGAGCTCGACCGCGATGCCGAGGTTCACGAAGCTCTTCGTGACGATCTGGTCGCCGCGCAGCTCGCCGTTCACCCACGGGTAGTCGCGCAGCGTCTCGACGGTCGCGCGCGCGATGAAGGAGAGGTAGGTCGGGTTGACGCCGTACGCCGACTCGTACTCCTTCTTCAGCTTTGCGCGCAGCCGCGCAACGTTCGTCATGTCGACCTCGATCGCGCTCGTCACGTGCGCGGCGGTGTCGAGCGAGCGGCGCATGTGCTCCGCGATCCCGCGGCGCATCGCGGACATCGGCTCGAGCGACTCGCCCTGCGCGGCGACGGCGGGCGCGGGCGCCGGCTGTGCGACCGGAGCGGCCTGCGGGGCAGCCGGCGCGGCCGGAGCCTGGGCCGGCACGCTGTCGGGAGCGGCCGGCGCCTCGGGCGCAGCCGGTGCAGGCGCGCCCTGCTCGATGAAGGCGAGGATGTCCTTCTTGGTGACGCGGCCGCCGGTGCCGGTGCCGGGCACCTGCGCCGGGTCGATGCCGTGCTCGCCCGCGATGCGCGCGACGACGGGCGAGACGAACGCCCGCCCGTTCCCGCCGGGTGCGGTCTCCTGCTCCGGCTCGCGCGCGGGCTCGGTCGCCGGCGCGGGCTGCGGCGCGGCCGCCTCCGACGGCGGCTCCGTCTCGCCGCCCTCGCTCGCCTTCGCCTCCGACGCGTCGGCGGCCTCCTGGGTCGCGGGAGCCGGCGGCGCCTCGGCGGGCGCGGACGCCTCGCCGCCGATGCGCGCGAGCAGCGTCCCGACCGCGACGGTCTCGCCCTCCTGGACGAGGATCTCGCTCACGACGCCCGACGCCGGCGCGGGCACCTCGGTGTCGACCTTGTCGGTCGAGATCTCGAGCAGCGACTCGTCGGCCTCGACCTGCTCGCCGACCTGCTTCAGCCAGCGCGTGATCGTCCCCTCGGAGACGGAGACGCCCATCTGCGGCATGACGACGTCGACTGCGGTTCCCGTGGCCATGGCTAGTAAGAGATCAGCTCCTTCAGCGTGCGGACGACGTCGTCGACCTGGGGGATGTACGCCTTCTCGAGCACGGGCGAGAAGGGGACGGGCGTGTCGGGGGCGGCGAGCCGGCGCACGGGCGCGTCGAGGTCCTCGAACGCCTCCTCGGCGATCGTCGCGGCGATCTCGCCGCCGAAGCCGCCGGTGCGCGTGTCCTCGTGCAGGACGAGCACCTTCGACGTCTTCCGGACGGACGCGAGCACCGCCTGCTCGTCCCACGGCAGCACCGTGCGCAGGTCGACGATCTCGACCGAGCCGTCGACCTGCTTCGCCGCCTCGGCGGCCGTGTGCACCATCGCGCCCCACGTGATCACGGAGACGTCCTCGCCCTCCTGGTGGACGCGCGCCTTGCCGAGCGGGATCGTGTAGCGCTCCTCGGGCACCTCGGCCTTGATGCGGCGGTAGAGGTGCTTGTGCTCGAAGAAGAGAACCGGGTTCGGGTCCTCGATCGCCGACACGATCAGGCCCTTGGCGTCCTCGGGCGTGGCGGGACAGACGCACTTGAGCCCCGGGATGTGCGCGAACGACGACTCCGGGTTCTGCGAGTGGAAGGGGCCGCCGGAGAAGCCACCGCCCGACGGGAGCCGCAGCACGATCGGCACCGGCGTGCCGGCGCGCCAGCGCTGCTTCGCCGCGACGGTGACGAGGTGGTCCCAGGCGCACGAGACGAAGTCCGCGAACTGCATCTCCGCGACCGGGCGCAGCCCCATCATCGCCGCGCCGGTCGCCCCGCCGACGATCGCCGTCTCGGAGAGCGGCGCGTCGATCACGCGCCACGGCCCGAACTCCTCCTGGAAGCCGAGCGTGACCTTGAACGCGCCGCCGTAGACGCCGACGTCCTCGCCGATCACGAACACGCGCTTGTCGCGGCGCATCTCGCCGCGCAGGCCGTCGCTGATCGCCTGCAGGTAGGTGAGCTCGGCCATTACTTGTGATGCGGCGTGTCGAGGTCCTCGGGCGTCGCGTAGACGCCCTCGAGTAGCGTCGACGGATCCGGCTGCGGCGACTCCTCCGCGCGCTGCAGCGCGTCGTTCAGGAGCTTCTTCACGGAGGCGGCGATCTCGTCCTCCTGCTCGTCCGTCATCTCCGCGTGCTCGCGCAGCCACGTCCGGTACCGCTCGAGCGGGTCGCGCTCCGCCCAGCGCTCGAACAGCTCCTTCGGCACGTAGAACGCGTCGTCGTGGACGGCGTGGCCCTCCATGCGGAGCGTCTGGCACTCGATCAGCGTCGGGCCGCCGCCGTCGCGCGCCTTCTCGATCGCGCGCTTCGCCTCGCGGTAGACGGCGAGGACGTCGGTGCCGTCGACGACGACGCCGTCGAAGCCGTACGCCTGCGCGCGGTCGGCGAGGTGCTCGACCGCGTACTCGAGGTGGGTCGGCGTGGAGTACGCCCACTGGTTGTTGTCGCAGATGAAGACGACCGGCAGCCGGCGAACGCCGGCGAAGTTCATCCCCTCGTGCGTGTCGCCCCGCGCCGACGCTCCCTCGCCGAACCAGGCGACCGCCACGCGCCGCTCGTCGCGGATCCGGAACGCGAGCGCGCAACCCACGGCGACCGGCAGCAGCGCCGGCAGGTGGCTGACCATCGCGATCAGGCCGAGGCGCGCGTCGGCCATGTGGACGTTGCCGTCCCGGCCCTGCGTCGGCCCGTCGGCGCGGCCCATGTACTGGGCGAAGATGCGCCACGGCTCGACGCCGCGCGTGATGTGCACGCCCATGTCGCGGTGCAGCGGCGTGCCGACGTCGTCGGCCCCCATCGCCATCGCGATGCCGACGGAGGCGGCCTCGTTGCCGCGGCCGGTGTAGAAGGAGCCGGGGATCTTCCCCTGCCGGTAGAGGATGTGCCCGCGCTCCTCGACGCCGCGCGTGATCAGCATGTTGCGGTAGATCAGGAGCAGGTCCTCGCGGTCGAGGCCCCATTCCTTCACCTCCTGGAGCGAGCCGCTCGGCTCGGCCACGCGCGCGATCGCCACCGCACCCATCGTAACGACCGCGGTACCGTGACAGGGTGGGCAAGGCCGCCGACTGGCTGCGCGAGGAGCGCCGGAACGTGCTCGGCCACTGGACGGCGTTCTGCCTCGGCTGCGGCGCAGCCCGGCGCTGGTTCGTCGAGCACGAGGACGAGGTGCCGGACCGCTGCGCGGCGTGCGGCGGCAGGATGCTCCGCCGCTGCCCCGCGTGCGGCGCGCCGTTCTCGTCGACGTTCGCCGTCGACTGCGAGGAGTGCGGCACGCGGCTGCGCGAGCCCGAGCTCCTCGGCATGCGCATCCGCCGCGGCCCGTAGCTCTTAGACGCCTCTTACCCTCGTCTGCTCGAATGGCCGCATGAAGAGGCTCTCCAGGCGGACCGTGCTGGTCGCCGTGGTCGCCGCGCTCGCCGGCGGCGGCGCCACCGCCGGGGCGCTCGCCGCATCGGGCGCGTTCGATCCGGGCGCGCAGCGGCAGGCGTTCCTGAACGACGCGGCCGGCCGGCTCGGCGTCTCGTCGCAGCAGCTCGCGGACGCGCTGAAGCAGGCCGCGCTCGACCGCGTCGACGCGGCGCTCGCGGCCGGCACGATCACGCAGGCGCAGGCGGACCGGCTCAAGGCGGCGATCGAGGCGGGCAGGGTCCCGTTCGGTGTGCTCGGCTTCGGCTTCCGGCACGGCTTCGGACTCGGCCTCCGCGTGCGCGCGCAGGGGCTCGCGGCCGCCGCGACCTACCTCGGCCTCTCGCCGGACGAGCTCCGGACCCGGCTCCGGTCGGGCCAGTCGCTTGCCCAGATCGCGCAGGCGCAGGGAAAGACGGTGGACGGGCTCGAGCAGGCGCTGCTCGCGACCGCGAAGGACCGCCTCGACCAGGCCGTCGCGGACGGCAAGCTCACCGGCGCGGAGCGCGACGCGATCCTCTCCCGGCTCGGGACGCGGATCGACAGGCTTGTGAACCGCTCGTTTACGCCGCGGCCGGCGGCCTGATCGCCGAGAAGCGGATCACCGTCACGGTGTCGTCCGCGCCGACCTCGCGGTTGTAGAGCTGGCCCAGGAAGCGGGCGAGGCCCTCCGCGTCCCGGATCTCGGGGTTGTCGTGCTCGATCTCGTTCGGCGACAGCTCGCCGAGGGTCTTCACCTCGACCTTGTCGACGACCGCGTCGAACACGTGCTGCCGCGGCCCGTACCTCGCGCCGCAGAGGACGGAGACGATCATCCCCTTCTGGTACTTGCGGGACTTGTCGCCGAGCCGGATCGTCGCCGTCTTGCGGTGCGAGCGCAGCTGCTGCTCGACGATCGGCGAGTAGAAGTTCAGCGCGAACGCGGGCACCGGTGCCGGATCATATGCCGTGCTCGGCAAGGCGGGTCCTGGCCCGCTCCGCCATGTCCCGCTCGCCCGGGTAGGCGAGCAGGCGCGGGGCCTCGTCGAGCGGCAGCCAGCGCGCCTCCGCAACCTCGTGCCGGTGCTCCGGCGGCAGGTCGTCCAGGCGGCCCCGCTCGTAGCGGACGAGGAAGAACGAGACGACCTTGAAGACCCGCTCGCCGCGCCAGTTGAACCAGTAGCGGACGTCGCCGAGCTTCCCGAGCGACCGGCCGGAGGCGCCCGTCTCCTCCGCGGTCTCGCGCAGCGCGGTCGCCTCGGCGGCCTCGCCCGCGGCGATCTGGCCCTTCGGCAGCGCCCACGTGCCCTCGGGCTTCCCGGCCGGCCTGATCGCCGCCACCATCCAGCGGCCGCGCAGGCGCCGGACGAGCACCGACCCCGCCGAGAACTCGCGCCGCACGGCGCGATCTTAGTCTGCGGTACTCAGATTCCGCTGCTAGACTTGCGCCGCTGGCACTCTCATGGCTAGAGTGCCGACGGATAGCACAAGGCTGTTACAAGGTGGAGGTTCGCATGGATCTGAAGCCGCTTGGCGACCGTCTGATCGTCGAGGTCCTCGAGGAGGAGGAGACGACGGTCGGCGGGATCGTCCTGCCGGACACGGCGAAGGAGAAGCCGCAGCGCGGCCGCGTCCTCGCCGTCGGCCCCGGCGCTCGGGACGACAACGGGGACCACGTCCCCATGGATCTCGAGGAAGGCGACGAGATCATCTTCAGCAAGTACGGCGGCACCGAGATCAAGCTCGGTACCGACGAGGTCCTGATCCTGCGCGAGTCGGACGTGCTCGCGAAGGTCGTCGGCGATCGCGCAGCGGTCGCGTAGGGAGGGATGACGAGGCAATGGCTCACAAGGAGCTGAAGTTCAACGAGGATGCGCGCCGCTCGCTCGAGCGGGGCGTCAACATCCTCGCCGACGCGGTCAAGGTGACCCTTGGCCCGAAGGGGCGCTACGTCGTGCTCGACAAGAAGTTCGGCGCGCCCACGATCACCAACGACGGCGTCACGATCGCGCGCGAGATCGAGGTCGAGGACGTCTTCGAGAACCAGGGCGCACAGCTCGTGCGCGAGGTCGCGACGGCGACGAACGACGTCGCCGGCGACGGCACCACGACGGCGACCGTGCTCGCGCAGGCGATCGTCCGCGAGGGCCTGAAGAACGTCGCGGCCGGCGCGAACCCGATGGCGCTCAAGCGCGGCATCGAGAAGGCCGTCGACAAGGTGACGGAGAACCTGAAAGCGCAGTCCAAGGACGTCTCGGGCAAGGAGGACATCGCCCGGGTCGCGACCATCTCCTCGCGCGAGCGCGAGATCGGCGACGTGATCGCGGACGCGATCGAGAAGGTCGGCAAGGACGGCGTCGTGAACGTCGAGGAAGGCCAGACGCTGGGCCTCGAGCTCGAGTTCACCGAGGGCATGCAGTTCGACAAGGGCTACCTGTCGCCGTACATGATCACCGACTCCGAGCGGATGGAGGCGGTCCTCGAGGACCCGTACGTCCTCGTCGCGAACCAGAAGATCGGCGCGGTCAAGGACCTCCTGCCGGTGCTCGAGCAGGTGATCCAGGCCGGCAAGCCGCTGCTGATCGTGGCCGAGGACGTCGAGGGCGAGTCGCTCGCGACGATCGTGGTCAACAAGCTGCGCGGCACGTTCCAGGCCGTCGCGGTGAAGGCCCCCGGCTTCGGCGACCGCCGCAAGCGCATGCTCGAGGACATCGCGATCCTCACGGGCGGCGAGGTGATCACCGAGGAGATGGGCCTCAAGCTCGAGAACACGAAGCTCTCGCAGCTCGGCCGTGCCCGCCGCGTCGTCGTCGACAAGGACTCGACGACGATCGTCGACGGCGCCGGCGACTCCGACGCGATCAAGGGCCGCATCAAGCAGCTGAAGCAGGAGATCGAGAACACCGACTCCGACTTCGACCGCGAGAAGCTCCAGGAGCGGCTCGCGAAGCTGTCGGGCGGAGTCGCCGTGGTCAAGGTCGGCGCGGCCACCGAGACCGAGATGAAGGAGAAGAAGCACCGCGTCGAGGACGCCCTGCA
The DNA here is from genome assembly GCA_035652835.1 of Gaiellaceae bacterium. GTDB lineage: Bacteria > Actinomycetota > Thermoleophilia > Gaiellales > Gaiellaceae > PALSA-600. The sequence continues at coordinate 28,744 of DASRDA010000037.1, forward strand.
GGCGACCCGGGCGGCGCTCGAGGAGGGCATCGTGCCCGGCGGCGGCGTCGCGCTGCTGAACGCGGCCGACGTGATCGGCAAGGAGGTCGCGAAGCTCGACGGCGACGAGAAGACGGGTGCGCAGATCATCCTCCGCGCGCTCGAGGAGCCGGTCCGGCAGCTCGCGACGAACGCGGGGCTCGAGGGCTCCGTGGTCGTCAACCAGGTGCGGACGGCCGAGAAGGGCTTCGGCCTGAACGTCGACTCGGGCCAGACCGAGGACCTGGTCAAGGCCGGGATCATCGACCCGACGATGGTCACGCGCTCGGCGCTGCAGAACGCGGCGTCGATCGCCAAGAACATCCTCACGACCGAGGCGGTCGTCGCCGAGGCGCCGGAGAAGGAGAAGGCCGGCGCGGGCGCGGGCATGCCCGACATGGGGATGATGTAACGAGCCGAAGCGCTCGTGCTTCACGAGAAGGGCGGCCCCAGGGCCGCCCTTCGCCGTTTCGGTCCCGTAACGGTGCCTGGCACCTCACGGTGCCAGGCACCGTGTCAGAAGCTGTACCGCTCCTCCCGCCAGGGATCGGCGTCGTTGTGGTAGCCGTAGCGCTCCCAGAACCCCGGCCGGTCGACGCTCGTCAGCTCGATGCCCCGCAGCCACTTCGCGCTCTTCCAGAAGTACTTGCTCGGGATCACGAGACGCAGGGGGTAGCCGTGCTCGGGCGCGAGCGGCTCGCCGTTCGCCCGGGTTGCGAGCAGCGCGTCGTCGGCCTCGAGGAAGGACAGCGGCACGTTCGAGGTGAAGCCCTGCTCGGCGTGCGCGACGACGAAGCGCGCGGCCGGCTTCGGCTGCGCCAGCTTCGCCAGCTCGAGCCAGTGCACGCCCTCGAACCGCATGTCGAAGCGCGACCAGCGCGTGACGCAGTGGATGTCCTGCGTGTTCGACGTCTGCGGCAGGCGGTTCAGCTCCTCCCATGACAGCTCGAGCTCGCGCTCGATCTCGCCGAAGACGCGCAACGTCCACGCGCTCAGGTCCGGATAGCTCGGCACGTCGCCCGCGTGCAGCACCGGCCACTTCTCGGTGATGTACTGGCCGGGCGGGAGCCGCGCCGGGTCGTAGCCGAGCTCGGCCACCTTCCGCTCCGCCTTCGACCGGAACACGCGATCTAGTCTAGGGAGGGATGTCCACGGTCATGCATGCGACGGCGAGGCGCCCGCGCGCGTACGTGCGCGTCGCGGGGCCCGACGCGGCCGACTACCTGCAGCGGATGCTGTCGAACGACGTGCTCGCGGCCGACTCGGTCGACGCGCTGCTGCTCACGCCGAAGGCGCGCGTGATCGCGCCGGTGCTCGTCTGGCGCCGCGGCGAGGACGACTTCCTGCTGCTCACCGAGCCGGAGCTCGGTGAGGTCGCGCGCACGCACCTGACGCGCATGCGCTTCGCTGCGCGGTGCGAGATCGAGCTCGAGGAGCACGTGTCGACGATCGTGTTCGGCGGCGAGGACGGGATAGCGAATCGCGACTACGGCCGTCCCGCCGTCGAGGTGCTCGATGCGGAGCTCGAGCCGACGCTCGGCGACGAGGAGCTCGAGCGGCTGCGGATCGAGGCCGGGACGCCGCGGTACGGGTTCGAGCTCGACGACCGCGTCCTGCCGGCGGAGGCCGGCCTCGACGAGCGCGCGATCTCGTTCACGAAGGGCTGCTACCCGGGGCAGGAGCCGGTGGCGCGGCAGCGCTACCGCGGCAAGGTGAACCGTCGGCTGCGCGTGCTCGACGTACAGGGTGCCGCGGCGCCGCCGGGAACGCCGGTGCTGTACGACGGTCGCGAGGTCGGCCGCGTGACGAGCGCGGTCCCCGGTCTCGCGCTCGCATACGTGCGCGCCGAGGTGCCGGAGGACGCCGAGCTCGACATCGACGGCGCGACCGCCCGGCTACACTGGCCGGCCGGGCGCCCGTAGCTCAGGGGATAGAGCGCTGCCCTGCGGAGGCAGAGGTCGCATGTTCGAATCATGCCGGGCGCATCGCTCTAACCAAGCCAATTTTGGAACGTCGTGCAGCCGATCCGTGTGCACAAACGCGGCTATGCGGCTCCGGTTTCGAGCCAGTGGCTGAGTTTGTCTCCGCGGATGTAGGTGACGTTCTCGTGCTCGACGAAGGCCTCGGGGAAGTGCCCCCAGATGACTGCGACGGCGTTAACCCAGGTCGGCCGGCCGATCTGTCTCCTCACGGAGTCGGGCGGAGAGATCGCGTGCCTGGCCGCGCAGCCGAGACGCGAGCGTCCTGTAGCGATAAATCTCGTTCGGATCGTCGAACTGACGCGCGACGAGCACGCCGTTCTCGACGCTGATCGTCCCGGACAGGTTCTTCGTCTCTAGCAGGAAGATGCCGCGAGGCCCGGTGACGAGGTGGTCGAGGTTTGCACGCCCCTCCTGTTGGATGTCGTGCTTGACCACCCAGCCGTCTCGTTCCAGCCGCCGAAGCGCTCGCTCCGTCTTCCTTTCGCCCTCCGCGCCCCGCCGCCAGTTGAGCACGTGCTGGGGTGCATCGTCGCGAACGCTCATGATGAGCGAGACCGCAACGGCGCCGACCGCTCCTGCCGCGAACGACCAGGGATCGAGCTTGCGCGTTGCGGCCGTGACGAGCACGAAGAGGAACATTGGCGCGACGGCCATCAGGAGCGGCGCACGCATCCTGCGTCGATACGCGCGCAGGCCCCGTCGGTAGCGGCCGGATGCATACAGCCCCGCCCTCGCCCTGCGAACGACGACCATGGCAAGGGTGTCGGCAACTCAATCGCAAGGTGTTAACCCGTGCATCGCTCGGCCTGGGGCCGTACGCCACGAGCGGGGCGCGTCGCGCGCTGCTCGCAGTCGAGCCGGGTCAGGGCAAGGTCGGGATCGGCGGCGTCCAGCGCGGCGTCCAGCCGTTCACGTACCAGCGGCCGCGCCGCTTGATCAGGTCGACGAAGAACGTGTGCGGGCTGTTGACGGCGCGGTCGGGCGTCGCCAGGAACACCTCCAGGCGCGCGCTCGCCGGCTGCGACTCGTCGACGCGGAGGAAGGTCACCGACGACGTCGCATCGATCGCGTAGGGAACGACGGGGATGCTGCCGGCGGCGAACTGCGCGAGCGTCTCGCCCTGGCGGATCGCGGGGCCGGAGATCGCGTAGGCGGCGGCGAGGTCCTTGCGCGCCACAGCTGTGGCGACGAACCTGCGCACGAGCGGCCGGACGGCCGGGTCGAGCCTCACCGACTCGAGCGGCGCCGGCGCCGGGTAGGTGACGCCCCAGCCGGTCTTCGACTGCGGCTGCCCGTTCGACCCGTAGACCGCGTTGTAGGCGGCGATCCCGGCCGCGAGCGCCGCGACCACCGCCGCCGCCGGCAGCGCGGCGCGCCAGAACTGCCGGCGCCGCCAGAACGGCGTGCGGGCGACGCTGGTGGGACGGGCTCCCATGGCCGGCGACGGACGCACCTCCTCCATTGTGGGCTTTACGCGAAGGTCGCCGGCTCGGATTTGCGCGGCCTAAGCTGGCCTCGATGTCGAAGCGCCGCTTCGGGCTCGCGCTCGTCGTCCTCGGGGCGCTCCTCGGCAGCGTCGCCCCCGCTGCAGGGGCCGACGCGGGAACCGGCAGCTTCTCCTCCAGCGACCCCCTGCTGAACGGGATCTGGGCGGCGTCGGTGAAGACGGCGCAGGACATGCTCGTGCCCGGGCCGCTCACGGTCGACGCGTCGGACCGGCCCTGCGCGATCGACCTGCCGGAGGTGCTGATCGACGGCATCCCGCGCGACCGCTGCCCGTACGTCGGCGACGAGGCCGTGATCGACCGCACGCTCGATGCGTCGACGCCGGACTGGCCGGCGCAGCGCGCGCTGCTGCTCTGGTTCGCGCAGGCGCAGCACGGCGACGGCGCGATCCCCGCCTCGCCGATCTACGGCGGCAACCTCGTCCTCTTCGACTACAACGCCTACTGGGTCCAGGCGCTCGAGACGTACGTGCTGTACTCGGGCGACCTCGGCCTCGCGCGGCAGGTGTGGCCGAGCCTGGTGCGCCTGCTCGACGGCTTCTATCCCGCGCACGCGCAGGCGAACGGGCTGCTCGTCGACGACCTCGGCCCGGCCGACTACGCGTACATCCGCCGTCGCGGCACCGTCGTCGCCTACTACAACGCGCAGTACGTGCTCGCGCTGCGGCAGGCGGCGCAGCTCGCGGGCTGGCTGGGTGAGACGTCCGCGGCGGCGAGCTGGAACGCGCGCGCCGCCTCGGTGGCGGCCGCCGCCGACGCCGCCTTCTGGGACGCGGCCGCCGGCGCCTTCTCCGACACGACCGAGGATCGCGCGACGCATCCCCAGGACGGCAACGCTTTCGCCGTCCTGGCCGGCGTCGCCACGCACGCGCAGGCGCTCTCGGCGCTCTCCTACCTCGCGGGCCACGACTGGCGCGGCTACGGCAACACGATCGTCGACACGCAGAGCTGGGACGGCCCGGCCTGGGGCTGGCAGGCGAACGACCGCGTCTACCCGTTCATGTCGTACTTCGAGCTCGTCGCCCGGTTCGAGCTCGGGCTCGACTCGTCCGCGTTCGACCTGCTGCGCCGCGAGTGGGGCTACATGCTGAAGGAGGGGCCGGGGACGATGTGGGAGACGATCGGGCCCTACGGCGGCCCGCCCACCGACCAGCATCCCTCCTTCGACTCGGGCTGGTCGAGCGGCGCCGCGCCCGCGCTCACGCAGTACGTGCTCGGCGTCGAGCCGACCTCGCCGGGCTTCGCCACGTTCACCGTCACCCCGCACCCGAACGACCTCACCTGGGCTGCCGGCGACGTCCCGACGCCGCACGGGCCGATCCACGTCTCGTGGCGCCGGATCGGCGGAGCGGTCTTTCTGCGCGTGAAGGCGCCTGCCGGGACGGCCTGGACGAACGGCCCGCGGTAGCGACCGGCAGGGAGAGCGGTCGCGCGGGCGAATGCGGCGCCCGAGTGAGCGCGCCGCAGACCCTCGTCCTGAAGACCCATCGCGACCGCCGGAACTGGTGGCAGTCGCCGTGGATCCGCCGCGTCCTGCTATGCGTGCCGACGGCGCTCGTCATCCTCGCGCTGCTGAACGTGTTCGGCCAGCGGCCGGCGACGTCGACCGCGGCCGGCGACGCCGCCCGGCTCACGGTCTACGCGCCGACGCACGCGCGCAGCGGGCTCGTCTACGCGGCGCGCTTTCGCATCGACGCGGTGCGCGACCTGAAGCACGCGAACCTCGTGCTCGACTCCGGCTGGGCCGAGGGCTACACCGTCAACGGGCTTGCGCCGCAGCCGCTGACCGAGGCTTCGGCGAACGGCAGCCTCGAGTTCGGCTTCGGCCACGTCGCCGCCGGCCGCCACCTCACGTTCTGGCTGTCGCTGCAGGTGAACCCGACGAACGTCGGCCGGCACCACCAGGACGTGCGGCTGCTCGACGGCTCGCGGCTCGTCGCGCACGTGCGGCGGACGATCACCATCTTCCCCTGACGAGGAGGGCGCGTGGACATCGTCATCCGGGCCGCCGTCGCCTACGTGTTCATCATCTTCATGCTGCGGATCATCGGACGCCGCGAGCTCTCGACGCTCGCGCCGACCGACCTCGTCCTGCTCGTCGTGATGGGCGACCTGATCCAGAACGGCGTCACGCAGTCCGACTACTCGGTCACCGGCGTCTTCCTCGCAGTGTCGACGTTCGCTCTCCTGACCGTCGCGATGTCGTTCGTCACGTTCAAGTCGCGCCGGGCGGACCGCTTCGTCGAGGGCGAGCCGCTGATCCTCGTGCAGGACGGCAAGCCGGTCGAGAAGAACCTGCGGGCCGAGCGCATCGCGCTCAGCGACATCGCCGAGGAGGCGCGCGGAAACGGCATCGAGTCGCTCGACGACGTCAAATGGTGCGTCCTCGAGACGAGCGGCAGCATGAGCTTCATCAAGAAGCAAGGCTGATGCCGCTCTACCTCACCGAGGACGAGGTCGCGGAGCTGCTCGCGCCCGGCGACGCGCTCGCGGCGGTCGAGGCGTCGTTCGCGCGGCTCGCCGCCGGCGAGGTGGCGACCGCGCCGCGCGAGCGGCTCGAGCTCCCCGACGGACAGTTCGCGCTGATGGCCTGCGTCGACCGAGGCCTCGGCTTCGCGGGCCTGAAGACCTACCTGTGGACGCCGTCGACGACGCCGTTCCTCGTCGTGCTCCTCTCGCTCGACACGCCGCGCGTCGAGGCCGTGATCGAGGCGGACGTGCTGGGACGCTTGCGCACGGCGGCCGCGTCCGCGGTGGCGGCGACGAAGCTCGCGAAGGACGGCGCGGCCTCGCTCGGCGTCTTCGGCTGCGGCCGCCAGGCGGGCGCACACGTCCGCGCGCTGCGCGAGGCGCTGCCGTCGCTCGAGCGCGTGCTCGTCCACTGCCGCGACCGAGCGCGTCTCGAGGCGTTCTGCGTCGAGCACGGCTGCGACGCCGCCGGGTCGCACGCCGACGTCGGCGCGTGCGACGTCGTCGTCACCGCCACGACCTCCCGCGACCCGGTCCTGCGCGGGGAGTGGCTGCAGCCGGGCGCGCTCGTCTGCGCGATCGGCGCCAACGAGCCGACGGCGCGCGAGCTGGACAACGTCGTGCTCGAGCGCGCGACGTTCGTCTGCTGCGACTGGCGCGAGCAGTCGCAACGCGAGGCCGGCGACCTGATCGAGCCCGTCGCGCGCGGCGCGCTCGACTGGCTCGAGGTGCACGAGCTGCAGGACGTCGTCGCGGGCGACGTGAGCGGACGCGTCGATCCCGGCGACATCGTCGTCTTCAAGTCGAACGGGATCCCCGCCTGGGACGTCGCCGCGGCCGCGCGGACGGTCGAGCTCGCGCGCGAGCGCGGCGTGGGACGCGAGCTCGCCTAACCAGAAGCGCGCTCGTCGCGCGCCCGGCCGATCACGTCCTCGCCGATCGCGCGCACGACCTCGGGCCGGTCGAGCAGCCGCTCCACCTGCTCGCGCGAGCAGCGGTTGACGACGTACGGATCCTCGAGGATCTCGGCGAGGTCGCGGCCGCGGTGATGCTCGCGGATCACGTACTCGGCCACCGCGGTCTCGGCGCGCGAGCGCGTCAGCAGGAACGAGAACGCGCCGCGGAGGGAGTCGAGCCAGCCCACGCGCGAGCGATTGTATAGTCGCGCCCGTGAAGGCCCCTGCGCGGGAAGGGCGCTTCGCCGAGCGGGTCGTCGCCGGGCTGGACGACATGGGGCAGCCCGAGCGCGTCGTGATCTGGATCGAGCGGCAGCGCGGCGCGGTCTGGGCCGTCGGCCGCGCCGTCAACCCGCAGCACCGCAGCAGCGAGGAGCCGCGCGCCGACGACTACGTGTGGCAGGGCTACGAGCTCGACGACTGCCTCGAGGCGGCGAACGCGGTGCTCGAGGACGACGTCGTCGTCTCCGAGGAGGACGGGTCGGGCGAGAAGGTCCGCCCGTTCACGCGCGAGGAGCTCCTGGCTCCGCTGGAGCGCTACTTCTTCGGCCGCTGACCGGCTGCCTCGGCGGCCGGCCATTCGAGGTTCGCGTCCGGAATCGGGTCGCCGTGCGGGTCGCGCGTCGGGTAGCCGAGCGCGCGGTCGATGCGCGCCTCGAGCTCCTCGGAGATGACGTGCTCGAGCCGGTCCGCCTCGTCGTGGACGTCGTCGACGTGCAGCCCGAGCGTCTCCGCGAGGTACAGCTCGATCAGACGGTGGTGGCGGATCACCTCGACGGCGACGCGCTCCCCCGCGTCGGTCAGGCGGGCGCCGCGGTACGGCTCGTGCTCGAGCAGCTCGAGCGCTGCGAGCTTCTTCACCATCGCCGACGCGGAGGCCGGCGACACCGACTGGTCGCGCGCGAGCGAGCCGATCGTCACGCGCCCGTCGGCCGCCTGCAGCTTGTAGACGCTCTTCAGGTAGTCCTGGATCGCCTCCGAGAGCGGCGCTGCCTTCGTCATCGTGCGCAGGGTAACCTCGCCCGCGTGGCGATCCGGGTGGGACACAGCGCCGATCCCGACGACGCGTTCATGGCGTGGGCGCTGCAGGCGGGCGTCGTCGACACGCGCGGGCTCGAGCTCGAGACGGTCGCCTCGGACATCCAGACGCTGAACGAATGGGCGCTGGAGGGCCGGCTCGAGGTGACCGCGCTCTCCGCGGGCGCGTACCCCGAGGTCGCGGGCCGCTACCTGCTGCTGCCGCACGGCGCCTCGTTCGGCGAGGGCTACGGGCCGATCGTCGTCGCCCGCGACCCGCTCGGGGCCGACGAGCTGCGCCGCTCCGAGATCGCGATCCCCGGGCGGCTGACGACGGCCTACCTCCTGCTGCGGCTCGCGCTCGGCGACGGGCTCCGCGTGCGCGAGCTGCCGTTCGACCGCGTGCTCGGCGCGGTGCTGGACGGCGAGGCGGACGCAGGCCTGCTGATCCACGAGGGCCAGCTCACCTACGCCGACGCAGGCGTCGCGAAGGTGCTCGACCTCGGCGCCTGGTGGCGCGACGAGACGGGACTGCCGTTGCCGCTCGGGCTCGTGGCCGCGCGCCGCGACCTCGAGCGGCTGGACGACGTCTCCGCCGTGCTGCGCGAGGCGATCGACGCGGGGCTCGAGCACCGCGAGGAGGCGATGCGGCACGCGATGCGCTTCGGCCGCGGCATCGACGCCGCGACCGCCGACGAGTTCGTCGCGATGTACGTGAACGACCTGACGCTCGACATGGGCGAGCGCGGGCGCGCCGCGGTGTCCGAGCTGCTGCGCCGCGCGGGCGCGTCGGTCGAGGCGGAGTTCGCCGCGGCGTGACGCCGGCCGAGCGATACCTCCTGCTCGGGCTGCGCCTCGGTCGGCACGTCGACGGCATCGTCGACTCGTACTACGGCCCCGCCGAGCTGAAGGAGCAGGCCGACCGGGAGGAGCCGGTTCCGCCCGAGGTGCTCGCCGCCGAAGGGGACGCGCTGCTCGCAGAGCTCGACGACGGCTGGCTCCGCGACCTCGTCCGCGGGGCGGCGACCTATGCGCACGTGCTCGCGGGCGAGCCCATCCCGTACGCGGACGAGGTCGAGGCGTGCTTCGGCGTCCGGCCGCGCCGGATCGACCCGGAGGTGTACGCCGAGACGCACGCGAGGCTCGAGGAGCTCCTCCCTGGCGAGGGCCCGCTCGGCGAGCGGCGGCAGGCGTGGCGCGAGCAGAACCGCGTGCCCGAGGACAAGCTGCTCCCCGTGCTCCGCGACGTGCTCGCCGACCTCCGCGCGCGGACGCAGGACCTCTTCGGCCTCCCCGACGGCGAGGAGATCGAGCTCGACGCGGTCGACGACGAGCCGTGGTGGGCGTTCAACTACTACCAGGGCGGCCTGCGAAGCCGTGTCGTCGTGAACGTCGACGTCCCGACGACCTTCGACGACGTCCTCGAGCTCGCGGCGCACGAGGGCTACCCCGGCCACCACACCGAGCGCTCGACGAAGGAGGTCGAGCTCGTCCGCCGGCGCGGCGCGCTCGAGGAGACGCTCAACCTCGTGCCCACGCCGCAGTCGCTGGTCGCGGAGGGGATCGCGGAGACCGCCGTCGAGGTGCTCGGCGACGACGCACGCGAGGCGTTCGTCGAGATCCTGCGCGTGCACGGGATCGAGTACGACGTCGAGCACGCGCTGGCCGTCCGCGAGGCGCTGCGGCCTATCCGCGGCGTCGGCCTCGACGCGGCCCTGCTCCTCCACGAGGACGGCGCGAGCGTCGACGAGGTGGTCGACTTCGTCGTCCGGAACGGCGCCACCACCGAGGAGCGCGCGCGGCACAACGTGCGGTTCGCCCTCGACCCGACCTGGCGCGCGTACGCCGTCTGCTACTCGGCCGGAGGCGAGCTCGCGCGCGCCTACCACCGCAACGATCCGGCGCGCTTCGCGCGCCTGCTGCGCGAGCACGTCCGCGTCCCCGAGCTGCTCGCGTCCTAGACTCCCGCCATGGCGGTTGCGAGCCTCCGGGAGGTGGGCCTCTACATCGACGGCGCGCTCGTCGAGCCAGCGTCGGGCGAGGTGCGCGAGCTGCGCGAGCCGGCGACGGGCGAGCCGCTCGCGCGGGCGGCGATGGCGGGCGAGGCGGACGTCGACCGTGCGGTCGCCGCGGCGCGCGCCGCCCTCGACGGCGCGTGGGGGAAGACGCCGGGCACCGAGCGCTCGCGTCTCCTGCACGCGCTCGCGGACGCCATCGTCGCGAACCGGAAGGAGCTCGCCGAGCTCGAGAGCCGTAACGTCGGCAAGGCGATCTCGTCCGTCAAGGCGGAGCTCGCCGGCGCCGCCGAGAACTTCCGCTTCCACGCCTCGGCGATCGCCTCGATCGCCGGCCGCTCGAACCCGATCGGCGGCTCGCTGCTCTTCTACTCGCAGAAGGAGCCGGTCGGCGTCTGCGGCCAGATCGTGCCGTGGAACTACCCGCTGCTGATGGCGTCGTGGAAGCTCTCGCCGGCGCTCGCCGCCGGCTGCGCGGTCGTGCTGAAGCCGGACCCGCAGACGCCGCTCACGGCGCTGCGGGTCGCCGAGCTCGCGGCGGAGGTCGGCTTCCCGCCGGGCGTGATCAACGTCGTGCCGGGCGACGGCCCGACGACGGGCGCCTACCTCGTCCGCCATCCCGGCGTCGACAAGGTGGCGTTCACCGGCTCGACGCGCACGGGCGGCGAGGTGATGAGGCTCTGCTCCGACCCGATCAAGCGGCTCACGCTCGAGCTCGGCGGCAAGAGCCCGAACCTCGTCTTCGCGGACGCGAACCTCGCCGACGCGCTGCCGGCGAGCGCGTGGGCGATCTACTACTCGGCGGGGCAGTCGTGCGAGGCGCGGTCGCGGCTGCTCGTCGAGCAGCCGGTCTACGACGAGGTCGTGGCGCAGATGACCGACCTCGCCGGCCGCGTGAAGGTCGGCGACCCGCTCGACGCGGAGACGCAGATGGGCTCGCTCATCTCGACCGCGCACCGCGACAAGGTGCACGGCTTCGTCGAGGGCGCGCGGCAGGAGGGCGCCGAGGTGACGGCCGGTGGCGAGCCCGCCGACGGCCCGGGCGCGTTCTACCCGCCGACCGTCGTCGCCCGCACGGACAATTCGATTGCCGCGGCGCAGGAGGAGATCTTCGGCCCGGTCGTGACCGTGATCCCGTTCGCCGACGAGGCCGACGCCGTCCGGATCGCGAACGACGTCAAGTACGGGCTGATGGCGACGGTCTGGACGGGCGACCCTGCGCGCGGCCACCGGATCGCGTCGCGGATCAAGTCGGGCACGGTCGGCATCAACATGCCGTACACCGCGTTCCCGGGCATCCCGTTCGGCGGCTACAAGCAGTCCGGGTTCGGCCGCGAGCTCGCGCTCGAGACGCTCGAGCTCTACCTCGAGACGAAGTCGGTCGTCACCTACACGGGCTCGCGGCCGACCAACCCGTTTGGCCTGTGAAACTCGCGTCCTTAGTTCACTTCGTGAACTAAGGACGTGGGGTCGCGTGTTCTCGAGCGGCTCGACGCGGTCTACGCGATCGCGCAGCACCGGGCCGGCTACTCGCCCGAGGAGGACGCCGCGCACGAGCTCGCGGCCCGGTGGATGCGCGAGGCGGGCCTCGACGTCTCGCGCGACGAGGCGGGGAACCTGTACGGCCGGCGCGGCGACGCGCGCGTCTGGAGCGGCTCGCACCTCGACAGCGTCCCGACGGCCGGCCGCTTCGACGGCGTGCTCGGCGTCGTCGCCGCGATCGAGGCGGCCGGGCGGCTGCCGGACGCGCCGCTCGCGGTCGTCGCCTTTCGGGCCGAGGAGACCGGGCCGATGGGAAGCCGGCGCCTCGCCGAGCTCCCCGAGGCCTTCCTCGAGGTGCACGTCGAGCAGGGGCCGGTGCTGGAGCGGCTGGGCGAGCCGCTCGGCGTCGTCACGGCGATCGCCGGCCAGGCGCGCGGCTCGAAGGTGTTCGAGGGCCGACCCGACCACGCGGGCACGACGCCGATGGACGCGCGGCGGGACGCGCTCGTCGAGGCGGCCCGCTTCGTCCTCCACGTCGAGTCGTGCGCCCGCGACGGGGCAGTCGCCACCGTCGGCGCGGTCGAGGTCGAGCCGAACGCCGTCAACGTCGTCCCGGCGCGGGTCGAGGTGAGCGTCGACGCGCGCGCGCCCGACACGGCGCAGCTCGAGGCGCTGATCGCCGAGATCGGCTTCGAGCCGTCCTGGCGCCTCGATCCGGTCGCGCTCGCCGGCGCCTTCGACGGCGTGCTGCCCGGTGCGCCCCGCCTCGTCTCCGGCGCCGGCCACGACGCGATGGTGCTCGCCGCGGCCGGCGTTCCCGCCTCGATGCTCTTCGTCCGCTCGCTGAACGGCGGCGTCAGCCACCATCCCGACGAGCTGTCGAGCGCCGAGGACGTCGAGCTCGCAGTCGATGCGCTCACCGAGGCGCTCGGTAAGCTCGCCAGATGACGCCGTCCGAGCGCGAGATCATGACCTGGGACGACCTGGGCGAGGGGGCGCGGACGCTCGCGCAGGCGGTCGCCGACGACGGCTACCTCCCCGACATCGTGCTCGGCATCGCGCGCGGCGGGCTCCTGGTCGCCGGCGCGCTCGGCTACGCGCTCGGCGTCAAGAACACGTTCACGATGAACGTCGAGTTCTACACCGGCGTCGACGAGCGGCTCGAGATGCCGATGATCCTGCCGCCGGTCCCCGACCTCGTCGACTTCGCAGAGACGCGCGTCCTCGTCGCCGACGACGTCGCCGACACCGGCGCCACGCTGAAGCTGGTGCAGGAGTTCTGCGCCGGCAAGGTCGCGGAGGTCCGCTGCGCCGTGCTCTACGAGAAGCCGCGCTCGATCGTGCGCTGCGAGTACGTCTGGCGCCGCACCGACCGCTGGATCGTCTTCCCCTGGAGCGCCGACGAGCCGGTCCTGACCGCCCCGCCGGCCGCCGCCGCCCGGGCCTAGATACCGGCCGCAGGGTCGGCTATCGTCGGCCTCGCCCCCCGGCACACCGGCACATTCGCTTCGAGGAGAGGAGCACATTGACCAGGAGGAAGCTCGCGCTCGCCGCGGCCGCTTTCGTGATCGCGGGCGCCGCCGCCGTGCTCGCGCTCGGCACGTCCCCCGGCCGCGCGAAGTCGAACGCCGCCTTCAAGGTGGCGTGGATCTACGTCGGCCCGCACAACGACGGCGGCTGGTCCCAGGCGCACGACGAGGGACGCCAGTACGTGCAGAAGATGCTCGGCTCGAAGGTGCAGACGACCTACAAGGAGAACATCGCCGTCGGCGCGCAGCTCCAGCAGACGGTCGCCAGCCTCGTCAGCCAGGGCTACAAGATGATCTTCGGCACGTCGTACGGGTTCTTCGACAAGGCGCTCGCCGCGAAGTACCCGAACGTCCTGTTCGAGCAGGCGACCGGCACGGACGTCGCTAAGAACCTGGCCGAGTACTTCGGCCGCGCCGAGGACACGGTCTTCCTCTCCGGGATGGCCGCGGGCGCCGCCGCGAAGTGCAACACGATCGGCTACGTCGTCGCCTACCCGATCCCCGAGGTGATCCGGCACGCCAACGCGTTCGCCCTCGGCGCGCAGGTCATGCACCCGGGCGTGAAGGTGCGGCTCGTGTGGACGAACTCGTGGTTCGACCCGGCGAAGGAGAAGAAGGCGGCGCAGAGCCTCGTCGCCGCAGGCGCCTGCGTGCTCGGCCAGAACGTCGACTCGCCCGCGACCGGGCAGTACGCGGAGTCGCAGCACATCCCGTGGGTCGGCTACGACTCGGACGCGTCGAAGTTCGCGCCCAAGTCCTGGCTGACCGCCTCGGTCTACAACTGGGGCCTGTACTACCTCCGCCGCGTGAAGGCGGCGATGAACGGCACGTGGAAGCCCGGCTTCTACTACGGCACGATCAACGACGGCTTCACGAAGCTCGCGCCGTACGGGCCGGGCGTCTCGGCGAAGGCGAAGGCCGCGATCGCGAAGAAGGAGAAGCAGCTCGAGAACGGCAGCTGGTACGAGTTCCAGGGCCCGCTGTACGACCAGTCCGGCAAGCTCCGCGTCAAGAAGGGCGTGCGGATGCAGGTGCTGAAGGGCGGGACGAACAGCCTCTACGGCATGAACTGGCTCGTGAAGGGCGTGATCGGGAGCCCGAAGGGCTAGACGCCCGAGCGGGGAGGGGCGCCGCGCGGCGCCCCTCCCCTCCGGCGCGGCGCGCATGCGGGTCACCGTCGAACGCAGGCTGAGGCAGCCGCGCTGGCTCGCCGTCGCGGTCCCGGCAGGCTCGCTCGTCTTCGCGTTCGGCGTCGCGGCGATCGTGCTCGTCGCGACCGGCCACGACCCGGTCTCGAGCTACCGGCAGCTCTTCGACGCCGCCTTCGTCTCGACGGGGTCGCTCGACCAGACGCTGATCGCGGCGACGCCGCTCGCGTTCACCGGCCTCGCGGCCGCGGCGGCGTTCCGCATGCGCATCTTCAACATCGGCGCCGAGGGGCAGCTCTACATGGGCGCGATCACCGGCGCCGCCGCCGGTCTCTACCTGGGCGGGCGCGGCGGCCCGTCGGCCTTCGTGATCGCGGCCATGGTGGTCGCAGGCTGCGCGGGCGGCGCGGCGTGGGCGTCGATCTCCGGCGTGTTCCGCGCGTTCTTCGGCACGAGCGAGATCCTCACCTCGCTGATGCTCAACTACGTCGCGGGCTACGTCCTCACCTACCTGATCTTCCAGAGCGAGTCGTACTGGCGGCAGACGAAGGGCTTCAACGCGACCGTCTTCCCGACCGGGAAGCCGCTGCCGTCGTCGGCCGTGTGGCCCGGCCTGACGGTGCACGCGCAGGGCGGCATCGTGCTGCCGCTCGGCGCCGGGCTCGCGGTGCTGGCGGCGGTCGTGCTCTGGGCGCTCTACCGCCGCACGCGCTTCGGCTTCGAGGTGCAGGTGCTGGGCGACTCCGCCGGCGCCGCGCGGTACGCGGGCGTGCGGACGCGGCGGAAGATCCTCGCGGTGATGGCGATCTCGGGCGCGATCGCCGGCCTCGGCGGCGTCAGCCAGGACGGCGACTTCCGGCACGCGCTCGACGGCGACCCGAACGGCCTGCAGAAGCAGGCGTACGGCTACTCGGGGATCGTCGTCGCCGCGCTCGGCCGCTACAACCCGTTCGCGGTCGTGCTGATCGCGTTCCTGATCGGCGGCCTCGACAACGCGGGCAACACGCTGCAGGGCGCCGACTTCCCGTCCGGCCTCGTCGGCGTGATCCAGGGGATCATCCTCTTCTCGGCGCTCGGCGGCGAGCTGCTCGTCCGGCACCGCGTGCGCGTCGTCCGCCGCGCGTCCGCCGTCGCTGCCGCGCCACCCGCCGCGGCGCCGGAGGCCTCGCCGTGAACAACTCGCTCGTCGTCGCGCTGATCGCGTCCGGCGTCGCCTACGGCACGCCGCTCCTCTTCGGCGCGCTCGGCGAGCTGCTCGCCGAGCGGTCGGGCGTCCTCAACCTCGGCGTCGAGGGGATGATGCTCGTCGGCGCCGTGATGGGCTTCTGGACGGTGCAGCGCGTCCACGGCGGCTCCGCGCTCGCGCTCGTGCTCGCGATCGTCGTGGCCGCGGTCGCCGGAACCGCGATGGCGGCCATCCACGCATTCCTCGTGATCACGCTGCGCGCGAGCCAGATCGTCTCCGGTCTCGCGCTGACGATCTTCGCCGGCGCGGCGGGGCTCTCGTCGTACCTCGGCAACGACCTGAACCTCTCCGGCCTGCCGGCCTCGCACGCCTTCCACCCGGTCTTCCCGAACAGCATGCAGAGCTGGCCGATCGTCGGCCCGATCGTCTTCGGCCAGAACCCGCTCGTCTACGCGTCGTGGGTGTGCGTGATCGCGGTCGCGTTCTACCTCGCGCGCACGCGGCCGGGCCTGAACCTGCGCGCGGTCGGGGAGGCGCCGGGCGCGGCCGACGCGATGGGGATCGACGTCGTCAAGTACCGCTACGCGCACACGCTCGCGGGCGGCGCGTTCGCGGGCATCGCCGGCGCGACGGTCACGCTCGCGATCACGCCGCAGTGGGTGAGCGGCATCACCGGCGGAGCGGGCTGGATCGCGATCGCGCTCGTCATCTTCGCGTTCTGGCGGCCCGAGCTCTGCCTCGTCGGCGCGTATTTCTTCGGCGCCATGCAGGCGCTCGCGCCCGAGCTGCAGGCGCGCAACATCAGCCTCGGCCCGACCGAGCTCTGGACGAACTCGCTGCCGTACGCGGCGACGGTGATCGTCCTCGTCGTGGTGTCCTCGCGCGGGGCGCGGCGCAGGCTGGGGGCGCCCGCCGCGCTCGGGGTGCCCTACGTGCGGGAGGAGGCGTGACCGCCGACGGGGTCGCCGTCGAGGCGCGCGCGATCACGAAGCGCTTCCCGGGCGTGCTGGCGAACGACGCGGTCGACTTCGAGGCGCGGCGGGGCGAGGTGCACGCGCTGCTCGGCGAGAACGGCGCCGGCAAGTCGACGCTGTCGCACATCTTGAGCGGCCTCTACCGGCCGGACGACGGCGAGATCCGGCTGCACGGACAGCCGATCTCGTTCCACTCGCCGCGCGACGCGATCGACGCCGGCGTCTGCATGGTCCACCAGCACTTCCGCCTCGTCGAGCGGTTCACCGTGGCCGAGAACCTGATCCTCGGCGACCGCCGCGGCGCGGGACGCCGCTTCCGCATCGACCCGACCGCGGTCGAGGCGCAGGTGCGGAAGCTCGGCGAGCGCTACCGGCTGCCGGTCAACCCGCGCGCCCGCATCTGGCAGCTCTCCGTGGGCGAGCGGCAGCGGGTCGAGATCCTGAACGCGCTCTACCAGGAGGCACGGGTGCTGATCCTCGACGAGCCGACCGCCGTCCTGACGCCCGACGAGGCCGACACGCTCTTCGAGACGCTCCGCGAGATCGTCGCCGAGGGCCGGACGGTGATCTTCATCTCGCACAAGCTCAACGAGGTGAAGGCCGTCTCGGACCGGGTGACGGTGCTGCGGGCGGGCCGGGCGGTCGCGACGGTGGTGACGGCGGACGCGAGCCCGCAGTCGCTCGCCTCGCTGATGATCGGCCGCACGTTCGAGCTCGCGACGCGCCGCCGCGACACGGCGACGCGCGGCGACGCGGTGCTCGACGTGCGTGACCTCTGGGTCGAGGGTGACCGGGGCTCGACGGCGGTCAAGGGCGTCGAGCTGACGGTGGGCGGGGGCGAGATCGTCGCGATCGCGGGCGTGGCCGGCAACGGGCAGCGCGAGCTGGCCGAGGCGATCGCCGGCGTCCGGCCCCGGACGCGCGGCACCGTGCGCGTCGCCGGCAGGGCGCTGCGGAGCGGCGATCCGCGCGCCGCGCACCGCGCCGGGCTCGGGTTCGTCCCGGAGGACCGGCTCGGCATGGGCGTCGCGCCGAACCTGCCGTTGACGATGAACGTCGAGCTGAAGTCGTACCGGCACGGGACGCTCGGCCCGTTCCTGCGGCTGCGGCGGATGCGCGAGCGGGCGCTGGCCGCGATTCGCGCCTACGAGATCAAGGCGCCGGGGCCGGACGCGGAAGCCGACACGCTCTCGGGCGGCAACATCCAGAAGCTCGTGCTCGCGCGCGAGTTCGCAGGGGAGCTGCGGGTGCTGATCGCGGCGTCGCCGACGCGCGGCCTCGACGTCGGCGCCGTCGACACCGTCCACGGCCACCTCTGCGACGCGGCCGAGCGCGGCGTCGGGGTGCTGCTGATCAGCGAGGACCTCGACGAGATCCTCGCGCTCGCCGACCGCATCCTCGTCATGTACGAGGGCCGGCTGTCGCAGGTCGAGCGCCGCGACGACATGGACGAGATCGCCGCGCTGATGGCGGGTGCCGAAAATGCCCGTCCTTAGGTCGTCGAAGACGACCTAAGAGCTCCTTTCGTAATGAAGGGACCTCTGGCTTGACGGCGAAGGCCGTCGGCATCCGTTGTCAAGCTGAGAGGGGTGTCGATGGCCACTGCGCCGTGGGTCGTCTCGGACGAGCTGTGGGAGCTGGTGGAGCCGCTTTTGCCGGTGAAGCCGCGTCGGTTTCGTTACCCGGGCCGGAAGCGGTTGCCGGACCGGCAGGCGCTGCAGGGTGTTCTGTTCGTGTTGCACACGGGGATCTCGTGGACGCATCTGCCGTCCGAGCTGGGCTTTGGTTCCGGGGTGACCTGCTGGCGGCGGCTGGAGGAGTGGCAGAAGGCGGGCGTGTGGGAGCGGCTGCACGAGCTGCTGCTTGCCCGCTTGCGCGCCGCCGGTGAGATCGAGTGGTCGCGAGCGGTCGCCGACGCCAGCCACGTGCAGGCGAAAAAGGGGGCTCCGCGACGGGCCCGAGCCCGGTTGACAGAGCCAGAAACGGCTCCAAGCACCACCTGCTCGTCGACGCGACCGGGATCCCGCTCGCCTGGACGCTGACCGGCGGCAACCGCCACGACAACACGCAGCTGATCGCGCTGGTTGATCGGGTGCCGCCCGTGCGAGGCAAGCCGGGCCGGCCGAAGCGGCGGCCGCAACGTCTTACCGCCGACCGCGGCTACGACTCCGACAGCCACCGCCGTCAGCTGCGCGAACGCGGGATCACACCCGAGATCGCCCGCCGCAAGACCGGCCACGGCTCCGGGCTCGGCCGCTACCGCTGGGTCGTCGAACGCACCTTCGCCTGGCTGCACCAATTCAAACGGCTGCTCGTCCGCTACGACCGCCGCGCCGAAATCCACGAAGCCTTCCTCGCACTCGGCTGCAGCCTCGTCTGCTACCGCCGACTCAGGAACAGCTCATTGTGAAAGGAGCTCTAAGGACGCGAGTTCTACGTCTCCCGGAACGAGATGGGCTGCGCGCCCTCCCAGAGGGTTCGCCGGCCGAGCTCCTTCAGCTGCTCCTGCCCCTCGACGAGCGTGGCGAAGTGGTTCGCCCAGAGCTGTCCCGCCTTCGAGGCGAAGTTGCAGTAGCCGTAGGGAAAGAGCAGCTCGGTCTCGCTCTGGCCGCCCGGGTAGAGCGCGAGCTCGCCCGGGTGCGGGTACGACGTCGCGTTCTCGGGGCCGATGCCGAGGTCGCGGTCACCCCAGGGGATCCAGTTCGACTCGCCGCTCCAGCGGCAGTGGATGATGCGGTCCTCGAAGGGCAGGATCCCGCGGAAGGCCGCCACGGTCTGCGGCGCCAGCTCCTCCTCGAAGCGGGCGACGAAGCGCAGGCCGGAGGCGACGATCTCGAGCACGGGCGGCAGGCTACCTTCCGAGCGACCGGAGCCACCGCGCGAGCACGTCGCGCTCGGCCTGCGTCATGTGCGTCGCGTTGCCGAGCGGCATCGCGTGCGTGTCGACCGCCATCGCCTTGATGCCGGCCGCGTTCGCGCGGATCCCGGCGGCGCTGTCCAGGTGCACGCCCTGCGGCGCGGACACGCCGTGGTGGCAGGTGGAGCAGCGGCGGAGCACGATCGCCTGCACCTGCGAGAACGGCGGCGGCGGGCCGGCCACCGCCGGCGACGACGGCCGGATCAGCAGCGCGACGGCGACGATCCCGGCGGCGCCGACGCCGAGGATCGGCCAGACGTTCATCCCGCGGTGGCGCAGGTTGAAGTAGTGGCGCACGAGCGCGCCGATCGCCATCAGCGCGACCAGGATCAGCCACGCGTGCGCGTGCCCGTACGTGAATGCGAAGTGGTTCGAGAGCATCGCGAACACGACCGGCAGCGTCAGGTAGTTGTTGTGCACCGAGCGCGTCTTGCCGCGCGCGTTCCAGCGCGGGTCCGGCTCGCGCCCGTCCTCCTTTGCGCGCACCAGCTCCCAGTGCGCCGGGATGATCACGAAGAAGACGTTGCCGACCATCATCGTGCCGACCATCGCGCCCACCTCGAGGTACGCGGCGCGCGGGGCGAACAGCCGCGACGCGCCCCACGCCGACGCGCAGACGAACGCGAAGACGAGCAGCGCGAGCAGCGCCTCCTCGCGGGCGAAGGTGCGGCAGAGCCCGTCGTAGACGAGCCATGCGACGACGAGGCCCGCGATCGAGATCAGGATCGCCTGCCACGCGCGCAGGTCGGCGACGCTCGGGTCGACGAGCATCGTCGACGCGTGCGAGTAGTAGACGGCGATGAAGAGCGCGAAGCCGGAGAGCCAGGTCGTGTACGCCTCCCACTTGAACCAGTGGAGCGTCTCGGGCAGCCGCGCCGGCGCGAGGCGGAACTTCTCGACCCGGTAGAAGCCGCCGCCGTGGATCTCCCACGCCTCGCCGCCGATGCCGCGGTCGGAGTCGCGCGGGTCGCGCGGCGGCTCGAGATGGTTGTCGAGCGCGATGAAGTAGAACGAGGCGCCGATCCACGCGATCGCCGCGATTACGTGCAGCCAGCGGAAGAGCAGGTCGCCCCAGCCCCACCAGTAGTCGCTCAGCGCGAGGAGCGTCGCCACCGGCCTGTGTTGTCGTCTCGATCGTTCGAGTAACGATCGAGTGCGATCTGCACCAGCTCGTCCACCCCGGTCGCCAGCTCCTCCTCGCGCGTGCGCGCGAGGCGCTCGCGCAGCACGGGGACGATCTCGCGCCGCGGCCGGCCGTTCACGAAGACGACGAACCGGAAGCCGAACTTCTCCTCGTAGGCGCGGTTCAGCTCCGCGAGCTCCGCCAGCACCGCGGGGTCGTCGTCGGACCCCTGCTCGGCGCGCGAGCGCGCGGACAGCCCGCGCCGCGCGCCGATCGCCGGGTGCGCGTCGAGCACCTCCTTCTTCTCCTCGTCGCTCAGCCCTTGCGCGACCTCGCGTGCACGGCCGAGCGGGTCGTCGAGCTCCGCGAGCCGCTCGACGAGGCGCGTGCGGCCCTCGAACAGCTCCGCGAGCTCGTCGACGCTCAGCTGCCGCGGTAGCTCGCGCACGCGTAGGACGAGATCAGCAGCGGAACGTGGTAGTGGCCCTCGGCGAGCTGAAGCTCGAGCTCGACGCGCGTGAAGAACGGCGACGGCGGGTGGAAGACGAGCCGATACGTCCCGGATTCGCCTTCCGCGAGACGAGCGATCCGCCCGTCCGAGTCGGTGACGCCGTCGCCGGCGAGCGAGCCGTCGTCGCGGTACAGCTCGACCCGCACCCCGGCGGCCGGCCGGCCGCGCTCCGTGTCGAGGACGTGCGTCGAGATCGTCACCGCTCGCTCCACAGTCTGCGCGCCTGTTTGCGGTGCTCGCGCGCGATCTCCTGCTCGTCGGCGCGCACGAGGGCGCCGCCGCGCACGACCGGCTCGCCGCCGACGAGGAGCGTGTCGACCCGGTGCGGCCCGGAGAGGACGAGCGCGGCGGGCAGGTCGTCGGCGCCGCCCAGCTCGAGCCCGTCGGCGCGCCAGACCGCGACGTCGGCGCGCTTGCCCGGCTCGAGCGAGCCGAGGTCGTCGCGCCGGAGCACGGCCGCGCCGCCGCGCGTCGCGAGGCGCAGCGCGTCGCGCGCCGTCAGCGCGCTCGGGCCGCCGCGCCCGCGCGCGACCAGCAGCGCCTGCCGCACCTCCGCGAAGAGGTCGCTCCGCTCGTTCGACGCGCTGCCGTCGACGCCGAGCCCGACCCGCACGCCCGCGTCGACCAGCTCGCGCACGGGCGCGACGCCGGCGCCGAGACGCAGGTTGGACGACGGACAGTGCGCGACGCCCATGTCGGCGCGGGCGAACGTCTGCACGTCGCCCGTCGAGAGATGGATGCAGTGCGCGCACCACACGTCCTCCGCGATCCAGCCGACGCGCTCGAGGTACTCGACCGGCGTGCAGCCGTACAGCTCGGCGCAGTAGGCGTCCTCCTCGAGCGTCTCGGCGAGGTGCGTGTGCAGCTGCAGCCCGAGCTCGCGCGCCAGCGTCACCGACTCGACCATCAGGCGCGTGGTGACGGAGAAGGGCGAGCACGGGGCGACGGCGATCTGCTGCATCGCGCCGTCGACGAGGCCGTGCAGGCGCTCGGTGTCGGCGAGCACCGCGTCGACGTCCTCGACGAGCGAATCGGGCGGTAGGCCGCCGTCCGACTCGCCGAGGTCCATCGAGCCGCGCGAGGCGACGATGCGCACTCCGAGCTCGGCCGCGGCGCGCAGCTCCGCCTCGACGAGCCCCGAGACGCCGCGCGGAAAGAGGTAGTGATGGTCGAAGACCGTGCTGCAGCCGGAGAGCGCGAGCTCCGCGAGGCCGGTGCGCGCGGCGGCGTACTCCATCTCGTCGTCGAGCCGCGCCCAGACCGGGTAGAGCTCGCGCAGCCACGTGAACAGGTCGGCTTCCTGCGCCCGCGCCCGCGTGAGCGTCTGGTACAGGTGGTGGTGCGTGTTGACGAGGCCGGGCGTGACCACCGCGCCGCCGAGATCCTCGAACGCGCCCGGCGGGTCGCCCGCGCCGACCTCCGCGACCAGCCCGTCCTCGATCCGCAGCCAGCCGCGCTCGTGCTCCGTGCCCGCGTCGTCCATCGTGACGACCCACGCCTTCCCCAGGATCATGCGCCGGTTCCCAACGGTACGAGCTCGAAGCGGTCGACGTCGACGAGCCCGCGGTCGGTGATCTTCAGCGCCGGGATCACGCTCAGCGCGAGGAACGAGAGGTGCTGGAACGGCGCTTCGAGCGTGCAGCCGAGGCCGCGGGCGGCCTCGACGACGGCCCGCGAGGCGGCGACCACCTCCTCGAGCCGCGCGTCCGAGAGCAGGCCGGCGACCGGCAGCGGCAGCTCCGCGAGCACTTCGGCGCCGTCGACGACGACGATGCCGCCGCCGCGGTTCGCGAGCCGGCGCACGGCCGCGGCCATCGACGCGTCGTTCATGCCGACGACGACCACGTTGTGCGCGTCGTGCGCGACCGTCGAGGCGAGCGCGCCCCGACTCAGGCCGAAGCCGCGCACGAAGCCGAGCCCGACGCGGCCGGTGCCGAGGTGGCGCTCGACGACGGCGATCTTGGCGAGGTCGCGGTCGGGGTCGGCGAGCGCCTCACCCGCGTGCACACGCGGTTCCTCGGCCAGCTCCTCGGTCACGATCTGCCCCGGCACGACGCCGATCACGCGCGCGCGGCCTCCGTGCCAGGGGACTCGGAAGACCTCCGGGCCGAGCGCCCCGATCCGGACCGTGTGGCGCACCCAGTCCGGCACGTCCGCCCGTGCGATCTCGGCCACCGGCGCGCCGTCCTTCAGGACCTGCTCCGGCACGAAGCGTTCGAGATCGGGGAGCACGAGCAGGTCGGCGCGGTAGCCCGGCGCGACCGCGCCCACGTCGCGCAGTCCGTGCCAGAGCGCGGGCGAGAGCGTCGCGCAGACGAGCGCGTCCTCCGGAGGGATGCCGTACGCGACCGCGTCGCGCACCATCGAGTTGACGTGGCCGTCGTCGGCGATGTGCTCCGGCTCGCGGTCGTCGGTGCAGAAGGCGATCCGGCCGGGGCCGTACTCGGCGAGCAGCGGCAGCAGCGCGTACAGGTTCCGGGCCGCGGACCCCTCGCGGATCAGCAGCCACATCCCGGCCCGCAGCCGCTCGCGGCCCTCCTCGAGCGACGACGCCTCGTGGTCGGAGCGGATGCCGGCGGCCGCGTAGGCGCTGAGCGCCTTGCCGCGCACGCCCGGCGCGTGCCCGTCGACGTGCTCGGCGAGCGCGAGCTTGGCCAGCTCCGCGGGGGCGCCGGCGACCACGCCGGGGAAGTTCATCATCTCGGCGAGCCCGAGCACCCGCCGGCGCCGCAGGAGCGCGTCGAGGTCGCCGGTCGTCAGCGCGCGCCGCGGCGACTCGAAGCTGGACGCCGGCACGCACGAAGACGCCATGAAGTAGACGTCGAGCGGCAGCCCCGCCGTCGCGTCGAGGAGCCAGTGGACGCCGTCCGTGCCGAGGACGTTCGCGATCTCGTGCGGGTCGGCGACGACCGCGGTCGTCCCGAACGGGAGCAGCAGGCGCGCGAGCTCGTCGACCAGCAGCTTCGACGACTCGAGGTGCATGTGCGCGTCGACGAAGCCCGGCACGATCCACCGCCCGGAGGCGTCCACCGTCTCGCGCCCCTCGTAGTCGCCGAGGCCGGCGACGTACCCGTCCGCGACCGCGACGTCGACCTCCAGCCACTCGCGCGTGAAGACCGAGAGCACCTTCCCGCCGCGCACGACCAGGTCGGCCGGCTCGTCGCCGCGTGCGACGGCGATCCTGCGCGAAAGGGGTGAAGACACTGATCGGGAACCGTACAGTTCGGCCGTGGACGTGCTCACCCCGAGATCGCTGCCGGAGGCGCTCGCGCTGAAGGCGGAGCATCCCGACGCGCTGCCGGTGCAGGGTGGGACGGACGTGCTCGTCGCGCTGAACTTCGACCGCTCGCGGCCGCAGACGGTGCTGAACCTGAACGAGGTGGCGGAGCTGCGCGGCTGGTCGCGCGACAACGGCACGCTCCGGATCGGCGCGGGGCTCACCTACACCGAGGCGATGCGGGGCGAGCTCGCCGGCCTGCTGCCCGCGCTCGCGGAGGCGTCGCGCACGGTCGGCTCGCCGCAGATCCGGAACCGCGGCACGATCGGCGGGAACCTCGGCACCGCCTCGCCGGCGGGTGACGCGCTGCCGCCGCTCGTGGTCGAGGACGCGCAGGTCGAGTGCGCGTCGGTGCGCGGCACGCGGCTCGTGCCGATCGGAGACTTCGTCACGGGCGTGAAGCGGAACGCGCTCGAGCCGGACGAGCTGATCGCCGCCGTGCACGTCGAGCCGAGCGGCTCGCCGCAGACGTTCATGAAGGTCGGCCCGCGGAACGCGATGGTGATCGCCGTCGTGTCGCTCGCCGTCTCGGCGGGCGACGAGCTGCGCGCGTCGTTCGGCTCGGCCTCGCCGAGGCCGGTGCTCGTGCGCGCCCCGCGCGAGGAGGCGGAGAGCTTCCCCGACCGGGTCGCCGACGCTGCCGGCCCGATCGACGACGTGCGCGGCACCGCACGCTACCGCCGGCACGCGCTGCGGGTATTGACGCGACGCGCCCTGGAGCGGGTGCTCGCATGAGGATCTCGCTCACCGTGAACGGGAGGCGCTGCGAGGCCGACTGCTGGGAGGGCGAGTCGCTGCTCTTCGCGCTGCGCGAGAAGCTCGGCTTCCCCGGCTCGAAGAACGCCTGCGAGCAGGGCGAGTGCGGCTCGTGCTCGATGCTGCTCGACGGCGTGCTCGTCTGCTCGTGCCTCGTCCTCGCCGCGCAGGCGGACGGGCACGAGGTGACGACCGTGGAGGGGCTCGCGGACGGAGACGAGCTGCACCCGGTGCAGCAGGCGTTCGTCGACGCCGGCGCGGTGCAATGCGGCTTCTGCACGCCGGGGCTCGTCGTCGCGACCGCCGACCTGCTGCGGCGGAGCCCGCAGCCCACCGACGACGAGATCCGGGAGGCGCTGTCGGGCAACCTCTGCCGCTGCACGGGCTACGCCAAGATCTTCGACGCCGTGCGCGCCGCGGCCGCCGCGCTGTGACCGGAACCGCGGCGCAGCCGCTCCAGGTCGGACGCGTCGGCGAGCTCGTCGCGCGCGTCGACGCGCCGCCGAAGGTGCAGGGCGCGTTCGCGTACGCCAGCGACCTGTCGGCGCCCGGGATGCTGTGGGGCCACACCCTCCGCAGCCCCCACGCGCACGCGCGCATCGAGTCGATCGACGTCTCGGAGGCGCTGACGATGCCGGGCGTGCACGCGGTGCTGACGCACGAGGACGTCCCGGGCGAGAAGCGCTACGGGCTCGAGTTCCCCGACCAGCCGGTGCTGGCGATCGACCGCGTCCTCTACTTCGGCGAGCCGGTGGCGCTCGTCGCCGCCGAGCACCCCGAGCAGGCGCGCCGCGCGGCCGGGCGGATCCGCGTCGCCTACGAGCCGCTCGAGCCGGTGGCGGACATGGAGCGCGCGCTCGTCGAGGGGCCGGACCTGCACCCCGAGAAGCCGACGCAGGGCCACGGTTACCGCGAGGACCCGAGGCCGAACGTCGTCCGCCACCTCGTGATCCGCCACGGCGACCCCGACGCCGCCGGCGACGTGACGGTGAGCGGCTTCTACGAGGTCGGCAGCCAGGACCAGGCCTTCCTCGGGCCGGAATCGGGGCTGGCGGTTCCGGACGGCGAGGGCGGCGTCGACATCTACGTGGCGACGCAGTGGCTGCACGTCGACCGCGAGCAGGTCGCGCCCTGTCTCGGCCTGCCGCTCGAGCAGGTTCGCATCCACCTGGCGGGCGTGGGCGGCGCGTTCGGCGGCCGCGAGGACCTCTCGATGCAGATCCACGGCGCGATGCTCGCGCTGCACGCGAACCGACCGGTGAAGATGGTCTACAACCGCGAGGAGTCGTTCACCGGCCACGTGCACCGGCATCCCGCGCGCATCTGGGCCGAGCATCGCGCGACGCGCGAGGGGCGGCTCGTCTGCGTGCGGATGCGGATCCTGCTCGACGGCGGCGCCTACGCGTCGAGCTCGACGGCCGTCGCGTCGAACGCCGCCTCGTTCGCGGTCGGGCCCTACGCGGTCCCGAACGCGCTGATCGAGTCGACCGCCGTCTACACCAACAACCCGCCGTGCGGCGCGATGCGCGGCTTCGGCGCGGTGCAGACCTGCTTCGCCGCCGAGGCGCAGATGGACCGGCTCGCCGCCGCGCTCGACATCGACCCGGTCGAGCTGCGGCTCCTGAACGCGCTCGCGCCGGGCGACACGCTGCCGACCGGCCAGCCGATCACCGGCTCGCTGCCGGTCGCGGAGCTGATCCGCGAGGCGGCCGCGCTCGAGCCGCCGCCGCCCGAGGAGCTGCCGCGCGACCCGATCCGGCTGCCCGGCGGCGCGGGCAACACGACGCGCGGGGAGGGCGTGCGGCGGGGCGTCGGCTTCGCCGTCGGGTTCAAGAACATCGCGTACTCCGAGGGCTTCGACGACTCCTGCGCCGCGCGCGTGCGGCTCCTGCCCGACGGCTCGGCCGAGGTGCACTGCGCCGCCGCCGAGGTGGGCCAGGGCGTGACCGGCGTCATCCTCCAGGTGGCGCGCACCGAGCTCGGGATCGACGACGTCCGCCTGGCGCCGGGCCAGACTGCGACCGTCGGCTCCTCGGGCTCGGCGTCCGCCTCCCGCATGACCTGGATGGCGGCCGGCGCCGTGCGCGACGCCTGCCGCGCCGCGCTCGACGAGCGCGAGCGGCTCGGCGAGGACGCGGAGGTGGACGTCGAGCGCGTCTACCGCCACCCGCGCACGACGCCGCTCGACCCCGAGACCGGCCAGATCACCGGCGAGCGCGCGCACGTCGCGTTCGCGGCGTGCGCGATGAAGGTCGTCGTCGAGGTCGACGTGGAGCTCGGGCTCAGCCGCGTCGTCTGGATCGGCGCCGCGCAGGACGTCGGCCGTGCCGTGAACCCGCAGCAGGTGGAGGGGCAGATCGAGGGCGGCACCGCGCAAGGCCTCGGGCTCGCGCTGATGGAGGAGATCCAGACCCGCGACGGGCTGATCACGAACGCGAGCTTCACCGACTACCTGATCCCGACCGCGCTCGACATGCCGCCGGTCGAGTCGGTGCTGATCGAGGAGCCCGAGCCAGACGCGCCGTACGGGGCGAAGGGCGTGGGCGAGCCGCCGACGGTCGTCTCGACCGCGGCGATCGTCTCGGCCCTGCGTGCGGCGACCGGCCGCGAGCTCACCCGCGTCCCCGTCCGCCCGGACGACATCTGCCTCTGACGAAATGCGCGTCCTTAGTTCACTGCGTGAACTAAGGACGGGAGTTTCGGGCTCGCACGCCCTCGTCGGGCGGCGGCGCCGCCGCCGGCTCGCGTTGCACGACGAGCGCGACCGCGGCCACGATCACGACCGCTCCGGTCAGCAGCCGCCACGTCAGGTGCTCGCCGCGGAAGAGCACCCCGAGCGCGATCGCGACGACCGGATTGACGTACGCGTAGGTCGACACGAGCCCGAGCGGCGCGTTCGCGAGGAGCCACACGTAGGCCGTGTAGCCGATCACCGACCCGAAGCTGACGAGATAGAGCCAGCCGCCGATCGAGCCGGCCGAGGGCGAGAAGTGGTGGAGAGTGAAGAGCGACGGCACGAGCATCACGAGCCCGCCCGCGAGCATCTCGTACGCCGTCGCCGCGAACGGGTCGTCGGGCATCGCCGCGCGCGCCGAGACGACCGAGCCCGTCGACCACATCACCGCCGAGACGAGGCAGAGCGCGATTCCCGACAGGTGCGCGCCGCCGGACGGATGCGCCAGCACCGCGACCCCGGCGAAGCCGATGCCGACGCCGAGCAGCGCCTGCCACGGGAGGCGCTCGCGCGCCGCCAGGCGGAACAGCACGACCCACAGCGGCACCGAGGCGATGATCAGCGACGCGAGGCCCGTCGCCACCCGGCGCTCGGCGAAGAAGAGCACCGCGTTCGCGCCCGGCAGCAGGCAGCCCACGACGAGGCACGACGCGAGCGCGCGCCGCTCGACGCGCAGCGAGCCGCCGCGGGCGCGGACGACGCCCGCCATCAGCGCGCCCGCGGTGATGAACCGCGTCGAGGCGGCGAAGAGCGGCGGGATCGTCTCGCCGGCGATCGCGATGCCGAGGTACGTCGAGCCCCAGATCACGTAGACCGTGACCAGCGCGGTCCACGTCTTGCCGCTGTGCGACACCTGCTAACGAACGAGCGAGAGCGCCGCGCCGATTCCCAGCAGCACGATCCCCGCCGCGCGCGGCGCGGAGATGCCGATGCGCTCGACGCCGAAGAGGCCGAAGCGGTCGATCGCCGCGCCCATCACGAGCTGGCCCGCGATCAGGATCCCGATCGTCGCCGTCGCGCCGATCCGCGGCTGCGCGAAGGTGATCGCCGTGACCACGGTCAGCCCCATCAGCCCGCCGATCCACATCCACGCAGGCGTGCGCAGCACGTGGCCGAGGCCGCCGATCCCGCCCCGCGCGGCGACGAGGAGCAGGAGGGAGAACGCGAGCTGCACCGCCGTCGAGAACGACAGCGCCTCGAAGACGCCGATCCTGCCGCCGAACCGCCCCATCACGGCGACCTGCACCGAGCCGGCCAGGCCCGCGATCGTCGCGAGGGCGATCGCGAGCGACGTCACGCAGCGTTCGGGTCGTTCTGCCAGAGGTTGAAGCTGTTGCCCTCCGTGTCCGTGCAGGCCGCGAACCAGCCGTGCGTCGGCACCGGCTGCTTCTCGTCGGCGGTGCCGCCGAGCTCGCGCACCTTCGCGACCGACGCGTCGATGTCGTCGGTGTCGAAGTAGACGATCACGCCGCTGCCCGGCTTGTCCGAGGGCATCACGGCGCCGCCCTGGCCCTCGCCCGCCTGGAACATGCGGTTGTCGAAGCCCTCCATCACGCTGCCGCCGATCTGCCAGGGGAAGAGGCCGCTCCAGAAGCCGGCCGCGCGGTCGGCGTCGGCGGAAGGAAGCTCGAAGTGGACGATGGTGCCGGGCATGATTTCGCTCCTCTGCGACGAAGGTGTGTGCGTGATCCGAGTGTTCGTACTCTACGACGAGGAGCCCGACGCGCAGGGCTACGCGCAGCATGTCGAGCTCTGCCGGCGAGTGCCGGGGGCGACGTTCCGCCACGGCAAGGTGTTCGGCAGCCCGATGGGCGAGCCGCCGCACCGCTACTACGCCGAGTGGGAGTTCGCGGACATGGACGCGTTTCGCTCGGCGACGGCCAGCGAGGAGTTCCTCGCCACCGGCCGCGACGCGCGCGACCGCAGGCTGCCGCGCCCGACCGTCGAGTTTCTCTCGCTCGAGTAGCCGTCAGCCGAACTCGGGTGGGCGCTTCTCGCGCACCGCGGCGACGCCCTCGCGGACGTCCGGCCCGGTCATGTCGAGGAACTCGAGCGCGAGCGACGCGTCGAACGCCGGCCCGGCCGCCCGCAGCCAGTTGTTCAGCGCGAGCTTCGTGTGCCGGATCGCGGGCTGCGACGCCGCGGCGAGCCGGTTCGCGATCGCGAGCGCCCGCTCCTCGAGCTCGTCCTCCGGCACGCACAGCGAGACGAGGCCGATGCGCTCCGCCTCGGCGCCGTCGAGCGGCTCGCAGAGGAGCAGGTGGTACTTCGCCTTCGCGAGCCCGCAGAGCAGCGGCCAGACGATCACCGCGTGGTCACCCGCGGCCACGCCGAGCTTCGTGTGCCCGTCGAGGATGCGCGCCGCGGGCGTCGCGAGCGACACGTCCGCGAGCAGCCCGATCGCGAGCCCCGCGCCGACGGCCGGCCCGGTCATCGCCGACACGATCGGCTTCGGGCAGTCGAGCACGTTGTAGACGAGGTCGCGCGCCTCGTGGAAGACGCGCAGCCGCGTCGCGAAGTCGCCGGCGATGTCGAGGACGAGGTCGAGGTCGCCGCCGGCGCTGAACGCACCGTCGGCACCGCGCACGACGACGCTCCGCGTCTCGTCGTCGTCGGCGATCGCCGGCCAGAGCGCCGCGAGCTCGCGATGGGCGTCGCCCGAGACGGCGTTCAGCCGGCCCTGAGCGCGCAGCGTCAGGCGCAGGACGTGCTCGGCCGGCCGGTCGAGCTCCAGGCTCGGAAACGCCTCGTAGCCGTGCATCCGCGTGACAATAGAGCGTCCGCCTGTCGGGCTAGGGTCGGCGCATGGCCGACGTCGAGGTCAGCCGCGAGGACGCGGTGCTCACCGTCACGCTCAACCGGCCCGAGGTCCTCAACGCCCTCAACGCCTCGGTGCACGCCGGGCTGCGCGCCGCGCTCGCGCAGGCGGAGGACCCGGCCGTGCGCGCGGTCGTGATCACCGGCGCCGGCCGCGGGTTCTGCGTCGGCCAGGACCTGCAGGAGTTCCGCAGCGGCGCCGGCGACGTCGCCGACAACCTGCGCTCGAACTACCACGCGAACGTGCTCGCGATCCGCGCGCTCGAGAAGCCCGTCGTCGCGGCGGTGAACGGCCCCGCCGCGGGCGCGGGGATGTCCCTCGCGCTCGCCTGCGACGTGCGCATCGCCTCCGACGCGGCCAGCTTCGTGCCGGCGTTCATCGGCATCGGGCTCGTTCCCGACTCCGGCGGCACCTGGTTCGCGCGCCGGCTGCTCGGCACCGCCCGCGCGTTCGAGTGGCTGACGACCGGCCGGCGCCTGGGAGCCGAGGAGGCGCGCGAGCTCGGGCTCGTCTCGGAGGTCGTGCCCGCAGCCGACTTCGCCGAGCGGATGCGCGAGGTCGGCCACTACTTCGCATCGCTGCCGACGCGCGCCGTGTGGCAGACGAAGCGGCTGCTCGACGCCGCGGAGACGTCGACGCTCGCCGAGCAGCTCGAGCACGAGGCCGAGACGCAGTCGGAGCTGACACGCACCCCCGACTTCGCCGAGGGCGTCGCCGCGTTCCTCGAGAAGCGCGAGGCCGCCTTCTCGGGCGCCGCCACGCCCGCGCATCCGATCAGCCTCCTCGTGCACGACGACCTGCGGCGCTGGCGGCTCACGGTCGCACTGCGCTTCCTGCTCGCGCTCCCCCACTGGGCCGTCGTCTCGCTGTGGGGCTTCGTCGCCGTCCCGGTCGCCGTCGCCGCCTGGGTGACGACGCTCGTGCGCGGCGCGACGCCGCCGGGCCTGCACGCATGGCTCGGCCGCTACCTGCGGTACTCGACGCACGTGAACGCGTACGTGTACCTCGTCGCCGATCCGTTCCCGCGCTTCCGCGGCTGGTTCGGCACGTATCCCGTCGACGTGGCGATCGCGCCACCCGCGCCGCAGCCCCGCTGGGCGACGCTGCTCCGGATCGTCCTCGCGATTCCCGCGGGCGTGCTCGCGTACGTCCTCGGCTCGGTCGCGGGCGTGCTCGCGCTCGCGGGCTGGTTCGTGGCCGTCGCGCTCGGGCGGATGCCGCGGGGGCTGCGCGACCTGCTCGCGTACATCCTCCGCTACCAGGCGCAGACGACCGGCTACGTCCTGCTCCTGACGAGCCGCTACCCGGCGCTCGCCGCGTAAGCGGTTACGACGGCGCCGGGGGCAGCGCGGCGAGGATCTCGGGCAGCTCGGGGAAGCGCTTCTCGCGCTGCTTCGAGAAGACGAGGTCGCCGTCCGCGAAGACGTCGAACTGGCTCTTCTCGCCCTCGGTCATCTCGGCGACGTGACCGGTTCCGTTCAGCGCGGCCACGAGACTCGCGGCCCGTTCGTCGTAGCCGCTTCAGACGGGGCAGTAGAGGATGCGCAGCTGTGCCACGCCCTGAATCTAGCCCTCGCGCACCACGTCGAGGAGCGCTTCGGCCAGGGACGCGATCGTCTGCAGCGCGCTCAGGCCGATCAGGCGCTCGTGCTGGGGCTCGAGCGGCAGGCGGTCGAGCAGGCGGTGGAGGTCGCGCGCGTGCGCGACGTCGAGGCGCGCGTGGAGCAGGAGCTGCCTGAAGCCGTCGCGAGGGAGGCCCGTCCGTTCGATCAGCGTCTCGACCGTCGGGCCGTGCGGGTGGTAGGCCTCGAGCTCGAGGAAGCCGAGGAGCGCGACCGGGTGCTCGCGCTCGATCCAGTCGCGCTGCGCGCGGACGAGCGCGGCGATCTGCGGCGCGGGCGGCTCTTCGCGGAGCCGCCGCACGTCCACGCCGAGCGCCTCGAGATCGTCGAGGAGCGCGCCGCCGGGCTCGTCGCCGTGCGCCTCCTCGGCGACATGGCGCTCGAGGTACGCGGCGAGGCCGCGTGCGACGGGATCGCGCGCGGCGGCGTCTCGGGCGCGTGCGAGTGCCGCTTCCATCAGCGGCACGGCCGCGTGGGCGATCCCGTAGACCGTCGCCAGGTAGCGAGGGACGAGGGCGCGCGCCCGCGGGTGCTCGAGCAGGATCCGGCCCGGGAGCGCGAGCGCCGGCGCCGCGAGCTCGACCGTCAGCCGGAGCCGCGCGCTCGGCGTGCTCGGATCAGAGCGGGACGAAGTACTCGCGGTAGGGGCCGACCTCGGGAGGCGTCGCCAGCTCGGCCTTGTCGAGACGCTCCTTCAGCTTCACGAGGACCTCGATCTCCGCGTCGCTGAGGCTCTCGATCACCTCCTCGTAGGCCTGCGGGAGCGGATACTTGATCGCGAAGCCCTTCCGTCTCAGCGCCGCGACCCTCGATGGGATCTTCGCCATGTGCGCCCTCCCCTACGTTGCCCGTGCGGGCGATCGTAACAGCGTCCCCTCCATCGCACGGGCCGCCGCCGAGGCCGCGACGACGTTGCCCTTCCGCTCGTACAGCTCGAGGGCGCGTCGGAGCTTCTCGCGCGCCTCGTCCGCGCGGCCGCGAAGCGCGTGCACCTCCGCCGCGTCCCGCAGCGCGTTCGCGTGGAAGTTCAGCATGTCCGTGTCCTCGGCGAGCGACACCGCCTCGCCGGCGAGCCGCTCGGCCTCCGCGTGCTCGCCGCGCCGGGCGAGGATGCGCGCACGGGCCTGTCGCCAGAGCATCTGGCCGGCGGCGTCGTCCTCCGGCGTCAGCGCCTCCGCGTCGCGCGTGCACGCCTCGGCCTCGTCGAGCCGCTCGAGCGCGCAGAGTGAGGCCGCGAGCTGGCTGAGCGCCGTCCCCCGGTAGCCCGCCTCGCCCAGGGACTCGAGCAGCTCGCAGCTCCGCCGCGCGGCCTCCTCCGCTGCGGCGGCGTCGCCCGCGAGCATCTCGATCTCGCATCTCGCCATCCCGCCGGACGTCAGCCACAGCTGCTGCCCGAAGTCGAGCGCCGCCGCGTCCGCCGCGCCCGCGAGTGCCCGGGCCCGGTCGACGTTGCCGCGCATCGCCTCGAGCATCGCCTGCTGCATCAGGGCGAGCGGATGGCGGGACTCCTGCTCCTCGTACCAGCGCAGCGCCTGCTCGACCGGCGTCGGGCCGTAGAACATCGCGGTGCCGAGCCAGGTGGGAAGCTCGCCCTCCCAGCGAACGGCCCCCGCGGCGCGCGCGTGCGCGAGCGCCTGCCGGACGGCGTCCAGCATCGCGGCGAACCGGCAGCGGATGAGTTGCGCCCACGCCGTCGCGATCCACGCTTCCGCGAGCGCGAGCTCGTCGCCCGCGCGGGCGAAGACGGGCTTCGCCGACTCGGCGAGGGAGAGCAGCATCGCGCTCGGCTCGCCGGCGTCGGCCGCGGCGTCCTGGTCGGTCGCGGGCGCCTGCGAGGAGATCCTCGCCAGCAGCAGCCGGGCGCGAAGCTCGCCCACTACGTCTCCGGCCGCGGCTGCACCCGCGGCGGTCTCGCGCGCCGTCCGCACGGCCGCGGCCAGGTCGCCGGAGAGGAAGAGCGCCTCGCTGAGGTCGAGCCTGCGCCCGGCGGCCGGCTCGTCGCGCGGCAGCAGCACGATCGCGCGCTCGAGGAGGTTGCGCGCGGCGTGGACGTCGTTCCGGCCCAGCGCGCGGGAGCCCGCCGACGCGAGCAGCCGGCCGCTTCGCCGTGCGAGCTCCTCCGTGTGCTCGTCGGCGACCCCGACCGCCAGGCGGCACGCGTGCGCCCGCTCGAGGTGGTAGCCGCGCAGCTCCTCGAGCTCCGCCGCCCGCTCGTTGCGCTCCAGCCAGGACGCGAAGCGCTCGTGCAGATCCGCCCGCAGCTCCTTCGCCATGCCGTCGTACGCGGTCTCGCGGACGAGCGCGTGCTGGAAGCCGAAGCGGTCCTCTCCCGCGGAGGGCGACGGATCGGGGCGAACGAGCCCCTTGCGCACGAGCGAGAAGAGCTGTGGCACGACGAGCGCGCGCCGCTCCTCGGGGAACAGCGCGCCGACCGCCGCCACGCCGAACTCGCGGCCGACGACGGACGCGTGCTCGATCACCTCGCGCTCGTCTGCGGCCAGCCGGTCGAGGCGCTCGGCGAGGAGGGCGTGGATCGACGGCGGCACCGCGACCTCGCCGGCGTCGGAGAGCATCGCGCTCATCTGTTCGACGAACAGCGGGTTGCCCTCGGCGGCGGCGAGGACGCGCCCGACCGTCTCGGGCGGGAGCTCGGGGTCGCCCGACGAGCTGCGCAGCAGCGACTCGGCCGCCGCGTCCGGGAGCGGCTCGAGCGAGAGGACGTCCCAGCCCGCGCGCGGCGTGAGCCACTGGGGCCGCTGCTCCGCGATCTCGGGACGCGCGAGGGCGACGACGAGGATCGGCGCGTCGCGGCTCCAGGCGGCCACGTACTCGACGAGGTCGAGGATCGCCGGCTCCGCCCAGTGCAGGTCCTCGAGGCAGGCGACGAGCGGGCGCCGGTGCGCGACGGTCTCGAGCGTCCGGCGCACGGCCCAGAACGTCTCGTCGAGCGAGCGCGCCTCCGCGCCGCCCGTCACGCCGCGCAGCACGGCGAGGATCGTGTCGCGCGCGTCGTCGTCGGCGAGCGCGTCGCGGAGCGACAGCTCGCCGCCGAGGCCACGGAGCAGCTCTGCGAGCGGCCAGAAGGTGATGCCCTCGCCGTACGACGGGCAGCGTCCGACCGCGACGGTCGCACGCTCGCCGAGGGAGCGGAAGAGCTCGCCGGCGAGCCGCGACTTGCCGATGCCGGCCGGACCGACGACGGCGACGAGGCGGCAGCAGCTCTCGTCGACGGCACGCTCGAACGACTCCCTGAGCAGGGCGAGCTCCTCGTCGCGTCCGACCATCGGCGCGTCGAGGCGGCGCGCGACTGCGGGCGCGCCCGCGCGGACGGCCTCGAGCCGGCGCGCGCCGATCGTCTCGCGCCGGCCCTTGGCGGGCACCTGTGCGACCGGCCCGGCATCCACCGCGTGGCGGACCAGCGGGTACGTGCTCTCGCCGATCAGGATCTCGCCGGCGCCGGCGGCCTGCTCGAGCCGCTTCGCGACGATCACCGGCTCACCGGCGACGAACGCGTGGCCCGCCCGCGGGTCGCCCGCCAGCACCTCGCCGGTGTTGATCCCGATCCGGGCCTGCAGTCGGACGCCGAGCGAGCCGGCGAGCTCGTCGTCCAGCGCGCGCAGCTCGCGGCCCATCTCGTCGGCGGCGCGGACGGCACGGAGCGCGTCGTCCTCGTGCGCCGCCGGCACGCCGAAGACCGCCATCACCTCGTCGCCGACGAACTTCTCGACGACGCCTCCGTGGCGCTCGACGATCGCGCGCATCCGCTCGAAGTAGAGAGCCTGCACGCGGCGGAACGCCTCCGGGTCGCGATCCGCGAGCCCCGTCGAGTGGACGAGGTCGCAGACGAGGATCGTCACGGTCTTCCGCTGCTCGCGCCGCGGCGGCGTCGACATGCGCCAACCGTACGCCCACGGCGGCGGCATGCCAACGAGGGAGAGTCGGGTTAGATGGTCTTGAACTGCTCGAAGGGCTGGCGGCAGCTCTCGCACCAGCGGATCGAGCGGCACGGCGTGGGACCGAAGATGTTCTCGAGCCGTGTCTCGGTCGAGCCGCAGTACGGGCAGCGGAAGGCCTTCGACTGAAGCTGCACCAGCGTCGTCGCGCCCGCCGCTCGCGGCGGCGGCGGCGCGAAGCCCGCCGCGCGCAGCTTCTCCCGCCCCTCGGGCGAGATGCGGTCCGTCGACCACGCGTCGTCGACGACGACGCGGACCTCGGGATCGCCGCCGAGCTCCTCGACCTTCGTCTCGAGCTGGCGGCGCATCGCCTCGAGCGCCGGGCAGCCGAGGAACGTCGGCGTCAGATCCACGCGGACCCGGTCGCCTTCGACCGCGACGTCGCGGATCACCCCGAGGTCCACGAGCGAGATCACCGGGATCTCCGGGTCGGGGATCTCGGCGAGTGCATCCCAGACCTGCTCGGCCGTCACCACCGGCTCACCACTGCGCGCCCGGCACCGAGCGCCGCACCTCGGTCATCTGCTCCCACAGCTCCGCCAGCTCCGGTGCGTGCGAGCCGCGCTCGCGGGCGTCGACCTGCTCGAGCCCCACCCGGCGCGCGAGCGCGGGCCGCAGATCCGGCTCGACGACGCCGAGCGCAAACGGCCACAGCTCCTCGACCGCCGAGCGGAAGCGCGGCTCGTCGCGCAGGCGCGCCGCCCAGAGCTCGGCGTGCAGCCGGTGGTAGACCTCCTCGCGGTCGATCTTCGCGGCGACGCCCGCGAGCTCCGCGTCGTCGGCGTGCTTTAACGCCTCGATCCGCAGACGGTCGGCCTCCTCGTAGAGGTAGCGGCGCGCGATCGTGTGCGCCCAGTCGAGCAGGTGCAGCTCCACGAGCGGCGCGCACCGGTACTCGCCGGGCTCGCGGTCGAACGCCAGCGCGTCCGCTTCGGAGTCGAGCTCGGCGGCCGCGAGCTCGTAGAGGGCGCGCGCGTGGCCGATCTCGTTCTGCGCGATCGACGAGAAGGCGACGTCCTCCTCGAGCGTCGGCGCGATCCCGGTCCACTCCGAGTCGCGCCAGCCGACGACGAGCTCGTCGTCGGCCAGCTCAAGCAGTCGCAGTGCCCGCTCGGTCACGCGCCTCCTTCAGTCGACTCTTGATCGAGTAGCCGTCGACTCGGCGGTACTTCAGGTCGAACTCGTCCGCCCACTCGCTCACCTCGTGGATCGCGTCGCGCGGCACGAGCCAGAGCGCGGCTGACTCGCCGCGCCGGCCGTACTGCTCGCGTGCCCACGTGTCGGCGAACGCGGCGTCGGGCGCGACGATCGAGCCGGCGTGCTGGAACGCCTGGCCCTTCCGCTCCTGGCGGAAGACCTCGAAGACCGTCACGCCGCGAGGACCGCGTCGCGCACCCACCGCTCCTGCTCGAGGAAGC
The DNA here is from genome assembly GCA_035652835.1 of Gaiellaceae bacterium. GTDB lineage: Bacteria > Actinomycetota > Thermoleophilia > Gaiellales > Gaiellaceae > PALSA-600. The sequence continues at coordinate 66,154 of DASRDA010000037.1, forward strand.
GGCGGCGGAAGTCGAGCCGCTCCTGCGAGCGGGGGCCGTGGCCGGTGACGACGCTGCGCAGCTCGTCCCAGTCCGGCTCCGTGTACTCCCACGTGCCGTCGTCGCGCCGGCGCAGGTTCGGGTCGGGGATCTCGAGCCCGAGCTCGCGGATCTGCGGCACGTAGCCCTCGAGGAACTGCTGCCGCGCCTCCTCGTTCCCCTGCGACTTGATGCGCCACACGTACATCGGGTCCTCGTCACGCGGAATCGGGTTGCCGTGGAACTGCATCAGCGGCGGCCACCAGCGGATCAACGCTTCCTGCACGAGCTCGCGCTGCGCGTCGGTCCCGGTCATCATCGCGAGCACCACGTCGCGTCCGTGGAGGATGTGGAACGACTCCTCCCAGCAGATCTTCTTCATGATCCGCGCGTACGGCGCGTACGAGCACTTGAGCAGCGCCTTCTGGGAGATGATCGCCGCCGCGTCGACGAGCCAGGCGATCACGCCGACGTCGCCCCACGTTCGGGTCGGGTAGTGGAAGACGTTGTGGAACTTGGACGTGCCGGAGACGAGGTCGGCGAGGCAGCGCTCGCGCGGCTTGCCGAGGTCCTCGACGACACGGTAGATGAGCTGCGCGTGCCCGACCTCGTCCTGCACCTTCGCGGTGAGCGCGAGCTTCCGCTGCAGCGTCGGCGCCTTCAGGATCCATTCGCGCTCCGGCAGCACGCCCATCAGCTCGCTGTTGCCGTGCATCTCGACGAACTTGACGAGCTTCTGCCGGTACTCGTCCGGCATCCAGTCGCCCGCCTCGACCTGCCCGCCGCCCTGCACGTATGCCAGGAACTCCTCGCCGCGCGAATCCATCCGAGCACCTCCCTACCGACCGTTCGTTAGGCTCATTCTAGATGTCCGCGAAGCGCGAGGAGCTGACCCGGATCGCCGCCCGCCTCTTCGCGGAGCGCGGCTACCAGGGCACGTCGCTCGCCGATCTCGCCGAGGCGCTCGGCGTCCAGAAGCCGTCGCTCTACCACCACATCGCCTCCAAGGAGGACCTGCTCTGGGACGTCGCCCGCGACGGCTCGGCGGCCTTTCGGGCCGCCCTGGACGCGGTTCCCGCCGACGCGCCGGCGCCGGAGCGGATCCGGCTCGCGCTGCGCGCGCACCTGGCGGTGGTCGCCGGGCAGCTCGACGTCGCGACGGTGTTCGTGCGCGAGTGGCGGTTCCTCTCGGGGGAGCGGCGCGAGGCGTTCGTCGCCGAGCGCCGCCGCTACGAGGAGCGGCTGCGCGAGCTCTTCCGCGACGGCGTCGAGAGCGGCGAGCTGCGCACCGACCTCGACGTCGCCACCGCCGCGCTGCTCCTCCTCTCGGCCGCGAACTGGGCGTACACCTGGCTGCGCCCCGGCGCCGACACGGACGAGCTCGCCGACCGGCTCTACGCCGTCCTGCTCGACGGCATGCGCGGCTACGCGACGCCGTGAACCCGCGTCCTTGGTTCGTCTTCGACGAACCAAGGACGGGAGTTGGACTCGACGACACGGGCCAGCGTTCCCACACCGCGTTCGTCAGTTCGGCGAAGGGCGCGGACGGCTCGGGGTGCAGCCACGTCGTTCCGTCCTCGAACCGCTCCACGCGATCGAGTTGGAAGTCGAACGCGGCGAAGGGCGCGAGAACGTCGGCGATCGCGCTCTCGTCCACCGCCGCCGGATCGAGGAACCAGGCGATGACCGTGACGTGTGCGCCGACGCCCGCCGGCGCATCGACGACGTGGGCATCCGCTTCCGGGACGGGCACGATGAGGGCTGTCCGGCCTGGCAGGCTTGCAGCGTGAGGCGGGCGGTCCTGATCGTCAACCCCTACTCGACGCACGTGACGGGGGAGCGGGTCGCGGCGGTCGAGCGGGCGCTCCGCGAGCGGGTGGACCTGCGAACCGTGTCCACCGAGCGCGCGGGGCACGCGACCGAGCTCGCGGCGGAGGCCGCGACGGCCGCCGACGCGATCCTCGTCTTCTCGGGCGACGGCACGTACAACGAGGCGCTGAACGGCGCCGACGGCGCCGTGCCGTTCGGCTTCCTGCCCGGCGGCGGCACGAGCGTCCTGCCGCGCGCGCTCGGGCTGCCCCGCGACCCGGTCGACGCGGCGCGCGCGATCGGAGCGGCGCTCGCCGACGGCCGCACGCGTCGCATCGGCCTCGGCGTGGTCAACGGACGGCGCTTCTGCTTCTCGGCGGGGATCGGCTTCGACGCCGAGGCGGTCCGCCGCCTGAACGAGCTCGGACGCGATCCGGGCGGCGCGCGGCCCGGCGATGCAGCCTTCGCGAAGATGTTCGCGCGCATGGTCGTCGAGCGCCGCGCGCGCTTCGATCCGCAGCTCGAGATCGCCGGGGCCGGCCGCGCCGCGTTCCTCTTGGTCGCGAACTGTGACCCGTACTCGTTCGCCGGGCCGCTGCCGCTCCACGTCGCGCCCGGCGCGCGGTTCGAGCTCGGGCTCGACGCGGTCGCGCCCGTCAGCGTGCGGCCGCGCGACGTGCCGCGGCTGCTCGCCTACCTGCTGCGCGGCCGCGGGAAGCTCGACGCGCGCCGCGTGCTGACGGTGCACGACGTCGACCGGCTCGAGGTTCGCTGCGACCGCCCGCTGCCGCTGCAGGCGGACGGCGAGGACCTCGGCGACGTCGAGACCGCGGTCTTCGAGGCCGAGCGCGACGCTGTCTCGGTGCTCGTGTAGCGCCGCTCCCGGGTACCCTGCGCGCCGCGATGGCGCAGGTGATGCCCGAGCTCCGCTCGGTTCTGGACGGGGACACGGTGCCGTCGGGGCTCGCGGAGGGCGACCTCCTCGAGCTGTACCGGCGGCTCGTCTTGCTGCGCACCTACGACGAGCGCTCGGTCGTCTACCACCGGCAGGGGCGCATCGGTACGTACGCGATCTTCTGGAACCACGAGGCGATCCAGGTGGGCGCGACCTACCCGCTGCGCGGCGAGGACTGGATCTTCCCCTCGTACCGCGAGTCGGCGATCGGGCTCGTGCGCGGCATGCCGGTCGGGACGGTGCTGCAGTGGTGGCGTGGGCATCCATCGGGCTGGTGGAACCCGGCCGACTGGAACGTCGCCTCGATCTGCGTTCCCATCGGCACGCACGTGCCGCACGCGGCCGGCCTCGCGTGGGGGAAGAAGCTCCGCGGCGAGGCCGCGGTGGCGATGGCGTTCTTCGGCGACGGCGCCACGAGCGAGGGCGCGTTCCACGAGGGCGTGAACCTCGCCGCGGTGACGGGCGCGCCCGCGGTGTTCGTCTGCAACAACAACCACTGGGCGATCTCGACGCCGCTCGAGGCGCAGACGCGTGCCGACAGCCTCGCCGACAAGGCGGTCGGCTACGGCATCCCCGGCGTCCGCGTCGACGGGCTCGACGTGCTCGCGGTGTACGACGCCGCGCGCGAGGCGGTCGAGCGCGCGCGCGCCGGCGACGGGCCGACGCTCATCGAGGCAGTCCACTACCGCGCCGCGCCCCACGCGACCGCCGACGACCCGAGCGCGTACATCGACCAGGCGCGCGTCGCGGAAGCGCGTGCGCGCGAGTGCGTCGGACGGTACGAGCGCTTTCTGGAGCGGCAGGGCCTGCTGAGCGAGGAGCTCGTCGAGTCGACGCGCCGCGAGGCCGAGGACGCGATGCGCGCGGGAATCGCCGCCGCGGAGGCCGAGCCGCCGCCCGACCCGTCGCTCCTCTTCGAGCACGCGTACGCCGACCCGCCCCCGAACCTTCGCCGTGGTTGAGTGCTCCGAACCACAAGCACCCTTGACTGATCTGCCGGCTGCAAACCGTCGCATCCCGGCGTCCTCGGTCGCGCCGATAGTCTCGACTATCGGCGCTCCCTGCGTCCTTGGGCTGCTCGGTTTTCGCTCGGCAGATCAGGAAGGTGCTCATGGCCCGAAGCACTGAGCTGACGCTCGTCGAGGCGGTCAACGACGCGCTCCACACGGAGCTCGCCCGCGACGAGAATGTGATGGTGCTCGGCGAGGACGTCGGCCGCGCCGGCGGCGTCTTTCGCGCCACCGCCGGCCTGCGCGACCGGTTCGGCCCCGACCGCTGCGTCGACACGCCGCTCGCCGAGGCGGGGCTGCTCGGCGGCGCCGTCGGCCTGTGCCTCGCCGGCTGGCGGCCGGTGTGCGAGATGCAGTACGACGCGTTCTCGTACCCGTGCCTCGACCAGCTCATCACGCACGTCGGCCGCTACCGGTGGCGCTCGGGGGGCAAGCTCGAGTTCCCGATCACGATCCGCATGCCGTACGGCGGCGGCGTCCGCGCGCCCGAGCTCCACGACGACTCGCCCGAGGCCTACTACGTGCACACGCCGGGGATCAAGGTCGCGATCCCGTCGACCCCGGCCGACGCGAAGGGATTGCTCGCCGCGGCGATCCGCGACCCCGATCCCGTCGTCGTCTTCGAGCCGAAGCTCGTCTACCGCACCGCACGCGGCGAGGTGCCGGAGGGCGAGCACGTCGTGCCGCTCGGCAGCGCGCGTGTTGCGCGCGCGGGCGACGACGTGACGCTGCTCGCCTACGGCGCGATGGTGCCGGTGTGCGAGCGGGCCGCCGAGGAACTGGCGGACGACGCGTCGTGCGAGGTGGTCGACATTCGCTCGCTGCGCCCGCTCGACGAGGAGACGATCCTCGGCTCGGTCGCGAAGACGGGCCGCGTCGTGATCGTGCACGAGGCGCCGCGTACCGCCGGCTTCGGCGCCGAGCTGGCGGCGCTGATCGCCGAGCGCGCCATCTTCGACCTGCAGGGGCCGGTGCTGCGCGTCACCGGCTACGACGTGCCCTACCCCTACTGGACGCTCGAGGACGCGTACGTGCCGTCGGTCGAGCGGGTCGCGGCGGCGGTGCGGTCGCTCCTGTGAGCTACGAGTTCAAGCTGCCGGACCTCGGCGAGGGTCTGACGGAGGGCGAGGTCGCGCGCTGGCTCGTCGCCGAGGGCGACGACGTGGCCGAGGACGCGCCGCTCGTCGAGATCCAGACCGACAAGACGACCGTCGAGATCCCGTCGCCGGCCGCCGGCCAGGTCACCCGCATCCTCGTCGGCGAGGGCGAGGTGGTCCCGGTGGGGACCGTCCTCGTCGTGATCGGCGGAGAGCCCGAACCTGGTTCGGCTCCGGAGGAGCCGAACCAGGTTCGCGAGTCTCGGGTCCAGGCCACTCCGCTCGTGCGCCGCCTCGCGCAGGAGCTCGGCGTCGACCTCGCCGCCCTCGCCGGCAGCGGCCCGAACGGCCGCGTCACGGAAGCCGACGTGCGGAAGGCGGCGGGCGGCGCCGGGAGCGACGGCCGGCGCGAGCCGGTCCGCGGCGTCCGCAGGCGGATCGTCGAGCACCTGACGCGGGCGCACCGCGAGATCCCGGCGGTCACCTTCGTCGAGGAGTGCGACTTCTCGAACGTCGACCTGAAGCTGCTGCTGCCGACGGTGCTGCACGCGACGGCGCTGTCGCTGACGGAGTTCCCCGAGCTGAACGCGCGCCTCGAAGGCGACGAGATCGGCTACCTCGAGCGGTACGACCTCGGGATCGCGGTGCAGACGCCGGAGGGGCTCGTCGTGCCGGTCGTCCGGGCCTGCGACGAGCGCACCGTCGACGAGCTGCGCGCCGACGTCGACGCGCTCGCGGAGAAGGCGCGCGCGGGGACGCTCGCGCCGGAGGAGCTGCGCGGCTCCACCTTCACCGTCACCAGCGCGGGCCGGCTCGGCGGCCTCCTCGTCACGCCGCTCGTCAACCACCCGGAGGTCGGCATCCTCGGCGTGCACCGCGTTGCGCAGCGGCCCGTCGTCCGCGACGGCGAGGTCGTCGTCCGTCCGGTCGGGAACGTGAGCGTCACCTTCGACCACCGCGTCGTCGACGGGGCGCGGGCCGCCGAGTTCGCGCTCGCGGTGATCGCGCGCCTGCAAGGCGGCTAGCTGTAGGACCCGAGCAGGTTGGTTCTGCTGATCGGGGGCTGGTGGCCGAGGGCTGAGTGTCGCCTGCAATGGTTGTAGTGCCAGAGCCAGCCGTCAAGGGCGGCGGTGCGTTCGCGGCTTGATCCGTAGATGGC
>DASRDA010000038.1:0-14265 GCA_035652835.1 Gaiellaceae bacterium
GAATCGTATCGGATACGAATCGGGCCTGGAGGCTCCTTGGTCGAGGTCGAGGGACTTCCGTACGCCGTCCTCTCGGACGGCCCGGGAAGTATAGCAGCGTCCCGCCTCAGGCTGTCAACCGCGCGAAGCGCCGCTTGCCGACCTGCAGGAGCGCTCCGGAAAGCGCTTGCCGGGCCAGATCGACCGCTCCGACGGGCTCGCCGTTCACCTTCACGCCGCCCTGCTCGATCAGCCGCCGCGCCTGCGAGGTCGTGCTCACACCCAGGCCGGAGACGAGCAGGGCCGGCAGGTGCACCGGATCGCCGTCCGGCAGCGCCACCACCGGCACCTCGTCGGGCGCCTCGTGGCGGCGCACCACACGCGTGAAGTGCGCCTCCGCGTCCCGGGCCGCGTCCTCGCACCACGAGCGGCGGACGATGAAGCGCGCCAGCTCGAGCTTCGCCTCCATCGGCTCGACGTCCGGGACCGGGCGTTCGGCGACCAGCCGCCACCACTCCTCGAGCTGGTCGTCGGAGATTCGCATGGTCCGGCCGAACATCTCCTCCGGCGCGGCCCGGAGCGGGATGTTGTTGCCGACCGACGAGCTCATCTTCGCGCCGTCCCACGAGACAAGGAGCGGCGTCGTCAGCACGACCTGCGGCTCGAGGCCATAGTGCGGCATCACCTCGCGCCCGGCGAGGAGGTTGTACAACTGGTCGGTGCCGCCGAGCTCGACGTCGGCCTCGATCGCAACCGAGTCGTAGGCCTGCATCAGCGGATACAGGAGCTCGGAGACCGAGATGGGCTCGCGCGCCGAGAACCGGTTCGCGAAGTCGTCGCGCTCGAGGATGCGCGCGACGGTGATCGTGCGCGCGAGGCGGACGACGTCCGCGTAGCCGAGCTTCGACAGCCACTCGCCGTTGTAGCGCACCTCGGTCCGCTCCGGATCGAGGATGACCATCGCCTGGTCGAGGTACGTCTTCGCGTTGCGGTCGATCTCCTCGTCGCTCAGGATCGGCCGCTCGGAGGAGCGTCCCGACGGATCGCCGATGCGCGTCGTGTAGTCGCCGACGATCAGCACGCCGACGTGACCGGCGTCCTGGAACGCGCGCATGCGCTGCAGCGGCACCGCACGGCCGACGTGGATGTCGGGCGACGTCACGTCGATGCCGAGCTTCACGCGGAGCGGGCGACCGAGCTTCAGCTTCGCCTCGAGGCCGCCTTCGGGCAGCAGATTCACCGCGTTCCGCGTCAGTTCCTCGAGCATGAGCGGGGCTAGACTACCGCCGTCCTGGCGCTCTTCCGGCGAAAACCGCGCCGCCCGAAGCGGCGGCGGATCCGCAAGCTCAGACTCCTCGCGCTCCTCCTCGTCCTCTGCGCGCTCGGGCTGGCGTCGTTCTCCTTCGGCCTGCTCACGGCGATCGCCGCGAAGGTGCCGGAGCTCGACCCGGCGAAGCAGCACGACACGCAGGCGAACACCTACGTCTACGCTTCCGACGGTCACACGATCCTCGCGATCCTGCGCGGGTCGCAGGCGCGCATCGTCGTGCCGCCGAGCGCGATCTCGGCCTGGATGAACCACGCGATCGTGGCGGCCGAGGACAAGCGCTTCTACGAGCATCACGGCGTCGACCTGCGCGGGATGCTGCGCGCCGTGTGGGCCGACATCACCCATCACGGCGCCGTGCAGGGCGGATCGACGATCACGCAGCAGTTCGTCAAGAACGCGTACCTGACGGGCGAGAAGACCATCGGCCGCAAGCTGATCGAGGCCGCGCTCGCCTGGCAGCTCGAGCGGAAGTGGACGAAGGACCAGATCCTCAGCGCCTACCTGAACACGGTCTACTTCGGCAACCAGGCGTACGGCGTCGAGCAGGCGTCGCGCATCTACTTCCACCACAGCGCCGCGCGCCTGCAGCCCGCGGAGGCGGCGCTGCTCGCCGGGATCCCCGAGGACCCGAGCCTCTACGACCCCGTCGCGCACCCCGCCGCCGCCCGCGCCCGGCGCAACCTCGTGCTGAAGCTTATGTACCAGCAGGAGTACCTGACCTACGCCCAGTACCGGCGGGCGCTGCATGCGCCGATGCCCGACCCGAAGGACGTGTCGCTGCCGTCGACGGTCGGCGCGGGCGCGCCGTACTTCGCGAACTACGTGCGCGACCAGCTCGTGCAGGAGTTCGGCACGCGGAAGGCGTTCAGCGGCGGCCTGCACGTGAAGACGACCATCGACCTCGGCCTGCAGAAGCTCGCGCGCCAGGCGATCCTCTCGGTGCTGCCGAACCAGGACGGGCCGCAGGCGGCGCTCGTCGCGATGCGCGCGACGGGGCCGGACGCGGGGGCCGTGCTCGCGATGGTCGGCGGCCGCAACTACCACCAGAGCCAGTTCAACCTCGCGACGCAGGGGCAGCGCCAGCCCGGGTCGGCCTTCAAGCCGTTCGTGCTGGCGACGGCGCTCGTCGACCACGTTTCTCCGTCCAGCGTGCTGCAGTCGAAGCCGGTGACGATCGACGCGGGCGGTCGTCTCTGGCACGTCGCCAACTACGAGGGCGAGTACCTCGGCCCGATCACGCTCGCGACCGGCATCGCGGCCTCCGACAACGCGGTCTATTCGCAGCTCACGGCGATCGTCGGCCCGAACAACGTGAAGAACACGGCGAAGGCGCTCGGGATCACGACGCCGCTCAAGGGGTACTTCTCGATCGGGCTGGGCGGCGAGTGGACGACGCCGCTCGACATGGCGCGCGCCTACACCTCGTTCGCCGACGGCGGCTACCGCATCGACGGCTCGCTGTTCGGCAACGAGCCGCGCGCGGTCGAGTGCCTCGCCGACGCGCACGGCCGCTGCACCGAGGACAATCGTCCGGTTCACGGCCCGCAGGTGTTGAGCGCCGACGAGGACGAGGTGCTGAACCAGCTCCTGCAGGGCGTCGTCACGAGCGGCACGGGCAAGGCGGCCGCGCTGCCCGGCCGCGAGGTGGCGGGCAAGACCGGTACGACGACCAACTACGGCGACGCGTGGTTCGTCGGCTACACGCCGCAGCTCGTCGCCGCGGTCTGGGTCGGCTACCCGACGTCGGAGCGGCCGATGCTCACCGACTTCCACGGTCAACCGGTCGCCGGCGGCACGTACCCGGCGCTGATCTGGAAGGCTTTCATGGAGAAGGCGCTCGATTACCTGCACGCCACGCCCGAGGTCTTCACGCCTCCGCCCTACCTCTCCGCCTCTCCGGTGACGGTCGTGAACCGCGGCGGCGTGCTCGAGCGCGACAACGGCGTCTGCAAGAACACGTACGTCCTCGAGTTCTACGGGGGCGAGGGTCCCGCCCGGACGGCGGACTGCAAGCCGAACGAGGTCGAGGTGCCGGACGTCGTCGGCGACACGCTCGTCGCCGCGCGGGCGCGGCTCGCAGGCCAGCCGCTGACGGCGACGCTCGTCTACCGGCCGGCCAAGCCGGGCCAGCGCCTCGGCGTCGTCCTCGACCAGTTCCCGTCGCGCGGAACCCTCTCCGCCTACGACAAGGTGACGCTGGTCGTGCCGAAGTCGCTGCACGGAACGATCCCGCGCGTCGTCGGGCTCACCGTCGCGAAGGCGCGCGCGCGGCTCGCGCCCCTGCGCGTGGACGTCCGGACGCGCGGCGGCTCGGCCGGCCGCGTCGTCGCGCAGGCGCCGCGACCGGGCAGCGCGGCCGCCCCCGGCCTCCCGGTCACGCTGCGGGTCGCGGGAAGCGCCGGCTGAGGAAGCGGGAGCCGGCGAGGCCGTAGCGCCAGGGGGCGTCGGCCGCCTTCGTGATCCCGACGCGCGGGCCGGCGAGGAGCGGAGGGGCATGGCTTCGCGCGTGCAGCTCGAACGGCGGCTCGTCGAGCGCGAGACCGTCGTGGTCGCGCGTGACGCCGAGCGCCTGGCACAGCCGCCCGGGGCCGGCGCAGAGAAGCCGGTCGTCGTCGACGCGACGGCGCGCGCGCATGTCGTCGAGCCCGCGCGCCGGCTCCAGCGCGCGAAGCAGCACCGCGCTCGCCACGCCCTCCTCCCCGCACACGAGGTTGAGGCACCAGTGGATCCCGTACGAGCGGTAGACGTACGCGTGGCCGCCCGGGAGGAACATCGAGGCGTTGCGCGCCGTTCGCCGGTTGCCGAAGCCGTGCGCCGCCGGGTCCTCGTGGTCGTACGCCTCGACCTCGACGATCGTTCCGCCGACGCCGTCGACGTAGAGCTCGGCGCCGACCAGCTCCGGCGCGACCTCGTGGACGGAACGCTCGAAGAACGACCGCTCGAGCCTCACAGGTCGAGCTGCCAGCGCTCCTCGTCGGCGCCGTGCTCGCTCGGCCGGCGGTCGCCGACGAAGCGCATGCCGGCCCGCTCGTAGAAGCGAGCCGCGCGCTCGTTGCCGGCGAAGTGCCACACGGCGACGCTTCGCGCGCCGCGCGCACGCAGGTCGTCGACGGCATGCTCGAAGAGCGCCCGTCCGACGCCGGCGCCGATCAGCTCCGGGTCGACGTACAGCCCGTGCAGCTCGCCCGGGTCCGTGCGCGCGTAGCCGACGACGCGGCCGCCGGAGACCGCGACCCACAGGCGCTCGTCGGCGGGCATCGCCTCGAGGTACTCCCGCCAGGCGGCGGCCTCGTCGGCCGCGTCGAGCGCCGCGAGCTCCGTCTCCGGCAGGAGGCCGGCGTAGGCGGCGCGCCACGCGTGCACCTTCAGCGCCGCGATCGCCTCCGCATCGGCGGGCGTGGCACTCCTGACACGGTGCCTGGCACCGTGAAGAAACGATGAGGTGTCAGGCACCGTCAAAAGAGTGCGTCGGGCTCCGAAGGCCGCGCGGTGGCCTCGAGCACGCGGCGGGCGCGGCGGCCGAGGTCGGCGACGTCGAAGCGGCCCTGCTCCGCTGCCTCGGCCACGCGCTGGGCGAGGTCGAGCGCGTCGTCGAGGACGCGCGCCTGCGCGGCGGCCGCGTTCGGGCCGAGCGCGGCGACGATCGCGCGCTCCGTCCGCGACGCGACGATCGGATCGGGAATCCCCTCCACCCAGACGCGCGTGCGCGCGCCGTGCCCGCGCTCGCCGGGCGGCAGCGGCTCGAGCGCGTAGATGCGGTCCGCGCGCGCGTACTTGCCGAAGCCGAGGAAGACCATCCTGGCGGCGTCCACGCCGGGATTGTCTCAGGTGAGAACGGCACGCGGAGGCGCGGCCCGGCGGCGGTCGAGCGCGTCCAGCGCGTACGCGGCGGTCGCCAGCGCGAGGATCACGCCCCAGACCGCGTCGGCGCGCGGCTGCAGGGCGTTCGGGATCATGCGCGCCGTCCAGCCGCGCTTCACAACCTGCTCCGTCCAGGCGTCCTGAACGCAGTTGACGAGCCCGTACGCAGCCATCAGCGCGAGGTACGCGCGACCGATCCGCGAGCTTGCCGTCCGCCGCAGCACGAGCGCGGTCGCCACGAGCATCGCGCCGTCGAGCCCGTGGTGGTGGCCCAGGTGCACGGCCGCCTCGACCGGGCCGGGATAGCCCGGCCGCCGCTGGCCGGCGAGGAAGACGCCGAACGTCTCGTGGAAGCCGAGCTCGGCCGCGAGCCAGACGAGCGACACCAGCCCGAGCACCGTGACGGCCGCGAGGGTGAACGGCCCGACGCGGACGAGCTGCGGGCGTGCGCCCAGCTCGAGCGCGAGGGCGAGCGCGACGCCGAGCGCGGGGACCGCGTTCACCCACCGCGCGTCGAGATGCGACTGGGAGACGACGCCCGGCACCGCGACGACCGCGCACAGCGCCGCGGAGACGATCCCGACGACGAGGCGACGCGACCGCCGCGCCGCGAGCAGGCCGAGCACGATCGCGACGAGCGCGACCGGGAAGTTCAAGTAGACGACGACGCGCGAGAGCCCTCCGCCGACGAAGCCGCGGCCGGAGACGTCGTACAGGCGGCGCGGGTCGATCCGCGAGTACGTCACGAGCATGGCGAGCGCGACGAGCCCGTAGGCCAGCCAGACCCGCCGCGTGGAGAGGGTCACACGAGAGCGCCGCGCAGCGCCTCGACGACGCGCTCCTGATCCTCGCGCTCGAGCCGCGCGTGGAACGGAAGCGCCATCGTGCGCGCGCTGCAGTCCTCGCTCACCGGCAGCATCCCCTCCGAGAAGCCGTACCGCTCGCGCATGTACGACTGCAAGTGGATTGACGGAAGGTACGGCGCGGTTGCGATCCCTTCGTCGGCGAGGCGGGCCATCACGCCGTCGCGGTCGACGCCGGACGGCAGCTTCACGACGTACACGAACCACGAGCGCTCGTGGTCGTCGTCATCGGGAAGAGGCGTGTCGACGTCGACCTCGCGCAGCAGCTCGCCGTAGCGCGCCGCGACGTCGCGGCGGGCGGCCAGGATGCGGTCGAGCTTCTCGAGCTGCCCGATCCCGAGCGCGGCGGAGACGTCGTCGAGCCGGTAGTTGAAGCCGAGCCGGCCGTGCTGGAGCCAGCTCGACGTCTCGAGGCGGCCCTGGTTGCGCAGCGAGCGGAGCAGCTCGGCCTGCTCGGCGTCGTGCACCGTCACCGCGCCGCCCTCGCCGGTCGTCATCTGCTTGTTCGGGTAGAACGCCCAGACCGCCGGATGGCCGTGCGAGCCGACCGCGCGGCCCTTGTAGCGGGCCCCGAGCGCCTCGCACGCGTCCTCGACGAGGGCGAGGCCGTGCCACTCGCAGAGCTCGCGCAGCGGGTCGAGCTCGCAGGGGTAGCCGAAGATGTCGACGGCGACGATCGCTTTCGTGCGCGGCGTGATCGCCGCCTCGACCGCCGCCGGGTCGAGGTTGAACGTGCGCGGGTCGATGTCGGCGAACACGGGCGTCGCGCCCTCGTAGATCGCGCAGTTCGCCGACGCGACGAACGAGTACGGCGACGTGATCACCTCGTCGCCGGGGCCGACGCCCGCGAGCCGCATGCAGAGGTGCAGGCCGGCGGTTCCCGACGAGACGGCGGCGCAGTGCGGCGCGCCGACCGCCTCGGCGAGCAGCGACTCGAAGCGCGGGCCGGTGGGGCCGAGCGAGAGCCAGCCCGACCGCAGCACCTCGAGCACGAGCTCCTCGTCGCGCTCGTCGATCCACGGCGCGCTGAGCGCGATCCGCCGCGTCGCGGTCGTCACGCCGCGCGTTCCTCGGCGACGGCGAGGGAAGCGCGGGTCACGCCGCTCGCGCGAGCTGAGGTACGTGCTCGAGCCACTGCGCCCAGCGCTCGCTCGCGCCGCGCACGGTATCGAGATACGCCTTCTGGATCTCGAGCGTCACGGCGCCGACGCCGATCTCGTGGTCGTCGATCGACCGCAGCGGCGTCACCTCGGCGGCGGTACCGCACATGAACGCCTCGTCGGCCAGGTAGAGGTCGGAGCGGATGAGCGCCTTCTCGACGACCGTGTAGCCGAGATCCTGCGCGATCTGCATCACGCTGTCGCGCGTGATGCCGGGCAGGATCCCCGTCGCGAGGTCGGGCGTGTAGAGCACGCCGTCGCGCACGACGAAGATGTTCTCGCCGGAGCCGTCGGCGACGGTGCCCTCGGGCGTGAGCAGGATCGCCTCGTCGTACCCCGCGTTGTTCGCCTCGGTGACCGCGAGCATCGAGTTGAGATAGACGCCGGTCGCCTTCGACACGTGCGGGACGATGTTCGGCGAGACCCGCTGCCACGAGGAGACCTTGGCGCGGATGCCCTCGCGCAGGCTCGCCTCCCCGAGGTACGGCGCCCACGGCCAGCTCATCAGCACGACCTCGATCGGGTTGCCGCGCGCGGCGACGCCGAGCTCGCCGTAGCCGTAGAAGGCGATCGGTCGCAGGTAGCACTCCGGCAGGCCGTTCACGGCGACCAGCTCGTTGCAGGCCGCCCTCAGCTCGTCGACGGAGAACGGCAGCTGCATGTAGAGCAGCCTCGCCGAGTTGCGGAGCCGCTCGAGGTGGTCGGTGAGCCGGAAGATCGAGGGCCCCTTGGGGGTGTCGTAGCACCTGATTCCCTCGAACACGCCGGAGCCGTAGTGGAGGCCGTGCGAGCCGACGTGGATCTTCGCGTCAGCCCAGTCGACGAGCTCGCCGTTCATCCAGATCTTGTCGGTCGCCTGCACGGCGGCTCCTTTCGAGGGACGGCCCGAGGTTCCAGTCTAGCCGCCGCCCACGAGGTCGACCCCGCGCGCCTCGGTGAGGCGCTGCAGGTCGGCCGGCGGCAGCGACGCCATGTGCGCGTCCGTCCCCGCGCCGATCCAGACGACGTCGTGGCGCAGCAGCGACGGGTCGATCAGCGTCTGCGTCACCGCCCGCTGCGGGAACGGCGCGACGCCGCCGGGCTCGAAGCCGGTGGCGCGGCGAACCTCGTCCGCGGTCGCGACGCGCACCCGCTCGGCTGGCAGCGCAGCCGCGAGCGCCGCCTCGTCCGCCCGGCGGTCGCCCGGGACGAGCGCGAGCACGTATGCGCCGTCGCAGACGAACACGAGCGACTTGACGATCTGCGAGAGCTCGCAGCCGACGGCCTCGGCCGCCTCGCGCGCGGTCGGCGTGCCGGCGGGAAACTCCTCGACGCGCGCCTCGACGGCCGCGGCGCGCAGGACCGCGGCGACGCGCTCGACCGGCTCCGGCCAGCGCGTGCCGGTCACGACGTGACGTATGCCTCGTCGACGCCTTCCCGAAGCCGCGCGAGCAGCTCCGGCGGGGCCGCCGAGTCGAGCGAGAGCGCCATCAGCGCCTTGCCACCCTCGCGGTTCCGCGAGACGGCCATGTTGGCGATGTTCACGCCCGCCTCGCCGAGCAACGTGCCGACGCGGCCGATCACGCCGGGGACGTCGTCGTAGCGCAGGAGGATCATGCGGTCGGCGAGCTCGATCTCGAGCTCGAACCCGAGCGCCGACACGAGCCACAGCCGGTTGTCGGTGCCGATCGTCGTCCCGGCGACGCGCGACCCGTCCGCCGACACGGCGAGCAGGTTGGTGAAGTCCCGGCTCGAGCGGCGCTTCTCCTCGACCACGTCGATCCCGCGCTCGGCGGCGATGATCGGCGCGTTGACGTAGTTCACCGGCTGCTCGGCGCTGCCCTGCAGCGCGCCGTTCAGAACGGCGACCGTGAGCAGCCGCGTGTCGTAGTCCGCGAGCTGGCCGTAGGCCTCGACCTGGATCCGTCCGACGTCCGCCGGCCCGAGCTGCAGGGCGAGGCGGCCGAGCCGCGCCGCGAGCGGCAAGAACGGCCCCAGCACCTCGAGGTCGTCCGGTCCGATCGTCGGGATGTTGACGGCGTTCGTCACGAGGCCGCCGTCGAGTGCGGCCACGACCTGCTCGGCGACGATCACGCCGGCGCGGTCCTGCGCCTCGCCGGTGGACGCCGCGAGGTGCGGCGTCACGACCACGTTCGGCGCCTCGAGGAGCGGCCCGGAGTACGGCTCCTCGGCGAAGACGTCGACCGCCGCGCCGGCGACCTTCCCCGAGCGGAGCGCCTCGATCAGCGCCTGCTCGTCGACGAGCTCGCCGCGCGCCGCGTTCACGATCCGCACGCCGTCGCGCATCGCCTCGAACGCCGCCGGGCCGATCGAGCCGCGCGTCTCGTCGGTCAGCGGCAGGTGGAGCGTCAGGAAGTCGGACCGCGCCAGGACCTCCTCGAACGTGGCCCGCTCGACGCCGAGCTCGCGGAAGCGCTCGGCCGCGACGAAGGGGTCGTACGCGACGACCCGCATCTGCAGCCCGACGGCGCGCCGCGCCACCTGACGGCCGATGCGGCCGAACCCGAGCACGCCGAGCGTCTTGTCGGCCAGCTCGACCCCACCCCACTTCGACCGCTCCCAGCGGCCGGCGGTGAGCGCCGAGTGCGCCTGCGGGATGTTGCGCGCGAGCGCCACGAGCAGGCCGATGGTGTGCTCGGCCGCCGAGACGACGTTCGACTCGGGCGCGTTGGCGACGACGATCCCGCGCCGAGTCGCCGCGTCGACGTCCACGTTGTCCACCCCGACGCCGGCGCGGCCGATCACCTTCAGCCGACCGGCGTGCTCGAGGACGTCCGCCGTCACCTTCGTCGCCGAGCGCACGATCAGCGCGTCGAAGCCGCCGAGGATCTCCTCGAGCTGCGACTCCGTGTCGACGACGACGTCGAACTTCTGCCGCAGGAGCTCGACGCCCGCGTCCGCGATCGTCTCACGAACGAGAACGCGCGGGCTCAAGCCGGTATGCGCTGCTCGTACGCCTCGAACGCGCGCGCGACCGCGACGCCGCGCTCGATGTCGGCGCCGAGCTCGGTGAGCGAGAGCTCGACGGCGGCCAGCGCGGCGGCGATGTCGAACACGTCGAACCACCCGATGTGGCCGATGCGGAAGATCTTGCCCTTCAGGTGACCCTGGCCGGGCGCGAGCGTGACGCCGTGCCGGTCGCGCAGGTGGCGCAGCAGCTCGGTGCCGTCGACGCCCTCCGGCACGCGCGCCGCCGTCACGACCGCGGCGCCGTCGTCGTCGGGCGAGAAGAGCTCGAGGCCCATCGCCTTCAGGCCGGCCCGCGCTGCGCGGCCGAGGCGCACGTGCCGCTCGAAGGCGGCGTCGAGGCCGGCCGCGAGCAGCAGGTCGAGCGCGACGTCGAGCCCCCGGATCAGCGAGACGGCGGGGGTGAACGCCGCGTCGGCCGCGTCCTGGGCCTTCTTGGTCCGGCGCCAGTCGAAGTAGAAGCTGCGCGACGGCTTCACGCGCCCCCACAGGCGCTCGGGCACCGAGGCCATCGCCAGCCCGGGCGGGCTCATCAGCGCCTTCTGCGAGCCGGAGACGACGACGTCGATGCCCCACTCGTCCGTCTCGAGCGGCACGGCGCCGAGCGACGAGATCGCGTCGACGACGAGCGTCGCGTCGCCGACCGCCTCCTTGATCGCGCGGACGTCGGCGACGACGCCCGTCGACGTGTCGGACTGCTGGCAGAACACGGTCGCGGCGCCCGCGTCGCGGACGGCCGAGCCGACCTCGTCGGCGTCCGGCGCGTCGCCCCACTCGTACCGGATCGGCACGACGTCCAGGCCGTGCGACTCGCAGATCGCCACCCACCGCTCCCCGAAGGACCCGTGGCTGACGACGGCGACGCGCTCGCCCGGCTCGCACAGGTTCGCCGGCGCCGACTCCATCGCGCCCGTGCCCGACGCCGTGAAGAGGAGGACGCTCCCCTCCGTGCGGAAGACCTGACGCAGGCGGTCGAGGACGCGCTCGTAGACCACGCGGAAGTCCGGGCCGCGGTGGTGCACGATCGGCTCGGCGGTCGCGGCGAGCACCTCGGGCGGGACGGGCGTCGGCCCGGGCGCGAACAGGTAGCGCTTCTCCACCGGCTCAGCGTAGCGTCCGCGCCCGCGGGAGTCTCGCCGCACGACCCACTTCACGGCGCAACACTGTCCCCGTGAACGCGCTGCTCTCGTTCGCCGCCGCCCTGCTCTCGCTGCGGCTCGCCGGCCTGCTGGCCCGCGGCCGGCGCTACGCCTGGGCGGGCGGGCTCCTCTCGTTCGCGGCCGCGGCGGCGGCGATGGCGTGGGGATCGGCGCACGGCTGGGACGCACGCGCGTTCCGCGTGTACTACCTCGCCGGCGCGCTCCTGTCGGCGCCGCTGCTCGGGATCGGCTCGCTGCAGCTGTGGGGGCGCCGGTGGGCCGGGACGGTCGGGCTGCTGTGGGTCGGGCTGGCGATCGGCGTCGCCGCCGCCATGCCCGTGCACGGCGCGTTCGGCGGCGGTGCGGTTCCAGGCGCGGGCGGCCACGTCGGCACGCTGCCGCGCGTGCTCGCGATCGGTGGCTCGTCGCTCGGAGCGCTCGCGGTGGCCGTCGTCGCGGCGGCGACCCTGCGCCGCCGCCCGGTCGCGAACGGCCTGATCGTCGCCTCCGTCGGCGCCGCCGCGGCGGCGTCGGCGCTGACGCAGACCGCCGTGGCGGCCGCCGCGGCCGCCTTCGCCGCCGCCGCCGTGCTCCTCTACCTCGGCGTCACCTGGCGGCGGGCTTGAACCTGTTTGGCCTCTTCGAGGCCAAACAGGTTCGGCTCGGTCCGGCGCCGAGCGTGACCTCTCGAAACTGTTTCGAGGACAGGTCCTCGAAACAGTTTCCGTGTCAGTCCGGCGCCTCGAGCTGGTACCAGGTGACGGCGCGGGCCGCGAAGTCGCGGTCGACCTCCTCGTTCTCGGAGCGCTTCAGGGCACGCGTCCGCACCTCGCCGAGGTACCGGGCGAGCTCGTCCACCCCCTTGCCGCGCCGCAGCATCCGGCCGAGCCGCTCCAGGTAGGGGTCGTACTCGTCCGCACGCGCGGGGTCGTCGTAGGCGCCGGTGGGGTCCCAGTGCTCGAGCGCGAGCAGGCGGAGCGCGGGCAGCCCGTCGCGGCGCCACCAACGCCGGCGTCGCAGCAGCCTGGTCGGGAGGTCAGCCACCGGCGCCGAGCTTCTCGCGCAGCCGCGCGTTGACGGCGCGCGCGTCGGCGGCGCCGGCCGTCTCCTTCATCACCTGCCCCACGAAGAAGCCGAGCAGCCCCTCCTTCCCGCCGCGGTACTGCTCGACCTGGCCGGGGTTCGCGGCGAGCACGCGGTCGATGACGGGGTCGAGCTCGGCGGCGTCCGCGACCGCCTTCCGCGCGAGGTAGGGGTCGGCGCTGAAGCCCGGCTCGCCCACCTTCGCAAGGGCGTCGTCGAACGCCGCCCGCGGGATCTCCGCCCGCGCGCGCACGAGCTTCGCGAGCTCTGCCGCGTTCACCGCCGCCGGGTCGGCGCCCGTCGCGACGAACTGGTTGGCGAGGACGTTCGCGGCCTCCTTCGGCTCGGCGCCGGCCGCCACCACCTCCGACCAGAGCCGGTCCAGCCCTCCCGTGACGAGCACGTCGGCGTCGTAGAACGAGAGCGTCTCGGCGATCCGCGCGATCCGCGCGCCGGGGAGCTCCCCGATCTCGGCGCGGAGCCGCTCGACCACCTCGTCCGGCGGGTGCACCGGCACGAGGTCGGGCTCGGCGAAGTAGCGGTAGTCCTGCGCCTCCTCCTTGGTGCGGATCGGCGGCGAGTCCTCGTTGCTCGGGTCGAAGTGGAGCGTCTCTTGCTCGACCGTCTCCCCCGCCTCGTAGACGCGGATCTGGCGCGCGATCTCGCGCTCGATCCCGCGCGCGGCGAAGTTGAACGAGTTCATGTTCTTCAGCTCGGTGCGCGTGCGCAGCTCGTCGCTGCCCGCCGGCCGGACGGAGACGTTGACGTCGAAGCGCATCGAGCCCTTCTCCAGCTCGGCGTCGGAGAGCCCGAGCTCGACGACCGTCTGGCGCAGGAGCTGCAGGAAGCGCTTCGCCGTGTCGGCGTCGTGCAGGTCGGGCGCGGTGACGATCTCGACGAGCGGCGTTCCGCCGCGGTTGAAGTCGACGAGCGTCGCCGTCGCGCCGTGCAGGCGGCCCGACGCGGCGACGTGCACGTTCTTCGCCGCGTCCTCCTCCAGGTGCGCGCGGACGATCCCGACGGTCACCGGGCCGTCCGGCGTCGGCACCGCCAGACGCCCGTTCGAGCACAGGGGCTCGTCGTACTGGCTGATCTGATACGCCTTCGGGAGGTCGGGATAGAAGTAGTTCTTGCGGTGGAAGACCGCGCGCTCGGCGACCCGGCACTCGAGCGCCAGCCCGAGCTTGATGCACTCCTCGACGGCGCGGCGGTTCGGCACCGGCAGCGCGCCCGGCAGCGCGAGGCAGACCGGGCACGTCTGGCTGTTCGGCGTTCCCCCGAACCCGTTCTCGCAGCGGCAGAACATCTTCGTCCGCGTCTTCAGGTGGGCGTGGATCTCCAGCCCGACGATCGTCTCCCAGCCGTTCGCGCTCATGAGCGCAGCCGCTCCGGCACCGGGTCGAAGCCGATCGCCTGCTCGAGCGCGTGGCCCGCCCGGAAGAGGACGTTCTCGGCGAACTGGGGCCCGATCAGCTGCAGCCCGACCGGCAGGCCGTCGGAGAGGCCGCACGGGATCGACAGGCCCGGCATTCCGGCGATGTTCGAGGGGATGGTGAGCACGTCGGAGACGTACATGGCGAGCGGGTCGGCGGTGCGGGCGCCGAGCGGGAAGGCGACGGTCGGCGAGGTCGGGCTGACGAGCAGGTCGAAGCGCTCGAACAGGGCGTCGTGCTCGCGCCTGATCATCGTCCGCACCTTCTGCGCCTGCCCGTAGAAGGCCTCGTAGTAGCCGGCCGAGAGGGCGTACGTGCCGAGCATGATGCGGCGCTTCGGCTCGTCGCCGAAGCCGTCGTGGCGGGTGCGCTCGTAGAGCGTGCCGAGGTCGCCGTCGACTGCCGAACGGTACCCGTAGCGGACGCCGTCGTAGCGGGCGAGGTTCGAGG
>DASRDA010000039.1:0-139526 GCA_035652835.1 Gaiellaceae bacterium
GCGCCCGGGTGGTACCGGGCGGCGCTGTTCGAGGTGCTGGGCCTCGGGTTCGCGTTCGGGATCACCTGCCTGGTCAGGTTCGTCCAGCACATCCACCCGGTGCTCGACGGCGACGCCGTCACCACGGTCGCGCTGCTGGCCGTGCCGCTGTTCTTCTTCGTCGGCCTCGGCGCCTGCGACTACTGGGCCTACTGGGCGATCGGCCGCGTGACCCGTCCGGAGGATCACTCCGACCACGGCGCGCGGAGCTGGCGCGACTACTTCCGCGTCAACACCGACCACAAGGTGATCGGGATCCAGTACACGGTCACCTCGTTCTTCTTCCTGTTCGTGGGCGGGATGCTGGCGATGCTGATCCGCGTCCAGCTCGCCAAGCCGGGGATGCAGTTCCTGACGCCCGAGCAGTACAACGGCGTGTTCTCGGTCCACGCCTCGCTGCTGATCTTCCTGTTCGTGATCCCGGTGTTCGCCGGGCTCGCGAACTTCGTGATCCCGCTGATGATCGGCGCGCCGGACATGGCGTTCCCGCGCCTGAACGCCCTCTCCTACTGGCTGCTGCCGATGGGCGGCCTGATGATGGTGATGAGCTTCCTCGCGCCGGGCGGGTCGTTCGCCACCGGCTGGACCGCCTATGCGCCGCTGTCGACGACGATGCCGATCGGCCAGCTGTTCTTCACGATCGGCGTCCAGTTCGCGGGGTTCTCGTCGATCTTCACGGCGCTGAACTTCCTCGTGACGATCATCACAATGCGGGCGCCGGGGATGAGCTTCTTCCGGATGCCGCTGCTGGTGTGGGCGAATTTCTCGACCTCGCTGCTGGTCGTGATCGCGACCCCGTTCATCGCCTCCTCGCAGTTCTTCGTCCTCCTCGACCGGGCGCTCGGGTTCAACTTCTTCAACGCCGGCCACGGCGGCGACGTGCTCATGTACCAGCACGTCTTCTGGTTCTACTCGCACCCGGCGGTCTACATCATGATGCTGCCCGGCTTCGGGATCATCAGCGAGGTGATCGCGGTGATGAGCCGCAAGCCGATCTTCGGCTACCGGCTGATGGCGTTGTCGCTGATGGCGATCCTCGTCCTCGGGTTCAGCGTGTGGGCGCACCACATGTTCGTCGCCGGGATGGCGGGGTGGCTGCGCGTGCCGATGATGGTGACGAGCATGGTGATCGCCGTCCCCACCGGCATCAAGATCTTCTCCTGGCTCGCGACGATGTGGGAAGGACGGATCCACTTCACCACGCCGATGCTGTTCGCGCTCGGCTTCCTCAGCATGTTCGTGATCGGCGGGCTGTCCGGCATCTACCTCGCGTCGGTGCCGATCGACATCCACGCCAGCGACACGTACTTCATCGTCGCGCACATCCACTACGTGCTGTTCGGCGGCTCGGTCTTCACGATCTTCGCCGGCATCTACTACTGGTTCCCGAAGATGACCGGCCGCATGTACTCGGAGCGGCTCGGGAAGCTCCACTTCTGGCTGACGTTCATCGGGTTCAACCTGACGTTCTTCCCGATGCACTACATCGGCCTGCAGGGGATGCCGCGCCGCGTCGCCAACTACGCGCCGCGCTTCGCCGACATCAACCTCTTCATCTCGATCGCGTCGTTCGGGCTCGGCGCCTCGACGCTCGTGTTCCTCTACAACATGGTGCGCTCGTGGCGGTTCGGCGAGGCCGCGGCGTCGAATCCGTGGCGCGCGCTGACGCTCGAGTGGCAGGTGTCGTCGCCGCCGCCGATCTTCAACTTCGACGAGATCCCGCAGGTGGTCGGCAACCCGTACGAGTACGGCGTCCCGGGAGCCCGCCACGCCATCTTCGGCGCGCCGGCGCCGGAGCCGGTCGGGGCGGACTGACTTGGCCCACGTGCTGGTGGTCGCCAACGAGACGGCCGCGTCGCCGACGCTCCTCGAAGCCGTCCGCGGCGAGGCGTCCGGGGAGGGCGACCGGGTGACCGTGATCGCGCCGGTCAACGAGCCCCGCCAGGGGTACGTCGTCTACGAGGACACGCGCCGCGCCTCAGCCGGGCGCCGTCTCGACAAGACGCTCGCGTTCCTGCGCGGCGCCGGCATCCCGGCGCAGGGCTTCGTGACCGAGTGCAGCCCGGTGCAGGCGGTGAAGGACGCGCTCGCGCAGCTCGAGCCGAAGGTCGACGAGATCGTCGTCTCGACGCATCCGCCCGCGACCTCGGGCTGGCTGCGGCGCGACGTGGTCGAGGACATCCGCCGGCTGGCGGGCCCGCTGCCGGTGAAGCACGTCGTCGCGGACGCGGCGCTCGAAGGCGGAGCGACCAACGTGCTCGTGATCGCGAACCAGACGGTCGTCGCCGACGAGCTGCTCGACCGCATCCGCCGGCGGGCGTCGGAGGGCCCGGCGAGCTTCCTGATCGTCGTCCCGGCCAGCGGCGACGGCGAGGACGACGGCGCAGCCGACCGGCGGCTCCGCCGCGCGCTCACCGAGCTGCGCGGCGAGGGCGTCGACGCGCACGGGCAGGTCGTCCACCCCGACCCCTTCAAGGCCGCGATGCAGGCGACGCAGGACGAGCGCGTCGACGAGATCATCGTCTCGACCTTCCCCGGCGAGCGCAGCGGCTGGCTGCGCCGCGATCTGATCGCCCGCCTGCGCAAGGAGACGGGGCTGCCCGTGCAGCACGTCGTCTCGGAGACGAGAACATGAGCGCGGGCCAGGCAAAGGGAAACTGTTTCGCGACGACGTCGCGAAACAGTTTCGAATCGAGGGAGCAGGCATGAGCGCCGCCGCCGAAGCACACCACGGCCCGCCGCCGATCCACTACAGCTCGCGGATCTCCCCCGCGGTGCTCGGGATGTTCCTCTTCATCGCCTCGGAGATCATGCTCTTCGGCTCGTTCTTCACCGTCTACTTCTTCGACCGCGTCGCGAACCACGGCGTGAACGGGCACTGGCCGCCGCCGGGCTTCCACCGGCCGGTGTTCAGCACGTTCATCAACACGCTGATCCTCGTGACGTCGTCGGGGACGATGCACTGGGCGACGATGGCGATCAAGCGCGGCAACCGCGCCGGGCTGCAGGCGGGGCTGCTGCTCACCTGGCTGCTCGGCGTGACGTTCCTCTTCACGCAGATCGTCGAGTACCACCGGCTCGGCTTCAACACGGGCGACACCTCGTTCGCGGCGACGTTCTTCGGCCTCACGGGGCTGCACGGCGCGCACGTGCTCGTCGGCCTGACGATCCTCCTCGTGATGACGATCCGTGCGTTCCGCGGCCACTTCTCGCCCGAGCACCACCACGGCGTGGAGATCGGCGGGATCTACTGGCACTTCGTCGACGTCATGTGGATCGTCGTCTTCGTGACCGTCTACGTGCTCTAAGAGCGCGTGAAGAACCCGTTCCGCAGCGAGAGGGACGCGTTCCGCTTCGTGTGGCTGGTGATCGGCTACTTCGTGCTGATCGTCATCGGCTACTACATCGACCACTGGCTGGGCCTGGCGGTGTTCGTGGTGCTGTCGTCGGCGGCGATCTGGTTCGGCGTGCTGCGCGGCCGCGGCGAGCGGCCGGTGCGGCAGGTGCCGGCGCCGAGCCCGGCCGACGAGCACCGGATCCTGGTGGTCGCCAACGAGACCGTCGGCGGCCCGGAGCTGCTCACGGAGATCCGCGAGCGCTCGGGCGGGCGCACCGCGCGCGTCTTTGTCGTCTGTCCCGCGCTCAACACCCCGATCAAGACGTGGACCTCCGACGAGGACCAGGCCCGCGCCGCCGCGCAGCGGCGTCTCGACGACAGCCTCGCGTCGATGCGCTCGGTCGGGCTCGAGGCGGCCGGCGAGATCGGCGACGGCGACCCGGTGCAGGCGATCGAGGACGCGCTGCGCACCTTCCGCCCGGACGAGCTGATCGTCTCGACGCATCCGCCCGGACGCTCCCGCTGGCTCGAGCGCGGCGTGATCGAGCGCGCCCGGGAGCGGTTCGCCGTCCCGCTGACGCACGTCGTCGTCGACCTCGACGCGGACCGCACCACCTGAGCGCGACGCAGTCCACGACGATCGAGCCGGTCGATCCGCTGCCGCTCCGGCGGGAGCTGCGCGACGTGCACCGCGCCGCGCTCGGCGTCGGCGCGGTGTCCGACGAATGGGTGCGCGAGCAGCTGCCGCGGCACGCCACCCGCGACGACTTCGTCTTCCTCGTCGCCCGCGATAACGGCAGGCTCGCGGGGTTCGCGTACGGCTACACGGGCGCATACGGCCAGTGGTGGACCGAGCACGTCGCTCGGGCGCTGACGCCGGTGCAGCGCGCGGAGTGGCTCGACCCGCCCCACTTCGAGGTCGTCGAGCTGCACGTGCGGCCGTCGGCCCAGCGGCGCGGCCTCGGTAGCCGGCTGCTCGCGCAGCTCCTCAGCCGGCAGCCGCACGACCGCGCGGTCCTGACGACGCAGGCCGGCTCGCGGCAGGCGCGCCGCTTCTACGCGAAGAACGGCTGGACCGAGCTGGCCCCGGTCGACTTCGGCGCGGGCTACGCGCCCTACGTCGTGCTGGGGAAGCGCCTCACTCGCGAACCTGGTTCGTCGCTTCGCGACGAACCAGGTTCGGGGAGTCTCACTTCCCCGCGACGCTCGAGACGTACTTCGCGACCGCCTGGATCTGGGCCGGGCTGAGGCGGCCCTTGAAGGCGGGCATGATCTTGCCGCCGTTCGTCACCTGACGGGCGACGACCGCGTCGGGCGGCTTGAGCTGGTCGAGGTTGGGGCCGACGGTGCCCGTCGCGCCGGCGTCCTTCAGCGTGTGGCAGCCGGAGCAGCCGGCCGTCTCGAAGACGTGCTTGCCCGCCGCGAGCGGCGAGGCGGGGGCGGTCTGCGTGGTGGTGGTCGAGGGCGTCGACGACGTCGGCGGGGCGGATCTCGACGCGGTCACGCCGCAGGTCGGGTTCCCCGCGCACTTGGCGATGTAGGTCGCGACGTCGTTCGCGTCCTGCCCCGAGAGGAGGTTCGCGGGCATCGGCTTCTCGGGGTAGGCGATCTGCCCGCGGATCAGGTCCTCGATCGACTGGGTCTTGAAGCCCTGCTGCTTGTCGGACGAGAACGCGTCGTCGAGGTCGGGGCCGAGCGTCCCGGTCGACTTCGCGTCGGCGAGCGTGTGGCAGCTCGCGCACGCCGGCTTCGACGGGTCGGGGTTCGCGAGGAAGAGCTGCTTGCCGTGCGAGGGATCGCCGTTCTTCACCATGCCGACCGCGCCGCAGCCGCTCGCGACGAGCGCGACGGCGGCGATCGCGGCGAGTGCGAGGGATGTGCGCAGGGAGCTCGGCGAAACGAGTGCTAGGAGGACGGAACCGAGGGGCTGCCGAGCGCGGCGATCGCCTCGTCGCGGGTGGGATGGATCGTGAACACGCGGTCGAGGCCCGTGATCTCGAAGATCTTGGTGATGTTGCGGTCGCTGCACACGAGCGAAAGCTGGCCGTCGTTCGTGCGGAGGCGCTTCACGCCGCCGACCAGCACGCCCAGCGTCGTCGAGTCGATGAAGGTCGTCGACGTGAAGTCGACGATCACCTGCTTGCCGCCCTGGCCGATGACCTCGAGCAGCTGCTGCTTGAACTCGGGCGCCGTGTAGAGGTCGACCTCGCCCGACAGCGAGATGACGTACGCGTCGTCGGAGATGCGCTCCGTCTTGATGTCGAAGTTCATGTCTCTCCCGGCTCGACTGGGGCCGGAGTCTAGTGGTTGGACGCCTTGAGCTGCTTCAGCACCGCCCGGACCTGCGGCGCGAGCGGATCGGACGGCGCGAGCTTCAGGAAGCGCTCGTAGGCGGCGATCGCCGTCTTCGTGTCGTTTGCCGCCTGCGCCGACTGGCCGAGCTGGACCTGGGTCGACGCGTCGTTCGGGTCGAGCTTCGCCAGCCGCCGGTACGTCGACTCGGCCCGGGCCTCGACCTGGTTCAGCTTCTGGAACGCCTGCGACTCGCGGGTCGTCGCGTCCTGGGAGAGCGACGCCGAGATCGGGTCGCGGAGGAGCGCCGTGCTGCTGAACGCCTTCCCGAGCGCGGTCGTCGGGGGCGGGGCGAACGTGGAGCCGGGCTCGGCGGTCTGGGCCGCGGCCTGCGCGTCCTGGGCCTCGGTCGAGTAGGTGCCGGCGAGGGTCGAGTACTGGGACGCGAGCTCCTGGAGGGCCGACGCGTCCTTCGGCCGGAGCCTCGTGTAGCGCTCGAGCGCCGTCACGGCGTTCGCCGTCTGGTGCTTCTCCTCGTACGCGGTGGCGAGGTCGCGCCAGCCACTCGCGTTCTGCGGGTGCGCGTTCGCCTTGGCGCGGAGGCCGGAGATCGAGGGGCCGCCGCCCCCGCCGAAGTTGAAGGCGTTCTGGAGGGCGTTCGAGATGCCGGTCGAGCCCGAGCCCACGCCGAAGACCACGAATCCGACCGCGAACACCGCGGCGAGCAGGACGAACATCCACTTGGCGTGGACGCGGAGCCGCGAGAAGAAGAGCTGCTCCTGCCACTCGGGCGGCTTCTGCTTGCGCGGCTTCGGCCTCGCGGCCGCCTTCGGCTCCGCTACGACGGCTGCGGTGCGAGCATGCGGCCGCGGGCGGCGCTTGCGATGCTGCGTACCTCTCGCCACTCGTTGTCCCCTGTCCGGTATCTGGTCTCGCCGTCGACGATCGTCTCGAGCACCCGCTCGGGCGAGCCGCCGAACACGACTGCCGCCGCCGGGTCCTCCACCGGATGGTACGGGCTTCCCGTGAGCGACACGATCGCGAGATCGGCGCGCTTGCCGGGCGTCAGGGTACCGACCTCCCCGTCGAGCCGCAGCGTGCGGGCCGCATCGAGCGTGGCGAGGCGGAGCGCGTCGGCGGCCGAGAGCGCCTCGGCGCGCCGCTCCCGCGCCCGGGCGGCGTAGATCGCCGTCCGCATCTCCTCGAACACGTCGAAGGAGGGCGTCGAGGCCGGCGAGTCGGTGCCGAGCCCCACCCGGACCCCGGCCGCGCGGAGCTCGGCGAGCGGGGCGATGCCGCAGCCGAGCAGCGCGTTCGAGCGGGGGCAGTGGGCGACAGGGACGTCGCGGGACGCGAGCAGGCCGATCTCCTCCGCGTCCACCTCGACGCAGTGCGCGCAGAGCAGCTCGGGGCCGAGCACCGGTTCGAGCGTCGCCACCGGCCGCAGGCCGGAGGGAGGCTGCAGGTAGGACGCGATCGCCTGCAGCGGGCCGCTGCCGTGCAGCAGCCACTCGTTCTCGTTCGCGCTCTCGGCGAGGTGGGTGCCGACCGGGACGCCGAGGCCGAGGCACCAGCGGTACACGTCGACCGTGCACGTGTAGGGGGCGTGCGGCGACACGCCCACCGTGACGAGCGGAGCGTCCGGGATGCGCGCGCGCTTCTCCTCGAGCTGCCGCGCGGCGTCGTCCGGATCGGCGCCGAACACCTCCAGGTGCACGATCGCGCGGAGCCCGGCCTCGCCGGCGGCGACGCCGGCCGCGCCGCAGAAGCTGTAGTCGGCCGTCGTCGTCACGCCCGAGCGCAGCGAGTCGGCGGCGCCGCAGCGGGCGATCGCGAGCATCGCGTCCCAGTCGAGGCGGTTCTTGCGCTCCAGGTGCGTGCCGATCCAGGCGCCGAACGCCTGTCCGTCGCCGAAGCCGGCGTAGACCGCGTACTCGAGGTGCGAGTGCGCGTTGACGAAGCCCGGCACGATCGCCGCGCCCTGGTGGTGGCGGTCGCCGCGCCCCTGCCCCACCTCGACGATCGCGCCGTCCTCGAACCGCACGCAGCCGTCCTCGATCGGCGGGCCGTCCACCGGCACGACCCAGTCGGCCGAGACGGACGTCAAGCCCCGGCCGGGGCGGCGGCCGCGCGGGCGGCGCGGCGGTCGAGCAGCACCGAGAGCCAGATCGAGCCCTCGTAGAGGACCCAGAGCGGGATCGTCTCGAAGAACGTCGTCACCGGGTCGACGCCCGGCAGCGCGACGCCGACGCACGCGACGACGAAGTAGCCGATCCGCCGGTTGCGCCGGAGCTGCCGCGTGGTCAGCACGCCCATGCGCGTGAGGCCGACCACGAACAGCGGCAGCTCGAAGACGATCGCCATGGCGAGCAGCACCATCGTCGCGAAGCTGATGAACGGCCGCGCCTGCACGACCTCGTGGTAGACGGAGCTGTCGAAGCTCGTCAGGAAGTGCGCCGCCGCGGGCAGCGCGACGTAGTAGCCGAAGACGATCCCGCACGCCATCAGGGCGGTCGCGAGGAAGACGAACGCCTTCAGCATCCGCTCGTAGGCGGGCTCGAACGCGGGGATGAAGAAGGCCCACGCCTGCCAGAGCACGATCGGCAGCGCGATCACGAAGCCGAGGTAGAGGCTGAGCCACATCGACGTCATGAACGGCTCGCCGATGGTCAGGGTCGTCAGCTGCCGGTGGCCGGGCGGGAGCCTGTGCTCGAGCAGCCGGATGACGCGGCGGTGGACGACGAACGCCGCGATCCAGCCGACGACGACCGCGCCGATGCAGACGAACAGCCGCGTGCGCAGCTCGTCCAGGTGCTCGACGAGCGTGGCCTCCTCGCCGTGCTGCAGGCGACGCGGCAGCCGCATCGTCCGCATGCCCGGTTAGTGGACGGGCTCGTTCTCGCGCGCGGGCGACGGAGCCGCGGTCTCCTCCACGCCGCTCGGCAGCTCGGCGCGCGAGTTGCCCGTGACGGAGTCCTTGAACTCCCGCATGCCCGAGCCGAGCGAGCGCCCGATCTCGGGAAGCCGCTTCGCGCCGAACAGCAGGAGGGCGAGGATCAGGAGGCCGACGATCTCCATGGGACCGATGTTCGGCATGCGGAGAGCGTAGCAGCGTTTCGGCGTCGCCCAGGCTCGGGAAACCAGGTGACATGGGCCGGAAGAAGCCGCTGTCCGAGCAGGTCGTCGTCGTCACGGGCGCCTCCGCCGGGCTCGGGCGCGCCGTCGCCCGCCTCGCGGCCGCGAGGGGCGCGAGCGTCGTCGTCGCCGCGCGCGGCTACGACGGCCTCGACGGGTGCCTGCGCGAGCTCCAGGGCGTGGGCGCGCAGGCGCACGCCGTGCAGGCGGACGTCGCGGTCCTGGACGACGTGCACCGGCTGATCGAGGAGGCGGTTGACCGGTTCGGGCGGATCGACACGTTCTGCTCGAACGCGATGGTCACCGTCTACCGGGAGGCCCGGGAGCTCGAGCCCGAGGAGCTGCGCCGCGTGATCGACGTCAACTTCTTCGGCGGCGTCAACTGCTACCAGGCGGCGTTGCCCCGGCTCGTCGAGAGCAGGGGCACGTTCGTGCAGGTCGCATCGGCGCTCTCCTATCGCGGCATCCCGCTCCAGGCGGCGTACTGCTCGTCGAAGGCGGCGCTGCGAACCTACTTCGAGACCGCGCGCGTGGAGCACCGCAAGCACGAGATCCCGGTCGACGTCTGCGTCGTCCTGCCGGGGGCGATCAACACGCCGCAGTTCGACATGGCGCGCCAGTACGTCGGCTACCAGCCGATGCCGGTGCCGCCGATCTAC
Source organism: Gaiellaceae bacterium (assembly GCA_035652835.1). Lineage (GTDB taxonomy): Bacteria > Actinomycetota > Thermoleophilia > Gaiellales > Gaiellaceae > PALSA-600. The sequence continues at coordinate 9,463 of DASRDA010000039.1, forward strand.
CAGCCGGAGCCGTTCGCCGAGGGCGTCGTCCACTGCTTCGAGCACCCGGTGCGCGAGCTGCCGCTCGGCTGGGGGGCGCAGAAGCTGCTCTGGGGGCAGAAGCTCTCGCCTCGTGCGGGCGACCTCGTGCTGCTCAAGAACGGCTGGAAGTCGCAGCACACGGGCGAGCCGAAGCCGGTCGGGTCGCCGGACAACCTCTTCGACCCGCTGCCGGGCGACCGCGGCGCCCACGGCCGCTTCGACTCGAAGTCGCGCTCGAGCACCGCCTGGACGTCGCTGCGCCTGCGCCGCATCCTCGTTGGCGCGGCCGTCGCCGGAGTCGGCTTGGCTACGATGGGCGTGACGAACGGGCGGGCGAAGTCGCTCGTCCGCTGACCTCGGGAAGGCCTCACACATGGCGACGCTGGAGCTTCAGAACCTGCATGTCGCGCTCGAAGACGGCACGGAGATCGTCAAGGGCGTCGACCTGAAGATCGCCTCGGGCGAGGTGCACGCGATCATGGGGCCGAACGGCTCCGGCAAGTCGACGCTCGCCTACGCGATCGCGGGCCATCCGGCCTACGAGATCACCGGCGGCCGGATCCTCCTGGACGGCGAGGACATCACCGAGGCGGGCGCCGACGAGCGCGCGCAGGCGGGGCTGTTCCTCGCGTTCCAGTACCCGCATGCGATTCCCGGCGTCACGGTCACGAACTTCCTGCGCCAGGCCGTCAACGCCGTGCGCAAGGCGCGGAACGGCGGCGTCGACGATCCGATGCCGGTGCCCGAGTTCCGCAAGGAGCTGCTCGCGCAGATGGACCGGCTGAAGGTGAGCCGCGAGCTCGCCTCCCGCTACCTGAACGACGGCTTCTCGGGCGGCGAGAAGAAGCGGGTCGAGATCCTGCAGATGGCGATCCTGCGGCCGAAGATCGCGGTGCTCGACGAGACCGACTCCGGCCTCGACATCGACGCGCTGAAGATCGTCGCCTCCGGCGTCAACCAGCTCGTCGGCCCCGACCTCGGCGCGCTCGTGATCACGCACTACCAGCGGATCCTCAACTACGTGAAGCCCGACTTCGTGCACGTGTTCGTCGGTGGTCGCATCGTCGAGGAGGGCGGGCCGGAGCTCGCCGAGAAGCTCGAGGCGCACGGCTACGAAGAGTGGGAAGAAGGAAGGGAGGCTGCCTAGTGGCGCAGACCGAGACCGAGATCGTCCACGGCATCGGCTCCGACTACGAGGTCAAGTACGGCTTCCACGTCCCCGAGGACTACTTCTTCAAGTCCGGGCGCGGCCTCTCGCACGAGCTGATCGACGCGATCTCCTCGCACAAGAACGAGCCCGACTGGATGCGGAAGTTCCGCCACAAGTCGCTCGACTACTTCCTCGCGCGGCCGATGCCGACGTGGGGCGGCCAGCCGTCGCTGAACGAGGTCGACTTCGACTCGATCTACTACTACATCAAGCCGACCGAGAAGCAGGCCGAGTCGTGGGAGGACCTGCCGCCCGACATCCGCGACACGTGGGACAAGCTCGGCATCCCCGAGGCGGAGAAGAAGTACCTCGCCGGCGTCGGCGCGCAGTACGAGAGCGAGGTCGTCTACCACAAGCTGCAGGAGAGCCTCACCTCGCAGGGCGTCGTCTTCCTCGACACCGACACGGCGCTGCGCGAGCACGAGGAGCTCTTCAAGCAGTACTTCGGGACGATCATCCCGCAGAACGACAACAAGTTCGCGGCGCTGAACAGCGCGGTCTGGTCGGGCGGCTCGTTCATCTACGTGCCGCCGGGCGTGCACATCGAGATGCCGCTCCAGGCCTACTTCCGCATCAACGCGGAGAACATGGGCCAGTTCGAGCGCACGCTGATCATCGTCGACGAGAACGCCTACGTGCACTACGTCGAGGGTTGCCATTTGATGGGGTCGATGGTGCGGGTGCGGGACGGCGAGAAGCCGATCGAGGAGGTCGAGGTCGGCGACGAGGTCTTGACGCACCGCGGCCGCTTCCGTCGCGTGCGCGAGACGATGCAGCGCCGCTTCGAGGGCCCGATCTTCCGCATCACGTTCGCCGGCGAGGGCTATCGCTCGCTGGCGGTGACGCCGCGGCATCCGTTCCTGGTGGCGACGCGCGAGCGCGACCGGGACCACAACGCGGAGTTCGAGCCCGAGTGGAAGGAGGCGTGGGAGCTCCGCAAGGGCGACTACCTCGCCGTGCCGCTGATCGTCGACCCGGGCATCCGTGCTCCCGAGAGCTGGGGCGAGGACGTGACCGTCGGGCGTGGCCGTCGTACCGCGGTGGCGGAGCGCGTCGAGGTGGCGCTGTCGCCGGCGATGTGCCGCGCGATGGGGCTCTACGTCGCCGAGGGATCGGTCAGTGCCAATACGTCGTACCTCAGCTTCGACAGCGCGACGCACGAGGAGGAGCAGCGCTCGCTCGTCCGGGAGACGATGCGCGAGGCGTTCGGGCTCGAGCCATGGGAGTACGCCTACGACGGCCGGGCCGGCCGCTCGCTTCGCTACTCGTCCGTGCGTGCGGCGCGGCTCTTCGCCCAGACGTTCGGACGGACGACGCCGGAGCTGCGCATCCCCGACTGGGTGCTCGGCCTCGACGACGACTGCCGCGCTGCCTTCGTGCGGGGCGTCTACGACGGCGAGGGCCACTACGACGAGTCGTCCGGGCTCTACCGGATCAATCAGACGAACCGCGAGGTTGCGCAGCGCATGCGCGAGCTGCTCCTCTCGCTCGGCACCCGCGCGTCGCTGAGCCGCTCCGACCGGCCCGAGCCGCGGCGAAGCATGTGGCAGCTCGCGATCTGCAAGGCCGACAACGACCTCTTCGAGGTCGAGGTGCTCGAGCGCGCGCCGGGACCGCCTCGGTCGCTCAAGGCCGACACGGTGATCGAGGGCGGCTACTGCTGGCTGCCGATCCGCTCGATCGAGCAGATCGAGACGAACGCCACCGTCTACAACCTGAGCGTCGAGGAGGATGAGAGCTACGTCTGCGAGGGCGTCGTCTCGCACAACTGCACGGCGCCGATCTACTCGACCGACTCGCTGCACTCCGCAGTCGTCGAGATCGTCGTGAAGAAGGGCGGCCGCTGCCGCTACACGACGATCCAGAACTGGTCGACGAACGTCTACAACCTCGTCACCAAGCGCGCGGTCGCGTACGAGGGCGCGACGATGGAGTGGGTCGACGGCAACCTCGGCTGCCTGACCGGTGACTCGCAAGTCTTCACGAATCCTGCGGGGCCGCGGAGCATCGCCGACATCCAGCCTGGAGAGAAGGTCTACGCGTACGACATCGATCGGCTGTCCCCGGTGAAGAAGACGGTGACTGCCGTGCGCGACAGCGGCGTCCAGGCTGTTTACGGAGTGAGGACTGCGAACCACCGTGAGATCAAGGCGACCGCAAACCACCCGTTCCTCGTGCTCGAGCCCGCCTCGCCGAATGGCGCTGCGACGTTGCGCTGGAAGATGCTGATCGACATTCACCCTGGAGAGCGAGTGGGCGTCGTTCACGGGCTACCCGATCAGGGGCTTCCGCGTGATCTTTCGGATTACGTGCACGATGCGGCTGGAAGAGCGAAGCCGCGTACGTCGGTGACGATTCCGACGGAGACGACCGACGACCTCCTGTGGCTCCTCGGCGCCTACACAGGCGACGGATACCTCGAGCGGAGCCAGGCCGGAAAACCGACACGCGTCTACTTCGCGGTTCCCGCGTCGGATGCCGCACGGCCACGCCTCGAGCGGCTCCTGGGGAGCGTGTTTGGGGTCAGCGGCCGCCAGAAGGGGCCGGTCGCCCTCGCCGTGTCGTCAACGCATCTCGCCGACTTCTTTCTCTGGCTCGAACTCGGCGGGACGGCCCGTACGAAGCGGGTTCCTGGCTGGGTCTTCGGACTGCCTGCGGCTCAGCGCCTGGCATTCATCGAGGGCTTCCTGGATACGGATGGGCACATTCGCTCCCGAGGCTCCGGGGGACAACTCACGTTCGTCTCGGCGAATCGTCGCCTCCTGGAGGATCTGAAGTTCCTCGCGATCAGCTGCGGATTGACCCCCGGGAAGATTTCGAAGTCGATTCGTGACGTGAAGCTGACGCTGGGCAAGGAACGAAAGGAGTACATCACCTACTCGCTCTCCATGAATCTGCGCGAGAACCTCGAGGCGATCCGCACTCACGTTCCGCGAGAGGAGCGCCTGGAGTTTACGCCGGTGCGCGAGATCACGCCGCTCCCTTGGGAGCAGACGTATGACATCGAAGTCGAAGGTGCGCACAACTTCGTCGCCAACGGACTTCTTGTCCACAATTCGAAGCTCACGATGAAGTACCCCGCCGTGTGGCTGCTCGGCGAGCACGCGCACGGCGAGGTGCTGTCGATCGCGTTCGCCGGCAAGGGGCAGCACCAGGACGCGGGCGGCAAGTGCGTCCACGCGGCGGCGAACACGTCGAGCGTTATCACCTCGAAGTCGATCTCGAAGGACGGCGGCCGGGCCGGCTACCGCGGCCTGCTCGAGGTGGCGAAGGGCGCACGCGGCTCGAAGTCGAAGGTCGTCTGCGACGCGCTGATCCTCGACGAGGAGTCGCGCTCCGACACCTACCCGTACATCCGCATCGACGAGAACGAGGTCGACATCGGCCACGAGGCGACCGTCTCGAAGATCGGCGAGGAGCAGCTCTTCTACCTCATGTCGCGCGGGCTCTCCGAGGCCGAGGCGTCGGCGATGGTCGTGAGCGGCTTCGTCGAGCCGATCACGAAGGAGCTCCCGCTCGAGTACGCGGTCGAGATGAACCGGCTGATCCAGCTGCAGATGGAGGGGTCCGTCGGGTGATCGTGGAGCGCACCGACTTCGTCTCCGTGCCGGTCACCGACATGGAGCGGGCGAAGCGGTTCTACGGCGAGACGCTCGGCCTCGAGCAGGTCTCCGACGGGGGCGGCTTCCCGGAGTACCAGCTCGGCGAGAACGTCAGCCTTTACCTGGTCGACCCGACGAAGGTCGGCTCCGAGTTCCACGGCCCGAACCACGGCTCGATCGCGCTGCGCGTCCCGGACGTCGAGGAGACGCGGCGCGACCTCGAAGGTCGCGGCGTCGAGTTCGAAGGCGAGACCTTCGACACCGGCGTCTGCCACATGGCGTTCTTCCGCGACCCGGACGGGAACGCGCTCATGCTGCACCGCCGCTACGCGCCGCGCACGTGACGACGACGCTGACGCGCGACGAGGCCGCGGCGCGGTTCGAGCACCTGCCGCTGCCCACGACGGCCGACGAGCACTGGCGCTTCACCGACCTGCGCGGCTTCGACCCGGCGGCGCTGTCCGCGAACGGGCACGTCCCGGCGAGCGCGCCCGCGATGCTGGACCTCGACGTCGCCGGCCGAGCCGCCGCGACGGAGGCGGGCATCGAGATCGTCTCGGCGCCCGACGGCGTCACCTTCGAGCCGCTTCCCGCCGACCACCCCGCGAAGCTCGTCCCGCAGGACGACCGCTTCGCGCTCGAGAACCTCGCCCGCTGGCAGCACGGGCTGCTGGTGCGCGTGCCAAAGGGGATCGAGCTGGTCAGGCCGCTGTACGTGCAGGTGACGTCGGGCGGCGGTGCCCTGTATTGGCGAATGGTGGTCGTCGCCGAGGAGGGCGCGCGCTTCACGCTGATCGAGGACCTCTCGTCGCCCGACCCGCAGTCGACCGCGTACACGAACGCGGTCGTCGAGCTCTTCCTCGACCCGGGCGCGAAGATCGAGTACGTCTCGTTGCAGAACCTCTCGCGCGAGACCTGGCACTTCGGACGGCACAAGGCGTGGCTCGAGCGCGACAGCGAGCTCGACTGGGTGATCGGCGGCTTCGGCTCGAAGCGCGGCAAGGTCTGGATCGAGAACGACCTCGCCGGCCCGGGCGCGACCTCGCGCGTCACCGGCGCCTACTTCGCCGACGGCGAGCAGCATCTCGACTACGACACCTTCCAGGAGCACATGGCGCCGTCGACGGAGAGCGACTTCGCGTTCAAGGGCGCGCTCCGCGAGCAGGCGAGCGCGGTGTGGCGCGGGATGATCCGCGTCGAGGAGGGCGCGCAGAAGACGAACGCCTACCAGGAGAACCGCAACCTGCTCCTCTCGCCGACCGCGCACGCCGACTCGATTCCGGGCCTCGAGATCATGGCGAACGACGTCCGGTGCACCCACGGCGCCACCCTCGGCCGGATCGACCGCGAGCAGCTCTTCTACCTGATGGCCCGCGGCCTCACGCGCGGCGAGGCCGAGCGGCTGATCGTGCGCGGCTTCTTCCAGGACGTGCTCGACCGGATCGAGCTCGAGCCGGTGCGGGAGGCGCTCGGCTCGGCGCTCGAGGCTCGCATCCCGCAGGCCTAGCCGCCTCAGAGCCCGCTCACAGCGCTCTCACATGCGGCGGAGCGAGGATGTCGTCCGACCGATGCGAAAGGAGAGACCCATGCTCGGTCGCAGAGCGGCCGTGGGCGCGAGCGCCCTCGTCCTCGCCGTCGCCGGCGCGGGCGGTGCGTACGCGGCCACGCGCGGCAGCTCGCAGAGCCCGGCGTCCCCGGCGACGACGACCACCACGCCGTCGCAGAGCGGGCACCACTGCCCGAGCTCGTCGGCGGCCGCCGCGCTCTGAACGGTGTCAGGCACCGGACATGTCCGGTGCCTGACACCACCTACGCCCGCACGAGCGGCTTGTACTTGATGCGGTGCGGCTCGAGCGCGTCCGGCCCGCGGGTCTCGCGGACCCAGTCGGCGTACTCGGCCCACGTGCCCTCGAACCACGTCACCTGCGAGTCGCCCTCGAACGCGAGCACGTGCGTCGCGACGCGGTCGAGGAACCAGCGGTCGTGCGTGATCACCACCGCGCAGCCGGCGAAGTCGAGCAGCGCCTCCTCGAGCGCGCGCAGCGTGTCGACGTCGAGGTCGTTGGTCGGCTCGTCGAGGAGCAGCACGTTGCCGCCGCTCCGGAGCAGCTTCGCCAGGTGGACGCGGTTGCGCTCGCCCCCCGAGAGCGCGCCGACGGGCTTCTGCTGGTCGCCGCCCCTGAAGTTGAACCAGGAGGTGTACTGCCGCGAGCTCACCTCGCGCTTGCCGAGCAGCACCGTGTCCTGCCCGCCCGAGATCTCCTTCCAGACGGTGTTCTTCGGATCGAGGTCGGCGCGCTCCTGGTCGACGTAGGCGAGCTGCACCGTGTCGCCGAGGCGGAGCTCGCCCGCGTCCGGAGTCTCGAGGCCCGCGATCAGGCGGAAGAGCGTCGTCTTGCCGGCGCCGTTCGGGCCGATCACGCCGACGATGCCCGCGGGCGGCAGCGAGAACGAGAGGTCCTCGAAGAGCAGCCGGTCGCCGTAGCCCTTCGCGACGCCGCTCGCCTCGATCACCAGGTCGCCGAGCCGGGGCCCGGGCGGGATGTGGATCTCGACGCGGTCGAGCTTCACCGTCTCCTCCTCCGCGAGCAGCCGCTCGTACGCCGCGAGCCGGGCCTTCGACTTCGCGTGCCGCGCGCGCGGCGCCATCCGCACCCACTCGAGCTCGCGCCGCAGCGTCCGCTGCCGTGCCGACGCCTGCTTCTCCTCCGCGGCGAGCCGCGCCTGCTTCTGCTCGAGCCAGCCGGAGTAGTTGCCCTGGTAGGGGATGCCGCGGCCGCGGTCGAGCTCGAGGATCCAGCCGGCGACGTTGTCGAGGAAGTAGCGGTCGTGCGTGACGGCGACGACCGTCCCGCGGTAGTCGGCGAGGAAGCGCTCGAGCCAGTACACCGACTCCGCGTCGAGGTGGTTCGTGGGCTCGTCGAGCAGCAGGAGGTCCGGCGCCGAGAGCAGCAGCCGGCAGAGCGCGACGCGCCGCCGCTCGCCGCCGGACAGCGTCGTCACGTCGCGGTCGCCGTCGGGCAGGCGCAGCGCGTCCATCGCATGGTCGAGTCGCGCGTCGAGCTCCCAGGCGGCGCTGCGGTCGATCCGGTCCTGCACCGTCGCCTGCTCCGCGAGCAGCGCGTCGAAGTCCGCGTCGGGCTCGGCGAACGCGGCGGAGATCGCGTTGAAGCGGTCGAGCAGGTCGCGCACCTCGCGCACGCCGTCCTCGACGTTCTCGCGCACGGTCTTGCCGGAGTCGAGCTGCGGCTCCTGCTCGAGCAGGCCGACGGTCGTTCCCGGCGCGGGCTCGGCGATGCCCGACGACGGCTCCTCGCGCCCGGCCATGATCCGAAGCAGCGTCGACTTGCCGGCGCCGTTCGGGCCGAGCACGCCGATCTTCGCGCCCGGCAGGAACGACAGCGAGATGTTCTGCAGCACCTGTCGCTCCGGCCCGTAGAACTTGTCGACCCGGTACATCGTGTAGACGTACTCGCCCGGCACGGCGGCCAATCTAGCGACCCGAACACGCCGTTCAGGAAGCCCTAACGGCGTGCGCCTACGGTGACGCGCGTGAAGAGGCTCGCGCTCGCATCGCTGCTCGTGCTGCTCGCCGTGCCGGCCGCCCTCGCCGGCGCCGCAACGTCAGCGCCCGCGCTTCGGGGCTTCACGGCCTGGACGGCTGCGGGCACGCGGCTCGGCTTCGTCGCGGCGTCCGTCTCGGGCCGGCGCGGCTACCTGTGGACGCAGGGCTTCGGCACGGCGCAGCCGCGTCTGCTGCGCACGAGCCCGCCGATCGGCCTCGAGGAGGTCGACGAGCTCGCTCCCGGCCCGAAGGGCAGCTGGGCAGCGCTCGAGCGAACCGCCGGGAACACCGGGAGCTCCGACAGCGTCGACGTCGTCTCCAGCCGGGGCGGCGGCGCTCGGGTCGTCACCGGCGGGACGATCCCGCACCTGGTGGGCGACGGTACGTTCGTCGGCTACCTGGCGGTCACCCCGGCGGGAGACGTCCGCCTCTACCGGATCGAGGGCGCCCGCGCGACGCTCGTGGCGACCCTCGACGGCGTGGCCGCGCCGCAGCAGGCGGCGGCCTCGAACGGGAACCTCGCGATCCGGCAGGCGAACGGCGACGTGGCCGTCTTCACGCTCGGCGGGACACCGCTGGCGACGATCCACGCGCGCGCGGCATCGGTCGCGCTCACCTCGAATCGCGTCGTCGTCCGGACGCGCGACCGGCGCCTCGTCGTCTACGGGCTCCGCGGCGGCCTCCTCCACGACTGGAAGCTCGGCGGGGCGAGCTGGACGTCGGGCCTCGCCGCGTACGGGCGCTACGCCGTCTACCTCGGCGCGAACAAGGCGCTCCACGCCGTGCGGCTCGCGGACGGCCGCGACCGGATCGTCGCCCGCGCGGGCGCCGGCTGGTTCTTCGACGGCGCGAGCCTGCAGGCGCCCGGCGCCGTCGTGCCGCTGACGACCCGGCGGGGCAGCGTGTTCACGGTCACGCTGCGGTTCCTGCCGACGGCGACGCTGGCAAAGGCGCTCTCCCGGTAGCCCCTCGGTACAGTGGGGGCGTGGCCGTGACCGCCCCCAGGGCGCTCGACGCGCGCGCGTTGCGCGCCGACTTCCCGATCTTCGAGCAGCGGTTCCACGGCAAGCCGCTCGCCTACCTCGACTCCGCCGCGAGCTCGCAGAAACCGCGGCAGATGCTCGACGCGATGACGCGCTTCTACGAGACGTCATACGCGAACGTCCATCGCGGCGTCTACGAGCTGGCCGAGCGCGCGACCGAGGCGCTCGAGCACGCGCGCGAGCGGTGCCGTGCGTTCGTGAACGCGCCGGCCGCGCAGGAGATCGTCTTCGTCCGCAACGCGACGGAGGCGATCAACCTCGTCGCCTACGCGTGGGGGCTCCAGAACCTCGGGCCGGGCGACGTCGTCCTCGTCACCGAGCTCGAGCACCACGCGAACTTCGTGCCCTGGCAGTTCATCGCCCGCAAGGCGGGAGCCGACTTCCGCATGCTTCCCGTCGAGCCCGACGGGACGCTGCACCTGGACGAGCTGGACGAGGTCGCCGGCGACGGCAACGTGAAGGTCGTTGCCACCGGCTACGTCTCGAACGTGCTCGGCGGCGCGAACGACGTGCCGCGAATCGCGGCCTGGGCGCACGAGCGCGGCGCGATCCACGTCTGCGACGCCGCGCAGGCGGCGCCGCACCGGCGCGTCGACGTGCAGGCGCTCGGCTCCGACTTCGTCGCCGTCAGCGGCCACAAGATGTGCGGCCCGAGCGGCATCGGCTTCCTCTGGGGGAAGACGGAGCTGCTGCTGGCGATGGAGCCGTTCCTCACCGGCGGCCACATGATCCGGCGCGTGCGCGAGGACGAGACGACGTGGGGCGAGCTGCCGCACAAGTTCGAGGCGGGAACCGCGCCGATGGCCGAGGCGGTCGGGCTCGGCGCCGCGATCGACTACCTGGAGGCGGTCGGGCTGGAGGCGATCGAGCAGCACGAGCACGAGCTCGTCGCGTACGCCCTCGACCGGCTCGCGGAGATCCCCGGCGTCACGACCTGGGGTCCGCCGCCCGAGCGGCGCGCCGGGATCGTCAGCTTCGACGTCGCGGGCGTCCATCCGCACGACGTCGCGCAGATCCTCGACCTCGACGGCGTCGCCATCCGCGCCGGCCACCACTGCTGCCAGCCGCTGATGGGCCGGCTCGGCGTCGCGGCGACCAACCGCGCGAGCTTCTACCTCTACACGCTGCCGGAGGAGATCGACCGCCTCGCGGACGGCATCCGGAAGGTCAAGGACACGTTCGGCGTATGAGCGAGTTCGATCAGCTCTACAGAGAGGTCATCCTCGACCACTACAAGAACCCCCGCGGGCACGGGGTGCTCGAGGACGCCGACGCGGTCGCGGAGGGACAGAACCCGCTCTGCGGCGACGAGGTGACGGTGTCGGTGCGGTTCGCGGGCGACGGCGAGACGATCGACGAGGTCGGCTTCGAGGGGCGCGGCTGCGCGATCTCGCAGGCGGCCACGTCGATGCTGACCGAGATGGTGAAGGGCAGGCGCGCGGAGGAGGTTGCGACGCTGCCGAAGGAGGAGCTGCTCGAGGAGATCGGCATCCCGCTGACGCCGATCCGCATGAAGTGCGCGATCCTCGGCCTCGGTGTCCTGAAAGTCGCGCTTCACCGGTCGAAGGGGACGCCGCTCCCGGAGGAGTGGCAGAGCCTCGCGAACGAGCTCGAGCTCGACTAGCTCGTGCGCCTTCTTCGAGCGTTCGACGGGAAACGCCACCCGGAAACGGTGTCTGACACCGACGGTGTCAGACACCTCGTGCGGGTCGAGAAGGCGCACTAGCGCGTGGCGCACGTCGACGTCGCGCCGCTCGCGGAGTTCGGCCCGGGCTCCGTGAAGATCGTCCAGCTCGGCTGGACGTCGATCGGCGTCTACAACTGCGGCGGCACGCTGTACGCGCTCGAGGACCGCTGCTCGCACGACGACGGCCCGCTCTGCGAGGGCGACTGGGACGAGGAGGAGTGCCGCGTGGTCTGTCCCCGGCACGGCTCGGCGTTCGACCTCCGCACGGGCAGGCCGCTGTCGCTGCCGGCGTTCGAGCCCGTGGAAACGTATCCCGTCGTGGTCGAGGACGGCGTGGTGAAGGTCGAGGTGCCCTGAGCGAGCCGGTTCGCTGCTGGGAGACGAGCGACGAGCTCTACGTCGCCTACCACGACGTCGAGTGGGGGCGGCCGGTGCGGGACGAGCGCGGTCTCTACGAGCGGCTCTGCCTCGAGGGGTTCCAGTCGGGCCTCTCGTGGCTGACGATCCTGCGCAAGCGCGACTCGTTCCGCCGCGCGTTCGCCGGCTTCGATCCCGACCTCGTGGCGCGCTTCGGCGAGCGAGACGTCGGCCGGCTGCTCGCCGACGCGTCGATCGTGCGGCACCGCGGCAAGATCGAGGCGGCGGTCGCGAACGCGCGCGGCGTCCTGCGGCTGCGCGAGCAGGGCACGCCGCTCCACGAGCTGGTGTGGTCGTTCGCGCCGGAGCGCCACGTTCCGCCGGCGTCGCGGTCGGACTGGCGGGCGACGACGCCCGAGTCCGTCGCGCTCTCGAAGGAGCTGCGGCGCGCGGGCTTCCGCTTCGTCGGCCCGACGACGGCGTACGCCGCGATGCAGGCGTGCGGGGTGGTGAACGACCACCTGGCGGGCTGCGTCGTCCGTCAGGAGGTCGAGCGCGAGCGGATGACCGCCTTGACCCCGTAGCGGCCCGGCGGCAGCTTGTGCCGGCTGCGCCAGATCACGCGGCCGTGCGCGTCGGTCCGGCTGGCGATCCGCGCGACGACGCTCGAGCCGCGCCGCACCGTGATCGACAGCGGCACGCCGGGCGCGCGGGCGGTTCCGCGGACGACCCACACGGTGACGACGAGGTGCTTGCGGATGCGCCGCGTCAGCGTCCCGCCGATGCGCGCCGGCGGCCGCACGACCGTCACCGCGGCGGAGGCGGTGAGCGAGCCGACGGTCGCCGTGACGCGGCCGCGTCCCGCGGCGGCGCCGGAGGCCGAGAAGGTCGTCGCCGACCCGGTCGGGGGGCTCAGCGCGCCGAGCGCGGCCTCGCTCAGCGACCAGGTGACCGGCGCCGTCGACGGATTGCCGTACGCGTCAGCGACGCGGGCCGAGAAGAGCTGGCGGCGCCCGCCGACGACCGTCGCCGAGCGGGGCGCGACCGCGAGCGTCGCGGGCGCCGCGGCGACGACCGTCTCCGTCTGCGTCGCCGGCGGCTGGCCGGCGATCAGCGCCGAGAGCGTCGGCGTCCCGGCCGCGGTGTCCTGGTAGTAGAAGCCGGCCGACGAGGAGCCCGCCGGGATCGTCAGCGTGAGCGTCGGCGTCCACGGCCCGGTCGGCGCCGTCGAGAAGGCGCCCCGCAGCGAGCTGGTCGTCAGCGTCACGGTCTGGTCGCTCGTCGCCGTCGTGACGACGCCTCCCGTCTGCAGCTGCACGGTCAGCGGCCCGGCCGTCGTGCCCGCGGTCATCGTCACCGGCGCGGTTGCGAAGCCGATGCCGGTCTGCGTCCACGTCGAGAATGCGGCCCAGGTGGTGTTGAACGCCGCGCCGGGCAGCACCGTCTGGCACCAGAGGTTCTGCCCTGCCGGCCCGCAGGCGCCGATGCCGGGGTCGTTCGGGTCGACGGTGACGCCGGAGTCGCGGAGCGCCTGGGCGAGCCGCGTGAGGATGGCCGCCGTCTGCGCGTTGAAGTCGGAGGTGCCGAGGCCGAGCGTGTTCAGGGGCGCCCAGCCGAAGCCGAAGCGATCCGACGGAAGGCCGGCATCGGCGTCGAAGGCCCGCGCGGCGTAGGTCTGGGCGGAGACGTAGTCCTCCATTTGCGCGGCGCTCACCGCCGTCCATCCGTACGACGAGCTCCACGCCCAGGCCGCGTTCGCAAGCGGCCCGTAGGTCGGCACGAGGAACGCGCGCGCGGCCGCGCTCGCATCGCCGCCGGCGTTGGCGAGCGCCAGCGGGTGGCCGAGGTACTGCACGAGGGCGTCCCGGCGCTGCTGCGCGGTCGCACCGGCGACCGCGTAGTTGCGGACGTCGCCGTAGTCCTCCTGCAGCCAGTCCGAGACGTACTGCGTGATCGTCGACCAGAACGTCGAATCCTGGAGCCAGCCCTGCAGCGTGATCCGGTACGCGGTCTGGTCGCCCTGCTGGCCGACGCCGATCACGAAGACGACGCCCTTCGCCGGGTTGCCGCCGCCGTCCCAGAGCCCTCGCAGGAACTCGGCGAGGTTGCTGCGGGCGGCGCCCGTGTCGCGGCGCACCGCCGACGAGACCTCGTTCAGCGCCCACGTGTCGCCGGCGGGGATGTCGTAGCCCGCCGTGATCATCCGCTGCCGCGCCGTCACGCCCGCGGTGAACCAGTCCGAGCCGGTCGACGCGACCCACCTGTTCCACGCGCCGTAGTTGATCTCCGCCAGCGCGTGCATGTTCGGGCCGAGCGCGCGTATCAACGCTGCCTGCCTCGGGCGCGGCTGCGTCTTGTCGGAGGTGAGCGGCGGGATCGAGACGTAGTACTGCGCGCACGGCGACGCCGTCTGCGCGAGCTTGGTCGCGAGGCGCAGCCAGTCGGTCGCCGCGTAGAACACGAGGCGCGCGGGCCGGCAGTCGGCCGGAGCCTCGAGCGTGCGCGGGTGCGCGCGCCGTTCGGCGACGAGCCTGTTCCACAGGGCCGCCGTCGCCGTCGGGGTCAGCGACGGCACGGGCGCCGGCGCCGGCGGCGCACCGATGGCGGTCTGTGCGAGCGCGAGCGCGATCGCCGCGGTCGCGACTGTCGTCAGGACCCCCCGCACGACGCCGAGAGATGCTAGCGGCCGGTCCGGTCCTCCCTCCGTCTGGGTCGATCCGCTAGATTGGGATCTACCGCGGAAAGGAGGTGGTCCGGCGTTGGAGATTTCGAGTACGGGCAGTGGAGGTACCAGCTCGTAGAGGCGCGTCCCCGGGACCTGACGGGGAATCGCCTAGCCAGCGTGGGGGACTCGCGTAAACGCGCCGCCTATCGGCCGGAAGCGCCTCTACGGAGAACCAGCTGGTGACCGGAACCGAGGGCCGCGCGAGCGGCCCTCGTTCTTTTTGTCCGCACGACGTCAGGCAGCGCGCCTGATCTGCTCGTCGAGCGGCACGAGCGGCAGCGCGAACGTCTCGACCGCGCCGGCGGACGCGACCACGTTGTCGGGGCCGGCCAGCATCTCCACCTGGTCGCGCGTCAGCGGCGCGCCCGGCACGAGCTGCGCGACGCCCGCGCCGGCGCGTGCGAGGCCGAACGGCACGTGCGCGAGGCGCCGTCGCTTGCCGAGGACGCGCGCGATGCGCAGGTAGAGCTCGTTCCAGCTCACGACGTCCGGACCGCCGAGCTCGAACGTGCGGTTCGCCGCCTGCGGCTCGTCGAGTGCCTGGGCGAAGTACGCGGCGACGTCGTCGACCCAGATCGGCTGCGCGCGCTGCGTGCCCGGCCCGATCACCGTCACGACCGGCGACCACCTGACCTGCCGGATCAGCGTCGGCAGCGCGCCGCCGTCGCGGCCGAACACGAAGCTCGGCCGGAAGATCACGTGCTCGAGCGGCGACGCCTCGACCGCCTGCTCCATCTGCCACTTGGCGGCGAAGTAGGGGACGCCGTCCTTCGTCGCCTCGCCCGTGCCGAGCGCGCTCATGAGGACGAAGCGGGAGATGCCCACCTCCTCCGCCGCTCGGACGACGTTGCGCGTTCCCTGCGTCATCACGTGCTCGAACTCGGCGGGCCGGCCGGCGATGATCGCGACGAGGTGGACGACGTGGGAGCAGCCTTCCGCGGCCGCCCGCAGGCTCACGGGGTCGGTGACGTCGCCGATCGCGAGCTCGACGCCCCAGCTCGCGAGGTGCCGCCCCCGCTCCGGCCGGCGCACGAGCGCGCGCACCTGACGGCCGCGCGCCCGCAGCGCGTGCACGACCTTCGGCCCCACGAAGCCGGTGCCGCCGGTGACGAGAACGGTCATGTCCGGGCAGGCCCCTCGAAGTTCTGCCAGTAGCGGCTCGGCGTCGGCCCGCGCTGGCCCTGGTACTTCGAGCCGAGCGCGCCCGCGCCGTACGGTGTCGACGCAGGCTCGGAGAGCTGCATGAACGAGATCTGCCCGATCTTCATCGCGTGGTAGATCGTGATCGGCAGGTTCGCCACGTTCGACAGCTCGAGCGTCACGTGGCCGTCCCAACCCGGGTCGATGAAGCCCGCCGTCGAGTGGATCAGCAGGCCGAGGCGGCCGAGCGAGCTGTTGTGCGTGGGGATGAACGACCGCGTGACGACGAAGAGGCCGTTCGGCGAGGAGACCTCGATACAGCGCACCGGAACGCTCTCCACCGGCCGCACGTCGACGATCGCGCGAAAGCGGTGGAAGCGTCCGGTCGTCTTCTGGCGTGCGAGCTTCCGCGGTAGCCGGAAGACGGGGCGGTCGGGAGTAAACTGGACCTCGTACCTCGGCCCGACGTCGCGCCCGTAGAGCTTCGCGCGCTTGCGCGCCAGTGTCGGCCTGAAGCCGAGGCTCGCCACGAGCTCCATCACCTGCTCGGCGAGATGCAGGCGGACGGTCGTGAGGTCGCAACGCCCGAAGGTGTCCACGTAGCCGTCGGTGTCCATAAGACCCTCGAGCAGTGCCGTGCGCTGCGCGATGGACGCTCGGAGGTACTCCTCCGGGATGCGCTTGTTGCCGAGCAGACCGCAGTCGCGTAGCGTGCTCGACAGCGAGTCGTTGCATCGGTAGCGCCCGGTTGCCGAATCACGCGTCGGGCCCGTCCCGCCGATGCGATAGGCAAGTCGCCGTGTCCGCTGCGCGGCGACGGCGTACCCGGCTGCGGCGACGGCCGTGAGGATCGGCTCGTCGGCGCACGTGATCTCGGCCTTCGTCGACGTACCGTCGCCGAGCCAGGCGCCCAGCACGTACGGGTCGATCGGGAGGTCTCGCTCCGGGTACCACACTGCGCTGGTCAGCGCCACCTGGTGGTTGTTCTCGCCGCGGACCTTCAGCGTCTCGCCGATCCGGTCCGTCGGCAGCACGCGCCCGAAGCGTCGCTCGTGGCGCCGTTCGTTCTTGTCGATCGTCCGCCACAGGTGGTCGCAGTCCGTGACGACGCGTGACCCGTCGGAGAACACGACCTCGCGGCAAGGGCGACCGCTCATCGGCGGTGTCGCGTTGAGGACGACGCATGGGAAGCCGTCCTCGTCGAAGACGAGGTCGCCCGGCTGGATGTCGGCCATCGTCTTCCAGCCCTGGCTCGTCGGGACCTCGGTGTCCAGGGCCAGCGCCTTCCCTTCCAGCCTCGCCACGAGGTCGTCCGGCAGCGTGACCCGCTCGAGGGTCGAGCCGAGCACGAACTCGCCCGGGTGGAGGATGAACGGGCGCTCGCCGTCGATCTCGACCTCCTCCGTGAGCTCCTCCTGCGGCTCCTTCACGTCGATGAACGGGTAGCGGGCGTTGTGGAAGACGCGGAAGTAGCGGTCGACGCGGACGTCGACGCTCGACGGCTGCAACAGCGCCTCGTCGTACGGGTCGATGCCGATGCGCCCGTCCGCGATCAGCCGGGCGATCGTGCGGTCGCTCAGAACCACGCGGTCGATTCTCCCATCAGGGATGGCGGTGCCGGCCGCCGTGGCGACGGCCTCGCCGGCCCGGGACGCGCTCGCCCGCCGCGTCGGCTTCCTCCCCCAGCGCTTCGGCCAGCACGTCGAGCCCTTTCAGGAACGCGCGCCGCTCCGACGCCGACAGCGCGGCGAGCGTCCGCAGGAGCGGCCGGTTGCGGTCCTCGAGCCACGCCTCGACCCGCTTCGAGGTCAGGGCGTTGAGGTCGACCACTGTGCGCCGGCGGTCGTCGACGTGCTCGGTGCGGTGGACGAGCGACCGCATCTCGAGCTCGCGCGTCAGCTTGCTCGCCGCGGGGAGCGACAGGCCGAGCTCGACGGCGATGTCGCCGACCGTGAGCGGGCCCTCGGTGCCGACGTGCGCGAGGATCGCCAGGTGCCGCGCGGTCAGCCGCGGCTCGCCCGGGAGGTCCTCGGGCGAGGACCAGCGGCGCCGCCAGAGGCCGCGCAGCACGGCACGAAGCAGGTGCCGGAGGTCGTCGAGCTCGGTGCCACGACGGGTAACTGTTGTCATCTGATAATAGTTATCTTTCAATAACAGTTACTTCGAGAGGAAAGGAGGTGAGCGTATCCATGTGTGGAGGACACCAGGGCGGACACGGCGGCTTTCGCGGCCGCGGGTTCCGCTTTCGCGGGGTCTTCCCCTCGCGCGAGGAGTGGCTGGAGCGGCTGCAGGCGCACCGCGACCAGCTGGAGCAGGACCTGGCGAACGTTCGGGAGCTGATCGAGCGGCTCGGCGACGGCGGCGACGCGCCGGCGGCACCGCAGGCGTGACGGCTCAGCGCCGCGGGTCGTGGCGCCCGTGGTAGCCGAGGATCGCCGCCGTCAGCCCCGCGAGGGCGAGGCCGGGCCCGACCTCGAGCGCGAGCCGGTGCGCAGGCGTCTCGGCGCGGTCGAGCGCGAGGCCTCCCACGGCCAGCCACACCGCTGCGGGCACCGCGGGCAGGAGGACGAGGATCGCGCGGTCGTCGTGCATCCGGCGGCCGCGCACCCGCCAGACGGAGTACCCCGCCGCGAGGCAGAGCGCCGCGACCGCCCCGGCCGCACGGGTGCCGGCCGCCTCGCCCGGCAGCACCGCAGCGAGGAGCCCCACGGCGACCGCAGGCGGCGTCAGCGCGGTCGGCAGCGTGATCCGCATCTCGCGCGGGATCGTGCCCGACGACGTGTCCCGTAGACTCGCGGCTTGGATCGCGCCGAGCTGCAGGCAGTCCAGGCGCCCCTGAAGGCGCGCTACCGCGAGGACCCGGCGAGCGCGCTCGTCACGCTGCACGCCGAAGGCTCGCTCGGGGACGAGGAGGTCGCGTGCAGCGTCGAGACCGGCCGCGCCCTCGTCGAGGCCGGCCTCCATCCGGCGACCGGGGGCACCGGCACGCTCGCCTGCTCGGGCGACATGCTCCTCCAGGCGCTCGTTGCCTGCGCCGGCGTGACGCTGCGCGCCGTTGCGACCGCGCTCGGCCTCGACGTGCGCGGCACGGTGCGCGCAGAGGGCGACCTCGACTTCCGCGGCACCCTGGGCGTCGCCAAGGACGAGGGCGTCCCGGTCGGCTTCCAGGCAATCCGGCTGCGCTTCGCGCTCGAGCACGACGCGGACGAGGAGCAGCTCGCGACGCTGCTGCGTCTGACGGAACGCTACTGCGTCGTCTACCAGACGCTCGCCGGCGGCGTCCCGGTCGACGTGTCTCTCGCGGCCTGACGCGGGCCGTCAGCGCGCACCGGCGCGCGTCGCCGGCAGGTAGTAGCGGCGCGTGTACTCGATCACCGCGCGCTGCATCGAGAAGCGCGGCGCGAGCCGCGCGATCGACTCGCGCATCATCCCGACCCAGCGCCGCCGGTCGGCGAAGCACGGAACGACATCCTGCTCGAGCAGGCGGTAGAGCTGCGCCACGTCGTCCTCGTCGGAGCCGCCGTCGATCGCCCAGCCGATCGCCGGGTCGTAGGCCTCGGCCCACCAGCCGTCGAGCACCGAGAGGTTGAGCACGCCGTTCACGCCCGCCTTCATGCCGCTCGTCCCCGACGCCTCGTGGGGGCGGCGCGGCGTGTTCAGCCAGACGTCGCAGCCCGGGATGAGCGCCTGGGCGAGGGCGATGTCGTAGTCCTCGAGGAAGACCACCCGGCCGGCCGCGGACGGGTCGCGCGACAGCTCGACGATGCGCTGCATCACGTCCTTGCCCGGCCCGTCCTGCGGGTGCGCCTTGCCCGCGACCAGGATCTGCACGGGAAGCTGCAGCAGCCGCTCGACGTCGCCGAAGACGAGGCCCGCACGCTTGTACGTGGCGAACCGGCGCGCGAAGCCGATCGTCAGCCGCTCGGGGTCGAGGGACGCTGCCGACAGCTCGCATGCCTGCCGCTTCAGCGACGCGTGCACGCGCTCGAGCTCGTGGTCGTCGATCCCGCGCACCGCGTCCCAGCCGCCCTCGTCCGGAGGCGCCGCCGGCCGCACGCCCGCCGAGGCCAGGAGCTCCGCGAGCTCGGGCGCGATCCACGTCCCGAGGTGCACCCCGTTCGTCACGTGCTCGATCGGCGGCTCCCGCTCCGGCCACAGCGAGCTCCACATCTCGCGGGCCACCTCGCCGTGGAGCTCCGAGACGGCGTTCGCATGCGCCGAGAGCCGCAGGGCGAGCGGCGTCAGCCCGAAGCCGTCTCCGGCCTCGCTGTGCCCCAGCGCCAGCAGGCGCTCGTGCGGGATGCCGGCGCCGTCCGCGAGCCGACCCGCGTAGCGCAGCACGAGGTCGTCGGCGAACACCTCGTTTCCGGCCGGCACGGGCGTGTGCGTCGTGAAGATCGTCGTGCGCCGTACGACATCGAGCGCGCGCTCCGGCTCGACCCCGGCCGAGACCAGCTCCCGCGCCCGCTCGACGGTCAGGAACGCCGAGTGGCCCTCGTTGACGTGGAACACGGTCGGCTCGAGACCGAGCGCCGTCAGGGCGCGCACGCCCCCGACGCCGAGCAGGAGCTCCTGCCGGATTCGGTGCTCGCGGTCGCCGGCGTAGAGCGCGTCCGTGAGCAGGTCGACGTCGAGCAGGTACAGCGGCACGGCCCGCCCGCCCCCGGCACGGACGTCGTAGCGCCACACCGCCGCCTCGACGACGTCGTCCGCGAGCTCGACCGACACGGTGACCCGCTCGCGGGCGAGGCCGAGCTCCTCCGGGTCGAGGCTCGAGTAGGCCTCCGTCTGACGCCCGTCCCCGTCCACGCCCTGCGTGAAGTAGCCGCCGCGGTAGAAGAGGCCGACGCCGACCAGCGGCACGCCGAGTTCCGCAGCCGCCTTCAGGTGGTCGCCCGCCAGCACGCCGAGGCCGCCCGAGTAGATCGGCAGGCGCGTGTCGACGCCGAACTCCATGCTGAAGTAGGCGACGAGCATCCCGTCGCCGCCGTCCGCGTCGAGGCGGCCCCACCAGCTCGCTTCGCGCGCTCGATCTGCGGTCGTGCTCTCCACGGCCGTCGGCAAGCTACCTACCGCCGCGGCGTGAACGTCGCAATCGCCGAGGTCGCGGTCGCACCGATCATCCCCACCTCGTCGCCGTACATGACGACGGGTGCGTCGCGCAGGAGGTAGAGCAGGTCGTCTTTCCGAAACCACCCCCGGGCGGCCGCTCCGGCCCGCGCGCTACGCTCGCTTGCATGGCGGCGACGCGGGCGATCGAGCTTCGGACGGCCCTGCCCGGGCCCCGCTCGCGGGAGATCGTCGATCGGCTCTCCGCGAGCGTGGCGCGGCCGCTGCAGGTGGCGTTCCCGATCGCCGCGGCCGAGGCGCACGGTGCGACGCTCGCCGACGTCGACGGCAACGTCTTCCTCGACTTCACCGGCGGCGTCGGCTGCCTCAACGTCGGCCACACGCACCCCGAGGTCGTGGCGGCGGCGCAGGAGCAGCTCGAGCGCTTCGCGCACACCGACTTTACCGTCGTCCCCTACGAGGTCTACGCGACGCTCGCCGAGCGCCTGCTCGCGCGTGCGCCGTTCCGCGGCCCGGCGAAGGCGGCCTTCTTCAACTCCGGGGCCGAGGCGGTCGAGAACGCCGTCAAGTTCGCGCGCGCGGCGACGGGGCGCTCCGCGGTCGTCGCCTTCGACGGCGCGTTCCACGGCCGCACCATGCTCGCGCTCGCGCTCACCTCGAAGACGCACCCGTACAAGGCCGGGCTGGGGCCCTTCGCGCCGGAGGTCTACCGCGTCCCGTATCCGAACACGTACCGGGGGCCGTCCGCGGACGAGGCGCTCGCCGCGCTCCGCCGTGCCCTCGCGACCCAGGTCGCGGCGGAGGACGTCGCCGCGATCGTGGTCGAGCCGGTGCAGGGCGAGGGCGGCTTCGTGCCCGCCCCGCCGGAGTTCCTGCACGGCCTGCGCGCGCTGTGCGACGAGCACGGCATCGTCCTCGTCTGCGACGAGGTGCAGACGGGCTTCGCGCGCACGGGCCGCTTCTTCGCCGTCGAGCACTCGGGCGTCGAGCCCGACCTGATGACGGTCGCGAAGTCGATCGCCGGCGGGCTGCCGCTCTCCGGCGTGCTCGGCAAGGCCGAGGTGATGGACGCCCCGGGCGACGGCGCCGTCGGCGGGACGTTCGTCGGCAACCCCGTCGCGCAGGCGGCGGCGGTCGCCGTGCTCGACGTCATCGACGCCGAGGGCCTCGTCGAGCGGAGCGCCGCGATCGGCGAGACGATCCGCGCGCGAATGGAGTCGTGGCAGGCCCGCTGGCCGCGCATCGGCGACGTGCGGGGCCTCGGCGCGATGCTTGCCGTCGAGCTCGTCGAGGACCCGGCGACGAAGGTGCCGGCGCCGCGGCTCGCCGCCGAGGTGATCCAGGGCGCCTTCGAGCGGGGGCTGCTCCTGCTCAAGGCCGGCGTGGGCCTGAACTGCATCCGCGTCCTCGTGCCGCTCGTGATCGCCGACGCCGAGCTCGACGAGGCGCTCGGAGTCTGGGAAGAGGCGGTCGCCGCGGTTCTCTAGCCGGTTCGCGTCTTCCGAGCAGGGGTACCCTCACCCCAGTGCACTGCCCGGCGAATAGGGTGCCGCCCTGGCGGCTGCAAAGCGGCGCCGGGCCGCGTCCTCGGTTGCGCCGATATGCCTGCATATCGGCGCTCCCTGCGTCCTTGCCCGGCTTGCTTTTCGCTCGCCATGATCAGCAACCTATTCACCGGACAGCGCACCCGTGATCGGTGAAGTCGTCGCGGACCGGTACGAGGTCGAGGAGCTCGTCGGCGCCGGTGGGATGTCGAGTGTCTACCGCGCCCACGACCGCCTGCTCGACCGGAAGGTGGCGCTCAAGGTCATGCACCAGCACTACGGCGCCGATCCGGAGTACGTCGAGCGCTTCCGCCGCGAGGCACGGTCCGTCGCCGCGCTCTCCCACCCGAACGTCGTCACGGTGATCGACCGGGGCGAGCACGCCGGGCGGCAGTTCATCGTCTTCGAGTACGTCGACGGCGAGAACCTGAAGCAGCTGATCCAGCGGCGCGGCCCCGCGCCGGTCGCGACCGCGCTCGAGCTCGCGATCCAGATCGCCCAGGCCCTGTCGTTTGCGCACCAGCACGGGCTCGTGCACCGCGACGTCAAGCCGCAGAACGTCCTCCTGAACGGCGACGGCCGCGCCAAGGTGACGGACTTCGGCATCGCGCGCTCGCTCGACGTCCAGCACAGCGTCACGCACACGGGCACGGTGCTCGGGACGTCCGACTACATCGCGCCGGAGCAGGCGCAGGGCAGCGCCGTCGACGAGCACACCGACGTCTACTCGCTCGGCGTCGTGCTCTACGAGCTCCTGACGGGGCACGTGCCGTTCGCCGGCGAGAACTTCGTCGCGGTCGCGATGCGGCACATCAACGACGAGGCGGCGCCGCTCTCCGACGCGCGGCCGGACGTGCCGCCGCGCGTCGAGGCGGCCGTCCGGCGCGCCATGGCGAAGGACCCGGCGGACCGCTTCCCGTCGATGGCGGCGTTCTGCGACGAGCTGCAGGCGTGCCTCGCCGACCTTCACGGAGCGACGCAGGTGCTCCCCGGCCGCGCGCCGGCGGCCCCGGCTCCGCGGCCGCGCCGACGCCGCCGCGCGTCGGCCTGGCCGGTCGTCCTGGCGCTCGCGCTGCTGATCGCCGCCGGGGCGGTCGCGGCGTACTTCCTGCTGCGCTCGAACGGAACTACCGGCGGAACGACCTCCGGCGGCAGACCGCCGTCGGGGCTCGCCGGCAGCGTGCCGCTGCGGGCCGTGCGCGCCTACGACCCGTACGGCGACCACCAGGAGCACGACGCGGCTGCACATCTCGCCACGGACGGCAACCCCTCGACGTACTGGGCGACCGAGCACTACCACGACGCGCCGAGCCTGAACAAGGCCGGGGTCGGGCTCGTGCTGGACGCGGGCCGCCCCGTCCAGCTGCGGCAGCTCGGGTTCTCGACCGGGACGCCCGGCTTCACCGCCGAGATCATGGCGAGCGACGATCCGACCGACTTTCACGTCGTCGTCGCCGGCTCGCAGGTCGCGACCTCGCGGACGTACTACACGATTCGCCAGGGCGCGTCGTACCGCTACTACCTGATCTGGATCACCCGCCTCGGCGGCGGCCACGACCAGGCGTTCATCAACGAGGTGAAGGCGAACTGAAATGCCCGTCCTTAGTTCACGAAGTGAACTAAGGACGCGAGTTTCGCCTCAGTAGCGCAGTCCGCGCCTGCGCTCGAAGCGCTCGACGGCGAGCTCGGCCAGCCGCTCGAGCAGCGCCGCGTAGGCGATCCCGGACGCCTCGAAGAGGCGCGCGTAGACGCTCGTCGCGGTGAAGCCGGGAATCGTGTTCAGCTCGTTGACGAGCACCTCGCCGTCCTCGCGCACGAACAGGTCGACGCGCGCCATCCCCTCGCAGTCGGCCGCCACGAACGCGTCCACGGCGAGGCGCTGCGCGCGCTCGGCCTGCTCCGCCGTGATCCGCGCCGGCACGACGAGATCCATCTCGCCCTCGTCGTACTTCGCCTCGAAGTCGTACCACTCGTTGTTCGTGACGACGATCTCGCCCGGCAGGGACGCCTCCGGCCGCAGGTTCCCGAGCACGCCCACCTCGACCTCGACCCCGCGGACGAGCTCCTCGACGAGCACCTTCTCGTCGTGGCGGAACGCGAGCGCGACGCCGTCTGCGAGCTCCGACGGATCGTGCGCCTTCGTGATCCCGATGCTCGAGCCGAGCCTCGCCGGCTTCACGAAGCACGGGTAGCCGAACGGGTTGCGCGGCGCGTCGCCGAGGCGAAGCGTGATGTTTCGCGTCACCGGGATGCCGTGGTCGCGCATCACCGACTTGAAGACGTCCTTGTCCATGGAGAGCGCGGACGCGAGCACGCCGGCGCCCACGTACGGCACCCCGGCCAGCTCGAGCAGCCCCTGCACCGTTCCGTCCTCGCCGAACGGCCCGTGCAGCACCGGGAACACGACCTCGACGTCGGCCAGCGTGGTCGCGACCTCGCGCCCGGGAAGTCGCTCGAGGCTCCCCGAACCTGGTTCGTCGCGGAGCGACGAACCAGGTTCGAGAGCTTCGCGCCCCGACCCGAGCATCCAGCCGCCCTGCCGGTCGATCGCCACCGTCACGACGTCGTGGCCGGCGTCGGCGAGCGCCTCGACGACGCTCTGCGCCGACGCGACCGAGATGTCGTGCTCGCTGGAGCGGCCGCCGAGGACGACGGCGATCCGCCGCCTCACTGGCCCTGAGGCGTGGGCGTCGGCGTCGTCGAGGTCGTCGTGGCGCCGCCGCCGGCTCCGTTGCCGTTCCCGTTGCCGTTGTCGCCTCCGGGCGTCCCCTGCGCGAGCTGGCCGACGGTGATGATCACCGTCTCGCCGGAGGTGCCGGGCTGGCCGCCGGCCGGATCCTGCGAGATGACCACGCCGTCCTGGCTCGGGTCGTTCACCTGCTGGTACACGACCGCGACCGCGAAGCCGGCGCTGCGCAGGAGCGAGGTGGCCGTCTGCTGGTCGTCCTGCGTCACGTCGGGCACCTGCGTCGTGCCCGGCCCCTTCGACACCGACAGCACGACCTTCGACCCCTTCGCCACGCTCGTGCCCGGCGGCGGGTCGGAGGAGACGACCTGCCCCTTCGGCTGCTGCGACTGGACGTCGACGCGCGAGACGACGAAGCCCTGCCCCCGCAGCGCGGACTCGGCGTTCGCGAACGGCGCACCCGTCACGTTCGGCACCGTCACGGGCCGCGGACCCTTCGAGACGTTGATGCGCACGTTCGACTTCTGCGGCACGCTGGACTTCGCCGCCGGCGCCTGCGCGACGACGACGTCCGACGGCTGCTCGGAGAAGACGTACGCGATGCGCGGCTGCAGGGCGTTCGCATAGAGGAGCTGCAGGGCGTCGGTGAGCTTCTGCCCCTTCACGTCGGGCACCGTCGTCATCGGGATGCCCGAGGACACCGTGAGCGTCACCGTCGATCCCTTGCCGACCTTCGTCCCCGGATCGGGGCTCTGGGAGATGACCGCGCCCTTCGCGACGCTGGCGTTCGGCTCGTGCACGACCTGGGGCTTGAAGCCGGCCTGCCGGATTCTTCGCACCGCGAGCTGTTGCGCCACGAGCCGTTCGTCGGGCACCGAGACCGGTGCGTTGTTGTCGAGCTGGTGCTGGATCCGCGTGTAGAGCAGCCAGCCGCCGATCCCGCCGAGCACGATCAATCCGAGCGCGAGCAGCCAGGGCCAGAACGAGCGGCGCGGCGCGGGCTCCTCGTAGTCGTAGTACGGCAGCGGGCGCCGGTACGCGGGCGGCGCCGGCGGCGGCGCGACGGCGCGTGGGCGCGTCACCATCGTGGAGGCGGTCGAGGCGCCGGCGCCCGCGAGCACCTGCGTCATCGCGTCTTCGGTCTCGCGCGACACGGCGACGCCGCGGGCGACGCGCGCGAGGTCGGCTTCCATCTCCTCCGCCGAGCCGTAGCGGCGCTCGGGGTCCTTGGCGATCGCCCGCATCACGACCGCGTCGAGGTCGTGCGGCACCTGCGGGCGCAGTTTCGACGGCGGCGACGGCACCTGCGAGAGATGCTTCATCGCTATCTCGACCGGCGTGTCGCCGGTGAACGGCACCTTCCCGGTGAGCATCTCGTAGAGCACGATCCCGAGCGAGTAGAGATCCGAGCGTGGGTCGACGGGCGCGCCCCGCGCCTGCTCTGGCGAGAGGTACTGCGCCGTGCCGACGATCGAGCCCGCCTCCGTCATCTGCGACGCCCCCGAGCGCGCGATGCCGAAGTCCGTCACCTTCAGCCGCCCGTCGCGGCCGACGACGATGTTGTGCGGCTTGATGTCGCGGTGGACGATCCCGTTGCGGTGCGCGAACGCGAGCGCGCCGAGGATCTGCCGCGCGTAGTCGACGGCGATCGGGATCGGCGTGGGGCCGTTGCGGACGAGCAGCTCCTTGAGCGTGCGCCCGTCGAGATACTCCATCGCGATGTAGTAGGTGCCCTCGGCGAGGCCGCGGTCGAAGATCGAGACGATGTTCGGGTGGTTGAGGCCGGCCGCGCTCTGCGCCTCGCGCCGGAACCGCTCGACGAACTGCTCGTCGGCCGCGTGGCGCTCGTTCAGCAGCTTGAGCGCCACCCGCCGCCCGAGCTCCTGGTCCTCGGCGAGGTAGACGTCGGCCATGCCGCCCGAGCCGAGCTTGCGCTTGATGACGTAGCGCTTGTCGAAGGTGCGGTCGATGAGGGTGTCGGCGGTGGCCATACGGCGGCAGCTTCAGTGTTTCGACGCGCCCGGCAGGATCGCCTGCATCAGCTGCTTCGCGATCGGGGCCGCCACCGCCCCGCCGAAGCCGTTCAGCTGGTTCTCGAGCACGACCGCGCCCGCCACCTGCGGGTTGTCGGCGGGGGCGAAGAAGATGAACCAGGCGGTGTAGACATGGGGCTTCCCCGTCTCGGCGGTGCCGGTCTTGCCGGCCACCTTGATACCAGGGATCTGCGCCTGGGTGCCGGTGCCGCCCGTGACGACGGCCTGCATGAACGTGCTCAGGATCCCCGCCGTCCTCGGCGTCATCGCGTGCTTCCAGACGTGCGGCTTCGTCTTCGTCACCACCGAGCCGCCGTGCGAGCGCACCTCCTTCACCAGGCGCGGCACCATGATCGTGCCGTGGTTCGCGACGGCGGCCGCGACGAGCGCCATCTGCAGCGGCGTCACGAGCAGGTGCTCCTGGCCGAACGCGAGGCGGCCGGGGTCGACCAGCTTCGGGTCGTCGTAGAGCGCGTGCTTGGCGAAGTTGTAGAGCCCGCTCGGCGCCACCTCGTTCGAGGGCAGCTCGATCGGCGGCTTCGAGTAGAAGCCGAACTGCTTCGCCTTGTCGAGGATCCGCTTGGCGCCGAGCGTCTTGCCGATGTTGCAGAAGACGGCGTTGATCGAGTGCTCGTACGCCTCGAGGAAGTTGACGTTGCCGTAGGACTCGGCGGTCTGGTCCGGGTTCAGCGCGTTCGAGATCCGCTGCCCGTACTCCGTGCAGTAGCCGGGGTCGTAGAAGCTCGAGTCGGGACCGAAGACGTGGTCGTCGAGCGCCGCCGCCGCGGTGACAGTCTTGAAGGTCGAGCCGGGCGTGTAGAGGCCCTGCGTCGCGCGGTCGAGCAGCGCCGACGATGAGCCCGGGCACGCGGACGGCGCCTTGAGGATGCTCGCGAAGCCCTTGTCGGACTCGATCAGGTTGGGGTTGTAGGTCGGCGACGACGCCATCACGTAGACCGCCCCGGTCTTCGGGTTGAGCACCACCGCGGCGCCGCAGTTGCCCTTGAGCGCCGACTCGGCGAGCCGCTCCGCGCCGACCTTGAGGTTCAGCACGAGGTCGTTGCCGGTGACCGTGGCCCCGCGCAGGCGGTCGCTGAGACGCTCCCAGATCGTCCCGAGGTTCGCGTTCGACGCCGTGAGGTACGCGTTCTCGGAGCGCTCGAGCCCGGCGCGCGAACGGCCCTGCGTCGAGTAGCCGATCACCTGCGACGCGAAGCCGTTCGTCGGGTAGTGGCGGAAGTAGAGCGTCTGGCCCGCGCTCTTCCGGCGCACGTTCGTCGCGAGCACGGTCTTGCCGTCGCTCGCGTAGATGCGGCCGCGCTTGATCTCGAACTGCGCGACACGCTCGATCGCGTTGTCCTGCCTCGCCGCGAGGCCCGGCGCCGCCCACGCCTGCCAGTACGTCGTCGCCACGATCAGCGCGGCGAGCAGCAGCAGCGCGAAGAGCGAGATGCGGGAGATCTGCTTGTTCACGAGCTGTTCGCCCGGTGGGAGACGAGCAGGAGGCCCGCGAGCAAGAGGAAGTTCGCGACGATCGACGAGCCGCCGTACGAGACGAACGGCAGCGTGATGCCCGTCAGCGGGATGATCCGCAGCACGCCGCCGACGATGATGAACGTCTGCAGCGCGAAGCCGAACGTGAGGCCGGCCGCGAGCAGCTTCGAGAAGCCGTCGTCGGCCTGCAGCGCCACCTTCATCCCGCGCGCGACGAAGAGCATGAACACGAGCAGCAGTGCGGCCGCGCCGATCAGCCCGAGCTCCTGCGCGAGCGCGGAGTAGATGAAGTCGGTGTTGACGTACGGGATGAGCTGCACCGGCGGCTTGCCCGGGATCAGGAACGTCCCCTTGCCGAGCCCCGAGCCACCGAAGCCGCCGCTCGCGATCGAGTACAGCGAGCGGACGAGCTGGTAGCTCTCGCAGTCCTGCCGCAGCGCGAGCCCGCCGGTCTGCGGACAGAAGACCTTGTGCGCGGTCCACGGATGGATCCAGATCGTGACGCGCTCGTGGACGTGGGCGATCTTCTCGTAGGCGACGACGCCGCCCGCGAGGAAGAGCGCGATGCCGACGAGGACGAACGACAGCCGCGCCGTCGCGATGTAGAGCATCGCGAGGAAGATCCCGAAGTAGAGGAGCCCCGAGCCGAGGTCGTTCGTCTCGACGAGGACGAGCATGCAGCCGCCCCAGATCACGAGCAGCGGCCCCACGTCCTTGGGGCGCCCCTGCGCGAGCACCTCGCGCTTCTCCCGGAGGTAGGCGGCGAGGAAGACGATCAGCGCGACCTTCGCGAACTCGCCCGGCTGGAGCTGGAGGGGCCCGGCGTGCACCCACAGCCGCGCACCGTTCACCGTCTCGCCGATCACCGGGAGGCGCGGCAGGAACAGCAGCACGATCGCGCCGACGCCGAACAGGTACTTGTACTGCTCGAGGACGCGGTAGTCGCGCCGCAGGCCGAGCAGGGCGATCGCGAACAGCACGACGCCGATCACGATCCAGAGCCCCTGCTTGAACGCGTCGCTGGGGCCGAGCCGGTAGATCTCCGTCACCCCGACGGCCGTCAGTAGCCCTGCCATCGGCAGGAGGTACGGATCGGCGTTCGGCACGGCGCGCCTGGCGACGAGGTGAGCCGCGACGTACAGCGCGAAGAAGAACACCGCGTAGCCGAGCGAGTCCCAGCTGACGAGCGACCGCCGCGCGATGTAGACGGACGCGAAGCCGACGGCGGTGAGGATGCCGACGACGGCGAGGTAGAACAGCTCGCGGTTCCGGGGCGTCGTCAGCGCGGCCATGCCGGTCAGCGGGCGAGGCCCCAGACGACGAGCACCACGATCAGGACGCAGAGGGCCACGATCACCGCGAGCGCGAGCGCCTTGCGCGCGAACGTCGCCTCCTCCTCGTCCTCGGACGGCGCGGCCGCCTCCTCCGTCTCGGCGTCCGCGGGCGGCGGCGGGATCGTGTCGACGGGCGCGACCATCGTGTCGACCGCGCTCGGCGCCGGCGGGGGCGGCAGCACGTGGTCCTCCGGGTGGAGCGTGTCCTCGTCCTGCGACGTCGCGAGCTCGCGGGTCTTCTCGTCCGGCTCGCCGGCGGCCTGGTCGCCCTCGGCGATCTCGAACAGGACGGCGGTGATGTTGTCCTCGCCGCCCGCGCGGTTCGCCGCCTGTACGAGGGCGCGCGAGGCCTCGGCGAGGTCGCCGCGGTGGGCCCGCAGGATCGACGCGATCGTCTCCTCGTCGACCATGTCCGACAGGCCGTCGGAGCAGATGAGGAAGAGGTCGCCCGCCTCCGCCGGGACGGAGAAGGTGTCGACGTCGATGTCCGGGTCGGTGCCGAGGGCGCGTGTGATAACGGAGCGCTGCGGGTGCACCTCGGCCTCGGCGGGCGAGAGCTCGCCGCGGCGCACGAGCTCGGCCACGAGCGAGTGGTCGTCGGTGAGCTGCTCGAAGGCGTCCTGCCGGAGCAGGTACGCGCGCGAGTCGCCGACGTGCCCGAACGTGACGCGCCCGTCGTCCTCGACGAGCGCGACCGTGATCGTCGTCCCCATCCCGGACGTCGCCGCGTCCGTCGACGCGCGCTCGTGCACGCGCCGGTTGGCCTCGCGGATCAGCTCCACGAGCCGACGCTCGCCGCCGCCGTCGACCGGCGTGTCGGTGAGCGCCTCGGCGGCGAGCGCCGACGCGACCTCGCCCGCCTGCGCGCCGCCCATCCCGTCCGCGATCGCGAAGAGCGGCGGCCGGCAGACGTACGCGTCCTCGTTTCCGCGGCGCTTGCGGCCGGCATCGGTCCGTGCATAGCTGGAGCCCACCTTCACGGCTCGAACCTCAGGTCTGTCTCGCCGATGCGGACGACGTCGCCCGGCGCGAGCCGGCGCTCGCGCGTCAGCCGGATCCCGTTCACGAACGTGCCGTTCGTCGAGCCGACGTCCTCGATCCAGACGCCGTCGCGGCGCGGCTCGATCCGCGCGTGCCGCGAGGACGCGTACTCGTCCGCCGTGAGCTGCACGTCGTTGTTCTGCCCGCGCCCGACCGTGAGCGGGTGCGAGTCGAGCGTCAGCACGTCGCCCTGGTCGAGGGCGGGGCTGCCGAGCACGACCAGCCGCCCGAGCTCCCGCGACTGCGGCGACGGCGCCAGCCCCGCGACCTGGCTCGGCGCGAGGATCATCGACTCCTGCGGCAGCCGGAGGTCGCGGGCCGCCGAGCGCACGATCCGCCAGATGAAGAGGTAGAGCAGGACGAG
The DNA here is from genome assembly GCA_035652835.1 of Gaiellaceae bacterium. Classification (GTDB taxonomy): domain Bacteria; phylum Actinomycetota; class Thermoleophilia; order Gaiellales; family Gaiellaceae; genus PALSA-600. The sequence continues at coordinate 40,379 of DASRDA010000039.1, forward strand.
GAACGCGAGCTTCAGGACGAGGAGCGTCGTCTCCACCTGGGCGGAGGCCACGACCGTCGCAGCGGCGGTCACTGCAGCTCCCGCGAGAACGCGATCTCCGTCGAGCCGATCGTGAACCGCGTCCCGTCCTCCAGCTTGAGGCGCTTGACGCGCTTGCCGCGTACCTCGACGCCGTTCGTCGAGTCGAGGTCGACGAGCCACCAGGTCGCGCCCTCCTGCTGCACCTCGGCGTGGCGTCGCGACACGTTCGGGTCCTCGACGCGGATGTCGGCGTCCCGCGAGCGGCCGATCAGGACGCGCCGCTTCGAGATCTCGTGCCGCTCGCCGTTCCACTCCAGCACCGCGACCTCGCGCTGGACGCCGAGCTCGACGGGCGACGCGGCCTCGGTCGGCTGCGCCGGCGTCCCCGGCTTGTAGACCATCGTCGCGCCGGCGACCGGCTGCTCCTCGACGCTCTCGTCCGGCTCGCGGTCGGACGGCTGCGCCATCCTCGTCGCGATCCCGAAGACGCCGACGTCGAGATCGTCGTCGGTCTCGAAGCCGACGCGCGGCGGCGTCAGCAGGACGTAGCTCTCGCGCCGGGCGTGCTCGGCGAGGTAGTCGGCGAGCTCGCCGCGGAGCTGCGCCTCGTAGCCCGCGAACTGCTCGCGGTCGCCGGGGCAGAGGTAGACCGTGTACTCGTTCGGCACGTACACGCGCGAGACGGAGACGTTGCGGTGCTCGTCCATCTCCTTGACCAGCTTCCGGGCCAGCTCCACCGGCTGGACGTTCGTGCGGAAGGCGCGGCCGAAGACGCCCTCGAAGAGCGACTCGAGCTTCGACTCGATGGTGCGGAGCATCGACATTCGCGCCGGTGATACCCGGGCGGAACAGTCTACGACCCCGCCCGGGGGCGCCACGGTAGCGCGACGGCCGCCGCCGTCAGCCACGCTGCGGCGACGAGCGGGATCACGCTGCCGGCCGGAGCGGCGAGCGCGGTCGCGGCCAGGAGCGCCGCCCCGAAACCGGCCGCGGCCCACGGCCCGCGTCCGCGCACGTACGGCAGCGCGACGGCCGCGGCGGCGAGCGCGACCGCCTCGGCGAGCAGATGCGGGTGCTGGCCGAGCTGCCGCAGCAGCGCTTCGGCGACGGCGCCGGGATGGGCGGAGCCGGCGACGCCGAGCCCGAGCGGCGGCGACGAACCGTCGAACGGGAGCGGCGCCCGGCGCAGGCCGGTGACCACGGCGGCGAGGAGGACCGCGGCGGCGGCCTGGGCGGCGCGCCGCACGCGCCCCCGCGCGAGCTGCGCGGCGAGCGGCAGGAGCGCGAGGCCGGCGGCGGGCGCGAGCAGCGGGCCCGCGGCGAGCAGGAGCCCGGCCCGTGCGTCGCGCCAGGTCAGCGCGAGCCAGCCGACCGCGAGCGCCGCGTAGACGACCGCCAGCCCGAGCGAGACGTTCGCGAGCGGAAAGAAGGCCGTCGCGAGCGCGAAGGCGAGCCCCAGGCGCGGGCGCGCGAAGCCGAGCCCGGCCCCCACCGCGGCGAGCCCGAGCGGCCAGCCCCCGGGGTAGAAGGGCAGCCTCGCCGCCACCCAGCCGCTCGCGATCCCCGCGAGCGCGGCGGGCAGGAGCCGCTCGCCGGCGATCGCGAGGAGCGAGCGCGGCGTCGGGAGAGCGCGGGTGCGGCCTCCGCCGCCGTCGCGCTTCTTCTTCGGGTGACGGCTGGGGATGGTCCGGAGCTCGTCGGCGAGCGCCCGCGCGGTCGGCCGGCGCTTCGGGCTGGCGACGAGCGCGCCGTCGACCGCGGCGAGCAGGCGGTCGGGCAGGTCCGGCCGCATCGTCCGGAGCGGCGGCGCCCCCGCCTGGATCTGCCGGGACGTCTCCGCCAGGTCGGCGCTCCAGAACGGATGCTGCCCGGCGAGCGCCTCCCACAGCAGGACGCCGACCGCCCACACGTCGGCCGCGGGCGTCGCCGGGCGACCGTGGAGTCGCTCGGGGGCGATGTAGGCGAGCGTGCCCGGGATGTCGCCGAGCGCCGTCAGCGTGTCGAACTCGGCCATCTGCGCCAGGCCGAAGTCGAGCAGGGTCACGTCCACCGCAGGCTTCCGCGGGTCGGCCGACTGCGCGAGCAGGACGTTCGACGGCTTCACGTCGCGGTGGACGATGCCCTTCCCGTGCGCGTGGGCCAGCGCCTCGCAGATCTGGGCGGCCGCCTCGATCGCGGCGCGGTCGTCGAGCTCGCCCGCGCGCATCGCCTCGCGCAGCGTGCGGCCCGGGACGTACTCGTACGCGATGTACACGTGGGTGGAGTCGCGCGCCAGCGAGACGATCCGCTGGCACCGCGGGTGCCGCAGCGACGCCGCCGCGCGCGCCTCCCGCTCGGCGCGGAAGCCCGCCTTGCCCTCGCGGCCCACGATCTTCAGCGCGACGTCGAGGCCGCTCCGCTCGTCGCGCGCCAGCCAGACGTGCCCCATGCCGCCGGAGCCGAGCGGGCGCAGGGGGCGATACCGGCCCAGGAAGAGGTCGTGCGCGGGAGCGGGCGTGGCCACCGAGCGGTTCTACTCCGCCCGCCCGACGACTCCTTTTCCCGGCCCGCGCCCGCCCGCCAGCCGGGACGGGCGCTAGATTCGACCCTGGATGGATCCGCCCGGCGACGACATCGAGTTCGACTTCTTCGACGACGAGCCGCGGACGACCGAAGCCCAGCCGTCGAGGGTCAGGCTCCCGCGCCGGGGCGGGCCCGGGCCGCGGCCGGGATTCCGCCGTCCGGGCGGCCCGCCGCGGGGGCTGACGCCGTTCCTGCGGCTCCTCGCGGTGATCGCGATCGCGATCGCCGTGCTCGTCTTCTTCGGGCTCCTGATCCAGTCGTGCGCGAGCACGAGCAAGCACGACGAGTACAGCCACTACATGGGCGGCGTCGCCACGATCGCGCGCAGCTCCGCCTCGGACGGCGCCGCGCTCGCGAACGACCTGACGACGCCCGGGCTGAAGCCGGCCGACCTGCGGACGAAGCTCTCGGGCATCGCCGAGCAGGAGCGGCAGAACGTCTCCGCCGCGACCAACCTCGACCCGCCCGGGCCGCTCCGCCCCGAGAACCAGCAGCTGATCGAGGCGCTGCAGCTGCGCGTCCTCGGCTCGCAGGGCCTCGCGGACGCGCTCGGCGCGCTCGGCGGCACGAAGAAGACGAGCGGCGACGCGGCCGTGCTCTCGCAGTGGGGCGCGCGGCTGCTCGCGAGCGACGTCGTCTGGGACGACCTCTTCCTCACGCCCGCGAAGAACGAGATGGCGAAGCGCGGCGTGAGCGGCGTGATCGTGCCCGAGTCGCACTTCGTCTCGAACCCGGAGATGGTCACGCAGCGCTCGATGTCGCTGCTCCTCCAGCGGCTGCAGGGGGCGACCACGAGCGGCGGCAAGGTGACGGGCCTGCACGGCACGAACCTCGTCTCGGTCCGGGCGACGCCGAGCGGCCCGACGCTCTCCACGTCGACCGACCTCAACCAGATCGTCGCGTCGCCGAACCTCGGCTTCGACGCCACCATCCACGACGGCGGCAACTTCCAGGAGGCGGGCATCAAGGTCACGCTGACGATCCAGCGCGTGCCCGCGTCCGGGAAGGCGATCGTGCAGACGCAGACGCTGCGCCTGATCAACCCCGGCGAGGACGCGACGGTGCACTTCACGAACGTGAACGTCGGCACCTGGATCGGGTTCAGGGCGAAGCTGACGGTCGACGTCGCGCCGGTTCCCGGCGAGCACGACAAGACGAACAACTCCGCGTCGTACCCCGTGATCTTCTCCCTCGGCTAGTTCGTCGGGAGGAGAGCCTGCGTCCCTTCCGCGTGCCATCGCGAGCGGCTGGCGAGGCGTGGGAGGCCCCACGGTAACCTCGGAGTCGCTGTGACGGCGACCACCGCTGTGATCATCGCCGCCGCCGGCTGCGCGGTCGGCCTCGCCGGGCTCGCCCTGGCGTGGGCGGCGTGGGTCCGCGTGCGCCGCGTCCGCGAGGCGCAGAAGCTCCTGCTCGCGGGCGGGCGGAAGGACATCGTCGACTTCGCGGTGTCGCTGCAGGGCCGCATCGACGACCTGCACGGCGCGGTCGACGAGGTCGCCGCCGGCCTGGCGCGGGTCGACCGGCGCGTCGACGAGACGCTCACCAACACCGCCATCGTCCGCTACGACGCCTACGAGGACACGGGCGGCCACCAGTCGGCGTCCGTCGCGTTCCTCGACGCCGCCCGCACGGGCATCGTCGTGACGGCGATCCAGGGCCGCGACTACGCGCGCATCTACATGAAGGAGCTCGACCGCGGCCGCGCCTCGATTGCCCTCTCGCCCGAGGAGCTCGAGGCCGTCGAGCGCGCAATGGGGCGCTGACGGTCGGAAGACTCCCGAACCTGGTTCGCGACTCCGTCGCGAACCAGGTTCGAGGGTTTGCGGAGCACGCAGGTTCTCCTCCCGAATAGCTACATTCCGGCCAGGGTGCAGCAGGTTCTGGTCCTGAATGCGAGCTACGAGCCCTTGAACGTGTGCTCGCTGCGCCGCGCCCACGTGCTGGTCTACAAGGGGAAGGCCGAGGTGATCGAGGAGCTCGACCGGCCGCTTCGCTCGGCGACGTCGACCTTCCGCTGGCCGCACGTGATCCGCCTCGTCCACTACGTGCGGGTGCCGCGGCTCGTGCAGCGGAAGATCTCCCGACGAGCCCTCTTCGCCCGCGACGGGTGGCGCTGCGTCTACTGCGGCACGTCGACGGGGCGGCTGACGCTCGACCACGTCGTCCCACGGTCGCGCGGCGGCGAGTCGAGCTGGGAGAACGTCGTCACGTCCTGCGCGCCCTGCAACCTGCGGAAGGGCGACCGGCTGCCGCACGAGGTGCAGATGGAGCTGGCGCACGCGCCGCGCCCGCCTGCCGCCGTGCTGTTCATCCGGCTGGCGGCGCCCACGATCCCGACGCGCTGGGAGCGCTACCTCGCTCCGTACGCGACGTCGACGGCGGGCGGCCGCGCCGCCGCCGCGGCGTAGGGCGCCCTCGCGCTCTTAGCCGCGCTCCCGGGGCAGCTCCGGCCGCTGCTCCCACTCCGACCACGAGCCGGGATAGAGCCGCCCCTCGCGTCCGGCGAGATGCAGGCGGTGGAGGACGACGCACGCGGTGACGCCGGAGCCGCAGTAGGCGACGAGGTCGCCGGCCGGAAGCTCCCGCAGCGGCTCGTTCCACGGCGCGTTCAGCGCGCCGGGGATCCGTCCCGGCGCCCGGTCGACGGGGTTCGGCTCGCCCCGGAAGCGTGCGGGAACGCGCGCGTCGACGAGCACGAGCTCCTCGCGGCGGGTCGCGATCTCCGCCGCGGTGGCTGTGTCGCCGCTCCGTTCGCGGGGCACGAAGGCGGCGGGCTCGACGGCCTCCTCACCCGCGCGGAGCGGCCCGCGCCAGCCGGCGAGGTCGAGGACGGCGCAGTCGTCGTGGCCGAAGTGGCGCAGCAGCCACCAGAGGCGCTCGGCGCCGCCGAGCGACCCGTACACGACGACGAAGACCCCGTCCTCGATGCCGGCGCGCGAGGCCGCCGCGCCGAACCGCGCCGCCGAGGGCAGCGGGTGGCGGCCGCCGGCGCCCGGCTCGTCCGACAGGTCGCGCTCGACGTCGAGGAACGCCGCGCCCGGGATGTGCCCTTCGAGGTAGGCGCGCCGGCCCGCCTCCGGGTCGTCCAGCGACCAGCGGCAGTCGACGAACGCGTACCGCACCTGTGACATCGAAGCAGGTCGGCGGCGTATGACGGGCATGAGACGAGCTCTCCCGATCCTCCTCGTCGCCGCGGCCGCGTTCGCGGCCGCCGCCTACGCCGGCGTCGCGCGCCCGAGCGCGGCGCACGGCGACACCGCCTCGCCCGCCGGGTCCGTGACCACGACCGGCCACGGCGACGTGGTCGCCGTTCCCGACCAGGCTGCGATCACGGCCACGGTGCGCACGACCGCGCCGAGCGCCGCCGAGGCGCTCGCCCGCAACGCCGCGATCGCGACGAAGGTGATCGCGGCGCTCAAGCAGGCGGGCGGCCGCGACCTGCAGACGCAGCAGGTGTCGCTCTACCCGCAGACCTCGCACGGACGCGTCACCGGCTACGCCGCCGAGGACACCGTGAGCGCGGAGGGCTCGATCGCGGCCGCCGGACGGCTGATCGACGCGGCGGTCGGCGCGGGCGCCACGTCCGTCGACGGGCCGTCGCTCTCGGTCGCCGACCAGGACGCGCTGTACCGGCAGGCACTGCAGAAGGCGATCGCCGACGCGCGTGCGAAGGCACAGGCGCTCGCGCAGGCGGGCGGCTTCGCCGTGGGCCGGGTGCTCTCCGTGACCGAGCAGAGCGCCGAGCCGCCGGTGCCGTTCCAGTCGGGAGCGGCCAGGGCGGCCGTGCCCGCGACCCCCGTCGAGCCGGGCACGCAGGACGTCACGGCCGACGTCCAGGTCGCCTTCGCGATTGGCTAGCCGGGACATGCCCGGTGTCCGACACCGGGCATGTCCCCCGCGGCCGCTCTACGCGGCGATGCCCTCCAGCGCCTCCAGGTCGCCCGTCGGCACCGTCTCGATCGTTTGCAGGATCCGGCCGGCGACGCGGTAGGGATCGCCGAGCGCGTTCGGGCGGCGGTCCTCCAGGTAGCCGCGGTAGCCGTTCCGGACGAAGCCGTGCGGGATCCGGATCGAGGCGCCGCGGTTGGCGACGCCGTAGTCGAACGCGTCGATCGACTGCGTCTCGTGCTGGCCCGTCAGCCGCAGGTGGTTGTCCGGCCCGTAGACGGCGATGTGCGCGTCGCGGTGCTCGTCGAACGCCGCCATCAGCGCCGCGAAGTACTCCTCGCCGCCGACCTCGCGCATGTGCCTGGTGGAGAAGTTCGTGTGCAGCCCAGACCCGTTCCAGTCGTGCTCCGCGCCGAGCGGCTTCGGGTGGAAGTTCACGTCGACGCGGTAGCGCTCGCACAGCCGCAGCAGCAGGTAGCGCGCGATCCAGAGCTCGTCGGCGGCTCGCTTCGAGCCCTTGCCGAAGATCTGGAACTCCCACTGGCCCTTGGCGACCTCCGCGTTGACGCCCTCGAGGTTGATCCCGGCGCGGAGGCAGAGGTCGATGTGCGCGTCGACGATCTCGCGCGCGACGTCGCCGACGTTCTTGTAGCCGACGCCGGTGTAGTACTCGCCCTGCGGCGCGGGGAAGCCCTCGGCCGGGAAGCCGAGCGGGCGGCCGTCGCGGTACAGGAAGTACTCCTGCTCGAACCCGAACCACGTGTCGGGGTCGTCGGGGATCGTCGCGCGGCTGTTCGACGGATGCGGCGTGCCGTCCGGAAGGAGCACCTCGCACATCGCGAGCCACGCGTTCTCGCGGGCCGGGTCCGGGAAGAGCGCGACCGGCTGCAGCACGCAGTCGGAGTCGCGCCCCTCGGCCTGGCGGGTCGAGCTGCCGTCGAAGTTCCACACCGGCAGGTCCTCGAGCGCGGGCTCGCCCGCCAGCTCGACGATCTTCGTCTTGCCGCGCAGGTTCGGCGCCGGCTCGTACCCGTCCAGCCAGATGTACTCGAGCTTCACCTTCATCCGTTCGCTCCTTGTTCTCGCCCAACGAAAAGAGGCCCCGCCGTCCCGAAGGGGACGACGAGGCCTCGTTGCCTCCGCGCACGCGCCGTCGTCGGCGCTCGCGCGTACCCGCACCCTAGCGGCTTCTCCGGCCGGCGCGCAAGGGCCGGATGGTGAGAAGCTCGTCGCGGGCGTGCTCGACCTGGAGGGTCGTGTGGGTGATCGCGAACCGCTCGCCGAGCAGCCGTTCGAGGTCGCGGCGGATGGCGTGGCAGTCGTCGCCGGGCCGAACCAGCACGTGAGCGGACAGCGCCGGGAAGCCGGACGTGATCTCCCAGACGTGCAGGTCGTGGACGCCGACGACCCCCGGGGCGTCCTGCAGCGCGGCTCCGATCTCGTCCGGCCGCACCCCCTCGGGCGCGCCCTCGAGGAGGATTCCGCCGGAGCGCCGGAGGAGCGGCCAGCCGGCGGCGAGCATCGAGGCGGCGACTGCGAGCGAGGCGAGCGGGTCGGCGCGCTCGAAGCCGGTCGTCCAGACCACCGCGCCCGCGACCGCGGTGCCGCCGAAGGCGTACAGGTCGGTGAGCAGGTGGCGGTAGCTCCCCTCGACGTTCAGGCTCTGCCGCCCGGCGCGCGCGACGAGCACGAGCGCGAGCGCGTTGACGGCGGCGCCCGCGCACGCGGTCGCAAGCACGAGGCCGCCGCGGACGTCCGGCGGCGACGCCAGCCGACGCACCGCCTCGACGACGATCGCGAGCCCGAGCAGGAGGAGCGTGATGCCGTTCGCCTGCGCCGAGAGGATCTCGGCGCGCTTGAGGCCGAAGGTCATACGGCCGCCGGGCGGGCGAGCGGCGAGCCGCGCCGCCCAGACGCCGAGGCCGAGCGCGATCGCGTCCACGAGCATGTGCGCCGCGTCCGACAGCAGCGCGAGCGAGTGCGCGAAAATCGCCACCGCCACCTCGGCGGCCATGAACGCGACGACGAGGCAGAGCGCCCGCGCGAGCGGCCCGGCCGCCGCGCCCGCGGGCGGAACGTGGACGTGCTCGTGGCCGCCGTGGTCGGCCATGCCTCATAGTGTGACGCCATGAGCGACGGCGTCGTCTTCGTCGAGATCCCGTCCGGCTCGCGGAACAAATACGAGTGGGACGAGGAGCTCGGCGGGATCGCGCTCGACCGGCGCCTCTTCACCTCGATGAGCTACCCGGCCGACTACGGCTACGTCGAGGGCACGCTGGCCGAGGACGGCGACCCGCTCGACGCGCTCGTCCTGGTCGGCGAGCCGACCTTCCCGGGCTGCCGCATCCGCGTGCGCGCGGTCGGCGTGTTCCACATGGCCGACGAGAAGGGGCCGGACGAGAAGCTGATCTGCGTGCCGCTCCGCGATCCCTCCTGGAGCCGGATCTCCGACATCCACGACGTGCCGGCCGAGCTCCGGAACGAGATCGAGCACTTCTTCCAGGTCTACAAGGACCTCGAGGGCAAGCACACGGAGACGTCGGGGTTCGGCAACCGCACCGAGGCCGAGCGCGTGCTCGCGGACGCCCGCTCCCGCGCCGCCTGAGCCGCCGTCTACAGCGTGTGCCGCATCCAGACGTTCGGCTCCCAGTAGCGGCCGGACTCCTCCTCGCGGTCGATCGCCACGGTGGCGAGGCCGCCCGGGAACCAGTAGTCGCCGCTCTCGGGGAACGCCATGCCCGTCCATTCCTCCCACTCGCGGACGGTCCCGGTGATGCGGAGCGATCGCGGCTCGGGCTTCAGAGTCGCCGCGCCGAGCCGCTCGTGCACGCGCATCCACGGGTCGAAGAGGAAGCCGTCCGGTCGCCGCCACGCGGCGTAGCTCTCGATCGGAACGAGGGGATAGCGATCCTTCCGGCTCGGACGAACCGGCGCGATCAGCGATCCGAGACCGTGGCTGCGCCCGATCTCGGCCATCGCCCGCACGGCCTCGGCGCTGACGCCTCTCCCCTGGAGGTCGCGCGGAACCATGATCACGAGCGCGCACAGCGCGTTGGCGCCGCCCTGCTCGAAGCCGCGCGCGATCGCTCCGTCGATGCCGTCGGGCAGGCCCTCGATGGTTCCGTCCCACCACACGGGAATCGAGCGGGCGCGGGCGAGGATCTCGTCGTCGTCTCCGACGAGGTGGAACTGGAAGTCGGGCCGCTCCTCCGTGAGCCGGGGCCAGTAGACGTTCAGCACGTCCCCGTGGTTGTTGTACTCGGGCATCGTGTCGCGCGTCCTCTCCCAGGCCGGCTCGGCGAGCTCGGGGCGTTCGCTCACGGTGAAGAGGCGCATCGGCTGGCGGGAGGGATACCTGTTTCGTGTATGCTTCTGCGCCTCATGTCCGGGATCGCCAACGCAGACGTCGTCGCTCGGCCGCGCACAGCGGCCTGAGTGCGTCCGCGTTCCCGTTCTTTCCAGCGATCCAAGGAGCATGAGTGCAAGACCAACACCCCGCCGTCGTCGTCCGTGATCTCGAGAAGGTCTTCTCGCGCCGCAGCGGCCTCGTCCGCCGCCGCCGCCGCCGCGCGGCGCTGAAGCGCGTCTCGTTCGCCGTCGAGCGCGGCGAGTGCGTGGCCGTGCTCGGGCAGAACGGCTCGGGCAAGTCGACGCTCGTGCGCGTCCTGTCGACGCTGCTCCTGCCGGACGGCGGCGAGGCGTGGATCTTCGACTGCGACGTGCTCCGCGACGCGCGCGCCGTGCGCCGGCTCGTGAACCGCGTCTCGGTCGAGGCGAGCTTCTTCAAGAAGATGAGCGCGGCCGAGAACCTGTCGTACGCGGCGAGGTTCTACGGAATGGGGCCGCGCGAGACGCGCGCCGCGGTGCCCGAGATCCTCGCGAAGGTCGGCTTCCCGCCCGAGCGGCGCGGCGAGTCGATGGAGAACCTGTCGCGCGGCATGCAGCAGAAGGTCGCGCTGGCGCGGGCGCTCCTGACGTCGCCGGTCCTCCTGCTGCTCGACGAGCCGACGACCGGCCTCGACCCGCGCTCGAAGCTCGAGGTGCAGGACTTCATCCGCCAGGTGCGCGCCAAGCACGACGCGACGATCCTGCTCTGCACGCACGACATGAAGGAGGCGGAGGAGCTGGCCGACCGCGTCGGGTTGCTCGACCGCGGCGAGCTGCTGTTCCTCGAGCCGGTCGACGAGGTGAAGCGCCGGTTCGGCGTGGAGACGCTCGAGGAGGCGTTCTTCGCCGCCACGGGCCGCGAGTTCGAGGCTGAGGACGGCGACGAGGAGGACGAGTACAGGGAGGTGTTCGCGTGAGTGCGTATGCCATCGAGATGCGCAACCAGCTCGTCGGCCTGTTCGGGATCGTCGAGCGGAACGTGTACCTCACCAGGCGCTACTTCCTCTGGGACCTCGCGTTCATGGTGTGGACGATCGCGAACACGCTCACGATCGTCTTCATCGCGCGTGCCGCGGACCTGCCGCCGGCGCGCGAGAACTCGCTGGCGACGATGCTCCTCGTCGGCGCGACGATCTGGGCGTTCCTGGGGATCATCTTCGAGTTCATGACGGAGACGGTCGCGTGGGAGCGCTGGGAGGGAACGATCGAGTACACGTTCATGGCGCCGCTCTCGCGCCTCGTCCACCTCTTCGGGCAGGGCGCGTTCGCCGTCCTGTACGGCCTGATCCGCGCGACGATCCTGTTCTTCGCCGTCGCGGCGTTCATCGGCATCCACGCTCCGCATGCGAACTACGGCGCGGCGCTCGCGCTGCTCGCGCTCGCGTCGATCTCGTTCATCGGCGTCGGGATCATGGCGTCCGTCCTGCCGCTGATCTCGCCGGAGAAGGGCGCGCAGCTCGGCTTCGTCGCGCAGGGCGTGATGCTGGTCGTCTCCGGCGTCTACTACCCCGTCAGCGTGATGCCGACGTGGATGCAGTGGATCGCGAAGATCTCGCCGGCGACCTACGCGCTGCGCGGCAACCGCGAGCAGATCCTGCACGGCACGGGTCTCGCGTGGGCCGACGTGTGGCCGCTGCTCGTGATCGGCGCGTTCTCGATCCCGATCGGGCTGGTCGTCTTCAAGGCGGGCGAGCGGTACGCGAAGCGCCACGGCAAGCTCAAGCGCTCCGGATGAGCATCGAGCTGCGCGTCGTCGCCTCCGCCGCGGACTTCGAGACGTGGGCGCGGATCAAGACGGTCGTCACGCCGGACGAGCCGGTGACGGCTGCGCAGCTCGAGGCGCAGCACGAGGACGGCCGGTTGCTGCTGCTCGCGTCGCTCGACGGGGCCGACGCGGGCTGCGGCGTCTCGGCGCCGTCGAGCTTCGCCGCGCGCGGGTTCCTCGCGGCCCGAGTCCTGCCGCAGCACCGCCGCCGCGGCGTCGGCCGCGAGCTCGTGCGTGCGCTGGCCGACCACGCCCGGGCGCTCGGCCGCACCGGCGTCAACGCCTTCGTCGACGCGGCCGACCCCGGCTCGCTCGCCTTCGCGCGCGGCTACGGGCTCGCCGAGGTCGACTACCAGCTCGAGCAGGTGCGCGCGGTCGGCGACGAGCCCGCTCCCGCGCCGGTGGAGGGCGTCGAGCTCCTCGCCCTCGACGGCCGCCGCGACGAGTTCCTGCGCGCCGCCTGGCCGCTCGCGCTCGAGGCCTACGCCGACATGCCGCTGCCCGGGGAGGCGACCTTCCGGCTCGAGACGTGGCTGCGTGAGGAGGCGACCTGCCCGGACGGCTCGTTCGTCGCGCTCGAGGCCGGCGAGATCGTCGGCTACGCGGGCCTCATGGACCGCGCGGAGCCGGGCACGGCCGAGCACGGCCTCACCGCGGTGCGGCGCGACCGCCGGCACCGCGGCATCGCCCGCGCGCTGAAGCGTGCGCAGCTCCGCTGGGCCTCCCGGAACGGCGTCCACCAGCTGGTCACGTGGACGCAGCGCGGCAACGAGGCGATGCAGGCGCTCAACCGCTCGCTCGGCTACGCCGACCGCTCGAGGGTGCTCACGATGCAGGGGCCGCTGCCGGTATAGCGTTGCGCCGAAGTCGACGGCGACGAAGGAGGCCGGCCGAGATGGCGATGATCGAGAGCAGGGAGCGGGCGACGTCCGATCCGAAGGCGCGCAAGCAGGTGCTGGAGCAGATCGAGCGGGAGGGCGTGCAGTACGTGCTGCTCTGGTTCACCGACATCGAGGGCCACCTGAAGAGCTTCGCGATCACGCCGTCCGAGGTCGCGGGCGCCCTCGACGACGGGATGGGGTTCGACGGCTCGTCGATCACCGGCTTCAACGCGATCGAGGAGTCCGACATGGTCGCGATCCCCGACCCCTCGACCTTCAGGCTCATGCCGACGCGCGCGGGCGAGGCGAGCGTCGGCCGCATGATCTGCGACGTCGTCAAGCCGGACGGCGAGCCGTACGAAGGCGATCCGCGCTACGTCCTGCGTCGGGCGCTCGAGCGCATGAGCAGCATGGGCTTCGACACGTTCAACGTCGGGCCGGAGCTTGAGTACTTCCTCTTCCGCGACAACGAGTCCGCCGAGACGCTCGACGAGGGCGGCTACTTCGCGATGACGGCGCTCGATGCGGCGACCGAGCTGCGGAACGAGACGATCCAGGCGCTCGAGTCGATGGGCATCGGCATCGAGTACCACCACCACGAGGTCGCGCCGTCGCAGCACGAGATCGACATGCGCTACGCCTCGGCGCTCGACATGGCCGACCAGACGATCACCTACCGCCTGATCGTCAAGGAGGTCGCGGCGAAGAACGGCGTCTACGCGACGTTCATGCCGAAGCCGCTCTTCGGTGAGAACGGGTCCGGGATGCACACGCACATGTCGCTCTTCGCGGACGGCCGCAACCAGTTCTTCGCGGAAGGCGACCAGTACCACCTCTCGCCGACCGGCAAGCAGTTCATCGCCGGCCTGCTGCGGCACGCGCGCGAGCTGTCGGCGGTGTTCGCGCAGTGGGTGAACTCGTACAAGCGGCTCGTGCCGGGCTACGAGGCGCCCGTTTACGTCGCGTGGTCGCAGCGGAACCGCTCGGCGCTCATCCGCATCCCGCTCTACAAGCCGGGCTCGGAGCAAGCGACGCGCGCGGAGATCCGCTGCCCCGACCCGGCCTGCAACCCGTATCTGACCTTCGCGACGCTGCTGCACGCGGGCCTCGAGGGGATCGAGCACGAGTACGAGCTCGCGCCGCCGATGGAGAAGAACCTCTACCACCTCACGGCCGAGGAGCGACGCGAGCAGGGGATCGTCTCGCTGCCGGAGACGCTCGGCGAGGCGATCGACGAGCTCGCCGCGTCGGACCTGATGCGCCGCGCCCTCGGCGACCACATCTTCGACGCCTACGTGCGGCTGAAGCGCTCGGAGTGGGACGAGTACCGCGTCCAGCTCACGCAGTGGGAGCTCGACCGGTACCTCGGAGTCCTCTAGAAGCAGCGCGATAGCTCGTTCAGGTGTCTGACACCATCGGTGTCAGACACCTCTTGGGTCTTGATCGGTGTCGGACACCTGGCGGTGCTGACGCGCGGCTTTTTAACGGCGGCGCGCTGGCTCGAACCGGTGTCTGACACCATCGGTGTCAGACACCTCTTGGGTGTCCGACACTGATCAAAGAAGGTGTCGGACACCTGACGGTGCTGACGCGCTGCTTTTTGACGGCGGCGCGCTGGCTCGAACCGGTGTCTGACACTGATCAAAGAAGGTGTCGGACACCTGACGGTGCTGACGCGCTGCTTTTAGAGAAACGTCCGGATCGCCTCGCGCTCGACGCGGAGGCCGATCACCTTCGCGCCGTCGTCGACCTGCTCGATCGACTCGGCGGGCACGAGCCGGCGGCGGCGCGCCAGCCAGCCCGAGCGAACCGAGAGCGCGTCGGGCGTCTCGGGCGACGTGCCGTACATCGCGCACTCGACGCGACCCACGACGCGACCACGCGCGTCCGCCACGAGGAACCCGGCGGTGCGGCGGAGGTCGACGGCGAGGGCACTCACGGTCGCGAACCTATTCCCCGCGTGCGAGGAAAATCCCCCTCCTGGGGTAAGGATTTTGTTAGCCCCATTTTCCCGACATCGCGAGCCAGGCGAGGACGAGCAGGGCGATGTACAGGCACGACAGCCCTGCGACCGCGCGCGCGGCGACGGCATTGCCGCTCCGCTGCCACCAGAAGGCGGCGCCGAGCGTGACGAGCAGCACGATCAGGCCGATGTCGGCGACGAAGAACCCGATGCCGAGCCACGTCGGATCGTGGTTGCCTCCGTAGCCCTCCTTCGAGTAGATCCATTGCGCGCCGCCGCGCATCAGCACCCAGGCCGGCACCGACACCGCGAGCACCGACCAGAACGCCGACCGGCGCAGTGCGACCACGGCCGGGCGCCGCCAGGCGGCGATCGAGATGCCGGCGGTCGCGGACACGCTGCCGAAGAGCACCATCGCGCCGAGCACGTGCAGGAACAGTGGGAAGTCCCACGCGCTCGGCCGGATCGCGGCGATCACTGGCCCGGCTTCCAGATCATGAGGACGAGGACGAGGAGGATGGCGAGCCCCGAGACCCAGGAGAGCGCGTTGCCGGCCGGATCCCGCACGAGCCGGCGGAGCTGCTCGCTCGACGCGTCGCCTTCCGCGGCGAGGCGCTCGGCCTCGTGGCGCGCCTTCGCCTGATGGCGGCCGCCGCGGCCGCCGAGGGCGTTTCCGAGCACCCACAGGACGATCGCGGCCCAGACCCAGAACGTCCCGTACGAGTAGCCGACGTGGTGCACGAGCCACAGGCCGAGGACCAGCGTCAGCGCCGAGCCGAGGCCGATCGCAGGCACCGCGATCCGCTCGATCAGGCGCAGGAGCAACGCGATCTCGCTCGGCCTCTCCGCGAGCCACGCGCGCACGTTCAGCACCGCCGCGGCGGCTCCGCCGCCGAGCAGCAGGAACGCGCCGGTGACGTGGAACATCAACAGCCACTGATAACCGCTCACGGCTCGAGCGTACGCTGTTCGACGGATGGACGCGCGCGACCGCCACCTGAAGCTGCTCACCGACACGATCGAGGCGGTCAACTCGACCCTCGACCTCGAGGAGGTGCTCGCGCGTGTCGCGACGAAGGTCGCCGACGCCCTCGAGGCCGACGCGTGCTTCGTCTACCTCTACGACGAGCGCGCCGACGAGCTCGTCCTGCGCGCCACGCACGGCACGCCGATCGACGACATGTCGCGCCGGCCGCGCATGCGGCCGGGCGAGGGAATCACGGGCTCTGCGGCCGCCGCGCGCGCGCCGGTGATGCTCGAGTCGCAGGCGCACCTCGATCCGCGCTTCAAGCACTTCCCGAACCTGCCCGAGGACGAGTACGAGTCGATCCTCGCGGTTCCGATCCTCACCCGCGACGGGACCCTCGAAGGAGCGCTCAACATCCGCACGCGCCGCGCGCGCTCGTTCGACGAGTCGGAGGTCGACCTGCTGCTCGCGATCGCGGCGCAGGTGGCGCAGTCGATCGAGCACGCGAAGCTCTACGCGGAGGCGCAGCGGCGCGTGCGCGAGCTGGAGGCGCTGGCGCGCATCTCGGAGGCCGTCTCCGAGTCGCTGTACCTCGAGGAGTCGCTCGAGGCGATCGTGAAGACGACGATGGACGCGCTGCACGCGACCGGCGCCGCGCTCGTGCTCGACGACGGGCGGATCGCGTGGCCGGAAGGCGTCGCGTCGACGCACGCGATCCGGCAGCCGCTGCGCTGGCGCGGCCGCCAGATCGGCGAGCTCGTCGCCGACCGCGACACGCCGTTCACGGTGGCCGACGGCGAGCTGCTCGCGTCGATCGCGACGCACGCGGCGGTCGCGCTCGAACACGGTCGCGCCGTCATGCGCGGCGTGCTCGCCCAGGAGATCCACCATCGCGTCAAGAACAACCTGCAGACGGTGGCGTCGCTGCTGCGTCTGCAGGCGCGCGCGACCGACGGCGTCGATCCGCGCGAGGCGCTCGAGCACTCGGTGAACCGCATCCTCGCGATCGCCGCCGTGCACGAGCTGCTCACCGAGCGCCGCGAGGAGGACGTCGACCTCGCCGACCTGATCGGCCGGCTGCGGGCGATGCTCGTGCAGGGTCTCGGAGCAGGCAAGGAGGTGGCGGCGGAGCTCGAGACCGTGATGCTGCCCGGCGCGCGTGCGACCGCGCTCGCGCTCGTCGTGGCCGAGTTGCTGCAGAACGCGCTCGAGCACGGCGGCCACCGCGTGCGGATCGAGCTCGCGCGCCGCGACGGCCAGGTCGTGCTCGCGATCGCCGACGACGGTTCGGGCTTGCACGATGCTGCGCCCGCGGGAACGGGGCTGTCGATCGTGCGCGCGCTCGTGCGCGAGGAGCTCCGCGGCAGCCTCGAGCTCGTCTCGGAGGGCGGCACGCGCGCCGAGGTCGTCTTCCCCGCGTAGCCTGCGCCCATGCGCATCCTGATCGCCGAGGACGAGACGATCATCCGGCTCGATCTGCGCGACCTCCTCGAGCGCGCGGGCCACGAGGTGGTGGCCGAGGCGCGCGACGGCGAGGAGGCGGTCGAGCTGGCGCGCTCGCACGAGCCCGAGCTCGCGGTCCTCGACGTGAAGATGCCGCGCCTCGACGGCATCGACGCGGCGCGACGCATCCTCGACGAGCGGCCGATCCCGATCGTGATGCTGACGGCGTACGGCCACGAGGAGCTCGTCGGCCGCGCCGTCGAGGCGGGCGTCTTCGGCTACCTCGTGAAGCCGTTCCGGGAGCAGGACCTCGTGCCGGCGATCGCGACCGCCCGTGCGCGCTACGAGGAGCTGGCCGCCGTGCGCGAGCAGGCGGAGTCGCTGGCCGACGCGCTCGCGTCCCGCAAGGCGATCGAGCGCGCGAAGGGGCTCCTGATGGCGAAGGAGGGCCTGACCGAGCAGGCGGCGTTCGAGCGGCTGCGGCGCGCGAGCCAGGTCTCGGGCCGGCCGCTGAAGGTGATCGCCGAGGCGGTCGTCGATACGCTCGCGGAGCAGTGACGCAGACGCTGACCCCGCGCAAGACACGCCCGCGGCGCGGCGGCGGCTCCGGCCTCGGCGACGCGTGGCGGGTGATCGTGCTGAACGACGACCACAACACGTTCGAGGGCGTCGCGTTCGCGCTCGCGCAGACGATCCCCGGCATCGACTACGACCGCGGCATGGCGCTCGCGAACCGGATCCACACCACGGGGCAGGCGATCGTCTGGTCGGGGCATCGCGAGGCGGCGGAGCTGTACCACGGGCAGCTCGCCGGCTACGGGTTGACCCTCGCGCCGCTCGAGCGGTAGCGGTGAGGGTCGGCGTCCAGCTCCCGGAGGTGGAGCGGGACGTGCGCCGGCACGAGCTGCTCGCGATGGCGCGGGCGGCGGAGGAGTGCGGCTTCGACTCGCTCTGGGTGGGCGACCACCTGCTCTACCGCGGCGACGGGCGGCCGGAGCGCGGGCCGTGGGACTGCTGGGCGACGCTCGCGTGGCTCGCGGGCGTGACCGAGCGCGTGCGGCTCGGCCCCCTCGTCGCGTGCACGGCCTTTCACCCGCCCGGGGTGCTCGCGCGGCAGGCTGCGGCGGTCGACGAGCTGAGCGGCGGCCGGCTGGTCCTCGGCCTCGGCGCCGGCTGGAACGAGGCCGAGTTCCGGGCGTTCGGCCTCCCGTTCGAGCAGCGCGTGTCGCGGTTCGAGGAGGCGTTCGAGATCGTGCGCCGGCTGATCGCCGGCGAGCGCGTGACGCTGCACGGCCGCTTCCACACGGTCGAGGACGCGGTGCTGCTCCCGGCTCCCGCGCGGCGCCCGCCGCTCGTGCTCGGCGCGAACCGGCCGCGGATGCTCGCGATCGGCCTGCCGTGCGCCGACGTGTGGAACACGTGGTACACGCCCTACGGCAACACCGTCGAAGGTTTCGTGGAGGCGAATGCGCGCGTGACGGAGGCCGCGGAGCGCGCCGGTCGCGACCCGGCGACGCTCGAGCGAAGCGCGTGCGTCCTCGTCGAGATCGAGCCTGCGGGCGAGCGGCCGCGCGAGGTGGCGCCGGTCCCCGTCGACCGGCTCGCGGCGCATCTCGAGGCGTTGGGTCAGGCGGGTGCGGACGAGGCGATCCTCGTCCTCGACCCGATCACGGAGTCGTCGATCCGCGCGGTCGCCGATCGTTTGCCCGGCGTACGAGAGGGTGCCTGGCACCTTACGGTGCCAGGCACCGTTCGTCGTCCTACGTCGCCTGCGAGCCTTCGAACAGCGCCTCCCAGCGCCTGAGCAGCGCGTCGAGGTCCTCCCGCGCCTCGCGATGCGCGGAGAGCAGCCCCATGTCGCTCCAGTCCTCGGCGAGCCGCCGTTCGAGGTCGCTGACGCGCTCCTCCGCGCGCGCGACCTCGCGCTCGACGAGCTCGAGCGCCGTCGGTTCTTGCCGCGCAGGCCGCGGCGCGCGCTGCTTGCGCGGCTTCGGCGGCGCGGGCGCCGGCTCCGGCGGCGCCTGCGCGCGCACGTAGTCGGCCCAGCCGCCGGGGTACGAGACGATGCGCCGCTCCTCGACCGCGAGCAGGCGGCCGGCGACCGCGTCGAGGAGCGCGCGGTCGTGCGAGACGAGCAGCACCGTCCCGGGAAACGCCTCGAGCGCGCGCTCGAGCGCCTCGCGCGACTCGAGGTCCAGGTGGTTCGTCGGCTCGTCGAGCACGAGGAAGTTCGCGCCGGACGCGACGACGACGGCGAGCGCGAGCCGCCGCCGCTCGCCGCCGGAGAGCGCGACCACCGGCTTCTCGTGCTCGTCCCAGCCGGAGAAGAGGAACTGCCCGAGCAGCTTCTGCGCCTCCGGCCGCTTGAGGCCGGTGCCCGACATCGCCGCCTCGAGCACCGAGCCGCGCTCGTCGAGCTCGGCTTCGTGCTGCGAGAAGTACGCCGCCTCGACGCCGTGGCCGAGCCGCACCGATCCGCCCGCTGCGGGCCGGCGGCCGAGGAGCGTCTCGAGCAGGGTCGTCTTGCCGGAGCCGTTCGGACCGACGAGCGCGGCGTGCTCGCCCCGCTCGAGCGCGAACGACGCGTCCTCGAGCAGCAGCTTGTCTCCCGCCTCGAGCCGCAGGCCCTCCGCCACCACGACGTCGCGCCCCGACCGCGCCGGCTTCAGGAACTCGAACCCGAGCACGCGCCGGCGCGCGTCGGGCGCCCGCACGCGCACCGCCTGGAGCCGCTCGATCTGCTTCAGCTTCGACTGCGCCTGTCGCGCCTTCGTCGCCTTGTAGCGGAAGCGCTCCACGAAGCGCTCGAGTCGCGCGATCTGCTCCGCCTGCCGTGCAGCGGTCTTCGCGAGATGCACGTCGCGCGCGGCCTGCTCGCGGCGCCACACGTGCCACGCGCCGGGGAAGTAGACCGACCTGCCGCCCTGCAGCTCGAGCACCGCGGTCGTCACGGCCTCGAGGAACCAGCGGTCGTGTGCGACCAGGATCACGCCCGCGTCGATCGTCCGCAGCATCGACTCGAGCCACTCGAGCGAGTCGATGTCGAGGTGGTTCGTCGGCTCGTCGAGGAGCAGCAGGTCGGGCTGCGCCGCGAGCGCGCGCGCGAGCGAGGCGCGGGTCAGCTCGCCGCCCGAGAACGACCGCAGCGGTCGGTCGAGGTCGGCGTCGGCGAAGCCGAGGCCGCGGACGACCGACGCGGCGCGGTCGCGCCAGTCGTAGCCGCCCGCGTGCTCGAGCCGCGCCTGCGCGACCGCGTAGCGCGCGAGCGTCCGCGCGTCGTGCGTGCCCCCGGCCATCGCCTCTTCGAGCGAGCGCAGCTCCTGCTCGAGCGCGGCCAGGTCGGCGGTGCCGGCGAGGACGTAGTCGCGGAGCGGGCGCGCGCTTTCCGCGGGCGGGCGCTGGTCGTGGAGCGCGACCCGCGCGCCCTTCTCGAACGCGAGCTCGCCGCCCTCGAGCGGGATCTCGCCGGCGAGCGCGCGCAGGAGCGTCGTCTTGCCGGCGCCGTTCGGTCCGGCGAGCGCCAGCCGGTCGCTGCGCTCGACCTTGAAGCCGACGCCGTCGAAGAGGACGTCGCCGGAGAGCTCCTTGCGGAGCTGGGATGCGATCAGCACGGCCACGGGAGCTCCAAGCTACCGGCGGCAGCGTGTGCTTAGGCGATACGCTCGGAGGGAAGCGAGCGCGTGAGGAGGACTGTGGCGAAAGGCGCGTCGAAGGACATCGAGCAGCTCTCGATCGACACGATCCGCACGCTGTCGATGGACGCGGTGCAGCAGGCGAACGCCGGCCACCCGGGCACGGCGATGGCGCTCGCGCCGCTCGCCTACCTGCTCTACCGCGAGGTGCTCCGCCACAACCCGGCCAACCCGCACTGGCCGAACCGGGACCGGTTCGTGCTCAGCGCCGGCCACGCCTGCATCCTCCAGTACACGACGCTCCACCTCGCCGGCTACAACCTCTCCCTCGAGGAGCTGAAGCGGTTCCGGCAGTGGCAGTCGGCGACTCCGGGCCACCCCGAGTTCCGGCACACCGACGGCGTCGAGACGACCACCGGCCCGCTCGGCCAGGGGTTCGCGAACGGCGTCGGCATGGGGATCGCGGAGCGGTTCCTGGCGGCGACCTTCAACCGGCCGCACCACACGGTCGTCGACCACAGGACCTACGTCATCTGCTCGGACGGCGACATGATGGAGGGCGTCTCCAACGAGGCCGCCTCGATCGCCGGGCAGCTCGGCCTCGGCAAGCTCGTTTACTTCTACGACGACAACCACATCACGATCGACGGCACCACGTCGATCTCCTTCACGGTCGAGGACAAGGGCGCGCGGCTCGAGGCGCAGGGCTGGCACGTGCAGCACGTCGACGACGCGAACGACCTCGACGCCCTGCGCGAGGCGATCCGGAACGCCCAGGAGGTCGAGGACAGGCCGTCGCTGATCGTCGTCCGCTCGCACATCGCCTACGGCGCGCCGCACGCGATCGACACGTCGAAGGCGCACGGCAGCCCGCTCGGCGAGGAGGAGGTGCGCGCGGCGAAGGAGGAGCTCGGCTGGGACCCCGACGCGCACTTCGTGATCCCGCCCGAGGTCGCCGAGCACATGAACGGCGTCGAGCGCGGGATCGCGTACGAGGACGAGTGGCGGCAGGAGTTCGAGCGCTGGTCGCAGACGTTCCCGGAGGCGCGCGAGGAGTGGGACGCCGCGTGGGCGGGCCGCGTCGGACCGTGGACGCCGCCCGAGTTCGAGCCGGGCGAGTCGATCGCGACGCGCAAGGCGGGGCGGCAGGTGATGCAGGCGTTCGAGGACGCCGTGCCGACGATGATCGGGGGCGCCGCCGACCTCGTCGAGTCGACCTACACCGAGTTCGAGGGCGGCGGCCTCTTCTCGTCGCAGTGGGCCGGCCGCAACATCGCCTTCGGCATCCGCGAGCACGCGATGGGCTCGATCGTCAACGGCATCGGCGTGCACGGCGGCTGCGTGAAGCCGTACGGCTCGACGTTCCTCATCTTCAGCGACTACATGCGCCCGGCCGTCCGGCTGTCGGCGCTGATGAAGCTGCCGGTGGTGTGGGTGTGGACGCACGACTCGGTGGGCCTCGGCGAGGACGGGCCGACGCACCAGCCGGTCGAGACCTACGCGGCGCTGCGGGCGATTCCGAACCTCTGGTTCGTGCGGCCCGCCGACGCGAACGAGACCGCCTGGGCGTGGAAGGTCGCGCTCGACCGGCCCGACGGGCCCGTCGCGCTCTCGTTCTCGCGCCAGGGCGTGCCGACGCTCGACCGTTCCGACCTCGCGCCGGCGTCCGGCGTCGAGCGCGGCGCATACGTGCTCTGGGACTCCTCGCCGTCGCCCGACCTGATCCTGATCGGAACGGGCGCCGAGGTCGGGCTCGCGCTCGACGCGGGCCGGAAGATCGCCTCGGACGGCACCGCCGTGCGCGTCGTCTCGATGCCCTGCTGGGAGCTCTTCGAGGACCAGCCCGCGGACTATCGCGACGAGGTGCTGCCGCCCGAGGTGCGCGCGCGGATCTCCGTCGAGGCCGGGGTCTCCCTCGGCTGGGCGAAGTGGGTGGGCGACCACGGCGACTCGATCTCGATCGAGCACTTCGGCGCCTCGGCGCCGGGCACGACGGTGCTCGAGAAGTTCGGCTACAACCTGGACAACGTCGTCGCGCGCGCGACGGCGCTGCTCGAACGAGTGGCGTGAAGGTCGCGGTCGCGTTCGACCACCGCGGCGTCCATCTGCGCGAGGCGGTGCTCGAGGCGCTTGCCGGCCACGACGTCCTCGACCTCGGCACGCACACCGACGCGGTGCGCATCGACTATCCCGACAAGGCGCGCGAGGTCGGCGAGGCGATCCAGCGCGGCGAGGCCGCGCGCGGCGTCCTCGTCTGCGGCTCGGGAGTGGGCGCGGCCGTCGCCGCCTGCAAGCTCACCGGCATCCGCGCGGCGATCTGCCACGACGCCTACAGCGCGCACCAGGGCGTCGAGCACGACGACATGAACGTGCTCTGCCTCGGCTCCGAGGTCGTGGGGCCGTCGCTCGCGCGCGAGCTGGTGCAGACGTTTCTCGAGGCGACCTTCGACGGCGGCGAGCGCTACGTCGAGCGGCTGTTGAAGGTCGCCGCCATGGAAAAGGAGATGAAGGATGGCCAAGTCACGGCTACATGGGCTCACTGAGCGGGGCCAGTCCGTCTGGTTCGACACGCTCTCGCGCGAGCTCGTCCGGAGCGGCGAGCTGAAGCGGATGATGGACGAGGACGCCGTCACCGGCGTCACGTCGAACCCCACGATCTTCCAGAAGGCGATCTCGCACGGCGACGCCTACGACGAGCAGCTGAAGGAGTGCCTCGAGGAGACGACCGACGACAAGGAGATCTTCTTCCGGCTCGCCCTCGACGACATCCGCGACGCGTGCGACGTGCTCCGGCCGGCGTGGGAAGCGTCGGGGGGCGCCGACGGGTTCGTCTCGATGGAGGTCGAGCCCGGGATCGCGTTCGACACCGAGAAGAGCTTCGACCAGGCGATGTGGATCCACGAGCAGGTCGACCGCCCGAACCTGATGGTGAAGATCCCCGCGACGATGGCCGGGCTGCCGGCGATCGAGGACGCGATCGCGCACGGCCGCTCGATCAACATCACGCTGATCTTCTCGCTCGAGCGGTACAAGGCGGTCGTCGAGGCGTACCTGCGCGGGCTGGAGCGGCTGATCGCGGGCGGTGGCGATCCGTCCAAGGTCGCCTCCGTCGCGTCGTTCTTCGTGTCGCGCGTCGACACCGAGGCGGACAAGCGGCTCGAGGCGCTCGGCAACACGAAGCTGCAGGGGAAGCTGGCGGTCGCGAACGCGAAGCTCGCCTACCAGCACTACCTGAAGGCCTTCGCAGGCCCGCGCTGGGAGTTCCTGGCCGGCAAGGGCGCGCGCACGCAGCGCTGCCTGTGGGCATCGACCTCGACCAAGAACCCCGCCTACCGCGACGTCATCTACGTCGAGGAGCTGATCGGGCCGGACACCGTCAACACGATGCCGCTCGAGACGATCGAGGCGTTCCAGGACCACGGCGAGGTGCGCGGCAACACGGTGCTCGAGGGCATCGAGGACGCCGAGCGGCTGCTCGTCGAGCTGCGCGACGTCGGCGTCGACTACGACGACGTCGTCGAGACGCTCGAGGAGGAGGGCGTGCAGAAGTTCGCCGACTCGTTCGACGAGCTGATCGAGGGCATCCACTCGAAGCGCGACGTGCTGGCGGCCGCGTGAGCCAGACGGCAACGGCCGGAATCGTCGAGCGGATCTGGGCACGCGACGCGACGCTCTGGACCGGCTCCGACGAGGGGAAGTGGCTCGGCTGGCTCGACGAGCCGTGGCGGATGGCGGAGGACGTCGACCTGCTGCTGCAGCTCGCCGACTCCGTCTCCGGCCGGGTCGACGACGTCGTGCTGTTCGGCATGGGCGGCTCGTCGCTCGCGCCCGAGGTGCTGCGCCTGACGTTCGGCAGCGACCGCCTGCACGTGCTCGACACGACGCATCCGAAGGCGATCCGCGCGCTCGAGTCGCAGCTCGACCTCGAACGGACGCTCTTCCTGTCGGCGTCGAAGTCGGGCTCGACGCTCGAGACGCGCTCCCACACCGACTACTTCTGGGAGAAGTGCCCGAACGGCGACAACTGGGTCGCGATCACCGATCCCGGCTCCGAGCTGGAGGCGCTCGCGCGGGAGCGCGAGTTCGCGGCGGTGTTCCCCGGCGAGCCGACGATCGGCGGCCGCTACTCCGCCCTCTCGGCATTCGGGATGGTGCCCGCGGTGCTGATCGGCGTCGACGTCGCGCGGCTGCTCGAGCGCGCGCGCGAGATGGCGGAGGCGTGCCGCCTCGCGGAGGGCAATCCGGGGCTCGAGCTCGGCCTCTCGCTCGGCGAGAGCTGGCGCGACGGCCGCGACAAGGTGCTCATCAACCCGACCCCCGGCGGGTTCGGGCTGTGGGTCGAGCAGCTGCTCGCGGAGTCGACGGGCAAGCGCGGCCGCGGGCTCGTGCCCTGTCCCGGCGAGGACGTCGACGGGCCGGACCGGCAGCGGCAGGAGGTGCGCGTCAGCGGCGAGTACGAGCTCGGCCAGGAGTTCTTCCGCTGGGAGTTCGCGACCGCCGTTGCCGGCTCGATCCTCGAGATCAACCCGTTCGACCAGCCCGACGTGCAGTCGGCCAAGGACAAGACGAAGGAGGTGCTCGCGTCGGGCAACGAGCCGGACGTGTCGCCGGTCGGCTCGGCCGACGAGCTCTTCGCGCAGGCGCAGGCGGGCGACTACGTCTGCATCCAGGCGTTCGTCGAGCCGACCGCCGAGGCCGAGGCGGCGGTGCTGCGGCTCGCCTCGCGCGCGCGCGAGGCCACCGGCTGCGTCGTCACGCACGGCTTCGGCCCGCGCTACCTGCACTCGACGGGACAGCTGCACAAGGGCGGGCCGCCGACGGGGGTCTTCCTGCAGGTGGTCGACGACACCGGCGACGAGCTGCCGATCCCGGGTCAGCCGTTCGGCTTCGCGCGGCTCATCCGCGCCCAGGCCGCGGGCGACTTCGAATCCCTGCGCGAGCGCGGCCGGCGCATTGCGCGGATCCGGCTCGAGGAGGTGTGAGACGCCGATGCAGCTCGGGATGATCGGCCTCGGCCGCATGGGCGGCAACATGACGAAGCGTCTCTCCGAGCACGGACACGACGTGAAGACGTACGACCCGAAGGTCGAGTCGACCGCCGCCGACCTGCACGAGCTGCGCGACCAGCTCGACGCGCCGCGCACGTTCTGGATGATGGTCCCCGCCGGCAACGTCACCGAGGGGACGTTCCAGACGCTGCTCGGCCTCGCGTCCGAGGGCGACGTGATCGTCGACGGCGGCAACTCGAACTTCCGGGACTCGCAGCGGCGGTACGCCGAGGCGAAGGAGCACGGCGTCGGCTTCGTCGACGCAGGCGTGTCGGGCGGGGTCTGGGGCCTCGACGTGGGCTACTGCCTGATGGTCGGCGGCGACGACGACGCGGTCGCGCAGGTCGAGCCGGTGTTCCGCGACCTCGCGCCCGAGAACGGCTACGCGCACGTCGGCCCGTCGGGCGCCGGTCACTTCGTGAAGATGGTGCACAACGGCATCGAGTACGGCCTCATGCAGGCGTACGCGGAAGGGTTCGAGGTGATGAAGTCGTCCGAGTTCGACCTCGACCTGCACGAGATCGCCGGCATCTGGCGCTACGGGTCGGTGGTGCGGTCGTGGCTGCTCGAGCTGCTGTACGCGGCGTTCGAGGCCGAGGGCCCGCACCTCGACAAGATCCGCGGCTACGTGGAGGACTCGGGCGAGGGGCGCTGGACGATCCACGAGGCGATCGCGGAGGACGTGCCGGTGCCGGTGATCACGGCGGCGCTCTTCGCGCGCTTCGCGTCGCGGCAGAACGAGTCGTTCGCGGCGAAGGTGAACGCGGCGCTGCGCAACCAGTTCGGCGGGCACGCGGTGCTGCCGGAAGGCTGACGTGGCGACCGAGGTCGCATCCCCGGCGGGGGAGCAGAACCCGCTGCTCGAGGGGCTGCAGGTCAGGCGCCGGCCGGACCCCTGCATCCTCGTCATCTTCGGGGCCTCCGGCGACCTGACCGCGAAGAAGCTGCTGCCGGCGCTGTACGCGCTCGCGTATCGCCGCCTGCTGCCCGACCACTTCGCGGTCGTCGGCGCCGCGCGCACGCAGGAGAGCGACGACGACTTCCGCGAGCGGATGAAGGCGACCGTGCAGGAGCACGCGCGCGATCCGTTCCGCGAGGAGGTCTGGGCGCAGCTCGCCGAGGGCATGCGCTACGTCACGCTCGACTTCGCCGACGAGAACGCCGAGGACGCGCTCCGCGACACGCTGAACGAGGTCGACGCCGAGCGGGGCACGCAGGGAAACCGCCTCTACTACTTCGCGGTGCCGCCGAGCGCGATCGGCACGCTCGTGCGCGAGCTCGGCGAGCGGCGGGCGACCAAGGGCTGGATCCGGCTCGTCATCGAGAAGCCGTTCGGCCACGACCTCGCCTCCGCGCGCGAGCTGAACGCGGAGCTGCAGGAGCACTTCGCCGAGAACGAGGTCTTCCGCATCGACCACTACCTCGGCAAGGAGACGGTCCAGAACATGCTCGCGCTGCGGTTCGCGAACGGCATCTTCGAGCCGATCTGGAACAGGCAGTTCATCGACCACGTCCAGATCACCGTCGCGGAGTCGATCGGGATCGAGGCGCGCGCCGGCTACTACGAGCAGGCCGGCGCGATCCGCGACATCTTCCAGAACCACCTGCTGCAGCTCGTCGCGGTCACCGCGATGGAGCCGCCGATCGACTTCACCGCCGACTCGGTGCGGAACGAGAAGGTGAAGGTGCTGAAGGCGATGCACACTCCCGGCCCCAAGCACGTCGTCCGCGGCCAGTACGGGCCGGGCTTCGTCGAAGGCGAGGAGGTGCGCGGGTACCGCGAGGAGGAGGGAGTCGCGCCGCAGTCGATCACGGAGACGTTCGTCGCGGCGAAGCTCTTCGTCGACAACTGGCGCTGGGCGGACACGCCGTTCTACGTGCGGATGGGCAAGCGGCTCGCGCGGCGCGAGACGACGATCGCGATCCAGTTCAAGCGCGCGCCGCACCCGCCGTTCGAGGATGGCGGCGAGGGGCTGCGGCCGAACGTGCTGCTCATCCACGTGCAGCCGAACGAGGGCGTCTCGCTCGCGATCGGCGCGAAGGTGCCGGGCGCGGGCATGACGATCCGCACGGTGCACATGGACTTCCTCTACGGCGGGGCGTTCCGCGAGGGGCTGCCGGACGCGTACGAGCGGCTGATCCTCGACGCGATGCTCGGCGACGCGACGCTGTTCACCCGGTCGGACGAGATCGAGGAGCAGTGGGCGCTCGTCGACGCGATCGTCGCGTTCTGGAAGCGCGACCGGCCGTCGTTCCCGAACTACGCCGCGGGCACCTGGGGGCCGGCTGCGGCCGACGAGCTGCTCCACCGAGACGGTCGGTCGTGGCGTCGTCACTGATCGAAGACACGTGGACGGGCGAGGACGTCTCGATCGCGCAGATCGAGCGGGAGCTGGCCCGCCTGCGCGATGCGACCGCCGAGGAGGGATCGCAGCCGAACCTGCGGACGTCGGTGATGACGCACGTCGCCTGGGTGCCTCCGTCGTGGCGCGACGCGGCGGAGTCGACGTTGCTCGGGATGGCGGAGCGGCATCCGTCGCGGACGCTGCTGCTGTTCCCGCGCCCGGACGAGCCGGACGGGCTCGACGCGCAGCTGTCGATCCGCTGCTTCCCGATCGGCGACCGCGCGATCTGCGGCGAGGTGATCGAGCTGGTGCTGCGCGGCAACCGGGCCGTCGCGCCGGCCTCGATCGTCCTGCCGCTGCTCATCTCCGACCTGCCGGTCTTCTGCCGCTGGCGCGGGCAGCCGCCGTTCGGGGCGACGGAGTTCGAGCAGCTCGTCGACGTCGCCGACCGGCTGATCGTCGACTCGACCGAGTGGGACGACCTGCCGGACGCCTACCGACTTCTCGCCGAGCTGTTCGACCGGACCGCGGCGTCCGACATCGCGTGGGCGCGCACGGAGCGGTGGCGCTCGCTGCTCGCGTCGCTGTGGCCGGACGTGGGCAGGGTGCGCGAGCTGCGCGTGCACGGGACGCGCGCGCAGGGACATCTGCTCGCGGGGTGGCTGCGGTCGCGGCTCGGGCACGACGTGGCGCTCGAGGTCGACGAGCGCGAGCGGCTCGAGGGCATCGACCTCGACGGCGACCCGGCGCCGTTCCCGCCCGGCGACCCGCCCGACCCGAGCGACGTCCTCTCCGCGGAGCTCGACACCTTCGCCCGCGACCGCGTCTACGAAGCGGCCGTGCGCGCGGCGGCGGCGTAACCCCCGGGGCCAGGCACGTACCAGGTACGTGCCCGAACCGAAACGTTCCTCGAACAATTGCGTGACGTTCGGCTTTCGGCCGTTGCGCGCCGGCACGTCCTTCGGCACCGTCGTCGTGCATGCCTCGTTCGCTGCGAGTGAATCTTCCCGGCCTCACGTACCACGCCTGGGCGCACTCGACGTCAGGTACGACGTTGTTTCGCGATGACGTCGACAAGGACGCGGCAGTCCGTCTCTTGCGTGAAGAGGTCGCGCACAGCCGGTGGACGTGTCTTGCCTACGTGATCATGTCGACGCACTACCACCTCTTGCTGCGGCTCGACGAGGCGACTCTGAGCAGCGGTTTCTTTCGGCTCAACCTTCGCTACGCGCGCTACTACAACCGGCGGTACGACAGGCGCGGGCACGTGTTCGAGCGTCGCTTCGACGCGCGTATCGTCGAGGGGGAGGCCGACGAGCTCGAGACGGCGCGCTACATCGCCTTGAATCCGCCGCGAGCGAACATGTGCGCGCTTCCCGAGGAGTACGGATGGTCGTCGTACGGCTCGATCATCGGTCTCTATCCGCGCGACCCGATCGTCGATCTCGACGCCGCTCTCGCGCCGGTCGGCGGCTCGCGGGCGGCCTATCGCCGGTTCGTCGAAGAGGGCGATCCGCGGCGACGGCGGGGCCAGGTACGTACCAGGCCCCGGAAGACCGTTCGCGTCACGGTTCGCGCTTGAGGAGAGCGACGACCTCTTCGTGGAGCAGGCCGTTTGTCGAGACGAAGGAGCCGAGCGGGTGGGCGTCGCCGCCCTCGAAGGTCGTGGTCCGGCCGCCCGCCTCGGCGACGATCAGCTGCACGCCGGCGTAGTCCCACATGTTCACCACGGCGTCGCAGCCGACGTCCAGGGCGCCCTCGGCGACGAGACAGTGCTGCCAGAAGTCACCGAGACCCCGGTTCGACCACGCGCGCCGGACGATCTCCCGCCACCCCGGCGGCATCCGGCGCGCCGACGTGCACGAGACGGCGCAGTCCTCGATGCGCGAGACCGCCGAGACACGGCAGAGCGCTCCGTCGGCGAATGTTCCTCCTCCGCGGCTGGCCCACCACCGCCGCCCGAGTGCCGGCGCCGATGCGACGGCGACGTCGACGGTTCCGTCGCGCTCGAGCGCGAGGAGCGTCGCCCACACCGGCACGCCGCGGACGTACGACGTCGTCCCGTCGATCGGGTCGACGATCCACCGCTCTGCGCTGCCGTCGTCGCCGAGCTCCTCGCCGAGCACACCCTCGTCGCGGCTCGACTCCGCGACGAGCCGCCGCACCGCCTCCTCGGCCGCCCGGTCCGCATCGGAGACCGGCGTGAGATCCGGCTTCGTCTCGACGTGCAGGTCGCGTGCACGGAAGCGCGGGAGCGTGACGGCGTCGGCCGCGTCGGCGAGCCGGTGCGCGAAGCGGAGGTCGCCGTCGAGCGTCATCCCGCCTGCTCGAGCGCGCGGCCGGCGGCGAGCACCAGGCCGTCATCGCCGGCGCGACCGACCACCTGCAGCGAACCGCCGTTCCACGGCAGCGCGAGCGCCGGCCAGCCGAGCGCATTGAAGGGGAACGTGAAGCGCGTCATCGCGGCGCGGATCTCGACCTCGACGACGTCCGCCGGCGGAACGGGGCAGGCCAGCGTCGGCGTCAGCAGCAGGTCGCAGCCCTCGAGTGCCTCGGCCGCCAGCTCCGCGTACTCCGCGCGGGCCCGGCACGCCGCCTCGTATTCGCGGTCGTCGACGGCGATGCAGCGCTCGATCTTGCCGCGGATGTTCTCGCCGTAGAGCTCGACGTTCTCCGGATAGAGGTCGCGGTGGACGTCGCCGACCTCGCGCATGAACGCGGGCACGACGTGCTCGGCGGTCGGCAGCTCCACACGCGTCGCCCGCACGCCGACGTCACCCCAGGCGACGGCGAACGAAACGTCGTCCGCCGCGATCTCGGGAACGTCGAGCTCCGGCGCCAGCGACCGCATCAGCTCGATGCACCCCTCGACGTCGCGCGCGAGCGGCCCGGCGTGGTCGAAGCTCGGCGCGAGCGGAAACACGCCGTCGGCAGCCACGAGGCCGTACGACGGCTTGAAGCCGACCACGTTGCAGCAGGCCGCGGGGATGCGGATCGACCCGCCCGTATCCGTGCCGAGCGCGCCGTCCGCGAGGCCCGCCGCCAGGGCCGCCGCCGATCCGCCGCTGGAGCCGCCGGCCGTCGACGCGGGAGCGACGGGGTTCGGCACGGTCCCGTAGTGCAGGTTCTGCGAGGTGACGCCGTAGGCGAACTCGTGCAGGTTCGCCTTGCCGACGTTGACCCAGCCGGCTGCCTCGAGCCTGCGCACCGCCTCCGCGGTGACGGACGGCACGTGGTCGGCGAAGACGGCCGAGCCGTACGTCGTGCGGACGCCGGCCGTGTCGAAGAGATCCTTCACCGCGAGCCGCCTCCCGGGCGGCCCGGGCGCGAGCTCGGTGATCCAGATGCCTTCTAGCTCAGCCAGAGGTAGATGTAGGCGACGCCGATCGTGCCGGCGAAGAGCACCCAGAAGAGCCCAAAGAGCGCCCATCCCCAGGCCATGTTGCGGCGCGCGACCTCCGCCTCGGTCGGGGCCTGCGCGGGGTGCTCGGTCCTCGGCGGAACCGGCTCGGGCAGCGGCTCGCTCATCAGATCGCGGAATCCAGGGCCATCGCCACGAAGAGCAGCGCGAGGTACAGGAGCGAGTAGTGGAACAGCCGCGCCGACGACTTGCGCGACAGCGACCGCTGCAGCTCGAGCGCGTACCACGCGAACACCGCGCCGAGGAGCAGCGCTGCGCATGCGTACAGCAGCCCGAAGACGCCCGCCGCGGCGGGCGCGAGCGTCACGGCGACGAGGAGCGCGGTGTAGCCGCGGATACGCCGCGCCGTGGTGCGGTCGCCGCGCGTCACCGGCAGCATCGGCACGCCGGCGCGGGCGTAGTGCTCGCGGATCATCAGCGCGAGCGCCCAGAAGTGGGGAGGCGTCCAGACGAAGACGATCGCGAACATCGCGAGCGCCGCCCAGCCCAGATGGCCCGTGGCGCCGGCGAACCCGACGAGCGGCGGGACGGCGCCCGCGGCGCCGCCGATCACGATGTTCTCGGGCGTCGTCCGCTTCAGCCAGCGCGTGTAGACGAGGACGTAGAAGAGGTTGCCGGCGAGCGCGAGCAGCGCGGTCGGCAGGTTCACGAGCGCGTCGAGGAGGACGAACGACGCCGCCGAGAGCGCCAGCCCGAACTCGAGCGCCCGGGCGGGTGCGAGCCGACCGGACGCGACCGGCCGCCGTTCCGTCCGGGAGCCCATCAACCGGTCGATGTCCCGGTCGAGGTAGTGGTTGAGCGCGGAGGCGCCGCCGCAGGCGAGCGCGAGGCCGAGCATCGTCGCGGCGAACGCGGCCCAGGCCGGAACGCCGCGCGCGCCGACGAACGCGCCCGCGCCGCCCGTGAGGAGCAGCAGCGACATGATCCGCGGCTTCGTCAGGGTCGCGTAGTCGATAACAGTTCTCCTTCGGTAACTGTTGTCTCTAGGCAACAGTTGTCTTTCGGCAACAGTTATCGGCGCGCGAAACGCCAGAGCCGCCGCGTACGCCGCGGCGCCGAGGGCCGCGGCGGCGAATGCGAGGTGGACGTCGCGCCCGACGAGGGCGGCCGCCGCGCCGAAGAGGACGAGCGCGATGGCGCTCGGGACGAGCAGGCGGCGGGCGGTGACCCAGGCGGTCGCGACCAGCGCGGCGAGCGGCGGCAGCGCGACCGCCGCGAGCAGGCGGTGCGCCGTACCCCAGCCGGCGGCGCCGGAGACGACCGCCAGCCCCGTGCCGGCGACCGCGGCGAGCGCCGTCAGGCGGCCGAACCAGCCCATCAGAACCCCCTCGTCTCGGCCAGCCGCCGGCGCAGGTCGCGCAGCGGGCGCGCGCTCGACACGTACGGCACCGTGTCGAAGTTCCAGGGCGGTGGCGGCGAGGTGGTGTACCACTCGAGCGTGTCGGCGAGCCACGGATCGTTGCCGGCACGGCGGCCGACGCGCGACGTGCGGACGATGTTCCAGAGGAAGACCAACATCCCCGCCGCCATCACGTAGGAGCCGATCGACGAGATCATGTTGTAGGCCTCCCAGAGGCCGTGCTGGTGGTACGTGTAGACGCGGCGCGGCATTCCCAGCAGCCCGAGCATGTGCTGCGGGAAGAACGTCAGGTTGAAGCCGATGAAGACGAGCCAGAAGTGCAGCTTGCCGAGGCGCTCGTCGAGGAGGCGGCCGAACATCTTCGGCCACCAGTAGTAGAGGCCGCCGAAGATCCCGAACATCGAGCCGCCGAAGAGCACGTAGTGGAAGTGCGCGACGACGAAGTACGTGTCGGTCACCTGCCAGTCGATCGGGAAGGCCGCGAGGAAGATGCCGGAGAGCCCGCCGACGGTGAACACCCCGACGAACCCGATGCACCACAGCATGGGCGTGTCGAACGAGATGTTGCCGCGCCAGAGGGTCGCCAGCCAGTTGAAGATCTTCACGCCCGTCGGCACCGCGACGGCCATCGACGAGATCATGAAGAACGAGTCGAGCGCGAGCGGCATGCCGACCGCGAACATGTGGTGCGCCCACACGAGCATCGAGAAGAACGCGATGCCGACGGTCGAGAACGCGACCGCGTTGTAGCCGAAGATCGGCTTGCGCGAGAACACGGGGATGATCTCGGACAGCATCCCCATCGCCGGAAGCACCATGATGTAGACCTCGGGGTGCCCGAAGAACCAGAACACGTGCTGGTAGAGGATCGCGTTGCCGCCGTGCGACGGATCGAAGAAGTGGGTGCCAGCCTGCCGGTCGAGCAGCATCAGCGTGAGCCCCGCCGAGAGCGTCGGCAGCACGAGGATCAGCATCCAGCCGTACGTGAGGATCGACCACACGAACAGCGGGACGCGCGTCCACGACATGCCGGTCGCGCGCATGTTGTGGATCGTGACGACGAAGTTGATCGCGCCCATCAGCGACGCGATCGAGAGCGTATGGATCGCGAGGATCCAGAGGTCCTGGCCGTTGCCCTTCGAGTGGAGCGTCGACAGCGGCACGTAGCTCGTCCAGCCGTTCTGCGCAGCGCCGCCCTTCGCGAAGAAGCTCAGGTAGAGCACGACGCCGCCGAGGACGAAGAGCCAGTACGAGAGCGCGTTGAGCCGCGGGAACGCCATGTCGCGCGCGCCGATCATCAGCGGCACGAGGTAGTTCCCGAAGCCGGCGAGGATCGGGACGATGACGAGGAAGATCATCGTCGTCCCGTGGATCGTCACGATCTCGTTGTAGGAGCCGCGGACGGCGACGTGGTTGTTCGGCACGATCAGCTGCGTCCGGATGACGAGCGCGAGCGCGCCGCCGGCGGCGAAGAACACGAGCGACGTCGCGATGTACAGGATCCCGATCCGCTTGTGGTCGACCGTCGTCAGCCAGGAGGCGACGCGCCCCCGGCGCCAGTCGGCGCGATAGGGATGGGCTGTCTCGGCGCCGGCGACCACCTACGACCCCTGCTTCGCGAACTGCTTCGTGTAGGCGATCAGCGCGTCGATCTGATGCCCGGTCCAGTTCTTGCCGACCGCGGGCATCAGGCCCTGCCCGTTCCGGAGCAGCGACTCGATGCCATGCCGGTCGGAGAGCAGCGGGTTGCCCCCCAGCGCGGGACCGACGTACTTGTTCGCCAGACGGTGGCAGGACTCGCAGACTCCCTGCCACTCCTCGCGGCCGAGCGCGTACGTTCCGGCCGCCGAGGCGCGCTTCGAGATGAACGCCTGATACTGCGCGCGCGGCACGACGTGGACGACGCCGGTCATCAGCGCGTGCTGGATCCCGCAGAGCTCGGCGCAGCGCGCGACGTAGTCGCCGACGGGCGCCTGGAACCACGTGTGGTTGACGATCCCGGGAATCGCGTCGTACTTGCCGCCGAGCTCGGGCACCCACCACGAATGCGCGACGTCGAACGGCAACCCGATCACGTCCTCCTTCACGACCTCGTTCGCGGGTGCGACCATCCGGTCGATCGAGATCGCTCCGTTCGGATAGTGGAAGAGCCAGTAGAACTGGTGGCCCTCGATCTTGATCGTGATCTCGTCCGCGGCCGCCGCCTTCGGCGCGTCCGCGATCCCGGGGAGCTTGAAGAAGACGAAGCCGGCGATCGCCGCGAGAATCAGGACGGGCACGACCGTCCACGCGATCTCCAGCCGCTTCGCGCCGTGGATCTGCGGGCCTTCGGCCGTGCGCGCGCGCCGTCCGCGCCGGTACTTGACGATGAACAGGATGAGCGCGCCTTCCACGAGCACGAAGATCGCGAGCGTGAACGCGGCGACGAAGATGTACGCGGTGGTGATGCGGTGCGCGTTGGGCGAGTGGGGCGCCGGGGGGAGGAAGCCGCCGTTGCCGGCCAGCGCGACAGCGGAGGCCGAGAGTGCGACGATGCTCGTGATCAGAGTGGCAAGGACGACCCGGCGCACGCCGGTTGGCATCGTATAGAGGGTGGAAGCGCTGAGTCAGGTGGAGCTGCCGGAGGGCGTGACGGGACCATTCGAGGTGTACGTGAACGGCGTGCCGCAGCGTGCCGGAACCGACTTCCAGCAGCGCGGACGGATGCTCGTCTTCCCGCGACGGCTCACCACCGAGGGCCGGCTCGGCTTCTGGCGGTGGGCGTCCCTGTTCCTCGGCGTCGCCGGGACCTACAGGCGTGACGACAAGATCGACGTCGTCTGCACGCGCGCGGGCCGCCGCACCGTCGTGACGTTGAAGCCGCTCGACGCATGAACCTCGTTCGCGGCGCGAACCAGGTGCAGGGCCTCGTCCTCGACCGGGAGTGGCTCGCCGCGCGCTGGTCGACGCCAGCCCTGCTCACCGCGCTGACCGCGCTCTCGCTGTTGCTGCGCACGCGCATTCTGAACGCCGGCTTCTGGATCGACGAGGGGATCTCCGTCGGCGTCGCCCACCACCACTGGTCGTCGATCCCCCACGTCCTGCGCCAGGACGGATCGCCGCCGGCCTACTACCTGCTGCTCGGCCTCTGGATCCGCGTGTTCGGAGACGGCGAGCGGGCGACGCACGTCCTCTCGCTGCTGTTCGCGCTCGGCTGCATCCCGCTCGCCTACGGCGCCGGCCGCGCGGTCTTCAACCGAACGACGGGGATCGTCTGCGCGATCCTCGCGGCGCTCGATCCGTACCTCACGTACTACGCGCAGGAGACGCGCATGTACACGATGGAGGCGTTCCTGTCGCTGATCGTCGCATGGGCGTACGTGCAGGGGATCATGCGGGGCTCGCGCGTGTGGAGCGTCGTGCTCGCGCTGTCGCTCGCCGCGCTGCTGTACACGCACAACTGGGCGCTCTTCGTCTGTGCCGGGCTCGCCGCCGCCACGCTCCTCGTCGCACGCGAGCATTGGCGGCGCTTCGCGCTCGTCGCCGCCGGCGTCGCCGTGCTGTACGCGCCGTGGCTGCCGACGCTGTGGTTCCAGATTCAGCACACCGGCGCGCCCTGGTCGACGCCTCCCAACTTCCACGACCTCGTGCTCGCGCCGGGCGCCGTGCTGTCGGGCGACGGACCGCTGATGGCGTTCGCCCTGGTCGGCGGCACCGGCCTCGCTGCCCACATCCGCAGGCGCGACGACGAGGAGCGCAGCGCCATCCTCGGGCTCGCGTTCGGCGTCGCCTTCACCATCCTGCTCGCGTGGATCGCGTCGCAGATCTCGCCCGCCTGGACGACGCGCTACTTCGCGGTCGTCCTCGGCGCGCTCGTGCTGCTGGGTGCACGCGGCCTCGTGGCGGCGGGGCGGCTCGGCCTGATCGCGCTCGTCGCGGTCATCTTCATCTGGACCGGGTACTCGGCGCACCCGGACAAGGAGAACGCCCGCCAGATCGCGGCCGTGCTCGCGCCGCGGCTGCACCCGGGCGAGCTCGTCATCTCCACGCATCCCGAGCAGGTGCCCGTGCTCCGCTACTACTTCGGGCCCGGCTTCCGCTGGGCGAACACGCTCGGCTGGGTGCGCGACGACCAGGTCTTCGACTGGGCCGACGCCGTCTCGCGGCTGCGGGCGACGCCGCCGAAGGCGACGCTCGACGAGCTGCTCGCCACCGTTCGGCCCGGCCACGAGTTCGTCGTGGTGACGCCGGTGTTCCGCGACTACCGCGCCTGGGACGCGAAGTGGACGAAGCTCGTGTGGCTCAAGTCGCGGCGCTGGACGTACCTCCTCCAGACCGATCCGCGCCTCCGGCTCGTCGAGCACGTCTCGACGAACGAGATCGCCCTTCACCTGAACTACTTCAAGCCGCTGCAGGCGTTTGTCTATCGCCGCCTCGGTTAGAGTCCCCGAGCGGCCCGGCCCGCACCTCATGAGCGAGAACCAGGAGACCACGCAGTCGATGCTCGTGCTCGGCGGAGGGCCCGCGGGCCTGACGGCGGGCTACCTGCTCGGCAAGGCCGGCCGGGACGTCGTCGTGCTCGAGGCCGAGGATCAGGTCGGAGGGCTCGCCAAGACGGTGGAGCGCGACGGCTACCGCTTCGACCTCGGCGGGCACCGCTTCTTCACCAAGTCGGTCGAGGTGGACGCCCTCTGGCACGAGATCCTCGCCGACGAGCTCCTGCTCCGGCCGCGGATGTCGCGGATCTACTGGAACAACCGCTACCTCGACTATCCGCTGCGCGGACCGGACGTGATCAGGAAGCTCGGCCCGGTCGAGCTCGCGCGCTGCATGAGCTCGTACCTGCGCGCAGCGGTGAAGCCGAACAAGGTCGACAACTCGCTCGAGGACTGGGTGACGAACCGCTTCGGCCGCCGCCTCTTCGAGCTCTTCTTCAAGACCTACAACGAGAAGGTGTGGGGCGCGCCGGCGTCGGAGATCCGCGCCGAGTGGGCGGCGCAGCGCATTCGCGGGCTCTCGTTCGTGTCGGCTGCGCGCGCGGCGTTCTTCGGCAACAAGGGCAACCGCGTCAAGAGCCTGATCTCGGAGTTCAACTACCCGCGCTACGGGCCGGGGCAGATGTGGGAGGCGATGGCGAGCGCGATCGCGGAGCAGGGCGGCGAGGTGCGGCTGCAGGCGCCCGTGGAGCGCATCGAGCTGGCCGGCGGACGCGTCGTCGAGATCGAGGCGGGCGGCGAGCTCTACGAGCTGCCGGACG
This sequence comes from Gaiellaceae bacterium, assembly GCA_035652835.1. Classification (GTDB taxonomy): domain Bacteria; phylum Actinomycetota; class Thermoleophilia; order Gaiellales; family Gaiellaceae; genus PALSA-600. Next base: position 78,301 of record DASRDA010000039.1, read on the forward strand.
CTGTGATCTCGTCGCTGCCGTTGCGGGAGGTCGTCGAGATGACGCATCCGCATCCGGCGCGGGAGGTGCTCGACGCCGCGCGCGGCCTCCGCTACCGCGACTTCCTCACGGTGGCGCTCGTCGTCGACGGCGAGGACCTCTTTCCCGACAACTGGATCTACGTGCACGAGCCGCGCGTGCGCGTCGGCCGCATCCAGAACTACCGCTCGTGGTCGCCCTGGATGGTCCCCGACCCGGCGAAGGCGTGCGTGGGGCTCGAGTACTTCTGCTTCGCGGGCGACGAGCTCTGGACGATGTCCGACGACGATCTCGTCGAGCTCGCCGCGTCGGAGCTCGAGCAGCTCGGGCTCGCGCCGCGCGAGAAGGTCGAGCGCGGCTTCGTGAGCCGCGTGCCGAAGGCGTACCCCATCTACGACAGCAACTACGCCGGGCGCGTGCAGACGATCCGCCGCTGGCTCGACACGATCGAGAACCTCCAGCAGGTCGGCCGCAACGGCTTGCACCGCTACAACAACTCGGACCACTCGATGCTCACGGCCATGCGCGCCGTCGACAACCTGCTCGCAGGCGGGCACCACGACATCTGGGAGGTCAACGTGGAGAGCGTCTACCACGAGACGCACGTCGAGGACGAGCATCCCTACCGCATCGCACCGGTCACGCCCGAGATGAAGCAGGCCCTCGCCGAGAGCGGCGGGCCGCCGCTCCGCTGACGCACGAACGACTCCCACGCCTGCTCCTGCCGGCGGCGACGGTCGCCGGGGCGGCGCTGGTCACCGGCCTCGCGCTGCAGAGCGTTTGGTGGGCCCCGCTCAACGTCGACGAGGAGCTGACGCTTCGGGTCGCGCAGTTCTCCTTCGGGCACGTCTTCCACATCGTCTCGACGGAGCGCGGCGGCGGGCCGCTCCACTTCTGGCTCGAGCACTTCCTGCAGGGCTGGTGGCCGGGGCTGCCGGCGCTCCGCGTCCCGTCGCTCGTCTTCCTGTGCCTCGCGCTGCCCGCGGTTGCGTTGGTCGCGCGCGAGCTCGTCGGCGTCGAGGCGGCGGCCGCGGTCGTCCTGCTGACGGCGGCGTCCCCGATCCCCCTTTCGTACGCCACGTTCGGCCGCCCGCACACGCTGCTCTTCGCGTGGCTGATGTGGGGGACGGTGCTGGGGCTGCACGCGGCCCGGAACGGCGGCCGGTGGTGGTGGGTCGCCGCCGGCGCGGTGCTCGGCTCCAGCGTCTTCGTCCACCCGACCGCGCCCCTCTACGCGTTGACCGCGTTCGGCGTCGTCGTGGTGTACGCCGACCGTGCCCCGCGCGCGCTGGTGCGCGAGGCGTGGCCGGGCGCGGCCGCGCTGCTCGTCACGTTCCTGCCGTACTACGTCAAGACCCTGCACGTCCTCGGCGACCGCTACGGCGTCGGCTCGGCCCGTGCGGGCAGCCGCACGTTCACGGGGCGGCCGGTGTGGGAGGACGCGCTGCACTTCGTCGCGCCCGGCGGCCACGACGTCAACTACTTCACGGCGCTCGCCGCAGTCGGAGTCGTCGTGCTCGCGCTGGCGCGGCGCTGGCGCGTGTTGCTCGTGTGCGCGCTGACGGTCGCCGCTCCGGTCGTCTTCTTCTCGGTCGTGCCCGCGAACGGCGACTCGGCGCTGTTCTTCGACCGCTACATGATCCCCGTCACGCCGGCGTTCCTGGCGGTCGTCGTCGCCGGCTGCGCAGCGGTCGCGCGGCTGGCCGGGCCCCTTCGCTTCCCCGTGCTCGTGCTGCTGGTGGCCGGGCTCCTCGCGATCGAGCTGCGCTACGACCTCGACCGGCGACACGACGTCGCGCGAATCGACGTCGACGCGGTCACCCACCAGGTGGCGCGCGAGGCCGGCGGGTCGGTGCTGTTCGGGTCGACCGGAACGAGCGGGCCGGCGTTCGCCTCCTTCGACTACGGGCACCCGGCGAACATCCTCGACCACTACGTGGCGCTGCGCGTCGGCGGTCTCCGGCTCGTCGACGACGACGCGTGCACGCGGCTTGCCCCGTTCCTCCGCGGCTCCGCGACCGCAACGCACGGGATCTGGCTCTTCTTCGCGGCGCACCGGTCCGAGTGGCAGGCGGCGTCGCGCGGGTTCAGGCCGTTCGCCTCGGTCGTCACGGTCGCGCGTCCGACGCCGCGGTACTTCGTCGTCCGCTCGCGGGAGGCGATGCCGCCGCGCGCGCTGGTCGAGCTCGGGGTGCGCCTGCGCCTCGCCTGGCGCTCGGCCGTGCCGGCGAACACGCGCGTGAACGAGCTGCTGATCGCCGACCGCGAAGCGCTGCGGGCCCCCGGCGCGTGCCCGGCGTACGGCGTCCTCGGCGATCCCGACACGTCGCCGCACTGGCCGCCGGTCAAGGGGCTCCAGTAGGTTCGCCGCCGCCGCGACGGGTGGACGGGTGCGGCGCGCTGCGGCGCAGTAGATTGACCGGGTGAGCGGGCGGTCCGACTGGACGTTCATGACGTCGCACGGCGTCATCCTCGTCGCGCTGGCGCGCATGCCGGATTCGACCGTGCGCGAGCTGGCCGCACGTGCCGGCCTGACCGAGCGGCAGGCTCACCGGGTGCTGGCCGACCTCGTCGACGGCGGCTACGTCGAGCGGGACCGCGTCGGGCGGCGCAACCGCTACCGCGTCGACCGGACGAAGCCGCTGCGCCACCCCTCGGTTCGCGACCATCCGGTCGGCGAGCTGCTCGAGGTGCTGCGCGGATAGAGCTGCCGGGGCGGCCGGATTGGTTCGTGCCGGCGCTCGCACCGCACGCGCCGCGGCTCGCGCGCGCGCTCGGCCTTCCGCTCCGGCTCGACCACGAGCGCGGCGTCGCGGTCACGTTCGACGACGGCCCGCATCCGGAGGGCACGCCGGCCGTGCTCGAGGTGCTCGCCCGGCACCGTGCCCGCGCGACCTTCTTCCTCGTCGGCGAGCAGGTCCGGCGCCGGCCGGAGCTCGCGCGTCGCATCCTGGCAGAGGGTCACGAGGTCGCGCTGCACGGCGACCGGCACGTGACGCTCCTGCGCCGCAGCGGCCGCAGCGTCGCCGACGACTGGGACCGCGTGCAGGCGACGGTGGCCGAGGCGACCGGCGTCTCGTCCACGCTTTACCGGCCCCCCTACGGCGCGTTCAGCTCCGCGGCCGTCCGGGAGCTGCGGCGGCGCGGCTGGCGCACCCAGCTCTGGTCGGCCTGGGGGCGCGACTGGAGCCGGCGCGCGACGTCCGAGTCGATCGTCCGCCTGGCGACCCGGGGTCTGCGGCCCGGCGACGTCGTGCTGTTGCACGACTCCGACGCCTACAGCTCCGCGGACTCCTGGCGGAGGACGGTCGCGGCGCTTCCGTCCGTGCTCGACGCGATCGCCGCGCTCGGCGTGCCGGCCGTCTCGGTCACCCAGTCGACGTAGCGGCGGACGCCTTCCGCGAACGGCGTGGACGGCTCCCAGTCGAGCTCCGCCAGCGCGCGGGCGCCGGAGATGTTGGCGCCGCGCAGGTCGCCCGGGCGACCCTCGACGTGGCGGATCGGCACGTCGCCGACCAGGTCGCGGACCGTGCGGGCGATCGACCGTACGCTCACGTTCTCGCGTCCGACGAGGTTGTACACCCGGTTCGCCGCGATCGGCGCGAGCGCCGCGACGACGCCGTCGGCGAGGTCCTCGACGTAGACGAAGCGGCGCGACTGCGTTCCGTCGCCGGCGATCGTGAGCGGCCTGCCGGCCAGGGCGTCCGCGGTGAAGGCGGCGACCACCGCGCTCGGCCGTGACCGCGGCCCGTAGGGGATCCCGAACCGCAGGATCGTGTACTCGAGCCCGTAGAGCTCTCCGTAGCTCGCGGTGTAGAGCTCGCCGGCGATCTTCGTCGCGGTGTAGAAGTGGCGGGGCAGCGCCAGCGGCGCGTCCTCGTCGAGCGGTTGCGGCCCGACGGCGTCTCCGTAGACCCACACCGTGCTCGCATAGACGAAGCGTGCGGTGCCGGCTGCGCGCACGGCCTCGAGCAGGGTCTGCGTCCCGCGCACGTTCACGCGGTCCGCGCGACCCGGGTTCGCCGCGACCTCGTCGACGTCCGCCACCGCCGCGAGATGGACCACGACGTCGCACCCGTCGAGCGCCGCACGCACCGCAGACGGATCGCCGAGATCGCCGATCGCCGTCTCGAACGCGTTGCCGTCGAGGCTCGGGGGCGGCACGAGATCGAAGTTGCGGACGCGATGGCCGTGCGCCTGCAGCCGCTCGAGGACGTGCGAGCCGATGAAGCCCGAGCCGCCGGTGACGAGGACGTTCACGTGCGAGCCCCCTCGGGACGGTAGTACAGAGGCACGCACCAGTGGTTCGCGGCCACCCAGTCACTCGCCGGCAGGTCGACGTCGTGGCCGAGCAGGCGGTGGCACGGCTGGTCGTACACCTTGCCCGTCGACCGCTCGACGGGCTCGAAGACGATCACCTTGTACAGGCCCGAAGTCATGCCGTCGGGAAGACGGAGGCGCGATGGGTAGAGCGGATCGACGTGCAGGCGTGCAGCCTCGTTCTTCCACGCGACGATCTCCGGCAATCGCGCCGTCTGCACGATTCCGAGCGCGGCCGTGAACTCGTTCATGCGGAAGTTGAGGCCCTGCACCGCATAGTCCGGCTTGCCGTAGTTGCGAAACGCACGTGCGAGCTCGAGCGCGTCGGCGTGACGCGAGACCAGCATTCCGCCTTCGCCCGTCGAGATCGTCTTGGTCGCCGCGAAGGACCAGATCCCGACGTCGCCGTAGGTGCCGGGGCGACGGCCGTTCCAGTCGGCGCCGTGCGCGTGCGCGCAGTCCTCGAGCAGCAGGACGCCCTCGGCGCGGCACAGCTCCGCGATTCGCTCCGACTCGAAGGCGAGGTGCCCGCCGACGTGCACCAGCATCACGGCGTGTGGACGGTGCTTACGCACCTTCTGCTCGAGGTCGTCGAACGACATGCAGAGGTCGTCTCGGTTGCAGTCGACGAACTCGACGCGCCCACCGGCACGCATGATCGTCAGCGGGGTCGCCATGAACGTGTTCGACGGGCAGAGGACGGTCCGGCCGCGCACCTCCGCCCACTCGAGCGCCGCGAGCGCCGCGCCGGTCCAGCCGTTGAAGGCGACGGCGCCGAGGCCGTTCCACTCGCTCCACGCCGTCTCGAACTCCTCGGTCAGCGGACCCTCGGACCAGCGCTCCGCGTCGAGCGCGCGGTCCCACAACTCGCGGAGGCGCGCGCGGTCGCGATGGTCGAACCCGATCGCGAACCGCGCCAGGTCGGCCGGGATGCCGGGCGCGAGCATCGCGGCAAGCCTACTTCGTCGTTCCGCTCGCTCCGATCTCGATGCGGGCGGTCAGGTCGGGCGCACTGCCGGCCGGCCGGCCGCGCTACTCGAGCCCGGCTTCGCGCAGCGGCCGTCGCGCCCACGCGAAGCTCTGCGTGTACCAGCCGTCGAACGGGAGCAGCGTCACGCCCTCGTCGGAGGACTGGACGAACCATCCGTTGCCGAGGTAGATCGCCGCATGGTCGACGACGCTCGGCCGCGAGCGCGGGCCGTTCGCGCCGAAGAACATGACATCGGCCGGCTGCAGGTCCTTCATCGCGATCCGGTCGCGACGCGGCACCTCGCCGCTCATCTGGTACGTCGTGCGGCCGCGCAGGACCGACGCGAGGTCGCCCTCGCCGGCGTACGGCGTCAGCTTGTAGACCCGCCAGACGAACCCCGAGCAGTCGAAGCCGCCGACCGACGGCACCCCGAACTCGACCTGGCGGGTCGGGCTCGTCCCGCCCCAGACGTAGGGGTAGCCGACGTAGGAGACAGCCGTCGTGAGGATGCGGCGCTGCCACGGCGTGAGCTGCGGCAGCGCGAAGGCCGCCGCGGCCTGGGCGACGCCCGCCACCTCGTCCGGCGTGAGGTGAAGCAGCTGCGCGAACGACCACGCGGCTTCGGCCCGCGTTGCCGGCTGGTCGGGCAGGAGCTCGAGGTCGTCCTCGCTCGCGGGGTGATTCAGCCGCAGGCCGAGCAGGCGCGCGATCGTCTCCGTGCCGGTGTTCGGCGGGGGCTGCAGTCCCGCTGCGGCGAGCGCCGACTGGATCGTGCGGGCCGCGGGCCCCAGCTCGAGGTACCCGACGAGGGCCGCGTCGAGCTGCCTGATCGTGACCGGCGCCGTGGGCGTGACGGCGCGGTAGAGCGTCACGTGCGTCTCCGCCGTGTCCGGAGCCGTCGGCGCAGGCAGCGACCACTTCGTGACCGGCAGCGGAACCTCTGCGGGCGGCGAGCCGGCGGGCTCGGCGCCCGAGGCGTTGTCGACGACGACGGTCGCCGCCGCCAGCGCGTAGCCGCCGCCGGCGAACGTCACCTTGACGACGAGCCGGTGCGGGCCGTCCGCGAGGGTGCGCGTGTCGAGCCCGCCACCGGCTGCGTCCAGGGCGAACGGTGGGTCCGTGACGACGGCCAGGCCGACGCCGTCGACCGCGAAGTCGGCGCGGGAGACGAGGCGGCCGGGCGCGTCGACCTCCCAGGGCACGACCCCGCCGACGGTCGAGCCGTCCCCGATCGTGGACACGACCTGCGGTGCCGTGGGCGCCGCCGGCGGTGGAGCCGGCGGGTGCTGGATTGTGTCGGTGGCGGCGATCGCGTCGGCCAGCGCCTGCTGGCTCAGCGGCGCCTGCGGCCGGAAGCCGGCGGCGGACGAGCCGAGGATGCCGGCCTGCGTGACGGTGCGGATCTCCGCGGCCGCCCAGTTGGCGCCGGACGACGCGAGCGCCGGTGGCGCCGTTCCCAGGGCAGCCAGGACGAGGAAGGTGACGAGGGCGCGGCGCACGACCGGCGCACCGTAGTTCCGGTTTTCGCGTCTGGCGACCCGCGTTCGAGGGATCCGTATCCGCTCGGCGCGAGAAGCCGCGGCGCGCCGCCGACCGAACGGTGACGCGCCGTCACAGGCGGACCCGGAACGATCGTCGCAGGAGCCTGCCCCCGGGCGCGGTCGGCCGGAGCAGGACGTCGACGGTCAGGCGTCCGCGCAGCCTGCGGGGGCACGGGAGGTCGACGAGGCCGCGCGTGTGCGGCAGGAGCTCCCGAGGCGGCGGACGGAAGCGGGCGACCAGCCGCCGGCCGCGCCGGACGTCGACCGTCAGCCGGCCGCGGGCCAGCGTCTCGCCCACGTTGCCGCGATTCGCGAGCAAGAGAACGAGCGTCCTTCCGGCGCGGGTGCAGCGGACGGCGACCTGCGTCGGGTCGAGCCGCCGCACCACGCGGCCCGGCACGCGGAGCACCACCACGACGCCGAGCCGCATCCGGATGGCGAGCCCGGCGCGAGGCTGGGACCGGGTGCTGAGCAGGAGCAAGGCGGCGTGGTCGCCGGGAGAGACTCCCCGCGGCACCCGGGCGATCACGGTGACGACCGCCGAGCGGCCGGCTGCGATCCGCAGGCGGCTCGGCGCGATCGTGAGCCAGCGGCTTCGCGGAGCCGCGACGACGCGTGGGCGCCCGCGCAGGTCGAGCGCGAAGCCTGCGCGTGCGGCGTCGACGACGACCGCGGTGCGCGCGTGGTTGGTCACGGTCACGGCCTGCCTCCCGGCTCCAGCGAGCTGGACCCGGGCTGGGGAGGCGACGAGCGAGACCTGTGGCGCGGCGGCGAGGGCCGCCGCGCCGAGCAGGGTCGCGATCACCGGACGGTCACCGGGCGACCGCCGTGAATGTGACGGTCGCGGTGTAGTGGCCGGGCGGGACGACCGGCAGCGGGCTCGCGAAGCCGAGGCTGGCGGGCCAGACGTCGCCGCCGGCGGAGGTGGCCGTCGACGTCGTCCCGACTGCGAGGTCGGGCGCCGGGGCGACGGGGATCGGCACGAGGGCGCCTCCGCCGAGGCCGCTGCCGAGCTGCCCGCCCGCGGGCGCGGTGCTCGCGATCGCGAGCGGCAGGTCGGCAGGCGTGAAGGCCGAGCGGTGCACGGTCAGCGCGTAGCCCGTCGCGCTGTTGCTGACGACGGTGACGCGCTCGGAGAGCGGCGCCGGCGTCTGCCCGGCGACCGCATTGCCGAAGCTGAGTGCCGCGTGCTCGAGCGAGATGGACAGCACCGGCTGGACGTCGACGTCGACGGCGGCAGTCTGCGACGCGCCCGTCGAGCCGCCACCACCTCCACCGCCACCCCCGCCGCCGGAGCACGTGGCTGCGGCCGACGAGGAGTTGTGCGGGTCGGCGGTCGCCTTCGTGAAGTCGGCGGCGTTGTCGTCGGTGTCGGTGCAGCCGGTGCCGGCGCGGACGTCGGCAGTCGTCGCGTCCGGCGCCGGCGCCGCGCCGGCGCCTTCGAAGTCGGTTGCCGAGCCGTAGCCGACCAGGTCGACCACTCCCGCGGCGGTCGAGCAGCTCCCCGCGGAGGCGCCGCAGCCGAGGGCGGTCGAGTCGGCGACGACCGCCACCTTCCCGCCGGCCGCCGCGAGGTTGGACGTACCGGTGGCATCGGCCGCGGGCAGCGACGTGCCCGTCGTGCCGCCGGAGGCGAGGGCGACGAGGTAGTACCGGCCCGGCTGCACGGTGCCGGCGAGGGCGGTCGTCTGCCAGCTCGTCGACGAGGCCGACGCGTACTGCAGCGTCCAGCCGGTGAGGTCGACGGGCGTCGAGCCGCGGTTCAGGAGCTCGACGTAGTCGTTGGCGTAGGTCGCGCCGGAGTTGCCTCCCGAGGCGTAGACCTGGCTGACGACCAGGCCCGAGGACGTGCCGTGCGCGGCCGGCGCGGCGAGCAGCACGCTGGCGAGCAGGAGCAGGACGACGAGGCGGATGCGATGCATGGGCGGCTCCGTTCGGGACGAGGGGTGGGATCTCGTCCTTGGTAGCCGCCGCCCGGGCGCGGCGAAAGTGTCCGTTTCCGAATCGGCGCGAAGTCGGCACGGATGCGTTGCACGTCGCCCGCGCGTCGCGCCCGCTCGTCGCCCCGATCGCCCACCTCGGCCCGCCGATTATCCTGCCTTCGTGGCAACCGCGGACGTGGCCGGCCGCTCCCGTATCGCCGACCCGTCGCTGGCCGACGAGGGCGAGCAGCGGATCGCCTGGGCGGCCCGCCACTCGCCGGTGCTGACGGCGCTCGCGCGCGACCGGCTCGGCGACGGCGCCCTGCGCGGCCGCCGCGTCGCGGTCGTCGTCCACCTGGAGGCGAAGACCGCGTACCTCGCGACGCTGCTCGCGGAGGCGGGCGCCGAGGTCGTCGCGGCCGGGAGCAACCCGCGCTCGACGCAGGACGCGGTCTGCGCCGCGCTCGTCCGCCGGGGGATCGAGGTCCACGCGCGCCACGACTCGACGCCGGAGGAGTTCACCGCCGACCTGCTCGCCGTCGCGGACACCGGTCCGGAGCTGGTCGTCGACGACGGCGCCGAGCTGACGCGGCGCATCCTCGAGCACCGCCCGGAGCTCGCCGACGGGCTGCGGGGCGTGACCGAGGAGACGACGACGGGCGTCGCACGGCTGCGCGCGATGGAGGCGGACGGCCGGCTGACCTTCCCGGCGATCGCCGCCAACGACGCGCGCTGCAAGCACCTGTTCGACAATCCGCACGGCACCGGGCAGTCGGCGCTCACGGCGATCCTGCGCCTGACGAACCTCGCCGCGGCGGGCAAGCGCTTCTGCGTGATCGGCTACGGCTGGGTGGGGCAGGGGCTCGCGCGGCGCGCGGCCGGCTACGGCGGCAAGGTCACCGTCGTCGAGGTCGATCCCGTGCAGGCGCTCCGCGCGCTGATGGACGGCTTCCGCGTGGCACCGATCGCGAGCGCCGTCGAGGACGCTGACTTCGTGATCACCGCGACGGGCCTCGCCGACTCGCTTCCGGCGAGTGTCTTCCCGCGGCTCAAGGACGGGGTCGTGCTCGCGAACGCGGGCCATCACGACCGGGAGATCGACGTCCCGGCGCTCGCGGACGGCGAGGAGGTGCGGCCCGGCGTGACCCGGCACGACGTCGCCGGAAGGCGTGTGCACCTGCTGGTCGGCGGCGCGCTCGTCAACATCGCGGGCGGCGACGGCAACCCGGTCGAGATCATGGACCTGTCGTTCTCCGTCCAGGCGCTCTCGGTGCACCTGCTCGCCTCGGGCGGGGTGCCGCCCGGGCTGAACCGCTTTCCGGCCGAGCTCGACCGCGAGATCGCGCGGACGAAGCTCGCGACGCTCGGGATCGAGCTCGACGAGCCGACCGACGCGCAGCTGCGCGTGGCCCGGGAGTGGTCGGCGTGAGCGCGATCGCCGATTCCGCCCTCGCCCCGGAGGGCGAGCGCAAGATCCGCTGGGTCGCGGGCTGGATGCCCGTCCTCAACCGGGTGCGCGAGCGCCTCCGGGCCGACGGGACGGTCGACGGCCGCCGCGTCGCCGTCATCCTGCCGGTCGAGCCGAAGACCGCCTACCTCGCCGCCGTGCTGGCGGAGGCGGGCGCGCAGGTGGCGGTGGCGTTCCCGGGCGTGATGGTGCACGACGACGTCGCCGCCGGGCTCGCCGCCCGCGGCGTGGAAGTCTTCGCGCGCCGCGGCTCGACGCCGGAGGAGGAGCTCGGCTACTTCGAGGAGGTGCTCGCGCTCCGCCCCGAGGTCGTGATCGACGACCGCGCGGACGTGATCCGGCTCGCCCACACCACGCATCCGGAGGTGCTCGACTCGCTCGTCGGCGCGTCCGAGGAGACGACGTCCGGAGTGGTCGCGCTCCGGGCGATGGAGGCCGACGGGACGCTGCGGGTGCCGTGCATCGCGGCGAACGACGCCCGCTGCAAGTACCTGTTCGACAACCGCTACGGCAGCGGACAGTCGGCCGTCAACGCGATCCTCGACGCGACGAACCTGCTGCTCGCCGACAAGGACGTCGTCCTGCTCGGCTACGGCTGGGTCGGGAAGGGGATCGCCGCACGCGCTCGCGGGCTCGGCGCGCGGGTGACCGTCTGCGAGGTCGATGCGTTCGCCGCGCTCGAGGCGCACCACGACGGCTTCGACGTCGCGCCGGCGGTGGACGCCTGCCGCACCGCGGACCTCGTGATCACCGCCACCGGCGTTCGCGGCGCGCTCGCCCCCGACGCGATCGACGCGCTTCCCGACGGCGCGCTGCTCGCGAACGCGGGGGCCGTCGACGACGAGTTCGACCTCGCTTCGCTGCGTGAGCGGGCGGTCGCGCGCCGCCGCGTCCGGGAGCACGTCGAGGAGCTCGAGCTCGAGGACGGGCGGTCGCTCCACGTCGTCGGCGAGGGGGTCGTCGTCAACCTCTCCGCGGGGGAGGGCCACCCGGCCGAGATCATGGACCTCACCTTCGCCGTGCAGGCGCTCTCGGCGGCGCATCTCCTGCGCCACGCGGGGGAGCTGAGACCGGGCGTCCATCCGCTGCCGGTCGACATCGACGAGGAGATCGCACGGATGAAGCTCGACGCGCTCGGCCTGCGCATCGACAGCCTGACGCCGGAGCAGCAGGCGTTCCTGCAGGCGTGGGAGGCGTTCGCGTAGGCGGCTCGCGCCCCGGGCGCGCGGCCGCGGCTCAGGCGGTGAAGCGGAAGCTGCGGGCGCTGCGCAGGAAGACCGGCAGCTGCGACGAGGCGAGCTTCGGCAGCGTCGCGTAGCTCAGCGCGGTCGCCGTTCCGTTTCGGACGAACAGGAACTGCTCCAGGAGGACGGTCGGGCTCGTGGAGGACACCTGCTCCTGGTAGCGCAGCTCCATCGCGGGGCCTGCGGGCAGTCGGACGCTCGACGTGCGGATCGGCCCGCGGACGAGCCCGGTCGCCTTCAGCTCGGCGACCGTCGCGTCGCGGGCGAGCCTCAGGTCGCCGATCGTCGGCACCTGGGCGACGTTGCAGGTCGTCGCGTACCGGTTCGAGATCGTCAACGGCCCCGCGTCCGCGAGGATCATCTTTATCGCGTGCGTGCGCTGGGCCGCGGCGAGGTAGCCGGCGAGGGCGGGGTTCTTCTTCATGCGGGCGAGGACCTGCGGCGTCAGGCGCGTGACGTCGATCCAGGTCGCCGGAGCGGCGATCGTGAAGCCGGCGGTCGAGGCGCGATGCGTCGTCCAGCCGGCGAGGGGGCGCGCGGCCGCCGCCGAGGCGGCCGCGCACGCGACGAGGACGACCAGGAGGAGGGTTGCCCGCCGCACTCCTCCAACGTCGGCCGGACGACGCCTCCCGTCACCCCCCGAAAGGGTGGTGTACGGCACGCGGCGCGCAGAGAATAGGCGCGTGGTCGAGCGGCGCACGATCGTCTTTCCCGACGAGCGGCTCGCCGGGCTCGAGCACCCGGCGTTCGTCGCGCGCGGGGCGCGGGACGGCCCGCACCTCGCGCTGATCGCCGGCGTCCACGGCTGCGAGTACTCCTCGATCGCCGCCGTGACGCGGTTCATGAGGGAGCTCGACACGACCGAGCTCGCAGGGTCGATCACGGCGGTGCCGGTGGTGAGCATGCAGTCCTTCCGGCGCCGCTCGGCCTTCGTCGTCCCGGAGGACGGCAAGAACCTCAACCGCTGCTTCCCGGGCACGTACGACGGGACGTACGCCGACGCCCTCGCACGCGCGATCTTCGACGAGCTGATCGCCCCGGCCGACGCGCTGATCGACCTCCACAGCGGCGACCTCGTCGAGGCGCTCGAGCCGTTCGCGATCTACGAGGCCTCGGCCGTCGAGGAGCGCTCGCGGGCGATGGCGATCGCCTTCGGGCTGCCGTACGTCGTCCGCGAGGTCCCGGACGGCGCGCTCGCCGGGATGACGTGCGGTGCGGCCGCGCGTGCGGGGGTTCCGGCGATCATCGCCGAGGCGGGCGGCTGCGGCAGGCTCGAGGAGGACGCCGTCCGGATGCTCGTCGACGGGGTCCGGAACGTCCTCCGGTCGCTCGAGATGCTGCCCGGCCCGCCCGAGCCGCCCCGGGCGGACATGCGCGCGGTCGGCGGCTACGAGTGGCTCTACAGCCGCGCTGCCGGCTGGTGGGAATCCACCGTCTCGGCGGGCGACGAGGTCGAGGAGGACGGCGTGCTGGGCCGGCTCCTCACGCTCCACGGCGACGTGATCGAGGAGATCCGCGCGCCCCGGGCGGGCGTCGTCCTCTTCCTCACGACGAGCCCGGCCGTCGACGCGAACGGGCTGCTGCTCGGCCTCGGCGTCGACCTCGAGCCGGTGGGGCGCTGAGCGCGGTGCCGTTCTGCACCGCGTGCGGCACCGAGAACCCGTCGAACGCGCGCTACTGCCTCGCGTGCGGGACGGCGATCGCCGCGGCCCCGCCGGAGGCGGCGCCGAGCGAGGAGCGGAAGGTCGTGACGGCCGTCTTCGTCGACCTCGTGGGCTCGACCGCACGTGCCGAGCACCTCGACCCCGAGGACGTGAAGGCGCTCGTCGCGCCCTACCACGCGCGCGTGCGGGGCGAGCTCGAGCGGCACGGCGGCACGTTCGAGAAGTTCAGCGGCGACGCCGTGCTCGCGCTGTTCGGCACGCCGAAGGCGCACGAGGACGATCCCGAGCGCGCGGTGCGGGCCGGGCTCGCGGTCAGGGAGGCGATCGCGCGGCTGAACGCGGAGGACGAGTGGCTCGACCTCCACATCCGGGTCGGCGTCCACACCGGCGAGGCGCTCGTGATGCTCGGCGCGCGGCCGAGCGAGGGCGAGTGGTCGGCCGCCGGCGACGTGCTCAACACCGCCGCGAGGATCCAGTCGGCGGCGCCGACCGACGGCATCCTCGTCAGCCGGACGACCTTCCTCGCGACGAAGGGCTCGTTCCTCTTCGAGGCCGCGGAGCCGCTGCAGGCCAAGGGGAAGGCGGCGCCGGTCGAGGTCTGGCGGGTCGTGGGGACGCAGGACGCGACCGCCGCCTCCCCGCGGGGCGAGACGCCGCTCGTCGGCCGCGAGGCAGAGCTCGAGGAGCTCGTGACCTTCTGCGACGCGTTGCTCGACGACCGCTCCGTCGGCATGGCGGTCGTCCTCGGATCGCCCGGCGTCGGCAAGAGCCGCTTGCTGCGCGAGACGATCCGCCGTCTCGAAGGGCGATTCGAGGTCCACCGCGGCAGGTGCCTCTCCTACGGCGAGGGGATCACGTACTGGCCCGTCGTCGAGATCTTCAAGTCCGCCGCCGGCATCCTCCAGAGCGACGACCGCGAGACGATCGCCGCCCGGCTCGACGCGTTCCTCGAGGCGCTCCCGACCGAGGACCTCGACGAGCTGCGCACGATCGCCTCCGCGATCTCGAACCTGATCGGCATCCCGACGACGCCGCGCGGGACGTACACGACGAGCGAGATCTCGCAGCCCGAGCTGCACTGGGGCATCCGGCGCGCGCTGCAGCTCCTCGCCGCCTCCAGGCCGACGGCGATCGTCGTCGAGGACCTGCACTGGGCGGAGCAGACGCTGCTCGAGCTCGTCTCCCACGTGCTCGCCGACGAGGAGGGAGGACCCCTCGTGTTCGTCTGCACCGCGCGGCCGGAGCTCGCGGACGACGCGCCCGGCTTTCTCGGCCGGGAGGGACGCCGCCGGACGATCGACCTGGAGACGCTCGGGCCGGAGCAGGCCGCCCACCTGCTGGCCGACCTCACCGGCGACCCGGCCTTCGCGCGGACGCCCTTCGCCGCGGCGCTGGTCGCCAACGCCGGGGGCAACCCGCTCTTCCTCGAGGAGACGGTCTGGATGCTGCGCGAGGAAGGGCTGCTCGATCCGGAGCGCTGGCAGAGCGGGGAGACACCCGAGCTGCCGGTCCCGACGAGCGTGCAGGGGCTGATCAGCTCCCGCCTCGACCGGCTCGAGCCGACGTCCAAGCGGCTGGCCCATCACGCCTCCGTGGTCGGCGCCGTCTTCTGGGCGGGCGCGGTCGCGCACCTCGGCAAGCGGGACGGGGCCGCCGCCGTGGATCCGCGGCCCGGCCTCTCGGAGCTCCAACGCCGGGACTTCGTCTCCCACCGCGACGCCTCGACGGTCGCCGGCGACGACGAGTACGCGTTCAAGCACATCCTCGTTCGGGACGTCGCGTACGGCCAGGTGCCGAAGGGCCGCCGCGCGCAACTCCACGTGGGGTTCTCCGAATGGGTGCAGGGCCTGCCGAGCAGCGCCGACGAGTTCGTCGAGATCGTGGCCTGGCACCTCGAGCAGGCGTGCCGGCTCTCGCGCGAGGTCGCGCGCAGCCCGATCGACCCGCCGATCCGCGAGGCAGCAGGCGCCCTCGCCGACGCGGCCCGCCGCGCCGAGCGGCGCGAGAGCCTGCGCGAGGCGCACCGCTACTACACACGCGCGCTCGACGTCCTCGACGACGGGCACGCCGACCTGCACGCCGAGCTTCGCCTCCACCGCGCCGACATGGCGATGATGCTCGGGCAGCTCAAGGAGGCATGCGACGAGCTGCTCGACGTCGTCGAGCACGCGTCCGCGCTCGGACGTACGGCCCTCGAGTCGGAGGCCCTCTTGCTGCTCGGCGACATCGACCAGCGGCAGGGACGGGCGAGCGAGGCGCACGAGCGGCTCCTCGAGGCGCAGAGGCTCGCGGACCTCTCCGGCGACCCTCGCCTGCGGGCGAGAGCGGCGTTCGTGCTCAACACGTTCGTGGGTGACTACCGAGGCGAGTTCGAGAACGCGGTCGAGAACCTCGTCACGGCGACCGCAGCCGCGGAGGAGCTCGACGACCACGCGCTCGTCGCCGAGGGTCACCTCCGGGTCGCGGCGCTGCTCATGAGCCACGACCTCGCCGCCGCCGAGCCGGAGCTGCGCCGCTGCCTCGAGCTCGCGGAGGAGCTCGGCAGCCACCGGCTCGAGGCGGAGGCCACCTCCTGGCTCGGCATCGTCGCCTTCTACCGCGGTCGCGCGGCCGAGGCCGAGCGACTCTGTCTGCAGGCGCGCACGTGGTTCGAGCGGACGGGCGACACGTACTTCCAGGTTCAGAACGTCATCCGCGGCCTGGCGCTCTTCGCCCTCGAGCAGGGACGGGCCGAGGAGGCGGAGCGGTGGCTGCGCGAGGTGATCCCCGTCGCGCTCCAGATCGGCGGCTGGGTCGTGCTCGAGACGTACTGGCATCTCGTCGAGGCGCTCGTCGCCCAGGGCCGGCTCGACGACGCCCGCGAGATCGTCGTGTTCGCCGCGCGGAGCGTGCCGGAGGAGGACCTCCACGCCCGGTCGCTGCTGCTGATGGCGGAGGCGACCGCCGCGACCGCGGCGGGCGAGTCGGCGACGGCGTCGGCGGCGTTCGCGGAGGCGCTTCGCCTCTACGAGGAGCTGGACATGCCGCTCGACCTCGCGGAGGCGCGCATGGCCCTCGCCCGGTCGCTGCGCGCGTTCGGCGACGTCATCGGCGCACGGACGGAGCTGGAACGCGCGCGGACGACGTTCGTCCGCATCGGCGCCGACATCCGCCGGGAGGCGGTGGACGCCGAGCTGGCGGAGCTGGTCGAGGGGCCGGCCCGCGCCGGCCCCTCGACCGCGTGAGGATCAGCCGATGATCTCGCCGGTGTTGATGCCGAACTCGCCGATTGCGAATCCCTCCGCACCCGGATCGGCCGTGACCGTGACCGACGCGATCGTCGCTCCACCGGTCCCGTAGAAGCCGAAGTACCGGGCGCCGCCGTTGCCGTCGACGGTCACCGGCCCCGACGTCGTCCCGTCCTGAGAGGTGGCCGTCATGCTGACCGGGCTCAATACGTTCGGCTCGCCGTACAGGTAGAAGGCGTTCGTCCCCGGCGGCAGCGTGATCGTCACCTGGTTCGGATTGGACGCCGTATCGGTTCGGTAGACGTCCCCGAGATAGCCGTTGCTCCACGTTTGCCAGCAGCCCGTCGCGGTTTCGGGGTTGGTGATGGTGGCGTGCTCCAAGGCCTCGTCGAAGGTGATCGTTCCTGCCGGATCCTCGACGCTCGTCACGAACGAGCCCTCGCCGGAACAGCTCGGCTGCGGGTCGGCACCGAACGGCGTCATCTCGTACGGCCCGAGCGTCGACGGCGGCGCGCCGGTTCCCGGTATCCCGTCGAAGACGATCTCGGGCGTCGTGCACTGGGAGCCGCTGCAGGCGGTGGTGGTGCTCACCTCCTGGCCGGACTGCGTGTTCGTGTGCGTCTGGCCGTCGACGTTCGTGTTCTGCGAGACCGTGCAGCTCCCGGACGTGCTGCAGTCGCCCTGGACGAGGTTCGTCTGGCCGCTGCCGGTGTCGTTGTCCTGCGTCGAGCTCTGGTTGATGGTGAACGTGTCGGCGGAGTTGTCGGTCTGGGTCGCGGTCCCGAGCCCCTTCTTCACCGGCCCGAACTGGGTCTGCGTCAGCGAGTAGGCGGGCGCATCCTGCGTCGCGTGGTCGCAGCGGATCGACGCGGTGGTGTGGGCGTCCTCGCACTGCGTCTCCGTCTGCGTCGCCGTCGCCGTGGAGACGTCGCGGCTGTCCTGGTTGACCGTGCCGAGCAGGCCGCCGGCGGCGGAGCTCTGCGTCTGGACGACCGGCCCCGCGGGCGTGTCCGCGACCGCGATCAGGGAGCTCGCCTGGTTGAAGTTGGCCGCGTTCCGACCGTGGGCCGAGCCGAGGAAGCCGGCGCTCTGGTTCTGCTCGACGTCGATCGCCATGTTCGGGCCGGCGTTCGTCGCGTCCTCGCTCTGGGTGATCGGACCGCGCCCGACGGCGATGGAGTTGAGGATCTGGCGCTGCGTCAGCGGGTGACCCGTGTCGCAATCCCCGCGCAGCGTCGCCGAACTCTGGGCGGCGTTGCCGCCGTTCGTCGAATCCTGCTTGACCGTGAGCGTCTGATGCGCTTCGAGGACGACGTTGATCGGCGTGCTCCTGGCGGCCGTCGACCCGTCGACGACGACGTTCTGCGAGACGCACGCCGTGTTCGTGTTGGCCGGCCCGGTCGCCTGCTGTGTGATCGACGCCGTCTGCGACGCCGTCTGCGTCGGCGCGAGGGCGCCGACCTCCGCCTCGTAGACGACCGCGATGTTGTTGGAGCTCGCGCTCGACTGGTTGATCGTGCACGACTGCGTGAGGCCGGTGATCTTGATGCACTTCGCCGTGTTGTCGGCCGCAGCGGCCCTCGCGACCTGGACGACGGCGCAGGTCCTGCTCGAGCAGCTGAAGGTGTTCCTGCCGGCCGCGCTCGCGACCTGCACCACGGCGTGCGCCGTGCTCGTGCAGGTCCATCCCCTGCCGGGGCAGCTCGGCCCGGCGTAGTTGCGGAGGCCGCGCTGGATCACGAGGCCGGTGGGGTCGACGTGGATCGTCCGCAGGTAGTCGATGACCGCCGACCTCGTCGAAAGATCGAGCGACCCGACCTTCGCCACCTTCAGGGCGCCGGCGCCGGAAGCCGTCGCCAGCGCGGTCGCGGCGAGCCCAGCCGCGACCAGGCTGAAGAACACTCGTAGACGCACACCCTCTCCTCTCCCGAAGGCCCCGGCCGCGCCGGGGCTCGTGGCCGACGATACGAGAACGGCGCTCAGGTTTCCAGCCTCGCGGCAGGAATGGTTCATCCGCTGGTTCCCCCCGAAACTGGATCGCGGCGAGACGGGCGCATAGCATGGGCCGCGCAGGCTGTCGTTCAAAAGGGGAGGGGATCATGGGGACCAGAGGTGCCGCGTCGGCGGCTGCGCTCGTTGCCGTCGTCGCGACCGCGTCTGCGGCGTCCGCCGCGAAGCCGAAGGGGCCGCCGCCGCCGCCGAGGACCGCCGCAGGCCACCCGGCGACGGTCGTCGCGCGCGGCGTTCCGACGCCGACGACATTTGCGTTCGGGGCGGGGCGGATCTTCGTCGCCGGCTTCGGCGACGAGCAGAACCCGAAGATCACCGGGGGCGTCTACGTGCTCAGGGCGGGAAAGCCGGTGAAGCTGCCGGGCTCGCCGGCGCACGTCTTCGGGCTTGCGTACAGCAAGGGGACGCTGTACGTCAGCGGCGGCACCAGGGTGGGCGAGATCTTCGCGTGGAGCGGCTGGAACGGGAAGCGCTTCACGAAGTCGCGTGTCGTCGTGGCGCCGGCGAAGCCGTTCACGGCGTTCAACGGGATCGCGATGGGCAGGGACGGGAAGCTCTACGCGGGCATCTCGCTCGGCGAGCGCAAGAAGGACGACTACAGCAAGGGCGCCACGCGGTACGCGAACGACGTCGTCTCGATCGACCCGGCGACGGGCGCCGTCGCGGTCGTCGCGACCGGCGTCCGCCAGCCCTGGCAGCCCGTCTTCGTCCCGGGCCACGGCGGGGCGCTCATCGCCGACCTCGGCCAGGAGAACCTGGGGAAGAAGCGGCCGGTCGACCGGATCGTCGAGGTGAAGCAGGGCGCGGACTTCGGCTTCCCGTCGTGCCCGGCCAAGCCGGCCACGTGTGCGAGCTACGACAAGCCCTTCGCGACCTTCCCGGCGCACTCGTCGCCGATGGGCCTCGCGGCTCTCCGCGGCAAGCTGTACGTCGCGCTCTTCGGCGGCACCGGCAAGGGGCCCGAGGTCGTGTCGATGCCGCTCGCCGGCGGAGCGAGCAGGCCCGTGCTGACGGGGTTCGCGGCGCCGGTCGTCGCGCTCGGAAGTCACGGCGGCAAGCTCTACGCCGGCGACCTGACCGGCTCCGTCTACAGCTTCACGCCGTAGTCGCGCGCCCGGGAGGAGGGGCGGGCTCGCTCCTCCTCCCGTCACGCGCCCGACTGCAGCTCCCAGGCGCCGATGACCGCGTCCTCGATCGCGTCCGCGTTGCCGTGCTCGAGGTCGGCGACGACCATCATGTGCTTCGCGAACCGCCCCGACGCCGAGAAGGTCTCCGGGAACGACTGCAGCATGAGGTCGCGGACGTCGAACTGCATCCGGATCACGACGTGCGTGCCGTCGAGCTGCCGCGCGACCAGGCGGCCGCGGTAGCGCCAGTCGAGGAGGCCGTTCCGACGCCGCTCGGTGACTCCGGCGAGCTGCGCGGCGAGGTTGCTGACGTCCTCGAGCCGCATGCTCAGCGCTCGCCGAGCCGGGCCGCGAGCGCGGCCATTCCCCGGCCGACCCGCCCGGAACGCGGCTGCTCCGACAACACCGCCGCGAACGCTAGCGGCGACACGGTCGACGACGGTCGCATCTGCTCTACTGCCGCCGGTGATGGTGCGCCGCGCCTCGAAACGCACGCTCGAGTGGACGCGGCGGCACCTTCTTCGCGGCGGTGTCGACGGAAACGAACGGCTCACGGTGACCGTCGGGCTGACGCTCCTCGTGCTGCTGGCCGCGGAAGGCGTGACGATCCTCCGGATCGGGCAGCTCCTGAGCCCGCACGAGTTCATCGGCGTGCTGCTCATTCCGCCCGTCGCGTTGAAGCTGTCGAGCACCGGCTACCGCTTCTTCAGCTACTACCGCCACCGCGAGGCGTACGTCGTCAAGGGCCCGCCGCGTTTGTTCCTGCGCATGCTGGTCGCGCCGGTGCTGGTCGTCAGCACGCTCGTCGTGTTCGGCACCGGCGTGGCGCTCCTCTGGCTCGACCGGCGCCGCGGGCTCCTGGTCGGCCTGCACAAGGTCGCCTTCCTCGTCTGGATCGGCGCATTCGGCGTTCACGTGCTCGCGTACCTCACCCGCCTCCCGAGCGTCGCGGCGAAGGAATGGCACGAGCGAACGCCGGGGCGCACGCTTCGCTACTCGCTCGTGGCGGCGACCGTCGCGGTCGGCGTTCTGCTCGCCCTCGGGACGGCGCGTCAGACCGACGGCTGGCGGGATCAGAACCTGCCGCACCAGCTCGACTTCCACTGAGCGCATCGACGAGGGGCGAACGAGGCGCGTTATGTGACGCGAAGAAACGGTGCGCAGGCCGGCGTACTCCGATTGCCCGACGGGTCGGAGGCGACGACGCAGAAGCGCAGGCGACGGCTGCGCAGCCGCTTCGGCACCGGCCACGTCACGTCCGCGTGGCGCGTCCCTATCTGGAACTGCATCTGCGAGGCGAGCACCGCGACGAGTGCATCGCCCTCCCACACGCGCACGACCGCGCTGCTTCGGCCGCTGTCGTCGAAGACGTCGAACCGCAGAGTCGCGGGCTTACCCCTCCGCGCCGACGCGGGATAGGCCGTGACGAGCGGTGCTCTGATGTCCGGCGAATCGAGCACCGACGCCGCTGCAAGGTGTTGAACGGCGGTTGCCGCGCTCTCCGTGAGGCCGTCGGGGCTCGAGGCGTCGACGTGCAGCGAACGCAGGACTGCTTCCTCGGCCGTGGTCGTGCGTCCGCCGTCGTAGATGCCGAAGCCGGCGGGCATCACGACGAGCAACGGGCCGACGTACCAGAGCCCGAGCTCGATTCCCAGGAAGCGTGCGTAGTCGCTCGGGTGGCCGAAGATGGACGGGATCGCGCCGAGATCCGTCTGGTCGTAGATCACGGCGACCTTGATGCGGTTCCCGTGTGCGTACACGCGGTCGACGGCCTGTTGCAAAGCGGCCTCGGCTGATCGCGACGGTGCGGCGTACGGGACGAAGACGTTCTGCTCGAGCAGCACGTCGCTCGCCGGGTCACCGTCGGCGCGGGAAGAAGCAGCCGACAGCGCCGCGATCGCGGCGACGGCGGCGAGCAAAAGTGCTCGCCGAACGCCGTCGCGACCGCGCCGTGTCACTTGCTGCAGGTCGAGGGCTGCGCCTTGTCGATCCGCAGCCCGGTGGTCGGAGTGCCGCCGGGGACGATGAACGTGACGATGTCGCTTGCCGGGGCGCCCGACTCGTTCTTGACGATGAACGTGTTCGCCCCCGTCTCGGTCCACGATTGCCCCGGGCCGTACGTCTGCGAGGAGCAGTCGGTGCCGTACTTGGTGAGCGTTCCGGACAGCTCCGTCGAGACGAGGAATCCGGGATGGGTATGCCAGCCCGAGTACGCACCGGGTGCGAACTTCACCGTCTGCGTGACGATCTCGGGCGACTGGAGCACGCTGATCGGCACCAGCCCGAACGCGGCGGCAACCGCCGGGTGCACGTCGAGCCACTCGCCGAGGCTCGTCACGCCTTCCGCCCGGCGCGCCTGCAGGAACTCCGGCAGCTGGTCGGCGGTGTAGTGCTTGGCGCCCCACGTCAGGCCCTTCCCCGTCACCGGCAGGCCCGTGTCGAAGGCGACATCACCCTTCAACGTGCCGATCGACATGATCGTCGACTGCGTCCCACCCCCGGGCGTTCCGAGCGCGACGGACGCCCAGATGGCCGCAACGGCCAGAGGGACGAGAATGAGGAGTCGTTTCATCTCTGCCTCCGATCTCCGTCGAGGGATCGACCCGTGCGATCCCACCGGCGTCGACCGTAGGAGGCGCGTGGAGAGGCGCCTACGGTGCTAGCAGGCGAACCGCCTGGGGGCTAGCCTGCAAGCCGCCCGAGGCGAGGGCAATCGAGAGTGCCCCCGGCAAGAATCGAACTTGCGCACGCGGTTTAGGAAACCGCTGCTCTATCCACTGAGCTACGGGGGCCGGAAACGCCGGGTCTGAGGGTACCCGCCGCTCGTCCTGCCC
The DNA here is from genome assembly GCA_035652835.1 of Gaiellaceae bacterium. Lineage (GTDB taxonomy): Bacteria > Actinomycetota > Thermoleophilia > Gaiellales > Gaiellaceae > PALSA-600. The sequence goes on from DASRDA010000039.1 coordinate 100,646, forward strand.
TCGCCGCTACCGAGCGTCGAGCGACCGGCGCATCACGACGACGGTGCCGTCGCCGCGCCGCAGCACCTCGAGCGAGTCGACGAGCTGCCGGATCATGCCGAGGCCGCGGCCGCGCAGGTCGGACGGCGCCCGCTCGCTCCAGCACCCGAAGTCGCGGACGCGCAGCTCGATCTCGTCAGCGCTGCGACGACCCTCGATCTCGACCAGCTGCCGCGTCGGCTCGCGCGGATGCTCGACGGCGTTGGCGCACGCCTCCGAGCAGGCGAGCGTGACGTCGTCGACGAGCTCGGCCGGCAGGCGGGCCTCCTCGAGCCAGCGCCGGACGTCGTGCCGCGCGAGTCGGACGAGCGGCCGCAGCCGCCCGAGGCGGAGCAGGAATCCCTCGCCGCGCGCGCCGAACGGGCGGCCGTCGAACCGGATCAGGCTCTCGGCGAGCCGCTCGCAGAGCTCCTCCGCCTGCCGCCTCCGCGCGACGGCGTCAGTCGAGAGCGCCGCCGCGCGGGAGCGCGTCTCGCGCGCCCACGCCCGAAGATCCGTGAACGCCGGCTCTTCGTGCCTCATATCGGGGGAACCCACCCGGCCCGCGCCGGGTTACGCGGACCGCGCCGTCGACCGCCATGGAGTGGCTCGTCCGGGGCCGCCGGGCATGCGCGAAACCGCCTCGTCGTTGACTCGCGAGTGAGGGCACAGGCAAGCTATCCGCATAGCACGGATAAGGAGGACTCGATGGCGCTGCAGATCGGAGACACGGCACCGGACTTCGAGGCGGAGACGACCGAAGGGCGCATCCGCTTCCACGACTGGCTCGGCGACTCCTGGGGAGTGCTCTTCTCCCACCCGAAGGACTTCACGCCCGTCTGCACGACGGAGCTCGGCTACATGGCGCGGATCAAGCCGGAGTTCGACCGGCGCGGCGTCAAGATCATCGGCCTCTCGGTCGACGCGGCCTCCGACCACAGCGCGTGGGCGAAGGACATCGAGGAGACGCAGGGGACGGCGCCCAACTACCCGATCGTCGCCGATCCCGACTTCACCGTCTCGAAGCTCTACGGGATGCTGCCGGCGGCCACGAGCGGCGACGCGAAGGCGCGGACGCCCGCCGACAACCAGACCGTGCGCAACGTCTTCGTGATCGGGCCGGACAAGGCGATCAAGCTGATCCTCGTCTACCCGATGTCGACCGGCCGCAACTTCGACGAGGTGCTGCGCGTGATCGACTCGCTGCAGCTCACCGCGAAGCACAAGGTGTCGACGCCGGTCAACTGGAAGCAGGGTGAGGACGTGATCATCTCCGGCTCCGTCTCGAACGACGAGGCGAAGGAGCTGTTCGGCGAGTGGAAGGAGCCGAAGCCCTACATCCGGATCGTGCCGCAGCCGAGTTAATCCCCGCTACGCGGCGACGAGCACCTCGCCGCCGACGAGCACGCGCTCGATCTCGACCCGGTCCGAGAGCACGACGACGTCCGCCGGGCCGCCGCAGGCGAGGCGGCCCACGTGCTCCAGCCCGAGTACCGACGCCGGCACGGCCGTCGCAGCCGCCACCGCGTCGACGAGCGGCACCCCGAGCCTGTGCAGGTTGCGCACCGCCTCGAGCATCGTCAGCACGCTGCCGGCGAGCACGCCGTCCGGCCCCCGGACTGCGCCCTCGTGCACGCTGATGTCGAGGTCGCCGAAGCTGAACGACCCCTCGCTGAGGCCGGCGGCCGTCACCGCGTCGGTGACGAGCGCGACGCGACCGCCCGCCGCCCGCCACACCACCTGCGCCGTCTCGTCCGCCAGGTGGATGCCGTCGACGATCACCGTCACGATCACGTCGTCGCGCGCGAGCGCGGCGCCGACGAGCCCGGGGTCGCGGTGTCGGAACGGCCGCATCGCGTTGAAGAGGTGCGTCACCGAGCGGACGCCGCGGTCGAACGCCGCGTTCGCCTCGGCGGCCGTCGCGTCGCTGTGGCCGAGCGACACGACCACGCCGCGCGCCGCCAGCTCGTCGATCAGCACGTCGGCGCCGGGCAGCTCGGGCGCGAGCGTCATCATCCGCACCGGACCGCCGTCGAGCAGCCGCTCGAGCAGCGCCGGGTCCGGATCGCGCCGCGACGCGGCCATGTGCGTGCCGAGCCGCGCCGGCGAGAGGAACGGCCCCTCGAGGTGCACGCCGAGCACGCGCGGCCGCCGCCCGTCCGCCGGGATCTCGCGCATCGCCGCGAGCAGCTGCTCCTCCGGGCTCGTGATCAGCGTCGGCAGGTACGCGGTCACGCCGGTCTCGAGCAGCGCCGCCCCCGCGCGCCGGTAGCCGTCGGCGTCCGCGTCGAGGAAGTCGACGCCGCCGAAGCCGTTCACCTGGAGGTCGACGAAGCCCGGCACGGCGATGCCGGCGCCGGCGGGCGCCGCGAGCCCGACGCCCGCGATCCGGCCGTCCGACACCTCGACGTCGCCGGGGACGAGCTGTCCCTCGACGATCGCCGCTGCCACGCCGAGCTTCATCGTCCGGCAGTGTACGGCCGTTTCCCGGCACCGGTCAATACCACTACCCGCAACCGCTGCTTGTTTCCCGCGCGTGTGGTCTATACCATCTGCGGCGGACCATGGCGGAGATCCGGCTCGAGGGCGTGTCCAAGAGGTTCGGCGACGTCGCCGCCGTCGACGACGTCTCCCTCCACGTCGCCGACGGCGAGTTCCTCGTCCTCGTGGGCCCTTCCGGGTGCGGCAAGTCGACCCTCCTGCGACTGATCGCCGGGCTCGAGGAGGCCACCGAGGGGCTGATCGCGATCGGCGATCGCGACGTCACCGACCTTCCCCCGCGCAGCCGGGACGTCGCCATGGTCTTCCAGTCGTACGCGCTCTACCCGCACATGACGGTGCGGCAGAACCTCGGCTACGGGTTGAAGGCACGCCGGACGCCGAAGCCGGAGATCGGCGAGCGCGTCGCCGAGGTCGCCGAGCTGCTCGGGCTCGACGAGCTGCTCGAACGGCGGCCCGCGCAGCTCTCCGGCGGGCAGCGGCAGCGGGTCGCGATGGGCCGCGCGATCGTCCGGCGGCCGCAGGCGTTCCTGCTCGACGAGCCGCTGTCGAACCTCGACGCGAAGCTGCGGGTCGGCATGCGCGCCTCGCTGGCGCAGCTCCACCGGCGCCTCGCCGCCACGACCGTCTACGTGACGCACGACCAGACCGAGGCGATGACCCTCGGGCAGCGCGTCGCCGTGATGCGCGACGGCCGGATCCTGCAGGCCGCGAGCCCGCAGGAGCTGTACGCGCGCCCGCGCAACCTGTTCATCGCCTCGTTCATCGGCTCGCCGGCGATGAACCTCGTCGAGGCGACGGTCGACGGCTCCGGCGTCTCCTTCGGCCAGTTCCGGGTCCCGCTACCGGCCGAGCGGCGCCCGCCCGAGGGCCGCGTCGTCCTCGGCATCCGCCCCGAGAGCTTCGAGGACGCCGCCTTCGCCCCGGCGCTGCCGTCCCTCCGGGTGGAGGTCGAGGTGCTCGAGGACCTCGGCTCCGACGCTCACGTCTTCTTCCAGGTCGACGCGGCGCCGATGACGGCGGAGGTGCTGGAAGCCGCGGACGAGAGCCTGCTGGCGGCCGATCGCGCGCTCTTCACGGCGCGCGTCGACGCGCGCACGGCGGCCCGCGTCGGCGCGCCGCTCGAGCTCGCCGTCGACCCCGCCCGCTTCCACTTCTTCGACCCGGCGACGGGCGACCGCCTCACGTCGGCCGGGACGCGCGAGCTGGCCGCGGCCTCGTGACGAAGCAGCGCGACACGCGCGACCGCGTGCTCGAGCTGATCGAGTCGCTCGAGCCGGGCGACGCGATCCCCTCCGAGCGGCAGCTGAGCGCCGACCTGCGCGTCTCGCGGCTGACCGTGCGGGCCGCCCTCGACGACCTCGTCCGCGAGGGCTACCTCGTCCGCCGGCGCGGCGCCGGCACGTTCGTGAACAAGCCGAAGGTGGCCAAGGGCCTCACGATCAGCTCCTTCAGCGACGACATGCGCGAGCGCGGCATGACCCCGGGCAGCCGCACGCTCGACCTGCGCGTGGTCTCGGCCGGCGCCCGCCTGGGCCGGATCCTCCACGTCTCGCCGTCCGAGCCAGTCGTCGCCGTCAAGCGCCTGCGGCTCGCCGACGGCGACCCGATGGCGATCGAGCTGCTGCACGTCCCGCAGTCGCTCGTGCCCGGCCTGACTGCGGCAGACCTCGAGCGCAACTCCTTCTACGACCTGCTCGCGAGCCGCTACGAGGTCGAGATCGTCGGCGGGACGCAGACGGTCGAGCCGACCGTGACCAACGAGGAGGAGTCGGCGGCGCTCGGCGTGCCGCTCCACTCGCCGGCCCTGCTGTTCGAGCGCGTCACGCGCACCGCGTCAGAGCAGATCGTCGAGTTCACCAGCTCGACCTACCGCGGCGACCGGTACCGGCTCGTCTCCGAGCTCGGCGCCGGCGGCGTGCCCGCGCAGCCGCTCGGGCTGACCGCGGCCGCCGTGGGCCGCTGAGAGGGCTCGGACGATTGGTATTGACAACTTCCGAGCCTGTGTGCGAGGATCGCGAATCAGTGGCGAGTGGTCTGTACCAAACGAGCGGCGCCGAACCCTCCGCGCACCTGCCACGACGCGGGGCGAGCGACTGGCCCGCCTGACGCTGGAGGCATGCAGATGAAGAGACGCACCATCGTCGCGCTCGGTCTCGCGGTCGTCCTCGCGGCCGCGCTGACCGCGGCGACCTCGGGCGCGACGAAGAAGGCGGCGGCCAGCTCCCTGACGGTCTGGCTGCAGGTCGACGCGCAGACCGGCTGGCCGAACCTCGTCGCCGCCGCGAACCAGCAGTTCCAGCACGACCATCCGGGGTGGACCGTCAACGTCCAGTACCAGAACTGGAGCGACCACCTGCAGAAGTTCAACGCGACGCTCGCGGCGAACACCGTGCCCGACGTGATCGAGATGGGCAACACGGAGATGACGCAGTACATGGCGGCGGGCGCGTTCGCGCCGCTCGACAAGACGCAGTTCGACAACAGCGCGAACTGGCTCAAGGGCCTCGCGAAGTCCGGCCAGTACGGCGGCAAGACGTACGGCGTTCCGTACTACGCGGGCTCGCGCGTCGCCACGTATCGCACCGACCTCTTCAAGAAGGCGGGGATCAAGAAGCTGCCGGCGACGCTCAACCAGCTGACCGCCGACGCGAAGAAGCTGGCGCCGCTGGGCGGCGGCAAGGGCTTCTCGCCGATCTACTTCGGCGGCGAGGACTGGTACGTCGCGATGGCGTTCGTCTACGACTACGGCGGGGAGATCGCCCACACGTACAAGGGCAAGTGGGTCGGGTCGCTCGACTCGCCGCAGGCGATCGCCGGGCTGACGGCGTACAAGAACTTCTTCCTCGCCACCGACAAGGCCGGCAAGACGAACGACTCGACGAACCCGAATCCGTACGACGTGTACGCGCAGGGCAAGGCCGGCGTCATCGTCGGGCCGAGCTGGTACACGTGCTGCGTCGGCGCGAAGTACAAGGCCACCACCGCGCAGTTCGTGCTTCCCGGCCACGTCGCCGGAAAGCCGATGCCCGGCTTCCTCGGCGGCTCCGACCTCGCCGTCCCGGCGACCAGCCCGAACAAGGCGCTCGCCGCCGACTGGATCAAGGACTTCACCTCGACCCAGTCGGAGCAGGGCCTGCGGGCGAAGGGCAACATCCCGAACGCCACCAACCTGCTCGGCAACTCCGTGAACGAGCGGGCCGCGTCGCGGAGCTGGTTCGTGCCGACCGCGAAGCACTGGGTCGACGTCGAGAACGGCAACATCCTGAAGAACATGCTCGGGCAGATCCTCACCGGGAACCTGAGCGTCAAGCAGGCCGCGAAGTCGGCCAGCGACAACATCACCTCCGTCCTCAACCAGCCGTAGCGCGGGCCGGCTGACGGACGCCGTGGGAATCGCCGCCGGGACAGCCGCCACCAGGTTGTCCCGGCGGCGCCTCACCTGGCGCCGCGCGGCCGGCGGCGCCGTTCCGTACGGGCTGGTGCTGCCGGTCGTCGCCGCGCTCGCGGCGGTGCTCGGCTACCCGGTCTACAAGCTCGTCCGGCTCTCGTTCCAGCACTACGGGCTGTTCGAGCTGATCCGCCACTCGGGGCAGGACGTCGGCCTCGCGAACTACGGCTCCGTCCTGCACGACCCCGTCTTCTGGCACACGCTGCTGCGCACGGTGATCTTCACGATCGCGAACGTCGGCCTGACGATGGGGATCGGGACGCTGCTGGCGCTGCTGCTCGTACGCGTCTCGGGCTGGGTGCGCATCCTGCTGACCGCCGGCCTCGTGCTCGTCTGGTCGATGCCGCAGGTCGTGGCCGTGCAGGTGTGGCAGTGGATGACGAACTCGCAGAACGGGGTCGTCAACTACGTGCTGACGGAGCTGCACGTCGGCAACTACTTCCAGCACGACTGGTACACGACGACGTTCTCCGAGCTCGCCCTCGTGACGACGCTGATCGTCTGGGGCGCGCTGCCGTTCGTCGCGATCACGCTCTACGCGGCGCTCGCCCAGGTGCCACGCGACCTCGTCGAGGCGGCCGAGGTGGACGGCGCGCGCGCCTGGCGCATCTTCCTCGACGTGACGCTGCCGATCCTGCGGCCGGTGCTGCTGATCCTCACCAGCCTCTCGATCATCTGGGACTTCGGCGTGTTCACGCAGCCGTTCCTGCTGATCGGCCAGGGCCACATCTACCCGAGCAACTACCTGATGGGCATCTACCTCTTCGAGGAGGGGTACGTGAACTCCGACTTCGGCCGCGGCGCCGCGATCTCGATCCTGATGCTGGTCGTCGTCGCCGCCATGAGCGTCTTCTACGTGCGTCGCATGGTGCGGATCGGAGACGTCGAATGAGGCGCGGCCGCGCGGCGCGTGCCGGCTGGAACGTCGTCGGGCTCGTGCTCTTCGGCGTGATGGTGTTCCCGGTCTTCTGGATGGTCTCGACCGCGTTCAAGCCGGCGGACGACGTGAACAGCTTCACGCCCACGTGGATTCCGACGCACCCGACGCTTCGCCACTTCCGCGACGCGATCCACCGCCCCTACTTCTGGACCGACGTGGAGAACAGCCTGATCATCGTCGGCGTCACCGTCGGCTTCGCGATCGTGATCTCCTTCTTCGCAGCGATCGCCCTCGCGAAGTACCGGTTCACCGGCCGCAAGCTGTTCATCGTCCTGATGATCGGCGTGCAGATGCTGCCCGCGGTCGGGCTCGTGATCCCGCTCTACGTCGTACTCGTCCGCTACCACCTCGCGAACGCGCTGACCGGCGTGATCATCACGTACATGACGTTCGCGCTGCCGTTCTCGGTGTGGACGCTGCGCGGGTTCATCGTCGGCATCCCGAAGGACCTCGAGGAGGCGGCGATGGTCGACGGCTCGACCCGTCTCGGCGCGTTCGTGCGCATCCTGCTGCCCCTGATGGCGCCGGGCCTCGTCGCGACGTCGGTGTTCGCCTTCATCACGAGCTGGAACGAGTACGTGTTCGCGCGCGTGCTGCTGAACGACCAGGCGAAGCAGACGGTGACGGTGTGGCTGTCGTACTTCCTCGGCACCGGCCGCGAGACGGACTGGGGCGCGCTCATGGCCGCGTCGTCGCTGACCGCGATCCCGGTCGTCGTCTTCTTCCTGCTCGTGCAGCGGCGGATCACCTTCGGCCTCACCGCCGGCGCCGTGAAGGCGTGATCGCCGCCGCGCTCCTGTTCCCGAGCTTCGCCGGGCCGGAGCCGCCCGAGTGGGCGCGCCGCTTCCTCGCCGAGGGCGGCGGCGGGCTGACGCTCTTCGCGGACAACGTCGCGGGGCGCGAGCAGCTCGCGGCGCTGACCGCGTCGCTGCGCGCGGAGAAGGCGGACGCGCTGCTCGCGATCGACGAGGAGGGCGGCGACGTGACGAGGCTCGAGGCGTCGGCCGGGAGCTCGTACCCGGGAAACGCCGCGCTCGGCGCGGTCGACGACGTGGAGCTGACGGCGACGGTCGCGCGCGCGATCGGCGCCGATCTGGCGGCCGCCGGCGTCGACTGGAACCTCGCTCCGGTCGCCGACGTCAACGTCCCCGGCAACCCCGTGATCGGCGTGCGCGCGTTCGGCGACGATCCCGCGCTCGTTGCGCGCCACACCGCGGCGTTCGTCACCGGGCTGCAGGACGCCGGCGTCGCCGCCTGCGCCAAGCACTTTCCCGGCCACGGCGCAACCGAGCAGGACTCTCACCGCGAGCTGCCCGTCGTCACCGGCGAGCTCGAGACGGGGCTGGCGCCGTTCCGCGCGGCGGTGGCGGCAGGCGTGCGGTCGATCATGACGGCGCACGTTCGCGTGCCCGCGCTCGGCGACGAGCCGGCCACGGTCAACGCGCGCGCGATCCGGCTGCTGCGCGACGAGCTCGGCTTCGACGGCGTGGTCGTCACCGACGCGCTCGACATGAAGGGCATCAGCGGCGGCGCCGGCGGCGTGGAGGAGGCCGCAGTCGACGCGCTCGCGGCGGGCGCGGACGCGCTCTGCCTCGGGCCCGCGGTCGGCCCGGACGAGCTCGCGTCGATCGACGCCGCGATCGCCGCCGCGCTCCGGACCGGCTGGCTGGACGAGGCGCGGCTCGGCGAGGCCGCCGAGCGCGTCGCGGGGCTGGCGGCGTGGACGGCCGGGCGAGGCGAGCCGGCCGACCGCGGCGCGGGCCTCGGCGCCGCCCGGCGGGCACTGCTCGCGCTCGGCGACGTGAGCGTGGCCCGCGGCGCGCGTGTCGTCGAGCTCGTCCCGCCCGCGAACATCGCGGCGGGCGAGCACCTCCACCGCTTCGACGGCGCCGTCCTCGTCCGCGAGGGGGAGCCGGTCCCGGACGCCGAGGTCTACGTCGTCCGCGACGCGCACCGCCACGCCTGGATGCGCGCCGCCGCCGATTGCCCGGGCGCGGTGGTCGTCGAGGTCGGCCTGCCCGAGTGGCGCCCGTCGCGCAGCCGCGGCTACGTCGCGACGTGGGGGAGGAGCCGCGTCTCGCTGGAGGCCGCGCGGGAGCGGCTCGGGCTGTGACGAGCTTCCTCGAGACGGAGCTGCGCGAGCAGCCGGCCGCGCTGGCGCAGCTGCTCGAGCGCCAGGCCGACGCCGCGCGCGACGTTGGCGAGCTGCTCCGCGGCGGCGACGTGGACTACGTCCTGATCGCGTCTCGCGGCAGCTCGTCGAACGCGGCGCGGTACGCGCAGTACCTGCTCGGGCGCGCGCACCGCGTTCCCGTCGCGTTCGCGACGCCCTCGCTGTACACGCTCTACGAGCAGCCGCCGCGACTCGCGGGAGCGCTCGTGATCGGCATCTCGCAGTCGGGCGAGTCGCCGGACGTGAAGTCGGTCGTCGACGAGGCCCGTCGTCAGGGACGGCCGACGATCGCGATCACGAACGAGCCGGCCTCGCCGCTCGGGCGCGCGGCCGAAGCGGTGCTCGCGCTCGAGGCGGGCGACGAACGCTCCGTGGCCGCGACGAAGACGTATCTCAACTCACTGGGCGCGCTCGCGCTTCTCTTCGCCACGTCGACGCGCGACGACGAGGCGATGACCGAGCTCGCGCGGATGCCGGCCGCCGTCGCCGGCCAGCTCGAGCGGTCGTTCGCCGACGTCGAGGCGCTCGACTCGCTCGAGCCGATCGCGGGCGGCACGGTCATCGCGCGCGGCGTCTGCTTCGGCACGGCCTACGAGGTCGCGCTGAAGGTACGCGAGCTTTCGGGACTCCTCTTCGAGGCGTACTCGGCCGCCGACCTGATGCACGGCCCCGTCGCCGCCGTCGCGCCGGGCTGGCCGGTGGTCGCGGTCGCGCCGAACGGGCCGGCCCACGCGAGCATGCGCGACGCGATCGACGCGGTGGCGGCGCGCGGTGCGCGTCTCGTTGTGGTCTCGGACGACGACGCGTTGCTCGCGCGCGCCGAGCTGCCGCTCGCGCTCGTGCCTGACGTCCCGGAGTGGCTGAGCCCGCTCGTCGCGGTCGTGCCGGGCCAGCTGCTCGCGCTGCGGATCGCGTCGCTTCTCGGCGCGAACCTCGACCGGCCGGGCGGGCTCTCCAAGGTCACCCTCACGCGCTGAGCTCTGCCTCTACCCTGCCGCGATGACCCACGTCGAGGGAGTGCGGCGCTTCGCCGCGCCGCCGGAGCGCGTGTTCGCGCTGCTCACCGACCCGTCGGTGATCGCCGCCGCGGTGCCCGCCGTCCGCGGCCATCGCGTCCTGGACGCCGACCATTGGGAGGCGAAGGTGAAGCCGCCGCTGCCGTTCGCGCCCTCGCTGACGATCCGCTTCGAGGTGACCGAGCGGCGGCCCCCTTCGCACGCCGGGCTGCGCGCGCACGGAGGCGGGGCCGACGTCGCCTCCACCTTCGACCTCGCCGCCGACGGCGAGGGTGGAACCGTGATGCGCTGGCGCGCGACCGTGGGGCTCGGCGGCCTGCTGCGACGGTTCGGCGGTCACGGCCTCGAGACGGTCGCGCGCCACCAGGCCGACCGCACGCTCGACGCGGTCGAACGGGCGCTCTGACCCGAAAACTGTTTGGTGGACACGTCCACCAAACAGTTTCGAGGGCAGGTCTGCTCAGGGCTCGGCGGGAACGTCCACGTGCCGGTCGGACGCGCAGAGGCGCGCCCAGTGCGAGGCCCGCTCGGTCAGCCGCTCCTCGAGCGCACGGCGGTCGGCGACGTCTCGCGGCACGCGCTCGGCCGGCACCTCGATCCGAACCTGCTGCACCGCGGCCTCGCCGTGCTGCCCGATCTCGTGCCGGTCCTCCGACACGATCGACACCGAGTCGAGCTCGTCCAGGAGCCACTCCGCCAGGCGGTCGATCTCGGCGGGAGTCGCGTTTCGGCCCGCGAGCACGCCGAAGTTCACCACCACCTCGAGCGCGGGCGTGTCCTGCCGCTGCACGGCGAAGGCGAGGGGGAGATCGTCCATCCAAGGTGCAACGGGGAACCGCCCGTTCGGGTTGCTCCCGGTCAGGCCTCCCGCGGCTGCCAACGGAACGTGCGCACCGCCGCAACCAGCCCCGCCGCACCCCACAGCAGCACGACGGCGAGCGCCTCTCCCTCCGACCAGACGTGGTGGTGGCGAACCATCACGTCGCGTGTGAGCTGCGTGTAGTGCGTGAGCGGCAGGACGTTCGCGATCGCCTTCAGGAAGCCGGGATAGTCCTTCGGCGTGAAGAACGTGCCCGAGATGATCGCCATCGGCAGGTAGACGATGTTCACGACGGCCGACGATCCCTCGGCCGAGCGGACGGCGCCAGTGAGCCCCAGCCCCATCGCCGCGAACGCGCCCGCGCCGATCACCAGCGCGACGAGCAGCGAGCCGATGCGGGTCGGCACGGCGACGTGGAAGAGCAGCCGCCCGGCCACGACGATCACGATCGCCTCGACGAGGAAGACGAGGAACGTCGAGCCGAGCACCGCGACGAGGTACGTCGCCGGCGGGAGCGGCGTCGCGCGGATGCGCTTGAGCACGCCACTCTCGCGCCGCACCACCATCGTGATCGCGAGCCCCGCGAACGCGGTCGACGCGACGCCGTATCCGATCATCCCCGCCTCGAGGAACGGCGCCGCGCGGACGTGCTCCTTCTTGATGTAGTCGTTGCCGTAGATCGAGCCGAAGATGAGGAAGAAGACGACCGGCAGGAAGAACGTGAAGAACGCCGCCTCGCGGTTGCGCCAGAAGAGCAGCTGCTCGGTACGCAGCTCGTGGATGAACAGCCTCATTCGCCCGTCGAGTCCCGCGCGGAACGCTAGCGGGACGACCGCGTGGCGCCGGCGGGCACCGCGCGTTCGTCGGGCGCCACGATCGCGAGCGCGAGCTCGACGGGGCACCCCAGCTCGATCAGCGACCGGACCGACGCGGCGTCGATGCCGGCGAGCGCCGCCTGCGCCGCGGTGAGCGGATCGACCTCGAGCTGCAGCAGCTGGCGATACCGCCACACGGCGAGCGCCTCGCGTCCGCTCGGCGTCGCCCGGCGGGGCGGCGTGCGCCGGCGGCGGGCAGCGGGCGCGACCGGGCGGGCCGGTGCGGCCGGGACGCTCCGCACCCGCGGCCGGACCAGCACGCGTCCGAGCTGGGCGAGCGCGACGAGGAGGGCCACGCAGAGAAGCAGCAGGAGCACCGCGCCCGCCACTGCGAGACCGACGAGAAGCGCGGCGGCGGGCTCGCTCACCGCCCGTCGCGCGCCCGGCCGACGCGGATCGCGTAATACATCGTGGTGCGATAATCTTTCCGCGGACCGGGCTCGGCTAAACGGCGCGGTCAGTCGCGCGTGAGCTCGAGGTAGACGTCCTCCAGGCTCGGCCGCCGCACCTCGAGCTCCTCGAGCCGCTCGCCGCGTGCGAGCGCCTCGCCGGTGAGCTCGTTCAAACGGCGGGTGGGGTCGTCGGTCCGCTCGACGACCTCGCTCCCGTTCCGGCGGTAGCGGATCTCCGTCTCGACCGTTCCGCCGGTCAGCTCCGCCGGCGTCCCCACCCGCACGATCACGCCGTCGCGGAGGACGGCGACGCGATCGGCGAGCTGCTCCGCCTCGTCGAGGTAGTGCGTCGTCAGCAGCACCGTCTTGCCGAGCGCGCGCAGGTTGCGGATCGTCTCCCAGGCGTTGCGGCGCGCGCCCGGGTCGAAGCCGGTGGTCGGCTCGTCGAGGAACACCAGCTCCGGGTCGCCGATCAGCGCGAGCCCGAGGTCGAGGCGGCGCTTCTGTCCGCCCGAGAGCGTCCGGACGCGCGCGTCCCGCTTGTCGTCGAGGCCGACGATCCGCGTCACCTCCTCGGGGTCGCGCGGATGTGCGTAGTAGCCGCCGAACACGCGCAGGCTCTCGTGCACGGTCAGGTTCGGATAGAGCGACGAGGACTGCAGCACGACCCCGAGCCGCTCCCGCCACCCGCGCGGCGGCCGCTGCGGGTCTGCACCCAGCACCGCGACGGAGCCGCCGTCGCGGTCGCGGTAGCCCTCGAGGATCTCGACGGTGGTCGTCTTGCCGGCGCCGTTCGGGCCGAGGAGGCCGAACACCTCGCCTCCCTCGATGGTGAAGTCGATCCCGCGGAGGGCAACGTGCTCGCCGTAGCGCTTCTGGAGGCCGGCCACCTCGACGGCGCTCATAGCTCGAGCTCCGCGACGCCGCCCGGCTGGAACGGAACCTCCCGCCCGGTGAGCGCGAGCACGATGCGGCCGCAGTCGGGCTGGTGCGCGACGACGACGACCGTCTCGCCCCGGCCGGTCACGACCGCGCTCAGGTCGGTGACGTCGGCGCCCGGCGCGAGCCGGTCGTCCGCCTCCGCGCGGACGCCCGCCTCGCGCGCGATCGGCTCGGCCGTCTCGCGCGCTCGCAGGAGCGGGCTGCAGACGACGGCGTCGGGCCGGCGGCGCGCGAGCTCGCGGCCCAGGGCGCGCGCGGCCGCACGTCCGCCCGGGGTGAGCGGGCGGAGCGCGTCCGGCTCGCCCGGCTCCGCCTCGGCGTGGCGCACGAGGAAGATCCTCACGAGGGCCTACCGTAGCTCGGCGGCGATCTCGCCCAGGACGGCGACCATCTCGACGTCCTCGTGCACGAGGTGCTGCAGCATCGCGCGCTCGACGCCCGCCGCCTCGTAGGCGCGGAGCTGCTCGACGAGCTGCTCCGCGGTGCCGTGGAGGGGCGGCGTCCCGCCGTCTCGGCCGGTCACGTCGCGCCACGCCGCGAGGCGATCGCGCAGCTCGGCCTCGTCGCGTCCGGCGACGCAGCCGGTCATCATCGAGAAGCGCAGCGGCTCTCGGCCCGCTTCGCGTGCGGCCTCGTCGAGGATGCGGCGACGCGCGCGGGCGTCGTCGACCGACGGGAACGTCGTGTTGTACTCGTCGGCGAACGCGATCGCGGCGCGTACGGTCCGCGGTTTCGCCGATCCGCCGACGATGATCGGCGGCCGCGGCTCCTGGACCGGCTTCGGCTCGACGTCGCCGGCGCTCGTCCACTGCCGGTGGATCTCGGCAAGCTGCCGCTCGAGCTCGTCGAGCCGGTCGCGGGCGGTGCCGAACGGGAAGCCGTACGTCTCGTGCTCGGCCTCGTACCAGCCGGCGCCGATCCCGAGCTCGACGCGCCCGCCCGAGACGTGGTCGACGGTGACGACGTTCTTCGCCAGAACGGACGCGGGTCGGAACGTGACCGGCGACACCATCGTCCCGAGCCGGATCCGCGTCGTGCGCGCGGCGAGCGCGGCGAGCGTCGCCCACGCGTCGAGCGAGCCGGCCGGCTCGCCCCGTCCGATCGAGCGGTAGTGGTCGGAGCGGAAGAGCCCGTCGAGGCCCGCGGCCTCGGCCGCGTCGGCGAGCGCCAGCCACTGCGGCCACTCGACCCCCTCCTGGCCCTCCACCATCAGGCAGACGCGCACGTCGGCGATCCTAGTTTGGGGATTCCGACCAGGTGTCGGACACCACGAGTGTCTGACACAGTTCCTCGACGGTGCCTGGCACCGTGACAGGTCGGACGCCGTCGGCCGGCGGCTAGAGTCGGCGGGTGCGCCGGCTCCGCTACGTCGTCTGCGACGTGTTCACCGACACGCCGCTCGCCGGGAACCAGCTCGCGGTCTTCACCGACGCCCGCGACCTCGATCCGCTCACGATGCAGGCGCTCGCGAAGGAGATGGCGTTCTCGGAGACCGTCTTCGTGCTGCCGGCGACGACGGACGAGGCCGACGCGCGGATCCGCATCTTCACGCCCGCGACGGAGCTGCCGTTCGCCGGCCATCCGACCCTCGGCTCGGCGTTCGTGCTCGGGGCGCCGCTGCAGCGGGTGGTCGTCCGGCTCGAGACCGCCGCCGGGATCGTCCCGGTCGAGCTCGAGCGGGAGGGAGCGCGGATCGTCTTCGGCTGGATGGACCAGCCGCTCCCCCGCTGGGAGCCGGTCGCGAACGCGGACGAGATCCTCGCCGCCGTGGGCGCGACGCGCTCGCTCCTGCCGGTCGAGCGCTACGACCTCGGCCCCGGCCACGTCTTCCTCGAGCTCGCGTCGCCGGAGGAGGTGGCCGCGCTGCGTCCCGACCTGCGCGCGCTCGCAGCCGCCACCACCGACGGCGTCAACTGCTTCGCGCGCGACGGCGACCGCTGGAAGACGCGCATGTTCGGTCCTGCGGACGGCGTCCCCGAGGATCCCGCGACCGGCTCCGCCGCCGGCCCGCTCGCCGTCCATCTCGCCCGCCACGGCCGCACCGCCTTCGGCGAGCGCATCGAGATCTCGCAGGGCGTCGAGCTCGGCCGTCCCTCGACGCTCTACGCGGTCGCCGACGGCTCGGCGGAGCGTCTCGAGCACGTCCGTGTCGGCGGCTCCGCGGTGACCGTCGCGCGCGGGGAGTTCAGCCTTCCGTGAGCGCGACCGCGCGGATCTCCGGCAGCTCGAGCGCGAGCGCGCTCCAGAAGACGCCGCCGTCGCGCGACAGGTAGAGGCGGTTCCGGGCCGCGAAGAGCACCACGTCGGGGTCGTCGCCCACCGCGACCGCGACGCCGGGGGGCAGCCCCCGCCCCGACTCGCGCCACGTGACGCCCGCGTCGTACGAGACGAGGAGCGGCGGCTTGGCGTCGACGACGGCCACCACGGTCGAGCCGGACGCGGCGGCGTCGACCACGCGGGGGAGCGACAGCGCGGGCGCCGGCGGGCGGCTCGCGCGCGCCTCCGCGAGCCTCACCTCGTCGCTCTCGAGGTCGACCTCGAACGCGCCGCCGACGGTCTCGACGACCGCGATCATCGCCCGAGCAGCGCCGCGACCACCGCGGTTGCGCTGCGCGCGGCGCCCGCGGGCGCGAAGCCCGCGTCGCGGGCGGCGACGTACGCGGTCATGAATGCGTCGCCGGCGCCGGTCGGATCCGCGTCGATCGGCCAGGCAGGGATCTCCTCGCGGCGCCCGCCGAGGTAGAGCGTCGAGCCGCGCGAGCCGTGCGTGACGAGGATCTCGCGCACCGGCAGGCTCGCCACGTCGCCGACCGCGTCCGCCTCCTCGTCGGCGAGCTTCAGCACCCAGACGTGCCGGAGCATCGAGCGGTCGAAGTCGGCGTCGAGCTCGAGCGGACCGAGGCGCGACGCCCGGACGAGGCCCTGACCGTCGAGCGACAGCCGCCGGCGCGTCCCGATGGCGGCGAGCGTGTCGGCCGGGAAGTCGGAGCGCGCGAGCGGCGCGACGTGCACCCAGCGCACGGCCGGCGGGAGCACCGGCACGTCCTGCGGCGTCCACGAGTCGCCGATCGCCTCGACCTGCATCGTGCGCCGGTCGCCGTCGTAGGCGATGCCGAACGTCGCCGTCGTGGCGCCGGCGACGTAGCGCACCGGCGTCCCGAGCCGGACGAGCGGCGGCAGCAGCGTCTCGCGGTCCGCCTCGGCGCAGCGCGCGACGATGCGCGCGGGCACGCGCAGGCGCTGCAGCGCGCGCGCCCCGTGGTACGGGCCGCCGCCGACGCGCGGCGGCGAGCCGGGCAGCAGGTCCCGCGCCAGGTTCCCGAGGAGCGCGATCACGGCCGCGCGAGTATGACCGCACGCGGCAGGTCAGCCGAAGCGTGCGGCCGCGGCGTCCTCGAGCCCGGCGAGGCGAACGGCGCCGCCGAGCGCGACCGCGAGGTGGCGCTGCTGCACCGGCAGCGCCCACGCCGCGAGGTCGGCCACCTCCGCCGAGCCCATCTGCACGGCGAGCTCCGTCACCGCGGCCCAGGTCGTCACCTCGCCCGCCTCGCCCATGGCGAGGAAGCTCCACGCCGAGATCGCGTCGGTACCCGCCTTGAACCACGCGGCGAGCAGGTCGGACGCGCGTTCGTGGATCGAGTTGGCGTGGTGCAGCATGTCCTCGGCCCGGTCGTCGCCGAACCACTCCTCGACGCGGAGGCAGCGTGCCCGCGTCTCCTCCGCCTCCGCCCGCATCGCGCGCAGGTCGCCGCGGAGCTTCACGTCGGGGACGCGCGCCTCGACCTCGCGCGTGACGTCTGCGGCCGCGATCGCGAGCCCGTGCGCGGCGGCGAGCTTCTCCTGCAGCACGGTGAGCGGCTCGTCCATGCGTCAGGCGACGTCCTGCACGGTCGCGGCCGCCTTCGCCTCGTGCTCGGCGCGCTCCCGGTCGTGCTCGACCGGCTCCCCGCGCTGGAGCTCGATGCACGCGCGGTAGGCGACGACGCCGGCGATCACCGGCCCGACCCAGATCAGCACGCGATACGCCCAGATCTGCGCCGTGTAGCTGATGTCGAAGAGGACGTCGATGCGGTCGGCGCCGCCCGCGATGAAGACGAGCGTCACCCAGGTGACCATCGCGACGCCGATCGCCGTCCGCCACGGCGCCTCGCGCGGCCGCTGGAGGACGTTGTGGAACGCGGTGTCACCGGTCACCTTGCGCTCCATCAGCGGCCAGAGGAAGAGGAAGGTGAAGACGACCCCCGGGAACGCGACGCCGCCCCAGAACGGGTTCGGCACCAGCGTGTAGCCGTCGATCACGAGGTCGAAGCTGGGCACGAGCCGGAGCGCGCCGATCAGCCAGCCGAGATACCAGTCCGGCTGCGCGCCGTTCGTCGACGAGTAGGTGTGGAAGGGCCCCCACAGCCAGATCGGGTTGATCTGGACGAGCCCGCCGAGCAGGAAGAGGACGCCCGCGACCGCGAAGAAGAGCCCGAGCGAGCGCGGCGCCTGGCCGGGGAACATCGGCACGCCGACCAGCTTCCGCTCCGTCTCGCGGCGGCTCGCCTTGAACTGCGTGTGGTGGCGCATCGCCACCAGCCCGAGGTGCGCGGCGAGCAGGACGGCGATCAGCGCCGGGATGAGGAAGACGTGGACGATGTACATGCGCGCGAAGAACTCGTGCTGCCCCGGGAAGGGACCGCCCCAGATCCATGCGGCGATGTTCGAGCCGAAGAACGGGATCGAGAGCGCGACCCCGTAGCCGATCGCGAGCCCCATGCCGGAGAGCAGGTCGTCGACCATCGAGTAGCCGAGGTAGCCCTCGAGCAGCGCGACGATCAGGATCGTCAGGCCGATCCAGTACGTCAGCTCGCGCGGCTTGCGGTACGCGCCGGTGAAGAAGATGCGCAGCAGGTGCAGCACGATCGAGGCGACGAAGACGTCCGCGGCCCAGTGGTGCGTCTGCCGGATCAGGAGGCCGGCCTTGACGGTGGTCGAGATGTTCACCACCGAGCGGTACGCCTCGGTCATCTCCTGCCCGCGCAGCGGCAGGTACGGGCCGTGGTAGGTGACGGTGGCCGTGCCGTCCTGATAGAAGAGCGCGAGGTACGTGCCCGTCGCGACGAGGACGATGAACGCGTACAGCGCGACCTCGCCGAGCAGGAACGACCAGTGGTCGGGGAACAGGTAGCGCAGCGTCTTGCGTACGAGCGGCGCCGTCCCGGTGCGCTGGTCGAGGAAGCGGACGAGCTTGCGGATCATCTACGCGGGCTTCGGCTTTCGCATTCGCACGCCCCACCACGACGGCCCGACCGGCTCGTCGTACGTCCCCGCGGCGCGCAGGTAGCCCTTGCGGTCGACGTAGAGCGGCAGCATCGGCAGCTTCCGGCCGGCGGGCCCGAAGAGCACGGTGCCGCCGGTCGCGGGATCGAACGTCGAGTAGTGGCAGGGGCAGACGAGCGCCGGGCGCGGCTCGTCGGGCTGGAAGAGCGGCGCGCGGTAGAGCGAGATCGCGCAGCCCGCGTGCGTGCAGATCTTCGAGTAGGCGACGATCCCCTGCGCGGGATAGTTCGCGATCGCCTTCGGCAGCTTGAAGTCGTGAGGCGGGAGCCGGACGAGGACGACGGAGGAGGGAAGCGCCTCCTTGTCGGCGCCTTCCGGGAACGCCGTGTAGAAGGTGCTCTGCTCGATGTCGTCGGCCCGCCACGGCTTGCCCTTCTCGTCGACGAGCCTGCGGCCGCGCTTCCAGGTCGTCGCGTAGAACGGCTCGACGTCGAGGAACGGGCCGAGCGAGGCGGCGGGCGTGATCAGCGCAGCCCCGAGCACGCCGCCCGCGACGCCGAACGACGCCTTGACGAGCCGCCGCCGCGTGAAGCGGCTGCCGCTGTCGGCCACGACCTGCGCGATCGCCTCCTGCTCCGACTCGTGCTCGACGACGGGATAGTCCTCCTCGATCTCCTCCGTGACGACGAGTCGCTTGCCGATCAGGATCAGCGCGGCGGCGAGGCAGAGAAACGCGAGCCCCAGCGATGCGCCGAGGAGCTGCGTCTGGTTCGGCAGCCGGTCGAGCGCGTAGACGGCGATGAACGCGGCGGCGAACAGCGCCGTCGCGAACAGCAGCACGATCACCGCGAGCTCGCTGCCCGGCCGCTCCTCGCCGGGCGGCACGATCGGCTCGCGGTCGGCGTGCAGCTTCGGCCGGCGCCGGCCCGCGGCGAGCAGCGCGGCGGAGACGAGCAGGTCCTTCACGCGCGCCATCAGTGGCTCGTCAGCCTCTTGCCGATCACCATGCAGACCGCCACCAGCGCGACCGCCGCGATGAACCACGCGACGAGGCCCTCGGGGACCGGCCCCAGGTGACCGATCGCCCAGCCGCCGCGGTCGTCGGGGTGCTTCGCGTACTGCACGTACGCGATGATCGAGTCGAGCTGGCGGTCGGAGATCTGCTTCTCCGAGAACGTCGGCATGACGAACGGGCCGATGCGCACCGCCTCGGCGATCTGGGTCGAGCTGTCGTCCTCGAGCGGGGGCGGCACCGCGCCGGTGACGTAGCCGCCCTCCGCGACGATCTGGTGACAGCCCGCGCAGTTCGCCGTGAAGAGCTGCATCCCCTCGGAGAGGTTGCCTCGAGCCGGTTGCGGCTTCGGCACCGGCGGCCCCTTCCCGAGCGACGCGATGTACGCGATCAGGGCGTCCATCTGCGACGGCGAGAGGGGCGACTTGCTGCGGCGCGGCTGCAGCCCGAGCTTCTGCAGCGGCATGTAGCCGGTGCGCAGGTAGAAGTCGGCGGCGCGCGCGCCGACGCCGCGCAGGGGCGGCGCGACCGCGTTCTGCTGCTCCTGGTCGCGGCCGGGCCCGGCGCCGATCACGCGCGACGGCGCGACGCCGCTGCCGTTCATGCCGTGGCAGGAGAGGCAGTAGCGGCCGTAGAGCGACTTCCCCTGCTGCACCTGCTGCGGCGACGGGCCGCTCGCCGCCGCGGCGGTCGCGGCGCAGACGAGAGCCGCGACGAACGCGATCGCTGCGGCGCGGGTCCTCATGCCTGCCTGCACGGCACGTTGAAGAGGCTCCCGAACAGGTCGAGTAGGACGATGCCGAGGAAGAGGATGTTCGCCGTCGCGGCGGTGATCGCGAAGAAGCGGATGCGCGACAGCGGCGGCTCCGCCTCGTAGCTCGTGTCGCGCGTCGCGAGGAGCACGGCGACCGACGCCGCCTCGGCAAGCAGCACGACGACCGCGCTCGAGGAGAGCAGCGCGCCCTCCCACACGTGGTGGTCGATGCCGAACTGGGCGTTTCCGGGGTTGCAGGTGGCGAGCACGGTGCCGTAGCCGAGGACGTGCGCCGCCGCGAACGTCGCAGCCCCGACGAACAGCCCCGCCCACTGCAGGATCTCCAGGTGCCGGCGCCTCATACGCGCGCCGAGAGGATCGTGCCGACCACGGCGAGGGTGGCGGCGTTGGCGAAGTGCCAGTACCAGGCGATCGCGAGCGTCGCGTTCGACCGGTACCGGTTCAGGCCGCGCGAGAGCTTCCACAGCAGCCAGATGTTGAAGAGGACGCCGAGGAGCACGTGGCCGTGGTCGGCGCCGAGCAGCGTGTAGTAGATCGACGTGTACGCGTTGCGCGTGATGTCGGTCTTGTCGAGCTGGTTGTTGTAGTCGCGGAGCTCGTACGCGAGGTAGCCGCACTGCACGACGAGCGCGGCCACGACGTAGAGCCGCGTCGCCGCGAGCCGGCCGGCGCGCGCGGCGAAGGCGGCGAGCTGCATCGGCACGCTCGTGGTCGCGAGACACGCCGCGGTGACGATCGGCGCGACCAGCTCCGGCGGGCTGACCCCGCCCTGCGGCCAGACGGGGCTGCGAAAGCGGAAGTAGAAGTAGGTCGAGATCATGCAGCCGAAGAGCACGCTCTCGCTCGCGATCAGGATCCCCATCCCCCACCAGGCGGCGGGGATGCTCGGCCGTCTCGGAAGGGCCGCTGCCGTCATGCTTCCTCCGGCTCGGTCGAGTGCCAGCCGAACAGCACCAGCAGGCAGAGGATCCCCATGATCCCGGCGACGCCGTACTTGCCGACGACGAGCATCAGGAAGACGAGCGCGAGGCAGAACGCGAGCAGCGGCGGCCACGGCGAGGAATGGGGCATCGTGACGACGTCGGAGAGGAAGCCGTCGGCCGGCGTGACCTCGACCTGCTCGTGCCCCTGCTCGAGCACGAGCACGCCCTCGGCGAGCTTGCGCCGGTCCTCCTGACGGTCGGCGACGTCCCAGTTCGGGTACGCGCTCGTCACCTTCGGGATGACCGCGTAGTTGTACTCGGGCGGCGGCGACGAGGTCGTCCACTCGAGCGTCGGCCCGTGCCAGGGGTCGATCGGCGCGCGCTCGCCGCGGAAGTAGCTCACGACCAGGTTCCCGAACAGCAGCAGGATCCCGACGAGCGTGATGTAGCCGCCGACCGTCTCGGCGAGGTTGTACGGGCCCCAGCCGAGGCTCGCCGGGTACGTGTACTCGCGCCGGGTCATCCCGAGCAGGCCGAGGATGTGCATCGGGAAGAACAGCAGGTTCGTGCCGACGAACAGCACCCAGAAGCTGATCTGTCCGGGCCGCTCGAAGTACATGCGGCCGGTGATCTTCGGGAACCAGTAGTACATGCCGCCGAAGATCGGGAAGACGGCGGCGCCGAAGATGATGTAGTGGAAGTGGGCGATGATGAAGTAGGTGTGCGTCACCGCCTGGTCGAACGGAATCGCGACGAACATGATCCCGCTCAGCCCGCCGGTCACGAACATGAAGATGAAGCCGGCGATGAAGAGCAGCGGGGTGCGGAAGCGGGGCGTGCCGGTGACGAGCGACATCAACCACGCGAACACCTGAATCGTCGACGGGATCACGACCATCGCGGTCGCGCCGGCGAAGAAGATCAACGCGACGGTCGGCAACCCGGTCGCGTACATGTGGTGTGCCCAGACGCCGAACCCGATCACGACAACGAGCAGCTCGGCGATCCCGACCAGCGGGTAGGCGACGAGCCTCCGCTGCGTGAACGCAGGGATGATCGAGGTGGCGATCCCGAACGCGGGCACGATCAGGATGTAGACCTCGGGGTGCCCGAAGAACCAGAAGAGCGTCTGCCAGAGCAGCGGCGAGCCGCCGTGCGCGTAGTCGAAGAAGTGCGTGCCGATGTTGCGGTCGAGGAAGAGGAAGATCGTGTCGACCGTCAGCGCCGGCAGCGCGAACAGCAGTCCGATCGCGGCCGCGAGCATCGCGTAGCAGAAGAGCGGCATCCGGTTCAGCGACATCCCGGGCGCGCGCGACTTCAGGATCGTGACGATGAAGAGCCCCGCCGTCAGCGTCGACGCGATCGAGTTGAAGATGATCCCGAGGGTGTAGACGTCGATGTTGCGCCCCGGGTCGAACTGCGCGCCTGACAGCGGCACGTAGTTGTACCAACCCGCGTTCGGCGCGACGCCGAGGAAGAGCGCGACGTACATGAAGATCCCCGACGAGACGAAGATCCAGTAGCTGAGCGCGTTCACGCGCGGGAACGCCATGTCGCGCGCGCCGATCATCAGCGGGATCAGGTAGTTCCCGAATGCGCCTGTCGTCATCGGGATGATGAACAGGAAGATCATCGTGATCCCGTGCATCGAGAACAGCTCGTCGTAGGTGGCGGGGCCGACGAGGTGGCTGTTCGGCTCCGCGAGCTGCGTGCGCATGATCAGCGCCTCGACGCCGCCCGCGCCGAAGAACACGAGGGTCGTCCAGAAGTAGAGGAGGCCGATCCGCTTGTGGTCGGTGGTGGTGATCCAGCCGAGGATCCCCGGCCGTGGCTGCCACATCCGCTCCAGCCGGCCGAGCCGCTCGGCGGCGGGGCTCGCCGGAGGCGCGACGACCGCCATTACTTGAGCCCCTTCAGATAGGCGACGAGCGCGCGCAGCTTCTGCTGCGAGACGAGGATGTTCGGCATGTCGTTCCCGGGCTTCACGCGCTGCGAGTCGGTGATCCACGTCGCGAGGTTCGCCGGCGTGTTCGGGAGCGTGAGCGCGCCGAGCGTGCCGCGCGAGGCGAGATGCGTGAGGTCGGGTCCCACGTCGGCTTTCGCGGAGGTGCCGCGGATCGTGTGGCAGCTCGAGCAGGCGCCGTTCAGGAAGTCGGCCTTGCCGGCGCGCGCCTCGGCGCTCGCCGGGGCGCTTGCGGGCCGCTCCTGGTTTCGTAGCCAGCGGCGGAAGACGGCGGGCGGGTCGGCGTAGACGTAGAAGGCCATGTGGGAGTGCTGCAACCCGCAGAACTCGTTGCACTGGCCGCGGTAACGCCCGGGCGCGTCGGCGTAGAGCTCGATCGGGTTCGTCCGTCCCGGGATGGCGTCGATCGTCCTGTTCAGGCGGGGAACCCAGAAGCTGTGGATCACGTCGCCCGACTGCACGTCGACACGCACGGGCGTGCGGGCGGGGATGTGCAGCTCGTTCGCGGTGACGGCGTGCGTCCCGGGGTAGCGGAACTCCCACCACCACTGGCGGCCGATCACCTGCACGGTCATCTTCGTGGCGTTCGCGGCCGGCGCCTCGGTCGTGTGGATGACGAAGAGGTCGCCGATCACGAACAGCGTCGCGATCACGACCACCGGCACCGCGATGCCGAGCCCGACCACCACATACCAGGCCGACCGCTCGCCCGGCTTCGGGCCGGCGGTGTCCTTGCCGATCCCCCGCCGGTTCGCGCGCCGCCAGGCGAGGACCATCAGCGCGACGACGAGCGCGAGCCCGAGCCACGCGCCGCCCATCATCCACCAGAAGAGGCTCGCGATGTCCTTCGACTGGTGGCTCGCAGCGTTGAGCGAGCTCTGGTTCCGGTCGCAGCCGGCCAGCAGGACCGCGAGCGGGAGCAGGGCAAGGACGGCCGCGGGGGGGCGACGCTTCTCCACCTTTCCTTCCGCCCTACCCCGGCCCGACGCCGGTGAAAACCGGACGGGTGCGTCGGCCGATCGTCAGGCGCCGGCGACGCCGAGCGGATCGCGTCCGGGGCATCCTGCAGTCGTGTCGTACGACCCGACGCTGTACGAGGGCGCCGCCCGCCATTACCTGTACGGAAGGCCGCCGTACTCGCCGCAGCTCGCGGCCGTCCTCGCCGAGGAGCTCGGTCTGGACGGAACCGGCAGGCTCCTCGACGCCGGCTGCGGGCCCGGCGTCCTCGTCATCCGGCTCGCGCACCTGTTCGAGGAAGCGGTCGGGCTCGACCCCGACCCGGCGATGCTCGCCGAGGCTCGTCGGCTGTCGCACGACGCGGGCCTGCCGGGCATCCGCTGGGTCCGAGCCGTGGCGGAGGACCTGCCCGAGGCGGCGCCGGGGCCGTACCGGCTCGTCACCTTCGGGCAGTCCTTCCACTGGACGGACGAGGCCCGGGTCGCCGAGACGGTGTACGAGCTGCTCGAGCCGGGCGGCGCCCTGGCCCTGATCGTCCATACGGTCGAGGGACGGCCCGCGCCGCCGAGCCCCGGGCCGCCGCCGATCCCACACGCGGAGATCGAGGCGCTCGTGGAGAAGTACCTCGGCTCGACCCGCCGTGCCGGGCAGGGTGTCGCACCGGTGCGAAGCCACCGCTTCGAAGACGTCCTCGCTCGTACCCGGTTCGGCATGTCCCGGTCGATCTTCGCTCCGGGCGTTCCCGACCTGGTGCGAGACGGCGAGAGCGTCCTCTCAGGCGTCTTCTCGAAGTCGTTTTCGGCGCCGCACCTGTTCGCCGGCCGGGTCGACGATTTCGCGCGCGAGGCCCGCGAGCTGCTCGCTTCACGGTCTCCCGAGGGCGTCTTCTGGGACTGGCCGGGGGACACGGGGGTGATCCTCGCGAGCAAGCCGCGCTGACACCCTGCCCGGCGTCAGGCGGGTGCGGCGGGCGGCTGCGAGCGTCTCCAGCCCGCCCAGAGCCGGGCTGCGAAGCCGAGCGCGACGATCGCGAGCACCAGGAAGATCCACTCGACCGGAGCGGACGCGCTCGTGGAGTGGACGTGCGCTGCGCCTCCGGGCAGAGGTCCGACGAGGCCCGGCGGCCGCGAGACGCGGGCTCGGAGCGTCAGCTTCGGCTCTCCGGTCAACAGCAACACGCCCGCCACGAGGAGCGCGATCGCCGACGTCGCCGTGAAGGCGACGAGGGAGAGGGGTTTGCGTCGCCGGGCGCCGTCGCTCGGAGGCCTCGCGACGAGCCCGCGCTCCGAGGCCCAGGCGGCGGCGAACGACGCCGGGTCGAAGGCGCCGCTTCCGAGCAGCTCCTCGGCGGAGACGCCGTCGGCCTCCGCCTCACGGAGGTCGGAAGCCAGGTCAGCCGCCATCTCGTCGGCGATCGGGTCGGGCACCCCGAGGCGTCTCCACTCGCGCCGGCACCGTTCGACGAACTCGCTCATGTGGCCATCCCGATCTCGACGGGGGCGAGCACCGCGTCCACGGCGTCGCGGGCGGCCCGCCACTCGGACACGCCGAGCGCGAGCGCCTTCCGGCCCGCGCGTGAGGGGCGGTAGTACTTCCGCGGAGGCCCTCCGTCGCCGGCGGCCCGGTACGTCTCGACCAGGCCGTCGCGCTCCAGTCGCCCCAGCAGCGGATAGATCGAGCCTTCGCCGACGATCGACAACCCGCGGGCGCGGAGGCGTTTCGTCATCTCGTAGCCGTAGGCCGGCCCGTCGTCCATCACCGCGAGCAGGCAGAGGTCGAGCACCCCGCGGAGCAGCTGGCTGCGCCGGCTCTCATTTGCCATGCGGCGCATGATAGCGGGATAGCCTTGCGTTGCAAGGTAAATGTCGCGAAGTTGCGGCTACGCGGTGAGCTCTCGGGTGAGCCAGTCGAGCTCGGCCTGGTCGTCCGGGTCGAGCGCGGCACCGAGATCGGCGAGCTGTTGCCTTCCCGACTCGAAGAGGCGCGATGCCTCCTCGCGATCGCCGCGCGCGAGAGCGAGCGCGGCGCCGTTCAAACGTTGCCAGGCGTCGCCGTAGGCGTCGATTCCGGATCGGGCATCGCGCTCGGCGAACATGCGCGCTGCGACGTCGGTGTCACCGCGATGAAGCTCGACCCAGCCGAGGTTGTGAAACTCCATCTGCTTGCGCTGCTCGTCGCCGAGCCGATCGGCGAGAGCGACGCTTTCGAGATAGACCTCGCGAGCGCGGTCGTAGTCTCCACTCAACCGAAGTCCCGCAGCCTGCAGGTGCAGCGGAGAGCCTTCCGCCGCGAGGTCGCCGGCCTCGCGCGCCTTGGCCACGCCCTCGGCGGCGAGCCGCGCAACCTCCTCGTAGTCGCCGTCGCGGAGAGCTGCGCGGGCGAGACCCGTCAAGCCGTCGCTCTCGCCCCTTGCATCGCCCAGTCGGCGGGCGAGATCGAGCGTCTGCTGCGCGTAATCACGAGACGGCTGTCCCCGCCTGAACGCGAACAGGTGCGCCCCGTAGAGCACGCGCACTCGATCGACCGACGGTGTATTCGCCCCCGGCGCGTTCAGCGCCTCGTCGATCCGGGCGGCACCTTCGACGAACTCGCCTTGGTTGAACCACTCCCGCCAATGCTCGGCGGCTTCACGGAGCGTCGTCATCGCACCCCCTTGTCATTCGGGCCGACGCTGCTGGGGATAGATCGTCTCGCCGCGCGCCAGCATTGCGACGAACGTCGCCAGGCGGCGCGAGCGTGTGTCCGCCCGCTTTGCGGTC
This sequence comes from Gaiellaceae bacterium, assembly GCA_035652835.1. GTDB lineage: Bacteria > Actinomycetota > Thermoleophilia > Gaiellales > Gaiellaceae > PALSA-600. The sequence continues at coordinate 127,423 of DASRDA010000039.1, forward strand.
GCGAGCCGGTAGAGGATTGCGTAGCGGTTCTGGCTGGTGAGACGCGCGAACGTCGCCGCCGCCTTCGGCTCGGCTGCGAGCGCCTTCGCGAGATCGTCCGGAATCTCGATCGTTGCCGAACCGGCGTAGGCAGCTTGCCAGCGTCCATCCGCACGCGCCTGCTCGACCGCGGCCCTGCCTGTCGGCTTCATCCTCCCTTCGCCGATCAGGCGCTCCGCCAGGTCGACGTTTCGCTTCGACCAGGTGCTTCGTTTGCGTCGCGGGGTGAAGCGCTGTCGGTAGCTGTCGGCGTCGTAGCGACGGACCTGCCCGTCGATCCAGCCGTAGCAGAGCGCCTCCTCCAGGGCCTCCTGGTACGTCAATCGAGTCGGTGGGTGCCCGCCTCGCTTCGCCAGGGCGAGCCATACGCCGTTCGAAGTCGCATGTCGGGCTTCGAGCCAGGCGGCCCACGCCGCCGCGTCCTCCACGATCAGCTCCGGCAACGCGTCGCTCATCCGCGCCGACCAGGCTAGAGGACGCAAAGGTGTCCGACACCTTCGGTGTCGGACACCGGTGAGTTGCCTGCGCCAGAGTCACGAATGCACCCTGATGAGGCGATACGCGGAGATCGTCTGGCCCGCGGGTGTAACCGCCTCTCGTAGCTCCACCTCGCCGCGGTTACGCAGCGCTCGGAGGACGAGCGTGACCCACCGCCGCTCAACGCCGCTCTCCCGCCAGACTTCGCTTGCGGTTCGCCATCGGCCGTCCGCGAGCAAACCTTCGATCGCGGCGCGTGCGTGGGCGAACTCGGACTGTCCTGGCTGACTGATGCCGCGAAAGGTTATGCCGCCCCTCGATGCGCTGCGTGAACGTTCCACAGGGCGCTCCGAATAGGGCGCGCCCTAGTGCCGCGGCGGCAGGCTCGAAGCGGGCACGACCATGCTCAGGTCGATCCGTGTGCAGTCGGGGAGGTTGCGGGCGTACCAGGGGACCCAGGCTGAGACGATCGCGCTGGTCCTGTTGCCCGGCGGGGTGACGCGCAGGTGTTGGAAGGGCGGCGGGCAGGAGCCGGTCGGCGCCGCGCTGTGGTCTCCCGCTGTGAACGCGGCGACGGCGGTCTGGCCGTGATGAAGCAGGACGGTCGGAACACCGCGCACCGTACGGGGAACCCCGCGAATGTAGGTGTACGGCCCGAACATCGTCTCCCGCACGTGGATCGCGGTCGTCGCCGCTCCCGGTCGGAACGCCGTCAGCGTCGGCCACCCCCTCAGTGTGCACGCGGCCTGGCTTCGGTTTGTGAACGCCAGGTAGCCACCGACCGTGCCCAGCGCGGCGCCTGTGTGGGTGACCCAGACATGAAGATTCGCCGTGCGGCATCGCCTCACGCTGACGCTCTGCGCTGTGCTCGCGAGCACGAATGCCGCCACCGAGACTGCAGCTGCCACCACCTTCAAACCCGATTCAGCCTACTGCTGGATGGCCTGCGCCAGTCTTCCGCCACGGCCCTTGATGTCGGCCTGGCCGCCGCGCGGCAAGACAGCCGCGACATTTCCAGCGGGGCGACGATCGCCGCAGCGTATAGACAGGGCCCCGCGACACGATCCACGCTCTCAGGTTCGGCGCGCTTCCGCCCGTCGCAAGGGCTTTTCCGGTGGACGGGCACGGTGGAGCGATGAACGGCTATGGGCTGCGCGAGCATTCCGAGATGCACCCTGAGGCATAGTTCGCCTGATGCCCATGAACCTTCGCTGCGTCATCTGCAACGCCCAAGTCGATGTTCCGGCGGGCGGCTTCGGCTGGTTCCTTTCGTTTCCCGCTCCGAAGGAGATTCGCCGTCCTCCCGGATACGTCATGCATCTCGCCTGCGCGCACCGCGTGGCGCACCCTGACTTTGACTTCACGGTCGATGTGGCCGGCCGTCGAGTGCGGTCGTCGGCAGGCACGTAGAGAGCGACGCCTGCGCCAGTGCTCCGAATAGAGCCTGACGAGCGGCTGGCACGATCGCCGAACGTGAATGACGCCCGAGCGTGGGAGCTAGACGACTAGTTGCTTCTCCCTGACGTCGTGGTGTCCAGCGGCAGCATCAGCGAGACGTAACCGTCGATTGGGGTGTAGCCACTGTCCCGGTAGAGACGGAGGGCGGGTTCGTTGTCCTGTTCGGTCCGCAAGACCAACCGCAGCGCGTCCGACGCGATTGCTGCCTCTCGCACGGAGGTAAGGAGGGTGCGAGCGATCCCAAGGCGACGGTCCGTGGGCAGGACAAACAGGTCTCGGATCTGCCAAAGATGACCGAGCCTCAGCGAGGCCGGGAATCTCCATCGTGGTCGCAAAGCCGACGACCTCGCCACCGTCTTCGGCGACGAACGCGCGCAGGCGATCGGTGCGCGGCACTCCTCCAGCCAACGTCCCGAGGAGACGGCATCAGAAGCCTCGCCGTAGTGGGCCCGATACTGATCGAAGATCTCGGCAAGCGCTTCGATCTCGCTGCCCGTCGATGCGGTGAGAAGCCGAACCGAGGCAGGGGGCACACGATGAACGTTATCGCCAGCGCCGGTGCGAACCTTGCCTGCGCCAGTGTTCGCGAAGACACTTCGACGGAGGCGGCTTCGAACTACCGGCGAGCGTAAAGCCAAGCGTAGGAGTGGTTCTTCCTTGTCCGCGACACGAGGGCGGCCGTGTCCTCACCCACGGTCTGCGCGAACGCTTCCGCAGAAACCGTCGTTCCGTCCCACTCTTCGCTGTAGGTCGACCCGGTGATGTCACACGTGCAGCGGATCTCGCCGTCGTGCACCGAGAACGTCGGCGATTCGTGCACGTCGCCTCGTCGGGCCGCTGGGAGAGCCGCGCCACTCAGGACAGCCTGGGTGAAGATCTCGACAAGCGACTCATGAAGCTCCGCGTCGATTGTCACGGCACCCAGGATATGCCGCCGCGCGAGGACGGACAGCTACGCGAGCGGGCTTACGTCTGAAGCCGGCGCAGGACGTACGGGAGGATGCCGCCGTGGCGGAAGTATTCGCGCTCGCGCGGCGTGTCGAGCCGGACACGGGCGCGGAACTCCTTGTCGTCGGCGCGCACGGTCACCTCGTCCGCGTCCCCGTTCCGCACCCCGATCACCGAGAACTCCTCCCGCCCCGAGAGCCCGAGCGTGTCGCGGTTCTCGCCCGGCAGGAACTGAAGCGGCAGCACGCCCATCATCAGCAGGTTCGAGCGGTGGATGCGTTCGTAGGAGTCGGCGATCACCGCCCGAACGCCGAGCAGGTTCGGCCCCTTCGCCGCCCAGTCGCGTGACGAGCCCGAGCCGTACTCCTTGCCGGCGATCACCACGAGCGGCGTCCCCTCCGCCAGGTAGCGCTGCGACGCCTCGAAGATGGTCATCTCCTCGCCCGACGGCACGTGCACCGTCCACGTCCCCTCCGAGCCGGGCACGAGAAGGTTGCGCAGCCGCACGTTGGCGAACGTGCCGCGCACCATCACCTCGTGGTTGCCGCGGCGCGCGCCGTAGGAGTTGAAGTCGCGCCGCTCGACGCCGTGCTCGACCAGGTACTTCCCCGCGGGCGAGTCGGGCTTGATCGAGCCGGCGGGCGAGATGTGGTCGGTCGTCACCGAGTCGCCGAGCACGACGAGGCAGCGGGCGCCGACGACGTCGCCGACCTCCGCCGGCTCGTGCTCCATCCCGTCGAAGTACGGCGGAAGGCGCACGTACGTCGACTGCGGGTCCCACTCGAAGAGGTCGCCGGTCGGCACGTCGAGGCCGCGCCACGTCTCGTCGCCGGTGAACACGTCCGCGTAGGTGCGCGCGAACATGTCGCTGCGAACGGCGTCGGCGATCGTCGCCGCGATCTCCTCCGCGGAGGGCCAGATGTCGCGGAGGTAGACGTCGTCGGCGAGCGGCTCGGTGTCGAGGTCGATGTCCATGCGCCCGGCGAGCGCGTACGCGACGACGAGCGGCGGCGACGCCAGGTAGTTCGCCTTCACCTCGGGGTGGATCCGCGCCTCGAAGTTGCGGTTCCCGGAGAGGACCGAGCAGACGACGAGGTCGTTGTCGGCGACCGCCCGCGAGATGTCCTCCGGCAGCGGGCCCGAGTTGCCGATGCAGGTCGTGCAGCCGTACCCGACGGTGTGGAAGCCCAACGCCTCGAGGTACGGAGTCAGGCCCGCCTGCTCGTAGTACTCGGTCACGACCTTCGAGCCCGGCGCGAGCGAGGTCTTCACCCACGGCTTGCTGCGCAGGCCCGCCTCGACCGCCTTCTTCGCCAGCAGCCCGGCGCCGATCATCACGCTCGGGTTCGAGGTGTTCGTGCACGACGTGATCGCCGCGATCACGACGGAGCCGTGGTCGAGCTCGTAGTCGCCGACCCGTACGTGCCGACGAGCCGGTGCCGCGACTGCGACCGGCGCGGCCTGCACCTCGTCGCGCGCGGCGCCGTCGCCGGTCGGCGGGTCGCTGGCCGGGAACGAGTCCGCGACCTCCTTGTCGTACGAGCCGTTCGAGTAGTCGACGCCGAAGGTGCCGACCGCGTCGATGAACGCCTCCTTCGCGGAGCCGAGGGGGACGCGGTCCTGCGGCCGCCGCGGGCCGGCGAGCGACGGCTCGACCGTCGACAGGTCGAGCTCGACCACCTGCGAGTACGTCGGCTCGTCCTCCGGGTCGTGCCACAGCATGTTCTCCTTGCAGTACGCCTCGACCAGCGCGACGCGCTCCTCGTCGCGGCCGGTCATGCGCAGATAGCGAAGCGTCTCGTCGTCGACGGGGAAGAAGCCGCACGTCGCGCCGTACTCGGGCGACATGTTTCCGATCGTGGCGCGGTCGGCGAGCGACAGCTTCGACACGCCGGGCCCGAAGTACTCGACGAGCTTGCCGACGACCCCGACCCGGCGCAGCCGCTCGGTGACCGTGAGCACGAGGTCGGTCGCGGTCGCGCCCTCGCGCAGCTCGCCGCTGAGCCGGAAGCCGACGACCTGCGGAACGAGCATCGAAAGCGGCTGCCCGAGCATGGCCGCCTCCGCCTCGATGCCGCCGACGCCCCACCCGAGGACGCCGAGGCCGTTGACCATCGTCGTGTGCGAGTCGGTGCCGACGAGCGTGTCCGGGAACGCGACGCCGTCGCGCGACTCGACGACGCGCGCGAGGTACTCGAGGTTGACCTGGTGGCAGATGCCGGTTCCGGGGGGCACCACCTTGAAGCTCGCGAACGCCTGCTGGCCCCAGCGCAGGAACGCGTAACGCTCCACGTTGCGTTCGAACTCCCGCTCGACGTTTGTCGCGAAGGCGGCCCGCGACGCGAACGCGTCCACCTGCACCGAGTGGTCGATCACGAGCTCGACCGGAATCTGGGGGTTGATCGCGGCGGGGTCGCCGCCGAGATCGTGCATCGCCGCGCGCATCGCGGCGAGGTCGACGACCGCCGGAACCCCGGTGAGATCCTGCATCAGCACGCGGCTCGGGCTGAACGAGATCTCGCGGTGCGGCTCCTCGTCCGCGACCCAGCCCGCGACGGCCTCGACGTCGTCGTCGCCGGCCGTGCGGAGGACGTTCTCGAGCAGGATCCTCAGCGTGTACGGCAGGCGCGCCACGTCGTGCGAGGCCTGCAGCGCGTCCAGCCGGAAGATGTCGTACTTCCGGTCGCCGACCGTGAGCTGCGACGGCGAGGCCACGCCTCGATTGAATCAGACCGGCTAGGCCAGGCCGCGAGCGAACTCGATGAAGTCGCGCTGCTCCTGCGCCACGTTGTGCAGGCAGACGTGGGTGAAGCCGGCCCGCTCGTACTCCTCGATCTTCTCCCGCCAGGCGTCGGGATCGGAGCCGAGCACGAGCGACTCGGCCACGTCGTCCTCGCGCACGAGCTCCGCGACCGCCTCGAAGTCGCGCGGCAGTGCGAGCTCCTGCGACAGCGCGCCGCCCATCGCGGTGTTCGGCGCACGCTCCTTGCCGATGCTGCGCGCCTTTTCGGCGTCGGGAGCGAAGGCGCCGGTGATCTTCCCGTACAGCGGCTCGCTTCCGCCGGCCTCGCGGTACGTGCGCACGACGTCCTCGTCCGGGGACGTGTTCATCGTCCCGTCGCCCTTCTCCGCGGCGAGCTTCGCGGCTTCGCTCGCCGCGGCCGCGACGATCAGCGGGGGCGCCGCGTCGGGCACGTCGTACAGCCGCGCCTGCTCGACGGTGTAGTGCCGGCCGCGGTACGTCTCGTAGTCGCCGCCGAGGAGCGCGCGGATCACGTCGACCGCCTCGCCGAGCATCTCGAGCCGCTCGTCCGGCCGCGGCCAGCGGTCGCCGGCGATGTGCTCGTTCAGGTTCTCGCCGGTGCCGAGCCCCAGGAAGAAGCGGCCGTCGAAGAGGATCTGCGTGGTCGCCGCGGCCTGCGCCACGACGGCCGGGTGGACGCGGATCAGCGGACACGTCACGGCCGTCCCGACGCGGATCCGCTCGGTCGCCTCGGCGATCGCGCCGAGCACCGACCACACGAACGGGCTGTGACCCTGGGCGTCGACCCACGGGTGGTAGTGGTCGGAGATCAGCGCGAACTCGAAGCCCGCCTCGTCCGCGAGCCGCGCGTGCTCGACGAGTGCCTTCGGGTCGTGCTCCTCGCACGAGAGCCAGTAGCCGATCTCCATGCAGCGCCGCGTTCCTCCGCCGGCGACTCGTAAACTCGAAGACCGTGCGACAGATCGTTGGTCTCGGCGGCGGCGGCGACAACGAGGAGCAGACCGCGCGGCTCGACGAGTACGCGCTCTCGTGCACCGGGAAGCAGCGGCCGCGGATCTTGTACCTGCCGACCGCGCTGGCCGACTCCCCGCACACCGCGGGCGAGGTCCTCCGCTTCTACGAGCGCTTCCGCGGGCGCGCCGAGCTGTCGCACCTGCTCACGTTTCCGTGGCCGCCCGAGAACGTGCGCGACCTCGTCCTCGAGCAGGACGCGATCTACGTCAGCGGCGGGAACACCGCGAACCTGCTCGCGCTCTGGCGCGTGCACGGCATCGATGCGCTGTTGCGCGAGGCCTGGGAGCGCGGCGTCGTCCTCTTCGGCGCGAGCGCCGGGATGATCTGCTGGTTCGAGGCGGGCGTCACCGACTCGTTCGGGCCGCAGCTCGAGGGGCTCCGCGACGGCCTCGGCCTGCTGCCGGGCAGCGCGTGCCCGCACTACGACGGGGAGGAGCGGCGCCGCCCGCGCTACCGGGAGCTCGTCCGCGACGGCTTCCCGCCCGGCATCGCGGCCGACGACGGCGTCGCGTTGCGGTTCGTCGGCACCGAGCTCGAGGAAGCCGTCACCTGCCGGCCGGGCGCCGCCGCATACCGGGTCACGGCGGACGACGAGCAGGCGATTGAGGCGCGCGTGCTCGGGTAGACGGCACTCGTGGACCACCGGCGCGCGGCGGAGCTCCAGGTGCTGCTCGAGGGCGTGCCGCTGCCCGCCTCCCGTGAGCTGCTGCTGCGCTACGCCGTGACGCAGGATCCCGTCGCCGCGCGCGAGCTCGAAGGGCTGCCGGAAGGTGAGTACGACCGCCTCGACGCGGTCGGGGACGCCCTCGTCCGCGCGCCGAAGCCGCCGGCGCCGCCGCCGCGCCTGCCGCGCGCCGAGAGCGGCAAGCCGCCCGGCGGGGACGCCTACCTCGAGCCGTTCGAGGTGAGCGGCGGCGTGAGCCGCTCGGCGCCGCGCACCAACCCGCCGCAGCAGACGATCGAGCAGCAGACCGAGCTGCAGCAGGAGCAGAAGGCGCGGCAGGAAGAGTGAGCGGAAACTGTTTCGCGGACATGTCCGCGAAACAGTTTCGAGCCGAAGCTCCCGTCCTTAGGACGCCTCCGACGTCCTGAGGACGTGCATGAGCCGGTCGGCCTGCGCGGCCAGCTTCTCGAGCGCCGCGACCTCCTCCTTCAGGTTCGCGCGCAGGAGCTCGCCCGCCTCGGCGGCGTCGAGGGCGTCCGCGAGCCGGATCGCCGCGTCGTAGGCGTTGATCTCGTAGTGCTCGGTGCCCATCGCCGCCTCGCAGTCGACGGCGGGCCGGAGCCCGGCCGCGACCTTCGGCGCCGTCGACTCCCGCTCGGTGCGCAGGCCGTCGAGCCCGATCGCAGGCCGTCCGGCGGGGTCGGCCTGCAGCGTGGAGAACGCCTCGCGGATCCGCTCGACGTGCGTGCGCGTCTCCTGCAGGTGATCCGACACGACCTGCTTCAGGTCGTCGTCGGAGATCTGCTCGACGAGCTGCGGCAGGATCCGCTTCGCGAGCGTGTCCTCGATCGTGAGCAGGCGGCCGAGGTGTTGGAGCAGCAGGTCGCGCGGCGTCGTCACCTCGGGCGGCAGGTTCACCGCCGGCTCCTTGCCGGGAATCGTGCTCACGCCTCTCCCTTCCGAGCGCGCAGGCGCTCCTTCTGCGGGATCACGGTGTAGCGCGGGTCGCGGGCCGACTGGAAGCCCGCCTTGAAGACCGACCAGCGAAGCGCGAGCTCGCCCGCGAGCACGAGCGCACCGCCGACGACGGATGCGGCGCGGCTGCGGCGGCCGCGCGTCGCGAGCAGCGCCGCGCCGGCGGTCGTCGCGGCCTTGGCGATGCGGCCGTAGCGGCCCGCCTCGCCCTGCTTGTAGACCTCGCCCACGAAGCCGAGGCGGTGCTCCATCAGCTCGGCGAGCCCGAGCGCCGCCGCCGAGCCCGCGACCGCGGCGCGCCGCGCCGGCCCGGCCGCGCCGAGCGGCGTCGCGATCGCCGCGGCGGCGCCCGCCGTCGCCGTGGCGCTCGCGCCGAACAGCCACGGCAGCTCGTCGCGCGCCTCGCTCCAGACGGGGATCGCCGTGTTCGCGATCAGGGTTCCCGTGTACGTCGCGAGCGGCGGCCCGGCGAGCGCCGAGGCGACCTCGGCCGCCCACTTCACCGGGCGCAGCTTTCCGGCCAGCTCGAGCAGCGCGGCCGTCGTCGACGCGCCGCCCGAGACGAAGAGGATCCAGCTGCCGACGCTCATCGGCGACGTCACCTTGAACATCCGCAGCATGTTCAGGAAGCGCTCCGGCCGCCCGAGGTCGGAGACGAGCAGGGCGGGGGCGACGACGTCCGCCGCCGCGCCGATCAGCAGCGACGTCTTCGCGAGGCGATGGTTGCCGGTCAGGCGCGCGACGCCGTGCAGCACCGACGAGGCGCCGGCGATGCCGCCCGTCCAGAAGTAGAACGGGATCTCGGGCTGCCACACGGGCTCCTTCACGATCGGGCGGCCGTAGTAGGAGTCCATGCGCGAGCCGAGCTCGGTGACCGAGCCCTTCCAGCTCGTCGTCCCGCCGGGCCGGCCGTCGGTCAGCGGCCTCGACTCCTCGATCGGCGTGCGGTCCGTCACTCGGCGCCCCCCAGGAACGCGGCGGCGACGCCGACCGCGACGGCGGCGGCCGCGAGCGCGGTCGATGCCCAGAGGCGCGGCAGGTGCTTCGTCGGCACCACCGGGTCGGGCGGAAGCCCGTACACCTCGGGCTCGTCGAGCAGGAGGAAGAACGCGCCGAAGCCGCCGACGCCGTCGTCGGGGTCGGCGCCGTAGAGGCGCGGCCCGTTCCACCCCTCCTGCTCGAGCTTGGCGAGGCGCTTGCGCGCGCGCTCGCGCAGCTCGTCGACCTCGCCGAACTGGATCGAGTCCGTCGGGCACGCCTTCGCGCACGCGGGCTCGTGCCCGCCCTTGAGGCGGTCGTAGCAGAGCGTGCACTTCCACACGCGCCCGTCTTCCTGCTTGCCGAGGAGCGGCAGCGCGAGCGGCGCGTCGTCGGGCGAGCGCGGCAGGTCGCGCTTGTCGAGCACGCCGAACGGGCAGGCGGGCACGCAGTAGCCGCAGCCGTTGCAGACGTCCTCCTGCACGACGACGGTGCCGAACTCGGTGCGGAAGAGCGCGCCGGTGGGGCAGACGTCGAGGCAGCCCGCGTGCGTGCAGTGCTTGCAGACGTCGCTCTCCATCAGCCAGCGCAGCGGCTCGGCGTCGATCGCGGCGCGGTCGCCGTCGCCCGTGACGAAGAGCGGCTTGCGCTGCTCGACGAAGGCGACGTGCCGCCAGGAGTTCGCGCCGAGGTGCGACGTGTTGTCGTAGCTCTCGCCGGTCCAGACGAGGCCGTCGTCCGGGATGAGGTTCCACTCCTTGCACGCCACCTCGCAGGCCTTGCAGCCGATGCAGATCGAGGTGTCCGTGAAGAAGCCCATGCGGGGCTTTGCCTCGTCGCCGTACGTGTCGGGCCAGGCGGCCGGGCTGCCGGTCGGCTCCGCGAGCGTCGTCACGCCCGTCCCTCGCCGGCGTCGGCTCTCGGCCGGCGGAGCCGGCCCTGGCTCCTTTGCCAGCGACGCCCGAGGAACGGCCGGGTGTCCGAGGTATGAGTCGGGACGTCTCACGTCTTGCGCTCCGACTCGGGCTCGACGCGCGGCTCCTGCTCGCGCAAGGAGTGCGCCTGGTCGCGCAGCTCGGCCACGAACTGCGGCAGGCGCGTCCCGCGCGGGCGGCGGCCGGGCCGGATGTCGCAGGTGAACGCCTTCACCTCCTGGATGTGCACGTTCGGGTCGAGCGCCATGTGCGCGAGGTCGTTCGCGGCGCCACCCGTGGTCAGCCCGCGCTGGCCCCAGTGGTACGGGAGCCCGACCTGGTGGCACACGCGGCCGCCGACACGCACGGGGCGCACCCGGTCGGTGACCATCACGCGCGCCTCGATCGCCGAGCGCGACGTGACGACCGTCGCCCAGCCGCCGTGCTCGAGCCCGCGCTCACGCGCGAGATCGGGATGCACCTCGACGAACATCTGCGGCTGCAGCTCGGCGAGGTAGGGCGTGAAGCGGGTCATGCCGCCGGCCGTGTGGTGCTCGGTGAGCCGGTAGGTCGTCGCGACGTAGGGGTACAGCTCGGCGCCGGGCTCGCCGTCGACGGGGTTGTAGGGATCCTCCGCGAGGTCGTTCTGCTGGCGGCGCGGGTTCGCGCGCTGTGCGTACAGCGGGTTGTCGAACGGCGACTCGTGCGGCTCGTAGTGGGTCGGTAGCGGCCCGTCCTCGAGCCCCTGCGGGACGTAGATCCAGCCGAGCCCGTCCGCCTGCATGATGAACGGGTGGTCGCCGCGGATGCGTCGGGGCCCTTCGCGTCGTCCGGCGGCACGTAGTCCGGCGGCTTCTCCTCGTCGAAGTCGGGCGTGTCCGTCCCCGTCCACTTCTTCTGCTCGGGGTCCCACCAGACGAGCTTCTTGCGCTCCGACCACGGCTTTCCGTCGGGGTCGGCGGACGCGCGGTTGTAGAGAAGCCGCCGGTTCGCGGGCCATGCCCACGCCCATTCGAGCGCCGTGTAGCTCTGCTCCCAGTGCGGCTTCTTGCGCGCCGCCATGTTCTGCTCGCCGGCGAAGACGCCGCAGTAGATCCAGCAGCCGCAGGCCGTCGTGCCGTCGTCCTTCAGCAGCTTGTACCCCGCGAGCGCCTCCCCCTTGTCGTTCCAGCCGTTGATCTCGGCGAGAACGGCCTCCGCGCTCGGCTCCTCGATCTGCCCGCTCGTCGGGTAGGCCCAGGTCAGATCCTGGATCGGCAGGTCCTTCGGGTCCTGGGAGCTCGCGAGCCGCTCCTTCAGCTTCCTCCCGAGGTGGAAGTAGAACCAGAGGTCGGAGCGGCAGTCCTCCTTCGGCTCGACCGCCTTGAAGTGCCACTGCAGCAGGCGCTGCGTGTTCGTGAACGATCCGTCCTTCTCGAGGTGGGTCGCGGCGGGCAGGAAGAACACCTCGGTGGGGATCTCCTCCGGCCGGAGCTCGCCCGTCTCGACCTCGGGGCTGTCGTACCAGAACGAGGCGCTCTCGATCTCCACGAAGTCGCGCACCACGAGCCAGTCGAGCTTCGCGAGCGCGAGACGGTTGGCGCGCCCGTTCGCGGAGCCGACCGCCGGGTTCTGGCCGGCCAGGATGTAGCCCTTGACCTTTCCCTCGAGCATCTGGCGGACGGTCCAGTAGTTCGAGTTGTCGTCGTCGATGCGCGGGAGGTAGGAGAAGCAGAACTCGTTCTCGGGTGTCGCCGCCGCGCCCCACCACGCCTTGAGGAGCGACACCATGTAGGCGCCTGCGTTCCCCCACCAGCCGCCCGGCGAGGTCGACTCGTCGATGTATTGCTCGAGGCCGCCGTAGGCCTCGGTGTGCGGCATCGTCAGGTAGCCC
>DASRDA010000040.1:0-235920 GCA_035652835.1 Gaiellaceae bacterium
CGGCTCCATCCCGTAGCGCGTCAACTGCGCACATGTCGCGGCGATGTCGGCGTCCGACTCCGGGTAGCGCTTGTCCGCACCCGAGCCGTGCGGCGCGAGCAGCCCGAAGTCCTCGAGCTCCTTTGCGAAGTCGGGCGAGACCCCGCCCCGCTCGCACACCTCCTCGAACGTGATCGCCTCCTCGTCGGCTCCGAGCGAGGTCGGCCGGCGCCGCGTGCGCTCCTTCGCGCCCGGTGCGTCGAGCTCGTCCTTGATCACCCGCAGCGGCAGGAACTCGTCGCGCTGCAGGCGCAGGATCGTGCGCAGCCGCTCGAGGTCGGCCTCGCTGAAGAGGCGGTAGCCGCCCTGCGTGCGCCGCGGCATCAGCAGCCCCTCGTCCTCGAGGTAGCGCACCTTCGAGATCGAGATGTCCGGGAACTCGTCGCGCAGGCGGCGCACGACCTCGCCGATCCGCAACGGCCGCTCGCGCCGCTCGCGCTGGGGCTCGGTGGCCGCCGTCGTCATGCGATGAACGTCATCCGGTACTTGCCCACCTGCACCTCGTCGCCGTTCTCGAGCCGCGCCGAGTCGATCCGCCGGCGGTTCACGAACGTCCCGTTCAGCGACCCCTGGTCCTCGACCACGTATCGCCCCTCCTGCTCGAGCAGGAGGGCGTGGTTGCGGGAGACGGTGACGTCGTCGAGGAAGATGTCGCAGTCGGGCGAGCGGCCGATGCGCGTCCGTTCGCCGGCCGGCCGGAAGGTCTCCCCCGCCCTGCCGCCGCCCGCGCGCACGACGAGCGCCGGCCCCTCGATCCCGCCGACCTCGCCGGAGAGCAGGTCGGCGACGTCCTCGTCGGGCGTCAGCGCCTGCGTCGTCTCGGCCGGCTCGCCCTTGACGAGCAGCGCCCCGCAGCGGGAGCAGTAGTTGGCGGACTCCGGATTCTGGAACCCGCACTCCTGGCAATAGACGACGGACACGGGAGCGTCAGGAGGGCGGCGGTGCCTTGCCGGTCAGGATCGTCGTCAAGCGGTCGACGTCGACCTGCCCGAGCACGCTCTCGCCGCCGGAGCGCTGCAGCCTCGCGACCAGCTCGGCCCGCAGGATGTCGATCTTGCCGTGCAGCAGGCGGCGGCGGTAGCTGAGGTCGCTCTCCTCCCGCTCGAGCTCGTGGATCAGCTGCTTCAGCTCGTCTTCGGAGAGGGCACCGAGATCGGGGAGCGGTTCCACGCGTCAGCCTTTCGTCGAAGGGCGGCGTTCCGGGATGGTCGACGCATTCCAGCAGACCGGCCCGGAACCGTCAACCTCAGGTTCAGGGTTCAGCTCCGGGCGGCGAACTCCTCCTCCTCGATCACGCCCGTCACGAGCCGCTCGAGCTCGCCCTCGAGCTCGTGCGAGACGTCCTCGCTCTCCCCTTCCGCGTACACGTGGATGAGCGGCTCGTCCGGGTCCGGCAGCACCTGCGCCCAGCCCCGCTCGTCGAACACCTTGATCCCGTCGCGCAGGTCGACGTTGCCGTCGGCGAAGCGCTCGTTGAGGACCCGCATCACCGTCCCCTTGAGCGCCCACGGACACTGGAGCTGCCGGTGTACGAGCGTCGCCGACGGCAGCTCCGCGACGAGCTGCGAGAGCGGCCGGTCGGCCGGCGCGAGCAGCTCGAGCAGCTTGCAGAGCGAGGCGATCGCGTCGTAGGCCGGCAGGAAGTCCGGGAAGACGTAGCCGCCGCCGACGGCGCCCGCGAAGACGAAGCCGTCCTCGGCCGCCGTCCGGGTGAGCTCCGACAGGGCCGCGGGCGTCCTCACCACCTCGAGCCCCTCCGCCGCGACCCGCTCCACCTGGCTGGTGGCGTTGATCGGCACCGCCACCTTGCCGCGGTAGCCCTCGTCCCCGATCAGGCGCAGGAAGAGGAGCAGCGCCTGGTCCGGCCCGATCGAGCGGCCGAGCTCGTCGATCAGGTAGAGGCGCTCGGCGGAGCGGTCGAAGACGGCGCCGAAGTCGGCGTTCACCGGCCCGACGAGGCGCCGCGCCTGCTGGATCGTGTCGTGCAGCCGCACCGGCCCCGACGCGGCGTCCGACTCGAACGGATGCGTCGTGACCGCCTCGATCCCCAGAGGCCCGAGCACGAGCGGCAGCACGAAGCTGCCGGCCGAGTAGCCGTAGTCGACGACGATCCGGAACGCGCGCGAGCCGATCTTGTCGACGTCGAGCCCGGCGAGCAGGTCGCTCGCGTAGCTCTCCCGCGCGCGCGCCGGGTAGGTGATCGTGCCGATCGCGGAGAACGGCGAGCGCCGCAGCTCCTGGCGCGTGAAGTGCTTCTCGATCTCCTTCTGCATCGCGCTCGACAGCGCGATGCCCGGTCGCTCGAACAGGCGGATCTGGACAGCCTCCGGGTCGGCGGTCGACGCGCCGACGTGGAAGGCGAGGTCGTAGCCCTGCGTCTTCAGCAGGTGCTTGCCGATCGGCGCCGGCAGCGTCCGCAGGTCGGCGACCTGCACGCCGGTCGAGTTGAGCCCCGAGATGAGCGCGCGCTTGATCATCCGGTAGGCGGGCGCGCTCTCGCGGCTCGCGACGACGCGCGCGCCGCGCGGCAGCGCCGTCCCGAGCGCGGCGCCGAAGCGCACCGCGAGCTCCGGCGTGAGGTCGACGTTGACGAGGCCGAGCACGCCGTCCTTGCCGAACACACGCGTGGTCGCGCGCGACTCCCAGATCAGGCTCTCGTGGATCTGCGCGCCGTACTCGACCTCCTTGTACGGGTAGATGCGGACGCCGGGGAAGACGACCGACTGGTCGCCGAGCGTCACCTCGTCGCCGATCGCGACGCCCTCGTGCACGCGCGCGTGCGCCTTCACGTCGCAGTTGCGACCGATCACGGCGCCCTCGACGACGGCGCTGCGACCGAGGTACGTGGACGCGTCGATCACCGAGCGCGCGACGCGGCTCCGCTCGCGCAGCGTCGTCCCCGGCCCGAGCACGCTGTAGGGCCCCACCGACGCGTCGGGGGAGATCGTGCAGTAGTTGCCGATGAACGCCGGCCCCTCGACGCCCTCGACGTCGTCGATCTCGACGCCGGCGCCGATCCAGACGTCGCCGCGCAGCCGCAGCCCGTCGATGTTCAACCGCACCTTGCCGTCGAGCGCGTCGAAGTTCGCCTGGCGGTACTGGTCGATGTTCCCGATGTCCTGCCAGTAGCCGTCGCAGACGCAGCCGTACATCGGCCGTCCCATCTCGAGCAGCAGCGGGAACAGCTCCTTCGAGAAGTCGAACGGCCGGTCGGTGGGGACGTGGCGCAGCACCTCCGGCTCGAGCACGTAGATGCCGGTGTTGATCGTGTCCGAGAAGACCTGCCCCCACGACGGCTTCTCGAGGAAGCGCTCGATGCGTCCGTCCTCGTCGGTGACGACGATGCCGAACTCGAGCGGGTTCTCGACCGACTTGAGGCCGATCGTCGCCGCCGCGCCTTTCTCGCGGTGGAAGTCGACGATGCGTGCGAGGTCGATGTCGCAGAGCGCGTCGCCGGAGATGACCAGGAACGTGTCGTCGAGCCGGGCGCTCGCGAGCCTCACCGAGCCGGCCGTGCCGAGCGGGCTCTCCTCGACCGAGTACTCGATCTCGATCCCGAGCGGCTCGCCGTCGCCGAAGTACGAGCGGATCGCCTGCGGCAGGAACGCCACGGTCACGATCACGTCGCGGAAGTCGTGCTCGCGCAGCAGCTCGAGGATGTGCTCCATGCACGGCTTGCCGACGATCGGCACCATCGGCTTCGGCTGGTTCGAGGTGAGCGGGCGGAGTCGCGTTCCCTCCCCACCCGCCATCACGACGGCCCTCACGTCAGCTCCCGCCGCGCCTTGAGCACGTACTCGCCCAGCGCGACCAGCGCGAGCGCGAGGCCCGTCCAGAAGAGCCAGAGCGGCCAGTCGGTGCCGTCGTGCGTGACCATGACGAACGCGAGGGCCGCATACAGGAGCCATGTACCCGCCTTGCCGAGGAGGTTCACCTCGAACGAGTAGCCGCGCCCGATGGCGAGGGGCGTGCCGATCAGCACGACCACGTCGCGGAGCGGGATCACGAGCGCCGCCCACGGCAGCCGCCCCGCGTGGAGCAGCAGGATCACGGCGGCGTCGATCATCAGCCGGTCGGCGAGCGGGTCGGCGATCTTGCCGAAGGCGGACTCGACGTGCCAGCGCCGGGCCAGGAAGCCGTCGATCTGGTCGGTGATCCCGGCGGCCCCGAAGACGATCGCCGCCGGCCAGGAGCGGCCGTCGGTCGATGCCAGGATCAGCGCCACGTAGACCGGGATCAGCCCGAGCCTCGCGAGCGTGAGCGCGTTCGGGATCTGCGCCAGCGAGGCGGGAACGGTTCGCGCGGCCACGCCGACAAGTGTACGAGGGCCGGGTCGGCCGGCCCGCGAACCTGGTTCGCGCCGACGGCGCGAACCAGGTTCGGGCCCCGTGGCCGGGTCAGATCGCCGGCCTGCGGCGCCAGCGCGCAGCGGCGAGAGCCGCCGCTGCGAACGCGAGCACGATCGCCGCCCCGACGCTCGCGCCGAGCGAGGCGTCCGACCAGCTGAATCCGCGCGGGCCGGCCCCGGCCGCACGGGGCGCGCCGAGCGCGTAGGAGCCCAGGCCGTACCTCTGGTCGAGCGCAACGGAACGTACGCGCAGCGCCGCCGTCATCGCGTTCCGGGCCGGCGAGCTTGCGCCGGCGCCGAACGCGGGCCAGGCCGCCAGGGCGCCGACGAGGAACGCGGCGAGCATCGCCGCTGCCCTCCGGATGCCTCCGTCGTTCATGACTCCTCCCTTCGTTCGAGACACGTCTGCGTGTCGTCGACCGTAGGAGAGCCCCGCTCTGCGGCCTACCGTGCAGGCGGGCGAATCGACGGGTGCTGCCACGCCGTTCTCGAGGTGGTATGTACGCAGCGTGAGCGCGGACGAGCTTCGCGCGTCGCGGGCGCGCATCGCCGCGTCGGAGCGCGACGAGCGGCGACGAATCGAGCGCGCGCTCCACGACGGCGCGCAGCAGGACCTGATCGCGCTGTCGGTGCGTCTGCAGCTCCTGCGCGAGCTGGTCGCGGGCGGTCAAGAGGCCGCGCTCGAGCTGGTCGACGAGCTCCAGCGCGACACACACGAAGCGCTCGACCGCGTTCGCGCCCTCGCGGCCGAGATCTACCCGTCCCTGCTCGACGCGCGCGGGTTGCCCGACGCGCTCCGTGCCGCCGGCGCGCGGGTCCACGCGGACACCGGCAACCGCTATCCGGTGGACATCGAGGCCTGCATCTACTTCTGCTGCCGCGCGCTCATGGACGCCGCGCACGGCACCGTGGCGATCGCGCTGCGGGAGGACGCCGGGACGTTGCGAGCCGAGCTCGACTGTGCGGCAGCCGTCGACCCGACTGCCGCCCGCGACCTGATCGAGTCGTGCGGCGGAACGCTCCTCGTCCAGCAGCCGCGCGAAGGCGGCACGCGCGTCGCGGCGGCACTCCCGCTCGACCGGTCCTAGTGCCCTTGCTTGTACGCAGCCCAGGCTCGGACCCAGGCGGCACGGGTCGCTCCGGCGCGCAGACCGGAAACGTCATCCGGAGAAGGTGTCTGACACCAACGGTGTCAGACACCTCGTGTGATCCACCGCGCCCACTTTCCGGACAGCCCCCTAGTCGGCGGCCGCGAGATACAGGATGACCGCCTTCACCCGCTTGTGCACGCTCGGCTCCCACGCGAGCCCGAGCTTCAGGAAGATCGAGTGGATCACCTTCTCGACCGATCGCTCGGTGAGGAAGAGCGACTTCGCGATCGCCGCGTTGTTCTTCCCCTCGGCCATCTCGCGCAGGACGTCGTGCTCGCGCGGCGTGAGCGCGTTGAGCGGCGACGCTTCCGTGCGCGCCTTCTCGGCCACCAGCCCCTCGACGACCTTCGGATCGATGACCGAGCCGCCCGCTGCGACCACCTTGATCGCGCCGACGAGCTGCGCGAGATCGTCGACCCGTTCCTTGAGCAGGTACGCACGCCGGGCCGTGCCCGCGTCGAGCAGCGCGAGCGCGTAGCGCGGCTCGGCGTACTGGCTGAGCACGACCACGCCGACGTCGGGATGCGTTTCGCGGAGACGCTCGGCCGCCTGGACGCCCTCGTCGACGCCCTGCGGGGGCATCCGGATGTCGGTGAGCACGACGTCGGGTCGTTCGGCGTCGACGGTCGCGAGGAGCGAGTCGAGGTCGCCGCAGGCCGCCGCCACCTCGATCTCGGGGTCGGTCTCGAGCAGGCGGCGGACACCCTCGCGGACGAGGTAATGGTCGTCGGCGAGCACGACCCGGATCGTCACGTGCGGGGAACTAGCATCGCGGCATGGCGGAGCTGGTGCTCATCGTCGACGACAACGAGCCGAACCTCAAGCTCGCGCGCGAGGTTCTCGAGCGCGCGGGCATGCGGACGCTGCCGGCGTCGACCGCGGCCGAGGGCATCCGGCTCGCCTGCGAGCACCGGCCGGACGTCGTCCTGATGGACCTCCGGCTGCCGGACCTCGACGGCGCCGAGGCGGTGCGACGGCTCGCGGCCGACGAGCGGACGGCGGCGATCCCGGTGCTCGCGGTCAGCTCCCTCACGTCCGAGGAGGCGGGCCCCTGGTACCGAGACGCGGGCTTCGCCGGCTACGTCGAGAAGCCGATCGACGTGCGCGACTTCGCCGCCCGGGTCCGTGCCGCCGTCGCGGCGACCGCCGGGTAGGCCCTCGCGAAGAGGGATGCTGGCACCCTAGACGCGCTCCGGCGGCGCTGTCACGATCGTCACGAATTCGGGGTCGCGAAAGGAGCTGAAGCGATGACGATCCGATCGACCCGAGCACGGATGCTGGTCGCCGCCGGAGTCCTGGCAGCGCTCGTCGTCCCGTTCACGGCATCGGGTGGGACGAAGGCCAAGCTGTCGTCCCTCGACGCCGCGACGCAGCGGGAGGCCGACCTCTACCAGATCGACCAGATCGAGGTGAAGTTCCACCGGGCCACCTCTCATCACGACATCGACCTGATGATGTCGTTGTGGGCGCCGGGAGCGGTGTTCGACATCGATCAGCAGACGCTCACGGGCAAGGCGCAGATCAGGCACTGGTTCCTGACCGAGAACAAGGCGTTCATGCCGAGCCATCACTGGGAGTCGGACACGCCCTCCTACAAGATCAGGGTCAACCTGAACGGCGATCGGGCGACGATGTACTTCGAGTGCCACTACATCGACACGAAGACGTCGACGGTGGTCGCCACGGCCGGCGTGACGCACACGCTGCAGAAGATCAACGGCCAGTGGTTGATCGTCAACTCGTCCGGCTCGACCGCCACGCTCAGCCCGTAGGGGGCTGTCCGGAAAGTGGGCACGGTGGATGACACGCGGCACGTGACACGAGACAAGGACGCAGGGAGTCGCGATATGCGGGTATATCGGGACGACCGAGGACGCAGTATCGGGGCACGTGACGCCTGTCAGGTGCCCTGTTCGACTTTCCGGACAGCCCCCTAACCCCGCGGCGATGGCCCAGCTCGAAGTGCTCGGCGCGGCGCCCACCCGGCGCGGGTGGGCGCGCGTCGTCGCGAGGGATCCGCTCGTGCACCTCGTCGCGCGGGCGCCTGCCACCGTCCGGACGAAGCTGCTCGTCGCATTCCTGGTGATCGCCGGGTTGCTCGTGCTCGTGAGCGTCCTGGGACTCCAGGTGCTCGCGCGGGCGAACGGCCGCGTCGAGCGGCTCGGGACGCTCCAGCTTCGCGCGTCGACCTACCAGGCCCTCGAGGCGCACGCCGGCGACCTGCAACAAACGCTGACGGCGCGCGCCGCCGGCACGCCGAGCGTCACCCCCTACACGGGCGGCAAGACGCTGCAGGGCGGCGAGCAGTGGCGCCTCGCCGATCTGGCGGTCGCCGACACGCTCTCCCAGGTCGAGCTGGGCGCGAACGAGGTGCTCTTCGATTTCGCGCCGCCTGCCGCGGACGAGAGGGTGCTGCGCCGCATCCGGCTCGACTACCGGAAGGTGGTGCGGGCGCTCGCAAGGATCACGAAGCTCGACTCGAGCGGCGTGGCGGGATACTCGGCGCAGCCGGACGTGAACGCGGCGCGCGCCGCCGGCGACGACCTCGACGTGCGTGCGCAGAACCTCTACTTCAGGACGCGGGCGGAGACGCAGGCCCTCGTCGCCGCGAACAGGAGCGCGTACACCTCCTCGCGCGACCTCTTCATCGGCGTGGGCGCCGGGAGCGTCGCGCTCGCGCTCGGGCTCGGGCTGCTGCTCTCGTGGTCGCTGATCGGGCCGATCCGGCGTACCGAGACGCGGCTCGCCGAGATCGCGGCCGGCGAGTTCTCGGGGCGGCTGGACGTGCCCAACCGGGACGAGCTCGGCGCGCTCGCGGCAAACGTGAACCGGATGAACGACGAGCTCCGCCGCCTGTACGGCGAGCTCGAGACGGCCAGCCGGCACAAGAGCGAGTTCCTCGCCAACATGTCGCACGAGCTGCGGACGCCGCTGAACGCGATCATCGGGTTCTCGCAGGTGATGCGCGAGCGGCTGTTCGGCGAGATCAACGAGAAGCAGGAGGAGTACCTCGACGACATCCTCTCGTCCGGAAACCACCTGCTGTCGCTCATCAACGACGTCCTCGACCTGTCGAAGATCGAGGCCGGACAGATCGAGCTGGAGGTCGCGGATTTCTCGCTGCGCGAGGCGCTCGAGCGGGGTGTCGTGATGGTGCGCGAGCGTGCGACGAAGGCCGGCGTCGCCCTCTCGCTCGAGCTCGACCCGGAGGTCGACGTCGTCGGGGGCGACGAGCGTCGCATCCGCCAGGTCGTGTTCAACCTGCTGACGAACGCGGTCAAGTTCACGCCCTCCGGGGGCAGCGTCGTCGTCGCGACCGCCCGCACGCGGGACGAGGTGGTGGTCTCGGTGACCGACACCGGCCCGGGCATCGCGCCGGAGGACCGCGAGCGCATCTTCGAGGAGTTCCAGCAGACCGACGCCGGCGCGAGGCAGCAGGAGGGCACCGGCCTGGGCCTCGCCCTCTCGAAGCGTCTCGTCGAGCTGCACGGCGGCCGGATCTGGGTCGAGAGCGAGCCGGGCCGGGGCAGCCGCTTCGCGTTCACGCTGCCGATCGGGAGGCGGTGACGGCCGTGGCCGGCCAGCGCGTCCTCGTCGTCGAGGACAACGAGAAGAACATGAAGCTCTTCCGGGACGTCCTGCAGGCGACCGGCTTCACCGTCCTCGAGGCGGCCACGGGCGAGGACGCGCTCGAGTTGGCGCGCGAGCACCACCCCGCGCTCGTGCTCATGGACGTGCAGCTGCCCGGCATCGACGGCGCCGAGACCCTGGCGCGGCTCCGCGACGACGAGCGAACGGCGACGATACCCGTGCTCGCGCTGACCGCCCAGGCGATGCGCGGCGACCGCGAGCGCTTCCTCGAGAGCGGGTTCGACGGCTACCTCGCGAAGCCCGTCGACATCCGCGAGCTGGTGGCGGCCGTGCGCGAGGCGGTCCAGGCGTGACGGGCCCGGCGAGGAACCCGCCGACGATTCTCGTCGTCGACGACGTCCCGGCGAACCGGAAGCTTCTCGAGGCCGTCCTGGCCCGCCACGGGTACGACGTCGTGACGGCGGCCGACGGCCACGGCGCGCTCGAGCTGGTGGAGTCGCATCGGCCCGACCTGGTTCTCCTCGACGTCCTGATGCCCGGCCTCGACGGCTACGCCGTCTGCAACCGGCTCCGCGCGAGCGAGGAGACCGCCGTCCTCCCGGTGATCATGGTCACGTCGAGCACCGGCGAGGAGAGGGCGCGGGCGATCGAGGCCGGCGCCGACGACTTCGTCGTGAAGCCGCTCAACCACCGCGAGCTCCTCGCGCGCGTCCGGTCGCTGCTCCGCATCAAGCAGTACCACGACACGATCGTTCGCCAGGCGGCCGAGCTCGCCGAGCTCAACGCGACGCTCGAACGGCGCGTGCAGGAGCAGGTGGACGAGCTCGCGCGACTGCGACGGCTGCAGCGGTTCCTGTCGCCGCAGCTCGCGAGCGCCGTCGTCTCGTCGGGAACCGAGACAGTGCTGGCCAGCCACCGCCGCCTCGTGGCGATGCTCTTCGCCGATCTCCGCGGCTGGACGAGCTTCTGCGACTCGGCGGAGCCGGAGGAGGCGATGGGTGTGCTCCGCGAGTTCCACGGCACGATCGGCCGTCTCGTGGAGCGCTTCGACGCGACCGTCGGCTTCCTGCAGGGCGACGGGGTGCAGCTCTTCTTCAACGACCCGATCGAGATCCCCGACGCGCCGCTCCGCTCGGTCGCGCTCGGCTGCGCGTTGCGCGACGAGATGAGCGAGCTGACGCCGCGGTGGCGGAACCGGGGCCACGAGCTCGACTTCGGCGTCGGGATCGCGCTCGGCTACGCGACGTGCGGCGAGGTGGGCTTCGACGCGCGCTCCGACTACGCCGCGATCGGCGGGGTCACGAACCTCGCCTCGCGCCTCGCCGGCGAGGCGGCGGGCGGGCAGATCCTGATCTCCCAGCGCCTGTACGCCGAGGTCGAGGCGTTCGTCGAGGTCGAGCCCGCGGGCGAGTTCGTGCTGAAGGGCTTCGGGCGGCCGGTGACGGCCTTCAACGTCCTCGGCGCCCGCCAGCGCCGGCCCGCGCTGTCGCCGGCATAGCTCGAGCCGAGGTTACGGTGCGCATGGATGCGCACGCGCACCATCCCCGGGTTCGTCGACGCGCACTGCCACGCGTTCCAGCGGCTGCTGCGCGGCCGCGCCTCGGGCGGCGACTTCTGGGCCTGGCGGGACGGGATGATCGCGCTCGCCGAATCGCTGACGCTCGAGGAGGTCCGGGAGGCGTACGCCGACGCCTACCGCGAGCTGCGCGCGGCCGGCTACACGGCGGTCGGCGAGTTCCACTACCTCGGCCTCGAGGAGGCGCGCGCGGCGGCGGCCGCGGCGGCCGAGGCCGGGATCGCGTTCGTCTGCCTGTACGCCTGCTACCTGCGCGGCGGAGCCGGGCGCTTCCGGCAGGAGTCGCCCGCCGAGTACCTGGCGCAGCTCGAGACGCTGCGCGCGGACGGGATCCGGGTCGGCGTCGCCCCCCACTCCGTGCGCGCGTGCCCGGCGGAGGCGCTGCGCGAGCTCGGCCGCTACGCGCTGGAGCACGACCTTCCGCTGCACGTGCACGCCGACGAGCAGCCGCGCGAGATCGAGGAGTGCCTCGCCGAGCACGGTCTCAGGCCGGTCGAGCTGCTCGCCCGCGAGGGCTGCCTCGGGCCGCGCACGACCGTCGTCCACGCGATGCACGCCGACGGACGCGAGCTCGACCTTCTCGCCGACGCCGGCGCCCGCATCTGCGCCTGCCCGACCACCGAGGCGAATCTCGGCGACGGCTTCCTGCCGGTCGCGCGCGTGCGCCACCGCGCGATCGGGCTCTGCATCGGCTCCGACTCGAACGTCCGCATCGACCCGCTCGAGGAGCTGCGCGAGCTCGAGGGCATCGCGCGGCGGCAGACGGGGACGCGCGGCGTGATCCCGCTCGACGAGCTGCTGCGGATCGGGTCGGCGGAGGGCGCCGCGGCGCTCGGGCTCGAGGCGTGGCCCGACGCCGTCGTCGACCTCGACGATCCTCAGTTGCGGCGCGTCGACGAGGACGGCGTCGCCGAGGCGCTCGTCTTCTCCTGCGACGCGAGCGTGCTGCGGAAGACGTCCGACCAGTAGCGCGTGCGGAAGAGGTAGGCGAACTCGGCGTCGACGCCGTGCAGGCCCCAGGCGCCGTCGTACGACAGGTAGCGGTAGCGGCCGCGCCAGCCGGGGGCGGCCGGCTCGATCTGCGTCCCCTCGTGCCACTCGTTGAAGGAGGTGATCGTCACGCGGTCGGCGCCCGCGGCGATCGCCGCGCGCCACATGCGGTCGTACGTCGCGCCGTTCCGGCGCGGCTTCACGCGCGGGTCGCCGTCACCGCGGCGCGCGTCGTAGCCCGGGCCGACCGACGGCGCGCAGAGGAGGTGCAGCCGGTGGGCCTCCTCGCACAGCCGGCCGAACATGCTCCCTCCGTACGTGACGATGTCGTAGGTGTAGACGCCGTCGAAGCCGGCCGCCTTCGCGGCGCCGACCATCGCGGTCTGCGCGAACAGCGTCGCGCCGCCCGTGTGCAACGCGACCTGCGCCGCCTGCCAGTCCGGGACGGGCAGGTCGAGCGCCCGGTAGACGTAGAAGGTCGTGATCCCGTACGTCCTCAGGTACGCGACGTCGGCCACGATCGACGCCACCGTCCGCCCGGGGTACGGCTCGATGTGCGCGGCGACCTGGATGCCGTCGGCGTGGGCGGCCTGGACGACCAGCGGCAGGCGCTGGTCCTCCGGCGATCCCCGCCCCCACCAGGAGACGGCGATCTCGTCGATTCCCGCCGTCTGGATCTCGTCCATCTGCGCCGCGACGACGAAGCGGTCGCTCGACGAGTAGAGGCCGCGCGCCGGGTAGTACGCGGACGCGATGTCGTTCGGCGGCCGGTGGCCGTCCTGGCCCCAGTGCTGGTAGTGCCCGTCCTCCGCGGAAGTGCCGTACCAGGGGTAGTAGAAGGCCGAGACGCGAACGTCGCCCGCGATCGCGGGCGCAGGCAGGACGAGCGCGATGAACGCGCACACGAGGAGTCGCCGCATGACGGGGGACGTCAATCATCTCGCGCCGCTCGGACGCGCTTCAAGGGCCGTTCGGCCCATTCCGGCCCGGCTACGCCGACGCGGTGATGGTTATGCCGCCGCGCGCCTTCTGCCGCAGCGTCACGTGCACGGCCGACGGGTCGAGCTCGAGCGCGGCGGCGACCTCGTCGCGGATGCGCACGGTCAGCGCCTCGCAGAAGGCGCCCTCCTCGCGGAACCGCGAGAGGTAGATCTTCAGCGACTTCGACTCGAGGCAGAGGCCGTCGGGGCGGTACTCGATCGTGGCGACGTAGAAGTCCGGCTGGCCCGTGATCGGACAGACCGCGGTCAGCTCGTCGCTGACGAGCTCCACCCGGTCGACGCCGGGGTTCGGGAACGTCTCGAGGCCGACGTAGGCGTCGCTGCCCGCATGGCCGAGGGCGACGAATTCCTCCTGCATACCGCCAGTGTAGGCGCTCGCCGCCAATCCCCCGATCGAGGGAGCGCCGCCCGCGGATCCGTGTCGACGGTTCGAGTGGAGTCCGTCGATCTCGACTTCGGGGAGCCAGCCGTGCACGCACCGCCGAATCCAGCCGTCCTCCAGCGCCTGCGCGCGGTGCAACTCGGCGCGCTTGCCGTCGCGACAGCGCTGTTCGTCGGCGTCGCCGTGCAGCTCGAGACCGGGTTCGGCGGCGGCTTCGTCGACAACCTCTTCACCAACTGGCTCTACGACGGCGTCGGCGAGGCGGCGGCGCTCGCCTGTCTCGCCCGGGGGCTCCGCCACCGCGAGGAACGCGCGGTCTGGGCCCTCGTCGGGCTGGCGATCCTCGCGTGGACGATCGGCGACGTCTACTACACGTTCGTCCTCCAGAACCGGGCGGTCCAGCCCTTCCCGTCGCTCGCCGACGCGGGGTACCTCGGCTTCTACCCGGCTGCGTTCGTGGGGCTCGGGCTGCTCGTGCGCTCGCGTGTCCTTCATTTCGCCGGCAGCGTCTGGCTCGACGGCCTGATCGCCGGCCTCACCGTCTGCGCGCTCGCGTCCGGGATCGTCCTCGACCAGGTGTGGCGCACGTCGACGGGCGACACGGCCGCGATCGCGACCAACCTCGCCTATCCGGCCGGGGACGCGCTCCTGCTCGCGCTCGTCATCGGGGCGCTCGCCGTCTCCGGCTGGTCGGTCGACCGCGCCTGGTTCCTGCTCGCCGCGGGCCTCGGCCTGTTCGCGGTCGCGGACAGCGTCTACCTCGTGCAGATCGCCCGCGGCACGTACCGGTACGGCACGGTGCTCGACCTCGGCTGGCCCGCCGCCTTCGTCCTCCTCGCCGGCGCCGCATGCCTTCCCCGCGGACGTGCGCGGCGCGCGAGCCTGGAAGGGTGGAGCCTGCTCTTCGTCCCGGTCGGGATGGCGCTCGCCTGCCTCGCGCTCGTCGTCTGGGACCACTTCCACCGCGTGAACACGGTGGCGCTGCTCGCCGCCTCGCTCGGGCTGGCCGCGGTGATCGGGCGCCTCGCGGTCACGTTCGGGGAGCACCTTCGGCACCTGCGGCAGAGCCGGGAGGAGTCGCTGACCGACGCGCTCACCGGCCTCGGCAACCGGCGCGCGCTGATGCGGAGGCTGGACTACCTGACCACCACCCCTCCCTGCCCGCCCCACCTGCTGCTGCTGTTCGATCTCGACGGGTTCAAGGCCTACAACGACGGGTTCGGCCACAGCGCCGGCGACGCGCTGCTGCGTCGCCTCGGGCACCGGCTGCTCGCCTCGATCGGCGGCCGCGGCACCGCGTACCGTCTCGGCGGCGACGAGTTCTGCATCCTCGTCGCGGGGACGGCGATCGAGCTCGAGTGGATCCGCGCCGCCGCCTCGGCGAGCCTGCGCGAGTCGGGCGACGGCTTCACGATCACCTGCTCGAGCGGTCACGTGCTCCTGCCCGACGAGGCGGAGACGCCGAACCAGGCGCTGCAGCTCGCGGACCGGCGCATGTACGCCGAGAAGGGCGCGGGCGTCGGCGGGCACGACAGCCGGGAGGTGCTGCTGCGCGTCCTCGCCGAGCGCGACCGCGCCCTGGGCGAGCACACCAGCGTCGTCGCCGAGTACGCGGCCGTCTTCGCCGCCGAGCTCGGCCTTCGCGGGGCGGACGTGAAGCTCGTCCGCGCGGCCGCCGAGCTCCACGACGTCGGCAAGCTCGCGCTGCCCGAGGCGATCCTCGCGAAGTCGGCGCCGCTCGACGAGGCCGAGTGGAAGCTCGTCCGCCAGCACACGCTCGTCGGCGAGCGCATCATCGGCGCGGCCGAGGGGCTCGAGGACGTCGCCCGCACCGTCCGCTGGAGCCACGAGCGCTGGGACGGCGCCGGCTACCCCGACGGCCTCGCCGGCGAGGAGATCCCGCTCCCGTCCCGGATCGTCGCGATCTGCGACGCCTATGACGCGATGACGTCCGACCGGCCGTACCGCCCCGCGCTGACGCGGGAGGAGGCGATCGCGGAGCTGCGCCGTTTCGCCGGCAGCCAGTTCGACCCGGCGCTCACGGACGTCTTCGTCTCGCGCGTCGTCCCGCTCCTCGCCGCCGTCCAGCGCCGTCGTCCGCGGCGCCTGCGCGCGGCGGGCTGAGCTTTCGCCCCGCGCCGGGAAGAAAACGGCGCCTTGCGTCGTCTAGTGAGGTGCTGGCCCAGCTTCCTGCTCTCCAGCATTCGCGGTCGGGGTGTGTGGGGACACCCCGACCGCGGCCCTTTTCGGGCACGTCCGTGCGGATCCCCCGGCCGGGGATCGAGCCGGCGCCGCTCCCGGCCGATGCACGGCGCATGACGATGCGGCAGGCGATCCTGCTCGTGAGCGCGTCGGTCGGGGCGTTGGTCGCCGCGGCCGCCGCCGCGCTGTCTCGATCCTCGGCGACGTCGCGGGCGTAACGCGCCCGGGCGCGCGCGTGCGGGCGCGCGCGTGCGGGTCGAGTCGGCCTGACCTTTCGGCTCGTTGACAGCGGCCGGGCCGATTCGTACTCGTGTGATCAGGTCGAATGGCTGAACTGGGGCTCGAGCACAGGTTCTACCGGGGCGTCAGCGGACCGTGGATGGTCCGCGACGGCTACCACGCGCGCCGCGCGACCGAGCTCGAGATCGCGCTGAGGGATGCCCTGCTCGCGTCGCAGCGACGCGAGCTCGCCGCCGCCGAGCACCTGCGGCTGGTCGCGCGCCGCGAGCCCGCCCCCGCTCCCAGCCGCGCGCCCGCCCTCGCCGTGGCTCCGTCTCCGAACGCCTCGGAGTGGCAGGTGACGATGCGCGACCAGATCGGGGACTGGCTCCACGACGCGTGGCACGAGAAGCGGTCCGACCTGGCGGCATTGGCGACCGTCCTCGTCGGGGCGGTCGTCCTGCTCTACCTCGTGCTGCGCTGAAAGCGCCGATCCCGCCGCCTTAAGCTACGAGGCCGTGACCGGGAGCGGATCCGGGCAGCCGAGTCAGCTTCGACGTGCACGAAGCGACGCGTTGTTCCCGGCGAATCGCGCGGTGCTCGAGGAGGCACGGCGCGCTTCGACGTCTCTGGACGAGGGCCTCGCAGTCGAGGGCCTGATCCATCTGCGGGAGGGAGCGCTCCTGTACGTGCTCGCCCAGCGTGCCGCTCCGATCGGGGACATCCTCGAGATCGGCGCGCACAAGGGTCGATCCACCTGGTTTCTCGCGCAGGCGCTGAAAACCGCGCAGGCTCGCCGCAAGGTGATCTCGATCGATCCCCAACCGCGGGCCGACGTTCGCGAAGCGTTCCTCGGATGGTTCGCCGGCAGGGTCTCGACGGTTGGATCGAACCTCGGTTCGAGCTCTCACACGACGTGGCGCTGGCGTTTCCCGACGAGCGCCGCTTCGGTCTGATCTGGATCGACGGAAACCATTCCTACGAAGCTGTCCGAATGGACTTCGAGGACTGGTTTCCTCGGCTGGCGGTCGGCGGGTGGGTGGCGATCCACGACACCGTCAACAACTTCGCGGGGCCGACCCGACTGACACGTGAGCTACTGGCCACGCGGACTGACCTGCGTCGCTTCGGAATCGTCTACATGACGTTCTTCGCGCAAAAGGTGCCGCCTCGCCGCGCAAACCGCCTCGCGTCGTGGACGACGCGCGTCGGCTTCGAGTTGCTCACGCTGATGCAGGCGCGGCACGCCGGGTTCGGCCCGCAGAGCCGTTAGTTACCTGCGGAACCGACCGGCGCCCTGGAGCACGGACCGAGTCCGCAGGGAGGCCGCGACTTCCGGCAGTCGGGGCGCCCGGATTTGAACCGGGGACCTCTAGTCCCCCAGACTAGCGCGCTAACCAGGCTGCGCCACGCCCCGCGAGCACGAACCGTAGCAACGGAGCGCGACCGCTACGCACCGCCTGCACGACCCAGCCTCCGACCGCGAGCAACAGCAGGCCGAGCACGAGAACGAGCAGCAGGAGGCGCGGGCTCATGTCTCACGAGACGGAGAACCGAGCGCAGTTCTTCCCGGCGCTCAGCCCGACGCGTCGAGCAGCCGCTCGTACAGCGCGACGGAGGCTTCGGCGACGAGCCGCGGCACCTCGGCGAGCCACGCCTCGCCTGCCGACTCGATCGCCGGCAGCCAGACGGCGCCGCGCCCGGAGACGTTCACCGATCGCTCGCCGAGCCGGATGTGGTCCGGCAGCGCGCGTCGCGACACCGTCGCGCCCGCCGCGGCGACGGCAGCGCCGCAGTCGGAGAACCTGTACCGGCGGCCGCGCTTCGTGACGCGGACCAGCACCGGCGCGATCCCGTCGTACGTCAGCCCGGAGTCGAGAACGGCTTCGCCGCGTTCACGCGTGCTCAGCTCGGCGACCACGTCGCATCAGCGTACCGCGGCGACGCTCGAGCGCCGGCGCCGGCCGCGTCGCGACCAGCGCGAATACGAGGCCGCCGGCCGCGATCAGGACGTCGCCGACCGAGAAGACGTTGCCCCACGGCACCCAGCCCGGCGCGGCCCACCTGTCGACGAGCCACGGCAGGTGCGGGTGCGCGGCGAGCGCGCTGTTCCGGCTCTGCGTGAAGTGCAGCCCGGCGGCGCGAAGGGCCGACGGAAGCGCCGGCATGTGCCCGCCGTTCCAGACGATCGCGGCGACGTTCGACAGCATCCCGATGCCGACCAGCGGGATGCCCGGCAGACGCAGGTTGGCCGCGGCGCCCGCGATGAACAGCCCGTAGGAGACGAGCCACAGGACGACGGCGGCGCGGTCGGGCGTGCGCCACGGCAGCGCCGAGACCGGGAACGCGGCGATCTGGAGCGTGATGCCCGCATAGAACGCCGGCAGGAGCCGCACCCGAAGCTCGGCGAGCCTGCTCAGGCGACCGCCGAGGAGCGGGCTGACGAGGAGACCGGCGAGCAGTGGCAGCGCGAGCGCCATCTAGTCCGCCTTCTCGATGCCTTCGACCCGCGCGAAGTGTCTGACACCGTTGGTGTCAGACACCTTCTCCGGGCTGCGTTTCCGGTCGAAGGCTCCGGGAACGCGCACTAGACGAGGGCCTCGACGAGGACGTCGGCCTCGCGGAGGTGCCGCTCGAGCGCCTCGACCACCTCGGGATCGAACTGCGTGCCGGCGTTCGCCCGGAGCTCGCGGAGCGCCTGCGTCTCGCTCATCGCCTCGCGGTACGGCCGGCTGGCGGTGATCGCCTCGAAGGCATCGGCGACGTGGACGATGCGCGCGCCGAGCGGGATCTCCTCGCCGCACAGGCCGTGCGGGTAGCCCGAGCCGTCCCAGTGCTCGTGGTGGCGCAGCACCCACTCGTCGATCGGCTCGACGTCGAGATCCTGCAGGAGCGAGTGCCCGAACTCCGGGTGCCGCCTGACGCTGTCGAACTCGACGTCGGTGAGCTGGCGCGGAGCGTGCAGGATCGCGTCGGGAAGGCCGATCTTGCCGATGTCGTGGAGCAGCCCCGCCAGGCGCAGCTGCTCGACCGTCTCCTCGTCGAGGCCGAGCTGGCGCCCGATCGCCTCGGTCAGCGACGAGACGACCTGCGAGTGGTTCGCGGTCGAGGGATCGCGCGCGTCCACGAAGCGAACGAGGCTCTCGGCCGCCCGCAGGCGCGCGGTGCGCGCGAGATGCCGCTCGAACTCCTCGGCCGAGTGGATGCGCACGAAGTCGGGGCTGTAGACGCAGGAGCGGTTCTTGCCGTGGTGCTTCGACCAGTAGAGGGCGCCGTCGGCCGTCCGCTGAAGCTCCTCGGCGTTCCCGGCGTGCACCGGGTAGCACGCGATCCCCACGCTCACGGTGATCGGCCCCATCGGCAGGTCGCGGAGCGCGAGCTCCTCCTGGATCCGCTCGATCTCCTGGTAGGTGGTGACGTCGTCGAGCCGGAAGATCGCCGCGAACTCGTCGCCGCCGAAGCGGAACGCGTGCCCCTCATCGGTGTCGGGCAGCAGCTCGGCGATCGCGAGGAGCGCCTCGTCGCCCGCGTGGTGCCCGAAGTGGTCGTTGACCTGCTTGAAGTTGTCGACGTCGATCAGGCAGAGCGAGAACGGCTTGCCCGTCCGGTCGGCCTCCTCGATGTGCTCCCGGAGCGCGGCCTGGTAGGAGCGGTGGTTTCCCAGCCGGGTGAGGTTGTCCGTGAGCGCGTCGCGCATCGCCAGGCGGGAGCGCAGGGCGCTCCGCTGGTACAGGATCAGCGCGAACAGCGGGCCGGCGAGCAGCACGAGCAACCACGAGTCGAGCGCCCAGAGGTCGGCCGCCAGCGCCGCAAGGAGCGCCATGATCGCCCAGGCGGCGCCGCCGTGGCGCAGCCCCGGCACGACCACCTTGCGGTAGGGGATCGCCTGGGCAATCGAGATCGCGCCGGCGACGAGCGCCACGTTGACCATCAGGTGGACGACGCTGCCGACGAGGACGTAGCCCGTCAGCCGCGCCGTCTCGCTCTCCTTGGGATGGCCGAGCACCAGCACCGGGGCAGCCGCGGCGAAGGCCGAGAGCGCGTACATCGAGGTGTTGAAGACCGTGCGGGCGACCGGCTGGCGCGCGGCGGCGAAGCTCACGCCCACGCTCATGGCCGCCATCGGCACCGCGTACTGCCAGCCGAACAGGATCGCCACGGCGACGATGAAGATGTTCGCGACGGAGACCTCGGAGCCGCCGCCGTCCTCCATCGCGACCGGCTGCAGGTCGGCGATGAGCGACAGCAGCGAGAAGAGGACGATCGCGAACGCGGCGCTGAGGGACGGCGGGTGCAGCGCGATCGCGACGAAGGCCGCGAGGAGGAGCGGGCACGCGAGGGCGAGGACGCAGCCGATGTACCGGCGAAGCTGGGGCCGAAGGCCTTCGGATGTCGTCATCGGAGCGCCATGTCGGGGAACGGGAGCGGGGTCGGCCGCTCGAGGTGGCCGACCCTGCCCGGTCGTGCTCGTCGAACTGGTGTCGGGGCTAGCCCGACCAGCGCCAGTCGGCGCCGGAACCGATCAGGAGCGCCGTCAGGGCCGCGACGGCAACGGCGATCCTCCACACCTGAGCTTTCCAGCGGAACACATCCACCTCACTGTCTGGGAGATGACGACGTCCGAACAGGTCGCAGTATCTGGATGCCGCCGCCGGCCTCTATCACCCAAACAGGCGATCTTTCGGGCCCGCGGCGCACAGCGTGCGGCTCGCGAGAATCGTCACCCGTTCGGGTGGCGAGGACCGGCACACTGCCGACGATGAAGGAGCGCATGAGCGACGTGCCCGAGCCCACGCGGACTCCCGTCCCGGCCTACGTCCCCGTGATGGGCCGGCCGCTTCGCCCCGAGGAGATGCCGCGCCCGCTGATGATGGTGCACCCGCTCCGCCACGACCACCGGCCCCTCATGCAGGCCGCGCCCGGCGCGTTCGCGTTCGGCGGGCTCCACCGCGAGCTGACGCGGCTGCTGTGGTGCGTCGCGTTCGTGCTCGCCGTGGTCGTGCTGCTCGAGCGCCTCGCCGGCGCGTAGAGATCCTGCGCAGACGGGCGGTCGGTGGGGCCCCTAACCCCCCAGTGGTCGCTTGCCGGGACCCCACCGGCCCGACAGCTAAGACGTCTTCGCCGCCTGTCGGTTAGCCCGGCGCCTACGAGCCGAGCCGGCGGTAGAGCCGGTCGACGAGGTCCGGCCTCGTCTCGAGCCGCTCGGTGATCACGCGCAGCCGGTACTCGCGGAAGTACTCGGGATCGGTGTCGAGCGACTTCGCGAGCGTCTCGATCACCTCGTTCGAGGGCACCGGCCGGTTGCCGTGCACCAGATGGTTCAGGTAGCCGGCCGAGAGCCCCGTGCGCGCCGCCAGGGCCCGGTAGGTGACGCCGGATTCGTTCATCAGCCGCTCGACGGCGGGGCCGAAGGGCTCGGATGCATACCTGCGCCGTTTCGCCACGTCAGTTCTCCTTGCCCAGGCTGTCAACGCTCACACGTCGCTCCGTGCCGGTCGCACGGTCGCGGACGTCGACCGCCCCGTCCTCCAGGCTCTTCTTCCCGGCCGTGACCCGGAGCGGGATCCCGATCAGGTCGGCGTCCGCGAACTTCTCCCCAGGGCGCTGGTCGCGGTCGTCGAGGAGCACGTCGAGCCCGGCCGTCGACAGCGCCTCCGCCGCCCGCTCGCCGATCTCCTCCGCCCCTTGCAGGACCACGACGTGGGCGTCGTAGGGCGCCACCGAAGCCGGCCAGGCGATCCCGTGCTCGTCGTGGTGCTGCTCGACGATCGCGGCTGCGACCCGCCCCGGGCCGATCCCGTAGCTGCCGCCGAGGAGCGGCTTCGACTGCCCGTCCTCGTCCAGGAACGAGGCCTGCAACGGCCGCGAGTAGAAGCTGCCGAAGTTGAAGATGTGGCCCACCTCGACGGCCGTCTGGAAGCGCAGCGCGCCGCCGCACCGCGGGCAGCGGTCGCCCTCCTTCGGCTCGCGCAGGTCGGCGAACCGCGGCTCGAAGTCGCGGCCGGCCTCGACGCCTCGAAGGTGGAAGCCGTCGCGGTTCGCTCCGGCCACGAACTGGCCCTCGCGGAGGGCGAGGTCGGCCACGACCTCGCCGCCGAACCCGACCGGCCCGAGCGAGCCGCCGCCGGCGCCGAACGCCGACCGGATCTCCTCGTCCGTCGCCGGGCGCGAGTCGCCGGGGAGCGCGTCGTAGAGCTTCATCTCGCTGAGCCGGTCGTCGCCGCGCACGAGCGCCAGGACGACCGTGCCGTCCGGCTTCGCGACGGGCATCGCCTTCGACGTCGCCGCCAGGTCGACGCCCAGGAACTCCGCCAGCGCCTCGCACGTCGTCACGCCCGGCGTCTCCACCTCCTCGGGCGCGCCGAGCGCGGCCGGGCGCTCCGGCTGCCGCGGCACCGCCTCGGCGATCTCGCCGTCCGCGGCGTAGTCGCCGTTCTCGCAGGTCACGAGGACGTTCTCGCCCGACTCGCACGGCGCGAGGAAGTCCACGCTGAACTTGCCGCCCATGATCCCGCTCTCCGCCTGCACGTCGAACGTCTCGAGGCCGCAGCGCTCGAAGATCCGCCGGTAGGCGACGCGGTTCGCGTCGAAGCTCCGCCGCACCCCCTCCTCGTCGCGGTCGAACGAGTAGGCGTCCTTCATGATGAACTCGCGGACGCGCAGGAGGCCGCCCTTCGGCCGCGGCTCGTCGCGGTCCTTGATCTGGAAGTGGTACCAGAGCTGCGGCAGCTGCTTGTACGAGCTGATCTCGCGGGCGTGGAAGGTCGCCGTCTCCTCGTGGGTCAGCGGCAGGATGAACCGGCGGCCCGAGCGGTCCTGCGTGTGGAAGATCGCGTCGATCGACGCTCGGCCCGTCGCCTCCCAGAGCTCGACCGGCGTCAGCACCGGCATCAGCATCTCCTGGCCGCCGATCGCGTCCATCTCCTCGCGGATGATCTGCTCGATCTTGCGGTGCACGCGCCAGCCGAGTGGCAGCCACGTCCACAGGCCGGCGCTGACCTGCCGGATGAAGCCGCCGCGGACGAGCAGCTTGTGCGAGACCGCCTCGGCGTCGGCCGGCGGGTCGCGCAGGGTCGGCAGGAACAGCTTCGAGGCCCGGGCGATCATCGTTGCCGGGCCAGGCTACCGAGATACGGGTCTAGTCGAGCGGGATGGCCGACGCCTCGGCCATCGCGAGCGCGGCCGGCTTCGCCATCTTCAGCCGCTTCGGCCGGTACATCCCGTCCTCGATCCAGCGGTCGATCTCGTGGAACAGCTCGTCGATCAGGATGTCGGACGACACCTTCTTCAGCACCCGGCCGTGGGCGTAGATGAAGCCGACGTCGCGGCCGCCGGCGATGCCGAAGTCGGCGTCGCCCGCCTCCCCCGGCCCGTTGACGGCGCAGCCCATCACCGCGACCTCGAACGCCTGCGGGTACGTGCGGAGCCGCTCCTCGACGACGCGGGCGAGGCTCTCCACGCCGACGTTGTCGCGGCCGCAGCTCGGACAGGCGATCATCACCGGCCCCCGCTCGCGCAGGCCGAGCGCCTTCAGGATCTCCCAGGCGACCTCGACCTCCTTCACCGGGTCGGCGGTGAGCGAGACGCGGATCGTGTCGCCGATGCCGTCCATCAGCAGCGTCCCGAGCCCGACCGCGCTCTTGATCGAGCCCGCAAAGGGTGTGCCCGCCTCGGTCACGCCGAGGTGCAGCGGGTAGGGCACCTTCTCGGAGAGCATGCGATAGGCCCGGATCATCGTCGGCACGTGCGACGCCTTCACGCTGATCTTGAAGTCGCGGTAGCCGAGCTTCTCGAGCAGCTCCACCTGCTCGAGCGCCTCGACGACGAGCGCCTCGGCCGTGTCCTTGCGCGCGAGGTCCTGCAGGTGCTCGGGCAGCGAGCCGGCGTTGGCGCCGATCCGCATCGGGATCCCCTTCGCCTTCGCCGCCTGCACCACCGAGACGACCTTGTCCGGCCCGCCGATGTTGCCGGGGTTGATGCGCACCGCGGCGACGCCCGCGTCGATCGCCTTCAGCGCCAGGCTGGCGTTGAAGTGGATGTCGGCGATCACGGGGATCGGCGAGAAGCGGACGATCTTCGGCAGCGCCTGCGCGTCCTCCAGCTTCGGCACGGCGACGCGCACGACCTCGCAGCCGGCGCTTGCCAGCGCGGCGATCTGCGCCGTCGTCGCCTCGACGTCGTGCGTCTTCGTGAGCGTCATCGACTGGACGACGACGGGAGCGCCGCCGCCGATCTGGACGCCGCCGACCTTCACGAACCGCTCGCTGGCCACGGATCTAGCGTAGCGACGGGGCGAAACCCGCGAACCTGGTTCGTCTACGACGAACCAGGTTCGGGAGTCTCGATGTCAGACACCCTCGTCGCGTCGCTCCTCGGGCTCCTCGATCTCGGTCAGGACGGCCTTCACGCCGACGGCGTTCACGTTCGCGCCCGGGTTGCCCTGGCCCTGCTCGACGGCCGTGCCGACGGCCGCCGGCCCGAGCCAGCGGTTGAAGCGCTCGAGCAGCTTGCCGAGTCTCATCACGCTCACCCCCCTCCTCCGAAGAGATCGTTCCGCAGGCCGAGGTACATGAGGATCGCGAAGAGGCTGAGGCCGACGACGGAGTAGCGCATGTAGACGGACTGGGCGAACGTCCGGCCGCGCACCTTCTCGACCAGCGCCATCACGATGTGGCCGCCGTCGAGCGGAAGCACGGGGATCAGGTTGAGGACGGCGAGCGCGAGGCTGATCAGGCCGAGCACGAACAGGTAGTCGCGCAGGCCCTGCCGCCACGCGGCCGCCGACGTCCGCACGATCCCGACCGAGCTCGACACCTGCCCCGTGTCGCGTCCCGCGAATACGTGCGCGATGCCGGTGACGGTGTCGCGCGTCACCCCCCACGTCAGCCCGAGCGCGTCGCCGACCGCCGCCGGCACCGACTCGCCGGGGCCCGTGCGCGCCTCGATCGCGATCCCGATCCGGTAGGCGCCGTCCTGGACGCGCGCCCGCAGCGGCCCGATCGTCACGCGGCGGCCGTGACGAACCACCACGAAGCTGAACGGCCGGCCGGCGGTCGCGCGGATGTGCGTCGCAACGTCGTCCGGCTTGACCGGCACTCCCGCGACCGCGACGACGCGGTCTCCCGGACGGACGTGCGCGGCGGCGGCCGGGCTGCCGCTCTCGACCGCGGCGACGCGGTTGGTCGTCCGCGTCGTCGCCACGACGAACAGCGCCGCGAACAGCACGACGGCGAACACGAGGTTCACGGCCGGCCCGGCCACGATCGCGACGAGCCGCCTCCACGTCGCCTGCTTCCAGTACGCGTCGGGCGCGAGCGCCGTCTCCAGCTCCTGCCACATCCGCTGCGTCCCCAGCGCCGGACGGAGATCCTCGAGCGCCGCGCGCGCGGCGGCCTCGTCTCCGCGCGCGAGAGCCGCGTCGAGCCGCGCGAGCTCGGCGCGGTGCTCCTGCCGCGCCTCCTCCGGCAGCGTGGCCGCGAGATCGCCCGGCGACGGCCGGTTCATCCCCGGGATCTTCACGTAGCCCCCGAGCGGGATCGAGCCGATGCCGTACTCGACGCCGCCGCGCAGGCGCTTCACGATCGGCGGCCCGAAGCCGATGTAGAACTTCCGCGGCGTCATCCCGACCGCGCGCGCGGCGAAGAAGTGGCCGGCCTCGTGGATCAGCACGAGCACCGCGAGGCCGAGGATCGCGATGACGACGCTCACGCCCGTCCCTCGCCGGCGTCGGCTTGCGCCGGGCGGAGCCCGGCTCCGCCGACGCCTGGCGCCGCTGACGGCAGGATCCTGCGCCCTCGGGCCATCGGTCGTACCACCTGTACTGCCCTCGGCCCTCGGGCTGGCCTCCTTTGCCAGCGACGCCCGAGGAACGGGCGAGCGCTCGAGGTCGACCCCGGACGTCTCACGCAGGGGCCCCGAAACTGTTTCGCGACTCCGTCGCGAAACAGTTTCCTCTCGCCAGGTCGCGGGCGCGCGCGTCCGCCTCGCGCAGCTCCTCGAGGTCGGCCGCAGGCGCACCGTCGACGCGCGCGAGCACGTCCTCGACCAGCGATGCGATGTCGAGAAAGCCGATCCGCCCCTCGAGGAAGGCGGCCACCGCCACCTCGTTCGCCGCGTTGAACGCGCACGGATAGGTCCCGCCCCGCTCGCCCGCCTCGCGCGCCAGCGCGAGCAACCGGAACGTCTCGACGTCCGGCTCGAGGAACTCGAGCGGCGACGCCGCCGTCAGGTCGAGCGAGGGGATCGGCGTCGCCGCGCGGTCGGGATACGTGAGCGCGTAGGAGATCGGCACGCGCATGTCGGGATAGCCGAGGTGCGCGATCGCGGCGCCGTCGCGGAAGCGGACGACGCCGTGCACGATCGAGGTCGGGTGGACGACCACCTCGATCCGGTCGTACCCCACGCCGAAGAGGAAATGTGCCTCGATCACCTCGAGCCCCTTGTTCGCGAGGGTCGCCGAGTCGATCGTGATCTTCGCGCCCATGCTCCACGTGGGGTGCGCGAGCGCGTCCTCCGGCGTCACGTCGGCGAGCTCGGCGGCGGTGCGCCCGCGGAACGGGCCGCCGCTCGCGGTCAGCACCACGCTCTCGGGCTCGCCGAGCATCGCGCACTGGAAGAGCGCCGAGTGCTCGCTGTCGACGGGGATGAGCGCCCCTCCCCCGCGCGCGCGGGCGCGCAGCGCGAGCTCGCCGGCGGCGACGAGGCTCTCCTTGTTCGCGAGCGCAAGCGTCACGCCGTGCTCGAGCGCCCACATCGTCGCGGGCAGCCCGGCGAAGCCGACGGTCGCGTTCAGGACGACGTCCGGCCGCGCCCGCTCGAGCAGGCCCGTCGGGTCGCCGCCGACCTGGACGAGCGGCGCCAGGCCGTCGATCGGCGTCGAGCCCGAGCTCGCAGCGACGAGCTCGAGGTCGGGATTGGCGGCGATCACCTCGCGCGCCTGCCGGCCGATCGAGCCGGTCGCGCCGAGCAGGGCGATCCGCCGCGCCATCGGAACCAGCGTAGCCCGCGTCAGGCGTGGCCGAGCGCGGCCAGGCAGAAGTAGGCGGCGGGCGCGGCGAAGAGGAACGCGTCGAGGCGGTCGAGCATCCCGCCGTGGCCGCCGAGCAGGCGGCCGCTGTCCTTCACGCCCGCGTCGCGCTTGAGGAGCGACTCGAACAGGTCGCCGACCGGCGCCGCCGCGGCGAGGACGGCGCCGAGCACGATCGACTGGCCGATCGGGAGGTAATGCTGCTTGTAGAGCGCGATGAACGCGACGAAGATCGTCGCCGCGGTCCCCGCCACGAACCCCTCCCACGTCTTCTTCGGCGACGTCGCCGGCGCCATCCGGTGGCGGCCGAACAGGCGGCCGCCGAGGTAGGCCGCCGTGTCGCCCGCCCACACGGCGAGCAGGACGGTGAAGGTGGCGAGACGGCCGTCCCCGGGCACGTCGCGCAGGACGACGAGGAAGCCGAGCCCCAGCCCGATCCATGCGGCGCCGAGCAGCGTGCCGCTGACCGCGACCGTCGCCGCGGCGCGCGCCTCCGAGATGCCTTTCAGGAAGAAGGCCAGCGCGAGCGCCGTCATGACGCCGCCGACCATCCACGGCACGCCGCCGACCTCCGCGCCGACGAGCCCGAGGACGCCGCCCACGTAGCCGGCAGGAGCGAGCGGCCGCAACGGCCGGGCGAGCAGCCAGTACTCGTGCAGCGCGACGACGGCCGCGAGGGCGACGAGCAGGAACATCCACCAGCCGCCGACGTAGACGAGGCCGAGCACCACGGGCAGCCCGACTGCGGCGACGAGTATCCGCGACCAGAAAGAGCTCAACGGCCGCCGAACCTTCGACGCCTGGACGCGTACTCCGCCAGGGCCCCGCGCAGATCGCGCTCGTCGAAGTCCGGCCACAGCTTGTCAACGAACACCAGCTCGGCGTAGGCGAGCTGCCAGAGCAGGAAGTTCGAGATCCGCAGCTCGCCGCTCGTCCTGATCAGCAGGTCGGGGTCGGGAAGGTCGGGTGCGTAGAGGTTCGCGGCGAAGACGTTCTCGTCGATCTCGCGCGGCTCCACCCCGCTCTCGACGATCCGGCGCGCCGCCTCGACGAGCTCCGCGCGCCCCCCGTAGTCGAACGCGACCCACAGGTTGATGCGCGTGTTCAGCTCGGTGCGGTCCTCCATCGCCGCCATCCGCCGCTGCAGGTCCTCGGGCGCACGGTCGCGGCGGCCGATGAAGCGAACGCGCACGCCCTGCTCGACGAGGTCGGGCAGCTCCCGCTCGATCGTCTCGCCGAAGATCTCCATCAGCGCGTCGACCTCGTCCTGCGGCCGCGACCAGTTCTCCGTCGAGAACGCGAACACGGAGAGGTCGTGGATGCCGAGATCGATCGCCGCCTCCACGATCCGGCGCACGAGCCGCGCGCCGGCGCGGTGGCCCGCGGCGGTCGGCAAGTGACGCCGCTTCGCCCAGCGCCCGTTGCCGTCCATGATGATCGCGACCGAGCGCGCGACCTCGGGCAGGTCGTCCGCCGCGAGCGGCCGAACGCGGGCGAGGGTACGGATTCTCGACAGGAGTCTCACGTCGAACTCGCGTCCTAGGTCCGGCTGCGCCGAACCAAGGACGTCACACCTCCATGATCTCGGCTTCCTTGTGCTTCAGCAGGTCGTCGATCTTCGAGACGTGCTCGTCGGTGAGCTTCTGGACGCGCGTCTCGGCGGCCCGCTCGTCGTCGTCGCCGACGTCCCCGTTCCGCACCAGCTCCTCGAGATGGCGGATCGCGTCGCGCCGGATGTTGCGCACCGCGACGCGCCCCTCCTCCGCCATGTGGCGGACGAGCTTCACGAGCTCCTTGCGGCGCTCCTCCGTGAGCTGCGGGATCGGCAGCCGGATCAGCTTGCCGTCGTTCGACGGCGTCAGGCCGAGATCCGACTCCTGGATCGCCTTCTCGATCGCGCGGATCGAGGAGGGGTCGAACGGCTGGATCGTCAGCATCCGCGGCTCGGGCGCGTTGATCGTCGCCAGGTTCTTGAGCGGCGTCGGCGTGCCGTAGTAGTCGATCTGGATGCGGTCGAGCAGCGCCGGCGCCGCGCGGCCGGTGCGGACGGAGTTGAAGTGCTCGTGCGTCGATGAGACCGACTTGTCCATTCGCTGCTGCGCGTCACCGAGGAAGTTCTCGATCACCTCGTGGCTCCTTCGGCCGTAGTGGACAGGACGGGGGTGGAGATGAGCGTGCCCACGGTCTCGCCGCGCACGACCCTGGCGATGTTGCCGGGCGCGAGCTCGAAGACGTGGATCGGCAGGTGGTTGTCCATGCAGAGCGACAGCGCCGTGGTGTCCATCACCTTGAGGCCGCGCTCGATCGCCTGCAGGTGCGTCAGCTCGGGGATCAGCTTCGCGTCCGCGTTCGTGCGCGGGTCGCCGTCGAGCACGCCCTCGACGGCGTTCTTCGCCATCAGGATCGCCTCCGCGCCGATCTCGAGCGCGCGCAGCGCCGCCGCGGTGTCGGTGGTGAAGAACGGGTTGCCGGTGCCGGCGGCGAAGATCACGATCCGCCCCTTCTCGAGGTGGCGCACGGCGCGGCGGCGGATGTACGGCTCCGCGACCTCCTGCACCTCGATCGCGGAGAGCACGCGGGTGTCGGCGCCGCTCCGCTCGAGCGCCTCCTGCACCGCGAGCGCATTGAGGACGGTCGCGAGCATGCCCATGTAGTCGCCGGTCGCGCGGTCCATGCCCTCGGCGGCGGCGGCCATGCCGCGGTAGATGTTGCCGCCGCCGATGACGAGCGCGATCTCGAGCCCCTCCGCCCGCACGCCGACGAGCTCGCGCGCGAGCCGCTCGACGGTCTCCTCGTCGAGGCCGTACTCGCGCGGGCCCATCAGGGCCTCGCCCGACAGCTTCAGCAGGACGCGGCGGAACGCGGCGGGCGCGTGTCTCGAAGCCGGAGCGGCCAACTCAGCCGACCGCGTACCAGGCGTAGTCGAGCAGCTCGACGCCGCGCTCCCGGAGCACGTCGCGGACCGTGGCGGTCGACTCGTCCGGGCGGTACCAGGTCTGCTCCATCAGCACCGACTCGCCGTAGAAGCGCTTGTTGAGCATGCCCTCGACGATCTTCTCACGCACGTTCTCGGGCTTGCTCTGCACCTCGTCGGAGCTCTCGAGGATCTGGCGCTCGGCCTCGACCAGCTCCGCAGGCACCTCGTCGCGGCTGCCGTAGGTGGGCTTCGCGAACGTGAGGTGCAGGGCGAGGCTGCGCGCCGCGGACGGGTCGCCGCCCTTCGTCCGCACGAGGGCGCCGACCTTGTTGGCCGGTGCGTGCGCGTACGACGAGAGCGTCTCGCCGTCGCCGGCCGGCATCCGCTTCGCCCCGACCACCTGGATGTTCTCGCCGAGCTTCGCGGCGAGCTCCACCCGCCGCTCCTCGAGGTCGGAGGCGGCCTCCTCGCCGCGCTCGTGCACGGCGCGCAGGACGTCCTCTGCGTACGCGAGGAACTCCTCGTTGTTCGAGACCGGCTCCGTCTCGCAGCCGACGGCGACGATCGCGCCGACGTCGCCCCGCACCATGATCCCGACCTTGCCTTCGCTGGTCGCGCGGTCGGCCCGCTTCGCGGCCGACGCCATGCCCCGCTCGCGCAGCAGGCGGACGGCCGCGTCGAAGTCGCCGTCGGTCTCCTGCAGCGCGCGCTTGCAGTCCATCATCCCTGCGCTGGTCGCGTCGCGGAGCTCCTTCACCATCGTCGCGGTGATGTCCGTCATTCCGAGGCCTCCTGCGGCTCGGTGGCGGGCTCGTGAGGTTCGGCTTCGCGCTCCGGCTCGGCGCCGCCGTTTCGCGGCGCGCGCAGCTCGGCGTTCGTCACGCGCTGGCGGCCGGCCTCGATCCCGTCGGCGATCGCGCGCACGACGAGGCCGCACGAGCGGATCGCGTCGTCGTTGCCCGGGATGACGTAGTCGGCCTCGTCCGGGTCGCAGTTCGTGTCGACGAGGGCGATGACGGGCAGCCCGAGCCGGCGCGCCTCGCGCACCGCGAGCTGCTCCTTGCGCAGGTCGACGATGAAGACCGCGTCGGGCTGGCGGCGCATGTCGGAGACGCCGCCGAGGTTCGCCTCGAGCTTGTCGAGCTCGGCCTCCATCGAGATCCGCTCCTTCGCCGGGAGCAGGTCGAGCTGCGAGTCCTGCTTCAGCCCGCGCAGCTCGTGGAGGCGCTGAATGCGGTCGGAGATCGTCCGCCAGTTGGTGAGCAGCCCGCCCAGCCAGCGGTGGTTGACGTAGGGCATACCGACGCGCTTCGCCTGCGACTCGACGGCGTCCTGCGCCTGCTTCTTCGTGCCGACGAACAGGATCGTGCCGCCGCGCTCGGCGACCGCCCGCGCGAAGGCGTGCGCCTCGTCGAGCAGCTCCTGCGTCTTGGTCAGGTCGATGATGTAGATGCCGCCGCGCTCGGTGAAGATGAAGCGCCTCATCTTCGGGTTCCAGCGACGGGTCTGGTGGCCGAAATGCACTCCGGCCTCCAGCAGCTCCTTCATGGAGACGACGGGCATGCGAGCCCCTTTCGGTTCGGACGGACGGTGCAACCTGCAGGGCCCGGGTGGAGACCGGCGAGCGCCGGCCACCGCCACCTCGCGCACGTTGCAGGGTCGAGGGACGAACGGACGGGCGGAATGGTAGCCGCGGCGCGGGCGCGGCGGGGCCCGCTAGGGGCCGCTGACGATCGCGAGCGTGATCGTGCTCGAGTACGAGCCCTTGTACGCGTTGGCGCCGACCGCGACCTTGATCGTCGGCGTCACGGTGAACGTGCCCTTGCCGGTGCCGGCGGCCGCGTTGTAGAACCTGACCGCCGTCGGCGGGCCCGACCCGGCGGGAACCGTGACCGGATACGTGACCGAGTTCGTCGGATTGGTGCACGGCGAGACCGAGCACGATTTCGAGACCGCGGTGACCGACGACGCGCTCGTCGGCAGGGTGTAGGCGCCCGCCGCGAGCTGCGTCGAGGTGATCGTGAGGTTCCAGCCGGCCCCGGTGCCGCGCAGGTCGGCGACCGTCAGCGGGATCGTGTAGGTGGCGGTCTTGTCGCTGCCGTTGAGCGTGGCGGAGAACGAGGCGGTCGTCGAGGTCGCCGTCTCGCTCAGGCCGACATCGCCCGAGGCGGCGGAGACGGCGATCGCCGCAACCGCGGCTGCGAAGGCGGCGACGGCGCCTCGCCTCACGCCGGCCGGCGCCGGCGGTGGCCCGTCAGCGCCACTCCGAGCCCCGCGGCGGCGAGGAGCGCGCCGGCCGCCGCGACGATCCAGGGCAGTGCCTTCCGCAGCGACGAGGTGTGCGAACCGGGCGGCGAGAACGCACGCGGCGCCGCGAACACCTGGGCGACGTCTGCGTTCCCGATCGTGAACGTGCGCGTCGCCCGCGTCTCGTGACCCGCGTAACGGAGGACGACGCTCGCGCGGTAGCGGCCCGCCGGCAGGAGGCGGCCGCGCACGAGCACGGGGTAGTCGATCGCCGTCCGCGGCAGCACGGTGTCGAGCCGAAGCGCGGCACGCTCGATGCGGCGGTCGCGGTCGTTCGTGACCGCGAGCGTGCCCGTCGGCTTCACCATCACCGTGCCCGTGTTCCGCAGGCCGAACATGAGCTGCTGGTAGCCGTGGCCGTTGCCGCCGGGGTCGATGCCGCCCACCGCGAGCCGCGCCAGCTGCGGCCCGGGCAGGTCGACCTGCACCGCCACGATCGTGAGCTGGCGGATGCGGATGCGGAAGCCGCCGACGTGGCCGCCG
The DNA here is from genome assembly GCA_035652835.1 of Gaiellaceae bacterium. GTDB lineage: Bacteria > Actinomycetota > Thermoleophilia > Gaiellales > Gaiellaceae > PALSA-600. The sequence goes on from DASRDA010000040.1 coordinate 32,233, forward strand.
CTTCGGCCCTGCCCCTGCGCACCCTGCACGGTCGCGTTCTCCGCCACGATCCCCCCGAGGTGCTGGCCGGGGCGCACCGACGGAGGGACCTGCACCGAGAAGCCGACGGTCCGGCTCGCGCCCGGCGCCAGCGTCACGGACGCCGCGCCGAGATGGACCCAGGACCCGACGTCGCGCCGCGGCGCGGCTCTCGACAGGTAGACCGCGCCGCTCGTCTGCCCCGTCGTCGCGTCCACCGGATAGAGGAGCGCCCGGCCGGGCGCGCTGCCGACGTTCGAGATCCGAACCTCGGTGGTGAGCGTCTCGCCGGGCTTCGCCGGCAGCACGAAGTACGACTTCGTCGCCGGAATCGCCGCGTCGAAGGTCACGGGACGGAGCGCGAAGACCGCCTGCGGCGGGGAGGCAGCCGTCGCGGGCGCGGCGGCGGCAAGAAGCACGGCGGCCCCGGCCGGGGCCGCCGTCCTCCGCGCGCACGTCCGCCACAGGGGCGAGAGCATGTAACCGAGGTTACGGGCCGCTGACGACGGCAAGCGTGACGGTGCTGGTGTACGTGCCGGCGAACGTGTTCGCGGGCACCGACACCTGCACGGTCGGCGTGACCGTGAACTTGCCCATGCCGGAGTTGGCGGCCGCGTTGAAGAGCTTCACCGCGGTCGGCGCGGTGGCGGCTGCGGGCACCGTGAGAGGGTAACTCACGGAGTTCGTCGGATTCGTGCACGTGCTGCCCGAGACGCACGCGGAGCTGACGCTCTGCACCGACGAGGCGCTGGTCGCCAGGGTGTTGCCGCCGGCGCCGGTCGAGAACTGAGTCGACGTGACCGTCACGTTCCAGCCCGAGCCTGTCCCGCGCGCGTCGGTGACGGTCATCGGCAGCGTGTACGAGGCCGTCTTGTCGGTTCCGTCGAGGGTGACGGAGAAGCTCGGGGTCGCGGTCGTCGACTCGCTCAGGCTGCCGCCGGTGATCGTCCCGGTCACGGTGACGTTGTCGGCGGAGGCGGCTGCCGCCGCGACGAGCGCAGCGACGCTCAGGGCGAGCGCCAGAGCGGCGGTGCGTGCGTGCGCGTTCGTAGGCATGTGCGGCTCCGATGTTCGGGTGCGAGAGGCCCTCGGACGAGGGATCGAGGGATCCATCGGTGAAATCGACGTCATGCTTTAGCGCCGGCGGGCGAATCTCCTCCTGCGCCGGGCTCCCCCGTTCGAGGGATGTCCCTTCTAGCCGAGCGTCTCCAGGAACCCGGCCAGGTCGGGCGGCAGCTCCGATCGAGCCTCGACGCGCTCGCCGCCGAACGGATGCGGAAAGGCGAGCTCGGCCGCATGCAGGAACTGGCGCTCGAGCCCGGGCTCCCGGACTCCGTACACGGGATCCCCCGCCACCGGCAGCTCGATCGCCGCCAGGTGGACGCGGATCTGGTGCATGCGGCCGGTCTCGAGGCGCACCCGGAGCAGCGCCCGCTCGGGCCACAACCGCTCGACCGCGAACTCCGTCACGGCGTCCCGCGGGGTGTCGGTGTCGAGCGAGATCCGCGTCGGATCGGCGCGGTCGCGCCCGATCGGCGCCTCGATCCGGCCGCGGCGCGACCGCGGCCGTCCGTGGACGAGCGCGAGGTAGGTTCGCTCGAGCGCACGCTCGCGGACGAGCCGGCTCAACCCCTCGTACGCCTCCTGCGACCGCGCGAGGACGAGCAGCCCGGACGTGTCGCGGTCGAGGCGGTGGACGACGCCCGGCCGGCCGGGCTCGCCGCCCGCGACCCGGCCGCGCAGCGCGTCGACGAGCGTGTCGCCCTCGTGCCCGGCGCCCGGGTGGACGACCAGCCCCGCCGGCTTGTCGACCACGAGCAGGTGCTCGTCCTCCCAGACGGCGCGCGGCGCCGGCGGCGGCGCGACCGCGGCCGCGCCCGGCGGCTCCGCGAGCTCGACCGCTTCGCCACCCGCGAGGCGATGGCTCTTCGCGCGAGGCGTCCCGTCGACGAGCGCGCCCGCGGCGATCGCGCGCTCCGCGGCTGCGCGCGATCCGAGGCGCGCCGCGAGGAAGCGGTCGAGGCGCTCGCCGGCGGCCTCCGCCGGCACCTCGAGCCTCACCGTGCCGCGACGTCCAGGTGGCGGCGCGGTCGGTTCGGCGCGCGATCGGAGACGAAGAGCGCGGCCAGCAGGATCAGCACGCCGATCACGATGAACGAGTCGGCGAGGTTGAACGCGGGCCAGTACCGGAAGTCGATGAAGTCGGTGACGTAGCCGAGCCGGATCCTGTCGACGAGGTTCGAGAGGCTGCCGCCGATGAGCAGGCCGAGCGCGGCCGGCAGAACCGGATGTCGCGAGCCCGACCGGGCGAAGAACCACAGCATCCAGACCACGGCGCCCGCGGTGACGACGGTGACCGCGGCGGTGGCGCTCGCGAACAGCCCGAACGCGATGCCCGAGTTCTGGACGTGGTGGATCGACAGCGGGCCGACCACGTGCACCGAGTCGTCGAGCGCGAGCGTGCCCACGACGACGTGCTTCGTCACCTGGTCGGCGACGATCGCCGCTGCGGCGACCGCGGTCAGACCGAGCCACTGCATCGACCCGGCGGCGAGCGAGCGCTCCGCAATCGACACGGGAGCGAGGCCGTTCGTCGACGAGCCGACGCGGATGTCGGTCGTGGTCGGCTCCGGCGCGCTCACCCCGTCCGCCGCTGGTCGTCGATGCAGCGGGACGCCCACGGGATCGCGCGCAGTCGCTCCTCGCCGATCGGCTTGCCGCAGATCTCGCACGTCCCGTACTCACCGCTGTCGATGCGCCCGAGCGCGGCGTCGATGCGCCGCAGCGTGTCCTGCACGCCTTCCTCGATCCCCTCGTCGAGCTCGCGGTCGAACGTCGCGGAGGCGAGGTCGCCGAGGTGGTTGTCGGTCCCGCGACCGCCCAGCTCGCCGAGCTCGTCCTCCAGGTTCCCGGAGTTCTCGGCGTGCAGGCGCCCCGTCGCGTGGAGCAGCCGCCGCCGCTCCTGCTCGAGGAGGGCGCGGAACTCGTCGGTGTCGATCGTGCTCACGGCGGCGCTCCGGGTTCAGCTTACTCGTGCCCGGTCAGCCCCAGTTGAAGTCACGGCTCGGCGCCTCTTCGGGCTCCGGCTCGGCCCCGGACGCGTCCTCGGGCTCGGCGCCCGCCTCGGGCTGCTCGGGAGCGGCCTGGTCCGCCGGCGCCTCGTCGCCCGGTCCCTCCGCCGCAGCCTCCTCCTCGTCGTCGGGGCGGATCGCGGCGAACTCGCGCGTGTCGTAGCGCGTCGGCCAGGCGTCGTCGTCGCTCCGCTCGCCGAGGCTCTCCTCGACGAACCCGAGCGCGGAGCGGAGGAGCGTCGCGACGCGCCTCGCCTCCGAGACGAGCCGCTCGCGCTCGCGCTGCGCGCCGCGCATGACCGACCGCGCCTCCTGGTGCGCCTCCGCGACGATCAGCTCGGCCTCGCGCCGCGCGGCCTCGCGCGCCTCCGCGGCTGAGCGCTCGGCGGCGACCAGGGTCTGCGAGAGCAGGTGCTCGCGTTGCTTGAACTCCTCGAGGGTCCGCTCGAGGTCCTCGACCTTGTCGGCGAGCTCGCCCCGATCGCGCCAGACGTCCTCGAAGCTGTCGGCGACGTCGTCGAGCAGCCGCTGGGTCTCCTCTCGCCGGTAGCCGAACAGCGCGCGGCCGAGTCGTACGTGCCTGAGCTCGACGGGTGTGTATGGCATCGGCCTCTCCTTCTAGACGCGGTTCAGGATGGCGACGACGATCTCCCGCGCGACGCCGACCGCGACGATGGCCACGATCGGGCTGAAGTCGATGGGGCCGACCGCGAACGGCAGGAGACGGCGCCAGAAACGTAGGTAGGGATCGCAGACGTCGTAGAGAAACCGCTGGACGGGCTGCAGCGAGTAGGGCAGCCGCACCCACGACGTCAGGATGTACGCGATCAGCGCGATGACGTAGACGCCGGCGAAGACGTCGATGAACAGCTCGATCTCGCCGATCGCGTCGAGCAGCATGGCGACCCGTTCGGGAATCCGCCGCCTTTTCCTACGGCGCGGGCACCGCGACGAGCGCGCGCCCCCACGCCGCCGAGAAGAACGGGGCTCGTGGGGGAAACATGGTTTCCCCCACGATCATCAGGCCTGGTTGAAGAAGCCGCCGCGCTCGAGGAGCTGCGCGCGCTGCTCGGCGGAGACCTCGACGTTGCGCGGCGTGAGCAGGAACACCTTGTCCGCGACGCGCTGCATCCCGCCGTTCAGGGCGTACGTGAGCCCGCTCGCGAAGTCGATCAGCCTCTTCGACAGCTCCGCGTCCGTTCCCTGCAGGTTGAGGATCACGGGGATGCCTTGCTTGAAGCGGTCGGCGATCTGCTGGGCGTCGTTGAAGCTCCGCGGGAGCACGAGGTGGACGCGGACGCTCGACGGGTTCGGGACCACCTCCATCTGCGGGCGCGAGGGCCGCGCATGCCGTGCCGAGGCGGCGCGGTAGGCGGCGGGCGGGTCGGCCTCGGACTCCGTCCAGTCGTCGTACTCGTGGCCGCGCCGGCGCGGCGTGAGCCGGCGGACGTTCGGCCGCTCGCGGTAGCTCTGCTCGAGGCTCTCCTCCGCCGCGTAGCCGTCCTCGTCCTCCCAGTCCTCGTCCTCCTCGGCGATGCCGAAGTACACGAGCGTGCGATTCCAAAGGTCCCCGAGGGCCATGTGGCAGCCGATTCTAGTCGTGGAAGAGAGCCGATCCCACGCGCACGTACGTCGCTCCCTCGTCGGCCGCGACGCGGTAGTCCTGCGTCGTCCCCATGGAGAGCTCGGCGAGCCCGTGCTCCTGCGCGAGCGCCCGCAGGCGCGCGAACCACGGGCGCGACGCCTCCGGGTCGGCAGCGGCGGGCGGCATCGTCGAGAGGCCGCGGATGCCGTAGGCGAGGTAGTCGGCGAGCTCGGCGGGGTTCACGCCCGACTTCGACGCCTCGCCGACGAGGTTCACCTGCACGAGCGCCGGGATCTCGAGCCGCTGCGCAGCCGAGTGCGAGTCGAGCGAGTGCACGAGCTCGCAGATGCGGTTCACGACCCTGACCTTGTTCGACTGCAGGTGGCCGATGAAGTGCCAGCGGAACGCGTCGCCGTACTCGGCGTGCTTCGCGTCCAGGTCCTGCGCGCGGTTCTCGCCGACCACCTCGACCCCCGCCTGCGCGAGCACCGCCATCTCCTGGATCGAGACGTACTTCGTCGCCGCGACGACCGTGACGCCAGCGCCCACCTCCGCGCGAACGCGCTCGTACCGCGCGCGCACTTCGTCAAGCGACAGCGCCGATCACCCCCTGCACCCCGCGCGCGCGGCCGTCGCGGCGGTGCGAGAAGAAGAGCTCGGGATGGTCGCGCGTGCAGAGGTCGACGCGCTCGACGCACTCCACTCCCGCCTCGCGAAGCGAGCGCTCGGCCGCCTCCCAGAGGTCGAGCCTGCGCCGGCGCACGAGGTCGCGGTCGAAGAGCCGCGCAACCTCCTCCCCCACCTCGTAGCAGCACGGCCCGATCGCCGGCCCGATCACGGCCGCCTTCGGACCGTCTCCGAGCGCAGCGACGCCGGCGGCGACGACGCCCTCGGCGAGGCCGCGCCAGCCAGCGTGGAGCACCGTGAGCGCGCGCTTCCCCGCGGTGCGCGCGACTGCGATCGGGAGGCAGTCGGCGGCGAACGCGAGGATCGGCAGCGCGGGCTCGTCCGTCCAGAGGCCGTCGCCGGGCTCGCCGCGCGCGCCCGCGTGCGCGCGATGCACGGTCGGCGAGTGCACCTGCCGGTTGAACGCGAGCCGCGACGAGTCGAGGTCGAGCCGCTCGCAGACGCGGCGCCGGTTCTCCTCCACGCGCTCGAGGTCGTCGCCCGTCCCCGCGCCGAGGTTGAGCGACGCGTAGACCCCGTCGCTGACGCCGCCCGCGCGCGTCGTGAAGGCGACGACGTAGCCCGGCTCGTCCCACACGATCACGGCTTGAGCTCCTGCGCGCGCGCGAGCAGCAGCTCGCGGTCGTTCCGTGCCGGGTCATCGACCACCTCGTCGAGGAGCTCGCGCAGCGTCCGTCCGACCGCCGGCCCCTCGCGATAGCCGAGCGCGAGCAGGTCGTCGCCGTCGACGGCGAGATCGCGAAGGCGGTGCGGGCTCGTCCGCTCCGCCTCGACCACCTCCGCGAAGCGGGCGATCCGTTCCAGCTTGCGCGCCTGCGCCGGCGTCGCGTCGCGCCCGGTGACGTCCGCCCGCCAGTGTGCGAGGAGATCGCCGACCAGCTCGTCGCCGTGCCGCGCGAGCAGCCGCCGCGCCTCGAGCGCGTCTCCCGTCTCGAGCAGGAACGGATGGACGCGGACGAGCTCCACGACGCGCTCTCTCAGGCCGTTCGGGTAGCGGAGGCGGCGCAGGACGGCATCGGCGATCGCGGCTCCCGCCGCCGCGTGCTCGAGGATCGCCGCGTGCGGCTTGCCGAGGTCGTGGAGCAGCGCGGCGAGGCGCACGCGCAGAACCGCTCCCGCGTCCGCGGCCGCCTGCACCACCGCGAACGTGTGCTCGTCGACGCTCATCGCGTGGTCAGCCGACTCCGGGTCGAAGCCGATCGCGGGCGCGAACTCGGGGATCACCGCGACGAGGACGCCCGTGTCGCGCGCGAGGCGAAGGGCGCGCGCGGGGTGCGCGCCGAGCAGCAGCTTCGACAGTTCGCCCAGCCCATCCGCGGCGAGCCCGCCGCCGATCCGCTCGGCGGAGACGAGCCGGACGCTCTCGGCCTGCTCGCGCATCTGCGCGAGCGTGTGCTCGTCCGGCTCGAGGCCGAGCTGGGACACGAACCGCAGCCCGCGTACGATCCGCAGCGGGTCCTCGGCGAAGCTCCGCGGCGTCACGGTGCGAAGCACGCCGTGCGCGAGGTCGTCGCGGCCGCCGAACGGGTCGACGAGCGTGCCGTCCTCGAGTCGCTTCGCCATCGCGTTGACGGTGAAGTCGCGCCGCGCCAGGTCATCCTCGACCGTCGCGGCGGGGTCGACGACGATCTCGAACTCGTGGCGCCCCGGCCCGACGGAGACCTCGCGGCGCGGCGGGGCGAGCTCGATGCCGCCCGGGACGCGGTCGCGGATGCGGCGGTCGCGCGGGCGGAGCCGCACGCCGACGGGGCGGCCGGCGACCGTCAGCTCCGCCGCGCGCCCGTGCGGCGCGAGCGCCGCGCGGAGTCCCTCGATGTCGACGCCCGGCACGAGGAAGTCGGCGTCCTTCGCCTCGCCGCCGAGCAGCTCGTCGCGGACGGCGCCGCCGACGACGTAGGCGTCGAGGCCCAGCGAGCGCACGTACTCCTCCACGTCCTTCGGCACGGCGGCATTGTCGCGGAGGAGAACGTGCGAAGGCGGCGTCCTTAGGTCGTCTTCGACGACCTAAGGACGTGAGTTCCTAGAGCTCCGCGATCGCCTCGATCTCGACGAGCGCGCCGGAGGGGAGCTTCGCCACCTCGACCGTCGACCGCGCGGGCGGGGTGTCGCCGACGTGGCGTGCGTACACCTCGTTCATCCCGGCGAAGTCGTCGAGGCGCTGCAGGAAGACCGTCGTCTTGACGAGCCGGTCGAGCGAGCTGCCCGCGGCCTCGAGGATCGCGCGCAGGTTCGCGAACACCTGCTCGGTCTGCTCCTGGATCGTTCCGGCGCCGATCTCCGTGTCGCCCGGCCGGAGCGCAAGCTGGCCGGAGACGAACACGAGGCCGTTCGCGACGATCGCCTGCGAGTAGGGCGCACCCTGGAAGGGCGCGGGCGCTTCCTCCGTCCGAACCGGTCTCTTCGTCATCGCTGCTCCTTCCGGCAGGCCTGGCCGAGGGCGGCGCCGACGGCCTTGAACATCGCGGCGAGCACGTGCTGCGGGTCCTGGCCCTCGACGAGGCGAACGTGGAGGTTGAGCCCCGCCGCCTGCGCCAGCTCGTGGAAGAACCGGGACGCGAGGTCGGTCGCGAGCCCGGCGACGCGCTGGTCGGAGAAGTCGACGTTCGACACGAAGCGCGGCTCGGACGCGAGCTCGAGCGCGGCGGAGGCGAGCGCTTCGTCCGCCGGCAGGATCGCCCAGCCGAGGCCGGACGCGCCCGGCGCCCCGAGGAGCGGCGCCAGCGCGTCGCCGAAGCCGCGCCCGGCGGCGGCCACCTCCTCGTCCGCGCTCTGCGGCGCGACCTCGAGCGCGATCCGCAGCCGCGCGGTGCGCGCCAGCTCGCCGACGAGATGGTCGAGCACGGGCAGCCCGGTCGCGACGTTCGCCGACCCCTCGTCGGCGAGCTCGACGCGAACGCCGGTATGCGTGCTCACGCCTCGACGCGGTCGATGCGGGCGCCGATCTGGCGGAGCCGGTCGTCGATCCGCTCGTAACCCTTGTCGATCTGGTAGGCGTCGCCGATCGTCGACGTGCCCTCGGCGCACAGCGCGGCGATCACCATCGCCATCCCCGCGCGGATGTCGGGGCTCGACATGTGCTGGCCGTAGAGCCGCGACGGCCCCGCGATGACGACCCGGTGCGGGTCGCAGACGATGATCCGCGCTCCCATCGAGACGAGCTTGTCGACGAAGACGAGGCGGCTCTCGAACATCTTCTCGAAGACGAGCACCGTCCCCCGCGCCTGTGTCGCGACCACGACGGCGATCGAGGTCAGGTCGGCGGGAAATGCCGGCCACGGGCCGTCCTCCACCTTGGGGATCGCGCCGCCGAGGTCGTCGCGGACGACGAGCTCCTGGTCGGGCGGGACGTGCACGAAGTCGTCGCCGAGCTCGAGCTCGACCCCGAGCCGCCGGAAGACCGGCACCACCGGCCAGAGGTCGTCCGGCACGATCCCCTCGATCGTCAGGTCGCCGCCCGTCACGGCGGCGACGCCGATGAAGCTGCCGACCTCGATGTGCTCCGGGCCGATCGCATGGCTGCCGCCCGAGAGCCTGTCGACGCCTTCGATGCGCAGGATGTTCGCGCCGATGCCGTCGATGCGCGCGCCGAGGGAGACGAGGAAGCGGCAGAGGTCCTGCACGTGCGGCTCGCAGGCCGCGTTCGAGATCGTCGTCGTGCCCGGCGCGAGCGACGCCGCCATCACGGCGTTCTCGGTCGCCATCACCGACGCCTCGTCGAGATGGATGTGCGTGCCGCGCAGCGCGCCGCTCAGCTCGTAGCGGCCGTTCAGCTCGACCGACGCGCCGAGCGCGGCGAACGCGTGGATGTGCGGATCGAGGCGGCGGCGCCCGATCACGTCGCCGCCCGGCGGCGGCACGCTCGCATGGCCGAGCCGGGCGAGCAGCGGGCCCGCCAGCAGGAACGAGGCGCGGATGTGACTCGCGAGGCGGGCGTCCACGTCACCGTGCACGTCCTGCGCGTGCACGCGGAGCTCGTGCGCCCCGATCCACTCCACCTCCGCTCCGAGCTGCTCGAGCAGCTCGACCATCGTGTCGACGTCGCGGATGCGCGGCAGGTTCGTCAGCTCGACGGGCTCGTCGGTGAGCAGGCAGGCGGCGAGGATCGGCAGCGCGCCGTTCTTGTTGCCGGCGGCGCGCAGCCGCCCGGAGAGCGGATGGCCGCCCTCGATGACGAACGATTCCGCCGCGCGCCTGACGGTGGTGGAGGCCATTCGCGGAACTATGCTAAACGGCCCTTGACCCCGACTCGCCAGCAGGCCTGGGAGACGCTCACCAGGTATACGAAAAGCGAGGCGCTGCTGCGGCACGCGCTGGCCGTCGAGGCGTCCACGGCCTCGTACGCGGAGCGCTTCGGCGGCGACGAGGAGCTCTGGCGCGTCGCGGCGCTCCTGCACGACTTCGACTACGAGATGCACCCGACGCTCGATCGGCACCCGCAGGACGGCGCGCCGATCCTGCGCGAGGAGGGCTACCCGGACGAGGTCGTCGAGACGGTGCTCTCGCACGCGAACCACCTCGGCCTGCCGCGCGACACGCCGCTCAAGCGGGCGCTGTTCGCCTGCGACGAGCTCTCCGGCTTCGTGCACGCGTGCGCGCTCGTCCGCCCGACGGGGCTCGAGGGGCTCGAGCCGAAGTCGGTGCGCAAGAAGCTGAAGCAGCCCTCCTTCGCGTCCGGCGTCTCGCGCGAGGACGTCTACGCGGGCGCGGAGGAGCTCGGCGTCGAGCTCGACGAGCACATCGCGAACGTCGTCGCCGCGCTGCGGCCAATCGCGGGCGAGCTCGGCCTGCGAACGGCCGCATAGCCCTAGCCAGCGAGCACCGGGCGGAAGCCCTCGATCGTCACGGGCAGCAGGCGGTAGCCGCGCACGCCGAGGCGCGAGAGGGAGACCTGCAGGATCGCGGTGTGCGCAGGCGCGCCGCTCGCGGGGAACACGAAGTTGCCGAGCGTCCAGGCGACGAGCGACGTCCGCGAGGGCCGGCTCAGCGGCCCGAGCACGTGCGGGTGCGCGCCGAGCACCAGCCTGGCGCCTGCGTCCAGGCACGCGGCTGCGAGCGCCTCCTGCCGCGAGTCCGGGTCGGGCCGGAGCTCGACGCCCCAGTGGAAGAAGCAGACCGCGAGGTCGGCGCGGCGAAGCGCGGCGTGGACGTCGCTCTCGATCGCGGCGACGTCCGCCTTCGCGGTGCCGGGCGAGGTCGCCGTGGCGTTGAAGCCGAGCGGGTTGACGTCGGAGTAGCCGAGGAACGCGATCCGCAGCCCGCCGGCGTCGACGGTCGCCGGCCGCCGCGCGCGCGCCTCGTTCGCACCGGCGCCGATCGTCTGCATGCCGGCGGCGTGCACGGCGCGGATCGTGTCGAGGAGCGCCTGCGGCCCGTAGTCGTCCGCGTGGTTGTTGGCGAGCGTGAGCACGTCGAACCCGGCGACGCTCGCGAGCGGCGGAAGGTCGGACGGCACGCCGCGGAACACGTACTGCTTCACCGCCGGGGTCCCGCGGGTCGAGACCGACGTCTCGAGGTTGCCGGTCGTGACGTCGGCGCGCCGGAGCGTCGGCCCGACGTTCGTCCACGGGTAGCGCGCGCCGCGCGTCGCGAGCGTCGGCCCGACCTGCTCGCCGAAGGTGATGTCACCGACCGCGTCGAGCACGACCGGGCGAACCGTCAGCGTTCCGACGCGCCGCGACCGTGTGCCGTCGGCGACGGTCAGCACGAAGCGGCCGGGCCGCCCGGCGGGAAAGGTGAGCCGGTAGCCGCCGAACCGGCCGGAGAGCGTCGACGCGACGCGTCGCCCGTTCGCGCGGAGCCGGATGCGGGCGCGGGCGTCGGCGAACCCTCGCACCTCGAGCGGCACGCCGAGCGCGCGCCAAGCCGGAAGGCGCGTGCTCACCGTCAGGGGCGGCGGCGACGCTTGGGCGGCCTGCGGACCGGAGCCGGCGTCGCGGAAGACGAGCAGCGCCGCACCGCCCGCGGCCACGAGCGCGAGCACGACCAGGATCCGGCCCCGCGACATCGGCCGACCAGTTCGCGCTCGCCGCGGACGACTCCTTGCGTCAGGAGCCGGTCGTCTCGAGCGCCGCGACCAGGCGCTCGAGGTCGTCCTCGTCGTTCCACCAGCCGACCGACGCGCGCAGCAGCTCGTCGCCGGGCAGGCTGCGGACGACCACGCCCCGCTCGTACAGCGCGCCCGCGGCCGCCGCCGCGTCGCTGCGGGCGCGGAACGTCACGAGCGGCCCCTGCCCTGCCTCGGTGACGACCTCACGGCCGGCGTCGAGCAGCAGCGAGCGGCAGCGCTCCGCGAGCCGCCGCGCGCGCTCGAACCTGCCCTCCGGCAGATCGGCCAGCGCCGCCTCCAGCCCGGCCAGCGACGACAGCGGCCCGAAGCCGGGCTCGAAGCGCGCCGCAGTCTGTTTCGGCACCCAGGTGCCCGCGGCGAGGTCGTAGCTCTCGGCCGCCGGGTACCCGACGAGGCGCGGTCGAAGCGACTCGAGGTCGCGAACGGACAACGCCCCGGTCGCGTCCGGGCCGCAGAGCCACTTCTGGGCGCTGACGGTGAAGAAGTCGGCGTCGGAGGCGTCGACGGGAATCGCGCCGGCCGCCTGCGCACCGTCGACGAGCACCGGCACCCCCACCTCGGCACGAAGCTCGCGCCAGGGGAAGAGCGTGCCGTCGAACCAGGAGACGGCGGACAGGGCCAGCAGGCGCGTACGGGACGTCGCCTCGCGGCGGACGGCGTCGAAGACGTCCGCGACGCGCAGCCCGCGGACGCGGGCGATCCTCAGCCTCGCGCCGGACGCGATCAGCGGGCCCGCGAGGCCGAAGTGCTCGGCGTCGGTGGTGACGACCTCGTCGTCCGGGCCGAGCCCGAGCCCCGCGACGACGACCTGGACGCTCTGCGTCGTCGAGGCGGTCAGGGCGAGCCGCTCCGGCGCGACCCCGATCTGCGCGGCGAGCAGGCCGCGGACGCGCTCGCGCCGCTCGAGCATCTCGTCGACATAGGGGCGGCCGGAGCGGCCCTCGCGCTCCTCGCGCTCGCGCACCGCCTGCATCGCGGCGATCGTGTCGCGCGCGAGCGGGCCGAAGGTGCCGGCGTTGAGGTACGCGGAGCGCTCGAAGACGGGAAAGCGTCCGCGTTGCCCGCTCCAGTCGACGGTCACGGCAGCTCGACCTCGACCTCGACCGGCGCGTGGTCCGAGAGGAGGCTCCCGTCGGCGCGGCGCCGCCGTTCCTCGGGCCATGCGCGCACCTCCCCGACGGCCTCGGCGCCCCGGACCAGGATCTGATCGATTCCGGCCCGCGGCGCGGAGAACCCCCACTCCGGTGAGGCGAGCGCGTCGAGCGTCGTCGAGCGGCCCGGGCGCAGGTTGAAGTCGCCCGCGAGCACGAGCGGCTCGCCCGGCCGCGCGAACGAGTCGGCGAACCAGGCCGCGCGCAGCAGCTCCGCGTCGGCGAGCCGCGGGTCGCGCTCGAAGCTCGTGCAGTGCAGGTTGGCGACGACGAGCGTGCGCCGGCCGTCGGAGACCCGCAGCGCCTGCACGAGACGGCGCTCGCGCGCCCACGCGAGCTGCTCGAAGCGACCGAGTCCGAGCCTCCTCGCCTCGCGCCGCCGGAAGCGAAACGGGTTCAGCGGCAGCGCGTGGTGCTCGACGACGCGCAGGCGCGGCGAGACCCAGACCGCGTTGCCCTGGCCCGAGACGGCCGAGCGGATGAGGCCGTGGTCGAGCGCCGTGATCGCGCGTCCGACGGCGGCGCCGAACAGCGGCCGCGAAGCGACGTCGCCGGCCGTGAAGCGTCCGAGGGCCCACGCCGGCACCTCCTGCACGCAGACGAGGTCGGGGTCGTCGGCGGTGGCGAGCCGGATCATCTCGTCGAGGAACGCCCGCCGCTGCGGCGGAACGGTGTTGCCGTGAAAGAGGTTCCAGCTGCGGACGAGCACCCGATTACGCTACTCGCGTGCGTGTGCTGCTCGCGGATCCCCCGGCGTTCACGCCGTGGTACGACCACGAGCTCGCCGCGGCGCTCGCCCGGGCCGGCGCCGACGTCGAGCTGGCGACCTCGCGCTTCCGCTTCGGCGCGCTGCCGCCTGCGGACGGCTACGTCCGGCGGGAGCGGTTCTACCCGCTCTCGTCGCGCCTCTTTCGCCGCTCTCGCGCACGGCTGCCGTTGAAGGCGGTCGAGCACCTCGGCGTCCTGGCCGCGCTCGGGACTGCGACGCCGGACGTGCTGCACGTGCAGTGGCTCGCGCTCCCGCAGCTCGACGCGCGCCTGCACTTCCGCTCGCCGAGCGTCTTCACCGCGCACGACCTCCTGCCGAGGCGCACGGCGGGCAAGCGCGACCTGTGGCGGCGCCTGCTCGCGAGGTTCGACCGCGTCGTCGTGCACAGCGAGCACGGCCGGGCGGCGCTGGTCGACCTCGGCGTCGCCGCGACGGTGATCCCTCACCCCGTCTACCCGAGCGCGGCGACGCGCGTGGACGACGGACGGACGCTGCTCGCGCTCGGCGTCATCCGCCCGTACAAGGGGCTCGCCGACGCGGTCGAGGCGACGCGCAGGCTGCCCGACGCACGGCTGGTCGTCGCCGGCGACCCCGCGATGCCGCTGAACGGGCTGCGCAGCGCGCCCAGGACGGAGTGGCGGCTCGGGTACCTGCCGCGCGCCGAGATCGACCGCGCCCTCGGCGACGCGACGGTCGCGCTGTTCCCCTACCGCGCCGAGCTCGACCAGTCGGGCGCGCTGCTGCAGGCGCTGGGCGCGGGCGTGCCGGCGGTCGTCTACGACGTCGCCGGCCTCGCCGAGCCGGTGCGCACGTTCGGGGCGGGAGCGGTCGTCCCGGCGGGGGACGTCGACGCGCTCACGGACGCGGTGCGGGGGCTGCTCGAGGACGGCGCGGCGCTCGCGCGCGCGCGGGCGGGCGCCGAGCGCGCGCGGAGCGAGCTGACCTGGGATGCGGCGGCGGCGCGGCACCTCGACCTCTACCGGGAGATCGTGTAGTGCTCGATCCCGGGAATCCCTTGATGCTCCGGCGAGCGAAAAGCAACTAATGGCGGAGCGCATCGAGGACTACGGCGTCGTCGGCGATCTGCAGACCGCCGCCCTGGTCGGCCGCTCGGGCTCGGTCGACTGGCTCTGCTTCCCGCGGTTCGACTCGGGCTCGTGCTTCGGGGCGCTGCTGGGGTCGAGCGAGGAGGGCCGCTGGCTGATCGCGCCGATCTCCGGCGGGCCGGCGACCGAGCGCCGCTACCGCGACAACACGCTGATCCTCGAGACGGAATGGAAGACGACGACCGGGCGCGTGCGCGTCATCGACTTCATGCCGCCGCGCGAGACGAAGCCCGACATCGTGCGCATCGTCGAAGGCCTCGACGGGAAGGTCGAGATGCGGACGGAGCTGGTCGTCCGCTTCGACTACTCGTCGGTCCTGCCGTGGATGCGACGGCAGGGCGACACGCTCGTCGCGATCGGGGGCCCCGATGCGCTCGCGCTGCGCACGCCGGTCGAGCTCGAGCCGGAGGGGATGACGCACACCGCGCGGTTCACGGTCGGGCGCGGCGATCGTGTGCCGTTCGTGCTCACCTGGTTCCCGTCGAGCCAGCGCCCGCCGAAGCCGGTCGACGCGGAGGACGCGCTGCGCGACACCGAGCGGTACTGGCAGCGGTGGATGCACGGCTGCAGCTACCACGGCGACTACCGCGAGGCGGTGCACACCTCGCTGGTCGTGCTGAAGGCGCTCACCTACCTGCCGACCGGTGGGATCGTCGCCGCTCCCACGACGTCGCTGCCGGAGCGCATCGGCGGCGTGCGGAACTGGGACTACCGCTTCTGCTGGCTGCGCGACGCGACCTTCACGCTCTACGCGCTGCTGAACGCCGGCTTCGTCGGCGAAGCGAAGGCGTGGCGCGACTGGCTGCTGCGCGCGGTCGCGGGCGACCCGGCGCGCATGCAGATCCTCTACGGCGTCGCCGGCGAGCGCCGCATTCCGGAGTTCGAGCTCGACTGGCTGCCGGGGTACGCGGGCTCGGCGCCGGTCCGCATCGGCAACGCGGCGCACGAGCAGTTCCAGCTCGACGTCTACGGCGAGGTCATCGACGCGCTGCACCAGTCGCGCAGGCACGGCATGGACGTCGACGAGCACGCGTGGTCGCTGCAGGAGAACGTCCTCGAGTTCCTGGAGACGGCCTGGGACAAGCCCGACGAGGGGATCTGGGAGGTGCGCGGCGGCCGGCGCCACTTCACGCATTCGAAGGTGCTCGCCTGGGTCGCGTTCGACCGTGCGATCGAGGCGGTCGAGCACTTCGGCGTGCGCGGCCCGGTCGACCGCTGGCGGCGCGTACGCGCGGAGCTGCACGAGGAGGTCTGCCGGGAGGCGTTCAACGCCGAGCTCAACTCGTTCACCCAGTCGTACGGCTCGCGCGAGCTCGACGCGTCGACGCTGCTGATTCCGCTCGTCGGCTTTCTGCCCGGCGACGACCCCCGGGTCGTCGGCACCGTCGACGCGATCCAGAAGCACCTGACGCGCGACGGCTTCGTCGAGCGCTACGCGGTGCAGGAGCGCAACGTCGTCGACGGGCTGCCCGGGGGTGAGGGCGTGTTCCTGCCGTGCTCGTTCTGGCTGGTCGACGCCCTGCTGATGCAGGAACGCGACGACGAGGCACGCGAGCTTTTCGAGAAGCTGCTCGCGATCCGCAACGACCTCGGCCTGCTCGCGGAGGAGTACGACCCGGTCGAGAAGCGCCTGCTCGGCAACTTCCCGCAGGCGTTCACCCACGTGGGTCTCGTCAACTCCGCCTACAACCTCTCCGAGCACGAGGGGCCGATGCACCAGCGGACGCGGAAGCACCGCCGTTGACGGACGTGCGCGAAGGAACGGTGCCGTTCGAGGACGGCGAGACCTGGTACCGCGTCACGGGCGACCCGACGACCGGCGCGACGCCGCTCGTCGTCCTGCACGGCGGCCCCGGCGCGACGCACGACTACCTGCTCGCGCTCACCGATCTCGCCGGGCCGCGCGCCGTGGTGCACTACGACCAGCTCGGTAACGGCCGCTCGTCGCACTTCCCCGAGCGCGGCGCCGACTTCTGGACGGTCGAGCTGTTCGTCCGGGAGTTGCACAACCTCGTCGACGCGCTCGGCATCCGCGAACGGCACCACGTGCTCGGCCAGTCCTGGGGCGGCTTCCTCGCGCAGGAGTACGCCCTCACGCAACCGCGCGGACTGCAGGCGCTCGTGCTCGCCGACACGGCCGCCTCGTTCCCGGACTTTGTGGCCGAGGCGAACCGCCTGCGCGCCGAGCTGCCTGCGTACGTCGAGGCGACACTCCGGCGGCACGAGGAGGCGGGCACCACCGGCGACCCCGAGTACGTCGAGGCCTGCCTCGTCTTCTACCGCAGGCACGTCTGCCGCGTCGACTGGCCGCCGGAGGTCGCGGCGAGCTTCGAGTGGATCGACCGCGACCCGACCGTCTACCACACGATGAACGGCCCGAGCGAGTTCCACGTGATCGGCTCGATCAGGGACTGGAGCTCGAAGGACCGGCTGCGCGAGATCCGCGCGCCGACGCTCCTCGTCTCCGGCCGGCACGACGAGGCGACGCCGGCGCTGCAGCGGGCGCTCCTCGACGGCATCGCCGGCTCGGAGTGGGTGTGCTTCGAGGAGTCCTCGCACATGCCGCACGTCGAGGAGCGCGAGCGGTACATGCAGGTGGTCGGCGACTGGCTCGCCGCCCACGACTGACGGAAACTGTTTCGCGACCGAGTCGCGAAACAGTTTCGTGTGTCAGCGGTGGCCGAAGTGGTGCGCGCGCGGGAGCGCCCGCGTCACCTCGGCCTCGCTCGCCGCCTGCCGCGCGAGCGGCCCGAGCGAGACGACGTCTCGCACGAGCAGGTTGACGTTCCGGTCGTGCCGCTCGAGCGTCCCGCGCGCGAGCAGCAGCGGCTCGCCGCGGATCGCGGCGCGGTGGCGTTCGTAGACCGGCGGCGGGACGATCAGGTTCGCCTGACCGTGCTCGTCCTCGAGCAGCATGAAGACGACGCCGTTCGCGGTCGCCGGCCGCTGCCGCGCGACCGCCATCCCCGCGAGCTGCACGGGCGTTCCGTGCGGCGTGTCGACGAGGTCGGTCGTCGTCGCGACGTGCGCGGGCAGATGCGGGCGCAGGAGCTCCAGCGGATGGACGCCGACGGAAAGCGACGTGTGGCGGTAGTCCGCGAGCATGCGCTCCCACGGCGTCTGCTCGGGCAGCACGGGGATCTCGGCCGTCGGCTCGAGCGGCAGCGCGAGCTGGCGGTCGCCGCCGCCCGCCGACTCGCCCCGCGGCGTGATGCCGAGCCGCCAGAGGAGCCGGCGCCGCGGGCCCCACTCGTCGCAAGCGCCGGCCGCGACGAGCGCCTCGAGCGCGTCCTGCTTCACGGCCGCGCGGCGCGCGAGGTCGCCCACGTCCGCGTACGGCCGGCCCGCCGCGATCGCCTCCGCATCCGCCTCGCCGACCGACTGGACGTAGCCGAGCCCGACCCGGACGGCGCCGTCCTCCAGCGTGCACTTCGCCTCGCTGCGATTCACGTGCGGCGGCAGCACCTCCACCCCGCGCCGCTGCGCGTCGCGCACGAGCGACGCGGGCGGGTAGAAGCCCATCGGCTGCGCGTTCAGGAGCGCACACAGGAACTCGGCCGGATACGTTCGCCGGAGCCACGCCGACTGGTACGCGAGCAGCGCGAACGCCGCCGCATGCGACTTCGGGAACCCGAAGCCGGCGAAGCCGACGAGCTTGTCGTAGATCGCGTGCGCGGTGCGCTCGTCGATCGCGTTCGCCAGGCAGCCCTCGACGAACCGCGGCCGGTATGCCTCGATCGCCTCCTCGCTGCGCTTCCGGCTCATCGCCCGCCGGAGGCCCTCCGCCTCGCCGATCGAGAAGCGGGCGGCGGCCATCGCCACGTCGAGCACCTGGTCCTGGAAGACGACGACGCCGAGCGTGTCGCGGAGCGGCTCGCGCAGCGACTCGTGCTCGACCGGCGGCTCGAACGACGGGTCCTCGCGCAGCCGCCGCCGGTGCTGCACGTACGGATGCACGGCCTTGCCCTGGATCGGCCCCGGGCGGACGAGCGCGACCTGCACCGTCAGGTCGTCGAGGCTCTCCGGCCGCGTCTGCAGGAGGCTCTGCATCTGCGCACGGCTCTCGATCTGGAAGACGCCGACCGTGTCGGCCTGCTGGATCTCGGCGTACACCGCCGGGTCGTCGAGCCTGATCCGCGAGAGGTCGATCGTCTCGCCGCGCGTCGCCGCGATCCGCTCGACGCAGTCCTCGACGGCCGAGAGCATCCCGAGCCCAAGCAGGTCGATCTTCAGGAAGCCCGCGTCGCCGCAGCTGTCCTTGTCCCACTGGCAGATCTGCCGCCCCGCCATCGCCGCCGGCTGGACCGGGACGAGGTCGATCAGCGGCCGCGTCGAGATCACCATGCCGCCCGGGTGCTGGCTGACGTGCCGCGGCAGGCCCGCGATCTCGCGCGTCAGTTCCCGGAACGCGTCCCAGCGCGGGCCGGAGTGCCGGCCGGGCACGCCCTCGAGCTCCTCGCCGACCCGCGCCGCGTCCCAGCCGTCGGTGACGCGCGCAAGGCGCTCGAGCTCCGCGAACGGCAGGCCGAGCGCCTTGCCGACGTCCCGGATCGCGCCGCGGCTGCGGTAGGTGGCGAAGCTCGCGACCAGCGCGGCGTGCTCGCGGCCGTAGCGCTCGGTGACGCGGACGATCAGCTTCTCGCGGATGTCGCGCGGGAAGTCGAGGTCGATGTCGGGCACCGCCCTCATCTCGTCGTTGATGAAGCGGCCGAGCGAGAGGCCCGCCTCGACCGGGTCGACGTGCGAGAGGCCGGTGAGGTAGCAGACGATCGAGCCGACGCTCGACCCGCGCCCCCGTCCCGGCGGCAGCGCGTGCCTCGGGCTGCCCGCGCCGCGCACCTCGAGCGCGCACTCGCGCGCCAGCTCGAGCACCTCCCAGTGGAGCAGGAAGAAGCCGGAGAGGCCGAGCCGCGCGATCAGCGCCAGCTCGTCGTCGAGCCGTGCCAGCGCCTGCCGCTTGTGGCCGTTCGCCCCGGCGTAGCGCTCGGCGAAGGCGCGGTCGCACACCGCACGCAGCTGCACGTCGGCGGGGTCGGCGCCGTCGGAGAAGTCGGGGTAGCGGTAGCCGAGCTCCTGCGTCAGGTCGAACTCGCATCGCTCCGCGATCTCACGCGACCGCAGCGCCGCCTCGCGCGGGAGCCGCTCGACCATCTCCCCCGGCGGGAGCAGGACGCTCTCGTGGTTGCCGCGGCGCTCGCGCTCGCAGCCGTCGAGCGACGTCCGGCAGCGGATCGCGACCAGCGCGTCCTGCAGGCGCGCCCTGCGCGGATGGTGCGCGTGGACGTCGCCGGTCGCGACCGTCGGCGCGCGGATTGCGGCGGCCAGCTCCTCCAGGTGCGCGTTGCGCCGCGCGTCGCCGCGCTCGAACGGCCGCTGCAGCTCGACGTAGAACGCTCCCGGGAACGCGCGCGCGAGCCGGGCGGCGCCGTCGGGGTCGACGACGCCGACGCCCCGGCGCGCGCAGCCCGACAGCGCCACGAGCCCCTCCGCGTGCCCGGCGAGCATCTCGAGCGTCGTCGCCGGCGGCAGCGGCTCGCGGCTCTCCCTGCCCTCCGGCCGCGTCCCGGCGTGGGCGTCGGTGAGGATGCGGCAGAGGTTCGCGTAGCCCCGCTGCGTCGCGCAGAGCAGCGTGACGTGCGCGCCGCCTTCGATCGAGACCTCGGCGCCGGTGATCGGGCGCACGCCGAAGTGCCTCGCCGCGTGCGCGAACTCGAGCGAGCCGTAGACGCCGTCGTGGTCGGTGAGCGCCAGCGCCTCGTAGCCGAGCTCGGCCGCGCGGGCCGCGAGCTCTTCCGGCAGGGACGCGCCGTCGAGGAACGAGTACGCCGAGTGCGCGTGCAGTTCGACGTAGGTCATAGGATCGGACCGTGCCGGAGCCGATCGTCAGCCGCCCGGGAGAGGGCGAGCTCCACGAACGGAGCGACGGATATCGCCTGATCCGTGTCGCGACCGACCAGATCTCGGCGATCGAGATCGACTTCGACCAGACGCTCGTCGTCGAGCCGCACACGCACCCGGACCACGTCGACTCGTTCCTCGTCCTCGAAGGCGAGGTCGAGTTCACGGCCGGCGACGAGACCGTCGTCCTCGGCCCCGGATCGTTCTTCTCTGCTCCCCCGGGCGCGCGTCACGGCTTCCGCAGCGCCGGCGGCCGCGCGCGGGTGCTCAACCTGCACACGCCCGACGCCGGCTTCGCCGACGGAATCCGCCGCACGACCGCCGAGTCCGGCTGAGGAGGGCGGGCTCGTCAGGCGCGGTGCGTGTACCACGCTCCCGTCTCGTCGTCGCGGTAGACGACCGCGTTGTCGCCCGTCTCGAGGACCACGTCGAAGTAGCGCCGGTCGACCGGCTCGTCGGTCCACCACCGGTCGACGACGCGCCACTCCTCCCGAACGACCGCGACGTCCTGGCGGTTCACGCGCCGCGGCGTGCCCTCGGCGTGCGCCTCGACGAGCGCGGGTCTCGGCGCGTTCAGTCGTCTCGCGGTACGAGCAGCGCGCGCGCTTCCGGTATGCGCGACCACGGTGCGACCTCCACCACCGTCGAGACCCCGCCGGCGCCGACCGCGGCCCGCACCTGACGCAGCCCTTCGCGGAGCTTCCCCTTCACCACCTCCCCTTCTGCGGCGACCAGCTCGAGCTGCTCGCCGGTGTGCTCGGCCAGCTCGCAGACCTCGAGCCGGAGCTTGAGCGCCGGCGCCGGCAGCTCGGCGAGCTTCGGCGCGAGCGCCGTCCGCAGGCGAGCGGGATCGGCCGTCGGCTCCCGCAACGTCACCGTTCGCCGCCACGAGGCGCCGCCTGCCAGCCTCGCCCACACCGCCACCTTGCGCGGCGGCCTGCCGGCCCGCTCCGGCCGGGCGAGCAGGCGGTCGACGAGCACGGCGAGCCCGCGCCGGAGCGTGAGGTCGTTTCCGACCGCCTCCGGGAACTCGAGCGTCTCGTGCAGCGCCGTCGCCGGGCGGCGCGGGGCGACGCGGCCGTCCTCCTCCGCCCTCGCCAGGCTCCAGGCGCGCCGGCCGACCGGCCCCCACCTCTCGGCCACGGCGTCGCCAGGGAGCCCGGCAAGCTGTCCGATCCGTCGCACCCCGAGCTCCTCGAGCTGCTCGTACCGCTCCCGCTCGAGCGGCAGGAGCGTGAGCGGCAGCGGCGCGAGGAAGGAGCGCGCGCGGTCGTCGGAGACGATCAGCGCCTGGCCGGCCCGCGCGACGCTCGCGGCCGCCAGGGCGGCGAACCGGCGCTCGGCCGCCCCCGCGCGGGCGTCCCAGATCGTCCCGACCGCCGCCAGCGCGCGCTTCAGCGCGGGCTCGAGCCCGCCGTAGAGCCGCTCGACGCCGCGCGTCTCGAAGTACACCGTTCCCGCCGCCACGGGCTCGACTGCGAAGCCGGCGTCCTCGAGGCGCCGCAGGATCTCCTCCCACGCCTGCTCGACCGTCGCCGGGTCCTGCTCGACCAGCTCGAGCTCCGGACAGAGCGCGAGCGCCTCCCCCAGGCGCATCCCGGGACGGATGCCCTTCACCTCCGCCGCCCCGGTCACCGAGCCGAGCAGCGGCTCCGTGCCCGGAAGCGGCGCGAGCGCCGCCGGCTTCGTCTGCAGCCCCGGCCGCAGGCGCAGCGCCGCCCGCAGGTCGAAGGCGGGGATGACGACTGCGGCGATCACGGGAACGTATGTTCTACACGAACGCGTGTTCGCTGTCAAGGGCGGGGGTAACTATCCCTTGACGGGGGGTACGATTCATGCGAAAATCGCCTCATGTCGAAGGTGAACCGGAACCAGCCGAAGCGCGGAACCGCCTCGGAATCGACCTATTCGATGATGGAGTTCATGCGGGAGTTCCCGGACGACCGCGCCTGTCTGGAATGGCTGTGGCGGCAACGGTTCGCGCCGGACGGCCACACCGCCTACTGCCCGAAGTGCGACCGTGAGCGCCGCTTCCACCGCGTCAATGACCGCCCGGCCTACGACTGCGACACCTGCGGCCACCACCTGCATCCGCTGGCCGGGACGATCTTCCACAAGTCCGCGACCTCGCTGCACCTGTGGTTCTACGCCATGTACCTGATGGCCAGCACTCGCTGCGGTATCTCGGCCAAGCAGCTCGAACGCGAACTTGGGGTGACGTACAAGACGGCGTGGCGGATGTTCAACCTGATCCGCAATCAGGTGATGGCCGACGACGACCACGGCCCGCTGTCCGGCGAGGTCGAGGCGGACGAAACGTGGCACGGCGGCAAGGTCCGTAACTCCGACCGGCGCAAGGCTGCGGCGGAGGGACGGTCCCCGATCGGCCAATACGTCAAGAAACGCGAGACGGTATTCGCGATGGTCGAGCGCGGCGGACGCGTCGTCGCGATGCACGCACCGAGCAGATACGGCTACACGCTGCGCTCCACGATCCGCAAGCACGTCCAGCCGGGCGCGACCGTCTACACGGACGACTTCCCCGCCTACGGCGGCATCGAGGCCGTCTACGACCACCGGACGATCAACCACACCGCCCGCGTCTACGTCAGAGGGAACGTCCACACGCAGACGATCGAGGGGTTCTTCTCGCTGTTCAAGAACGGCGTGCGGGGCGTCTACCACTCCGTCTCGGTCAAGTGGCTGCAGGGCTACCTGAACGAGTACACGTGGCGCTACAACCGCCGCGACAACGGCCGCGCGATGTTCCTCGACCTGATCGAAGCAGCCGCTAGTAGAGCCGCCTAGCCCTTCTTGGGCTTCGCGGCCTTTTTGAAGAACGAGAGCACCTGATCCCGCGACGGGACCGGGATCACATGCCCCGTCGGGGTTTCCTGCTTCGGCTTCGGCTCGTCTGAGGCCGGCTGTTGCACGGACCTCTCCATTCCTGCTGAGGTTAGCGCGCATGGGATTCATCCAGATCGGCGAGTTCGTGATCGACGCGAGCGAAATGCACCTTCCGCTGGACGGGTGCCTCGCAAAACTCGATCGGGCTGCAGAACACCTGCAGGCGATAGACGACGAGATCGTCAGGTTCCTCAAAGCCAACCCATACACGGTCAGCGGTGAGATCGACCCGGAACAGCGTCGCTGCCTGTTCAGGCTCAACGAGCCGCCAAGGATGCTCCGGGCTGGGGTCTTGATTGGCGAGTACGTCCACCAGGTCCGGTCGGTGCTCGATCTGATGGTCGCGGAGATACGGCGGTGGGATTTCGCTCAACATGGGAAGGGACTCCCACGCCGCGGGTCGCGGTTCGTGATCGAAACGAGTCCGAAGAAGTTCGGCGAGAAGCGCGATCGTCTGATCGGTGCTCTGCCGAAGGACTGGCAGGACCTGATCGAGCTTCTTCAGCCGGACAAGGCTGGCGACGTGAGCTTTCCCTGGATCGAGGCCGTGTGGAATCTCGACAAGCACGACTCCGTCTTCGTCGTACCACCTGCCGAGATCGTCCGCTTCACCTCCAAGCATCCCCAAGGGTTTTTCACCCCCGCTCGGGACGTGGCGCGGCTCGGCGAGGCGAGCTTCAGCCAGCGGGAGCGCCTGGTGCAAAGATCGCACGGGTCGAAATCGAGGCTACGGGGGCCGATCCGCGTGTGGACATGAACTGCGACCTGGAGGTCTGCATACCGCTCGACATAGCCAACGGAATGCTCCTCGGCGACATGCTGTGGCGCGCGGGCCTCAACGTCGAAGCGATGCTCGGGATATTCCCGACAGGACCACCGTTCTCCCTGAACAACCCACTGAGCAGCAAGACGTACCTCCTTTTGAGGAGGTACCCGGCGCGACTCGTAACCGCCTAGCAGCGCCGGTCACGGCCGTAGGCCGTAGACCGCAGCGCCTGCCTGCCATGCGCTCCAAGTCTACCCCCAGCTAGGGGATAGTTACCAGGGCGGGTTCGAAACTCGCGACCTGGTTCGCCGCTCCGCGACGAACCAGGTTCGATCTCTGCCTACGCCCGCTCGAGCACGACGAGTGGGATCCGCCGGTCGGTGCGCTTCACGTACTCGTCGTAGTCGGGCCATTGCCGCGCCGCGAGCCGCCAGAGCCGCTCGCGCTCCTCGCCCTCGGCTGTCCGCGCGCGGGCGCGGAAGACCTCGTCCTTCACCTGCACCTCGACCTCCGGGGTCTTCGAGAGGTTGAGGTACCAGCCGGGATGCGTCGGGGCGCCGCCCTGCGACGCGATCACGACGTAGCGGTCGCCGTCCTGTTCGTAGATCAGCGGCGTCGTCGTCTGCCGCCCCGTCTTCCGGCCCGTCGTCGTCAGCAGCAGGATCTTCGTGCCGCGCTTCCAGATGTGGCCGACCTCGCCGCCCGTCTCGCGGTAGCGGCGGACGTGCTCCGCCCCGAAGAGCCTCTCGGCTTCGCTCATCTCTCGCCTCCGTCTCCGATGATCTCGGCCGCGGGGCCCAGCATGCGCGCGAACCGCGGCACCGTGTCGAGCAGATCGACCTGCGCGCAGTGCTCGACGTCCGCCTCGAGCCCGGGCGGTCCGTACGTCCGCGCTCTCAGGCCGTCGAGCGCGGAGGGCCAGGCGCGGGCGATCACCTCGGCGCCGATCGCGGCGTCGCTCCGCTCGCCGTCGAGGGCCGAGACGAGACGACCCGCGCAGTACGCGTCGTCGAGCGCGAACGCCCCTTTGAAGCCGGAGCAGAGAATCGCCACGTCTCCCCCGCTCGCCTGCGCGGCACGCACGACGGCGCTCAGGTTCAGGAGCGATCCGAGGAAGACGACGTCGCAACGCGCGGCCGCCGCGAGGATGGCGCGCGTGCCGTTCGTCGTCGTCAGGATCAGTGTCCGGGCGCGGGCGCCCAGCGCGAACTCGCGCGGCGAGGCCCCGACGTCGAACCCGTCGACGACCACACCCTCGCGCTCGCCGCCCACGACCGCCTCGTCCCCGAGCTCCGCGCGCAGCGCGCGCGCCTGGTCGATCTCCGCGCAGCAGAGGACGCGTTCGTAGCCCGCGGCGAGCGCCTGCGCGATCGACGAGGTGGCGCGAACGACGTCGACGACGATGCCCACCGGCGCGGCGGCCTCTTCATCCGGCGTGAACGCGACGTGGACGCGCACCGGGATACGCTAGCCGCGTGTCCACGACAGACAGCCCGCGCTACTGCTATCGCCACCCCGATCGCGAGACCGGTCTCTCGTGCTCGGAGTGCGGACGGCCGATCTGCTACGAGTGCATGACCCCGGCGCCGGTCGGGCTGCGGTGCCCCGAGCACTCCGGCCGGCCGCAGGGCGTGCAGCGGGTGAGACGGACCGCGCAGCGGACGGTCACCGGCGTCGGCTCGCGGCGCATGAACGCCGTGACGATGGCGCTGATCGGGATCAACGTCGCCGTCTACCTGGCTGAGCTTGCTCTCGGCGGCAGCGTGAACGGCACGGGGAGCTGGATCTACGACCACGGTGCGCTCGTGATGACCGGGATCTACGGCAACGGGACGCTCGCGGGCGTCGCGCACGGCGAGTGGTGGCGGCTCCTCACGGCGGCGTTCCTGCACTACGGGCCGCTGCACCTGGCGCTGAACATGTACTCGCTCTACTTCGCGGGGACGCTGCTCGAGCACGTGATCGGGCGCTGGCGGTTCGTGCTCCTCTACCTCGCCTCCGGTGTGGCGGGGTCGGCGGGCGCGCTCTGGCTGAGCCCGAACGCGATCACAGTCGGCGCGTCGGGCGCGATCTTCGGGATCCTCGGCGCGCTTTTCGTGCTCGAGCGCAGCCGCCACATCGCGACGGGCGGCCAGGTCGCCGGGCTGATCGTGCTGAACCTCATCCTCACGTTCGCGATCTCGAACATCTCGGTCGGCGGTCACCTCGGCGGGCTCGTCGCCGGCGTCGCATTGATGTGGCTGCTGCTCGAGTTTCGTCGCTCGGCTGCGCTCAGCGTTGCCGCGACCGCCGCGGTCGTCGTCTTGAGCGTCGTCGTCGCGTACGCGAAGACCCGCGGCTACAGCTGACGCCGGGACAGGCACGTACCGGGTACGTACCAGGCACGTGCCGGATGTGTGTCAGCCGCCGGCGGCGGCGTACGCGGCCGCTCCGCCGGCGGCGAGCGCCGCCTGCGCCGCCGCGAGGCGCGCGAGCGGGACGCGGAACGGCGAGCACGAGACGTAGTCGAGCCCGAGGGACTCGCAGAACGCGATCGAGCGCGGCTCGCCGCCGTGCTCGCCGCAGATGCCGAGCTTGATGCCCTCGCGCGCCGAGCGACCGCGCTCGACCGCGATGCGCATCAGCTCGCCCACCCCCTCGACGTCGATCACCTCGAACGGGTTGCGCTCGAGCACGCCGTCGGTGAGGTACCGCGTCAGGAACTTACCCTCCGCGTCGTCGCGCGAGAACGCGAGCGCGGTCTGCGTGAGGTCGTTGGTGCCGAACGAGAAGAAGTCGGCGTGCGCGGCGATCTCGTCGGCGCGCACGGCCGCGCGCGGCACCTCGATCATCGTCCCGACGAGGTGCGCGACGCCCGGAGCCTCCTCGTCCCACACCGCCTCGGTGAGCTCGCGCAGCCGCCGCAGCTCCTCCGCGAAGCCGACGAGCGGATGCATCACCTCGACGAGCGGCGCCGTCCCGCCCCGCTCCTCGACCGCGCGCGCCGCACGCGCGATCGCCCGCACCTGCATCTCGTAGATCTCCGGGAAGAGCAGCCCGAGCCGGCAGCCGCGCGTGCCCAGCATCGGGTTCTGCTCGCGCAGCGCGCGGATCCGCGCGCGCATGCGGTCGCTCGTCGCCTGCTCCTCGGCCGGCAGGAACTCGTGCAGCGGCGGGTCGAGCAGCCGGATCGTCACCGGCAGGCCCGCCATCGCGTCGAGGATCCCCTCGAAGTCCTGCTGCTGGAACGGCAGCAGCCGGTCGAGCGCCGCGCGGCGGCCCGGCTCGTCGTCGGCGAGGATCATCTCCTGCACCACCGGCAGCCGCTCCTCGCCGAAGAACATGTGCTCGGTGCGGCAGAGGCCGATGCCCTCGGCCCCGAAGCCGCGGGCGCGCGCGGCGTCCTCGGGCGTGTCGGCGTTCGCGCGCACGCCGAGCCGCCGCACCTCGTCCGCCCAGGAGAGGATCGTCTCGAAGTCCTCGTTCAGCTGCGGCGGCACGAGCGGCACCTCGCCCACGTAGACGGCGCCGGTGCCGCCGTCGATCGTGACGACGTCGCCCTCGCGAAGCGTGCGGCCGCCGATCGTCGCCGTGCGAGCCGCGTCGTCGAGCGCGAGCTCCTCGCAGCCCGCGACGCACGGCTTGCCCATCCCGCGCGCGACGACCGCCGCGTGCGAGGTCATGCCGCCGTGGACGGTGAGGATCCCCTCGGCGGCGATCATCCCGTGGATGTCGTCGGGCGTCGTCTCCCAGCGCACGAGCAGCACCGGCCCGCCCTTCGCACGCTCGACGGCGGTGTCGGCGTCGAAGACGATGCCCCCGCTCGCCGCCCCCGGCGACGCGTTGAGGCCGCGCGCCGCGACCTCGAGCTTCGCGGAGGGGTCGATCATCGGATGCAGGAGCTGGTCGAGCTGCGCCGGATCGATCCGCGCGATCGCCTCCGGCCGCGAGATCAGGCCCTCCTCGACCATCGAGACCGCGACCTTCAGCGCCGCGGCGGCCGTCCGCTTGGCCGAGCGCGTCTGCAGCAGGTAGAGCCGGTCGTCCTCGACGGTGAACTCGATGTCCTGCATGTCGCGGTAGTGCTCCTCGAGCCGCCGCATCGTCTCGACGAGCTGCTCAAACGCCTGCGGCAGCGAGTCGCGCATCGACTCGAGCGGCTGCGGCGTCCGGATCCCGGCGACGACGTCCTCGCCCTGCGCGTTCGCGAGGAACTCGCCGTAGAGCCCCTGCTCGCCGGTCGACGGGTCGCGTGTGAACGCGACGCCGGTGCCCGAACGGTCGCCCGTGTTGCCGAACACCATCTGGACGACGTTCACCGCCGTGCCGAGGTCGTCCGGGATCTCGTGCGCGCGGCGGTAGACCTGGGCGCGCGGGTTGTCCCACGAGCCGAACACCGCTCGCACCGCGCGCAGCAGCTGCTCGCGCGCGTCGGCGGGGAACTCCGAACCGGTCTGCTCGCGGTACACGCGCCCGAACGTCTGCACGAGCGCTCGCAGATCGTCGGCGTCGAGATCGGTGTCCTGCTGCGTGCCGCGCTCGGCCTTGAGCGACGCGAGCTCCCGCTCGAACAGGTGCGCGTCGACGCCGTCGACCACCTCGCCGAACATCTGGATCAGCCGGCGGTAGGAGTCGTAGGCGAGCCTGGCGTTCGAGGTGCGCGCGGCGAGGCCGTCGGCGGCCGCGTCGTTCAGACCGAGGTTGAGGATCGTGTCCATCATTCCCGGCATCGACACCGCGGCGCCCGAGCGGACCGAGACGAGGAGCGGCGCATCCGTCGAGCCGAACGTCGAGCCGGTGCGCTCCTCGAGCCGGCGCACGTGCTCCTCGACCTCGTCGACGAGCCCCTCGGGCAGGTCGCCTTCGCGCATGAACGCACGGCACGCGTCGGTCGTGATCGTGAAGCCGGCCGGAACCGGGATCCCGAGCTGCGTCATCTCCGCGAGCCCGATCCCCTTGCCGCCGAGCAGCTCGCGCCCGCCCGGGCACGGCTCGTCGAAGTCGTAGACGTACCTGGCGGCCACGGGACGGGGATCTTTCCAGGTGCGTCAGCGCTGTGCGGCGCTCCGGCGGCGGCGCGCACGGAACTCCGCGAGCCAGGCGGCCGTGCGCAGGCCGAACCAGATCGGCGTGAACAGCCCGTAGAAGACGACGAGCGCGAGGCCGAGCGTCGCCCACCAGAGCCCCCACCGCCACAGCGGCACCGGCGGCTTCGGCTTCACCTGGCCGCGGCGGCCGCCTCGGCGCGCCGCCGCTCGACGACGTGCACGATCCGGTGCGAGATCTCCTCGATCGACAGCTCGCTCACGTCGATCACGGGACACGCGAGCCGCCGGTGCACCTGCGCCGCGTAGTCGAGCTCGTCGTAGATCTCGGCGAGATCCGCGTAGCGCTGGTCGGCCCGCATCCAGCGCAGCCGCTCGCCGCGGATCTCCGCGAGGCGGCTCGCGTCGATCGTCAGGCCGACGATCTTGTAGGAGGAGACGTCGAAGAGGTCGGGCGGCGGGTCGATGCCCTTCACGAGCGGCACGTTGGCGGTGCGGTAGCCGAGGTAGCCGAGGTAGATCGAGAGCGGCGTCTTCGACGTTCGCGACACGCCGACGAGCACGATGTCAGCCTCGCCGAGCGCGGAGCCGACGCCGTCGTCGTACTTCACCGCGAACTCGATCGCCGACATGCGGCGGAAGTACGCCTCGTTGAGCGGCGGCCGGGCGTTCGGCTTCATCCGGGCCGTCTGCCCGGACACCCTCGCCACCGCGTCGATCGGATGGCCGAGCAGGTCGCAGTAGTGGAGACGCGCGCGGCGGCAGAGCGTGCGCATCGCCTCGCGGAGCTCCGGCTCGACGAGCGTGTAGACGACGACCGCGGGCCTCCCTCTCATGCGCTCGACGGCGAGCTGCAGGTCGGCCACCGTCTCGACCCGCGGATGGCGGATCTCGACGAACTCCTGCTCGGGAAACTGCGCCTCGAGCGCCTGCACGAGCCGCGCGGCCGTCTCGCCGGTCGCGTCGGAGACGACGTGCAGCTCGACCCCGGGTCCCGCCATCGCCGGGACTTTACGGTTAGTTTGAGGTGATGCCCGCCGAGCTGACCGAGTTCCAGGGCGCCGCGACGATCGAGAAGGTCGCGGCGCTCTGCCGCCGCCGCGCCTTCGTCTTCCCGTCGTCGGACATCTACGGCGGCCTCGGCTCGTCGTTCGACTTCGGCCACTACGGCGTCCTGATGAACGACAACGTCAAGGCGGAATGGCGCCGGGCGCTGATCCAGGAGCGCGAGGACGTCGTCGCCCTCGACTCGTCGATCATCCTCCACCCCGAGGTCTGGGTCGCCTCCGGCCACGTCGCCGGCTTCTCCGACCCGCTGGTCGACTGCCGCACGTGCAAGCTCCGCTTCCGCGCCGACCACCTCGAGCACGCTGCGTGCGGCCGCAAGCCGTCGAAGCACCCGGGCGAGACGCCGGACTGCGACCTCACCGAGCCGCGGCAGTTCAACCTGATGTTCGAGACGTTCGTCGGTCCGGTTCGCGACGACGCCTCGCGTGCCTACCTGCGCCCCGAGACCGCTCAGGGCATCTTCGTCAACTTCAAGAACGTCGTCTCGTCGATGCGCGTGAAGCCGCCGTTCGGCATCGCGCAGATCGGCAAGAGCTTCCGCAACGAGATCACGCCCGGCAACTTCCTCTTCCGCATGCGCGAGTTCGAGCAGATGGAGATGGAGTTCTTCGTGCCGCCCGACGAGGCCGCGGAGTGGCACGCCTACTGGATCGAGGAGCGGCGCCGCTGGCACCTCGACCTCGGCATCCGGCCCAGCCACCTGCGCGTGCGCCCGCACGGGCCGGAGGAGCTCTCGCACTACTCGAGCGCGACGAGCGACATCGAGTACCTCTACCCGATCGGCTGGCAGGAGCTCGAGGGCGTCGCCAACCGTGGCGACTACGACCTGCGCCAGCACGCCGACGCGTCCGGCACGAAGCTCGAGTGGGTCGGGCACGAGGAGCGCTACGTCCCGCATGTCGTCGAGCCTGCGATCAGCGTCGTCCGCGCGACGCTCGCGTTCCTCTGCGACGCGTACGACGAGGAGGAGGTGGCCGGCCGGCCGCGCACCGTGCTTCGCCTGCACCCGCGCATCGCGCCGGTCAAGGTCGCGGTGCTGCCGCTGATCGGCCGCGACGGCGCGCTGGTCGAGAAGGCGCGCGCGCTCTACCAGGAGCTGCGCCGCTCGATGTCGGCCGAGTACGACGACTCGGCGGCGATCGGCAAGCGCTACCGCCGCCAGGACGAGATCGGAACTCCCTGGGCGATGACGATCGACGAGCAGACGCTCGCGGACGACACCGTCACGCTGCGCGACCGCGACACGCTCGAGCAGGAGCGGATCCCGATCGCGGGCGCACGCGAGCTGCTCGAGTACCGGCTGCGGCAGGACTGGCGCCCGCGCGAGTAGCCGCGTGCCCTGGCACGAGCTGAGCATCGCCTCGGAGGCCCTGCGGGGCAACCCGCTCGGTGATCCGCACGAGCGGCCGGTCTTCGTGTGGTCGCCGGACGAGGACGCGCGCCGCTATCCGACCGTCTACGTCCTCCACGCGCACATGCGCTCCGCGCGCTGGTGGTTCAACGTGGAGCCGTTCGAGCGCTCGTACCCGGAGGAGATCGACGCGCTCGCACCGGCGGCCGTCGTCGCGCTCGTCGACGGCTGGACGTCGGTCGGCGGCTCGCAGTGGATCGACTCCGGCGGCATCGGCCGCTACGGGACTTACCTGCGCGACGAGGTCGTGCCGTTCGTCGAGGAGCGCTTCCCGGCGAGCGGACGGCGTGCGCTCCAGGGGAAGTCGTCGGGCGGCTACGGGGCGCTCGTCAACGCGATCGAGCATCCGGACACGTTCAACGCCGTCGCCGCGCACGCGCCGGACGCGCTGTTCGAGGTCACGATCGCGCACGGCTTCCCCGCCGCGGCCCGCGCGCTCCGCGAGCGCCCGCTCGACGCGTGGTGGAACGGCTTCGAGGGCCTGCGGACGCGCGAGGACGCGCTGCTCGTCGAGCTGTGGTCGTCGGCGCTCGCCTACGCGGGGGGCGAGCTGCCGTTCGAGGTGGAGACGGCCGAGCTCCGCCCCGACGTGTGGGCGCGGTGGCTCGAGCACGACCCGGTGCGGCTCGTCGAGCGGCATGCGGAGGCGGCCCGTGAACTCCGCGGCGTATGGCTGGACGCCGGCGAGGCGGACTCCTACTTCCTCGACCTCGGCGCGCTCGCGCTGCGGCGGGCGCTCGCGGAGGCGGGAGTGGCGGGCGAGGCGCTGCGCTTCGAGCTCTTCCCGGGCGGCCACCGGGGCCTCGGGTGGCGCTACCCGCTCTCGCTCGCGTGGCTCGTCGAGCGCCTGGCCGACTGACCGTCCGCGGCGGGCGCGAGCCGCTCCATCACCTTCGGGCTCGGGTCGCCGAAGCCCAGCTTGCGGTAGAGCGGGTGCATGTCCTGCGTGTGCAGGAGCCAGGTGCGCGCCGCGTACGGGCCGCGCTCGATCATCTCGCGCACGAGCTCCTCCCCCAGTCCGCGGCCGCGGCATTCCGGCAGGACGTAGACGTCGGCGAGGTAGACCGCCGAGACGCCGTCGGTCACGGCCCGGCAGAAGCCGACCTGCCGCCCGTCCCGGTAGAGGCCGACGACGCGGGCCGAGGCGGCCACGAGCCGCGCCTGCGTCTGGTACGGGCGGCCGCGCGCCCAGTACGCCTCCTCGGAGAGGAAGCGATGCACCGCTGCGACGTCGACGCGTCCGGGGTCGTCGTCGAGCTCGAAGCCGTCGCCGAGGTCTCGCCTCACGCCGACAGCGTCCGCAGCCGGAAGCCTCCGTGCTCCTCGTAGGAGGCGGTGATCACCGCCACTGTCTCGCGCGCCGCGCGGGCGCTCACCCCGGCGCCGCGGGCGTCCGCGAGCGGGCTCGCGAGCAGCCCCTCCGCAGCGGCGAGCCCCTCGGGCGAGAGCCGGAGCGCACCGGCGGCGTGGTCGCGGCAGACCGCGCCGCCGGCGCGCGCCGAGAAGGCGATGACGTCGTGGCCGGAGCCGCATTCGACACAGCTCGTCAGGTGCGGCAGGTAACCGGCCAGCCAGAGCAGCTTCAGCTGGAACGCGAGCGCGAGCGGGTCGAGCGCCGGGCGGGCGCCGGGTGGGTCCGGCGGCGGAGCCTCGTCGAGCAGGTCGAGGAAGCGCGCGAGCGCCGTGAACGCCCGCTCGTTCGCCTCCGGCTCGGCGAAGAGGCGTAGCATCGCCTCGGCGCCGACGAGGCCGACGTTCAGGCGGTAGGGGTCCTCGCGCGCGGCGCGATGCGAGCGCTTCAGGTCGACGCCGGTGATCGTCTGCAGCTCGCCGGAGCCCTCGTGCAGCAGCAGCTCCACGTGCGACAGCGGCTCGAGCCGGGCGCCGAACCGCGACCGTGTCTTGCGGATGCCCTTCGCGATCGCGCCGACCCGCCCGCGCTCGCGCGTGTACAGGTGGAGGATCCGGTCGGCCTCGGCGAAGCGGAGCGAGCGCAGGACGATCGCGTCGGTGCGGTAGCTGCGCCCCACATGTTCAGTCTAGGCATCCGACCTGCGGAATCCCGGACAGCGGTTTCTTCGTTTGAACTGGTAATGGCACGCGTTCGGATGTACACGACGCGCTGGTGCGGCTACTGCGTCCGCGCGAAGGCGCTCCTCGACGGCCGCGGCATCGACTACGAGGAGGTCTCGCTCGACGACGATCCGGGGTTCCGCGCGACCCTGCACGACCTGACCGGCGGCTGGACCGTCCCGCAGATCCTCGTCGACGGCCGGCCGATCGGCGGCTACACGGAGCTCTGGCGCCTCGACCGCGACGGACGGCTGACGGAGCTGCTCGAAGCCGCGTAGGCCTGGCAGGACGGGCAGTACCAGGTACCGCGCCCGGCGACGCGGATCTTGTCGATCGGCGCGCCGCAGCGCGGGCACGGCTCGCCCGCGCGCCCGTAGACGCGGAACTCGTCCTGCATCGTCCCGCTGTCCCCGTTCGGCGTCCGGTAGTCGCGGAGGGTCGACCCTTGCCGGGCGATCCCGTGCTCGAGCGCGCGTCGGAGGCCGCGGTGCAGGGCGCGCACCTCGCGCGGGCCGAGCGCCTCGGCGGGGGTCAGCGGGTGGATCCGCGCCCGCCAGAGCGCCTCGTCCGCGTAGATGTTCCCCACGCCGGCCACCGTCCGCTGGTCGAGGATCGCCGCCTTGACCGGCGCGCGTCTGCCCTGCAGCCGCTCGGCGAGGTGCTTCGCGGCGTAGGCCCCGTCGAGCGGCTCGCGGCCGACGCGCTCGTCCACGTAGGCCTCCGCCTCGTCGGGCTCGAGCAGCAGCCAGGTGCCGAAGCGGCGCACGTCGCGGTAGGCGACGTCCGACGCGTCGTCTAGGGTGATCACGGCT
Source organism: Gaiellaceae bacterium (assembly GCA_035652835.1). Taxonomy (GTDB): domain Bacteria; phylum Actinomycetota; class Thermoleophilia; order Gaiellales; family Gaiellaceae; genus PALSA-600. The sequence continues at coordinate 66,646 of DASRDA010000040.1, forward strand.
CGCCGGTGAGGGTCGTCGGGAAGCAGTCCCGCCGCGGCGTGGAGCAACGACCCCGTCATCCGGAGGTGGATCAGGAGAGCCCGTCCCGAGCCGAACCGAACAATCAGATACTTGCCGCGGCGGTCCACGCGCTCGACCCGCTCGCCCTCGAGCTCGCGTGCGACCTCCTCGGGGTCGAGCGGCCGCGTCAGCCGAGGGTCCTCGATCCGGACGCGCTCGAAGCGCCTACCCGTCAGGACCGGCGCGAGCTGCCTCCGGACGGTCTCGACCTCGGGTAGCTCGGGCACGTCCCGACGGTACCTGCCGGGGGTACCGTGCGCGGGGGCGCCCGCGCACGCCCTCGGTCGACGGTCAGGTGACGACCCGTGGAGCGGTCAGTCGACGACCTCGAGGACGAGCGGCCGCTCCGGCGGCGGCTCCGGCGCCAGCCGGTACGCGTCCGCGACGTCGCGCGCGGCTGCGTCGGCGCTCGCGTCGTCGCGTGCGTGCACCTCCGCGAGCGGCTGTCCCCGCTCGACGCGGTCGCCGCGCTTCGCACGGCACACCACGCCGACCGCATGGTCGACGGCGTCGTCCTTCGTCCGGCGGCCCGCGCCCAGGTGCAGCGCAGCGATGCCGATCGCGATCGCCCCGAGCTCCGCGACGTAGCCGTCCTGCGGCGCCGCTACCTCGCGGACCACGGACGCCGCCGGCAGCGCCGACTCGTCGGCCGTTCCCCCTTGCGCCTCGAGCCAGCGGCGCCAGGTCGCCTCAGCCTGCCCGTCGGCGACGGCCGCCTCCGCGCGCCGGCGGCCCTCCGGCTCGTCGACGCCGAGGTCCGACAGGGCGAGCAGCCGCCCGGACGCGTCGAGGACGAGCTCGGTGAAGTCCGGCGGCCCCGACCCGCGGACCGTCGCGAGCGCCTCGCGCACCTCGAGCGCATTGCCGACCGCGCACCCGAGCGGCTGGTCCATGTCGGTGAGCAGGCAGACGACCGTCCTGCCCGCCTCTCGGCCCAGCTCGAGCATCGTCTCCGCGAGCGCGCGCGCGTCGGCGAGCGTCTTCATGAAGGCGCCGTTTCCAACCTTGACGTCGAGCACCATCGCCTGCGCGCCGGCGGCCAGCTTCTTCGACATGATCGACGCCGCGATCAGCGAGCGCTGGTCGACCGTCGCCGTCACGTCGCGCAGCCCGTAGAGGAGCTTGTCGGCGGGGACGAGGTCCGCCGTCTGGCCGACGATCGCGACGCCGACGTCGCGCACCTGTGCGACGAACTCGTCCGTCGTCAGGTCGACGCGGAAGCCGGGAATCGACTCGAGCTTGTCCAGCGTGCCGCCCGTGTGGCCCAGGCCCCGGCCGCTCATCTTCCCGAGCGGAACGCCGCACGCCGCGACGATCGGCGCGACCGCGAGCGAGGTCTTGTCGCCGACGCCGCCCGTCGAGTGCTTGTCGACTGCCTTGCGCCCCAGCGCGGCGGCGAGGTCGAGCGTCTCGCCGCTGCGGACCATGGCGTCGGTGAGCGCGAACGTCTCGCGGGGCGAGAGGCCGCGGAAGTAGACGGCCATGCAGAAGGCTGCGAGCTGGTAGTCGGGGACGTCGCCGCGCGCGTAGCCGAGGATCAGCTCGGCGATCTCGTCCTCACCGAGCTCCGCGCCGTCCCGCTTGCGCTGGATCAGCTCGGGGACGCGGATCACTTCGTGGCGACGAAGATCGAGCTCGCCCGCCGAACGGTGAGCGGCAGGTCGAACGGAGCGAGTGTCGCCTCCGGGTGCCCCAGCGACTCGAACCAGCCGTGAACGAGCTCCTCGCGGGTGATGGTCACCAGCCCGTCCGCATCCCGGCGTTCCACGGTGGCGAAGTGGCGGCCGAGGATCGCCGCTCCGTTCTCACGGGTGAACGGCCTCTCCCACGCAGCCGGCCCTGCCAGCTCTCTCAGCTCGAGCATGTGCTCCTCGGCGTTCGTCGCCGCGACGAGGCGACCGCCCTTGCGCAGCACGCGTGCGAGCTCGGCGATGCCGGAGTCCAGATCCGGAAGGTGGAAGAGGACCCACGCCGCCACGACGCAGTCGAACGATCCGTCCGCGAACTCGAGCGACTGGATGTCGCCGACTCGGGCGTCGACGCCACGTGCACGAGCAAGCTCGACCATTCGCGGCGACACATCGACCATGACGACGTCGACTCCGAGCTCCTGGGCCATCCGGACCGAGAGCTCCCCCGGACCGCCGCCGACTTCGAGCACGCGAGCCGGCGCCGATTCGGCAACCGCCTCGAACGCGATCTGACGCGGGTCCGGCCCGTCGGCGTCCTCGTAGAGCGCGCGGCGGGCCTCGAGGTTCGCCTCGGTCGCGTATTGATCGCGGACGTCGGCGGGGTCGTCGATCTTCACGGGGTGACGATCGGCGTTCCCGGGACGCCCCGCGGCGCCGCCTTCCCGCCGAGCCACGCGTTCACCGTCGCGCCGACGTCCGCGAACTCCCCCTCCTCGTGGATGCGGCCGGCGGCGTTGCGGCCCTCGACGTAGGCGAGCAGCAGCGCGTGCTCGCGCGAGTGGTCGGTCGACGGCGTCGTCGGGTCGCAGCCGTGGTCCGAGGTGAGGACGAGGAGATCACCCGGCCGCAGCGCGTCGAGCAGGTCGGGCAGGCGCCGGTCGAAGTCCTGCAGGCAGCGGTGGAAGTTGACGGGATCGTTTCGGTGGCCCCAGAGCATGTCGGTTTCGACGAGGTTCGTGAAGACGAGGCCGTCGTCGATCGACCGCAGCAGCTCCTCCGTGCGCTGGATGCCCTCGACGTTCGACTTCGTCGGCAGCTCCTCGTCGATGTCCTGGTGGGCGAAGATGTCCGGGATCTTCCCGACGCCGTACACCTTCTTGCCCGCGTCGCGCACGAGCGTCAGGTAGTTCGGCCTGCGCGGCTCGAGCGAGAAGTCGTGACGGTTCGGCGTCCGCTCGTACGAGCCGGGCTCGCCGACGAACGGCCGCGCGATCACGCGGCCCACCGCGTGCTTGCCGGTGAGGATCTCCCGCGCGACCCGGCAGGCGGCGTACAGCTCCTCGAGCGGGATGGTCTCCTCGTGCGCCGCGACCTGGAAGACCGAGTCGGCGCTCGTGTAGACGATCCACTTCCCCGTGCGCTGGTGCTCCTCGCCCAGCTCCTGGATGATCTCCGTCCCGCTCGCAGGCTTGTTGCCGAGCACGCCGCGGCCGGTGCGGTTCATGAACGGGTCGATCACCTCGTCCGGGAAGCCGTACGGGTAGGTCGGCATGGGCTGCGGCGTGACGACGCCCATCAACTCCCAGTGGCCGGTGGTCGTGTCCTTGCCTTTCGAGCGCTCCACGAGCTTGCCCGCGACGGCCGGAGCGCCGGGCTGCGGCGCACACCCCTCGAGCGGCTCGACGTTGCCGAGGCCGAGCGCCTCGAGCGTGGGCAGATCGAGGCCGCCGACCGCCCGTGCGACGTTCGCCAGGGTGTTCGAGCCCTCGTCCCCGAACTCGGCGGCGTCGGGCAGCTCGCCCGCGCCCACCGCGTCAAGCACGATGACGCACGCCCGCGGCACTACGAGGCGATGTTCGGCCGATTCGGAGCGATCGTCGCGGCGGCCATGCGGGCTATCCTACTTCCGTGGCGACGTTCCTCGGCCTCGTCGGCATCGCGATCTTCATCCCGTGCGTCGTCGCGCTCGCGGCGGGCGTCACATGGGTCGTGGTGAAGCTGAGCCCGGCGCCCAACCAGAAGAAGAGCGCGTAGCGCCGGCGTGACGCAACGCGCGCTCGCCGAGCGGTTCGAGAGCGCGCTCTGGCGGACGACGTCGCTGCTGCTCGTGCGCGACGGCGAGGCGGTCGCCGTCGATCCTGGGATCTCGGTCGACGAGGTCGCCGCGATCGCGGCGCGCGCCGACGAGCTCGGCGCGCGGGTCACGCACGTCCTCGTGACGCACGCCGACTGGGACCATGTCTGCGGGATCGCCGCGTTTCCCGAGGCGACCGTGGTCGCGGGCGAGGCGACGGCGGGCCGCATTCGGGCGCGCGCCGCCGGCGCGCTCGCGGAACGCGCGCAGGCCGCCGGCCTCCGGATCGCCGGCGACGCGCACGTCGACCGTGCCTTCGCGCCCGGCACCGCACAGCGCATCGGGCCGTTTCTCGTCGAGACGCTTGCGCTCACGGGGCACACGCCGGACGGCGTCGCCTACCGCTTCCGCGAGCCCGACGTGCTCGCGGTCGGCGACCACCTGTCGGCGGCCGAGTTTCCGTTCGCCACCTCGACGGCCGCGTACCGCGGCTCGCTCGCGGCGCTGATCGATCTCCTGCGGCGCGACCCACCGGCCCGCGTCGTTCCCGGCCACGGGCCGGAGCTGACGGCGGAGGAGGCGCTCGCGATCGCGACGGCGGATCTCGACTACCTCTGGGCCCTGCACGCAGCCGCCGTTGCGGCATCGGACGCGGAGCAGGCGCGCACGGACGCGCTTGTGGTCGCGGTTCCCCGGGCGGCGCCCGACGATCTCGCGGAAGGCCACGCCGCGAACGTGGACGCGGTCGTCGCCGAGCTCTTCGGCGCCGACTGACGCGCCGAGCGGAGGTCACGCCGCGACGTGCAGCACGTCGACGAGCGGCGTGTACTCGAGGCCGTGCGCCTCGGCGACGGCCTCGTAGGTCAGGCGGCCGTCGACGACGTTGACGCCCTTCGCAAGCGCGGGATCCCGCGCGACCGCGTCACGTAGCCCGAGATTCGCGATCGCCTCGACGTACGGCAGCGTCGCGTTGGTCAGCGCCTTCGTCGACGTCACCGGCACGGCGCCGGGCATGTTGGCGACGCAGTAGTGCGTGACGCCGTCGACGACGTACACCGGCTCGGCATGCGTCGTCGCGTGCGAGGTCTCGAAGCAGCCGCCCTGGTCGATCGCGACGTCGACGACGACCGAGCCCTCCTTCATCCCACGCACCATCTCCGCCGTCACCAGCTTCGGCGCGAGCGCGCCCGGAATGAGGACGGCCCCGATCACGAGATCGGCGTCCTCCACCGACGACGCGATCTGGAGGCTCGAGCTCATCAGCAGCGTGACGCGGCCGGAGAGGATCTCCTCGAGGTGCCGCATCCGGTCGATCGAGCGCTCGAGGATCGTCACCTGGGCGCCGAGCCCGAGGGCGATGACCGCGGCGTTGTAGCCGACGACCCCGCCGCCGACGATCACGACCTTGCCGGGAGCGACGCCGGCGACGCCGCCGAGCAGGAGCCCGCGTCCACCGAGCGGCTTCTCGAGGAAGTACGCGCCGGCCTGCGACGCGAGACGGCCCGCGACCTCCGACATCGGCGCGAGCAGCGGCAGCGACCGGCCGGCCTCGACGGTCTCGTACGCGACCGCGGTCACGCCCGAGTCGATGAGCGCCCGCGTGAGCGGCTCGTCGGCGGCGATGTGCAGGTACGTGAACAGGATCAGGCCGTCGCGCAGCCGGTCGTACTCGGGAGCGATCGGCTCCTTCACCTTGAGGACGAGCTCCGAGCGCTCCCAGACGTCGTCGACGGAGGCGATCTCCGCGCCGACGCGCGCGTACGCGTCGTCGGGGAACGCGCTCCCGGACCCGGCGCCCGTCTCGACGGCGACCTCGTGGCCCTGGTTGATCAGCTCGAGCGCGCCCGCCGGCGTGAGCGCGACGCGGTACTCGTCGGGCTTGATCTCCTTCGCGACGCCGATCCGCATGGCGGCGGAACGATACAGGCGTGCTCAGCGGGCGACGCGGCAGACGAGGATGCTCTCGAAGAACTCGCCCGCGCGGCGGCCGGTGCGGCGGTTCACGTGGCGCACGATCCGCTCGTCGAGACGAAGACCGGCGCCTTCCAGGATCGCGGGATAGAGGTCGCGGGCGTCGTTCACGACGATCACGACCGGCGCGCGCGGCGCGAGCTGCCGTGCGGCGTTCGCGAACGCTGCCGTCATGTCGGCGACGTACTCGGCGACGGCGCGCGCGACCGTTCCGCGCGACGCCGGGCCGATCTCGGCCTCCCTCCGGTCCTCGAGGCCGAGCAGCTCGTATGCGTAGCGGTGCTGCTCGTGGTAGTCGATCAGCCCCGGGTACGGGGGCGAGGTGATGACGCCGTCGAGCCGCCCGCCCGGCTCCGCGCTCCGTGCGTCGCCGTGGAGGACGGCGACGTCGCGGTCGCTGCGCACCTCGGCGAAGGCGCGCAGCCTGCGGACGGTGTCGCGCGTGTACCGCGTCAGGAACTTCATCGCCTCGTCCACCGGCCGGCACGTGCGACGGTGCTTGTGGCAGAAGTACGGGGCGGTGACCGGAGACCGAGGCGCGTCGAGGTCGAAGTGCGCCGTCCGCCGGGCCGAGCGCGCGGTCCGCGACAGCACGAGCCACGCCACCTCGAGGGCGTCGTCCGCGAGCCGCTCGCGCGCCACCTCGCGGTAGCGGAGCAGCTCGCCCAGCGCGCGGGGCGCGTACCAATTCCGGAGCCAGTCGCTCGCCGCGCCGTCCGCGAGCGGCCCCGCCTGCCGCGTCGCCTCGAGCGTCGTCTTCAGGCCGAGCTCGAGCGACGCGAGGGCGTGCGGCCGGGTCTTGACGCGGCTGAGCAGGCAGTTGAACGCCGAGATGTCGCAGCCGACCGCGTCGGCGCCGAAGGCGTTCGCCTCGACGAGCGTGGTCCCCGAGCCGGCGAACGGGTCGTAGACGCGTTGTCCGGGCCGGAACAGCCGTCCCAGGAACACCTCGACGAGCTGCGGCACGAACTTCCCGAGGTACGGGTGCAGGCCGTGGACGTGCTTCGTCCGCTCGGACTGCGGCAGCTGCGCCTCCGACCACGAGAGCTCGAGGTCGATCTGCGCGTAGAGCGCCTCCTGCGTCCTCGCGGGCACGGGTGCGGACGCTAGTCCGCGCAGCGGACGGGCTCAGCCGCGCAGGTAGAGCAGGAGCCCGGCGAGCGTCTTCGCGTCCTGCAGCTCGGGCAACAGCCCGGGAAGCGCGGCCTCGGGCACCCGCACGACCTCGAGCTCCTCCCCCGCGTCCGGGTCGGGCTCGCCCTCCTCGAGGCCCGTGGCGACGAACAGGTGCACCCGCTCGTCGCAGAAGCCGGGCGTCGTGAAGACCGACGCCACCTCCCGCCACTCGCCGCCCTGCAGCCCCGTCTCCTCCCGGAGCTCGCGCCGCGCGCAGTCGATCGGCCATTCCCCCTCCTCGAGCATCCCGGCCGGCAGCTCGAGCAGCGTCGTGTCGGCCGCCGGGCGCTGCTGGCGCACGAGCGCGACGCAGCCGTCGGCGTCGACCGCGACGACGGCGACCGCGTCGGGATGCCGCACGATCTCCTTGCCGTCCTCGTCGACGACGACGGAGATCAGCTTCCCGTCGAACGCCTTCCGCGTCACGCCCGCGCCGCCTCCACGAGCGCGAGCGTGACGTCGACCATCGCCTCGAGGTCGTCGACGGCGATCCGCTCGTCCGGCGTGTGGATGTCGACCATCCCGTTTGCGAGGTTCACGACCTCCAGCCCGCGCTCGTTGAAGACGTTCGCGTCGGCCGCGCCGCCCGAGAGCTCGTAGGAGACCTCCGCGCCGCACCGTTCGAGCGCGTCGGCCGCGAGCGCGACGGCGCGGTCGGACTTGCCGAACCGGTAGCCGCGATAGCTCTTGCGCATCCTCGTCGACACCTCGCACTCGGCGATGCCGGCGGCGAAGGTGATCGCGTCCTGCATCTCCTGCACGAGCTCGGCGAGGCGCGTCTCGTCGTGGGATCGTGCCTCCGCGACGAACGTGCACCACTCCGGGACGATGTTCGCGGCCGTGCCGCCCGCGATCGTGCCGACGTTCGCGGTGGAGATCTCGTCGACGCGGCCGAGGCGCAGCTCCGCGATCGCACGTGCGGCGGCGGCGATCGCCGACCGGCCCTCGTCGGGATACATGCCCGCGTGCGACGCGCGGCCGTGGAAGGTGACCTCGAGCGACTGCGAGTACGGCGCGCCGAGCACGATCGTCCCGATCGGCGCGGCCTGGTCGTAGACGTAGCCGGTGCGTGCGCGCAGCCGCGACTCGTCGAACGCGTATGCGCCGAGCAGGCCCACCTCCTCCTTGGGCGTGAAGAGGAGCTCGACGCCCGCGTGCGGCCGGTTCTCGGCGAGCAGCCGCCGCGCCGACTCGAGCATGACGGCGACGGCAGCCTTGTCGTCGGCGCCGAGGATCGTGCCGGCCGCGTTACGCACCACGCCGTCGGCGACCTCCGGCCGGATCTCGCCCGTCGGCGGCACCGTGTCCAGGTGGCCGCAGAGGAGCAGCGGCTCGCCGTCCGCCGTCGGCTCGATGCGCGCGTAGAGGTTGCCCGCGCTCGCGCCGATCCGCTCGCCCGCCGCGTCCTCGTCGACCTCGAGGCCGCAGTCGTGCAGGTAGCGCGCGACGCGGTCCGCCACCGCGCGCTCCTCGCCGGAAGGGCTGGGGACGGCGGCGAGCTCGCAGAAGAGGTCGAGGACGTCCGGCGGCACCGGACGGGAACGCTACGCGACTTCGACGCGCGTGCGCGCCCGCGACCGCTCGAGCGCGGCGGCGACGAACTCGCGGAAGAGCGGCGCCGGACGCGTCGGGCGCGACTTGAACTCCGGGTGGAACTGCGAGGCGACGAACCAGGGATGGTCCGGCAGCTCGACGATCTCGACCAGCCGCCCTTCCTGGAACGTGCCGCTGACGACCAGCCCGGCGTCCACGAGCGCCTGGCGGTACCCGTTGTTCACCTCGTAGCGGTGCCGGTGGCGCTCCATGATCACCGCCTCGTCGGCGTAGACCGACCGCGTCCGCGACCCGTCGGCGAGCTCCACCGCCTGGGCGCCGAGGCGCATCGTCCCGCCGAGATCCTCGACCTCCTTCTGCTCGGGCAGGAGGTCGATGACGGGATGCGGCGTCTCGGGATCCATCTCGGTCGAGTTGGCGCCGTCGAGGCCGACGACGTGGCGCGCGAACTCGGAGACGGCGACGTGCATGCCGAGGCAGATGCCGAGGAACGGGATGCCGTCCTCGCGGGCGACGCGGCAGGCGAGGATCTTGCCTTCCCAGCCGCGCGACCCGAAGCCGCCCGGCACGAGCACGCCGTCGACGTCGGCCAGCTCGGCGCGCGCCTCTTCGAGCGTCATGTCCTCGGCGTCGACCCACTGCACGTGCACGCGGCAGCCGCTCGCGATCCCCGCGTGCTTGAGCGCCTCGTGCACCGACAGGTACGCGTCGTGCAGCTTCACGTACTTGCCGACGAGCGCGATCTCGACCGAGTCCTTACGGCGCGCGATCCGCTCGGTGAGCTCCAGCCATTCGCCGAGGTCGGCGGCGGGCGCGTCGATGCCGAGCTTGCGGCAGACCAGCTCGTCGAGGCCCTGCTCCTGCAGCGCGACCGGGACGAGGTAGACGTCCGGTACGTCCGGGTTCGTGATCACGGCGTCGACGTCGACGTCGGCGAAGAGCGCGATCTTCTCGCGGATGTCGCGCTGCAGCGGCTCCGTCGAGCGGCAGACGAGAACGTCGGGATGGATGCCGATGCGGCGCAGCTCGTTCACCGAGTGCTGGGTCGGCTTCGTCTTCAGCTCGCCGGCGGTGTCGATGAACGGCACGAGCGTCACGTGCAGGTAGATGACGTTCTCGGGCCCGGCCTCGCGCCGGAACTGGCGGATCGCCTCGAGGAACGGCTGCGACTCGATGTCGCCGACGGTGCCGCCGATCTCTGTGATGACGACGTCGGTCGAGCTCGCCTCCGCGACCGAGCGGATGCGCGACTTGATCTCGTTCGTGATGTGCGGGATGACCTGCACGGTCGAGCCGAGGTACTCGCCCTTGCGCTCCTTGCGCAGCACGCGGTCCCACACGGCCCCGGCCGTGTGGTTGGCGGCGCGCGAGAGGTTCTCGTCGATGAAGCGCTCGTAGTGGCCGATGTCGAGGTCGGTCTCGGCGCCGTCCTCGGTGACGAACACCTCGCCGTGCTGGAACGGGCTCATCGTGCCCGGATCGACGTTGATGTAGGGGTCGAACTTCTGGACCTGCACCTTCAGACCGCGCGCCTTCAGCAGCCGGCCGAGCGACGCGGCGGTGATTCCTTTGCCCAGCGAGGAGACGACGCCGCCGGTGACGAAGACGAACTTCGCGCTCACGAGCGGCCTCCCGTGATCAGGCTCACGGGCTTCCAGAGTAGCACGGGCCCCGGCGCATCCCCCCTCGGCGTCACCGTGCGATCGTAGGGACGCGGTCGGCTGTAACGTCCCGGCGGTGTCCGCGTGGCACTGAGCCTGATTGCCAGCGCGCCGAGCTCGGCTGGGCGATCTTCGTCGGGCGGAAGCGATGAGGCGCGTCCTTAGTTCACGAAGTGAACTAAGGACGGGAGTTTTCGTCAGAGCGTCGCCGCGGTCTGAACGAGGTCGTAGAGGCGCTTGACCGCGAGGCGCGGCAGCGACCTCGGGCCGCGGCTCGTCGCCACCGTCACTTCGGTGCGATCGTCGGCGACGACGTGCAGGCGCACCTCCACGTCGAGCCTCGAGGCGACGAGGTGCCAGCTCCAGCGCTCGAACGGCTCGACGTCGCGCACGAGGAGCGTCGTCTCGACGGAACGCGAGCCGAGAATCACGTTCCGCACGCGTGCGGTCACCTGCCAGCGCGCCCCCGGAGCGAAGCCGCGGCGGTCGGGCCGGACGCCCGTCAGCCCCGGCCACCAGTCGCTCAGGTGGTACGGCTCGGCGAGGAAGCCCCACACGTCCGCCCGCGGCGCGAGCAGCTCCAGCGAGGCCCCCGTCACGACGGCCTCGCGCGCGCGTTCGCCAGCCGGATGCCGCTGAACTCCAGCGTCGACGCGGTCACCCGGTCCCAGAGCGGCCACAGGTTCGGCACGATCCGAAGGTCGATCTCCGCCTCGGCGTGGAGCGCCAGCAGGTCGCCGAGGTGCACGACGTCCAGCGGCTCGACGGCGCTGCGCGCAACCCAGTAGCCGCCGACGTCCGGATCGGGCTCGAACGCACCCGGCGGCAGCCGGTACGCGACGACGCGCGCGCTTCGCAGCCGCTCGAGCCACGCGCCCTCGATCGCGTGCACCCGCGCCGGCGGGCGGCCGTCGAGGAAGCGCTCGACGTCCTGCCCGCTGGTGCAAGCGCCCGCCCAGAACGTGGCGCGCGGGCAGTCACGCGGGAACCAGAAGAGCGGCAGGTGGCGCGTGTCGACCGCCCACACGCGAGGCTCGTCGATCGCCGACGTCGGCGCACGATGCGGCTCGAAGCGGCGGATCGTGGCGTCCTCGCTGACGTGCCACAGCGCGTGCGCTCCCTCGCCGACGTACGGCGGCGCCGCCGCTCTGGTCATTCGCGCACGGACGCGAGGAACTCGGCGCCGCCGAGCATGCGCTCGAGCTCGTCGCGGCGCTGTGCGTCGTCGAGCGGCTCGATGCGGGTGTGGGTCGGGTCGCCGGGCACCTTCTCGACGCGGAGGTGGCGGTCGGCGACGGTCGCGATCTGCGGCAGGTGCGTGATGGTGACCACCTGCGCCTGTTCCGCAAGCCGCCGCAGCGTCGCCGCGACCGAATGGGCGGTCTCGCCGCCGATCCCGGCGTCGATCTCGTCGAAGACCATCGTCTGCCCTCCGGCGACGGCGGCGATCGCGAGCGCGATCCGCGAGAGCTCGCCGCCGGACGCCTGGTCCGCGACGGGGCCGAACGGCAAGCCGCGGTTCGGCCGGATCAGGAAGGCGACCTCGTCGGCGCCGGTCGGCCCCGGCTCGCGCCCGCGCAGCTCGACACGCAGCTCCCCGTCGCCGAGCCCGATGCCGGCCAGCTCGGCCGAGACGGCGGCCGCGAACGGCTCCGCGGCGGCCCGCCGGGCCGCCCCCAGCTCCGCGTGCACGGCCTGCACGCGCGCCTCGGCTGCCTCGAGAGCCGCCTCGGCGGCGGCGACCGGGTCGTGCCCCTCCTCGAGCGCCTGCAGCTCGCGCCGTGCCTCGTCTCCGCGCTCGAGCAGCTCCTCGTACGACGCAGCCCGGTGCCGGCGCCGGAGGTCGGCGAGGCGGTCGAGCTCGCTCTCGACCTCCTCGAGCAGCCCCGGCTCGGCCTCGAGCGAGAGCAGGAACGCGTTCAGCTCGGAGGCGGTCTCGCGGAGCTGCAGCTCCGCCTGGCGCAGCGCGTCGGCCGCCGACGCGAGCTCCGGCGCGAGGCGCTCGACGGGCGCCAGCGCACGCTCCGCGGACGCGACGAGGTCGCCGGCCCCGGCGCCGTCCTCGGGCGCGAGCGCGGCCGCGGCCGCGCCGGCCGCCTCGGCCAGCTCCGAGAGGTGGCGCAAGCGCTCCCGCTGCGCCCGCAGCTCGCCCTCGCGCTGCGGCTCGAGCCCCTCGGTGTCCTCCGCGAGCGCGCGGAGCGCGTCGAGGCGCGCCTCCGCGGCGGCGGCATCGCGCGTCAGCTCGTCATAGGCCCGGCGGGCGGCCTGCAGCTCCCGCCACGCGGCGCGAGCCGGCGCAACGTCGACGCCGGCGAACGCGTCGAGAACCTCGAGCTGGTACGAGGGCCGCGCGAGCCGGCGCTGCTCGAACTGGCCGCTCATCGCGATCAGCCGCTCCGCGGCCGCGGCGACGTCCTCGCGCGCCGCGCTCCGCCCCCACGCGTAAGCGCGCGTCCGGCCGTCGGCGAAGATGCGCCGCGCGAGCACGAGCCCCTCCTCGCCTTCCGGGCGCAGCTCGGCGAGCGGCCCGAGCGCCTCGTCATCGACGCCGTCGAGCTCGGCCTCCACGTACGCCTCCTCCCCGGCCGGGCCGATCTGCGCCGCGTCCGCGCGCGCGCCGAGCAGCAGACCCACGGCCGTCGTGAGGATCGTCTTGCCCGCGCCCGTCTCCCCGGTGATCGCGTTCAGGCCGGGATGGAGCTCGAGCTCGGCCTCCCGGATCAGGACGAGGTTCGAGATCGCGAGCCGCCGGAGCATCCCCGAATCGTAGGGACGCTCCCGGGCGGGATCATCGGCCGAAGGTGGCGGCGTAGCGGCGGAAGAAGGTGACCTCGGGCAGCGTTCCGAGCACGCTCCGCTGCTCGGCGATGCGGATCGTCGCGTGGGCGCCCGTGGCGAGCCAGCCGACGGCGTGCCCGTCGACCAGGACGGTGGCGTCGAAGTCGGGCGTGCGGTTCTCGACCACCACCTCGGGGCCGCGCGGGACGACGAGCGGCCGGATGTGGAGCGAGTGCGGCGCGACGAACGTCAGCACCATCGCGTCGATGCCCCACACGAGCACCGGCCCGCCGTTCGAGAGGTTGTACGCGGTCGAGCCGGCCGGCGAGGCGCAGATCACGCCGTCGCACGGCTGGACGCCGAGATCCTCGTGGCCGATCGCGTAGGCGAGCTCGACCATGCGTCCGAGCTCGCCGCCGGCGACGACGACGTCGTTCACGGCCACCCGGTGGACGTCCCCGACCTGCACTTCCACCGTCGAGAGCTCGATCCGCCGGTACTCGCCGGCGAACACGCGGCCGAGCCCGTCCTCGAGCCGGTCCCCCGGGATCGCGGTCAGGAAGCCGACGCGGCCGTAGTTGACGCCGATCACCGGCACCCCGGTGCCGAGGAACCGCGCGAGGGCTCGCAGCATCGTGCCGTCGCCGCCGAGCACGATCGCCACGTCCGGCGGCGGCGCGGTCTCGTCGTCGACCGACAGCTCCACCCCCGCCGACTCGGCGAGCGCGCGCAGCCGCGCGAGCGGCTCGCCGACCCCGTCGCGGCCGTGCGTGACGACCGCCGCGCGCCTAACCGACGGCTGCGGCGATCCAGTCGTCGAGCTCTGCGGGGAGCGCGGCGCGCTCGGCGTGGACGAGGTGGAGGACGAACTCATGGTTTCCCTTCGGGCCCGGAAGCCCCGAGTCTACGACCCCGCGGACCTCCGCCCCGCTCGCGAGCAGCGCCTCGGCGACGTCGCGGACGACGCGCCGGCGCACCGCCGGGTCGCGCACGACGCCCCTGGGCGCCTCGCCGCGGCCGGCCTCGAACTGCGGCTTGACCAGCACGAGCGCCTGCCAGCCGGGCGCCGCGAGGCGCAGCGCGGGCGGAAGCGCGAGCCTCACCGAGATGAACGAGACGTCGCACACGACGAGCTGCGGCGCGAACGGCAGCTCCGTCAGCGAGCGAGCGTTGACCCGTTCGATCACCGTCACGCGCGGGTCGGCGCGCAGCCGCGCGTGGAGCTGGCCGTAGCCGACGTCGAGCGCGATCACGCGGCGTGCGCCGCGCTGCAGGAGCACGTCCGTGAACCCACCCGTCGAAGCGCCGACGTCGAGCGAGTCGAGCCCGGCGACGTCGACGCGGAACGCGTCGAGCGCGGTCGCGAGCTTGTGCCCGGCGCGCGAGACGTACGGCGGCGGCGCCTCCACGTCGAGGGGTGCACCCTCGTCGACGAGCTCGCCGGCCTTGCGGTGCCCCGGGACGCGGCCCGCCATGACGAGCGCCTGCGCCTGCGCACGCGACTCGGCGAGCCCGCGCTCGACCAGCAGGACGTCGAGCCGCTTCCTCACCGTCGTCAGGTCGCTTCCTGCACGGCCGGCGCCGACGGCGACAGGATCGCGAGGATGAAGTTGACCGACGCCGCCGTGCCGACCGCAGCGGCGATCGCGTAGGCGCCGTGCAGCCCGGCCGCGGCGAAGAGCACGCCCGCGAACGCGTAGCCGAGCGGACCGGCCACCTGGTTCGAGGTGATGATCACCTGCATCACCTTCGGCAGCAGCGCGCTGGGGACGCGCGTGGAGAGGATCCCGAAGTAGGGCGCGTTGATCAGCGGGTTCGAGAAGCCGACGACGCCGAGCGCGAGGATCATCGCGCCCAGCGGAACGTGCGGGACGAGAAGCCACATCGGCGCGGCCAGCCCGACCGCCGCGGCGACCGCGAGCGGCACCGGCTTGAACCTCGCGAGCACGAGGTACGTCGCGACCGAGCCGACGACGCTGCCCCCGCCGTAGGCCATGAGGAGCCAGCCGGCGACCCGCGGGTCGTGGTGGTACTGGCGGTACGCGACGACCGGGAACGACGCGATGATGATCGGGAAGGCGAGGCCGAAGAGGAGCGGCGTGAGCACGGCGCGCCCGACGAACCGATCGCGCACGAGATACGCGACCCCGGCCCACAGCCCGCCCGACGCGTCCGCCTCGACGCGGCGCCTGACCGAGACGAACGCGGCGATCAGCGCGAACGCGACGACGTACGAGGCCGCGTCGAACCACATCACGTTCGCCGCTCCGATCAGGCTGATCGCCACGCCGGCCAGCCCCGGCCCCGCGAACGTGGTGAGGTTCGTCGCTCCTTCGACGAGGCTGTTCGCGCGCGCGACGAGCTGCTCGTCCTCGCCGACGATCGACGGAATCGCAACCCGCTGACACGTGAAGTACGCCGTCGAGAAGAGGCCGTGCACGAACGCGACGGCGAGGACGACGCCGTAGGTCAGGCCGCCCACCAGGTGCAGGAACGGGACGAGCGCGACGACGGGCGCGCGCGCCGCGTCGGAGACGAGCATCGTGACGCGCGGGCCGAGCCGGTCGACGACCGAGCCGGCGGGGATCCCGAAGAGCACGAACGGAACGAGCTCGATCGCGAAGACGACGCCCATCCGGGTGGCGGAGCCCGTCGTGACGAGGACGAACCACGGCAGCGCGAGATACGTGAACTGGGAGCCGAGCCGCGAGACGAGCTCGGCCCCGGTGAGGGCGAGGATCGATCGGTCCCGGATCACGCCGTGCGGACGGCGAGCCCGTCGACGATCGACGCCAGCACGTCCGTGTCGGCGTCGATCTCGTCGAGCCTGGCGCGCGCACGCTCGGCCGCCTCGGCGGCCAGCCGGCGGGCCCCGTCGGCGCCGACCTCGAGCACGAAGCCGTCGCCGTCCAGCACGTCGTCGACGGCCTGGAAGAGCAGCCCCAGCTCGCCCGCGAACGCGCGCCACGGCGGATGCTCGCCGGCGGGCACCTCGCCCGCCCACAGCGCGCACATGACGGAAGCGTTGAAGAGGGCACCCGTCTTCAGCGAGTGCAGTCGGCGCAGGTCGTCGGTCCCGTCGAGGTCGAGCTGCTGGCCGCCGATCATCGCCAGCGTCGCGTTCGCGAGCTCGCGCGCGACGGCCGGCGTCGGGTACGAGAGCGCGAGCCGGAACGCCTCGGCGAGCAGCGCGTCGCCGGCCAGGATCGCCGTCGCCTCCCCGTAGGCGGCCCAGACGCTCGGCGCGCCCCGCCGCTCGCGGTCGTCGTCGAGGGCGGGCAGGTCGTCGTGGACGAGCGAGAAGGAATGCACGAGCTCAACGGCGGCCGCGGCCGGCAGGAGCCGCTCGACCTCCACGCCGAGCGCGTCGCCGGTCGCGAGGCAGATCACGGGCCGCACCCGCTTGCCGCCGAGCGAGTGGCGCATCGGCGCCTCGAGCGTGCCGAGCTCGGGCGTCAGCGCGAGCTCGTCGAGATACGCCTCGACGAGCCGGCGCAGGTACTCAGGAGGGTGGGACATCGGGCTCCGGCTCCGCCAGCGCCTCGGTCTCGGCTGCGCGCTTGGCCCGCTGCAGCTCCGCCTCGACCTCGCGGGCGAGCTCCGCCAGCTCCTGCAGGATCTCGATCGCCTCGTCGGGATCCTGCGTCCCGTCGAGCCGCGTGCGCGCCGCCTCCAGCCGCGCGAGCAGCTGCTCCGCCCTCGACAGAGCCTCTTCGGAGCTCATCGTTACGCAGCCTCCTCCCGTTGGATTCGTCCAAGGATGCCGTTGACCAGCCGTGCGGCGTCCTCGCTCGAGTAGCGCTTCGCGAACGCCACCGCCTCGCTGATCGCCACCTGCGCGGGGACGTCGCGCCGCTCGAGCTCGTGCACGGCGACCCGCAGCGCGCTGCGCTCGACCGCGCCCAGCCGGTCCGCCGGCCAGCCCTCCGAGGCCCCAGTGATCCGCGCGTCGAGGTCGGCCGCGCGGCCCGCGACCGTCTCGGCGAGCTCGCGCGCCCACGGGTCGATCTCGCCCGCGTACTGCGAGCCGAGCTCCTGACCCGAGAGGTCCCACTGGTAGAGCAGGAACAGCGCCTGCCGCCGGGCTTGCCGCCTCGAGATCGTCACGCCGGCACCGCCCGCAGCGCCTCGAGCGTCGACGTCGAGTAGTCGCCGCTCCGGAACTCGGTGCACGCCAGCACCTCGAGGGCGAGGTCGCGGGTCGTCGGGACGCCGTCGATCTCCGTCTCGCGCAGCGCCCGCTCGGCCCGCGCGATCGCCGACGGCCGGTCCTCGTCCCAGACGACGAGCTTCGCGACCAGCGAGTCGTAGAACGGCGGGATCTCCGCGCCGCTCTGCAGGTACGTGTCGACCCGGACGCCCGGCCCCTGCGCCGGCTCGAAGCGGGCGATACGGCCGGGCGCGGGCCGGAAGTCGCGCTCGGGGTCCTCCGCGTTCAGGCGGATCTCGATCGCGTGGCCGCGCCGCGGCGCGCGGCCGGTGAGCTGCAGCCGCTCGCCCGAGCCGACGTGGAGCTGCTGCCGCACGAGGTCGATCCCGCTGCAGAGCTCCGTCACGGGGTGCTCGACCTGCAGGCGCGCGTTCAGCTCGATGAAGTAGAAGCTCCCGTCTGGGCCGAGCAGGAACTCGAACGTGCCCGCGTTGCGGTAGCCGACGGCCTGGCACGCGCGCTCGGCGGCCGACTCCATCTCCTCGCGCAGCTCCGGCGTGAGGGCCGGCGACGGCGTCTCCTCGACCAGCTTCTGGTGGCGGCGCTGGATCGAGCACTCCCGCTCGCCGAGCGTGAGCACGCCGCCGTGCTCGTCGCAGAGCACCTGGATCTCGACGTGCCGCGCCGGGACGAGCGCCTTCTCCACGTAGAGCGTCGGGTCGCCGAACGCCGCCTCGGCCTCGGCCGCGGCCGTCCCGAACGCATCCGGCAGCGACTCGGACGCCGTGACCAGCCGCATGCCCTTGCCGCCGCCTCCCGCGCTCGCCTTCAGCAGCACCGGGTACCCGAGGTCGTCGGCGGCGGTCTGCGCGGCGGCGAGCGTCGTCGCACCTTCGGTTCCCGGCACCGTCGGGACGCCGGCGGCCCGCATCGCCTGCTTGGCCGCGATCTTGTCGCCCATCGTCGCCATCACGTCCGCCGGCGGGCCGACGAACACGAGGTCGTTCTCGACGCACGCGGTGACGAACGCGGGGTTCTCGGCGAGGAAGCCGTAGCCCGGATGCACCGCCTCGCACCCCGTCGTCACGGCCGCGGCGACGATGCTCGGGATCCGCAGGTAGCTCGCGGCGGCGGGCGGCGGCCCCACGCAGACGGCGTGGTCGGCGAGCCGCACGTGCAGCGCGTCGCGGTCGGCGGTCGAGTACACCGCGACGGCCTCGACGCCGAGCTCGTGGAGCGCGCGGATCACGCGGACGGCGATCTCGCCGCGGTTCGCCACCAGCACCCGCGAGAACATCGGCGACCGGGCCTCAGACGGCGTCGAGCGGTCGCCCGTTCACCGGCTCCAGCTCGAACAGCAGCTGGCCGTACTCGACCGCGTCGCCGTTCTGCACGTGGATCGCGCGGACGATCGCCTCGAGCTCCGCCTTCACCTCGTTCATCAGCTTCATCGCCTCGAGGATGCACAGCGTCTGGCCGGGCGCGACGGCGTCGCCCTCCTCGACGAAGGGCGGATCCGCCGGCGACGGCGCCCGGTAGAAGGTTCCGACCATCGGGCTCTCGACGCGCGCGAGCGTCTCCGCGCGCGGCGCGACCGGCTCCTCCAGCTCCGGGATCGCGGCGGGCGCGGGAGCCTCCGGCCCGGCCGGCGCCGGCTCGGCGGTCCGGCGCACGCTCACGCGCATGCCGTCCTCCTCGATCGTGATCTCCCCCACGCCGGTTTCCTGCACGATGCGGACGACGTCGCGGATCCGGGCGGCGCGCTCCTGGTCGACGCCGCCCGCCGCGAGCGACTCGTCGCCGGCCGTGCGCTCGCGGATCGCACGCAGCAGCGGGTGCGCCTCCTCGCCGAACAGCGCCAGCAGGATCAGCTCCTCCTCGCTCGAGGCGAGGCCCTGCGCCTCGCTGCGAAGCGCGTCGAGGTCGACCGGCGGCTCGTGGCCGTCGCCGTTGCCGAACAGCTCGACGGCGCGGGTGAGCGCGGGGTCGACCGGCCCAGGCGGCCGCCCGAAGCGCCCGCGGACGAGGTCGCGTACCTCGTCGACCATCGTCGCGTAGCGGTTCGCGCCGAGCACGTTGAGGAGCGCCTGCGAGGCGAGCACCAGGCCGATCGGCGCGGCGAGCGGCGGCGAGCCGGTCTCGCGCCGAACCCGCTGGAGCTCCTCGAGCACCTCGTCGAGCCGGTCGCCGGCGGCTTGCGAGCGCAGCTGCAGGTCGAGCGCGGCGACGACGCCGATCGGGAGCTTGTGCTGTGCGGCGCGCACGGCGATCCGGGGCGCCGTCGGGCTGACGGGCTCGTCGCCGATGTGCTCGTCGACGAGGTCGGCGGCCTCCCAGAGGCGCTGGAGGTCGACGCCCGCGTCCATGCCGATCCCGGCGAGGGCCTGCGCCGCCGACTCTGCCGACACGCGGTGCATCGTCAGCGCGACGGGATAGACCGCGGCGGCGAGCAGGTCGGCGCCCGCGCGCGCCGCCTCGAGCGCCGCCGCGAGCGCGCTGCCGCCGGCGCCCTGGCAGTAGAGGCCCACCGGCAGCCCGGAGACCTCGCGCAGCTCGGCGACGAGCTCGCTCGCCCGGTGCGGCTGCAGGAGCGCCGCCGGGTCGTGGAGCAGGATCCGCGCCGCGCCCAGCTCGGGCAGACGCTTCGCCGCGTCGACGAGCGCCTCGTGGCGGCCGCTCCCGTAGAGCAGGCCCGCGTCGAACTCGCGGCCCGCGCCGACGATCGCCCCTGCCGCCTCGCGCAGGTTGTCGACGTCGTTGAGCGGGTCGTGCAGCCGGAAAACGTCGATGCCGCTCTCCGCGGCGCTCGCGACGAAGCGGCGCGCGAAGTCTCCTCCGACCGGTCGCGAGCCGACGAGGAAGCGGCCGCGCAGCGCGAGCGCGAGCGGCGTCGAGGTGCGCGCCTTCAGCGCGCGGATGCGCTCCCACGGGCTCTCGACGCCGCGCCGGACGGCGCTGTCGAAGACGCCCCCGCCCGAGACCTCGAGGTACGCGAAGCCGGCGCCGTCGAGGATCTCCGCCAGCCGCAGCAGGTCGGCCGTCGGCATCAGGCCGGCGAGCGGCTCCTGGCCGAGCACGCGGATCGTCGTGTCGACCAGGCGCGGCATCGTCGGTCGAGGACCTTACCGAGGTCAGGCGCGGGAGATGTAGCGGCGCTCGCGCGGGTCGACCTTGAGCCGGTCGCCCACGTTCACGAACAGCGGCACCTGGACGACGGCGCCCGTCTCGAGCGTCGCCGGCTTCGTCACGTTCGACACGGTGTCGCCCTTGACACCCGGCTCCGTGTCGCTCACCGCGAGCACGACCGAGGCCGGCAGCTCGACGCCCGACGGCCGGCCGTCGACGAACAGCACCTGCACGCTCGACGAGGGCTGCATGAACGGAAGCTCGTCCTCGAGGTCGGCGTGCGGGATCGACATCTGCTCGTACGTCTCCTCGTCCATGAACACGACCTCGTCGCCGGAGTCGTAGAGGTACTGCATGTTCTTCTGCTCCGTGTGCACGCGCGTGAGCTTCTCGCCCGCGCGGAAGGTGCGGTCGACGACGGCGCCGGTCGCGAGCGCCTTCAGCTTCGTGCGCACGAACGCGCCGCCCTTGCCCGGCTTCACGTGCTGGAACTCGACGATGCGCCACGTCTGGCCGTCGAGCTCGACGTGCATGCCGTTGCGGAACTGGTTGGTGGAGACGACCTCGGCCATCGGCGCGGCAGGTTAGCGAACGCGACAACGCACGTCCTTAGTTCACTTCGTGAACTAAGGACGGGAGTCTTCGAGACCTACCCCACCTCGACGAGCGACTTGGGGAAGCGCGTGAAGACGTCGACGCCGTCGTCGGTGACGACGGCGAGGTCCTCGATGCGCACGCCGCCGAGCCCCTCGAGGTAGACGCCCGGCTCGATCGTGACGACGTTGCCGGTCTGGAGCGTGTCGGTCGACTCGGTGGAGAGCCGCGGCGCCTCGTGCACCTCGAGGCCGACGCCGTGGCCGAGGCCGTGCCCGAACGCGTCGCCGAAGCCCTCCGACTCGATCAGCCTGCGCGCGAGCGCGTCCGCCTCGACACCGGTCAGCGTCGGCCGGACGCCGGCTACCGCCGCCTCCTGTGCCGCGAGGCACACGTCGTACGCGCGGCGCAGCCGGTCCGGCAGCGCTCCCGTCGAGACGGTTCGCGTGCAGTCGGAGCAGTAGCCGTCGAGCCGGGCCCCGAAGTCGACGACGACCAGCGTGCGCGTCTCGACCAGGCGGTCGCCCGGCGTCGCGTGCGGACGCGCGGCGTTCGGGCCGGACGCGACGACGGGATCGAAGCTGATGTCGTCGGCGCCGTGGGCGTGCATGAGCTCGCGCAGCCGCCACGCGAGCTCCCGCTCCGTCCGTCCGACCCACGTCTCGGCAGTGAGCGCCTCGAATGCGCGGTCGGCGACGCGGGACGCGCGGCGGAGCGCCTGCAGCTCGTCCGCGTCCTTCACCGAGCGCAGCTCCTCGACGAGCCCGCGGCTCGGCGTGAGCTTGACCTTCGCCGACCGCAGCACCTCCCACTGCGCGTACGGCAGCGCGTCCGCCTCGAACTGCACCTCGCGCGGCAGCCGCGGGCCGATGTCCGCCAGCAGCGACCGCTTCGCGAGCGTCACCTCCACGCCCGCGACGTCGCGGGCCGCCTCGATGTAGCGGAAGTCGGTGAAGAGGGTCGCGCCGCCGCCGGGCTCGACCAGCAGCGCCGCGTTCGAGCTGTCGAAGCCCGTCAGGTAGCGGATGTTGACGAGGTTCGTGGCGAGGAGCGGCACGTCGAGCCGCTGCGCGAGGGCGTCGAGGCGCGTCATTCGTCCGCCTTCCCGGCGAGGAACTCGAGCGCCTCGCGATAGCCGGCGGGGCCCTTGCCGATCACGCGGTGCGCGGCGACCTCGGCGATCACGCTGTGGCGGCGCCATTCCTCGCGGTTCTCGATGTCGGAGAGGTGCACCTCCACCACCGGCACCTGCAGCAGCTCGAGCGCGTCCCGGATCGCGTAGCTGTAGTGGCTCCACGCGCCCGGGTTGACGATCACGCCGTCGGCGTCGTCGTAGCAGTCGTGGATCCAGTCGATGAACTCGCCCTCGTTGTTCGTCTGCCGGCAGCGCGCGGTGACGCCGGCGGAGTGCGCCCAGTCGTAGATCTGCGTCTCGAGCTCGTTCAGGCTCAGGCCGCCGTAGACGCGCGGGTCGCGACGCCCGAGCACGTCGAGGTTCGCGCCGTTGAGGACGACGACCTGCACTACGAAATGAGGCTATCGAGCGCGGCGCGCACCTCGCTCGCCGGACGCGCCTCGACGCGGGGGCCGTCGTCGCCGAGCAGCACGACGTTGATGTCGCCGCTGCTTCGCTTCTTGTCCCGCTGGAGGGCCTCCCAGGCCCGGTCGCGGTCGACCGCCACCTCCGTCGGCTCGAGCGCAGCGCGCACCGGATCGGGGTCGCGGCCGGAGAGTCGCAGCGCCGCCAGCAGGCCCAGCGCGACCGCCTCGCCGTGCGGCAGGTCGAAGTCGGCGGCGGCCTCGAGGGCGTGCGCGAACGTGTGGCCAAGGTTCAGCCACCGCCGGGGCCCGCGGTCGTGCGGGTCGCGCAGGCAGAGCGCCGCCTTGTACGCGGCCGCGCCGCGGGCGTCGACCTCGGAGCCGGCGAGGAGCTGCGTCTTCACGAGCTCGGCGAGTCCCTGCCGCCGCTCGCGCTCGGGCAGCGTCTCCAGAACGGCGGGGTCGACGATCGTGCGGGCCGGCCAGTGGAAGGCGCCGACGAGGTTCTTGCCGCTCGGCAGGTCGATCGCCGTCTTGCCGCCGATCGCGGCGTCGACCTGCCCGACGAGCGTGGTCGGCACCGGCACCCACGGCACGCCGCGGAGGTACGCCGCTGCCACGAAGCCCGCGAGGTCGGTCGTCGCGCCGCCGCCGAGCGCGAGGATCGTGCCGCCGCGGTCGAGCCGCAACTCGTTCCAGAGCCGATCGGCGACGTGCAGCTGCTTCGCCGCCTCCCCGGCCGGCACCTCGTGCACCGACTGCAGCCGCTCCCCCAGCGATTCCTGCACGCGCGGGCCGAGGATGCCGAGCACGAACGCGTCGGCGACGAGCGCGACCGGCCCGTCGCCCGGGACCAGATCGCCGAGCCGCTCGAGGGCGCCGAGCTCGTGATGGACGCCCGCGGCGGCGAGCACGGCGCCGTCGACGTCCCCGCCGGAGACGACGGCGTCGGCGGCCTCGCGGTACAGGCCCTGTCGCTCGTCGTAGAGGCGGCGGAAGTCCGCCTCGTCCTGCGCGAGCGGCCGGTCGCTTCCC
The DNA here is from genome assembly GCA_035652835.1 of Gaiellaceae bacterium. GTDB lineage: Bacteria > Actinomycetota > Thermoleophilia > Gaiellales > Gaiellaceae > PALSA-600. Next base: position 89,995 of record DASRDA010000040.1, read on the forward strand.
CGCACGCGCTCCCACGCGGTGTCGACCTCGACGTCGAGCAGGAGCGTGAACGCGCTCTCGGCGAGCGCGGCGCGGACGCCCTCCGTCGTCACGGCGCCGCCGCCGAGCGCGAACACGCCGGGTTTCCGGTGGAGAAGCGCCTCGCGCACGCGTTCGCTCTCCACCTCGCGGAACCGCTCGAGCCCGAGCGTCCGGATCAGGTCGGCGGCGCCCTCGTCGAGGTCGGCGCCGGCCCGTCCCAGGCGGGAGGCGAGCGGCTCGAGCATCGTCGTCTTGCCCGCGCCCATGAAGCCGACCAGCGCGAGGTGGCGGTCGAGCGCGTTCAGCGCCACGCGATGCGTTCCACGTACGCCGCGTGCGCCGCGACGAAATCGCCGATCGCGTCGCCGCCGAGCTTCTCGCGCGCCGCGCCGGCAAGCTCCCACGCGATGGCCGCCTCCGCCACCACCGCGAGCGCCTCCACCGCCGCGACGTCGGAGCGCTCGACGAGCGCCTGCCCCGGCTCGCCCGTCACGAGGTCGACGGAGGCGAGTGGCTTCATCAGCGTCGGCAGCGGCTTCATCGCGGCGCGGACGACGATCTCCTCGCCGTTCGACACGCCCGCCTCGATTCCGCCCGCGCGGTTCGTGTCGCGGCGGCGATCGGGGCGGATCTCGTCGTGCGCCTGCGAGCCGCGCAGGCCCGCAAGGGCGAAGCCATCGCCGATCTCGACCCCTTTCACGGCCTGGATGCCCATCAGCGCGAACGCGAGCCGCGCGTCGAGGCGATCCTCCTTCGTCGCGTAGGAGCCGAGGCCGGGCGGGACGCCGCGCGCGCGCACCTCGACGACGCCGCCGACCGTGTCGCGCTCGACGCGGGCCTCGTCGATCGCGGCGCGCAGGCCCTCTTCCCCGACGACCGTGCCGGCGACGGACACGCCGATCGCCGCCAGCAGCGCCTTCGCGACCGCGCCTGCGGCAACGTGGACGGCGGTGTGCCGCGCCGACGCGCGTTCGAGCGCGTCGCGGACGTCGTCGTGGCCGTACTTGAGCGTCCCGGCGAGGTCGGCGTGCCCGGGCCGCGGCAGCGTCACCGGCCTGGTCCCCTTGCCGCTCGGCTCTCCGTCGGGCGGCCACGGCGCCATCCCCCACGCCCAGTTGCGATGGTCGGCGTTGCGGACGACGAGCGCGAGCGGCGTGCCCAGCGTCCGGCCGTGCCGGAGCCCCGCCAGCACCTCGACGCGGTCCTGCTCGATCCGCTGCCGCGGCGACCGCCCGTAGCCTTCCTGGCGGCGGCGCAGGTCGGCGTCGATCGCGTCGCGGTCGAGCTCGAGGCCGGCGGGGAGGCCGCCGAGGATCGCGACGAGCGCCGGCCCGTGCGACTCGCCGGCGGTGGCGAGGGTGAGCTTCACGCAGGAGAGCGTACGGCGCGGCGCATGACCTCGACGGGCGCGTCGACGCCGGTCCAGAGCCGGAAGCTCGCGGCACCCTGCCGCACGAGCGCCTCGAGGCCGTCGACGACGTCGCAGCCCGCCGCGCGGGCGGCCGCGACGAGCGCCGTCTCCTCCGGTCCGTAGGCGAGGTCGACGACGACCTGCCCGGCGACGGGCCGTACGAGGATCTCGTCGCGGACCGGCGTCGCGTTCACGACGAGGTCGCAGCCGGTCGCGTCCGGCGGCCAGTCGCCGGAGCGCGAGAAGAAACGCGTGTCGGGAGGCAGCGCCGGCGCGAGCGCGCGCGCCGCGCCGCCCGCGCCGATCACGCACGCCCGCCGCGCGCGGATGCCGGCGAGGATCTCCCTGTCGGTGTTGAAGCCGAGCACGCGGCCGTCGCGGAAGACGAGCGTGTTCACCGCGTCTCCGTCGGCCTCGTCGCAGGCGGGGACGACCGCCTGCTTGTGCGGGATCGTCACGTTGGCGCCGGCGAAGCCCTCGTCACGCAGCGCGCGCACCGCCGCGACCACGTCCTCGACGTCGCGCGCCTCGTAGGCCCAGTCGAGCCCGGCGGCGGCGAAGGCCGCGTTCTGCATCCGCGGCGACAGCGAGTGCGCGACCGGGTGGCCGAGGAGCGCGACCCGCGCGGTCACATCAGCAGCCGTAGCCGTGCGCGCACTCGTACTGCTGGAAGGCGGATGCGCTGGCGGTGAAGAAGTGGTGCCGCTTGTCGGGCTTGGCGACGAAGTAGAGGTAGTCGACGTGCGCGGGGTGCGCGGCCGCCTCGATCGACGCGAAGCCGGGGTTGTCGATCGGCGTCGGCGGCAGCCCGGTGTGCAGGCGAAGGTTGTACGGCGTCGGGTTGTGCAGCTGCGACTCGAGGATCGACTTCGTCCCGGGAATGTGCAGCGCATAGCGAAGGGCGGCGTCGATCCCGAGCGGCATGCCGAGCCGCAGCCGGTTGTAGATCACCGCCGCGATCAGCGGCCGCTCGGATGCGACCACCGCCTCCCCCTGGATCATCGAGGCGATCGTCAGCACGTCGTACGACGTCAGGTTCTTGGAGCGCGCGTAGCGGAGGTCGACGCTCCGCCACGAGGTGCAGAACGCCTGCAGCTGCTTCTGCACGAGCTGCTGCGAGGTCGTCGCGGCGATGAAGTCGTACGTCGACGGGAAGAGGAAGCCCTCGAGGTTGGTCCGGCGCGCGCCGCCGAAGCACGGGATCCGCCCCGCGCGGGACGCGGCGAGATAGGGCTTCGCCGCCAGCCTCACCGGCCGCCCGTGCCGCTCCCGGCGCGCGATGCGCGCCACGGCGCTGACGCGGTCGGCCATCTGCGCGCGGGTGAAGCCCTCCGGGAAGACGATGCGGTACGTCTTCGGCGGCGGCGGAGGGGGCGGCGCCGCGTGGTGGCGGTGCACGTGCGGCACGGCCGCGACCGCGACGACGACGGCCACCAGCGCGAGCACGACGACGCCGAGCGCGACCGCGCGCCGGCGGCGGATCACGCGCCGGTCGACCGCCACCGCAGGTAGCTCTCGAGCAGGAACGCCGCCGCGCGCGCGTCGTCGCCGCCGGCGAGCACGGACGTGAACCGCTCGTCGTACGTGTCGACGGGAAGCTCGAGCGCGGCGCGCAGCCTCTCGACGAACGCGTCCGTCGCCGCCGCCTGCTCGCCGCGCTCGCCGCGCAGCGTGAGCGGCAGGCCGACGACCACGCGCTCCGGATGCTCGGCGGCGATCACGGCGAGCAGCTTCGCAAACCCGTCCTCGGTCGTCGCGCGCTCGACCGCCCCCACCGGCCGGGCGACCGTGCCCGTCGGGTCGGAGACCGCGACCCCGGTGCGCGCCGAGCCGAAGTCGAGCGCGAGAACCTTCATTCGACCCGCATGAGGTGTCTGACACCGTTGGTGTCAGACACCTCCTCCGGCTGGCGTTTCCGTCGAAGCTTGGAGAAGTCGCACCAGCTCGGCCCGCGCCGGCCTCGAAGACCGTCAGTGCCACTCGTCGCGCAGCGCATCGAGCGCTCCCAGGGGCCAGACGGCAGGCAGAGCGCCGGCGACCCGCTCGAGCGCACGCCGGCGCCGCTGCGCCACGCCCTCAGCGCCCGTGATCTGACGCTTCCGCCAGGGACGCTCGTAGCCCTTGCGGCCGTTCACTCCAGGATGCACGAGGAATTCCTAGCGGATTCGCGGCTACGAGCCGATCGCGGCCGCGAGCCGGTCGCGGCCGGCGGTGAGCGCCGCCCGCACGGCGTCGACGTTGCGGCCGCCGGCCTCGGCGAGCGTCGCACGGCCTCCTCCGCCGCCGCCGATGATCGGCCCCAGCTCGCGGACGATGCGCACCGCGTCGATCTCGGCGAGCGACCGGTCGAGGTTGACGACCAGCGCGACCTTGCCCTCGTCCGCGGAGGCGAGCACCACGGCCCGCGCGTCCTCGCGCTGGCGGAGCTGGTCGGAGAGGTCGCGGAGCGCGCCGCCGCGGGCGCCGCTCACCTCGGCGACGAGCACCGGGCCCTGCCGGTCCTGCCACACGATGTCCGGGCCGGCCGCGGCGGCCTTCTCCTTCGGCGTCTTCGCGTCGCGGCGCGCCTGCTCGAGCTCGAGCCGCACCGCGTCGAGCTCGCGCGACCGCCCCTCGAGCACCGACCACCCCTCGCCGGACGTGACCGCCTCGACGCGGCGGACGCCGGATCCCACGGCGCGCTCGGCGAGCAGCACGAACGGGCCGATCTCGGCGGTCGAGCGCACGTGCGTCCCCCCGCACAGCTCGCGCGAGAAGCCGTCGATCTCCACGACGCGTACCTCCTCGCCGTACTTCTCGCCGAAGAGCATCATCGCGCCCAGCTTCCGCGCCTCCTCGATCGGCGTCACGAACGTGCGCACCGGGATCGCCTCGAACACCTTCTCGTTGACGATTCGCTCGACCTGGTCGCGCTGGTCGGCGGAGAGCGCCTGCGGGTGGGTGAAGTCGAAGCGCAGCTTGTCGGGCCGCACCGCGGAGCCCGCCTGGCGCACGTGGTCGCCGAGCACGTGCCGCAGCGCCGCGTGCAGGAGGTGCGTCGCCGTGTGGTTGGCCATCGTCGGGAATCGCGTCGACCAGGGGACGACGGCGCGCACGCGGTCGCCGGCCGCGAAGCCCTCGCCCTCGAACAGGAGCGCCTGGTCGTCGCCGATGCGGTAGGCGGCGCGCAGGGTGGCGACGGCGCCGCTGTCCTCGTGGACCAGCTCGCCGGCGTCGGTGACCTGCCCGCCGCCCTCCGGGTAGAACGGCGACTCGCGCAGCTTGCAGAGGAAGGTGCCGTCGCCGAGCTCCTCGAGCGCGCCGACCTGCGTCAGCACGTCGGTCTTCGCGTAGCCGACGAAATCGCTCCGGAAGCCGGCGCCGGCGGCGAAGTCGGCCGCGCGCTGCAGGTCGCTGCGATCGCCGCCGGCGCGCGACACCTCGCGGTGCTCCTCCATCAGCGACCGGTAGCGGTCGACGTCGACGCTCTGGCCGCGTTCCTCGGCGAGCTCCTGCGTCAGCTCGATCGGGAAGCCGTACGTCGTCGCGAGCGTGAACGCGTCGTCGCCGGAGACGGCGTCGTCGGCGGCGAGCTCCGCGAAGACGCGCATGCCGCGGGCGAGCGTCTCGGCGAAGCGCTCCTCCTCGGCGGCGAGCACCTCGTGGATCTCGCTCCGGCGCTCGACGAGCTCTGGGTACGCGTCCCCCATCTGCTCGATCACCGCGTCCGCGAGGCCGGGCAGGAACGGGGATTCGAGGCCGATGCGCAGTCCGTGCTGGACGGCGCGCCGCACGATCCGGCGCAGCACGTAGCCGCGGCCCTCGTTCGTCGGCGTCACGCCCTCGGCGACGATGAAGGTCATCCCCCTGCCGTGGTCGGCGAGGACGCGGTGCGCCTTCGTCGCGTCCGGCGTCTCCCCGTAGGCGACGCCCGACTGCGAGCCGATCCAGCCCATGATCGCCTGGTAGCCGTCGGTGTCGTAGACCGACGGCACGTTCTGCAGGATCCGCGCCGTCCGTTCGAGGCCGAGGCCGGTGTCGATGTTCTGCTTCGGAAGCGGCGTCAGCGTGTTGTCCGGGTGCAGCTCGTACTCCATGAAGACGAGGTTCCAGAACTCCAGGAAGCGCTCGCAGCGCGTGCAGCCGGGCAGGCAGTCGGGCTCGCCGCAGCCCGTCTCCTCGCCCCAGTCGAAGTAGATCTCCGAGTCAGGCCCGCACGGCCCCGGCCCGCCGACCGACCAGAAGTTCTCGGAGGACGGCAGCGGCACGATCCGCTCGCGCGGCATGCCGACGCGCAGCCAGTGCTCGATCGCGACCTCGTCAGGGCCGAGACCGAGCTGCGGGTCGCCGGCGTGCACGCTCACCCACAGCCTGTCCCAGTCGAGCCGGAGGCGGTCGGTCAGGAAGTCGCGCGCGTACTCGATCGCGCCCTGCTTGAAGTACCGGCCGAACGAGAAGTTGCCCATCATCTCGAAGAAGGTGAGGTGGAAGGTGTCGCGCCCCACCTCGTCGATGTCGACCGTCCGGAACACCTTCTGCGCGGTCGTCGTGAGCGGCGCCGGCGGCGTCTCGCGGCCGAGGAAGAACGGCATCTGCGGCTGCATGCCGGCGGACGTGAGCAGCGTCGAGTGGTCGTCCGCGCGCGGGATGAGCGAGTACGACGGGCAGCGCAGGTGCCCGCGCTCCTCGAAGAACGCCAGGAACGCCTCGCGCAGCTCGTTCGTCGTCATGCGGGACAGTGTAGGGACGAAGCTCTCGTCCTAAGGTCGTCGCTCCGCGACGACCTTAGGACGCGGGTCTGCTCCTCGAGTCCTTTAGAACGCGCGTCTGGGCTAGGCGGCGCGGTGCGGCTCTTCGGCCTCGTCGGCCACGATCTCCTCGCGGATCTTCTCGAGGGCGCGCCGGATGAGCCGGGAGACGTGCATCTGCGAGATGCCGACCTGTGCGGCGATCTGCGACTGGGTGAGACCCTCGAAGAACCGGAGGTGGAGGATCGTGCGCTCACGCGGGTCGAGGGCCTTGAAGCCCGGCGCGAGCACCGCGCGGTCCTCCGACACCTCGTACTGGTGCTCGACGTCGCCGAGCAGCTCGAGCGGGTCGATCTCCTCGCCGTCCTCCGATCCGGCGCCCTGCGAGAGCGACAGCGACGAGTAGGCGCGGCCCGACTCGAGCGCCTCGAGCACCTCCTCCTCCTCCACGCCCGCCGCCTTCGCGAGCTCGGGGATGGTCGGCGTCCGGCTGAGCTGCACCGTGAGCTGCTCGATCAGCTTCGAGAGCTGGACGTTCAGCTCCTGCAGCCCGCGCGGGACGCGAACCGACCAGCCGCGGTCGCGGAAGTGCCGCTTGATCTCGCCGATGATGTTCGGCGTCGCGTACGTCGTCAGCTCGACCCCGCGGCTCAGGTCGAAGCGGTCGATCGCCTTGATCAGGCCGATCGCGCCGATCTGGATCAGGTCGTCGAGCTGCTCGCCGCGGTAGCTGTAGCGCCGCGCGAGCGAGCGGACGAGCGACATGTACTGCTCGATCAGCTGCTCGCGCGCCTGGAGGTCGCCGTGCTCGTGGTAGCGGCGAAGGAGGACCTTGTCGTTCTCAGCCATCGACGACCGCCACCTTCTTGGTCAGGCAGACCCACCCTCCGTCGACGAGCACGTCGTCGACCGTGCTCGCCAGCACGCGGCGGAGGCCGAGCGCCTCCCCGTCGCGCTCGAGCTCGTCGAGAACGCGCTCGGGCAGCGGCCCGATGCGCGCGTCGATCTCGCCCTGGCGCACGGTCAGCGTCACGGTCAGCTCCCCGCTGCGCTCGCCCGAGTCGAGGAGCGAGGCGAGGGCGATCTGCAGGTCCTCGAGGCTCTCGATCGTCAGGTTGAGCCGCGCCGCGAGACCGCCGAGCACCAGGTGCGCCACGCCGTCGAAGCCGGCTCCGCGCGGGATCGTCAGCGCGATCTGATCACTCATGCGCGGCCCGCAGGTCCTCGTCCAGATCGCGTTCGCGCCGCGCGGCCGCGGCACGGCCCGCGTCGACGGCTCCGCGCCAGTCGCGGCGCGTGCGGAGCGACGCCCAGCCGTGCGCGACGCCCGTCGAGAGGCCGGCCATCTTCTGCACGGGCCGCTTCACCGCGAAGCTGACGGTGCGCACTGCCTGGTCGACCGCGTCCACCGCGTCCACGGCGCTGTCCATGGCGTGATCCAGCTTGTCCAGCTGAGCGTTCACCCGATCGACGGTGCCCCCGACCTTGTTGATGACGGGAAGAGCCTCACGCTCCGTCCCACGAATCAACGAGGAGAGCCTGTCGAAGGTTACGGCCATCCGCACGAACGCCCAGCCGAGGCCGAGCCCGACCGCGACGAGGAACAGCGCGAGCGCCGCGTACGCGAGATCCGAGTACGAGAACGAGACGAGCACGGGCGTGAGCCTACTGGGCGGCCGCGGACGTCACCAGGCCGGAGCCGACGACGACGTCGCCTTCGTAGAGAACGGCCGCCTGCCCGCGCGCGACGCCGTACGCGGGCTCGGCCAGCACGAGCTCGAAGCCCTGCGCCCTCGGCTCGACGCGGCACTCGAGCGCCGGCGAGCGGTAGCGCAGCTTCGCCGACGCCGAGTCGACGGGAGCGAACAGTCGCCCGCGCACGCGCACGCGCCGGCGCGCGAGCGCCTCCCGCGGCCCGACGGTGACGGCATTCGTCCGCGCGTCGGTGGTGACGGCGTACAGCGGCTCCGACGCCGCGACGCCGAGCCCGCGGCGCTGACCGGGGGTGAACCGCCAGTGGCCCGCGTGCGTGCCGACACGCTTCCCGTCGACGTGCACGAGCGGGCCTTCCTGCGCCCGCAGGCCGTGCCGCTCGAGGAACGCGCGGTAGTCGTCGCCGGCCAGGAAGCACGCCTCCTGGCTCTCGGGACGCCGCGCGGCGGCGAGGCCGGCCGCGGCCGCCTCGGCGCGCGTCTGCTCCTTCGTCTGCGACCCCAGCGGAAACCACACGCGGGCGAGAAGGCGCGGGTCGAGACGCGCGAGCATGTAGCTCTGGTCCTTCTGCTCGTCTGCCGCCCGGGCGAGGAACGGCACGCCGTCGCGGCGGACGACGCGCGCGTAGTGACCGGTCGCGAGGCGTGCCGCTCCGGCCCGGCGCGCGAAGGCGAGCAGCTGGGCGAAGCGGAAGCCGCCGTTGCAGCGGATGCACGGGTTCGGCGTCTCGCCGCGCGCGTAGCCGCGCACGAACGGCTCGACGACGGCGCGCCGGAACGGCCCGCGCAGGTCGAGCGTGACGTGCGGCAGCCCGAGCGCGTGGCACGTCTCGCGCGCCGCGAGCACCGCGCTCGGCGAGCAGCACGCGCGCTCCGCGTCCGGCCCGCGCGGGTCGAGCCAGAGCCGCAGCGTCACGCCGATCGCCTCCGGCCCGGCCTTGAGCAGCGCGACCGCGCTGTCGACGCCGCCGCTCACGCCGACGGCCACGCGCTCGGGGTCGGGCGCCGCGCGGAACGCCGGGCCGAGCGCGTTCGCGAGCGCGTCGACCGCGAGCATCTCGCCCCCGACCGCCGCGGCCTCGAGCAGCGTCAGCCCGCGCAGGTCGTGCGCGAGCCCGTCCGCGTCGGCGTCGACGATTCGCTCGCCGTCGACGCGGAGCCGGACGTACGCCCAATCCTCGCCGCGCGTCGAGTCACCGAGCAGCTCGCGCATCGTTCGAGCGTAGCCCTCGCGCCGACCGTGCCGTTCGAGAGGCGTGCCCCGACGCCGCCGTCCTGCCGCGCCCGTGTGAACCTGGCAAGCCAGGTGGGTGCCGTGCGAGCCGCCTGCGCGAGGCGCCTGCGGCCCGACCCGGGCTCCCTTTCACGTGGTGTTGGTTCTACATGGATGCGCGGCCCCACGAACGGCGTCGGGCACCGGCGCACTGTAGACGACTACTTCGCGGCCGGCGCCGCGTACGACCAGTGCACGCGCTGCACTCCCTGCAGGCCGAGGCGCCGCGCGAGCGCGTCCGTGACGTCGAACGCGCGGCCGGGCTCGTACGGGCCGCGGTCGACGACCTGCGTCAGGACGTGGAGGCTGTGGTAGTCGATGAAGACGCGCGCGCCGCACGGAAGCGTGGGGTGCGCGATGCCGAGCGTGTCGGGCCGGAGCACGCCGCCGCACGCGGTGTGGCGGCCGAACGCCGCAGGGCCGGCCGAGCCGACGAGCGCGACGAGATCGCCGACCGGCCGCGGAGCCGCAGACGACCCGCCGCTTCCGCCCCAGCCGCTCGCCGCCGCGGCGATCGCCGCCGCGAGCAGCGCCGCCGCCGCGGTCGCGAAGAGGCCTTGCAGCGCCCGCCCGGGGACGCGGTACGACCTCACGCGCGCTCCCGGTCGTCCCGCGCCCACGGGGGCAGAGGGCGCGGTCCGGACGGGCGGGCCGGCACCTCGATCGCGTCGTCGACGACGCGGCGCCGGAAGCGGCGCCGCTCCGGCTCGGCGAGCGGGTCGAGGTGGTAGCGCGCGAGCGCGGGCTGCGGCGCGGGGTCCGAAACTGTTTCGGCGCTCCGCGCCGAAACAGTTTCCACCGGCTTGGGCTTTGGCTCGGGGCCCGAAACTGTTTCGGCGCTCCGCGCCGAAACAGTTTCCACCGGCTCCGGCTCCGGCTCGAGCTCGGGGCCCGAAACTGTTTCGACCGGAACGGTCGAAACAGTTTCCATCCGCGGCGGCTCCGGCTCCGAAGCTGCTTCGACCGGCACGGTCGAAACAGCTTCCACCGGTTCCGGCGCGGGCTCGACCCACGGCTCGGGCGGCGGCGACTCCTGGGTGTCCTCCGGAGGGAGGGCGAGCGGCCAGTCGCCGAGGAGCTCCGCGCGCAGCTCGGCGGGCGCGATCCACGTCACCGCCTCGTCGCGCTGCGCCTCCGGGTACGACGCCGAGAGCTGTTCGAGCGGGCGCGCCGGCGGCAGGTCGACGCGCGGCACGTACCACCGGGGCGGATCGCCCGCCGCGAAGTGCGGGACGCTGCGGAACGCGGCCCACTCGATCGCGACGACGAGCAGCCAGCCGAGCGCCATCGCGCCGACGATCGCGTAGGCGCCGAGGTCGCTGAACGCGAGCGCCGCGGCGAGCCCGAGCAGATACAGCGCCTCGACGAGGAACCGCGGGCCCGGGCGCCTGGTCATCCTCGGCCGGGTTGCGGGAGCGCGGCGATGCCGAGCTCCGCGAGCACCGCGTCGGGCATCGGCGTCGGGGCGCCCGTGAGCGGATCGGCGCCGCTCGCGACCTTCGGGAAGGCGATCACCTGGCGGATGTCGGGCTCCCCCGCCATGAGCGCGACGAAACGGTCGATCCCCATCGCGAAGCCGCCGTGCGGCGGCGCGCCCATCGCGAGCGCCTCGAGCAGGAAGCCGAACTTCCCGCGCGCTTCCTCGTCCGACAGCCCCATCGTGCGGAAGACGCGCTCCTGCACCGCCACGTCGTGGATGCGGATCGAGCCCGAGCCGAGCTCCCAACCGTTCCAGATCAGGTCGTAGTGCTGACCGCGCACGCCGGCCGGGTTCGCCTCGTCCCACTCCTCGCTGCCCGGCGCCGGCGCCGTGAACGGATGGTGCATGAACGTCCAGCGTCCGTCCTCGTCCTGCTCGAACAGCGGGAAGTCGGTCACCCAGTGGAAGGCCTGCGCGGACGGCTCGGCGAGCTCCAGCTCCCGGCCGAGGTGGGTGCGCAGACCGCCGAGGACGCGCGCGACCGCCGGCTCGTCGCCGGCGGCGAACAGCGTGGTCGAGCCGGGCGGCCCGGCGAACGCTTCGAGCTCGCTCTCCGACAGGAACTTCGCGATCGGCGAGCGCACCTCGCCGCTCTCGTCGCGGACGACGTACGCGAGCCCCTTCGCCCCCCACTCCTTCGCGATCTCCTCGAGCCGGGCGAGCTCCGCCCGCGAGAACGCGCGCGGCGCGACGAGGAAGCGGACGCACGGCGCGTGTGCGAACACGCCGAACCGCGAGCCGCGCGTGAGCTCCGTCGCGTCGACGATCTCGAGCCCGTACCGGAGGTCGGGCTTGTCGCTCCCGTACCGCGCCATCGCGTCGGCGAACGTCAGCCGCGGGAACGGCACCGCGGGCGGCTCCCGTTCGAGCGCCTCGAACGACGCGACGACGCAGCGCTCGAGCACGTCGAGCACGTCGTCGCTCTCGGCGAAGGCCATCTCGAGGTCGAGCTGGCGGAACTCGAACTGCCGGTCGGCGCGAAGGTCCTCGTCGCGCCAGCAGGTGGCGATCTGGTAGTAGCGGTCGATCCCGCCGACCATGCACAGCTGCTTGTAGAGCTGCGGCGACTGCGCCAGCGCGAAGAACGTGCCCGGCTGCAGGCGTACCGGCGTGAGGAAGTCGCGCGCGCCCTCGGGCGTGCCGCGCGTCATGCTCGGCGTCCAGACGTCGACGAAGCCGAGCTCGTCCATCGTCCGCCGGATCGCGGCGATCACGGCGTGCGAGAGGCGAAGGTTGCGCTGCATCCGGTCGCGGCGCATGTCGAGCCAGCGGTAGCGAAGGCGGAGCGTCTCGTCGACGTTCTCCTCGTCGAGCTGGAACGGGAGCGGCGTCGAGCGGGAGAGGATGCGCAGGGAGTCGACCTGGAGCTCGACCTCGCCCGTCGGCAGGTTCGGGTTCACCGCCTCGGGCGCGCGTGCGACGATCTCGCCCTCGGCCTGCAGCACGAACTCGTTGCGCACCTCGTGCGCGGCAGCCGCGGCGTCGGGCGAGCGCTCCGGGTTGACGACGAGCTGCAGCTTGCCCGTGTGGTCGCGCAGATCGACGAAGACGAGGCCGCCGTGGTCGCGGCGCGTGTCGGACCAGCCGGCCACGGTGAGCCGCCGGCCGACGTGCTCGGCGCGCGGTTCCCCGCAGTAGACGTCGCGCCAGCGGTTCATCGGACGAGCGTAGCCACGACGTCGTCGAGCGCCACGACCTGCTCGTCGCGGCCCTCCCGGCGGATCGCCGCGTCGTCACCGCGGACGACGACGACCGTGCGGGCGCCGGTCCGGCCGGCCTGCGTCATCTGCCCCTTCACCGAGCGGCCCGCGTAGTCGCCGTCGGCGGAGAGCCCGGCGCGGCGAAGCTCGGCGAGCGTGCGCAGGACGCGCTCGCGCGGTGCGTCCGAGTCCGCGACGACGAACACGTCGAGCCGCGCCGGCTCGGCGGTCCGGCCCTCGGCCTCCAGCGCGATCAGCGCGCGCTCGATCCCGGCGCCGAACCCGACCGCAGGCGTCCGGGCCCCGCCCAGCGCCTCGACGAGCCCGTCGTAGCGGCCGCCGGAGCAGATCTGCGGCTGCGCCTTCTCCTCGGGGTTGACGAACTCGAAGACCGTGCGCGTGTAGTAGTCGAGGCCGCGCACGAGCGTCGGTACGAGCTCGTACTCGATGCCGAGCGCGTCGAGCACCCGCCGCACCGCCGCGAAGTGCTCCGCGCACGCGTCGCAGAGGTGGTCGGTGATCTTCGGCGCGTCGCGCAGCGCCTCGCGCACGCCCTCGTTCTTCACGTCGAAGACGCGCAGCGGGCTGCGTTCTCGCTTTTGTCGCGCGTCGTCGTCGAGCACCTCCGCGTGCTCGTCGAGCCACGTGTTCAGTCGCTCGAGGTAGCCCGGACGGCACGCGGCGTCGCCGATCGAGTTGAGCTGCAGCACGTAGCGCGTGATCCCGAGCCGCCGTGCGACCTCGCGGTAGAGGTCGATCACCTCGGCGTCGATCCCGGGGTCGTTCGAGCCGAACGCCTCGACCGACACCTGCCAGTGCTCGCGGTACCGGCCCTTCTGCGGCGCCTCGTACCGGTACATCGGCGCGACGGTGTAGAGCTTCACCGGCTGGGGCTCGCGCTGCATGCCGTGCTCGATGTAGGCGCGGGCGATCGGCGCGGTCCCCTCCGGCTTCAGGGTCAGCGAGCGGCCGCCGCGGTCCTCGAACGTGTACATCTCCTTCTGCACGACGTCGGAGCCCGCCCCAGCCGTGCGGGCGAAGACCTCCGTGTCCTCGAAGTTCGGCGTCTGGATGCGGCGGTAGCCGTACAGCTCGGCCACCTCCGCGAGCGTGCCGACGACGAGCTGCCACGCCGGCTGCTCCGCGGGGAGCACGTCGTGCGTCCCTCGTGGCGCCTGGAACCTGGGAGTCACGCCTGCCGTTCGGCGCGCAGCTCGCGCAGGAACGGGTTCGTCTCGAGCTCGCGGCCGAGCGTCGTCGCGGGGCCGTGCCCGGGGTAGACCACGGTCTCGAGCGGCAGGCGGTCGAGGAGCGCGCGGACGGACGCGACGAGCGTGTCCCAGTCGCCGCCGGGCAGGTCGACGCGGCCGACCGAGCCGGCGAAGAGCAGATCGCCGGCGAACAGCTCCCCCTCGTGGAGGAACGCGACGTGGCCGGCGGAGTGGCCGGGGACGTCGAGCACCTCGAAGCGGATGCCGGCGACCTCGACCTCGTCGCCGCCCGTCACCGTGTGCGCCGGATCGTGCGGCGCGACGCGCATGCCGCCCCGCGTCTGGCCGCTCCGAAGCGCCTCCGCCTCGCCGGCCGGCGCCCAGACCTCTGCGCCCGTCCCCTCGGCGAGCGCCGCGACGCCGCCGATGTGGTCGACGTCCGTGTGCGTGACCAGGATGCCGGCCGTCCGCGCGCCGAGGCGTGCGAGCTCGAGCCGGAGCGGCGTCGGGTCGTCGCCCGGGTCGACGACGGCCGCGTCCTGCGACGTGCGGTCGGCTCGCACCACGTAGCAGTTGGACCCGTACGGGCCCATCACGAAGCTGTCGACGACGAGGGGCACCGGGCGTTCGAGTCTAGTGGCTGCGCGTTAGCATCCCGCCCGTGCAGCACTGGGACCTGCTCGCGACGCCGGCGCCGGAGGGGACGCGCGACCCCGTCGTGCTGCACTCGGACGATTCGGCGCGCGCCGTGCTGGTCGTCCTCAAGCCGGGCCAGTCGCTGGGGGACCACCAGGTGAAGGAGCACGCCTGGGTCACCGTCGTCGACGGCTCGGTGCGCGTCTCGGCCGACGGGCAGGAGGTGGAGCTCGGCGCCGGCGGACTCGTACGCTTCGAGCCGAACGAGCGGCACGCGCTCACGAGCGACGGCGGCGCCCGCGTGCTGCTGCTGCTCGCGCCCTGGCCCGGCGCCGGCCACTACCGCGGCGGCTCGGGCACCTAGCCCGCATCGAGAAGCCCGCCGACGCCCGACGCGAAAGGGTGTCTGACACCCACGGTGTCAGACACCTGCTCCGAACAGCGCCGCAGGTCGAGAGTTGGAACCCCGCCGACGCCCGACGCGAAAGGGTGTCTGACACGAGTGCGGCGATGGGAACCAAAAGGTGTCTGACACCATCGATGTCAGACACCTCCTCCGGACAGCGCCTCAGGTCGAAAGGTGGAGCCCCGCCGACGCCCGACGCGAAAGGGTGTCGGACACCAGTGCGGCAATGGGATACCAAGAGGTGTCTGACACCTACGGTGTCGGACACCTCCTCCGGACGCCGCTCCAGGTCGGTTCGGAGAAGCCGTGCTAGCGGCGCTCGTTGTGCTTGGCGAGCCGCCGCTGGTAGCTGCGGTAGGCGAAGCGGTCGATCCAGTACGTGAGCGGGATGAACGCGACCGCATAGACGATCGCGATCGCCGCGCGTGAGGTCTGCGATCCGCCCTTCAGGATGAAGACGAAGGCGACGAAGATCACGGCGCCCATCAGCCCGCCGCGGCGAAACGCACGGCGCCAGCTCGGCGGCTGCGGCTCGCGCCCCAGCCGGCCGCCACGCTTCGCCGGCGCGGCCGCCTTCGCCTTCTCCTTCGTCCGCTGCCGATCGCGCTCCTCCCGCGCCGCGCGCGCCTCCACGGGGTCGAGCGGAACCTCGTTCCCCTCCTCGTCGAGGAGGACGGTCTCGTACTCGTGCCGGAACGACTTCTCGCGCCGGCGGCGCTGCTTGCGGCTGGGCATCCCTCGTCGTCCAGGGTACCGCCGCGCCGCCCGGGTCACGGACGGCGCCGCAACCGGGCGCGCCAGCGCCACCAGCTCCAGGCGCACGCGACGACGAAGAAGACGACCGCGTAGACGATCGCGCGGCCTACCGGCCCGCCGCTCGCCCACGCGACGAGCACGATGATCCCGGCGCACGCGGCCCACAGGACGGCGCTGTCGCGGTACGGATGGGTCGTCGCCGGCTCGGGGACGTCCCACCGCAGCAGCCGCGGCCTCCTCATTCCAGCCCGCCCACCTCCGCCTCCACGGCCTGCAGCAGCGACCCGTCGCGGACGGCGGCCGCGACGCGCTCGATGTCGTCGGAGAGCGGCCGGTCGTCACGCAGGCGGGGCGACAGGTCGCGCACCGCTTCGTGGACGGCGAACGCGCCGCGGCCGGGCGCGAGCGGCGCCAGGAACTCGACCGCCTGCGCGCCTGCGAGCAGCTCGATGGCGACGGCGCGCTCGGCGTTCGCCACCACCTGCCACGCCTTGAGGCCGGACGCGTTGCCCATCGAGACGTGGTCCTCCTGCCCGGCGCTCGTGGGGATCGAGTCGACCGACGCCGGGTGGCAGAGCGACTTGTTCTCGGAGACGAGCGAGGCGGCGACATACTGCGGGATCATGAATCCCGAGTTCAACCCGCCCTGCGAGGTGAGGAACGCGGGCAGGCCGCCGCTCAGGTTCGGGTTGACGAGACGCTCGAGCCGCCGCTCGGAGATGTTCGCGAGCTCCGCCACCGCCATCGCGAGCGCGTCGAGCGCGAACGCGAGCGACTGGCCGTGGAAGTTGCCGGCCGAGACGAGCTCGCCGCTCGCGACCAGCACGAGCGGGTTGTCGGTCGCCGCGTTGAGCTCGACCGAGACCGTGTAGTCGACGTAGTCGAGGAGGTCGCGCGACGCTCCGTGCACCTGCGGCGCGCAGCGGAGCGAGTACGCGTCCTGCACCTTGTCGCACCAGCGGTGCGCCTCGATGATCGCGGAGCCTTCGAGCAGCCGGATGACGTTGCGCGCGGCCGCCGCCTGGCCGCGCAGCGGCCGCAGCGCGTGCACCTCGGGCAGGAACGACGTGCGCGATCCCTGCAGCGCCTCGAGCGACAGCGCGCACGCGCAGTCGGCCGCGCGCGCGAGCCTTCGTGCGCGCACGAGGCACAGCGCCGCCTGCGCCGCCATGAACTGCGTCCCGTTGATCAGCGAGAGCCCTTCCTTCGCAACGAGGCTGACCGGCTCGAGCCCGGCGCGCGCGAGCGCGTCCGCACCGTCGAGCAGCTCGCCGTCGACCGACGCGCGACCCTCGCCGACCAGCGGCAGCGCGAGGTGAGCGAGCGGCGCGAGGTCGCCTGAGGCGCCGACGGAGCCGCGCGAGGGCACGTGCGGCAGCAGGTCGCGGTTCAGGCACTCGAGGAGCAGCTCGACCGTCTCGACCCGGGCGCCCGAGTTCCCCTTCGCGAGCGCGTTCGCGCGCAGCAGCATCGCCGCGCGCACGACCTCCGGCGGGTACGGCTCGCCGACGCCGCACGCGTGCGAGCGCAGGAGCCGCAGCTGCAGCTCCTCCGTCAGCTCGTCGGGGATCTGGCGCGAGACGAAGCGGCCGAAGCCGGTGTTCACGCCGTACGTGTGCTCGCTCGAGCCGTGCGCCACCCGTTCCACGACCTCGCGGGCGGCGTGCATGCGCTCGCGCGCGCCCTCCGAGAGCGGTCCCGCCTGCCGACGCTCGACGGCCACGGCCCAGACGTCCTCGATCGTCAGATCCTCGCCGGTCAGCGCACGCGTCGCCGCCATCCGCGACGAGTGTAGTGCTCCGTCCCGGGAGTCCCCGATCGGTTTGACGGCGTGGAGGGGTGTACTAGCCTCCGCCGAAGTGGGTCGCGTGGGGCCTCGTGCACTCAGGCCGAGCCGTGCCCGGACGGCGGCGCTCGTCGTGATCGTCTCGGCGCTCGCGGCCGCCGCCCCCGGGGCCGGCGAGCCGCCCGCGATTCGCGCGAAGCAGGCCGAGGCGCGCCGCATCCTCGCGCAGGTCGACGCGCTCGACATCCAGCTCGGCCGTCTCGACGAGCAGCTGAACGGTGCGAAGTACGAGCTCTCGCAGGTGCGCGTCCGCGAGCGGCGCGCCGCGGCCTCGCTCGGAACCGCGAGGGTGCAGTACGCGCGCGCCGAACGCCGCGTCGTCCGCCGTCTCGTCACGATCTACGAGTCGACGCCTCCCACGACCGCCGACGCGATCTTCGGAGCGTCGAGCCTCTCGGACATCCTCAACCGCCTGCAGCTCGTCAACGCGGCGAGCGCGCTCGACCGTCACATCGCAAGCAACGCGCAGAGCTGGCGCGACCGGATGGCGGCACGCGAGCAGGCGCTGCTCGCCGAGCGCCGCCGGAAGGCGGCTGCGGTCGCGGTGATCGCCGCGCACGAGCACGCCATCGGGGCCGAGCTCGCGCAGCGCAGGACGATGCTCGCCTCCGTGCAGGACGAGGTCAGACGTCTGCAGGCGGCCGAGGCGGCGCGGCAGGCCCGGCTCGCCGCCGAGGCCCGCGCGAGGCTCGCGGCGGAGGAGCGGGCACGCGCGCAGGCCGCGGCCGCCGCCCGGGCTGCCGCCGAGCGCGCGCGGGCGCAGCACGCCGCGCAGGCGGCCGCGGCGGCGCGGGCCGCGAAGACGACGACGGCGTCGACGCCCGATCCGCCGGCGGCGGCGACGACGACCGCGCCTGCGCCTGCCCCCGCCCCGACGACCACGACCACGCCTTCGCCGACGCCGCCGACGACCACCACGACCGCTTCGCCTCCGCCGCCCACGTCCGCAGGACATCCGCAGGCCGCGACGATCGCGCTCAAGTACCTCGGCGTCCCGTACGTCTTCGGCGGCGCGACGCCGGCGGGCTTCGACTGCTCGGGGCTCGTCATGTACGTCTACGCGCAGCTCGGCATCTCGCTGCCCCACTACGCCGCCGCGCAGTACCAGATGGGCGTGCCGGTCCCGCGCGACGACCTGCAGCCCGGCGACCTCGTCTTCTTCGACGGGCTCAACCACGTCGGCATCTACATCGGCGGCAACCAGTTCGTCCACGCGCCGGAGACGGGCGACGTGGTGAAGATCTCCTCGCTCACCGGCTGGTACGCCGACAACTACGTCGGCGCGCGGCGCATCTGACGCCGGTGCCCCGGCGCTCGTAAAGCCGAGCTTGCACTCCTTTACGCTCGCCTTACCTCCGTGAGGCCGGGACGCGCGAGACTGATGCGGTGCGCGCAAGGCTGATCTCGGCGATGGCAGCGGCGTCGTTGCTGGCCGTCGGCGGCGCCGTCGGATCGAGCGCCGCTGCGCGGCAGGCCGCGTCCCACGGGTTCTTTCGCAGCCGCTGCCTGTACTCGCACACGCTGCCCGACGACCCGATCCTCATGCCGAAGATGCCGGGCGAGTCGATGGTGCACGACTTCTTCGGCAACGCGACCACCGACGCGGGCTCGACGGCCGCGGCGCTGCGTGCAGCGCCGGCAACCTCCTGCCTCGCGCCGGCCGACACGTCGGCGTACTGGATGCCCGCGCTCTACCAGCACGGCGTCCGGATCGTGCCGCGCCTGCTGCTCGCCTACTACCGCACCGCCGGCCGACCTGCGGCGTCGATCAGGACGATCCCGCAGGGCCTCCAGATGATCGCGGGCAACGAGACCGCGATGTCGCCGCAGTCCACGCGCATCGCGTACTGGGACTGCGGGGCGAAGGCGATAGTGCCGCACACCGCCCTGCCGCCGGCGTCGTGCCCCGCGGGCAGTACCCTCGTCCTGAGCCTGGTCTTCCCGGACTGCTGGGACGGTCACACGCTTGCGGGCGCGGGCCAGCGCAACGTCGTCTACGCGACGCGGCAGGGATGCCCCGCGGGCCATCCCGTCGCGATCCCGGAGCTCGTCGTCCACGTGCACTACCCGATCTCGAGAGGCGACGGCCTGACCCTCTCGATGGGCCCGACCGCGAACACGATGCCGGGCAGCATCTACACCGCCCACGCGGACTTCATCAACGCGTGGGATCCGTCCGTGCTCTCGTCGCTCGTGAGCGCGTGCGACGTCGCGAGCGTCCGGTGCGGCACCGTCGGTCCGCTCGACCGGCCGCTCGGCGTCGAGCAGTAGCGCGCCCGCCGCCGCACCCGGACGAGGCAGACTCGCCGGGCCGTGTCGGACCCCGCACTCGACGTCCCGCGCGAGCTCGAGCCCGCCGCGGCGCCGCGGGCAGGCGCGTTCGCGCTCCTGCGCCGCCGCGACTTCCGCCGCCTCTACCTCGCGGTCGCGGCGAGCGAGCTCGGCGACTCGCTGCACTACATCGCGCTGATGTGGTTCGCCCTCGACGCCGGCGGCCCGCTCGGCGTCGTCGCGGTGCGGCTCGCGGACAGCGTTCCCGCCCTGGTGTTCGGCCTCCACGGCGGGCTCGCCGCCGACCGCTGGAGCCGCAAGCGCCTGATGGTCGGAGCCGACCTCGCGCGCGCCCTCGTCCTTGTGCCCGTCGCGGTCGCGGGGATCGCCGGCTCGCTGCCGCTGTGGGGGCTCGTGGTCGCGTCGTTCCTGCTCGAGGGGAGCACGAGCTACTTCGCGCCCGCGTACGGGGCGACGATCCCGACGCTCGTCGACCGCGACAACGTGCAGCAGGCGAACGCGCTCGTGCAGGCGACGGCGCAGGCGCTCTCGATCGGAGGCTGGGCGGTCGCGGCGGCGCTCCTCACCGTGCTGCCGGTGAGCGTCTTCTTCGCGGTCAACGCGGTGTCGTTCTTCGCGTCCGCCGCGCTGATCGGCGGCATCCGCCAGGGACGGGAGCACGACCCGCACGCGGCGCCGCCGCGGATCCGCGACGGCGTGAACGACCTGCGTCCGCGCACGCTGCTCGCCGCGGCCGTCGTCGCCCTCGGCGTCGCCGTGACGATCACGTCCGGCACGTGGATCGGCGGCGTGCCGACGTTCGTGCGCGACGACCTGCATCACGGCGCCGGCGGCTTCTCGATCCTGATGGTCGGCTACGCGGCCGGGTCGATCTCGAGCGGCCTCGCGCTCGCGCGCCTGCGGATCCGGCGGAAGGCCCGCGCGTCGATGCTCGTGTGGACGCTCTACGTGCCGGGTTACGGGCTGCTCGCGTTCGCCCACGCACTCGGCCCGGCGGTGGCGGGCGCGTTCTTCGCGGGCGTCGGGCAGAGCTCCGCGCTCGTGCTGATCCAGTCGGCGGCACAGGAGGAGGTGCCCGATCGCGTGCTCGGCCGCGTGCTCGGCGTCGTCTCGCTGACGCACCGCGGCGCGCACGCGACCGGCCTGCTGCTCGTTTCGCCGCTCTTCGCGTTCGTCGCGGCGCGGGCGATCTTCGGCGCGAGCGCGATCGCGGTGGCGCTGGTCGGCGTGACCGCGCTCGCCGTCGCCCGCGCCGTCACGGCTCGAGCAGCCTGAGCTCGAGCAAGCGCGACTCGTCGAAGCCGTCGATGCCGAGCGCCGCGCCCGCCGCCGTCGCGGCCGCACCGGCCGGCATCAGCCCCACGAGCTCCGAGCCTGCGACCTCGGCGCCGCGCGCGGAAGCCTCGTCGCGGATGCGGCCGACGATCTCGTGCAGCGCCGCCGCCTCCCAGTCCTCGACGTTCATCGAGACCTGGACGAGCCCCGCGCTCGGCAGCTCGAGCCCGAGCGCGCGCACGCCCGGAAAGCCGCCGCCCGACTCGCGGACGACGCTCGCGATCGCGCGCGCGGCCTCGAGATCGCCGCGCAGGTTGACGTTGAACGCGATCAGCGGCCGCCGGGCGCCCAGGATCACGCCGCCCGCGCTCCGGTGCAGCGAGGGCGGCCCGTAGTCGGGCGCGAGCTCGCCGGCGGCGAGCCGGGCGGCGAGCGTCTCGACTCCGCCGCGGCGGTAGAACGCCGGCCCACGCACGGGCGGCTCGTAGACGAAGACCGGCAGGCCGAGCTCGCCGGCGATCCGCTCGCCAACGACGTGCGCCGCCGCCCGCGCCCGCGGCATGTCCTCGGGCCGGATCGGGACGAGCGGCACGACGTCCGCCGCGCCGATCCGCGGGTGCGCACCTTCGTGCCGCCGCAGGTCGATCCGCTCGACCGCGACGGCGACCGCCGCGACGAGCGCGTCCGCGAGCTCCGCCTCCGCGCCGACGACGGTGAAGACGGAGCGGTTGTGGTCGGCGTCGGCATGGACGTCGAGCAGCCGCGCGCGCGCCGCGAGCGCGGCCGCGATCGCGTCGATCGTCCGCCGGTCCCGCCCCTCGCTGAAGTTCGGGACCGACTCCAGCGGGACGAAACTGTTTCGTGACTCCGTCACGAAACAGTTTCCGCTCGATGGCGCGGCGGCACGCGCATACCCTAGGTCGCCGTGAAGGCCTACTACCACGCCCGCGCGCAGGAGTACGACGACTGGTGGCTGCAGCGCGGGCTCTACGCGCCGCGCAGCGCTCCCGGCTGGGTCGCCGAGCGCGACCGTGCCCTGGCGGCCGTCGCCGCGTTGCCGCCCGTGCGCACGCTCGACGTCGCCTGCGGCACCGGCTTCGTCACGCGGCTCCTGCGCGGCGAGGTGGTCGGGCTCGACCAGTCGAGCGCGATGCTCGACGCGGCGCGCGAGCAGGCCCCGGACGCCGAGCTCGTCGTGGGCGACGCGCTCGAGCTGCCGTTCGAGGACCGGAGCTTCGACCGCGTCTTCACGAGCCACTTCTACGGCCACCTCGAGGAGCCCGAGCGCGACCGCTTCCTCGCCGAGGCGCGACGAGTCGCCGGCGAGCTGGTCGTCTTCGACGCCGCGCTCCATGGCGGCGAGCCGCGCGGCGAGTGGCAGGAACGCGTGCTGAACGACGGCTCGCGTTGGCAGGTCTACAAGCGTTTCTTCACGGGCGAGGACCTCGCCGCCGAGCTCGGCGGCGGCCGCGTGCTCTTCGCAGGCGACTGGTTCGTCCTCGTGTCGTCTGCCTCCGAAACTGTTTCGTGACTCCGTCACGAAACAGTTTCCGTGACGCGTGACGCGGCGCCGGTCGCGCTACCGCTCCCTCGCCTCCCTGCGGCGCGACCAGGCCGTCTGCCGAGCGTGCGTCGAGGCGGGCTACCCGCTCGAGTCGCTGCCGGTTCTGGCGCCGTACGCGGGCCAGCGCGCGTACATGTTCGGACAGGCGCCGGGAGCGGTCGAGGGCGTGGAACGGCGGCCGTGGCGCGGCCGCGCCGGCCGCACGCTGCGCCGCTGGCTCGAGCTCGACGAGGACGAGTTCTACGCCGCCTTCTATTGCGCGTCCGTCACGCGCTGCTATCCCGGCAAGGCGGCCTCGGGCCGCGGCGACCGCACGCCGACGCCGGCCGAGCAGCGGCTCTGCGAGCTCTGGCGTGACAACGAGCTCCGCTTGCTGCAGCCGCGGCTCGTCGTCACCGTCGGCGGCCTCGCCGCACGGCGCCTGCTCGGCCTGAAGAGCGTCACCGAGTGCGTGGGGGCGCGCTACGACCTCGACGGCATTCCGGCCGTCCCGTTGCCCCACCCGTCCGGGGCCAGCGGCTGGCTGAACCTGCCCGAGAACCGTGTGCGGGTCGCGGACGCGGCGGCGCTGATCCGCGAGGAGCTCTCGCGCATCCGCGCCGGTACCCTCGATCCGTGAACGCCGAGGGCCCCCGCTATCGCACGACGTTCGTGCGGCTGCTCGCGTTCCTGCGGCCCTACCGCAAGTCGATGGTCGTCTCCGTCGTCCTCGCCGTGGGCTCCCAGGTCGCGTCGCTGCTCGCGATCGTCCTCACCGGCTCGATCGCGGCGGCGCTCGTCCACCACGAGCGCCACCGGCTGCCGTGGCTCGTCGGCGCGGTGCTCGGGCTCGGCGTCGCCCGCGCGCTGATGATGGCCGGCCGTCGGCTCATCGCCGGCAACCAGGCGCTCGGCGTGGAGATGGACCTGCGCACGGCCGTGTACGCGAAGCTGGTGCGGCTGTCGTTCGGCTTCTACGACCGCCACCAGACGGGGCAGCTGATGAGCCGCGCCACCGTGGACCTGCAGGGCGTGCGCTTCTTCCTCGGCTACGGCCTGGTGTTCTTCTTCCAGAGCCTGTTCACGGTGGTCGGCGTGGCGGCGGTCGTGTTCTTCATCGAGTGGCGGCTGGCGCTGATCTCGCTCGCGATCGCGCCCGCGCTCGTGGCCGTCGCGTACCGCTACAGCCACGTCTCCCATCCGCTGTTGCGCGACGTGCAGCAGAAGCTCGCCGACGTCGCGACGGTCGCCGAAGAGAACATCGTCGGCGTCCACGTGGTCAAGTCGTTCGCGCAGGAGGCGGCCGAGCAGGCGAAGTTCGAGTCGCGCTCCGAGCGCGTGTTCGAGCAGAGCGTGAAGGCGAACCGGCAGCGCGCGCTGTACGTCCCGCTGCTCGGCTTCCTGCCGCTCCTCGCGCAGGCGGCGATCCTCTTCGTCGGCGGGCGCATGGTCGCGCACGGGTCGCTTTCGGTGGCGAGCTTCGTGCGCTTCAACCTGTTCCTCACGATGCTGGTGATGCCGCTGCGGCAGCTCGGCATGTGGATCGGGCAGGCGCAGCGGGCGACCGCCTCGGGCGAGCGGATCTTCCAGGTGATCGACGAGCCGGAGGAGATCACCGACGCGCCGGACGCCTACGAGCTGCCGCCCGGCCCCGGCCGGGTCGTCTTCGAGAACGTCAGCTTCGGCTACGACCCGGAGCGGCCCGTGCTGCGCGGCCTCGACCTCGAGCTCGAGGCGGGTCGGGTCGTCGCGCTGATCGGGCACACGGGCGCCGGGAAGACGACGACGGCCGCGCTCGTGCCGCGGTTCTACGACGTGCAGCGGGGGCGCGTCGCCGTCGACGGCCACGACGTGCGCGACGTGACGCTCGCGTCGCTGCGGCGGGAGATCGGCGCGATCGCGCAGGACCCGTTCCTCTTCTCGGCGACCGTGCGCGAGAACATCGCGTTCGGACGGCCTGAGGCCACCGCCGAGGAGGTCGAGCGCGCGGCGCGGCTCGCGCAGGCGCACGAGTTCGTGGCGGCGCTGCCCGAGGGTTACGACACCGTGATCGGCGAGCGCGGGATCACGCTGTCGGGCGGGCAGCGGCAGCGGATCGCGATCGCGCGCGCGCTCGTGGTCGACCCGCGCATCCTGATCCTCGACGACGCCACGGCGTCGGTCGACGCCACCACGGAGGCCCGCATCCGGGAGGGGCTGCGCGAGGCGATGCGCGACCGGACGACGATCATCATCGCCCACCGCCTGTCCACGATCGCGCTCGCCGACGAGATCGTCGTGGTCGACGACGGCCGGGTCGCCGCGCGCGGCACGCACGACGAGCTCGTCGGGACGAACGACGTCTACCGCGAGATCTACGAGCACGGCCTGCTCGAGCGTGTCTTCAGCGAGGAGGCGGCGTAGTGCTTCCGCCTGACATGGTGTCTGACACCGCAGGTGTCAGACACCTTTCTTCCGCGTCACGGGGGATGACGACGTGAGGGTGCATCAGCCCGGGAGCCATCTCATGCGCGGCGGGCGCGCGACGGTCGACGACTGGTCGTGGCGGCAGACGAAGCGGCGTGCGGTCGCCCTCTGGACGCTCGCGCGGCCGTACAAGCTCCGCACCGCATACGCGATCGTCACGCTGCTCGGCGCGACCGCCGTCTCCCTCGCGCCGCCGTACCTCATCGGCCGCACGATCGACGTCGTCCGCCACGGCCACACGACGAAGCTCGCGTGGTACGTCGTCGCGTTCGTCGTCGCCGGCGCGCTCGGGATCGGGTTCGGCTATGCGCAGACCTACTTCACGGGCTGGACCGGCGAGCGCATGCTCGCCGACCTGCGCGGGTTGATCTTCCGCCACCTGCAGCGGCTGTCGCTCGGGTTCTACGAGCGGAACCGCGCGGGCGTGATCATCAGCAGGCTCACGAACGACGTCGAGGCGCTCGACCAGCTCGTCACGGACGGCGTCACCTCGCTCGTGCAGAACACGCTCACGCTCGCGGGCACCGCGGTGGTGTTGTTCGTGCTCGACTGGCGGCTCGCGCTCGCGACGCTCACGGTGATGCCCGCGATGGCGCTCGCGACCGTGTGGTTCCGCAAGCGCTCGGGCCGCGCGTACCGGGCCGTGCGCGAGACGCTCGGCGCGGTCACCGCCACGCTGGCGGAGGACATCGCCGGTATGCGCGTGCTGCAGTCGTTCACCCGCGAGCGCGCCGCGCGCGAGAACTTCCGCCGCGTCAGCGACACCTACCGCGCGTCGAACATGCAGACCGTCGTCCTGAACGGGATCTACTTCCCGTTCGTCGACTTCCTCTCGTCGGCCGCGTCCGCGGTCGTGCTCGGCTACGGCGGCTGGCTCGCGTTCCACGGCCACCTGACGATCGGGACGCTGGTCGCGTTCCTCGGCTACCTCTCGAACTTCTTCGACCCGGTGCAGCAGCTCTCGCAGCTCTACAACACGTTTCTGTCGGCGGTCGCTGCGCTCGACAAGATCGTCGACCTGCTCGACGAGACGCCTGAGGTTCGCGACCGCGACGGCGCGGTCGACCTGGGCCGCATCGCCGGACGTGTGGAGTTCGACGGCGTCCGCTTCGCCTACGGCCGCGGCCCGGAGGTGCTGCACGGGATCGACCTCGTCGTGCCGGCCGGGACGACCGTCGCGCTCGTCGGCCACACCGGCGCCGGCAAGTCGACGATCGCGAAGCTGCTCGCGCGCTTCTACGACCCGACGGAGGGACGGATCGCGATCGACGGCGTCGACCTGCGCGACGTGCGGCAGGAGTCGCTGCGCCGGCAGCTCGGGATCGTGCCGCAGGAGGGCTTCCTCTTCGCCGGCACGGTCGCCGAGAACATCGCGTTCGGCCGGCCGGAGGCGTCGCGCGAGGAGATCGTGGCGGCGGCACGCGCGGTCGGCGCCGACGAGCTCGTCGAGCGGCTGGAGGACGGCTACGAGACCCAGCTCGGCGAGCGCGGCTCGCGGCTGTCGCTCGGCCAACGGCAGCTCGTTGCGTTCGCGCGCGCGCTGCTCGCCGACCCGCGCATCCTGATCCTCGACGAGGCGACGAGCTCCGTCGACATCGGCACGGAGCGCCGGATCGAGCGTGCGCTCCGACGGCTGTTGCACGGGCGCACCGCGTTCGTGATCGCACACCGCCTCTCCACCATCCGCGACGCCGACCTGATCGTCGTGCTCGAGCACGGGCGCATCGTCGAGCAGGGAACCCACGACGAGCTGATCGCGGGCGGCGGGCTCTACACCAGCCTCTACGGCGATTGGGCCGCCGAGGTGGCGTAGGCGTGGCGGGGACCGCGTAGTAAGGTCGGGCGATGCAGGTCGGAGAGCCGATCGGCGAAGGCTGGGCGATCTACAAGCGCTTCTGGAGGCACCTGATCCCGATCGCGCTCGTCGTCTACCTCGTCGTGTCGCTGGTCGCGCTCGCGCTGGCGAGCACGGGCAGCAGCCTCTCGGCCCTGGCGGCGTTCATCGTCACCGTCGCGGGCGTCTTCCTGCTGCAGGCGGCGCTCGTCGAGGCAGTCGCGGACGTGCGCGACGGCCGCGCCGACCTGACGCTCGGCGAGACGATCGCGCGCGCGTGGCCGCGGCTCGGCTCCGTCGCCGTCGCCGGGATCGCGGCCGCGATCGGCATCGTCATCGGCTTCGTGCTGCTCGTCGTCCCGGGGCTCTACCTGCTGACGATCTGGAGCATGATCGTGCCGGTGATCGTGCTCGAGCAGCGCGGCGCGTTCGACTCGTTCGGCCGCAGCCGCGAGCTCGTCCGCGGCTACGGCTGGACGGTCTTCGGCGTGATCGTCGTGACGTTCGCGATCAACGTCGCCGTCTCGATCGTGCTCGAGATCCTGTTCGCGGGATTCTCGACCGTCATCGGGCACTACATCGCCAACGTGATCGCGAACACGGTGATCTCGCCGTTCGTCGCGGCCGCCTGGACCTGCATGTACTTCCGCCTGCGGGAGCTGAAGGAACCGGCGACCGCCGGCCTCCCCTCGGGCGCCGCGTACACCGACGCGTAGGCCGAGGGCGCCGGTGGACGTCGACCGACGGACGCAGGAGCGGATCGACCAGCCGGTCTCCGCCGAGGCCGAGCGCGAGACCCGCCTCACGCCCGCCGAGGCGGTCGCGCAGATGCGGATTCGCGTGCCGGTGCGCGCGAACCGCACGTTGCGAACCGTCATCGAGCGCGTCAACCGCGACGACCAGCTCAAGGGCTGGTGGCACGTCTCGAACGTGAACGCGGTCGTGCGCATGGGCATCAACGACCACTCGTGGGTGCACATCCAGATCGTCACGAACATCGCGCTGAAGCTCCTGCGCCAGCTCACGAAGCACGGCGTCGAGCCGGCGGTGGTGAGCGACTACGGCATGTCGCGCGAGGACGCCGAGGTGGTCGTCGCGCTGACGGCGCTGACGCACTGCGTCGGGATGGCGGTGCACCGCAAGGGCCACGAGGACTTCAGCCTCTTCCTCGCCGAGCCGAAGCTGCGCGAGCTGCTCGCCGGGATCTACGACGAGCCCGATCTCACCGTCGTCGTCTCGGAGGTGCTGCAGGGCATCATCAGCCACCGTTCCGACGGAGAGCCGCTGACGCTCGAGGCCGGCATCCTGCGGGTCGCCGACGCGCTCGACATGGAGCAGGGCCGGTCGCGCATCGCGTTCGAGCGCGGCCGGGTCGGCATCCACTCGCTGTCGGCGGCGGCGATCGAAGAGGTCGAGATCTCGGACGGCGACGAGAAGCCGATCCGCATCTCCATCCGCATGAACAACTCGTCCGGCATCTACCAGGTCGACGGCTTGCTGAAGGCGAAGCTCGTCGGCTCGGGTCTCGAGCCGTACGTCGAGGTGATCGCGCATATCGACACCGAGGCGGAGAAGCGCCTCGTGCCGCTGTACCGGCTCGAGGTGTAGGTTCGCGCGCGGCGAGCGGGGCTACAATGCCGGGCGCCCTGCGGGGTCGTCTAACGGTAGGACGCCTGACTCTGGATCAGGTAGTCAAGGTTCGAATCCTTGCCCCGCAGCCTCGCGCTCAGGACGGGTTCCGCCGTCCGCGCGCCTCCGGCGGTCGGCCGAGGGCAGGTCCTTCACCGCTCGCTTGAGCGCCCGTCCCTTCGGCGAGTCGTCGACCGCCTCGTCGATCTTCGCGAGGAGCTCGTTGCGGGCGTCCTCGGTGATGCCGAACGGCTTCTGTTGGCGCGCCTGAGAGCTCATGCCGCCGAAGGTATTGCCGGCGCGCCGTCGGCCGAAAACAGGAAACGACCGCCCGCTCCGCGGGACGGTCGCGCCGCCGGCGCTCGAAGGCGGCACCCCAGGGCGAAGATGGTGTCTGACACCAGCGGTGTCAGACACCTCTCTGCGCGTCTCTGGCCGGCGCGCCGTCGGCCGAAAACAGGAAACGTCCGCCCGCTCCTCGGGACGGTCGCGCCGCCGGCGCTCGAAGGCGGCACCCGAGGCGAAGATGGTGTCTGACACCAGCGGTGTCAGACACCTCTCTGCGGGTCTTTGGCCGGCGCGCCGTCGGCCGAAAACAGGAAACGACCCGCCCGCTCTTCGGAGCCATCGCGCCGCCGGCGCTCGAAGGCGGCACCCGAGGCGAAGATGGTGTCTGACACCAGGGGTGTCAGACACCTCTCTGCGCGTCTTTGGCCGGCGCGCCGTCGGTCGAAAACAGGAAAACGTCCGCCCGCTCCTCGGGACCGTCGCGCCGCCGGCGCTCGAAGGCGGCACCCCGAGGCGAAGATGGTGTCTGACACCAGCGGTGTCAGACCCCTCTTTGCGCGTCTCTGGTCAGAGGTTCGGAGAGGCCGCGCTAGCCGAAGGACCGATGGCGATCGGACCTGCGCCTCCCATAGTGCGAGCGCGTGAACGAGGAGCCGACACCGCAGAGCATCCGCGTCGGGCCGCGCCGGATCCGCAGGGTCCTGTGCGCGCGGTGCGACCGCCCGAGCGACGCCCGCTGGCGGGGCTGGCGCGCCTACCGCGTCGACGACCCGGCCGCCGGCGAGCGGCCGGAGCTCGCGTTCTTCTGCCCGGAGTGCAGCCGGCCCGCCTCCTGAGGCGCGGCCCCGCCGCTCACTTCGACCGGGCGCGATTTACCGCGTCCGGGTGACGAAGGAAATCGCTGTCAGCGGTACCGTCCGTGCCATGTCAGCAGGCGAGCACGCGGGACCGCCCCGGCGGGCGGCGCTCGACACGGTCCGCACCCTGTCGGACAGCCGGCACTTCTGCAGCGCCGAGCTCACCCTCGCCGGCCGGGGCCAGGTGGTGCTGATCGGCGAGAAGCCGGCGGTCGAGCAGGTGCTCCGGCTGCTGGAGGAGCACGGCGCGCACCCGCTCGTCGAGCTCCCGGACGACCTCGCCGAGGACAGGTAGCGCTCAGCGCGCGGCGCGGCGGACGCGGTCGAGCTCCCGCTGGGCCCTCGCCACCTCGCCCTGCGCCCGCGCCACCTCGCGCTGCGCCCGAAGCAGGAGCCGGTTCGTCTGCCGCTCCTCGGCGCGCGCCGCGGCGAGCGCCCGCTTCGCCTCGTCGAGCCGCGCCCGCGCGGCGCGGTCGTCGACCTTCGGCTTCGGCTTGGGCTTCGCCGCGGGCTTGGGCTTCGGCTTCGGCGCACCCGCCGGCCGAGCGCCCGCCCGCCCGACGAGCGTCCCGAACCCGCGCGGCTCGAGCTCGCGCACGAGCCGGCCGGCGAGGAGCTCCGCCGCGGCCTCCTCGTCCACCGCGGCGGCCGAGAGGCTCTGGCGGGCCGTCTCCCCCGCCAGCTCGACCAGCCGGTTCAGCGACTCGCGCTCTCCCCGGGCCGCCTCGCGCAGGTCGCCCTTGCCGGAGAGCTGCGCGTCGCGGAGCCGCGCCGCGGCGGCCAGGAACGCCTCGATGTCGCGCCGGCGGTCGCGGACGAGGCGGTTGAGCGCGGCCGCTCCCGCGCTCGGCTTTCGCTGCTCCAGCACGACCGCCGCCTCCGCCCGGCGGCCCTCCTTCCGCAGCCCGGCGGCCGCCGCGTTCCGCGCCCGCGTGAACTCCTCCGGCGGCAGCCCGTACAACTCGTCGATAATCGCGTCGATGGAGCGCACAGTTGAATTGTGACCGCAGGGGTTCCGTTCTCGGGCGTCCGGGGTAGGCGAAGCCGGGTGGCGGGACCCAGCGGCCAGCTGACGTACGAGGAGACGGTCAACCGGATCATCCGGCTGGCCGAGGAACGCGGCGGCACGATCACGCGCGCCGAGATCGAGGCGGACGCGGACCTCTCGCGCGACCGCTCGCTGACCTCGGCGGCCGGGCATTCGCTGGCGGGCGGCACGAACGTCGCCAGCGTCTCCTCGGACGACGGGTGGTTCCCGTACGAGCGCCTGAGCTTCGGCGGGCTCACGCGCGCGGGCTGACCCGTCGGCTCCGGGTGGACGCGGCCGCGCGGATGCGCGAGACTCCCGTGCTGTGCTGATCGCGCTCACCGCCCACCAGGGCACGCGGCTCGGAGAGATCGGCTTCCTGCTCGACGCGATCGCAGGCGGCCTCCTCTTCGTCGGCAGCGCGCCGGGCTTCAGACGGCTCGGCACCCTGCTGGGCGGCCTCGCGCTCGCCGCCGGCTCGGTGCTGCTGATCGTGGCGGTGCACTGGGGCCGCTTCGGCATCCCCTGAGCCGGCCGCGAAGCCTTCAGGACCGCGCCGCGCGCGCCGATGGTCTCGGCGTGCGCTCCGTGATCGGCCTCTGTGCCACCGTCGGCACGATCGCCGGCGGCTACGTGCCCGTGCTGTGGGGCGACTCCGCGTTCTCGGTCACCTCGCTCCTCTTCGCCGCGCTCGGCGGCGCGGCGGGCGTCTGGGCGGGCGCGCGGATCTCGAACACGTAGGGCCGGCGCGCTACCCCACCGAGACGGGGGCGGACGTGCCGAGCGCGTGACCCGACGCGTCGAACGCCCGTGCCTCGACCGTGTGCGGGAGCTTCCCAACGTGGATCGCCGTCTCGAGGCCCCGCCACGGCGCGCTCGCGAGCGGCTCGAGGTGCGAGTCGTCGTCGCCGCCGAGCACCTGCCAGCGGGCGATTCCCGTCTCGCCGTTCCAGCTCGCGTAGACCACGCCCCGGTCGGCGGCGACCGCGGGCGGCGTCGCGGGCCGGCCGGTCCACGGATAGCGGAACGCCCGGTAGGTGTCGCCGTAGGGCAGCTTCAGCTCGAAGCGGACGCTGCCGTCGGGCGCGAACTCCGTCGCCCGGCGGATGCCGCCCCAGCCGACGAAGGCGCCGCCGTCGGGGAGCAGCTGGATGTCGCCCTCGTACGGCGAGGACAGCTTCTGCGGATGCACGAACGCCTTCACGACGGTGGCGCGGCGCTTCGCGATGTCGAGCTTCAGCACGAGCGGGCGCGTGTACGGCTCGACCTTCGGGATCGCCCCGTTGTCGAAGAGCGTGAGGAGATCGCCCGCATGCAGCCTGGCGTCGTGCTGGAAGGCGAAGCGCACCGCCTTCGGCGGGCCGAAGTCGCTGCGCTTCCCGCCGAGCCGCCACACGATGTGCCCGTCGCGCGCGATGTCGTAGATCGCGCTCGTGTTTCGGCCGGAGACGAGCAGCGTCCCGTTCGGTCCGTCGGCGACGGAGTTGACGTGGAAGTAGTCGAGCGGACGTTTCTTCGTCGCGTCGCGGGCGGGCTCGCGGTTCGCCTGCGTCGACTCGGAGAGCGGCACGTGGTCGAGCGAGCGCCACTCGAAGACGACGCGGCCGCTGGCGACGTCGATCTCCTGCACGACGCTGTCGAGCACCCAGCCGTGCTTGGGGCCGCCGACGCCGCTCAGGTCGTACGGGATCTCGTGGTAGGCGGTGATGAGCGCCGTCCCGCGCGGCGTCAGCTGGAACTCGTGCAGGTCGCTCTGCAGCCCGTGGCCGGCATGGACGACCGCGATCTGCCGGTACGACGAGTCGAGGATCACCCCCTCGCCGCGGCCGATCCCGGCCTTGTTGATCCGCCCCTGCCACCACGTCAGCACCGGCTTCCCGCGATAGACCTGCGGCCGGAAGTCGGTCGCCTCGAGCGGCGAGGCGAGCTGGCGGTACCAGACGACGCGCCCCCGGTTGTCGGCGATCATCGGCCCCCCGGGCTCGCCGCCCTTCTTCTCGGCGACGAAGACGTCGCCCGGGGCGACCCCCTGCGCCGGATGCGTGATCCGTAACCGTGGCGGATAGACACCAGCGAGCGTGCGCAGCGCGCCGGTCTTGACTGGCGGCTTGCTGTCGGCGCAGCCCGCCAGCGCGGCGGCGAGCGCGACGGCGGCGGCGCGAAGGAGCAACGGCCTCACGGGCCGCCGGACCCTACCCCAACCCCGGAAGGCTGGCGCCCCTCCGCACGGCTCTCTATGCTCTTGCCGATTCCCCTGACCCCCCAGACAGGAGGACGAGTGAAGAAGCGCATCTACGTGGCCGCAGGGGCGTCCACGCTGATTGCCGTCACGGCGCTCGTCGTGGCGAGCCTGGCGAGCGCCCGCTCGAACGGCGCCACGCCGCTGCCGTCGTCGTCGTGCCAGGCGATCCAGAACCCCAGCGGGCAGTACCTGATCGCATCCGACCTGCCCCTCGAGGGGTCGGGGCGTACCCAGACCATCCAGATGGGGAAGGCGATCGCGTACATCCTCAAGCAGCACAACTGGAAGGCGGGCAAGTACACGCTCGCCTACCAGGCCTGCGACGACGCGACCGCACAGGCCGGCAAGTGGGACTCGGGCAAGGCGGCGGCGAACGCGAACGCCTACGCCCAGGACAAGAGCGTGATCGGCGTGATCGGCACGTTCAACTCGGGCGCGGCGGAGATCGAGGTTCCGATCCTCAACCGCGCGCCGAACGGCCCGGTCGCCATGGTCAGCCCGGCGAACACGTACGTGGGCCTGACCCACTCCGGCCCGGGCACGGCGCCGGGTGAGCCCGGGAAGTACTACCCGACCGGGAAGCGGAACTACATCCGCATCGTGGCGGCGGACGACTTCCAGGGCGCTGCGGACGCGATCCTCGCCAAGGGGCTGGGCGTCAAGAAGGTCTTCATCCTGAACGACAAGGAGGCCTACGGCCTCGGCGTCGCTTCGGACTTCCGCAATGCGGCGAAGAAGCTCGGCATCACGTCGGTCGGCTTCACCGCATGGGACCCGAAGGCCTCCTCGTACGAGGCGCTCGCGGTCAAGATCAAGGCGTCGGGAGCGCAGGGCGTCTTCCTCGGCGGCCTGATCTGCGAGAACGGCGGCAAGCTGATCAAGGACATCCGCGCCGGCGTGCCCGGCGTGAAGATCATGGCCCCTGACGGCTTCACGCCCATCTCGGCCGACGTCCAGACCGCCGGCGGTGCGGCGAACAACATGACCGTCTCGGTCGCGGGTCTGCCGAACAGCCAGCTGAAGGGCGCCGGCAAGGCGTTCGTGAAGGGCTTCACGAAGGCCGTGGGCCCGCCCGATCCGTACGCGGTCTACGCGGCCCAGGCGGCCGAGGTGATGATCGCGGCGATCGCACGCTCGAACGGCACGCGCGCGGACGTCGCGAAGCAGCTGTTCAACACGAAGGTGAAGAACGGCATCCTCGGCTCGTTCACGATCAACAAGAACGGCGACACGTCGTCGAACCCGGTCACGATCTACATGATCAAGGGCGGGAAGTCGACGAACTACAAGGTGATCGTGCCCCCGACCTCGCTGGTCCGGGTGGCCTGAGCCGGGACCCCATCGCAGCACGTGACGGGAGGGCCGAAAGGCCCTCCCGTCGTTTGCGAGGCGAGCTCAGCGCCGCCGCGCGGCGGTGCGCACGGCGGGGCGAGCGGCCGGCGCGGCCGCCGGTGTGTCCAACGGCCGCTTGAACACCGCCAGGAAACGGGGCAGGGAATCCGCGGTCGCGAACGGCGACGGCCCGTACCAGACCAGCTCCCAGCCGTCCCGGCCGCGCAGGTTCAAAAGCTCGCCGAGCGCCGCGATCTCACGGTCCTCGCGGAGCTGGTACCAGCCGCGGCGCGCGTCGTGGACGAGCTCGACCTGGTACTCCCAGAGCTGCTTTCGCTTCGACCGCCGCGCGGGCTTGGGAGAACCCGCCGCCTCGACTGTCGCCTTCGTCTTGACGACCGCCTCCTCGAGCGTGCGCGCCAGCACCTCCGCCTCCTCCGGAAACCGGGTTCCCGCGGACCGCTTCTCGCCCACGCTCGCAGCCTGTACGAACCGGGACGGCCGCACTTCGGCCGTTCGGCTAGGGCCGACCTCCCACCCCCGCCAGCAGGCGGGCCCTCTCGTCGGCTTACGCGCCGTACCCGACGGCGGCGAGCAGCGCGTCGCTCTCGGGATAGCCGAGCCCGACGAAGGAGCGGAACCGCGCGACCAGCAGCGCGATCAGCGTCTGTTCGTCGAGGCCCGCGATCAGCGTCGAGAGAGGGGCGTCGGGGGCGAGGAGCTCTTCGTGCGGGGTCGCGGTCACGTCCACGATCCGACTATCGGCGGGGCGCCCGCGGCGCGTAAAGGGTCCCGCGGCCGCCGCGAGTAGGCCCTCCGGCCCAGTCGAGGGGCCGCCGGCACCAGCGGGGAGGCCTCGCGCTCGAGGCCTCCCCGCGGCTCGCGTTACCCCTTGACGGAGATCGGCTGCGACGCGCCCGGCGGGATCAGCCCGAACGCGCACTGCCCGGTCGCGTTGCCCGACACGACGTTCGGCGTGCCCATCGCGTCGCCGTACTGCACGGCGGGGCTGTTGCCCTGGCAGATCAGGTTGCCGCCGACCGTGTTCTGGATGTCCTCGTTCGAGTCCGGCCCCTGTCCGGTCACGCCGGGCAGGAAGGCGCGGTTGTTCGAGAAGATCGCGTTGCCGCCGACGTGGTTGCGGAGCGCGCCGAACCAGGCGCCCTCCCACCCCTGCACGATCAGGTTGCCGCCGATCGTGTTCTCCTTGATCGGATAGCTGACGGTGAGGGCCGCTGCGCCGCCACCGCCGTTCGAGATCACGTTGCCGTGGATCGTCGACGCGGTGAGGTACATCGTGAGCGGTTGATTCGCGACGATGTTGCCGCCCACGACGTCGTTCGTGGTCTGGCCGTAGCACGGCGCCTGGTCGAACGGCGGGCCGAGCGCGCCGGGGCTGCAGCCGAGCGCCAGGACGGCGCCGCGCTGGACGAGCACGTTCCCGCTCACCGTGACGGTCGCCAGCGTGAACGCGTCGAGGCACGCCCCAGGCGCGAGCGTCAGGTTGCCGTTGACGGTCAAGGTGGAGCCGGCCGGGACGTACGCGTTGCCGGAGATGGTGACGTTCCCGTTGTGTGTCCCCGACACCGCGGTTCCGGCGCTCGGGCAGATCGGCGGGCCGACGAACGGGTCGGCCGTCGCCGACGCGGCCACGAACGCGAGCGACAACACGGCACAGACGGCCGGGACGAGCAGCAGCTTCCTCATTCATCCCCCTCGGGATCGGACGACGGAAGATTCGCCCCCACCCTACGTGCGCCGGACGGCCGCGTCCAAGGCGACCTCCTGTTCAGCGCACGGAGGCCATGTGGCCGTCTTGCTTCGCGGCGAGCGCCACGACCGTCGCGGCCGACGGGCCGTCGCCGACGCCGGCCGCCAGCACGCCCGCCTTCATCGATCCGCGATGCCAGACGACGGCCAGGGTGGAGAGCGTCACTCCTCGCGACCTCGTCCTCGCCTTGAGGAGCACCGCGCCGTCCCCGATCTTCGGGGAGAGCGACAGCCGGATGCAGGTCGGCCGCTTCCGGAGGCACGCCTGGACGCTCGACGTCCACGAGGCAGCAGCACCCCGTCGCGTCTTGTAGACGCTTACGCTCGAGACGATCAAGACGGCGCCGCGCACGCTGGCGCCGGTCTGGTCCGGAAGGAAGTCCGCCTCGTACCCGGTGACGTAGCCCCAGCGGCGGTAGTCGGCGACGGTCTGCGGCCCCTCCTTCGCCGCTGCGGCGAGCGAGACGACGTTGGCGCTCTGCAGCGCGAAGCCGGCCGGCAGGTCCCCGAGTCGGAGGGTGAGCCGACTGGGATCGGCTCCGAGCGCACCGGTCGCGATCGTCACTGCCAGCCCGACGGCCGCCAGGGCGGCGCCGACCGGACGGGTGGACGCCCTCAGCGGCACCCCTGGCCCGTGCCCTGTTGCCGCTCCTCCGCGTCCCGTGCCCGGCGCGCTGCCGCGGAGAGCTTCGGGTCGGAGCCCGCGAGGCCGGCGAGCGCGCGTTCCTTGGCCGCCAGCCTGCTCCTTCGGGAAGTACGTGAACTGGACCCCGAGATAGGCCTCGTAGATGTAGTGGTGC
This sequence comes from Gaiellaceae bacterium, assembly GCA_035652835.1. Classification (GTDB taxonomy): domain Bacteria; phylum Actinomycetota; class Thermoleophilia; order Gaiellales; family Gaiellaceae; genus PALSA-600. The sequence goes on from DASRDA010000040.1 coordinate 126,529, forward strand.
GGGAACGGGTTCGGCAGATCGGTCACGACTGTCTGCCAGCAGCTCCGCCCGAAGCCCTTCCCGCCGAGGAAGCTGTCGACGCTCGGCGCGCGGACGGTGTACGTGTCCGGGCCGACGAGGTCGGTCGCACCGGCTTTCTCGCCCGGCCCCTCGCCGGCGAGGGGGTGACACTCGAACCCGATGTGCGCCGGCGTCGAGACGACGAGCGCCCGGTCGTAGCCGCCGACGTTGCGCGCTGCCGCGATCAGGCTGCCGGTGCCGATCGGCTCGAGCGACCCCTGTCCGAGGCCGACGCTCCTGCCGCCCGGTCCGGGCACGAAGCTCGCGGGGCAGCGGTACTCCTTCTTCCGCAGCTGGGTGCTGGGTGGGATCGGCTGCAGGAGGACGGCATGGTCGTCCGCGCTGTAGCTCCTGACGTCCGCCAGCGCGCGACCGCCGAGCGGCTCCACCCCGCGGCCGGTGTAGCCGACGATGAAGCGCGTGCTCCAGGCCCACCCTCCGAACGCGACGCCCGTCCACTGGCTCGACGCCGTCCCTCGGTAGTCGTCCTGGAAATCACCGGCGGCGTCGACCGAGACCATGAAGCAGCAGCGGGACGGCGTCCCCCCGCGGGTCGGCTGCGAGCCTGCTGCGCCGGCCGCTGCGAGCGCGATCGAGACCGCGAGCGCGAGCGCCGTCGCGCTAGCGCGCAACGACCGCTCCGCTCGTCGCCCTGAACGGTCCGAGCGCGGCGACGACGCGATAGGTGCCGGGTCGGTGCGCCGGCAGCGTGAACGAGCCGCCCGGCCTGCTCGCCCCGCGGCCGGCCGAGGCCCAGCCTGCGCCGGCCCGGCGCTGGAGCAGGAGCGGGATCGCCTGCAGCCCGCCGCCGCAGTCGGCGACCTTCCCCGCGATCCTCTCGCCGGCCGCGTGCGCGCTCACGCGGCCGCTGGGAAGCGGCCCGTCGAGCTTCACGCCCTGCGCGGCGGCGAGCGCGTGGTCGTGGTTCCACTGCTTCGCCGGCGTCGTCCCGACCTGGTACTGGCCGGCCGTGCCCGAGGTGTCCTGCGGCGGGGCGTCGGCGTAGAAGTCGATCGCGCCGAACACGCCTCGGCAGAGTGGGATCGCAAGCACGGACTCCCAGCGCGCCGCACCGACGATCGGCTCCTCGTAGAGGGTGAGCTCCCCGTCGACCGTGCCCACGGCTCGCCCGGCGAGGATGCGGGGGACCTTCGCCGGCGCGCGCGACGCCCGGCTCCAGGTCGTGTGGACGAGCGCGTGCGTCGCCATGCCGTCGAGCGAGCCGACGGAGCTCTCGAAGTCGGAGCGGAAGCTCAGGTCGGTGCGGCCGGTTCCCGGCTTTTGCGTCGCGGTGTAGTCCGGCCCGCGCCAGTCGCCCTGCTCGCCGTCGAACGTCGACTGCGTGTAGTCGCGCACCACCGGCACGTCGACGTACAGCAAAGGCGAGAGCCCCTGGGTTGCGTTGCGGCCGGTCACGCCGACCTGCACCCGCTCGACCGTGCCCGCTGTGGCCGCGGACACGGCGGCGGCGCAGATGCCTGCAGCACCGACCAGGAGCAACGCATGCCTGCCGAGCATGGTTCGCCGCGATCGTAGGGAGGGGACCGCGGCCGTTCAACCGGGGATTTCCCTAGTACGATCGGCTGCGTGCCACGGGAATGGGAGCCGGGCTCCCTCGCCGGGGTCGCCGCGGCGGCTCAGGCGCTCGAACGGGAGGTCCGCGCCTTCGTCGACACACAAGGCGCGACCGTCGCCGATCTCGCGACGCGAGCGGAGGCGGCGTGGCACGCCGGACGCGTGCCCGAGGCAGCAGCGCTCGGCGAGCGCGCGCTCCGCCGCGAGGAGCCCGGCGACCGGCGTGTCCGTCTGCTCCTGCTGCTCGCCGAGACCGAGCTGCTCGAGGGGCACGCGCACGCGGCGCACGAGCGCCTCCGGACCGAAGCTGCCGCCGAGGCTTCTCCCGCGAGGCGCGCGCTGCTTCTCTGCGAGGCCTCTCGCGCCGCGTTCCTCGCTCCCGACCCTCGGGCGGCCGTCGTCGCGGCCGAGGAAGCCGTCCGGCTCGCCGGCACCTGCCCCGATGAGCTTCGCGTCCAGGCCGAGCTCAGCCTCGCACTCGCGCGCATGCTCGCCGACGAACGCGGCGCAGAGCAGCTCCTCGGCCGCGCGCTCGATCGCACCGACTCGAGCCCGCCGACCCTGCTCGGCTCGATCTGCCGCTCCGCGGGTGCGCTGCTCTGGGCGGAGCGGTACGACGCGGCCACGACGCTGCTCGAGCACGTCGTCGAGCGGGCGCGAGAGCAGCGTCTGCTCGAGGTGCTGCCGACGGCGCTCGACACGCTCGCCGGGCTGGAAGCGCGCATCGGCCGCTGGTCGAGCGCCGAGGGCCGCTCGCGAGAGGCGCTCCGCCTCGCGCGCCTCCGATCGTCTCCGTTCGAGCAAGCATCGGCGCTCACGACCCTCGCGCGGCTGGAGGCGGCGCGCGGCAGGGAGCCCGAGACCCGCGCGCGCGTGGAAGAGGCGCTCGCACTGTGTGGGAGCAGCAGCCTGCTCATCGGCTATGCCGCCACTGCCGCCGCATTGCTCGAGCTCTCGATCGGGCACCCGGAGCAGGCGGTAGATCACCTCCAGCAGCTCGCGTCCTCGCCGGCCGCGACGTTCGAGCCCGGGGTGTTTCGCTGGGAGGCCGACCACGTGGAGGCACTCGTCCGTACGGGGCGGCTCGGCGAGGCACAGGACGCGCTCGACCGCTTCGCGGGACGCGCTCGTTCGACGCGGCGCATCTGGACCCGTGCCGTCATCCACCGCTGCCGTGGCCTGCTGGCTCCCCGGGAGGGCTTCGACCTCGAGTTCCAGGAGGCGCTGCGATGGCACACGCGCTCACCGATGCCGTTCGAGCGCGCACGCACGGAGCTGTGCTACGCCGAGCGGCTTCGCCGAGCCGGCCGGATCAGCGAGGCTCGGCCGTTCTTCGTCTCCGCGCTTGGGACGTTCGAACACCTCGGCGCCGCCCCCTGGGCCGTGCGTGCGCGGCGCGGCCTCCACCGGGCAGGCCGATCGGCAGCGGCGCAGCCCGTCGAGAGCACGCTCACGTCACACGAGCTCCAGGTCGCCGCGCTCGTCGCGCGCGGAGCGACGAATCGGGAGGCCGCCGCTTCGCTCTTCGTCACGCCGAAGACGATCGAGTACCACCTTGCGCGGATCTACCGGAAGCTCGGCGTCCGTTCCCGAACCGAGCTCTCGTGCGCGCTCAGAGAGGGCGGCGGAGTCTCTCGGGTCGAGCTCGCGGCGCTGCGCGGGAGGGAAAAGGCCCATACGGGATTCGAACCTCCCTGCAAATAGGGATGTTTTTCACTCCAGGTCTGCACTCGCCGCTCGCATCCGGACCTGTTCGGTACGAGATCCAGCCGCTACGCTGATCGCATGACGGTCAAGGATCGGCTTCACCGAGTGGTCGACGAGATGACCGACGACGAGGCGGAGGCGACGTTGCGACGAATCGAGGTCCTCCGGAGCGATCCGTTCGTCCGCTTTCTCGACGCGGCGCCGATCGACGATGAGCCGGTCACGCCGGAAGAGGAGGCGGCGATCGCCGAGGTCGAGGCCGACCGTCTGGCCGGTGCTCCGAGGGTTCGCCTCGACGACGTCAAGCGCAAGTACGCGTAGGCGTGACCGACGACGCGCCGTGGGCGCTCGAGTTCGAGCGTCGGGCCGAGCGCGATCTCTCACGCCTCGACCCGCCCGTGGCTCGGCGCGTGCTCGCCGCGCTGGACAGGCTTCTCGCCCGCGACCCGTCGGTCGACTTGCGGCGGCTTCACGGCAGCGACGAGTGGCGTCTGCGGATCGGGCACTGGCGCGTGCGCCTCCAGCTCGACTTCGAGACGCGCACGGTCGTCGTCGTCCGGATCCTCCCGCGCGGCCGCGCTTACAACCGCTGACGGCCCGGCGCATCCCCACCCAGCGCCGCAGAGCCCCTTCGCCCCTCTCAGCTCCCGCCACTCGTCTCGGCGCGATCCGCCAGCCCCGCGCGGCAGGCAGGGCGAGAGCGCTCACACGGAGCTCCTTCCCCGGGCTGGGTGGGCACCGAGGAGGTGCACCTTACGAGCGCCTCGACGGCCATGTCACGTGTGACGTGGCCGGTACCCGACCGGTCACACCGCCCACGGTCCACGGTCAAGGAATAGACTCTCCGGCTCACATAGGCCGACTTGCGAGGTGGTCCGCGGAGGTCGCACGGCGAAAGCCGTCCCACCTGCCCAGTACCTCCCAACGGTTGGTCGCCCGTCCAGGCGAGCTTCGGCTCGCACGACAGAGGAGGATAATCGAGATGGAGCCGATCCAGGCTTCCGCGGCACCCGTGGATGATGTTGACGCGACCCTCGAGATGAGCGTCGACAACATCACGTTCATGCTCGAGCGGCTCGGCCGGGACTGCGACGACGTTCAGTTCGTCCGCGAGCTGACCCAGAACGCGATTGAGGCCGGCGCCTCGCACATCGTATGGGACTACGACCGCAACATCCTCAACCTGACTAGCGTCTACAAGCTGTGCTGCATCGACAACGGCCACGGGATGACCGGCGACGAGATGATCCAGTTCATCAACAACCTGTCGTCGTCGACGCGGAACCAGTCCATCGAAGGCAACTTCGGCGTCGGCGCCAAGGTCGCCGCCGCGACGCGCAACCCCCAGGGTCTCATCTACCAGTCGTGGAAGAACGGCCAGGGCGCGATGGTGCAGCTCTGGCGCGATCCGGTTTCGAACAAGTACGGGATGCGTCACTTCCAGCGCCCCGACGGTTCGTGGGGCTACTGGCAGCCCATCGGCGACAACGGCAAGCCCGAGGAGATCAGGAACCACGGGACGAAGGTCATCCTGCTCGGCACCTCCGAGGAGCACAACACGATGGAGCCGCCGGTTCCGGTGCCCACGGAGTCGCGCTGGATCTCGCGCTACCTCAACGGTCGCTACTTCCGGTTCCCCGAGGGCGTCGAGGTCAAGGCGCGTGAGGGCTGGGACGCCGATCCGAGCGAGAAACGGAACCTCAAGCGGACCGTCCGCGGCGAGGGCGAGTTCCTCGACCGGTTCTCCGACCACAGCGGCGTCGTGGACCTCAGCGAGTGCCGCATCCACTGGTGGATCCTCAACGACGACGACAAGCGCCGCAACGCGTCGGAGCTCGTCAACACCGGCCACTTCGCGACGCTGTACCAGGACGAGCTGTACGAAATGCGCGTCCAGCGCTCGGGCGTCGCGCGGCTCCAGCAGTTTGGCGTCATTTTTGGCTACGAGCGCGTCGTCCTCTACCTGGAGCCGTCGAACGGCAGCACGGCGCGGATCACGTCCAACACCGCCCGGTCGCAGCTGCTCCGCAACGGCGAGCCGCTGCCGTACGCCGACTGGGCCGCCGAGTTCCGCGAGCGAATGCCACAGGAGATCCGCGACCACATCGATGCGGTGATCGCAGGCGCGTCCGGGGTTGACCACCACGAGGCGATCGCAGAGCGGCTCAAGCACTACAACAAGCTCTTCCGCTTGTCGCGCTACCGCCTTCGGCCCGAAGGCCCCCGGACCGTTGAGGATCCCGTGATTGAACGGCCGAAGCCGGGTCGCCCTGGACGCGGCGAGGACTCAGGCGCAGCCGGTACGCCGCGCAAGAAGCAGGACACCACCGGGCGGCTCCTCGCCGCGATGCTCGCGGATCAGGGACTTCCGGCGGAGGATGTCGAACCGCCGCAGCAAGACCTCCCGCGCGTGAAATGGGTCACTATCGAGAACGGTCTGCGGACGCCGGGCTTCCTGGACGACCGCGCGGCGCAGTACGTCGGCGCCGACAACCTCATTCAGGCTAACGGCGACTTCCGCGTCTACACCGACATGGCCGACTACTTCTGCGGTCAGTACGGCGTCGAGTCCGGCAACGCCGTTGTCACCGAGGTCGTCCGCGAGTGGTTCGAGCAGGCGCTGGTCGAGACGGTCATCGGGTGCCAGGCGTTGCAGGGCGAGAAGGAGTGGTCGCCGCGCGACGTCGAGGCCGCGCTCTCCGAGGAGGCGCTGACCGCGGCGGTCATGCAGCGGTACCACGTCGCCAACGCCGTGAAGCGGTCGCTCGGATCGAAGCTCGGCTCCATCCGCGACAAGTCCAGCGACAACGTCGCGGCGTAGGGACGAAAAATCCTAGCCTGGCCGTGGCTGGGGCGCTACGCGCGCCCCTGCCACGGCACGTCCCGTACGGCGCCGACCGTCAGGTGGCGGCACCGGATGCGCTCGTCCAGCCACGTGTCCGTCGCGTCCGAGTGCAGCACCGTCTGCAACGCCTTGCATGACGCGATGGTCCCGTCCTTCGGAGTGCATACGAGCACGTGGTTCTCAACCGCCACGGGGCCATCACCGGCAACGATGGTTCCGACGGCGCGGTGGATCTGCTGTCCAGGTCGAGACGTACGCCGAACCGCGAGGAACGGCGGCTCGAAGAGGCGACCGGCGAAGCGCCGCTTCGTCAGCGTGTCCGCCTCGATGCGACTCCCGAACGGAAGATCGTGCACGGTCAGGTACCGCACAACCGGACCGTTCTCCGGATCGCGATGTGGCACGACCGCGCCAACGTTCACGTCGAATGCGTCCGCCACCGTCGTGTCGGACTTCTCGAACGACCACGGGGCCGCGTCGGCCGAGAACGTGCCTTCTTTGACGACCGCGCCGCGCAGGACGAACACATCCACGTCGGCCCACGTGTCGAATTGCCCGACCGCATCCACCGTCTGGATCCGCAGACGTCGCTCCACGTGTGCACGCCAGCGCTTGTAGTGAGTACCGCTGCGAAGTACATCCGGAAGGATGGCCGCGAGCGCTGCGCCATCGGGCGCTTGCTCGATGATGGCCGCCGTGAACACCGCCGCGCGACTGACGCGGCCGGCCGCCCAACCTAGTCCGTTCGGCGCGGCCGTTGATCCGTATGGAGGATTGAGCAGGACCAGCGAACGCTTCGGGATAGCACGGCTCTGTCCATCACCGACGACGATGTTCGGCAGCAACTCGGCCAGCCTGTCCTCGCGAAGATACGTCCGTGCTCCGAGGCGGTGCACCGCGAGCAGCGCGAGGCGAATCCGGGTAGCGCGGACGTACGCCTCCTCGAGATCGGCTCCGTGGAGCCGTCGTCCCCACCGCTCCAACGTTGCAGCGACTGATTCCGCGAGCGGCAAATGGTTGGCCGCGGCGAGCAGGAGATCGCCCGCACCGACCGCCGGATCCGCGATTGGTCGATCTTGGACAAGTGCAGCCTGAACCACGCTCGTGGAGAGCGCCTGCCCCGTAAAGAACGCGCCCTGGTCGCGACGTGCTTGCAGCGTGACGCGCGCACGAAGCTCACGCGAGACCGCACCGTCTAACGCAGCAGTGACGCTCTCCCCCCTCGCATCGCTGCGAAGGAGCGCAGCAAGATCATCCACATACTCGCTGAACGATTTCATCGAAGCGATGGTAGGACGTCCTGCAGACGGAGCCGTCGCGACGTCGCCGTCTGGAACACGGCTCGAACGGATGAGCCCTTCCAGGGGTGTGTGCCCTGGGTTACCGGGCACCTTCGGCGTTTATGACCGTTTCTTGATCGCCTGTTGAGACGTGGCCCTTCGTGCGACCCATGTTCTTAGCATGGCCTTCCGCGCGCCGGTCATGTCGACGTCGAACATCCGCGCGGGTGGTGTCCATCACGCTTGCTGCTCACTCGAGGGTGGGCACCCGAGGGGCACGCGACGCGCGCGCGAGGTGGTCGCCGTCACCCCGTCACGTCATCCCAAAACAGGTTTAAGCCAAAAACGGCTCACCGGAGGGAGGGAAGAAGGCCCATACGGGATTCGAACCCGTGCCGCCGCCGTGAGAGGGCGGTGTCCTAGGCCACTAGACGAATGGGCCTCGTCGACGCGCCAGTGTAGCCGAGCGGCGCCGTGGCGACACGCCTCGACGCAGCATGGTTGAAGCGCGCGGCCGCGGGTAACGAACACCCATGTTCGGACGCTGGAGGCGCGCCGAGAAGCGTCGCGCCGCGAAGCAGCAGGGTGACCCGGCCGCGCTCGAGCGCGCCGGCGACCCGCGCGGCGGCCTGCAGGACGAGCGCTACCGGGTCGCCGACCCGCGCGACGTCGTGCAGGCCGAGGGGGTCGCGATGGCCGCCCCCGGCGGCGCACCGCAGGAGCAGCTTTCGCCTGACGAGCGACGCGAACGCGACCGCTGAGACAACCGGAGGACACATGAGCCAGAGGACCGCAGACTTCCTGCTCGAACGGCTGCACGCGAACGGCGTGCGGCGCATCTACGGCTACCCCGGCGACGGGATCAACGCCATCGTCGGGGCGCTCGACCGGCAGCGCGAGAAGATCGAGTTCGTGCAGGTGCGGCACGAGGAGATGGCCGCGTTCATGGCGTGCGGGCACGCGAAGTGGACCGGCGAGGTGGGCGTCTGCCTCGCCACCTCCGGCCCCGGCGCGATCCACCTGCTGAACGGCCTCTACGACGCGAAGCTCGACCACAAGCCGGTGCTGGCGATCGTCGGCCAGCAGTCGCGGATGGCGATGGGCGGCAACTACCAGCAGGAGGTCGACCTGCCCGTCCTGTTCAAGGACGTCGCGCCGGAGTTCTGCCAGATGGCGTACGAGCCGGCGCAGATCCGGCATCTCGTCGACCGTGCGCACCGGATCGCGCTCGACCAGCGCACGGTCACATGCCTGATCGTCCCGAACGACCTGGCGGAGATGCCCGCCGAGCCGGACCCGCCGCACGAGCACGGCACGATCCACTCCTCTCCCGGCTGGAACAGGCCGCGCATCGTGCCCCGAGACGAAGACCTGAACCGCGCCGCGGAGATCCTGAACGCGGGCAGCAAGGTCGCGATCCTCGTCGGCCAGGGCGCGATCGGCGCGCACGAGCAGGTCGAGGCGGTCGCCGACAAGCTCGGCGCGGGCGTCGCGAAGGCGCTGCTCGGCAAGGCCGCGCTCGATGACACCCTCCCGTTCGTCACCGGGTCGATCGGCCTGCTCGGCACGAAGCCGAGCTGGGACCTGATGATGGGCTGCGACACGCTCCTGATGGTCGGGTCGTCGTTCCCCTACTCCGAGTTCCTGCCGGAGGAGGGCAAGGCGCGCGGCGTGCAGATCGACATCGACGGCCGCATGCTGAACATCCGCTACCCGATGGAGATCGGCCTGATCGGCGACGCGAAGGCGACGCTGGAGGAGCTGCTGCCGCTGCTCCAGCACAAGTCGGACCGCTCCTGGCGCGAGGAGATCGAGTCGGGGATCGAGCAGTGGTGGAAGCTGATGGAGGACCGCGCGATGCAGGACGCGGACCCGATCAACCCGCAGCGGCTCTTCTGGGAGCTGAACCGCTACCTGCCCGAGAACGCGATCGTCAGCTCCGATTCGGGCTCGTCCGCCAACTGGTACGCGCGGGACGTGAAGCTCAAGCCGTCGCACATGGCGTCGCTTTCCGGCACGCTCGCGACGATGGGGCCGGGCGTCCCGTACGCGATCGCCGCGAAGTTCGCGCATCCGAACCGTCCCGCGGTCGCGCTCGTCGGCGACGGGGCGATGCAGATGAACGGGATGGCCGAGCTGATCACCGCGGCGAAGTACTACGAGCGCTGGAGCGACCCGAGGATGGTCGTGCTCGTGCTCAATAACCAGGACCTGAACCAGGTCACCTGGGAGGAGCGCGCGATGGCGGGCGATCCGAAGAACCCGATCACGCAGAACATCCCGGAGGTTCGCTACGCGGACTACGCGAAGCTGATCGGCCTCGACGGGGTGCGGGTGGAGACGCCGGACCGCATCGACGCGGCGTGGGACGAGGCGTTCTCCGCCGACCGGCCGTTCGTGATCGACGCGGTCGTCGACCCGGAGGTGCCGCCGCTGCCGCCGCACATCACGCTGGAGCAGGCGCGCTCGTTCATGTCCGCGCTGCGCTACCGCGACCCGAACGCGCGCGAGATGATCAGCGAGTCGTTCAAGCAGAAGGTGCTCGAGTTCCTGCCGGGCCGGTGAGCGTCACCCGGCTCGACGTCTCCTGCCTGACGATCCCGACCGACGAGCCGGAGTCGGACGGGACACTCGAGTGGGACTGGACGACGATCGTGATCGTCGAGGCGCGGTCCGGGGACACGACCGGCCTCGGGTGGACGTACGCCTCCGAGGCGGCCGCGAGCGTGATCTCGGCGAAGATCGCCGACGTCGTGCGCGGCCGCTCGCCCGACGACGTCGCCGCGCTGTGGCTCGAGGCGGGCGCCCAGCTTCGGAACATCGGCCGGCCGGGGATCGCGTGGTGCGCCCTGTCGGCCGTCGACCTCGCCCTCTGGGACCTGCGCGCGCGCCTGCACGACGTGCCCCTCGTCGCGCTGCTGCCGCCGGCCCACGACCGCGTGCCGATCTACGGCAGCGGCGGCTTCTGCTCGTACAGCCTCGAGCGGCTGCGCGAGCAGCTCGGCGGCTGGGCATCGGAGGGCATCCCGCGCGTGAAGATGAAGCTGGGTCGCAACCCGGCGGAGGACCCGAAGCGCCTCGACGCCGCACGCGAGGCGATCGGCGACGACGTCGAGCTGTACGTGGACGCGAACGGCGCGTTCACGGGCAAGGAAGCCGTCCGCTGGGGACGCCGCTACGCGGCCGAGTGGGACGTGCGCTGGTTCGAGGAGCCGGTCTCGTCGGCGGACTTCGCGGGGCTGCGCCTCGTGCGCGAGCAGACGCCCGTCGACGTCGCCGCCGGCGAGTACGCGTACGTCCCGGCCGACTTCCGCAACCTGCTCGGCTGCGTCGACTGCCTGCAGGCCGACGTCACCCGCTGCGGCGGCATCACCGGGCTCCTGCGCGTGAACGGCCTGGCGAGCATCCACGGCATCGACGTCTCCGGGCACTGCGCGCCGCAGCTCTCGGCCCACGCGCTCTGCGCCGTCGACCGGCTGCGCCACCTCGAGTACTTCCACGACCACACGCGCATCGAGTCGATGCTCTTCGACGGCGTGCTCTCGCCCGAGGGCGGCGAGCTCGTCCCCGACCGTTCGCGCGCCGGCAACGGCCTCGAGCTGAAGCGCGCCGAGGCAGAGAGGTGGGCGGCATGATCGGCAAGCTGCTCCGGAACATCCGCGACGGGCGCGTGCAGAAGCTGCTCGCCGTCACGACGGCGCTCTCCGCCCCCGCGCTCGGCGCCGAGATCTACTTCGAGCACTACAAGGCCTCGTTCGGCGACAAGTGGATGTGGACGCCGCTGCTCCTCACGCCGCCGCTGACGGCGGCGGGCCTCGCGGGCGTCGTCTCCGAGAAGGCGGCGCGGACGGCGCTTCCGGCGGTCTCCGCGCTGTACCTGCTGGACGGCCTCGTCGGCATCGTCACGCACCTCCAAGGCGTACGGAAGCGGCCCGGGGGCTTCCGCGAGGCGCACTACAACCTCGTGATGGGCCCGCCGCTCCTCGCGCCCGGCTCCCTCTGCCTCGTCGGGGGCCTCGGGATGGCGGCGGCGATCGCCAAGCGGGAGCGCGGATGAGCCTGGAGCAGGCGAAAGCCGACCCGCAGAACCTCCCGCGGCAGCGACGCGGCACGACGCCGCAGATGGTCGGCCGCTACCCCGACTACGACGTCCTCCAGGAGACGGACCACTGGGACGAGACGACGCGGCATGTCGTGCTCGACCGCGTCGAGAACGTCCCGGAGATCACCTTCTTCGACGCGGCGGAGGCCCGGACGCTGCGCGCGTTCTGCGACGTGGCGACCGCCCAGGACTCCGAGCCGCGCATCCCCGTCCTCGCGTACATCGACGAGAAGCTGGCGCAGGGGAAGCGCGACGGCTGGCAGTACTTCGACCTTCCCGACGACGACGAGGTGTGGCGGCGCGTCGTGCGGGGGCTCGACGAGGAGGCGAGGCGGCAGACGTTCGACTCGTTCGCGGACGCGCCGGTCGAGGCGCAGGTCGGCATCGTCCACCGCTTCTCGAAGGGCGAGCTGCACGGCGGCACGTGGGACACGCTCAACGTCTCGCGCGCCTTCTCGGTGGTGATGCGCTACGTCGCGCAGGCCTTCTACGGGCATCCGTGGGCGTGGAACGAGATCGGCTTCGGCGGGCCTGCGTACCCGCGCGGCTACGCGGCCTTCGGCAGCCCCGACCTCGGCGAGCGCGAGCACTGGGAGGGCAAGGAGACGGTGCAGGTCGATCCCGTCCGCGATGTGAGCGAGCGCGGCCTCGACTGATGCCGCTCGCGCTTCGCAAGGGGTCGCTCGCGATGCCGAGCGACAACGACTCGCCGTTCCTGCTCGACCAGCACAAGCGCGGGCTGCAGAACCTCGGCCGGATGGCTCACTACCGCGACGAGGACCCGGTCGACCTGGTCGTCGTCGGCGCCGGCGCGGGCGGCGGCGTGCTCGCGCAGCGGCTCGCGCGCGCCGGCTGGCGCATCGTCGTGCTCGAGAAGGGGCCGTTCTGGGACCCCGACCGCGACTGGGTGAGCGACGAGCGCGGCTCCAGCGGCCTCTACTGGACCGACAAGCGCATCGTCTCGGGCAACGACCCGATCGAGATGGGCAAGAACAACTCCGGCGTCGGCGTCGGCGGCTCGATGACCCACTTCGCCGGCTACGTGCCGCGCCTGCACCCGTCCGACTTCGAGACGAAGACACGCGACGGCGTCGGCGCCGACTGGCCGATCACCTACTGGGACCTGAAGCCGTCGTTCGAGCGGGTCGAGCTCGAGCTGCCCGTCGCGGGCGAGTTCTGGCCCTGGGGCGACCCGCACGGCTACCCGCACGGCCCGCACCCCGTCGCCGGCGCCGCGCTCGAGGCGTGGCGCGGCGCACGCAGCTACGGGATCGAGATGAAGGTCGGCCCGGTCGCGATCACGAACGGCAGCTTCGGCAACCGCCCGCACTGCATCTACCGCGGCTTCTGCCTCGAGGGCTGCAAGGTCAACGCGAAGGCGTCGCCGCTGATCACCCACTTCCCCGACGCGATCGAGCACGGCTGCGAGATCCGCGCCGACTGCATGGTGACGCGCGTCGAGCTCGACGACGCGAGCGGCAAGGCGACCGGCGTCGTCTACCTCCAGGACGGCCGGGAGCGGCGACAGCGCGCCGAGGCGGTCGCGATCTGCGGCTACGCGATCGAGACGCCGCGGCTCCTGCTGCTGTCGGCGTCGAAGCGGCACCCGAACGGGCTCGGCAACAACACCGACCAGGTCGGCCGCTACGTGATGGTGCAGGGAGCGTCGCAGACGGCGGCGCGCTTCCCCGAGCTGCTGCGGATGTACAAGGCACCGCCGCCCGAGATCTCCTCGGAGCAGTTCTACGAGACCGACGAGCGGCGCGGCTTCGCGCGCGGCTTCTCGATCCAGACGATCTCGCCGCTCCCGATCGGCTGGGCGGAGCACGTCATGGCCGAGGGGCACTGGGGCCAGTCGCTGCGCGAGTACATGCGCGACTACAACCACTGGACGGTGCTCGGGCTGCTCGGCGAGCTGCTTCCCCAGCCCGAGAACCGCGTCCAGCTCGCGGACGAGGTCGACGGCAACGGCATCCCCGTCGCGCACTTCAACTACAACCTCTGCGACAACGACAAGGCGCTGATGGCGTACGGCAAGAGGATCCTCGACGAGATCTGGGAGGGCGCCGGCGCGCAGGACACGCTCACGATCGACCGCTACGCGCACCTCGTCGGCGGCTGCCGCATGGGCGCCTCGCCGGAGGAGTCGGTCGTCGACGCGAACCACCGCATCTGGGACGTCCCGAACGCGTTCGTCGTCGACGGCTCGACGATGCCGACGCAGGGCTCGGCGAACCCGGCGCTCGTGATCATGGCGCTCGCCGACCGCGCCGCGCGACTGCTCGCGCAGAAGAAGACGACGGCGGTGGCTGCATAGATGCCGCCGCATCGCAGGTTCCAACTCCCGAACCTGGTTCGTCGGAGACGAACCAGGTTCGCGCCTTTCGACCGGGCGGGTTCCGGCCAGATGCCGCCGCATCGCAGGTTCGAACTCCCGAACCTGGTTCGTCGGAGACGAACCAGGTTCGCGCCTTTCGACCGGGCGGGTTCCGGCTAGATGCCGCCGCAGCTCTCCAATCCGCGCGACCTGCTCGTCCAGCTGCTCGGCGAGCTCCTGTACGTCGAGCGGCGACTCGCGGGCGACGTGCTCTCCTCGCTCGCTCTGTCCGTGCGCGACGACGAGCTGCGCTCGAGCCTCGAGCACCACCTCGAGCAGACGCGCGCGCACGTCGAGCGCGCGGAGACCGCCTTCCGCCGGATGGAGATCGCGCCCTCGGCGAACCGCTGCAGCGCGTTCGAGGCGGCGGTGTCCGAGCACGAGGAGCTGTCGTCGAAGCTCTCGGCGCCCGCTCTCGCAGACGTGTTCCACGCGCAGGCGGCGCTGCGGACCGAACATCTCGAGCTCGCGCTCTACACGGCGGTCCTCGAGCTCGGCGCCGCGTTCGACAAGGGCGAGGCGGTGGAGCCGCTTCGGGAGTCGCGAAGCGAGGAGGACGACGCGCGCTCGACGCTCGAGAACGCGCTCTCGCGGCTGGCGCAGGAGGCGTGTGCGCGCTGAGCTCGCCGTCCTCGATCTCCGCCGACTGACCTGGCGCCGAGCGTGGGCGGGGATGTACCGCGTCCACGTCGTCTTCAACACGAACGACCTGCTCAGCTACGCGAGCTCGATCGCGTTCCAGGTGCTGTACGCGGTGGTGCCGCTGATCATGCTCGGACTCGGCGCGCTCGGGCTGCTCGGGCAGGAGGACGTCTACATCCGCCACGTCGCGCCGCACCTGCGCCGCGACATGTCGCCGGACGCGTTCCGCGTCGTCGACCGCACGGCGCGCCGCATGATGTCGAGCGAGCGCTACTACTGGACGACGGCGGGGCTCGCCGTCACGGTCTGGGGCATCTCCGGCTCGATCCGCGCGATGTTCGTACCGCTGAACCGGATCTACCGCGCCGAGGAGACGCGCACGTTCCCGAATCGCATGGTCACGTCGTTCGTCGTCGCCGTGATCGTGATCGTGTGCGTGTACGGCGCGATCGCCCTCAGCCTCGGCGGGCGGCTCGTGCATCCGCACGAGGTCGTCGTCGCGGTGCTGCTCTTCCTCGGCCGCTGGGCGTTGACGGTCGCGCTGGTGCTGCTCGCGATCGGGGCGATCGTGCGGCTGGCCCCGGCGAAGCGACTCGATCTCGAGTGGGTCAGCGTCGGCGCGCTGCTCTCGACGGCGTCCTGGATCGGCGCCACCGCGCTCTTCTCCGGCTACGTCAGCGTCGTCTCCTACACGTCGCTGTACGGCGTGCTCGCCGTCCTCGTCGTCCTGCTCGCGTACCTCTACTACAGCGCCGTCTCGTTCCTCTTCGGCGTCGTCGTCGACAGCCTGCTGCGCGACGAGATCAGGAAGCGGAAGCGGCGGCGGTGAGATCGCGCAGCAGCGGCCGCATGTCGAGCGGGTCGAAGCCGAGACGGCCGGCGATCTCCTCGCTCGACGGCTTCACGCCCTCGCGGAACAGCTCGCGCAGCAGCTCGCCGGTCTTCGGGCTGCGCCACCAGTCGCCGCCCACGTCGGCGCGGAGCCGCTCCTTCAGCTGCGCCGACCTCACCCACGCGCGCAGGTAGTCCGCCGAGTAGAAGCCCGCGTCCATGTCGGCGAGGAAGGCGTCGCTGCGGTAGGCGACGCCGGTCGCCTCGGTGAGGTGCTCGGCGTAGCCGGCGGGCGTGCCGCCGTCGTCGGCGAACCGCGTCCAGAACTCGAGCTCGAAGCGCAGCTTCGCCTCGTAGCGGCGGAAGAGCAGCGCCTCGAGGAACGTCGTCGCTTCGGCGTTCTCCGCGGCCTCGGCCGGCGAGAGGCCGAAGTGGCGCTCGTGCCACTCGGGCTCCGTGGAGATCGCCTCGACGATGTACGAGTAGATCTCCGTGAGCGCGTGGTCGCGCGAGATGCGCCGGAACGCGTACGGCAGCGAGGGGTCGCAGCCGCCGTAGTGCAGCGCGTGGCCGGCCTCGTGCAGGAACGCCTGGTAGTCGTGCAGGCCGCCCTGGGCGCGCGTGATCAGGTGCACGACCTGCGGCGGGTCGCTCGCGATCACGCAGGCGCGCGGGCTCTTCTGCGGCCGGTCCTCCAGGTCGAGCTTGATGTTCGGCTGCGCCTCGAGGTCGAAGCCGAGCTCGCGCAGGCTCGCGAGGCACACCTCGGTCGCGCGCTCCTTCGTGTACGTCGCCTCGAGCGGCGACAGGCGGCGCATGTAGGCCGTGTGGTAGCTCGCCGGGACCGCCGGGTGCCCCTCGCCGAGCAGCTTCGCGAACCAGCGCTCGCGGAGGCGGCCGTACGCGTCCGCCGCAGCCCCGCTCGCCTCGTGCAGCGCCCGCGAGAGCTCGCGCAGCGAGATCGCCTTCTCCTCCTCGTTTCGCTCGACGGCGTCCGCGATTCCGGAGTACTCGGCCGAGAGACGCTCGACGACGGCGAGCAGCGCGCGCCGGTCGTCGTTGAACGACGCGCTCGCGTCGGCCTGCAGCCGGCCGAGCTCCTCGCGCGCGTCGTAGTCGGCGAGCACCGCGAGCCGCGCCTGCGCGGTGCGAAGCGGCAGCTCCTCGCCGCGGAAGTCGACGCGGGTCGCAAGCAGGCGGTTCTCGAGCTCGTCCTCCTGCTCGGCCGTCTCGGCGGCGACCAGGCCGCCCTCGCAGGTCTTCCGCAGCCGGTAGAGGAGCTCGCGCTCGTCGCCCTCCGCCGCCTCCTCGCGCTCGCGGAGCGCGTCGAGCTGCTCCCGGCTGAAGAGGTCGGCGTAGCGGCGGACGATCTCCGCCTGCTCGGAGACCTCCTTCTCCCCCACGCGCACCGCGCGACCCTCCTCGGAGCGCTCGATCAGGTACCGGCGCAGCCGCTCCGAGAACTCCGACGGCGAGAGAACGGAGGCAGTGGTCACGCGTCGTCGACTCTACCCGCGAGCCGCCGCGCGAGGCCGACGAGAGCCGCCGGCTCGAACGGCTTCATCAGCGTTGCGTCGGCGCGGCCCGCGTAACCCGCCGTGTCGGCCGAGCCGGTGACGGCCGCGACCGGGATCCCGTCCGCGCGCAGGCGGTCGAACAGCGGGTCGCTGGCCGCCGAGCCGAGGTGCACGTCGAGCAGGACGACCGCCGGCCGCTCCTCGGCGAGCGCCGACTCCGCCTCCTCCAGCGAGGCCGCCTCGCGGACCGAGAAGCCCTCGAGCTCGAGCAGGACGCGCGAGAGGGTGCGCAAGCTCGGGTCGTCGTCGACGACGAGCACGGTGGCGTTGCTTCCCGTCATGCGGGCCCGAGGCTAGTCGATACGATCGCGGTGGTGGCGCCGTCGACCGGCACGGGGCAGCGGTACGCCCAGGCGCTGGGCGAGCTGTGGCCGGGCGTGCAACGAGCGCTGGCCCGGCTCGACGCCGTCGCGGCCGAGCCGGAGGCGCTCGGCGAGCGCGAGCTCGTCGACACGCTCTGTCACCTTCAGTACCACCTGCACCTCGGCAGCGAGCACGTGTACGGGCTCGAGCCGCCGCGCGGACAGGAGAGCGCCCACGCCGAGCTCGCCGACGCGCTCGCGTGCGCGCGCGACGCGACGGCGGAGGTCGCGGAAGCCGTCGCCGCCGTCGGCGCGGACGGGCTCCGGCCGCTGCTGCACGAGTGGCGCGGCGCGCTGTTCCGCGTGCGCCTGGCGCGGCTCCGGCTCGCGACCCCCGCGCCCGCGCGGCCGCCGCTCCAGGCGGCTCCCCACGACCACGACCTGCGGGCGCTCGCGGCGTTCCTGCTCGCGCTCGCCGGTGCGGGCGCGTTCGCCGGAGGCGCGGCGCTCGCCTTCTGGCCGCTCTGGGCGGCCGGCCTGGTCGCGGTCTGCGGCGCGATCGTCTCGTACCGCCCGTAAAGCCCGCGGTTCCCGCGTACCCGGCGGGCGCGGGAGTTCGTTTCCTTTTTGTAAATGCCACGCCGTCCCGCCCAGTCCGAGGGGGCCCGGGACTCCACCATGGCAGGCG
Source organism: Gaiellaceae bacterium (assembly GCA_035652835.1). Classification (GTDB taxonomy): domain Bacteria; phylum Actinomycetota; class Thermoleophilia; order Gaiellales; family Gaiellaceae; genus PALSA-600. The sequence goes on from DASRDA010000040.1 coordinate 144,515, forward strand.
ACGAGCCGCGCCTCCCGCGCCCCACGCTCCGCTTCCGCCTCCGCGCGTGGCGGACCTTCCAGCGCGCGCTCGATCCGCTCGGGCCGGGAAAGCCGCTCAGGCCGCCGCGGCAGCTGCGGTAGCGAGCCGGGCGAGCGACTCGTCGCGGCCGAGCAGCTCGAGGCTCTCGAAGAGCCCCGGCGAGACCTTCGAGCCGGTCACGGCGAGGCGGACCGGCTGGAACGCCTGGCGCGGCTTCTGACCGAGCTCGTCTGCGAGCGCCCGAAGCGTCTCCTCGATCGTCGCGGCGTCCCAGTGGTCGACCGCGGCCAGCCGGTCGTGGGCGGCGCGGCAGATCGCCGGGTCGGCGCCGTCGGGCGACACGGGCTCGAACAGGAAGCGCACGAAGTCCGGGTACTGCGAGAACTTCTCGATCTTCTCCTGCACCAGCGGCGCCGTCGCATGCACGGTCTCGCGCGGCCAGTCGATCCCGCGCTCGTCCAGCCAGCGGCACAGGTCGTGCGCGTACTCGTCGGGCTGCAGCCCACGCAGGTAGACGCCGTTCATCCAGTCGAGCTTCTGGTAGTCGAACACCGCCGGGCTCGGAACGACGCGCTCCAGCGAGAAGCGCTCGACCAGCTCGTGCCGCGACATGATCGTCGTGTGGTCGTCGTAGCTCCAACCGAGGAGCGCGAGGAAGTTGAGCAGCGCGGGCGGGTAGTAGCCCTCCTCGCGGAACCAGTCGACCGAGACGTCGCCCCGCCGCTTCGAGAGCTTCCGTCCGTCGTTGCCGTTGATGTTCGGGATGTGCGCGTAGACCGGCAGGTCGGCTCCGAGCGCGCGCAGGATGTTGATCTGCGACGGCGTGTTCGACACGTGGTCCTCGCCGCGGATCACGTGCGTGATGCGGTCCTGGATGTCGTCGACCGGCGAGACGAAGTTGTACGTCGGGCGTCCGTCGGAGCGCACGATCACGAGATCGGGCAGCAGCTCGTTCCTGAACTCGATGCGGCCGCGGACGGCGTCGTCCCACCACACGACCCCCTCCTTCGGCTGGCGGAAGCGGATCGCGCCCTCGTCCTCGTACGCGTGTCCCTTCGCGAGCAGCTCCTGCGCGAGCTCGCGCGCGCGGTCGGCCGTCTCGAGCTGGAACGTGACGGGCCCGTCCCAGTCGATGCCCACCCAGAGCAGCGACCGCTGGATCTGCTCGACCGCCTCCGCCACCTCGCGGCTCGTGTCCGTGTTCTCGATCCGCAGCAGGCACTCGCCTCCCTGCCGGCGCGCGAACAGCCAGTTGAAGAGGAACGTTCGCACGCTGCCGATGTGCAGGAAGCCCGTGGGGCTCGGGGCCATGCGGACGCGGACCGACATCGGCTCACTATGGTAGGTCGGCTTTGCTCTTCGGCGCGCACGTGTCCTCGGCCGGCGGCATCCACACCGCGATCGACCGGATCGAGGCGATCGGCGGCGATTGCGTGCAGGTGTTCACGCAGTCGCCGCGGATGTGGCGCCCGACGAACCACAAGCCGGAGAGCGTGGAGCGCTTCAAGTCGCGCCGCGCCGAGGTCGGGGTCGGCGGCGTCGTCTGCCACGCGCTCTACCTCGTCAACCTCGCCGCGCCCGACGACGAGATCTACGAGAAGTCGATCTCCACGATGCAGGCGACGGTCGACGCCGCCTGCGCGATCGAGGCGGACGCGGTGATCTTCCACGTCGGCTCGCACCTCGGCGCCGGCTTCGACGCCGGGCTCGCGCGGACGTGCGGCGCGCTCGAGCGGATCCTCGACCGCTGCCGCGGGGACACGTGGCTCTGCATGGAGAACTCCGCGGGCGCCGGCGGCACGATCGGCCGGTCGCTCGACGAGCTGGCGACGCTGCTCGACCGCCTCGACGGTCATCCGCGGCTCGGCGTCTGCCTCGACTCCTGCCACCTCTACGTCTCCGGCCACGACGTGACCGACCCGCAGGTGGTCGACGGGCTCGTGCACGAGGTCGACGCCGCCGTCGGCCTCGACCGGCTGCGCGCGCTGCACGTCAACGACAGCGCCGCGCCGCTCGGCTCGAACCGCGACCGCCACGCGAACATCGGCGAGGGACTGATGGGCGAGGGGCTCGGCGCCTTCCTCGCCCATCCCGCGTTCCAGGGCCTCGGCGCCTACCTCGAGACGCCGGGCCTCGACAAGCACGGCCCGGACGCGAACGAGGTCCGGAAGCTGCGCGAGCTGCACGCGCGCTGGACAAATGCACGTCCTTAGTTCACTTCGTGAACTAAGGACGCGAGTTTGCCGACAATGAGCGTGTGACGCGAGATCGGCCCGGCGGCGTATGGCGGACGTGACGACGTTCGCGCAGGCCGCCGAGGCGCACCTCGACGACGTCTACGGCTACCTCGCCTGGTTCACCGGCGACCGCGGGGCTGCGGAGGACCTCGCGGCGGAGACGTTCGAGCGGGCGCTCCGGCTGTGGCACCGGTTCGACCCGAAACGCGGCTCGGCCCGCACCTGGCTCTGCCAGCTCGCGCGCACGGTCGCCCTCGACCACTTCCGCTCCGAGCGCCGCCGCGCCCGGCGCGAGCAGCTCGCCGCCGTCGCCGAGCGCGTCGACGAGCCGCTCGCGGAGGGGCTGTCGCCCGAGCTCGAGCGCGCGCTGCGCTCGCTCACCGCCGGCGAGCGCGAGGTCGTCGCGCTGCGGGTGCTGCTCGAGCTCGACGCGGCGACGGCCGCCCGCGTGCTCGGCATCTCGGCCACCAACTGCACGACGCGCCTGAACCGCGCGCTGCGCAAGCTCGAGGAGGCCCTGCATGTCGCCGCGTGACGTCGTCGCCGAGCTGCAGGCCGCGCGCGTCGAAGCGCCTCCGGAGCTGCGCGACCGCGTGCGCCTGCTCGCGGTGGCCGCGCCGGCCGGGCCTCGCCGCCGGCCTGACCGCAGATGGCTCGCCGTGCTCGTCCCGGCTGCCGCGGCGCTCGCCGCCGCCGGCGTCGTTCTCACGCGGCCTGCGCACCAGGGGGCGGGCCGCAAGCTGGTCGCGCACGGCGAGGCGGCGGTGCGCGCTCCGACCCTGAAGGAGGCCCCGAGCGCGGTGCAGGCGGTTCCCGCGTCGCCCGGCCGCGTCCAGCGCTACGGCGCGTCGCTCTCGCTGCGCGTGCCGAGCTCGACCCACGTCTCCGACGCCGTCAAGCGTGCGCTCCGGATCGCCGCCTCGCTCGGCGGGCACGCGGCATCGGTGCACGTCTCGAGCTCGGGAGCGAGCGGATCGGCCGCGCTCGTGCTGAAGGTGCCGCGGGTGCACGTGCAGGAGGCGATCGTGCGTCTCTCGCAGCTCGGGACGATCACGGGCGAGCAGGTGGACGTCCAGGACCTGCAGCCGGGGATCGACGCGACCGACCGCACGATCGCACGTCTGCAGCGGCAGCTCGCCGCGCTCCGCGCGCAGCAGCAGACACCGTCGGTCGAGCAGCAGATCGCGGCGATCACCGCGCGTGTGGTCGCGCTGCAGCGTGCGCGGGCGGCGACGATCCGCAGCGCGCACTTCGCCACGATACGCCTCGCGATCGCGACGCGTGCCGCGGCGCAGCCGCACAGGCGCGGCCACGGGCCGCTGCACGGGCTCGGCGTCGCCTTCCGCTGGATCGGGATCGGCGCCGTCTACGCGCTCGCGCTCGGCGTTCCCGCGCTCGTCCTGCTCGGGCTGGTCTGGTTCGCGGTGCGGGCGCTGCGGCGACGGCGCGAGGACGCGCTGCTCGCGCGACCGTAGTCCTCAGCCCGCGAGACGGGCGAAGACCCGGAACGTCGGCTGGCCGACCGGCAGCTCGAAGAACTCCGGGTTGACGCAGCCGAGGTCGTCGCCGCGCGAGGCGTACGTCGCCTCCACCTCCGCCTTGCACATCGGCAGCGGCTGCCGCCGCGCGCGGATCGCGCCGAACCCGGGCGCACGCCGCTCGGCCGCGCGCAGCATGTCGAGGTCGATCTCCACCTCGTACACCTTCTGCATGCAGCCGACGTACGTGTGGCCCCACGCTTCGTAGGAGTAGACGAACGGGCACGCGTGCTCGAGGCACGCACCCGGATAGACGACCTTGTCGCAGTGGATGTCGCAGCGGCGACACTCCATCTCGTCCTGCGGACGCAGCGGGAGCGCGGCCGCGGCGGCGGTCTGCTCGTGTGTCATGCCGTCATTGTCCGAGCCGTTTCCGCCGGCCGCAAGACTTGACTTTTCCCTGCTAGGGCGCTAGTCCGCGCATCGCGGCAGCTAGCACAAACGGCGGGGCCCGCGTCGGGATGTCGTCTCCGGATGAGCATGTCGCCTGGCCTGTATTCATGCCCATGCGGCACGCTCCTTGCACATCTGCGCGAGCGAGCTCCGCGCACATCTACGCTAGCGAGGTGGCGAGGCGGATCCTCTGGGCGTCGCTTGCGCTGACGCCCGTCGTGCTCCTCGCCCGCTACGCGTTCCACGCGGGTGCGACGACGCTCTTCGTCCTCTCGGCGCTCGCGCTGGTGCCGCTCGCGTGGCTGATCGGGGAAGCGACGGATCACGCGGCGCAGCACACCGGCCCCGGCGTCGGCGGCTTCCTGAACGCGAGCTTCGGCAACGCGCCCGAGCTGATCATCGCGCTGCTCGCGGTGAACAACGGGCTGCCGAACGTGGTGCGCGGCACCATCACCGGCTCCGTCGTCTCGAACATCCTGCTCGTGCTCGGCGCCGCGATGGTCGCGGGCGGCGACGGCACCATCGACCGCCGCTCGCTGCGGCTGCAGCTCGCCGCCGTGTTCGCGGCGGTCCTCGTGCTGCTGATTCCCTCCGTGCCGGGCTGGCACGGAAGCCGCGACCGGCATTCGCTCTACCTCGTGACGCTGCCGGTCGCCGCGATCCTGCTCTGCGCGTACCTCGTGATCACGATCCACAACCTGCGGCTCCACCGCGACGCCGAGCGCGAGGAGCCGCACGAGAGCGCGTGGCCGCTGCGCACCGCGCTCGCATGGCTGACGGCGGCGACGGTCGCGACGGCGTTCGTGTCGGAGGTGCTCGTGCACTCCCTCGAGGCGTTCGGGCACGCGGTCGGCCTCGGCGAGTTCTTCATCGCCGTCGTGATCGTGGCGATCGTCGGCAACGCCGCCGAGCACGGCGGCGCCGTCGTGGTGGCGAGACGCGGAAACGTCCAGCTCGCGACCGAGATCGCGATCTCGTCGTCGATGCAGGTGGCGGTCTTCGTGGCGCCGGCGGTGGCGCTGCTGTCGTGGCTCGTCGGGCGCGGACTGCCGCTGTCGTTCCGCGTTGTCGAGGTGGCGACGATGGGCGCCGCGGCGGCGCTCGGCGCGCTCGTCGTCTGGGACGGCCACTCGCGCCGCTGGGAGGGCTTCGCCCTGATCGGCCTGTACGGCCTCGTCATCGTCTGGTACGCGCTCGCCTGACGCGTCTCAGGCGCGCACGGCGGCGCCCAGGACGCGCGGCGCGATCTCGATCGCCCGCTCGATTTGCTCGTCGTCGACGTCGAGGTGGGTAACCGCGCGGACGATCTCCGGCCGGATCGTCGAGGAGATCCCGAGGCCCGCCTCCCTGAGGCGCGCGACGGCCTCGCGCCGCTCCAGGCCGAGCCGGCCGACGTCCATCTGCACGAAGTTCGTCTCGACGAGCTCGGGATCGACGGGCAGGCCGGCCGCGTGCCACCCGTCGGCGAGCCGTCTCGCCCGCCGGTGGTCGTCGGCCAACCGCTCGACGTTGTGGTCGAGCGCGTAGATCCCCGCGGCCGCCACGATGCCGGCCTGGCGCATGGCGCCGCCGAAGCGGTGCTTCTCGACGCGCGCCTGCCGCATCAGCTCGTGCGAGCCGGCGAGGAGCGCGCCGAGCGGACAGCCGAGCCCCTTCGAGAGGCAGAGCGTCACCGTGTCGAAGAGGCCGCCGATCCTCGCCGCCTCGACACCCGACGCGACGGCCGCGTTCATCAGCCGCGCGCCGTCGAGGTGGACGTGCACGCCGAGCTCGCGCGCCGTCTCGACGGTCGCGACGAGGTCCTCGAACGGCCACACGGCGCCGCCCGCGCTGTTGTGCGTGTTCTCGAGCGCGACGATCGACGTGCGCGGGACGTGGTGGCTGGGGCCGGTCGTCACCGTGCGCCGGAGTTGCTCGGGCGTCAGGCGGCCGCGGTAGCCCTGCAGCGGCCGCGTCTGCAGGCCGGAGTGGTACGCGGCACCGCCGAGCTCCGAGATCACGATGTGCGCCGTCTCCTCGACGACGAGCTCCGATCCGCGGCGGCCGAGGATCGCGAGCGCGATCTCGTTCGCCATCGTCGCCGTCGGGAGGTAGACCGCCTCCTCCTGCCCGAGCAGCGCGGCGACGCGCTCCTCGAGCGCGTTGACGGTCGGATCCTCGCGCTCCTGCTCGTCCCCCACCTCGGCCGCTGCCATCGCGGCCCGCATGCCCGCGCTCGGGCGTGTCTGCGTGTCGGAGCGGAGGTCGATCACGGGAGCTGCACCGAGCCGTCGGCGGCCAGCGTCCAGTGCGGGTTGTGCGCGACCTCCCACACGTGCCCGTCGGGGTCGGCGAAGGCGGCGGAGTAGCCGCCCCAGAAGGTCTCCGCGGGCTCGCGGCGGATCGCCGCCCCCGCGGCGCGCGCCTCCTCGACGACGGCGTCGACCTCGGCCGGCGAGCGGACGTTGTGCGCGAGCGTGATGCCGCCCCAGCCGCCCGAGTCCTCCGCCACGCTGTCCCGCGCAAGCGCCTCCCGGCTCCACAGGCCGAGGATCGTCCCGCCCGCCTGGAAGAAGACGACGTCGTCGTCCGGCGCGGCGCCGGTCTGCCAGCCGAGCGCCTCGTAGAAGCGCCGCGCGCGTCCCAGGTCGGCGACACCGAGGGTGATCAGGCTGACCCGCTGCTCCACGAGCCTGAGGCTACCGTGTGTGCCGTGGACCTCGACCTCGTGGCCGAGGCGCTCGCGGGCGAGCCGGGCTATCGCGTCGGCCAGGTGTGGAGCTGGGCCGCGCGCGGCGCTTCCTCCTACGCGGAGATGACGAACGTGCCCGCGCGGACGCGCGCCGCGCTCGAGGAGCGCGTGCCGTTTTCGTCGCTCGTGGCCGCGCACGAGGCGGTCGCGCGCGACGGGACGATGAAGGTCCTCTTCCGCACCCGCGACGGGCATCCGGTGGAGGCCGTGCTGATGCGCTACCGCGACGGCCGGCGCTCGGTCTGCCTCTCGTCGCAGTCGGGCTGCCCGCTGACGTGCACGTTCTGCGCGACCGGGCAGATGCGGTTCCGTCGCAACCTGAGCGCGTGGGAGATCCTCGACCAGGCGCTCCACTTCCGCCGGCGCGAGGCGATCGACCACGTCGTCTTCATGGGGATGGGCGAGCCGATGCTCAACCTCGAGGCCGTGGTCGCGGCCGCGCGGCGCCTGCCCGACCTCGGCGTCACCCACCGCCGCACGACGATCTCGACCGTCGGCTGGCTGCCCGGCCTGCGGCGCTTCGTCGACGAGGTCGAGGAGCCGATCCGCCTCGCGCTCTCGCTGCACGCGCCGACCGACGCGCTGCGCAGCGAGCTGATGCCCGTCAACGACCGCTACCCGCTGGAGGACGTGCTCGCCGAATGCCGCCGCTACGTCGAGCTGCGGCGGCGGAAGGTGTTCGTCGAGTACGTGCTGCTCGCGGGCGTCAACGACTCGCGCGACCATGCGCGCTCGCTCGCCGCGCTGCTCGATCCGACGCTCTTCAAGGTCAACCTGATCCCGTACAACCCGACGGGCCGCTACGACGGCTCGTCGCGCGAGACGATCGCCGCGTTCAAGCGCGTGCTCGACGTGGCGCGGCTGCCGGCGACGGTGCGGCTGACGCGCGGCCGCGACATCGCCGCGGCGTGCGGCCAGCTCGCCGCAGCGGCGTAGTGCCGCCGGTCGTGCTGCGTTCTGCCGCCGCCTCTCGCGCCTGGCTGAACGTCTCGCAGAAGGTGTCTGACACCGACGGTGTCAGACACCTCTTGGTCGACGACATGAAGGCCGCACTAGATCGTCGGCGGGTTCGGGTCGGGCGGCAGCGGCGACGGCTCCGGGGACGGCGCGGGCGGTGCGGGGTCGGGCGGCGCCGGAGCCGGCTGCGGATCCGGGGTTGGCGTGGGCGGCGGCGGTGTGCTCATCTCTCTCCCTTCGGTCAGAGCGTGTGGCGGACGCCGGCCTCGTCGGCGACCGCGCGGAGCTGCGCGGGCAGCGACTCCTCGATCGCCTCGCGCGGGCCGGCGCGGCGCGCGAGCGGCAGCACCGTCCGGCCGAGCGTGTCCTCGAGCAGGAACGCGAGGCCGCCGTACAACGCGATCGCGAAGGCGGCGAGCGCGACGGCCCCCGACGCGACGTCCCAGCCGTGACCGCCGCCGAACTCGTAGACGGCGCCGAGGACGCCCCGGAACGACGAGACGAGCAGGAACGCCGAGAGCAGCGGCTTGCCCGCGAGAGACGCGACGCCGAGCATCACGATCACGCAGGTGAACGCGACGAGGTAGCTGCCGAACGCGGGGCTGAGAACGCCGGGCTTGCCCGTCAGGAGCACGAGCCCGCCGGCCAGCCACGACGTCGCGAACACGCCGAGAGCGGTCGCGGAGCCGCCGTCGCGGCAGAGGAACGCGAACACGGTCGCGATCAGCTGCAGCGGCGTCACGAAGCTGGCGAGCAGCAGCCCGACCGTCGCCTGCTCGTCCGGCTTCACCCAGCCGACGTCGAGCGCGGCGTAGAGGAACATGCCGACGCCGAACGCGAAGAACCCGAGCGGCACCGGGCTTCCGTACGGGCGGACGAAGACGCGGATCTGCGGATGGATCTCGCCGTCGGCCACCGGGGCATCCGGTGCCCGGGGCGGGCGCGTCGGAAACCGCTACGAGACGCCGGCGAGCCGCGCGGTGCAGCTCGCGAGCCCGCGCTTCTCGAGGTAGCGCTGGTGGTAGTCCTCTGCCTCCCAGAAGGACGGGGCATCCTCGATCTGCGTGACGACCGGCCTGCTCACGCGCTCCTGCACACGCGCGCGCGACGCCTCGGCGGCGGCCCGCTGCTCCGCGTCGTGCACGAAGATCACTGAGCGGTACTGCGTGCCCACGTCCGGACCCTGGCGGTTCAGCTGCGTCGGGTCGTGCTCCGCCCAGAACACGGCGAGCAGCTGCTCGTACGGCACGACCTCGTCGTCGAACGTCACCTCGACCACCTCCGCGTGGCCGGTGCGGTCGGTGCAGACCTGCTCGTAGGTCGGGTGCGGCACACCGCCGCCGGCGTAGCCGACCCGCGTCGCGAGCACGCCGTCGAGCCGCCGGAACGCGGCCTCGACGCCCCAGAAGCACCCCGCCCCGAACGTCGCCTTGCGTTCCATCAGCGTTCCTCCAGCTCGAGAGCGGCCGAGTTGATGCAGTAGCGGAGCCCGGTCGGCCCGGGGCCGTCCGGGAACACGTGCCCGAGGTGGCCGCCGCACGCAGCGCAGAGCACCTCGGTGCGCACCATGCCGTGGCTCGTGTCGACCTCCTCGTCCACCGCGCCCGCTGCGACCGGCGCCGTGAACGCGGGCCAGCCGCACCCCGAGTCGTACTTCGCGTCGGAGTCGAAGAGCTCCGCGCCGCACCCGGCGCAGCGGTAGGTGCCCGGCTCGAACACGTGGTCGTACTCGCCCGTGAACGGCCGCTCCGTCGCCTTCTCGCGCAGCACGCGGTACTGCTCGGGCGTCAGATCGGCCCGCCACTCCTCCTCGCTCTTCTCGACGCGCCTGTCCCCTACGCTGCCGGTGCTCATAGCCGTACGGTGCCAGACGGAGGAGGGGCTACGTGGCCGACTACACGCATCTGAACCTGAAGGACGACGTCGAGAACATGTCGGAGCGCTTCGACCTCGCGCCCGACCTGGAGGCGCGCTTCGGCCGGAACCCGCTCGAGCTGCAGGGCGGCGGTTTCAGCTACCAGCGGTTCGCGCCGAGCTTCCGCTCGCCGACCGCCCACCGGCACGCCGGCCAGGAGGAGGTGTACGTGGTGATCGGCGGCAGCGGCCGCGTGAAGATCGAGGACGAGGTTCGCCAGCTCAAGGAGTGGGACGCCGTCCGCGTCGCACCGAAGGTCGCGCGTGCGTTCGAGGCCGGCCCGGACGGGCTCGAGCTGATCGCGATCGGCTTCGGCGAGGGCGGCGACACCGAGATGCTCGAGGACTTCTGGAAGGAGTGAGTCACGCGCCGCGCTGCAGCTCGAGCTGCCGCTCGCCGCTTCCCCGCGGCGGCGGGTGCTCGTCGAAGCGGTAGCGCACGACCGGCTGCTTCACGGCGCGCACCTCGTCGAGGCGGCGCACCGGACGGCCGTGCGGCGCCTCCTTCAGCAGCTCCGGCTCCTCGGCCGCCTCGCGCACGATCGCGAGCATCGCCTCGACGAACTCGTCGAGGGTCTCCTTCGCCTCGGTCTCGGTCGGCTCGATCATCAGCGCCTCCGGCACGACGAGCGGGAAGTAGACCGTCGGCGGGTGGAAGTCGTAGTCCTGGAGGCGCTTCGCGACGTCGAGCGCGGTGATCCCGTATTCGCGCTTCAACTGCCGTGCGCTGAGGACGAACTCGTGCATGCAGAGCCGGTCGAACGGCAGCTCGTAGGCGTCCTTCAGGCGCGCGAGCAGGTAGTTGGCGTTCAGCACCGCCACCTCGCTCATCTCGCGCAGCGCGGGCCCGTACGCGCGCATGAAGGCGTACGAGCGGACGAAGACGCCGAACGGCCCCGTGAACGCGCGCACCTTGCCGATCGAGCGGGGCCGGTCGTAGTCGAGCCGGAACGCGTCGCCGTCCTTCGTCACCACCGGCACCGGCAGGTACGGCGCGAGCGGCTCGCGCACCGCGATCGGCCCGCCGCCGGGCCCGCCGCCGCCGTGCGGCTGCGAGAACGTCTTGTGGAGGTTGATGTGCACGACGTCGAAGCCCATGTCGCCCGGCCGCGAGATGCCGCACACGGCGTTCAGGTTGGCGCCGTCGTAGTACATGAGCGCGCCGGCGCCGTGGAAGATGTCGCGGATCGCCTCGATGTTCTCGTCGAAGAGGCCGAGGGTCGAGGGGTTCGTCAGCATCAGCCCGGCGGTCGACTCGTCGACACGCGAGCGCAGGTCGTCGAGGTCGACGTTGCCGCGCGCGTCCGTCCGCACGGGCGTCAGCTCGTAGCCGGCCATCGTCACGCTGGCCGGGTTGGTGCCGTGCGCCGTGTCGGGGATGACGATCTTCCGCCGCCGCTCGTCCTCGCCGCGCTCCGCGAAGTAGGCGCGGAAGAGGAGCAGCCCGGTCAGCTCGCCCTGGCTGCCCGCGGCCGGCTGCAGCGACACGGCGTCGAGCCCCGTCACCTCGCGCAGGATCTCCTGCAGCCGCCACTCGAGCTCGAGCGCGCCCTGCGCCGCCTCGTCGTCGACGAGCGGATGCAGCCGCGCGAACCCGGGCAACGCCGCGAGGCGCTCGTTGATGCGCGGGTTGTGCTTCATCGTGCAGCTCCCGAGCGGATAGAAGCCCGTGTCGATGCCGAAGTTGCGCGTCGACAGCTCGGTGAAGTGGCGGAGCACCTCCGGCTCGGCCACCTCCGGCAGCCGCGGCGGCGAGCTGCGCGCCAGCTCGGGCGGGACCTCCGGCACGGGCAGGTCCGGCTTCGGGATCGCGAGGCCTCGCCGGCCCGGCTGCGACCGTTCGTAGATCAGCTTCACCCTGCGAGCGCCTCCGCCAGGCGGTCGATCTCCTCGACCGTCCGCCGCTCCGTGACGGCGACCAGCAGCGCGTCGTCCATTCCCGCGTAGTCGCGGCCGAGTGGGTAGCCGGCCTGGATCCCCCGGGCGCGGGCGGCGGCGGCCGCCTCGCGCGCGCTCCGTCCGGTGCGGACCGCAAACTCCTTGAACGTCGACTTCTCCGGAAACAGCAGCTCGAGCCCCGCCTCCTGGAGTCGCTCCTTCGCGTAGGCGGCGAGCGCCATGCAGGTCTCGCCGAGCTCGCGGAGGCCCTGCGGCCCGAGCAGGCTGAGGTGGACGAGCCCGGCCAGCGCGAGGAGCGTCTGGTTGGTGGTGATGTTCGACGTCGCCTTCTCGCGGCGGATGTGCTGCTCGCGCGTCTGCAGGGTCAGCACATAGCCGCGCTCGCCCGCGGCGTCCACCGTCTCGCCGACGATCCGCCCCGGCAGCCGCCGGATGTACTTGGAGCGGGCCGCGAGGAACCCGTAGTGAGGGCCACCGTAGCTCATCGCGTTCCCGGCCGGTTGTCCCTCGCCGACGGCGATCGCGCACCCGTAGGCACCCGGCGCCTCGAGCACGCCCAGCGACACTGGATCCACGTGCGCGACCGGCAGCGCCCCGCGGTCGTTGGCGGCTGCCGCGATGCTCGGCGCCGGCTCGAGACAGCCGAAGAAGTTCGGTTGCTGGAAGACGACCGCGGCCGCGCCCTCCGCCGCCTCGCGGAGCCGGTCGGGGTCGGTCGTGCCGCCGTCGTGCGGGACCTCGACGACCTCGAGGCCGAAGCCGGGCGCGAACGTCTTGACGACCTGCCGCACCTGCGGGTTCGTCGCCTCCGTGACGACGACCTTCGATCGTCCCGTCGCGAGCTTCGCGACCAGGCATGCGTCGGCGGCGACGGTCGCGCCGTCGTAGCCGGAGGCGTTCGAGATGTCCATGCCGGTGAGCTCGCACACCGCGGTCTGGTATTCGAAGATCGCCTGCAGCACGCCCTGGCTCATCTCGGGCTGGTACGGCGTATAGGCGGTCAGCAGCTCGCCGCGCTGGAGCACGGCGTCGACGACGGCCGGGACGTGGTGGTCGTAGATGCCGGCGCCGAGGAAGCAGACCTCGTCGACGGCGTTTCTGGCCGCGAGCTCCTCGACGTGCCGCTGGAGCTCCACCTCCGACAGCGCCGGCGGGACGGCCAGCTCGGCGCGGAAGCGCATCGACTCCGGAATGTCGCGGAAGAGCTCCTCGACCGATCCGGCGCCGATCGTCGCGAGCATCGCCTCGCGGTCGGCGTCGGTCAGCGACAGGTAGCTCATCCCTCGTCCAGCACCTTCCGGTACGCCTCCGCGTCGAGGAGCTGCTCGCGCTCTTCGGGGCTCGAGAGACGGATCCTGATCAGCCAGCCCGCGCCGTACGGGTCGTCGTTCACCGTCTCGGGCGCGTCGACGACCGCCTGGTTCACCTCGAGCACCTCGCCGGAGAGCGGCGCGATCACGTCCGAGACGGCCTTCACCGACTCCACCTCGCCGTACGACGCGTCCTTGCTGACGGTCGAGCCGACGTCGGGCGGCTCGTAGTGCACGAGCTCGCCGAGCGCGTCCTGCGCGTACCACGTGACGCCGAGGAGGGCCTCCTCGCCGTCGATGCGCGCCCAGTCGTGCTCGGGGTGGTACAGGAGCTCCTCGGGGTACGTCTCCTCGGCAGCCACTAGGCGGCCTCCTCCTTGGTGTAGATGGGCTTCTTGACGACCTGGGCCCGCCGCTCGCGGCCGCGGACGTCCACGACGAGCTCCGTCCCCGGCGACGCGGCCGCGGCGGGCACGTAGCCGAGCCCGATGCCGACGTCGAGCATCGGCGAGAGCGAGCCCGAGGTCACCTCCCCCTCCCCGGCGTCGGCGGCGCGGAGCGCCATCCCCTGTCGCGGGATCGCCTTCTCGCGCATCACGAAGGGGACGAGCCTTCGCTCGGGGCCGTGCGCCTTGATCTCGCGCAGGCGCTCGGCGCCCGTGAAGCCGGTGTCGAGCGCGCAGGCCCAGCCGAGGCCGGAGGAGATCGCGTCCCACTGCGGCCCGATGTCGTTGCCGTGCAGGGGGTAGCAGACCTCGAGGCGCAGCGTGTCGCGCGCGCCGAGCCCGCAGGGCGTGACGCCGCGCGCGAGGATCGCGTCCCACAGCGTCGGCGCGTCGTCCTCCATGCACGCGAGCTCGACGCCCGGCTCGCCGGTGTAGCCGGTGCGGTTCACCATCACCTCGACGCCGTCGAGCTCGGCCATCGCCCACGTGAACGCCTTGGCCGGCTCGAGGCCGAGCCGCTCGAGCGCGCGCGGCCCCTGCACCGCGAGCAGGCCGTAGTCGTCGGAGACGTCGCGGACGTCGGACCCTCGCAGCTCGCGGTCCTTCAGCCAGTGGAACACGGGGTCCCGGTTCGCGGCGTTGACGACGAGCAGGTACCGGCACTCCTCGAGCCGGTAGACGATCAGGTCGTCGACGATCCCGCCGTCCTCGGTGGTGAGGAGCGTGTACTGGGCCGTCCCGGGCCGGAGCCGGTCGACGTCGTTCGACAGGGTCGACTGCAGCAGGTCGCGGGCCGTCGGGCCCTCGACCTCGATCTCGCCCATGTGCGAGACGTCGAAGACGCCCGCGTCCGTCCGCACGGCGCGGTGCTCGGGGATGACGCCCTCGTACTGCACCGGCATCTCCCAGCCGGCGAACGGAACCATGCGCGCGCCGAGCGCGACGTGGCGGTCGTGCAGCGGCGTGCGGCGCAGGGTCTGCATCCCGCCGCGATGCTAACTGCGGCCGGTTCTCGAGCCCCGCCCGAAAGGCGAAGCCCCGGCGAATGCCGGGGCTTCGGACCGGGTCGTGTGGGACTGTGGAATCAGTCCCGAGAGGGCAGGACGGTCATAGCCGCCTGCACGGCGGCGTAAACCTCACTCCTCGCGCAGGAACGAGGGCACGTCGAGCGCGTCCAGCCCCAGCTCGAACTCCGGGCCGCGGCTGCCGAGCGGCGAGCCCTCGGCCGCCGCGCGCGCCCTGCGGCGCCGCTGCGCGCCGAAGCCGGTCGCGATCACCGTCACGCGCACCTCGTCGCGGGCCTGCTCGTCGATCACGGCGCCGAAGATCACGTTCGCGTTCTGGTCGGCGGCGCCGGTGACCACCTCCGCCGCCTCGTTGACCTCGAACAGCCCCAGGTCGGGCGGGCCGGTGATGTTCAGCAGGATGCCGGTCGCGCCCTCGATCGACGACTCGAGGAGCGGCGAGCTGACCGCCGTGCGCGCGGCGTCGCCGGCGCGGTTCTCGCCCTGGCCGATCCCGATCCCCATCAGGGCCGAGCCGGCCTCGCGCATGATCGTTCGGACGTCGGCGAAGTCGAGGTTGACGATGCCGGGCACGGTGATGAGGTCCGTGATCCCCTGCACGCCCTGGCGGAGGATGTCGTCCGCCATCCGGAACGCGTCCGAGAGCGGCGTCCGCTTCTCGACCACCTGCAGCAGGCGATCGTTCTCGATCACGATCAGCGTGTCGACGCGCTCGGCCAGCTCGCCGATCCCGACCTCGGCCTGCTGCGCGCGCCGCCGGCCCTCGAACGAGAACGGCCGCGTGACGACGCCGACGGTGAGCGCTTCGAGCTCGTGCGCGATCTCGGCGACGATCGGCGCGCCGCCGGTGCCGGTGCCGCCACCCTCGCCCGCGGTGACGAAGATCATGTCGGCGCCCTTCAGCGCCTCCTTCAGCTCGTCGCGCGACTCCGTCGCCGCCTCGCGGCCCACGTTCGGGTCGGCGCCGGCGCCGAGGCCGCGCGTCGCCTTCGCGCCGATGTGGATCTTCACGTCGGCGTCGCACATCAGCAGCGCCTGCGCGTCGGTGTTGACCGCCACGAACTCGACGCCCGTCAGGCCGGCGTCGACCATGCGGTTGACCGCGTTCGTCCCGCCGCCGCCCACGCCGACGACCTTGATCACTGCCAGGTAGTTGCCGGACCGGTCCCTCATCGCCGTCTCCCTCACAGTTCGACCTCGCTCGCCCTCAACCTCCACTGCAGGCTGCGGCTCGTTTTGCGCCGTTCGCCCCCGCAGAGTAGGACTGGTTTGCATCGGTGTCAACACGAATCATGTCAACCTCGACCGTCATAACCGTCGACCTCAACCTGAGACTCGAGAGTCGGTCGTCGACAGGACGGGCCGCTCGGGCACGCTCACGTCCAGGTAGCCGGGCCCGGCCGCGGCCCCCGTCTCGCGCAGGATGCGGCCGGCGATCGCGAGCTTCAGCCGGATGTCGCCGGCGTCCCCGAGCCTCACCTCGAAGCCGCCCCCGCTCCGGAGCGTCAGCCCGTGCGCGTCGCTGACGACCGTCGCCACGTGGAGCGGCAGCGAGAACGTCCGGAGCGGCGCGGCCGCCGCGGCCGCCCGCGCCGCCGCCGCCGAGAGCTGGGCCCCCACGGTGACCTGCTCGGCACGCGTCACCCACAGCCGCGGCAGGCCGGACAGGCGGGGGTGCGGCAGCGGCCGGAGCACGCGCCCGGTGCCGGACACGAGGTAGGCGTGCGCGCCCTGGCGCAGCACGAGGACCGGGCGCTCCGCGCGGACGACGACGTCGAGCGTGTGGGGGAAGCGGCGGTCGAAGCGGAAGGCACGCACCTCCGGCACCGCCTGGAGGCGCGCGCCGATCGCGGCCCCGCCGACGCGGAGCAGGCTGCGCCCCTCCTCGCCCGCCAGCGCACGCTCCACCTGCGCGCGGATCCGCGGCGTCCCGCCGCGGACCGCGATCGTCCGGACGGCGAACATCGACGAGTCGCGCGCCAGCAGGTAGGCGCCGCCGGCGCCGGCCACGAGGAGCGCGGCCGCGAGCACGGAGCGCCAGGTGGGCAGCAGGGCGCGAAGCGAGAGCGGCCGGGCCGCCCGCTCGGGCAGCGGCCTCCGCGCGGGCAGAGCCGCGGCAGGGGCCGTCGGGCTGCGACGTGCGGCCACGCGCCCACAGTTCGGCGCGGGTGCCGCTTCCCCTACAGCGGCGGCAGCGCGAGAGGGCCGAGGAAGCGCACCTCGTGCTCGAGCTCGATCCCCGTCCGCTCGTGGACGCGCCGTCTCGCCTCCGCCATGAGGGCGATCGCGTCGGCGGCCGTCGCCTCGCCGGCGTTCTCGATGAAGTTCGCGTGGCGCGGCGAGATGACCGCGCCGCCGATCCGGTGCCCCTTCAGGCCGCACTCCTCGATGAGGCGGCCCGCGCCGGCGACGCCGTCGGGGTTCTTGAAGACGGAGCCGAAGGTGCGCTTGTTCGTCGGCTGCGTCGCCTTGCGCTGCGCCAGGAGCTCGGCCACCGTCGCTTTGACGCGTCCGGGCGGCCGCGCCTCGAGCCGGAAGCGCACCTGCGCCACGACCTCGCCGGGCCGGATGGCCGAGCGGCGGTACGAGAGGCCGAGCTCGTCCCGGTCCAGCGTGCGCGCGCCGGCCGCGTCGACGACGACGGCGTCGACGACGACGTCTCGCCACTCGCTCCCGTACGCGCCCGCGTTCATACGGACGCCTCCGCCGGCCGTGCCGGGGATCGCCGACGCGAACTCCAGGCCGCCGAGGCCGGCCGCCCGTGCGCGGTGGAGGCACACCGCGTTCGGCGCACCGCCGCCGGCGACCAGGGTCTCGCCCTCGACGCGCGCGGACGCGAGCTCGCCCGCGAGCCTGAGGACGAGCGCGTCGACCCCCTCGTCGTGGACGAGCAGGTTCGAGCCGAGCCCGATCGTCTCGACGTCGACCTGCCGTTCGCGCGCCCAACGGAGGAGCTCGACC
Source organism: Gaiellaceae bacterium (assembly GCA_035652835.1). Taxonomy (GTDB): domain Bacteria; phylum Actinomycetota; class Thermoleophilia; order Gaiellales; family Gaiellaceae; genus PALSA-600. The sequence goes on from DASRDA010000040.1 coordinate 161,947, forward strand.
AGCTCGTCGACCGTCTCCGGCCGCGCGAACCACCGCGCCGGTCCTCCGACGCCGATCGTCGTGTGCCGCGCGAGCGGGACGTTCTCCTCCACCCGCACGACGCTACCCGCGGAGGAGCGGAACGGCCCGGTCGACGTCGCCGGCGCCGAGCACGAGCAGCACGTCGCCGGGCCGCGCCCGCCGGCGCAGCCGGGCCGCGCCTTCCTCGACCGTCGGCGTCCAGGCCGGGGTCGTCCCGAGGTCCGAGAGGGCGTCGACGACCAGCTTGCCGCTGACGCCCTCGACCGGCTGCTCGCGCGCGGGGTAGACGTCGGCGACGGCGACGTCGTCGGCTGCGGCGAGGGCGGCCGCGAGGTCGCGCGCGAGGTGTCGCGTCCGCGAGAAGAGGTGCGGCTGAAAGAGCACGCGCAGCGTCGCGCCGGGAAACCGCTCGCGCGCGGCCGCGAGCGTGGCCGCGATCTCGCCCGGATGGTGGGCGTAGTCGTCGACCACCGTCACCTCCCCCACGCCGGGCAAGTCGGCGCGGTGGATCTCGAAGCGGCGGCCGGTTCCCGCGAACCGCGCGAGCGCCCGTTCTGCGTCGGCGCGCTCGACGCCGACGGCTTCGAGCGCGCCGAGCGCGGCGCCGGCGTTGCGGCGGTTGTGCTCGCCGGGCACCGCGAGCGGCCCCCGGAAAGACGGCGCGTCGCGAACGACGCGCGGAACCGTCGCGAGCCAGCGGTCGAACGCGTCCTGCAGGTCGGCAAGCGAGGCGAAGTCGCGCTCCGAGTGGTGGTCGAGCTCGACGTTCGTCAGGACGGCGATCTCGGCGGGCAGCTCGAAGACGGTGCCGTCCGACTCGTCGCCCTCCACGACGAGCGGCCCCGCGCCGGCGCCCGCGTTCGAGCCGAGCTGGGGCACCGGCGCGCCGATGACCCAGGCGGGATCGCGGCCGCACTCGCGGAGCGCGAACGCGATCATCGCCGCCGTCGTGCCCTTCCCGTGCGTGCCGGCGACGACGATCGACGGCCTCGCCGCGACGAGCTCGCGCAGGAGCTCCCGGCGCCGCAGGCCCGGCACGTGCGGGTAGGCGGACGAGACGACCGCCTCCCATCCCGCCGGCACCGCCGGCTCGGGCGAGACGTCGAGGCGAACGCCGGCAAGCGCGTCGAGGTACGGCGTCCGCACGCGGTCCCAGCCGCCGACCTCGGCGCCCCACGCGCGCGCGAGCTGAGCGTACGCGCTCATGCCCGCGCCGCCGATGCCGACGAACCACAGCCGCCGCCCGGCGAGAGGCCCGTCGCTCATCCGCCGGCGAGCTCGACGAGCCCGGCGGCGATCTCCTCCGCCGCCTCCGGGCGCGCCGCGGCCAGCATCGCCGCGCTCATGCGGGCGAGCCTGTCCGGGTCGTCGAGCAGCGAGCGCACGATCTCGGGGACGTCGTCGAGGTCGAGCTCGCGCACCATGATCGCGCCGCCCGCACGCACGAAGTGGTGTGCGTTCTTCGCCTGGTGGTCGCCGGTCGCGAACGGATACGGCACGAGCACCGCCGGACGGCCCGCTGCGGCGACCTCCCACACGGACGAGCCGGACCGCGCGAGCACGAGGTCGACGGCGGAGAGCGCGGCCCCGAACCTCTCCGTCTCGGGCACGACGCGGTAGTCCGGCCGCCGCGCGCGCCGCTTCACGAGCTGGTAGTCGCGACGCCCGGTGACGTGGAGGATCGGCGGCCCGGCCTTGCCCCACGTGTCGACGACGAATTCGTTGAGCGACCGCGCGCCGGCGAGCGCCCCGAACACGCCGAGGATGCGGCCGTCCTCCGGCAGCTCGAAGATCTCGCGCGCCTCGTCCTGCGGCAGCGGCCGCGACCGCGCCGGGATCGGCCGTCCGACGACTCGCGCCTTCGCCGCGTAGCGGGTCTCGATCGGGTATGCGAGGAAAATGCGCTCGACGAGCGGCGCTGCGAGCCGGTTGGCGAGCCCCAGGTGCGCGTCCGCCTCGCTGAGCGCCGACGGGATCCGCGCCGAGGCGGCGGCGGCCAGCATCGGCCCGGACACGAAGCCGCCGCCGCCGAAGACGACGTCGGGACGCCGCCGGCGGAGGATGCGCCGGCAGGCCACGGGCGCGGCCATCGCAAGTACGAGCGCGCGCGCGAGCGCGGGCGACGGCGTGCGGTCGAACCCCGCGACGCGGAACGTGTCGAGCTCGTAGCCGGCTTCAGGAACCAGCTGCGCTTCGACGCGATCCGGCGACCCGGCGAACGTCACGTGCACGCCGCGGGCCGTCAGCGCGTCGGCCACCGCCAGCGCGGGCAGCACGTGTCCGGCCGTCCCGCCGGCTGCGATCAGGCACCGAAGCTGCCGCTCGACCACCACGCTGCGCGATGTTAAGGAGGATCCCCACTCCGGCGAGCAGCACGACGAGGCTCGACCCGCCGTAGGAGATGAACGGCAACGGGATGCCGGTGAGCGGCGCGACGCCCATCACGGCGGCGATGTTGATCGCGGCCTGGGCGCAGACGAGCGCGGTGAGCCCGGTCGCGAGCCGCTTGCCGAAGGGGTCGGGGCAGCGGAGCGCGATCGTCAGGCCGGCGTAGGCGAAGAGCGCGTACGCGCCGATCACGGCCGTCACGCCCACCAGACCGAGCTCCTCGCCGATGTTGGCGAGGATCATGTCGGTGTGCGCCTCGGGCAGGTAGAAGATCTTCTGCACGCCCTGGCCGAGGCCGACGCCGAACAGATGGCCCGACCCCATGCCGATCATCGCCTGCGCGATCTGGTAGCCGGCTCCCTGCGCGTCGCGCCACGGGTGCAGGAACGCGAAGAAGCGCGCGCGACGGTACGGCTCGAGGTAGATCGCGACGGTACCGACCGCGGCCGCGATGCCGAGCGCCGCGCCGAGCGTGCGCGTCGGCGTTCCGGTTACGAGCAGGATCGACGTCAGCATCAGGACGAGCGCGATCGCCGTTCCCATGTCCGGCTCGAGGATCAGCAGGCCGGAGAACACCGTCGCGAGCGCGCCGGCCGGCCGCCAGAGCTCGCGCAGGTCGCGCGGCGGCTTGCGGTTGGCGAAGTACGAGGCCGCCCAAACCGCGACCGCGAGCTTGGCGAGCTCCGATGGCTGGAAGACCGCCGGCCCGAGCGAGATCCAGCGGCGCGCGCCGTTGACGGCGGGGCCGATCACGAGGACCGCCGCGAGCAGCACGAGGGACGCGACGACCAGCATCGGCGCGAGCGCGCGCAGGCGCCGGTAGTCCCAGCGCTGCACGGCGATCATCAGCCCGATGCCGAGCACGGCGTAGATGCCCTGTCGCTTCAGGTAGTAGCTCGGATCCTTGCCGCCGAGCGCTGCCGCCGCCGACGTCGCGCTGTAGACCATCACGAGCCCGAACGCGACCAGGCCGAGCGTGACCAGGATCAACAGCCTCGACTCGACCTCTCCGCGCCGCATCCGCTGACGAGTTCGCGGGCGGAGCGGCGTTTCCTAGCGCGGCTTCTCCAAGCCTTCGACCCTGAAACGGTGTCCGACCCCGACGGTCTCGGACACCTGTCTCCCCTGCGCGCGGGTCAGGCGCCGGTCAGCTCACGCGCGAGACGGCGGAACGCCTCGCCGCGTTGCTCGAAGTTGTCGAACTGGTCGTAGCTGGCACAAGCCGGGCTGAGCAGCACGACGTCGCCCGGCCGGGCGAGCTCGGCCGCGTGCGCGACCGCGCGGTCGAGCGTCCGGTCGTCGTGGCCGTCGACGGCGCGGCCGAGCTCGGCGGCCGCCTCGCCGACGAGGTGGATCGAGCGGACGCGCGGCCCGATCGCGGCCGCGAGCGGCGCAAAGTCCTCGCCCTTCAGCGAGCCGCCGAGGATCAGGTGCACCGGCTCCTCCGCGTACGCATCGAGGGCGCGCCGCGCCGCCGCCACGTTCGTCGCCTTCGAGTCGTTGACGAACCGGATGCCGCCGCCCTCTGCCACCAGCTCGAGCCTGTGCGGCACCCCCGGGAACGTGCGGAGCGCCTTCGCGATCGCCTCGTCGCCGATCCCCGCCGCCCGCGCCGCCGCCGTCGCCGCCGCCGCGTTCTCGCGGTTGTGCGCGCCCCGGAGCAGCGGCTCGGCGGGCAGCGGGTCGCCGGTCTCGAATTGGATAACAGTTATCGAACGATAACTGTTATCCAATTCGAACCCGCGCGGGACCACCGCCGCCCGCGCCCGCTCGAAGATGCGCAGCTTCGCCGCGCGGTAGGCCTCGAAGCTGCCGTGCCGGTCGAGGTGGTCGGGCTCCAGGTTGACCAGCACGGCCACGTCACAGGCGAGCTCGTGCACGTCCTCGAGCTGGAACGACGACAGCTCGCAGACCACCCAGTCGACCTCGCGCACCGACGTCAGCGGCGTGCCGACGTTGCCCGCCACTGCAACGTCACGGCCGTCCGCGCGGAAGATCGCGCCGAGCAGCTCGGCGGTCGTCGTCTTGCCGTTCGTGCCGGTCACCCCGATCAGCCGCGTCCCGCCGGGAGCGAGCAGCCGGTAGCCGAGCTCGACCTCCGACCAGACCGGGATCCCCCGCTCTCGCGCCGCGCGCACCAGCGGCCGCTCGCCGGGCACGCCGGGGCTCTTCACGACGAGCCGAACACCGTCGAGCAGCGCGAGGTCGTCCTCGTTGCCGAGCGCGCGGTCGACGACCAGCACCTCGTCGCCACGCTCCTCGAGCCGCTCGCGCGCCGCCTCACCCGACCGCGCGGTCCCGTAGACGAGGACCTTCACGTATGCGACCGGAAGCCGAGGAAGTACTTGTAGAAGAGCGCGAAGCCGGCCGCGCAGAGGATCGCGGTGACGATCCAGAAGCGCACCATGATCTTCGTCTCCGACCACGCCTTCATCTCGAAGTGGTGCTGCAGCGGCGCCATCAGGAAGATCCGTCGCCCCCACCACTTGAAGCTCAGCACCTGCAGCATCACCGAGATCGCGTTGATGGCGAAGATCCCGCCGACGAAGAGCAGCAGGAGCTCGACCTTCATCATGATCGCCATCGCCGCGATCGCCCCGCCGATCGCCATGGCGCCGGTGTCGCCCATGAACACCTCCGCCGGAAACGCGTTAAACCAGAGGAAGCCGATCGCGGCGCCGATCAGCGCGGCGCCGATGAAGGCGAGGTCGAGGCGGTTGCCGATGCGTCCGTGCGTCGCCGTGCTCGAGCGGATGTAGATCGTCACCGCCATCGCGGTCAGCGTCGTGAGCGCGATGATGCTGGTGCCCGCCGCAAGCCCGTCGAGGCCGTCGGTGAGGTTCACGCCGTTCACGGCGCCGGCGATGATCAGGAAGAGCAGGACGTACCAGCCCCACCCCAGCGGGATCGCCGCTTTCACGACCGGGATGTAGACGTCGTGGCTCAGGCCCTGGTGGTGCGCGGCGTAGCCGACCGCGACGGTGACGGCCAGCAGCATCAGCATCTTCCAGCGCCCGGGCAGGCCGAGCGAGCGGCGGTGGCGCAGCTTGATGAAGTCGTCGAGGAAGCCGATCGCGCCGCACGCGAGCGCGGTGCCGAACACCGTCAGCGCCGGCGCGGTGTAGTCGGAGAGCGGCAGGAAGGCGATCGTCGCGGCCGCCATGATCACGAGACCGCCCATCGTCGGCGTGCCCTGCTTCTCGAGGTGCCGCTTCGGCCCCTCCTCGCGGATCTGCTGGCCGAACTCGTTGCGCCGCAGGAAGGCGATGAACGTGGGGCCGCTGAGGATCGCGATGATCATCGCGACGAGCGCGGCGACGAGCACCCTGGTCATGTCAGCTGGGAAGATTCTCCGCGACGACCTCGAGTCCCACCGCCAGCGAGCCCTTCACGAGCACCGCGTCGCCGGGGCGCAGCACCTCGCGCAGTCGGGCGGCCGCCTCGTCGGCCGTTCCCACCCATTCGCCGCCGTAGGCGCGGGCGAGCTCGCCGACCGCGATCACCTGCTCGATCCCGAGCTCGCGCACGAGCGCGCCGATCTCGGCGTGGTAGGCCGGCCCCTCCGGCCCCAGCTCGCGCATCTCGCCCAGCACCGCGACCCGCCGGCGGCCGCCCGCCCGCTCGACGAGGTGCGCGAGCGCCGCGCGCATCGAGAGCGGGTTCGCGTTGTAGCAGTCGTTCAGCAGCAGCCCGTCCCCCGGCAGCGGACGCTCCTCCTCCCGCCGCTTCGAGAACTCGACGCGCAGCTCGCCGTCCGGCAACGGCACTCCGAGCGCCTCCGCCGCGGCGACCGCGAGCCGCGTGTTCGCGAGCTGATGCGCCGACGAGTAGCTCGTCCGGAAGGGAAGCGGCGCGTCCGGATCGACGTGCCGCACGTCGACGTCCCCGCGCTGCAGGTACGGCTCGAGCAGCGGCTCGCGCGGCACCACGGCGACGCCGCCCGGGGGCAGCGCCTCGACCAGCTCCGCCTTCGTGCGCGCGATGTTCTCCAGCGAGCCGAGGAACTCGAGATGCGCGGGCCCGATGTTCGTGATCACGCCGACGTGCGGCCGCACGAACGACGCCAGCCACGCGATCTGTCCAGGCCCGCGCATCGCGAGCTCGCAGATCGCGACCTCAGTGTCCTGCTCGACGCGGCAGACGGTGAGCGGGACGCCGATCTCGGTGTTGTAGTTGCCCTCGTTCGCGATCGTGCGCCGGTGCGGCGCGCAGATCGCGAAGAGGATGTCCTTCGTCGACGTCTTGCCGGCCGAGCCGGTGATGCCCACGAAGCGTGCGGTCGAGCGTTCGCGCACTGCGCCCGCGATCGCCGCCAGGGCGGCGAAGGCGTCCTCCGGCACGAGCGCCGCCGCGGCGCCGCGCGCGAGCGCGTGCTGGACGAAGTCGGAGCCGCCGCCGACGGCGACGAAGAGGTCGCCTTCGGCGATGCGGCGGGAGTCGACCTGCATCCCGGTCACCTCGTCCGCCCACGGCCGCGCCACCAAGCGACCGAGGGGCTCGAGGAGGTCGAGCGCGAGCGGGATCACGCGGGGACAGCGCGTCGCCGCAGCGCCTCGCGCGCGACTGCTCTGTCGTCGAACGGGACGCTGTGACCGGCGAGCTCCTGCTCGGTGTCCGCCCCCTTGCCCGCGATCACGACGACATCGTCGGGACGCGCGTCGTGGATCGCACGCTCGATCGCCGTGCGCCGGTCGAGCACGATCTCGAGACGACCCGCCGCCACCTGCTCGGCGATCGCCGCCGGATCCTCCGTGCGCGGGTTGTCGGTGGTGACGATCGCTCGGTCGGCGAGCGCGCCGGCGACGCGCCCCATCAGCGGCCGCTTCTCGCGGTCGCGGTCGCCGCCGGCACCGAACACGACGATCAGGCGCCCCTCGCCGAGGTCGCGCGCCGCGCGCAGGACGTTCTCGAGGGAGTCGGGCGTATGCGCGTAGTCGACGATCACCGGGAACGGCTGGCCCTCGTCCACCAACTCGAAGCGACCCGGGACGCCCGCGACCGAGTCGACCCCGGCCCGGATCGACTCCTCGTCGACGCCCAGCGCCCGCGCCGCGAGCACCGCGGCGAGGGTGTTGGCGCGGTTGAAGCTGCCGCGCAGCCGCGGCTCGATCGCGCCGAGGTCGTCGTCCGGCATGAACGTGATCGCGTCCGGGAGCTCCGCCGCGAGCCGCCTCCCCCACTCGTCGCCGACGCTGACGACAGCGCGGTCGGCCTGCGCGAAGAGCGCTCGCTTGGCGGCGAAGTAGTCCTCCATCGTCCCGTGGAAGTCGAGGTGGTCCTGCGTCAGGTTCGTGAACACGAGGACGGCGAAATGCGTGCCGGCGAGCCGGCCCTGGGCCGCGGCGATCGACGTCGCCTCCATGACGCACGAGCGATCGCCGACGTCGAGCATCTCGCGGAGCAGCCGCTGCAGGTCGATCGCCTCCGGCGTGTTCAGGCCCGTGGGGCGCGACTCCCCGCCCACGCGCCGCTCGATGTTCGTCAGCAGTCCGGGCCGCCGCCCCGCGGCGTCCAGGATCGCCTGCAGCAGGAAGGCGGTCGTCGTCTTGCCGTTTGTGCCGGTGACGGCGGCGACCTGCAGCTCGCGCGACGGGTCGCCGAAGAACCGCGTCGCGGCCGCGGGCATGGCAGTCCGCACGCTCTCGACGACGAGCTGCGGCACCGCGAGCTCGAGCGGCCGCTCGACCACGAGCGCGACCGCGCCGGCGGCGAGCGCGTCCGCGGCGAGATCATGGCCGTCCGCGCGGCTGCCGCGGACGCAGAAGAAGAGCGTGCCCGGCCGCACGGCGGCCGGGTCGTACGCCAGGTCGGCGATCTCCACCGTCGACGCGCGCAGGACCTCCCCGGGCGAGACCGCCTCGATCAGGCGTTCGAGCTCCACCGGCAGACGAGCCTAGCGAGCACGGACGCCGGCGCGCCCTCCGGCTACCCGCCAAAGGTGTCTGACACCGGTGGTGTCAGACACCTTCTCCGAGCCTCCCGATCGAGCTATTTCGACAGGGTCGCCGGGTCGTCGGGCGGGACGGCGAGGTACTGCAGGTCGAACTTGGCGATCTGCGCGAACGCGGGCGCGGCGACGACGCCGCCGAAGATCGCCTGCTGCGGACGGTTCACCACGACGAGGATCACGAGCCGCGGGTGCGAGACCGGCACCATCCCGACGAACGACGCCATGTAGCCGTTCGAGGCGGAGTAGCCGTGCGGGCCGGGGATCTGGCCCGTCCCGGTCTTGCCCGCGACGGTGTAGCCGGGGATCTGCGCCTCGGTGCCGGTGGCGAGGTGCTCGTCGACGACGCCGGTGAGCATCGACTTGAGCTCCGCGTCGACGTGCGCCGAGACGATCCGGCGCCGCTCGGGACGGCGCATGACACGGCCGCCGACGCGCGTGACCAGGTGCGGCTGCACCCACACGCCGCCGTTCGCGATCGCAGCGTACGCGGACGCGAGCTGGATCGGCGTGACCGCGATCCCCTGTCCGATCGGCACGTTGCCGATCGTCGAGCCCGACCACTTGTCGAGTGGCAGAACGAGCCCGGGGCTCTCGCCCGGAAAGTCGATGTTCGTGTCGCGGCCGAACCCGAAGCGGCTGATCCACTCCATCAGGCGCCTCGGCCCGACGAGGTTCTTCGCGATCGTGACGGCGCCGATGTTCGACGACTGCGCGAGGATCTGGGCCACCGAGAGCGTCTCGGTGCCGTGCGGCTCCGCATCGTGGATGACGCGGTCGGCGACGCGCAGGGACGGGGGGATCGTGAAGGTCGTCGACGGCGTGACGAGGCCGAGCGACAGCGCGGCGCTGATCGTCACGAGCTTGAACGTCGAGCCGGGCTCGTAGACGTCCGTGACGGCACGGTTGCGCTGCAGCTCGAGCGGCACGCGGTTCGCGTCGTTGGCGTTGTATCCGGGCGCCTGCGCCATGGCGAGCACGTCGCCGTTCGACGGGTTCAGCACGATCGCCGTCGCGGAACGCGCGTGCCACTGCGCGACCGTCGCGCGCAGCACCTGCTCCGCGTTCGTCTGGATCGCGTGGTCGATCGTGGTGAAGACGTCCGTGCCTTCGCGGACGGGCGTCGCGCTGAGCACGTCGATCGCGCGCCCGAACGGATCGCGCACGATCGTCTGCTTCCCGGGGCGTCCGGCGAGCTGCTTGTTGTACTCGAGCTCGAGGCCGCCGAGGCCGGTGTCGTCCGTGCCCGCGTAGCCGACGACCTGGGCCGCGACGCTGTTCTGCGGATATGTCCGCTTCTCCTCGGGATACGAGTTGACGCCGGCGAAGCCCTTCTTCAGGAACAGGGCCGCGGCCTTCGGATCGGCGAACCGTTCGACGTAGACGAAGCGGCTGTGGCGGTCGAGCAGCGAGTGATAGAGCGGGTTCGCCGGCACGTGGAGGATCGCGTGCGCGGCGAGCGCGACCGCGCGCGGCTCGCGGACCTCGCTCGGATCGGCGTAGACGGTCGTCGTCTGCTCGCCGATCGCGAGCTGGATGCCCGTCCGGTCGAAGATCGTGCCGCGGCCGGCGGGGATGGCGATCGTCTCGCGGTGCTGCCGCTCGGCCATCCTGCCGAGGCGCGCCGCGCTCACGCCCTGCAGCCACACCGCCCGCAGGAACGTCCCCGCGAACGCGAGCAGGAACAGGCCGAGGAGCAGCCGGATCCGGCGATTCGGCAGCCGGTCCCGGCGCACCGCGCCTACTTCGAGAGGTCGACGTAGCCGATCGTCGACGGGTCCGCCGGAACGAGGCCGAAGGCCCGGCGCGCCCGCTGCTGGATCCGCGGCGACGCCAGCTCGCTCGAGAGCTGCGACTGCAGAGCGGCGTTCTCCGCGCGCAGCTTCGCCCGCTGCGAGTTGGCGGAATCGAGAGAGATGTTGAGCCGCAGCACAGCCACGTTCACGAATACGACGCCGGCGAGCAGAATCCCGCTCACGGCGATCCACAGGACGCCGCCGCGCGCGCGGGCGCGCGAGCGGCTGCGCCGGCGCGGCCGTGCCCGGCGCGCGGGAAGCGGCTCGGCGACCGCCTGGGCGTGGGTCAGGCTAGCCATCCGACACCTTCGTCCCCACCCGGAGCCGCGCGGACTGCGCGCGCGGATTGCGCGCCACCTCGCCCGCCGACGGGCGGATCGCCCGCCGCGGCGTCGCGCGCATCGTCGGCTGCGCGCCGCACGCGCACACCGGGAAGTCGGGCGGGCAGGTGCAGCCGTGCTCGGCGTTCCGGAGGAACCGCTTGACGACGCGATCCTCGAGCGAGTGGAACGAGATGACGGCGAGGCGGCCGCCGGTGCGGAGCATCTGCTCGGCCGCCGGTAATGCGCGCTCGAGCGCGCCGAGCTCGTCGTTCACCTCGATGCGCAGCGCCTGGAAGACACGCTTCGCCGGATGTCCCTCGCCGAACCGGGCCGGCGCCGGGATCGCGGCGCGGATGACGTCGACGAGCTCGCCCGTGGTTCGCAGCGGCGCCTGGCGCCGCCTGCGCACGATGGCCCGCGCGATCTGGCGCGCGTAGCGCTCCTCGCCGAAGCGGTGGAAGATGTCGGCGAGCTCGCGCTCGCCCGTCTCGTTCACCAGGTCCTGTGCCGTCAGATCGGCGCCGGGATCCATGCGCATGTCGAGCGGCGCGTCGACCGCGTACGAGAAGCCGCGCTCGGGCCGGTCGAGCTGCATCGACGAGACGCCGAGGTCGAGGAGGATCGCGTCCGCGCGCACGCCGTTGTCGGCGAGCTGCCGCAGCACGGTCGAGAACTCGCCGTGGAGCAGCCGCGTCTTCGCCGCCGTCGCGCGGCGCAGCCGCTCGAAGTACGGGGCGACGGTCGGGTCGCGGTCGATCGCGATCAGCTTTCCGTTCCCGCGGAGCCGCGCCGCGAGCAGCGCGGCATGGCCCCCGGCGCCGAAGGTGCAGTCGACGACGGTCTCGCCCGGCCTCGGGTCGAGCGAGCGTACGACCTCTTCCGCCAGGACGGGGACGTGGTCGGTCTCAGTTGGCAAGACGCTCGGCAACATCTTCCGCGCTCCCTTCGACCTCGTGCATGTGCGCGCGCCACCTGGCGCGATCCCAGATCTCGAGGTGGTCGTAGACGCCGGCGACCGTGACCTCGCGCTCGATGCCCGCGCTCTGCAGCAGCGGGGCTGGCAGCACCATCCGTCCCTGCTTGTCCAGGTCGGCGCGCACCGCGCCGGAGAAGAAGTGGCGCTGCATCATCCGGCCCTCCCGGCTGAGCGGGTCGAGCGAGCGGATGCGGCCGACCAGCCGCTCCCACTCGGGCACCGAGTACGCGTACAGGCACCCGTCCATCCCGCGGGTGACGACGACGCCGTCGCCCAGCCCGTGGCGGAGCTTCGCCGGGAGCGTGAGACGGTTCTTCTCGTCGAGCGAATGGTCGTGTTCGCCGAGCAGCATGGATCCACTGTGCCCCACTTTACCCCACCACTCGCCACAAGTAAACCCCTGCGCGCCACTGCCGGCAGGCGAATGCCCGGGCCTGGCTCGCGGCGGAGCCGCGGCCGGCTCGTCGTCGCCTGTCCGTGCGTCGACCGCGCGGTTAGAGCGGCTCGACCGGGTCGCCGAGCCGGACGACGCCCGGCTCGTCCACGCGCGCGTAGACGCCGAACGGCAGCGGCTCCGTCGCCGGCAGCTGGCCCCGGTAGCGGCCCAGCGCCTTCAGCGTGTCGAGGTCGGGCCGCCCCGTCTCCGGGTTCTGGGTGGTCACCGCGCACCGGCCGACGTTCCCGGCCGGCACGACGACCGCGCCGCCGACGCGCACCCGGCGGCCGAGCCAGCCGTCCTCGGCGTGCGCGGGGATGCCGTCGATTCCGAAGTGCATGCGAAAGCGTCTTCCGTCGACGGCGTCGACGTCGAGCTCGGCACCGAGCGCGTCCAGCGCCGCGGTGGAGACGATCGTCGCGGCGCCCTTGGAGCCGCGGTCGACGGCGGCGCCGTCGGCGGACGCGACGAGCTGCAGCCGCCGGCCGGCGAGCTCCGACAGCGCGTCGCTCCACGGCCCGATCACACGCCGCGCGGGCCTGGTCTCGCCCCAGAACAACGTCTCGATCTCGTCGCCGAGCTCGACCTCCCCGGAGACATCCGTGCCGTCGGGGAAGCGGAGTGCGAGCGTGCCCGCGGCCGCGTCGAACGCGGGAAGGACCTGCTGCAGGATGCCGAGCCCCTTGTTGTTGACCAGCCGCCCGTTCTCGTCGACGAGGAAGAAGCGGCGGTCGCCGCGCGGTCCGCTCTCCGCGAGCTCGACCTCGTCGACGAGTGCGAGCCGCAGCGCCTTCACCGGCGCGACCGCGATCCAGGCGACCGAGCCCTTCATTCCGGCAACGCTAGCTGCGAGCTGTAGGGGCCGCGGCCCGTGATCACCGCCGCGCCCGCTCGGGCGGCAAGACCGAGCGCGGCGTCGAGGTCGTCGCCGCGCGCGAGCGCGAAGCACAGCGCGGCACCGAACGAGTCGCCCGCGCCGTACGCGTCGACGACCGACCCGGGCAGCGGCGCGGCCGTCCACCGGTGCCCGTTCGCGGTGCCGCCGGCCGCGCCGTCGGTGATCGCGACTGTCGTCGCCTTCACCGAGCCGTCGTACGTCTCGCCGGGATCGTTCGCGCTCCCGACCAGGAGGTCGAGCGGGACGCCCGCCTCGCGCAGCGTCGGCAGCTCGCGCGTCGCGGCGGCGAGGAAGCGCGCCGCACGGGCCGAGCGCAGAGCCGCGACGTCCCCGGCGACGAAGAAGATCGCGTCGTAGCCCTCGAGCGGGAGCGGCCCCCGCGGCAGCAGCTTCGGCCCGATCACCGTGATCGTCCGCTCGCCGGCCGCGTCGACGTGCACCCAGCCGCGCCTCGTGTGCTCGAAGCGCTGCGCGTGGACGTCGAGGCCGAGCTCGGCGAGGCGCCGCTCGGCCCGCGTGCCCAGCTCGTCGTCGCCGAGCGCGGTGAAGAACTCGCACCGCCCGCTCAGGCGCGCGATCTGCCGCGCGACGACGGCGCCGCCGCCGGCGGGCTCCGACAGGACCGGCTCTCCCTGGACGATCGTGCCCGCCGCGGGGACGTGCGGAACGAGCGCGAAGTCGACCCACTCGACGTGTCCCACCACGGCGCACCTCACGCGGGGATCATCGCGGACGGCCGCGACGGCGCCCGTCTCACGTTTCCGGCGCCTCCGCCGTTCCAACGATGATGGAGGTCGTGGCAGAGCGCATCCCGCCGTTCGAGCGCTTCTACCTCGAGCATCGCGACGAGGTGCTCGGCTACCTGCGGCGGCTGCTCGGAGGGCGCGCGGAGGACGCATGGCAGGAGACGTTCCTGCGCGCGCTGCGTGCCTACGGCGGCCTGCGGCACGGCAGGCACCTGCGGGCGTGGGTGTTCACGATCGCGACGAATGTCGCGCTCGACGAGCTCCGCGCCGACGCACGCGACGGCCACGGCGGCGAGCCGCCCGATCAGGCGGTCGAGCTGCGACGGGACGCTTTCCGCGAACTGGAGCACCTGACCGGCGAGCTTCCGCCGACCGAGCGGGCAGCGGTGGTGCTCCGCTACGGCTACGACCTCTCCTACGACACGATCGGCGGGGCGCTCGGCTCGAACGAGCAGGCTGCACGGGCCGCCGCGTCGTCCGGAGTCCGCAGACTGAGGAGGAAGCATGCAGGTCTCGCCTGAGCTCGACGCCCGTTTCCGCGCGGCCGCCCTCGCGGAAGGCCTCGCCGACGTCCGCTACGACCTCGTCGACTCGCCGGTGGGCGAGCTGTTCGTCGCGGCCACCGACCGCGGCCTCTGCCGCGTCTCGTACTTCGTCGACCGCGCCGAGGACGAGGTCGCCCACGCGTTCGGTCCGCGGCTGCTCCGCATGCCGCTCGACGACGTGCGGCGCGAGCTGGCCGAGTACTTCGAGGGGCGACGGCGCGAGTTCGACCTCCCGCTCGACCTCCGCGTCGCGTGGTTCCACGAGGAGGTGCTGCGTGAGCTCGCCCGCATCCCATACGGCTCGACGACGACCTACGGCGCGCTCGCCGCCCGTGTCGGACATCCGCGCGCGGCGCGGGCGGTCGGGACGGTGATGAACCGCAACCCGATCCCGATCGTGCTGCCCTGCCACCGGGTCATCGGCTCGAACGGCTCGCTGACCGGGTACGGCGGCGGCCTCGACGCGAAGCGCCGGCTGCTCGAGCTCGAGGGCGTGCTGCTCGCCTGAGCCGGGCGGCAGGCGACCTCAGCCGCCGAGCGCCACCGCGGCGACCCGGGCGGCCTCGGCGTACGCGGCCGACGCGAGGCCCGACCCGAAGGTCGCGCGCGCCACGCCGACCCACTCGAGCTCGGCGGGCGGCGGCAGGCCCGGGCCGAGGAGGATGTTCACCGGCCCCTCGGTCGCGTCCGCGAGCGCCGCCACGTCCTCGGCCGGGCACGCGATCGGGTACGTGCAGTCCGCGCCTGCCGCGAGGTAGGCGTTCGCACGCTCCGCGGTCTCCGCGACGCCGCCCGCTCCCCGGAGGTACACGTCGACGCGCGCGTTCAGGACCAGCGCCGGCACTGCCTCCTTCACGGCCCGGATCGCCTCGACCTGCTCCGCGACCGGTACGAGCTCTCCGCCCGTCGAGTCCTCGAGGTTCATGCCGACGACACCGGCCTCCCACGCGGCGCGGGCGGTGCCGACGGGATCGCCGTACCCGCGCTCGAGGTCGGCGGTGACCGGGACGCCGACCGCGGACGCGATCCGCTCGGCGACGCGCAGCATCTCCTCGGCCGGCGCCCGCTCGCCGTCCTCGAAGCCGATCGAGCGCGCCACCCCGCCGCTCGTCGTCGCGAGGGCGCGACAGCCGGGAACGCCGGCCAGGGCGAGCGCGCTCGCGACGTCCCACGCGTTCGGCAACACGAGGATCGGCGGCGAGCGGTGGTAGGAGCGAAACAGCTCCGCCCGCTCCTCGCGACTCGTCGTGCTCGTCATGTCGACAACGCTACTGCTCCGGCAACACCCCCAGCAGCCGGTACCCGACGCCCCACACGTTCTCGACGAGGGCGACGGGCGAGCCGGCGTCGCGAAGCTTGCGCCGCAGCCGGGATGCGTGCGAGTCGAGCGTCCGCGTCCGGCCGGGCGTCCGATAGTTCCAGACCTCCTGCAGGAGCTCCGCCTTCGTGAAGACGCGCCGCGGCTCCCGCGCGAGGCAGGTGAGGAGCTGGAACTCCTTCTGCGCGAGCTCGACGCGGCGACCGGCCACGCGCACCTCGCGTGTCGCCAGGTCGATGCGCACGGGCGGCGCGTCGAGCACCTCGGCGGGCGACGGCCGTGCGCGACGAAGAACGGCACGGATCCGCTCGACGAGCTCCTGGTAGTCGAACGGCGGCGCGACGTAGTCGTCGCAGCCGCGGCGGAACGCGTGCACCCGGTCGACCGCGTCGGCCGGCTCGCGGCCGAGCACGATCACGGGCGCCCGCGCGACCCAGCGCTCGACGGCGTCGAGATCGCACGCGAGGACGAGGTCCGGACGGCCCTGCGCTCCGACGAGCTCGAACCCGTCGCGCTGCAGGCGCCGCTCGAGGAAGCCGTGCGTCTCGGGCTCGGCGTCGGTGAGGAGCAGCGCTGCCGCGGGTGCCATGCGCCCGACGGTACCGCCGCCCTCACGCCACGCCTAGTCGTCCTTTCGCACGATTGTGCGCCGATCGCTCCTCAGGCGGCCGGAACGGTCACGGGCGCCGCGGCCTGCGAGGTCGCGGGCTCCTCCTGCCGCAGCCGGTACGTCAGCCATCCGTAGAGCGCGAGGACGAGGAACGCGTTCACCGGATGCAGCCCGCCGGCCCAACGCCCGGCGCCCGCGAGGATCATCTGCACGAACGTCAGGATCGGCACGACGATCGACACTGCGCGCACGCGCGTGTTCGGATGCCACGCGAGCAGCGCGACGATCAGGAAGAGCAGTGCGCCGGGCATCGTCAGGATGAAGCCGAGCGCGCGATGCGCGTCGAGATCTTTCGAGTTCGCGATGCACTGCACGCCGTGCTTGTTGCAGTGATCGGAGTCGGACACGTTCTTCATCCCGAAGATGCCCTCGCCTGCGAGGAACACCTGCACGACGATCGCGACGACGTAGAGCGGCGCGAACCACTTGAGCACGCTGCGCGCGCCGCGACGGACCCCTGCCATGTCGAACCCCCTCTGTCGAGCCCCTTTCAGCCCCCCGACCGGCCGACCGTACTACAGGCGCCCGGACTTGACAACGCCCCAGAGCAGCCAGACCCCCAGGACGGCCGACAGGCAGAAGCCGAGGATCGAGACGACGTGCAGGCCGAGCACGTGCGGGCCGCTCTTGGCGAAGATGCCGATCAGGCTCGAGCCGATGAGGCCGCCGGTCACGACCAGCGCGATCACGAGCCGGTTGAACAGCGTGTCGAGCTTCGCGAGGAGATCGTCGAGCCCCTTGTGCACGAAGCCGACCTCGATCTGGCCGTCGCGAACCTGCTCGAGCGTCTCGTGGATCTGGTACGGGAGCTCCGCGGCCATGCCCGCCAGCCGCAGGCCTTCGCGCCGCGCGCGCGAAGCCATTCGGCGCGGCGTGAAGCGCTCGACCATCAGGTCGCGTGCGTACGGGCGCGCGACCTCGAACACGTTGAAATCGGGGTAGAGCTCGACGCCGACGGAGCCGAGCGTCGCGATCGCCTTGTCGAGCATCACGAACCGCGTGGGCAGGCGCAGGTTCATCGAGTAGATGAGCGAGAACGCCTCGCGGATCAGCTGAATCGGATCGATCTCGCTGAGCCGCGCTCCGTAGTAGCGGTAGTACAGCTGCCGCAGCTCCGCGGCGAACTCCGCCTCGCGCTCCTTGGGGTAGCGCACGCCGAGGTCGGCGAGGCGCTTCGGGAGCGCGTCGACATTCTCCGACGCGGCGTCGATGAAGAGCCGCGTCAGCTTCGACATGTCGTCGTCCGTCAGCTTCCCGGTCAGCCCGAAGTCGACGAGGCCGATCCGCTCCGGCGAGAGCACCAGGATGTTCGCGGGGTGCGGGTCGCCGTGGAAGAAGCCGTGGCGGAAGATCATCGTCATCCACGCCTCGGTCGTCAGGTACGCGAGCCGCCGCCGGCGGTCGAGCGGCCAGTCCTCGACGGCGAGGTCGGCGAGCTGCGGCCCTTCGAGCAGCTCGAGCGTAAGGACACGCGGGCGCGTGTACGACCAGTAGACGCGCGGGATCGTCACGTGCGGATGGCCGGCGAAGTTGTGATGGAACGTCTCGGCGTTGCGCGCCTCGAGGCGGTAGTCGAGCTCCTGCCGAATCGAGCGGGCGAACTCGTCGACCAGCTCGTTCGTGTCGACGAAGTCGAGCGCGCGCACGCGTTCCTTCGCGAGTCGCGCGGCCTGGTAGAGGAGCGAGAGGTCGGACTCGATCTGCCTCGGCGCATTCGGCCGCTGGACCTTGACGATCACGCGCCGTCCGTTCGGCAGCGTCGCGCGGTGCACCTGGCCGATCGACGCCGCCGCGAGCGGCCGCTCGTCGAACTCGAGGAAGAGACGCGCGATCGGCTGGCCGAGCTCCTCCGCGATCGTGCGCTCGACGTCGGCGAAGGGGAACGGGCGGACGTCGTCCTGCAGGCCGCGCAGCTCGGCGATGATGTCCGGCGGCACGACGTCGGGCCGCGTCGACAGGAGCTGCCCGAACTTGACGAACGTCGGCCCGAGCTCGTCGAGCAGCTCGCGCAGGTGCCGGCCGCGCGCGGTGCCGGACGTCTCGCCGCCGCGACGGTGGCCGTCGACGACGTAGCCGAACCCGTGGCGGACCGCGACCTGGGCGATCTCGCTCAGGCGGCCGAGGTTCCGCTGCTTGGAACGCGTGGCCACTCGGGTCAGTGTGACAGGTCGACCACTCGGGACCAGCGGTCGGGCCGTCAGGCCCCCGCCGCTAGTGGATGTGCACGATCCTCGCCTGCCAGACGCCCCTCGGCGCCTCGACGTCGACGACGTCGCCGACCCTGCGCCCGAGCAGCGCCGCGCCGAGCGGCGACGTCGGCGAGACCGTTCCGGCGCCGCCCACCGCGCTCAGCTCGACGGTCATCGTTCCGCCGCCGCCGTCGTCGACGTCCACGACCGAGCCGATGCCGACCTCGTCGCCGGCGGCGTCCTCGACGATCTCTGCGCCGTCGAGCCGCGCCCGCAGCGTGCGGATGCGCGCCTCGAGCAGGCCCTGCTCGTTCTTGGCGGCGTGATACTCGAAGTTCTCGGACAGGTCTCCGAACTCGCGCGCCTTCTTGATCGCCGCGACGACCTCCTCGCGGCGCGGCCCTTCGAGCTCTTCGAGCTCGGCGCGCAGCGCCGCGGCCTGCTTCGTGGTGAGCCGCTCGCCGTCTACCACTTCGACCGTCCTCCCCGCCGCCGCGAGGAGTACACGAGCCGCGGCTTCGCGAGCTGCAGCCCGGCTGCCTCGAACTCGTCCGCGCGTCCCTGGAGGCGGGCGACGCGCGACACGTCCGCCTGCTGCTCCGGCAGCACCAGCGTGATCCCGGTGCCGCCCCGCCCCGCGCGTCCGGTGCGGCCGACGCGATGCGTGTAGACGCTCGGCTCCTCCGGCGGGTCGAAGTTGATCACGTGCGTGATGTCGTCGACGTCGAGCCCGCGCGCGGCCACGTCGGTCGCGACGAGCGTGCGCACCTTGCCCGTGTCGAAGCGTGCGAGCGCCCGCTCGCGCTGTGCCTGGCCCTTGTCGCCGTGGATCGCCACCGCATCGACGTCGTTGCGGCGCAGCTTCTCCACGAGCCGGTCCGCGCCGGCCTTCGTCCGGACGAAGACGAGCGCGAGCCCGCGGTTCTCGTTCCGGAGCAGGTCGACGAGCGTCGACACCTTCGTCTCCGCGGTGACGGGCACGAAGCGGTGGTCGATCGCCGCGCTCGCGCTCTCGGCCGGCAGCTCGGCCGAGAAACGTGCAGGGAAGTGCGTGTAGCGCCGGGCCAGCTCGCCGACCTCGCCGTCGAGCGTGGCGGAGAAGAACATCGTCTGGCGGTTGCCGGAGAGTCGGCGGACGATGCGGTCGACCTGGGGCTTGAAGCCCATGTCGAGCATCCGGTCGGCCTCGTCGAGCACGAGCACGCTGACGCGGTCGAGCGACACGAGGCCGCGGTCGACGAGGTCCTGCAGGCGGCCGGGCGTCGCGACGACGACGTTCGCGCCGCGGGCCGCGCGTGCCTGCGCCTTGAGCGGCACGCCGCCGTACACCGACGCGACGCGCAGCCGCTCGCCGGCGACCAGCGCCAGCTCCTCCGTCACCTGGACGCAGAGCTCGCGCGTCGGCACGAGGACGAGGGCGAACGGGGTCGCGTCGCTGCCGTTCTCGACGATCGGGATCGCGAACGCCAGCGTCTTGCCGGAGCCGGTCGGGCTCTTCGCGAGGATGTCGCTGCCGCGCAGCGCCTCGGGGATGACGAGGGACTGGATGGGGAAGGGGGTCTCGATGCCGCGCGCGGCGAGCGCGTCGCACACGGCCTCGGGCACCCCGAGGGAACGGAAAGTCTTCAGCTGTCTCAACTCCTTCGGACGTCGAGATCGAGCATCCACGGAGGAGACTGCGACCTCACGGGAACGCGGCCCATCCGCGTTCCGTACGATCACGGTAGCAGGTGAGGCGGACGAAACTCCCGTCCTTAGTTCACTACGTGAACTAAGGACGCGGGTTCGCGTCTTCGAGCAGGCGCAAGCGGTGCTCGAGCTGGGCGACGCGGAGCTCGAGCTCGTCCCACTCGTCGCGCGTGACGAGACCGAGCTCGCGCGCGACGTCGCGGATGCGGTGCCGCGTCCCCTCCCCCACGCGCAGCGCGTCGCCGCGCCAGCGCGACGTCACGTCCTCGAGCAGCGTCCGCGCCTCGTCGAGGCGCGGGCCGAGCAGCGAGAGGAGCCGCTCGAGCCCGTCGCGCTCGGAGCCGGAGCCGTTACCGGGGGCGCCCATGTGGCCTCGACTGGCGCCGCTGGCGCCGGCGCGCGCGCTTCGCCTCCGGGTCGCCGTCCCGCGTGGCCGCCGCGATCCCGGTCTCGACGAGGTCGACGGGCGTCGCCGGCGTCGCCTCGGCCGCCGCGGCCTGCTCCGCGGCGGCGAGCAGCCGGCCCGCCGCGGCGTCCTCGGGAGTCGCCTGCGCCTTCCGCCGGGCGAACTCCGGCTCGCGCTCCTTCCACATCGTCAGCAGCGGCGCGGCGACGAAGATCGACGAGTACGCGCCCGACGTGATGCCGACGAGCAGCGCGAACGCGAAGTCCTTCAGCGTCGTGCCGCCGAAGAAGAAGAGCGCGCCGACCGGCAGCAGCGTGATGAACGTCGTCGCCAGCGAGCGGCGGATCGTCTCCCACAGCGAGACGTTCGCGATCGTCGCGAACGGCGCGCGCCGCATCAGCGGCACGTTCTCCCTGATGCGGTCGAAGATGATGATCGTGTCGTAGATCGAGTAGCCGAGCACGGTCAGCACGGCCGCGACCGTCGACTCCGTCACCTCCCGCCCGGTGAGCGAGTAGACGCCGACGGTGATCACGATGTCGTGCAGCATCGCCGCGATCACCGGCACCGCGAACGCGAGCCCGTGGAACCGCACCGCGATGTACAGCGTGATCACGAGCAGCGAGAAGAGAATGGCGAGGATCGCCGCGCGCGCGATCTGACGGCCGAAGCTCGACGAGACGTTCTTCACGCCCATCGCCTGCGCCTGGACGTTCTCCTTGAGCCGGCTCGACAGCGTGTTCTGCTGCGTCGCGCTCAGCTTCTTGAGCCGGATCTGGAAGCTCTTGTAGCTGTCGCTGCCCGTGAGCTTGCCCCGGCCCTGCACGACCGCGTCGCTGCGGCCGATCGCGTTCGTCTGGTCGCGGATCGTCGTGAGCGACGTCGGCGTCTTCGTGTTGAACGTGATCTGGACTCCGCCCTTGAAGTCGATGCCCAGGTTGAGCCCGCGCACGCCGAGCGAGACGGCGCCGATCAGGATCACGCAGCCCGAGATCGCGAACCAGACGTAGCGCCGCCGCATGAAGTCGATCTGGAGGAAGCGCAGGCCCTGCTGGCCGTGCGCGCCCATGAAGCGCGGGTTGTTGAACCAGCGGAAGCCGGCGAGCAGGCCGAGCATCGCGCGCGTCGCGGCGACGGCCGTGATCAGCGAGACGACGGTGCCGATCAGCAGCATCAGCGCGAAGCCCTTCACGCCGGCGGTCGCGACGGCGAACAGGATCAGCGCGGTGATCGCCGTGACGACGTTCGCGTCGATGATCGTGTGGAAGCCCTTCGCGTAGCCCGCGGCGATCGCGGCGCGCACGGACTTCCCGGACCGCACCTCTTCCTTGATGCGTTCGAAGACGACGACGTTCGCGTCGGCCGCGACGCCGATCGTGAGGATCAGGCCGGCGAAGCCCGGCAGCGTCAGCGTCACGTTCAGCAGCAGGATCGCCGCGTACATGAACGCGCCGTAGATGCCGAGCCCGATGACGGCGACGAGGCCGAGGAAGCGGTAGACGAGGAGCAAAAAGACCATGACCGCGATCAGGCCGCCGATCGCCGCGTACTCGGCCTGCTTCAGCGAGTCCTTGCCGAGCGTCGCGGAGACGTCGGTGCGCTCGACGGTGACGAAGTTGATCGGCAGCGCGCCGGTCTGCAGCACGAGCGCGAGGTCCTTCGCCTCCTTGATCGAGCCGATGTGGTTGATCTCGGCGCCGGTGCCGGTCGGGTCGATGCCGCCCGGGTTCACCGTCGGGTCGATCGCCGGCCAGGAGCGGAGCTCGTCGTCGAGCACGATCGCGAAGGCGCACGTCTCGCCGCAGCTCGAGCCGAGGTTCTGGATCTCGCCGCGGACCGCCTCGTTCTTCGTCACCTGGTGGAAGACCGAGTTGCCGTGCCCGGTGAACTGCATCAGCACGACCGGCTCGCCCGTGGACGGGTCGAAGTCCTGGCGGATGCCCGACAGCTTCAGATCCTTGCCCGTCATGTTCGGGAACTTGCCGTCGGTCGCGTAGCGGTTGCCCGGGTACGAGCCGTGCTTGAAGAGGTAGTAGTCGGTGCTGCCGAGGGGCGGCAGCCCGCTCGGGTCGCCCGGGCAGACGCTCGTCGTCTGCGCGGAGCAGGAGACGACCACCGTCTTCGGCGGCACCTTCAGCAGCTTGTCCTTCGCCGGAACCTTGCCGCCGAACGGGTCGAGCAGCCCGGCGAGGCCGGTGGTCGGATCGCGGTGCAGCGTCTGCGCGGGGCCGGCGACGAGCCGCCACGCCTTCGTCGTCGTGGTCTTCTGCTTCTTGCCGGTGCCGGTGGTGACCGTCTTCTTCCTCGGGGCGAACAGGTAGTACGCCGTCGGCTCCCCGGACGTGGCGCTCGCCTGCACGCGCGAGAGCAGGTCGAAGAGGCTGCGGTACGGCGTCACCTGGCCGGTGCTCGAGACGGAGGGCGGCTGGAGCGCCGGCACGAGGTCGTACAGCTCGAGCTGCGCGGTCTTGCCGATCAGGTTCGCCGCCTGGCCGACGTCGTGGACGCCCGCCAGCTCGATCGAGATCTCGTTGCCGGCCTGCTGGCGCACCTCCGGCTCCGAGACGCCGAGCTTGTCGATCCGGTTGCGGATGATCTGGATCGACCGGCTCATGTCCGAGGACGTGAGCTTGTGGCCCTTCGGCGGCTGCGCCTTGAGGATGACCTCGAGCCCGCCCTGCAGGTCGAGGCCCTTATGGAGGCTCCGGTGCACGGGCGAGCCCTTGATCCCGATCGCGGCCACGCCGGCGAGCGCGGCCAGGATCAGGACGACGAGGACGAGATGGGAACGCCGCGACGACAAGCGGGAACAGGTTAGCCGGGTTCCTGGCCGGATCCGTCCTGCGATTCCGGCCCGGCCTCGTCCTCCACCTCGACCTCGACGTCCCGCGCCACCGCGGCGATCGCCCGCCGGTCGAGCGTGACGAGCACGTCGGGCGCGATCTCGAGCCGGATGGTGCTCTCGTCGAGGGCGCGCACCTCGCCGTGGAGGCCGCCCGCGGTGATGATCTCGTCGCCGACCGTCACCGAGTCCTGCATCGCGGCGTGCGCCCGCTGGTGCCGCCGCCGCGGCAGCACGAAGAGCGCCCAGAAGACGGCGAGGATCACGATCAGGATCAGGAAGCCGGCCATGCCCGTCCCTCGAAACTGTTTCGCGACGGAGTCGCGAAACAGTTTCCCCTCGTCCGAAAGCGTTTCACGTCGTCCCTTCCAGCACGTCGCGCCTGTACGCGGCGAACGCGCCGCGGAGGATCGCCTCCCGTGCGCCGCGGGTGAGCTCGAGCAGGAAGCGTAGATTGTGGAGCGAGAGCAGGCGGAGCCCGAGCAGCTCGTTCTGGTTGACGAGATGCCGGATGTACGCGCGGCTGAAGCGGGCGCAGGCCGGGCAGTCGCAGCCCTCCTCGAGCGGCGCCTGGTCGCGCGCGAAGCTCGCATTCCGGAGGTTCAGCCGGCCCTCGCGGGTGAGCGCGCTGCCCGTGCGTGCCGTCCGGGTCGGCAGGACGCAATCGAACATGTCCACGCCGGACTCGATCACCCGGAGTATCCCCTCCGGGTCGCCGATCCCCATGAAGTAGCGAGGCCGCTCGGCGGGCAGGAGCGAGGCCGAGAGCGCCGTCGCCTCGAACATCGCGCCGCGGTCCTCGCCGATCGCGAGGCCGCCGATCGCGTTGCCGTCGAGGCCGAGCTCGGCGATCTCCTCGGTCGAGCGGCGGCGAAGCTCCGGGTCGACGCCGCCCTGGGCGATCCCGAAGCGAAGCTGGCCCGGCGCGCGCTCCGCGTCGCGCTGCCGGCGCGCCCACGCCGTCGTGCGGCGCACCGACTCCTGGAGCCGCCGCCGCGAGGCGTTCGCGGGCGGCACGTCGTCGAAGCACATCGCCACGTCGCTGCCGAGCTGTGCCTGCACACGCGCGACCAGCTCGGGCGTGAAGCGGGTCTCGGCTCCGTCGTAGACGTTCCGGAACGTCACGCCCTCGTCGTCGACGCGCGCGATCGTGTCGCGCAGCGAGAACACCTGGAAGCCGCCCGAGTCGGTGAGGATCGGCCCGTCCCAGCCCATGAAGCGGTGGAGGCCGCCGAGCGCCCGGACGAGCTCCGCGCCCGGGCGGAAGTGCAGGTGGTACGAGTTCGCGAGGACGATGCGGGCGCCCAGGCCGCGCACCTCGTCCGGGTGCAGCGTCTTCACGGTCGCCTTCGTGCCGACGGGCATGAACACGGGCGTCTCGACGTCGCCGTGGGCCGTGCGGAGGACGCCCGCGCGCGCCGCGCCGTCCGTCGCCTGCACGGAGAACGTCACCGGATCAGCATCGCATCGCCGAAGGAGTAGAAGCGGTACCGCTCGCGGATCGCGAGCGCGTACAGCCGGCGCGTCTCCTCGACGCCCGCGAACGCCATCACGAGCGCGAGCAGCGTCGATCGCGGCAGGTGGAAGTTCGTCAGCAGGCAGTCGACCCGGCGGAACTCGAAGCCCGGCGTGACGTACAGCTCCGTCCGGCCGCGCAGCGAAGCCCCGCGCGCGAGCGTCTCGAGGACGCGAACGGTCGTCGTCCCGACCGCGAGCACCCGCTCCGCGGCGCGGATCCGCTCCCACGCGGCCGCCGCCACCTCGTAGCGCTCGCCGTGGATGCGGTGATCCTCGATGCGCTCGGAGCGCAGCGGCTGGAACGTGTCGAGTCCCACGTGCAGCGTCACGCGCTCGACGGCGAGTCGCTCCAGCACCGCCTCCGTGAAGTGGAGGCCCGCGGTCGGCGCGGCCGCCGATCCGGCCTGCCGCGCGTACACGGTCTGGTAGCGCTCGGGGTCGCGGAGCGGCTCGTGGATGTACGGCGGCAGGGGCGTCGCGCCGGCGGGCTCGCCCTCGATCCGCACGGTCCAGCGCCCGTCGCCCAGCGGCTCGACGAGCTCGACGGCGCCGTAGCGCCGGCCCGGCCGGAGCCGCCGCGTCGGACGTGCGAGCGCCTCCCACAGCCCGTCGCCGACCGGCTCGAGCAGCAGCACCTCGCCCCGCGGCGACGCGATCGGGATCCGAGCCGGCACGACGCGCGTGTCGTTGACCACCGTCAGCGTCCCGGGCGGAAGCAGGTCCGGCAGCTCGCGGAAACGGTGATGCGCCGCCTCGCCCGACGCGCGGTCGTGCACGAGCAGGCGCGACTCGTCCCGCCGCCCGGCCGGACGCTGCGCGATCAGCTCGGCCGGCAGGTCGTAGTCGAGCTCGCTCGCGTCCATCCGACGCGGACGGTAGCGTCGGGGCATGGAGCAGATCCGCGAGGCGCTGCGCGACGGCCTGCGTGAGGAAGCGGCGCCGATCTCGCGGCGGCTCGCCGAGGTGAAGGGCCTCTCGAACGGCGCCATTCGGCGGCTGGAACGGATCGACGCGACGCTCGAGGCGGAGCGGAACGCACGGGTCGACGACCTGGCGCTCCTCGTCGAGCTCCTCACCGAGGGCTGGCGGGCGCTGAACGCGCGGCTCGACCGCGTCGAGGAGCAGCTGCAGGCGATCCACGCCGGACGCGACCAGCCCCAGCCGCCGGCGGCGCCGGTCTACCGGCTGCCGAGCGCCGCCGACACCGGCTGAGGCTCGCCGAGCGCCGGAAGCACGAGCTCGAACCTCGAGCCCCTGCCCGGCTCCGACTGCAGCTCGATCCGGCCGCCGAGGGCGACCGAGAGCTCCTTCGCGATCGCGAGCCCGAGCCCCGTGCCGCCCGACTCGGAGACGAACGGCCGGAACAGCCGCTCGCGCTGGCCGGGCGCGATCCCCGGCCCGGTGTCCTCCACCGCCACCCGCACGCTGCCGTTCCGCTGCGCGAGCTCGAGCGTGATGCGGCCGCCGTCGGGCGTCGCGCGGAACGCGTTCGAGAGGAGGTTCCCGACCACCTGCAGGACGCGGTCGCCGTCGGACTCGATCACCGGCCGCGCCTGCACCTCGCGCCGGTAGTCGATCGACCGCCGCCGCGCCTCGTCGCGGAACGTCTCGTACGCCTGGTCGAGCAGCTGCCCCATGTCGACCTCCTCGCGCATCACCGTGAACCGGTGCGTGTCGAGCCGCGCCAGGTCGATGATGTCGCCGACGAGCCGCTCGAGCCGCTGCGCCTCGGCCTCGACGGTCTCGAGCGACGCGCGCTCCAGCTCCGGGTCCTCGACGACGCCCTCGAGCAGTGCGGACACGTGCCCGCGGATCGCGGTCAGCGGCGTACGCAGCTCGTGCGACACCGACATGAGGAAGTTGCGCTCCATCCGCTCGGCCTCGGCGAGACGCGAGGTCATCTCGTCGAAGCGCGCCGAGAGGTGGCCCACCTCGGCCGGCGCGCGCTGCGGCACCTCCACGTCGTAGTTGCCGGCGGCGACCTCGTCGGCCGCGTCCGAGAGCTGCAGCACCGGGCGCACGACCTTCATCGAGAGGTAGAGGCCGAGCAGTCCCGCGACGATGACGCCGAAGAGCGCGGCGAGGAGCAGCCGCTTCACGAGATTCGCGACCGTGTGGCTGACGTCGGTCTTCGGCGTCGCGACGACGATCGCGCCGACGGACGCCTTGCCGATCAAGACCGGGTTCGCGACGGCCAGGTACGTCCGTTTCGCGCCCGGGGGCCGGAACTCGAACGACCCGCTCTTGCCCGACGACCAGTCGATCGTCTTCAGCGGCAGCGCCTTGAGCCCCGTGATCCCCTGCCCCGGGTAGGGGTAGTGCGGCCCGACCCAGTAGATGCTGTCGCCCGTCGCCTGCTCGAGGCTCTTCGCCGCGAAGCGGTACGGCGCGCGCGTGTCCTTCTTGTTGCCGTAGCCGGCCGTGATCGCGCGGCTGTAGAGCTGCGCGATGCCGTGGCCCTCGCGCGCGAGCTTGCCGATCGTCTGATGCTGCGTGAACTGCTGGAAGAGCCGGACGGCGATGGCCGCCGTGACCACGCCCGCGACGAGGATCCCGCCGAGGAAGACGAGGGGCAGCCGGACGCGGAGCGAGCCGAGCATGGCAGAAGGGTAAGCCTGCCTAGGTTTTCGCCGCGTTCCTCTGGGCTTCCTTCGCGGGCGAGACCTTGTAGCCGACGCCCCAGACCGTCACGATCGGCGACGCGTCGCCGAGCTTGCGGCGGAGCTGGCGGACGTGAACGTCGACGGTGCGCGTGTCGCCGGCGAACGTGTAGCCCCAGACGCGCTCGAGCAGTTGGTCACGCGTCAGCACGAGCCCGCGGTGGTCGAGCAGCTCCCACAGCAGGTCGAACTCCTTCGGAGCGAGCTGGATCTCCTCCTCGCCGACGTGCACCTCGCGCCGGCCGGCGTCGATGTGCAGGTCGCCGTGCTCGATCACCTCGCTCTCGCGCTCCCGGCGCTCGGGCGTCGCGCGGCGCAGGATCGACTTCACGCGGGCGACCAGCTCGCGCGGGTTGAACGGCTTCGTCAGGTAGTCGTCGGCGCCGACCTCGAGCCCGATGATCTTGTCCACGTCCTCGTCGCGCGCGGTCAGCATCAGGATCGGCACGTCGGAGCGCTGGCGGATGCGCTTGCAGACCTCGATGCCGTCGATGTCGGGCAGCATCAGGTCGAGCACGATGAGCCCCGGCATCTGAGCGGCCACCTGGGCGAGCGCCTCGGAGCCGGTGGCGGCGGTGCGGACGGCGTAGCCGGCGTTCTTCAGGTAGAGCGAGACGAACGAGGCGATCGAGCTCTCGTCCTCGACCACCAGGATGCTCGGCGTGCCGGCGGTCACGTCAGGGGCCTGCCGGCGCCGGCGTCGCCGTGCCGAAGGGCACGTCGCGCTCGTAGAGCGGCACGGTCGTCCACGTTCCGCCGTCGACCGCGTAGTCGCCCGTCTTGCCGGTCGCATTCGGCTCGCCGACCAGCGCGCCCGTGCCGACGCCGACGGCGGTGAGGTCGATGCTCGTCCCGTGGAAGCGGATGCGGTACCGGCCGCCGGTGAGGCGGAAGTGCACGTTGCTGCCCGTGTAGACGGTGGTGTTCGGGTCGTCGGTGGCGCGGCGGGTCGCGCCGGAGACGAACGGAGGCTGGCCGACGAGCGGATCGAGGTCGGTGACCTTCATCACGCCGCGGTCCATCTGGCCCCAGAGGACGCCCTTTGCGGTGAGGACGACGAGGCCGTTGACGGAGCGCAGCTCGAACACGCCGTCGCCCGGCGCCGTGCGCGCGGCGATCGCCGCCGTCGGGACGACGGCGACGGTCGCAAGCAGAATCAGCGCGAGCCGACGCATCCGCAGAGGAGAGTCTTTCCCGCCGAATTATGCCGCCAATGAGCGAAACGTAAGGACTGTGTTATCCACTCGCGCGACCGAGCCCGCGTGTGCGCGCGGCGTTCGCCGCAGCGGCCCTCACCCGCTCCACCCGCTCCTTGTAGCGTGCCTCGGCCGTGCACGACATCACCCATTTCGGCCTGATCGTGCTGGTGACGGCGTGCGGCTTCGCCGCCGCCCTCCTCGCGGCCAAGGTCAGCGCGCGGACGCCGATCCCCGCCGCCGCGATCTTCCTGGTCGCGGCCGCGCTGCTCTCGGACGCGTTCCCGGCGCTCGAGCTCTCGACCGAGACGGTGGAGCGGATCGCGACGATCGCCCTGATCGTGATCCTCTTCGACGGCGGCTCGTCGATCGGCTGGCGCCGCTTCCGGGTCGCGGCCGCGCCGGTGACGGCGCTCGGCGTGGTCGGGACGTTCGCCACGGCCGGGGCGGCGACGCTGTTCGTCCACTGGGCGTTCGGGCTGCACTGGCTGCTCGCCGGGGTGCTCGGCGCCGCCGTCTCGCCGACGGATCCCGCGGTGATGTTCTCCGTGCTCGGCGAGCGCGAGATTTCAGGTCGTACCGGAACGATTCTCGAGGGCGAGTCCGGTGCCAACGACCCGGTCGGCATCGCGCTCGTGCTCGGGCTGATCCAGCTCGCCGGCCACGACCACTCGAGCTTCTGGGTCGTCGTGCGCGTCTTCTGCGAGCAGATGGCGATCGGGCTCGCGATCGGCGTCGCGGGCGGGCTCGCCGAGGGGCAGCTCATGCGCCGGGTCAGCCTGCCGTCCTCCGGCCTCTACACGGTGCGGACGCTGGCCGGCGCCGGGATCATCTACGGGGTCGCGACCGTCGCGCACGGCTCGGGCTTCCTGGCGGTGTTCGTCGCCGGGCTGATCGTCGGCGACGTGAAGGCGCCGTTCAAGGCCGAGATCGACCTGTTCCAGGAGGCGCTGTCGAGCGTCGCGGAGATCGTGGTGTTCGTCGCGCTCGGCCTGACCGTCTCCCTCTCGTCCGTGGGCGGCGATCGATGGCTCGAGGGGATGGCGATCGCGGCGTTCCTGGCCCTCGTCGCCCGTCCCCTCGTCGTCGGCGCGGTGCTCGCTCCGGCCCGGCTCGCCGCCGGCGAGCGGCTGTTCGTGATGTGGTGCGGCCTGAAGGGCGCCGTCCCGATCCTGCTCGCGTCGTTCGCGCTCGCCGAGCACGTCGCCGAGGGGCAGCGCCTCTTCGAGATCGTGTTCGTGGTCGTGCTCGCGTCGGTCGTCGTCCAGGGCGGCTCCATCCCCCTCGCCGCCCGCCGCTTCCGGGTCGAGATGCGGCGCGTCGCGCCTACGCCACGCGGCGCACGGTCTGCGTGAGCCCCGTGACGCGCACCTGCTCGAAGCCGTCGACGACGCGGATCCACCCCGCGTCGCGCGCCTGCGGCTCGCACACGGCGCACACCGTGCGGTCGCGCCGCGCCCAGCGCCACGTGCGGTAGCGCTCGCCCGCGAGCAGGCTCCGACGGCACACGTGGCACATCGCCATCGCGGCGACTGTAGGCGCCGAGCCGGACGGACTCGCGAACCTGGTTCGTGACTCCGTCACGAACCAGGTTCGTAGCGGTAGAAGCCCTCGCCGCTCTTGCGGCCGAGCTTGCCGGCGGCGGCCATGCGCACGAGCCGCGCGGGCGGGGCCATCCGCGGCTCGCGGAGCTTCTCGTAGAGGGCCTCGCTCGCGTGCACGTGCACGTCGAGGCCGACGAGGTCGAGCAGCGTGCACGGCCCCATCGGCCAGCCGGCGCCGTGCGTCATGGCGGCGTCGAGGCCCTCCGGGCCGACGCCGGTCTCGTCGAGCACGCGCACGCAGTCGTTCAGCAGCGGGATGAGGACGCGGTTCACGACGAAGCCGGGCGTGTCGGCGCAGCGCACGGGCGTCTTGCCGAGCCGCTCGGCGAGGGCGGCGGCCGCCTCGACGGCCGACTCGGCCGTCCGCTCCGCGCGCACGACCTCGACGAGCGGCATCAAGGGCGCCGGGTTGAAGAAGTGCATCCCGAGCGCCCGCTCGGGCCGCGTCAAAACGGAGGCGATCTCCGTCACCGACAGCGCCGACGTGTTCGTCGCGAGCAGCGCGTCCGCTCGCACGACCGGCTCGAGCTCCCGGAAGAGCTCCCGCTTCACCGCCGAGTCCTCGAACGCCGCCTCGATCACGACGTCGCAGCCGGCGAGGTCGCCGAGGTCGGTCGTGAGGCGCAGGCGCGCGAGCGCCTCGTCGCGCGCGGACGCCTCGAGCCGGCCCTTCTCCACCTTGCGCGTCAGGAAGTGCGAGATGCGGTCGCGCGCCGCCTCGCCGCGCGCCGCGTCGAGCTCGCGTCCGACCGTCTCGAAGCCCGCCTCCACCGCGAGCTGCGCGATGCCCGCGCCCATCGCGCCGAGCCCCACGACGCCGACGACGCGCACGTCGTTCAGAGCCGCTCGACCACCGCGGCGATCGCCATCCCGAAGCCGACGCACATCGAGGCGATGCCGTAGCGCGCGCGACGGCGCTCGAGCTCGGACAGCAGCGTCGCCGTGATGCGCGCACCCGTCGCGCCGAGCGGGTGACCGAGCGAGATGCCGCCGCCGCAGGGGTTGACGTCATCCATCCGCTCGCCGAGGTCGAGGTCCGCGACCGTCTGCAGCACGACCGACGCGAACGCCTCGTTCACCTCGATCACCGAGGCGTCGTCGAGCGACAGCCCGGCCTTCGCGAGCGCGCGCCGCATCGCCTCCGGGTTGCCGTGCAGCATGCGCCGCGGGTCGACGCCGGCGAGCCCGAAGGAGACGAAGCGCCCCCTCGGCTCCAGGCCGAGCCGAGCGCACGCGCGCTCGCTCGCCACCAGGACGGCCGCGGCCCCGTCGACGATCTGCGACGAGTTGCCCGCGGTGACGACGCCGTCCTCGCGGAACGCGGGCCGCAAGGCGGCGAGCGCCTCGGCGGACGTGTCGCGGCGCGGGGCCTCGTCCGTCGCGAGCGGCGCCGGGGCGTCCGGCGCCTCGATCGGGACGATCTCGTCCGCGAAGCGGCCGCCGTCAGTCGCCGCGACCGCCCGCCGGTGCGACTCGAGCGCGTACGCGTCGAGCGACTCGCGCGTGAGGTTCCACTCCTCGGCCAGCAGCTCCGCCGAGATGCCCTGCGGCACGAGCTCGTACCGGGCGAGCACGCGGTCGGAGACGTCGCCGCCGTTCGACCCCATCGGCACGCGCGACATCGACTCGACTCCGGCCGACACGACCAGGTCGAGCTGAGCCGCGGCGACTGCCGCGGCCGCGTTCAGGTTCGTCTGCATCGACGAGCCGCACTGGCGGTCGACCGTCGTCGCGCACACCTCGACGGGCCAGCCGGCGGCGAGCACCGCCATCCGCCCCACGTTCCAGCCCTGCTCGCCCACCTGCGTCACGCAGCCCATCTGCACGTCCTCGACCTCGCCGGGGTCGAGGTCGAGGCGGCGCACGAGCCCGTTCAGCACCTGCGCCGCGAGCTCGTCGCCGCGCACGCCCGCGAGCATCCCGTTCCTGCGCCCGATCGGCGAGCGCACCGCGTCCACGAGGTAGGCGTTCACGCCCCGCCCCAGTCCGGCTCCCACGGCCGTTCGTGGTGCGCGAGGTAGACGCGCGCGGGGCGCAGCGCGTGGATCCGGTCGATCGAGGGGCTTCCGCCCGCGATCAGCTCGCGCATCGAGTAGGTCACGTCGCCGCCGAGCACGACGGTGCCCGCGTCCGTGTCGACGACGACCGACTGGTGCCCCGGCGAGTGGCCGGGCGTGGAGAGGACGGAGATCCCGTCGAACAGCTCCGCGTCGCCGTCGAGCACGGCGTACGACTCGCCCGGGAAGCGCACCCACTCGACGAGGTAGTCCGGCTCGACGGCCGCCTCGAGCTCCGCGCGCTGCACGTACGTCGGCGTGCCCGCGAAGCGGCGGTTGCCGCCGCAGTGGTCGAAGTGCAGGTGCGTGTTGATCACCGCCGTCACGCGGCCGAGGTCGGGCCACGGATGCAGGACGGGCGACCACTCCTCGTCGAGCTCGGGCGTCGTCTCGACGAGGCCCGTGTCGACGAGGATCGTCCCGTCCGGGCCGGAGATCGCCCAGCCGTAGACCGGCCACGCCTCGCCCTCCACCGTCACGTCGGCGAAGTGGACGGGACGGATGTCGTCGTCGCGGCGCACTCCACTCAATCGGCGTACACGGGCTCGTACTCCGGCACGCGCACGCGCGCGCGGCGGCGCTCGAACCACCAGCTCACCGAGAAGTACGTCGCCGTCGCGTACGCCCAGCCGGCGAGGCAGTCGACGGCGAAGTGCTCGCCCGTGTAGACGAGCGAGAACGCCATCGCGGGCGGGTAGAGCACGAGCAGCGGCCGCGCCCACCAGCGGGCGTACCGCCACAGGTAGAGCGCGATCAGCATCGCGTACGCAGCGTGCAGCGAGGGCATCGCGGCGACGTTGTTCGCGTAGTGCTGCCCCTTCTCGAAGAGGGAGCCGTAGTGCGCGAGCGGCACCCGCGGCCACACGACGCCGATGATGCGGTTCGCCTGGCCGATGTCGCCGTGACGGGCCGCGAGCCACGGGGGGTCGGCCGGGTAGAGCACGTAGGTCGCGAAGCCGGCGAGCGCGAGGACGCACACCATGGTCGCGAAGCGCGCGAAGCGGTCGTGCCACCAGAGCCACAGCGCCGCGGCGACGCCGAGCGTCCCGAAGAAGTGCGTCACGTACACGAACCAGACGGCGTAGTCCCACCAGTGCAGGTGGCTGCCGCCGTGCCAGAGGTGCTGCTGCAGCCACACGGTCGGGATCGGCGTGCCGAAGAGCGCCGCCTCGACGTGAATCTGCGGCAGCGCGTGCACCGGGAACAGCAGCCCGTCGGCGAAGCCGCGCAGCCGGTCGTACACGAAGAGGACGCCCATGAACGGCAGCCAGTCGAAGACGAAGCGAGGCACCCGGCGGCGCAGCTCGGTCGCCGACGCCGCCGCCATGCCGGTCGCGAGCCACACGAAGACGAGGTCGTGCGACGTCGGCACGCCGACGGTCCCGGCCATCACGGCCGAGAGGACGCACCACGTCACGGGCAGCCACAGGCGTCGGCCCACGCCGGAATCCTCTCATTAGAGTTGCGTCGTGCAGACGGTTGAGCCGCTCGAGGTGCGTTCGCCCTACTCGGGAGAGGTCGTCGGGCGCGTGCCGAAGGCGAGCGCCGGCGACGCGCGGGACGCGATCGACGCCGCACAGGAGGTGCTCGCCGAGCCGCTTCCCGCACACGAGCGGGCGCGCATCCTCGACCGCGTGGCGGAGCTCCTGCGCGAGCGCCACGACGAGGCCGCACAGCGGATCTGCGCGGAGGCGGGGAAGCCGATGAAGGCGGCGCGGGTCGAGGCGCAGCGCGCCGTCTCGACCTACACGTTCGCGGCCGTCGAGGCGCGGCGGCTTTCGGGCGAGATGGTGCCGATGGACGCCTCGGCCGCCGGAGAGGGAAAGCTGGCCTTCACGCTGCGCGTGCCGATCGGCGTCGTCGGCGCGATCTCGCCGTTCAACTTCCCGCTCAACCTGGTCGCGCACAAGATCGCGCCCGCGCTCGCCGCCGGCTGCCCGGTCGTGCTGAAGCCCGCGTCGGCCACGCCGCTCTCGGCCCGCTTCCTCGCCGACCTCGAGCGGGAGGCGGGGCTGCCCGACGGGTGGCTCACGGTCGTGGCGGGCCCCGCCTCGGAGATCGGCGACGTGCTCGTCGAGGACGAGCGCGTGAAGCTGATCACCTTCACCGGGTCGGGCGACGTCGGGTGGCAGCTCGCCGCGCGGGCGCCGCGGAAGCGCGTCGGGCTCGAGCTCGGCAACGCGACCCCGGCGATCGTCTGCGCCGACGCGCCGCCCGACGCCGCGGCGAAGCTCGCCGCGAATGCGTTCTCCTTCGCCGGCCAGAGCTGCATCTCGGTGCAGCGGATCTTCGTCGCGGACGAAGCGTGGGACGGCTTCGTCGAGGACCTCCTCGCGCGCGTCGAGAAGCTGAAGGTGGGCGATCCGGCGGACGAGGACACGGACGTCGGGCCGGTGATCAGCGAGCACGACCGCGACCGCATCCTCGAATGGGTCGGCGAGACGAGCGGCGACGTGCTCGCGGGCGGCACGTCGACCGACGACGGCCTCGTGCGGCCGACGGTGATCGCGGATCCCGCACCGGACGACCGCGTGCAGTGCGAGGAGGTGTTCGGGCCGGTGGTGACGCTGACGCGTTTCTCGTCGCTCGACGAGGCGATCGACGGCGCGAACGCGACCCGCTACGGCCTGCAGGCGGCCGTCTTCACCCGCGACGTGGGCGCCGCGCTCGACGCCGCGCGCCGGCTCGAGTTCGGCGGCGTGCTCGTGAACGAGGCGCCGACGTTCCGGGCCGACCAGATGCCGTACGGCGGCGTCAAGGCGTCGGGCAACACGCGCGAGGGGCCCGCGTGGGCGGTGCGCTCCATGACCGAGGAGCGGCTCGTGGTTTTGGCAGGCTGAGCTGCGGTCAGGACCCGCCCGTGAG
This sequence comes from Gaiellaceae bacterium, assembly GCA_035652835.1. Lineage (GTDB taxonomy): Bacteria > Actinomycetota > Thermoleophilia > Gaiellales > Gaiellaceae > PALSA-600. The sequence continues at coordinate 197,037 of DASRDA010000040.1, forward strand.
CGGGATCCTCGGAGTCGGGGTCGGCCTGCTGATCCTCGGCCTGATCGGGCTCGTCGTCTTCCCGTGGGGCGGCGCGGTCGCCGCCGTGATCGGGCTGATCCTGATCGTCGCGTTCCTTGCCGGCTTCGGGCGGCGCGCGACGCACACCGACCGGTAGACACCGACCGGTAGAACGCGCAACTAGACTCGCTGGCGATGTCTCCCCTCCGCCGACGGCACCCGGACGGAGAAGGGATCGCGCCGCGTCGCCCGCATGCGGGCCTGCTCCGGCGCGAGCGGCGGGCGCTGCTGCGGGCGCGGGCGGACGCCGTCGCCGACGTCGGCGGGCTGGCCGTCGAGCTCTACCGGCGCGGCGGCTTCCGCGAGGACCTGCTGGCGGAGCGCTGCTCGGTCGTCGTCGGCATCGACGCGCGGCTCGCCGAGATCGACGAGCTGCTCCACGTGCGCCGGAACGTCCCGCGCTGCGAATGCGGCGCGCCGGTCCTGCGCGGCTCGCGCTTCTGCCCGAACTGCGGCCGGCCGACCGACGCCGACCCGCGAAGCGACGAGACGATCGTCGAGCGGGCGCGGGCCGGCACCGACGCGTGACGGAGACCGTCGCCGAGCGGCTGCGGCCGGTGGAGGCGACCTGCCCGCGCTGCGGCGCCGAGCGCGCGCCGGAGCAGCGCTACTGCGTCGAGTGCGGCGACGCGCTGCCCCCGGCGGCGGGCCGGGTCGCGTCGCTGCGCCGGCGCTGGCTGCGCCGGTTCGCCTGGTATCCGGGCGACTGGGTCTGGCTCTCGCTCGCCGCGCTCCTCGTCGCCGCAGCCGGCGCCGCGGCCGCCGTGGCGGTCTCGCACGACCGCCGGGGAAGCCGGGTGCAGGTGATCACCGCGCTCGCGTCGGTGCCGGTGCGCGAGCCCGCGGCCCAGGCGGCCGTGCCGAAGACGGCCACGACCGCCCTGCCGAAACCGCCCGAGCCGACGACCACCTCGGTCCCGGCGGGTCGCGCCGTCTGGCCCGCAGGCACGGTCGGCTGGACGATCATCCTCGTCTCGTACCCGAAGGCGCTCGGCCGGACGACGCCCCTCGCCACCGCCCGGACGGCGGCGAAGGACGGCCTCCCCGACGTCGGCGTCCTCGATTCGAGCCGCTACGCGAGCCTGCAGCCAGGCTATTTCGTCGTCTGGAGCGGCATCTACGACAGCCAGGCCCAGGCGAACGCCGCCGTCGCGAGCGCCCACCAGGCCGGCTTCGGGGCCGCGTACTCGCGCCGGATCGCGGGTTGATCCGGAGGTGTCAGCGTCCGGCGGTCAGGGTATGGCACGCGTGGAAGGCCGGGCCGCGTTGCTGAAGCGGACAACGCTTGTGACACGCCCCGGCGCCGTGTAGAGTCGTCGCGGAGAGACCGCGGGACGGGACGGTTCTTTACCGTTCCGTCAGGGAATCGCGGGGAGGTTGGAGCACAATCGATTCTCGGGGTATGGACGAGCGGATACTGCACATTCAGAACTGCATGTATCAATACTCGCGAGCGATCTACCGTTCCATCAAGGACCTCATCGACCCCTACGTCGACCCCGGAACGCACCTGGAGTACCGGCGCGACGTGCTGGCGGCGTGCGAGGGGACGATGGAGCGGCTCGCGGCCGACCCGCACTACTTCGCGAAGCCGGACAAGGCGCTCTTCCAGGACATCCGGCGCTTCTTCCCGATCACGGTGCAGGCGCAGGTCGCCTGGGCGGTGACGCAGGGCGTCGGCGCGGCGGTGAGCTTCGTCGAGGAGCAGATCGAGGCGGGCGCGTTCGACGGCGGCGTCGCACGCTGTCGCGCGACGACGCGCAAGGGCAAGCCGTGCCAGCGCACGCCGCTCCCGGACCGCGACTACTGCCCCTCGCACCAACACCTCGAGCGCAAGGTCGCCGCGTAGCGGCGCCCCGGCCGGCGGGCTCCCTCGCCGTCAACGGTGTCTGGCACCTCACACATCCATAACGGTGCCTGACACCTCACACATCGATAACGGTGCCAGGCACCCAGCCTTCGCGCGGCGAGCGCTGAGGTAGGCTCGCCAGCGCGGTGAGCCACGACACCGACAAGCTGATCCGCCAGCTCTCGCTCGTCGCGTTCCTGATGGCGGAGCGTCGGCCGCTGACCGCGCGCGACATCAAGTCGAACGTCGAGGGCTACCAGGAGATGAGCGACGAGGCGTTCGCGCGGCGCTTCTACTCCGACCGCGCCGAGCTGGTCGCGCTCGGCGTCCCGCTCGACGGCCAGCGCGACGAGTTCACGGGCGAGGAGCTCTACACGCTCCGCTCGGAGCGCTACTTCCTGCCCGAGCTGGAGCTCGACGACGAGGAGCTCGCGGCGCTGCAGACGTGCTTCTTCCTCCTCGAGGGCCGCTTCGCGTACGCGGAGCCGCTGCGGCTCGCGCTGCAGAACCTCACGCTCGGCCGGTCCGCCGGGGGGCTCGCAGCGCCGCCGACCGCGACCGCGGTGCGCGTCGAGGTGCGCGACCCGGACTACTCGCCCGAGATCCAGGGACGCCTCGGGAAGCTCGAGGGCGCGATCTCGAAGCAGCGAACCGTGAAGTTCCGTTACTGGTCGATCTACCGAGACGAGGAGGAGGAGCGGACGCTCAACCCGTACGCCCTGCTCCCGGAGAAGGGCTCGTGGTACGTGATCGGACACGACGTCGACCGCGGCGACATCCGCACGTTCCGCGTCTCGCGCATCCGCTCCGACATCCGCTTCGCGACGCGCAGGGAGCGCGACTTCCGGCTGCCGCAGGACTTCGACGTCGAGCTGTACCGCGGCCGCGCGGAGTGGCAGTTCGGCGACGTGGCCGGCGAGGCGCGGATCGAGGTCGCCCCCGACACCGCCTGGTGGGTCGAGCGCGCGTACGGCGGCTCGCGCAACCGCGTCGTGGGCGACGTGTTCGAGACGGAGTACGCGTCGCTGCCGCTCCTCGCGCGCTGGATCCTGCGGCAGGACGGCCGTGCGCATCCGCTCGAGCCGTCGGAGCTGCGCCGGCTCGTCGTCGAGGGCGCGCGCGCCGCGCGCCGCGCGCACGAGGGTGCGCCGCCGTCGCCGGCCGCGGAGGTCGCGGCCGGAGAGCCGGGCGCCGCCGCCGACCGCCAGGCCGGCCCCGTCGCGCCCGAGCGCTTCGGCGTGCTGCAGGCGCTGCTCGCGTACCTGCTCGCGGCATGCGGCGACGAGCGGGAGGCGACGATCCCCGCCTCCGAGCTCGTCGAGCGCTTCTCGATTCCCCCCGAGGCGCTCGAGGAGCACCTCTCGCTGCTCAACCTCGTCAACTTCGGCGGCGGCTGCTACGCCGTCTACGCGGAGTTGCACGGCGACGAGGTGCACGTCGACAAGGAGCTCTTCGGCGACACCTTCCGCCGGCCGCCGCGCCTCACGCCGCTCGAGGCGCGCGCGATCCGGCTCGCGCTCGAGTTCGTCGGGCCGATGATCTCCGCCGGCGCGCACGACACGCTCGCGAACGTACGCCGCAAGCTCGAGGAGACGTTCGGCCAGTTCGAGCTCTCGCAGACGCCGGAGCCGCAGGTCGGCCACGAGGAGGACCTCGTCGCGGCGCTGACGGGCGCGATCGAGCGGCGCCGCCTCGTCGAGATCGAGTACCTGAAGCCGGAGGAGCAGGAGGTCGTGACGCGGACGGTCGAGCCGTACGCGATCGAGCGGCGCCTCCCGTTCTGGTACGTGCACACGTGGGACGTCGACCGCGACGAGCCGCGCTCGTACCGCCTCGACCGCATGCGGCGCGCGCGCGCCCTGCGGAAGGGGTTCGCTCCCCGCGAGGGCTTCGACCCGTCGGAGCTGCACCACGCCACGACGGCCCGCATCTGGTACTCGCCGGCCGTCGCGCGCTGGGAGGTCGAGAAGGGCGCGCGGCCGCTGGTCGACGGCGCGGCGCTCGCGGAGAAGGCCGTCGGCAGCGCCGAGTGGCTCGTCGGCGAGGTCGTCTCCTACCGCGGCGACGCGGTCGTGCTCGACCCGCCCGACCTGCGCGCGCGCGTCGCCGAGCGCGCGCGCGAGCTGGCGGCAGAGCTGCGCCCGCTGCGCGCCAAGGCCTGAAACTGTTTCGCGACTTCGTCGCGAAACAGTTTCGTCAGCCGACCGGCAGCCTGAGCGTGAAGGTCGAGCCGCGGCCGGGCGCCGACGAGACGTCGAGCGTGCCGCCGTGCGCTTCGGCGATCGAGCGGGCGATGTAGAGGCCGAGGCCCGTTCCCGGCTTCGAGCTGTTGCTCGAAACGCGGCCGAACTTCTCGAAGATCAGGCGCTGGTCCTCGGCGGCGATGCCGGGGCCGCGGTCGTGCACGGAGACGACGACGAGGGCGTGGTTGGCCGCCGCCCGCACCTGCACGGGCAGCCCCGCGGGCGAGTACTTGACCGCGTTGTCGATCAGGTTGCCGAGGACCTGCCGGATCCGCTCCGGATCGGCGCGCACCGGCGGCAGCGATCCGTGGACGTCCGCCTCGACGGGCACCTCGTCCTGAGCCAGCGCCGCCGCGGCGACCGAGTCGCGGACGAGGGCTGCGAGGTCGACGTCGGAGAACCTGTAGGTGAACGTGCCCGCGTCGATCCGCGAGGTGTCGAGCACGTCGCCGATCAACGCGGCGAGGCGCGTCGTCTCGTCGCCGATCAGCGCGAGGAAGCCGGTGCGCTGCTCCGCCGACAGCTCGCGCCAGCGCTGCTCCAGCGTCCGCGCGGCGCCGATCACCGCGGCCATCGGGCTGCGCAGCTCGTGCGACACGAGCGAGACGAAGTCGGCCCGCAGCGCGGACAGGCGCCGCAGCTCCTCCACCGTCCTCCGCTCGCTGTCGTACGCGCGGATGTTCTGCACCGCCGACGCCGCCAGCCTGCCGAGCAGCGTGACCAGCTCGATCTCGTGCTCGTCGAACGCGTCCGCCTCGCGCCGGCTGAGCGAGAGCATCCCGGTCACGCGCGCGCCGAGGAGCAGCGGCGCGACCACGCGGCAGCGCAGGCCGAGGCTCGTCATCCAGTCCTCCTCGACGTACCGCCGCTGCCGCTCCATGTCCCGGCGGTAGATCGTCTGGCCGCGGGCGACGAGGTCGGTGAGCAGGTTGCCCTCGAGCGAGCTGACCGAGCCGGGCGGCATGACCTCGTTCGCGCCCGCGCCGGCGGTCGCGATCACGCGGGACGTGCCCTCCTCCACGAGCACGATCGCGACGCGGTCGAACGGCACGACGCCGCGCAGCTCGCGGATGAAGGCGCCGAACGCCTCGTCGAGGTCGAGCGAGGAGCTGAGCGCGCGGGCGCAGCGGTTCGCCGCGTCCAGGAGATCGGCCCGGCGCGCGAGCTCGTCGCGCAGCGTCTCGGCCTCCCCCACGCGGCCCTCCGCGGTCCCCCGCTCCTCCGCGAGCCGCGCCACGAGCCAGCCGACGAGGAGCGCCATCACGAGCTCGGACCCGAGCTGGAAGGTCACGTACTCCGGGCGGTACGAGCCGCCGAAGTGTCGCGAGCGGAACAGCTCGAAGACGGCGACCACCGGCGCGCTCGCGACCGCCACCGCGACGCCGCCGGCCGTGGCGAACCGCGCCGCGCCCTCGACGACCGCGAGGCTCATGAGCTGCCGGATCGGCGTGCCCGGCTGGACCGAGTAGACGAGCGTGAAGCCCGAGACGATCGCGAAGTCGAAGCCGAGCGCGGACAGCCCGAGGCTCCGGGAGGGCGCGCCGCACGCCAGCCGGTAGAGGATCGCTCCGCCGACGGCGAGCAGCCCGACGAGCGCCCACGCGATCGCGCGGCCGTGGTGCGGGTACCCCGTCGCGAAGCCGACCTGCAGCGCGGCGAACGGCACCGCCGCCAGCCGCACCACCGCAATCCACCACTCCAGGCCGCGGTCGCGCCCCTCGCCGGCGGCGCGCGCCCGCGAGAACCGCGTCACGCCCGCTCCCGGATGCGCTCGAGCGCCCACGACGCGTGCTCGGCCACGATCTCGTCGCCGTCCTCGGCCGCCCGCCGCAGCACGTCGAGGTGCTCGCCCCCGCCAACGTTCCCCAAAGCGACCGCCGCGTTCCGCCGCAGCCAGCGCGGGTCCTTGCGCGGCACGTAGAGCCGGTCGAGCTCCGCGACCAGCGCGCGCCCGTCGCGCTCCAGCCACTCGACGAGGTCGACGTGCCCGCCAGCCTCCGGCTCGAGCTGGCCCCGCCGGCGCTCGACGCCGCGGTTCCAGGGGCAGACGTCCTGGCAGATGTCGCAGCCGTAGACCTGCGCGCCGAGCTCGGCGCGATAGCCGGCCGGGATCGGCGCCGGCGCCTGCGTCCAGTAGGAGAGGCACTTCGTCGCGTCGAGCGTGCCGGGCTCGTCGAGCGCGCCGGTCGGACACGCGTCGACGCAGAGCCGGCAGGAGCCGCAGCCCGGCTCGAGCGGCGGCGTCGGCTCGAGCTCGACGTCGGAGACGATCGTCCCGAGCACGACCCACGAGCCGTGCCGGCGCGTGATCAGCATCGTGTTCTTGCCGTAGAAGCCGACGCCGCTGCGCGCCGCCGCCTCGCGGTCGACGTGCTGGTTCGCGTCGACGAGCACGCGGTAGGCGCCGCCGAGCGCGCGACCCAGCGCGTCGAGCCGTTCGCGCAGCGCCGCGTAGCGGTCGCGCCACGTGTAGCGCGCGAGCCTGCCTTCACCCGTCCGGAGCGGCTGCTCGGGCGCCCAGTAGCAGAGCGCCGCCGAGACGACGCTGCGCGCGCCCGGCAGCAGCGTCTCCGGGTGGCAGGACTCCTCGGGTCGCGCCATCGTGAACCGCATCGACGCGAACAGGCCCCGCGCGCGCCGCTCGCGAATGTGCCGTTCCGTCTCCGCGTACGCGTCCGCGCGCGCGACGCCGACGGCGTCGAGCCCCAGCTCCTCCCCCAACCGCAGGACGTCCGCGGTCGTCATGCGAGGATTCTGCACGGATGAAGGCGATTCGTATCCACGCCGACGGCGGGCCCGAGGTGCTGCGCTACGAGGACGCCCCCGACCCCGAGCCGCGCGACGACGAGGCCCTGGTCGAGCTGCGGGCCGCGAGCCTGAACCACCTCGACCTGTGGATCCGGCAGGGACGGCCGTCGGTGCCGAAGCCGCACATCCTCGGCGCCGACGGCGCGGGCGTCCTCGCCGGCACCGACGAGCGGGTCGTGATCAATCCCGGCTTCGTGCGCGACGGCCGGGTCGAGATCCTCGGCGAGACGACCGACGGCACGCACGCCGAGCTGATCGCGGTCCCACGGGACCACCTGCACCCGATCCCGGACGGGCTGTCGTTCGAGGAGGCGGCGGCGTTCCCGCTCGTGTTCGAGACCGCGTATCGGATGCTCGTCACGCGCGCGCGGCTCGAGCCCGGCGAGTGGGTGCTGATCTGGGGGACCGGCGGCGGCGTCGCCACCGCGGCGCTCTCGCTCGCGAAGGCGCTCGACGCACGCGTCGTCGTCACGTCGTCGAGCGACGCGAAGCTCGAGCGCGCGCGGGAGCTCGGCGCCGACGAGGCGCTGAACCACGAGCGCGACGACGTGGTCGCCGCGGTGAAGGAGCTGACCGGCGGCGGCGCGCACGTCGTCGTCGACGACGTGGGCAAGGCGACCTGGCGGCGCACCCTGGACGCCGTGCGCCCGCACGGCCGCGTCGTCGTCTGCGGCGCGACCACCGGCCCCAATCCGCCGGCGGCGCTGCACCGCGTGTGGTGGAAGCAGCTCTCGATCCTCGGCTCCACGATGGGGACGCCCGACGACTTCCGCGGCGCCTACGACCTGATCGCCGCGGGAAAGGCGCGACCGGTCGTCGACTCCGTCTTCCCCCTCGCCGACGCGCGCGCCGCGCACGAGCGTCTCGAGGCCGGCGCGCAGTTCGGGAAGGTCGTGCTGCGGATCCCGGGCTGAGCGGGCTTACGCCGCGGCGGCGAACGCCCAGGTGAGGCCGGCGTCGACCTGCTCGCGCCACTCGCCCTTGCGGCTCGCGTACCAGCGGTACGTCACGGGCAGGTCGAGACGCCGGAGCTCGGCGACGAAGTCCACGGTCTGCGAGGGACGGAACCAGTGGCTGTGATACGGCCCGCTCGAGAGGAAGAAGCGGGTGCCGTCGCGGCGGAGCGCCGCCGCGTCGGCCCGGACGAGCAGCACCGGGTCGTTCGCGGCGAGCTCCGCCTTCGTCGCGTGCTTGAACGGGCCGTCGTGGAGCGGCTCGAAATAGCCGGACCACGACTCGACGCGCCCGAACACGCTCGGGTTGCGCAGCGCGATGTCGAACGCTCCGTATCCGCCGGCCGACAGCCCGGCGAGCACGCGGCCGGCGGCGGTCGGCTCGGTCGCGAGGTGGTCGTCCACCCACGGCACGATCTTCCGCACGAGCGCGGTCTCCCACGGTCCCGCCCACTCGCCGTTGTAGCGGTCGTCGAGCCCCGCGGCCGGGATCACCGCGATGAACGGGCGGAGCGTGCCGCTCTCGACCCCCGCGCCCGCCCAGTCGGCGAGGTCGACGCCGCTGACGTACTCGCTCGGCGAGCCCGGCATGCCGTGCAGCAGGTAGACGACCGGGTAGCGCTGCGTCTCGACGTACCCGGGCGGCAGGTACACGACGCCCGGGCGGAACGTGCCGGGGAAGACGCCGGTGAGCAGCGTGCCGGCGGCTGGCTGCGCGGCCGCGGGTGCGAAGCCCGGCAGGAGCGCGGCGGCGGCGGCGAGGTGCGCGAGCGCGAGCACGGCGGCGACGGTAGCCGCGGCGACGGACGCGACGCCGACCCGTAATCGTCGCTTAACCGCCCCTTCAACGCGCGTGCCGTACAACCACCTTCGTGGTGGCCGGGGAGACACCCGTCCTGCGCGTGCGGCGCGCGTGGCCGCTCGTCGCGGCGCTCGTCGCGTTCCTCGCAGTCGGCCTGATCGGCGCGTATCGCTACGTCGACAACTACTGGCTCTACCGCGGCTTCGCGCCGCCGCACGACCCCGCGTACGTCCACGAGCGCGGCGTCGCGGTCCGCCTGTACGTCTCGAGCGCGGCCCTCGGCGGGCGGCGCCAGCCCGTCGACGTCTACCTGCCGCCCGGCTACCGGGCGCATCCGCACCGGCGCTATCCGGTGCTCTACCTCCTGCACGGCGTGCCCGGCCGGCCCGGCGCGTTCCTCGCGACGGTGCGGATGGGCGTCGTCGAGGACGAGCTCGTCGCGCTGCGCAAGATCCGGCCCGTCATCCTCGTGATGCCGTTCGGCTCGACCGGCTCGTTCACCGACGAGGAGTGGGCGAACGGCGTGCGGCCGCACTCCGGCTGGGAGACGTTCGTCGCGCGCGACCTCGTGCACGCGATCGACGCGCGCTTCCGCACCATCCGCGCGGGCTGGGCGCGCGGGCTCGCGGGCCTCTCCGAGGGAGGCTACGGCGCGCTGAACATCGGGCTGCACCATCCGGGCGAGTTCAAGGTGCTCGAGAGCTGGTCCGGCTACGAGCGCGCCGACCGCCTCCGCTCCATCTTCGGCACGAACGAGGCCGCGATCCGGCGGAACAGCCCGGCGCTGAGGATCGGCGCCGTCGCCGCGAAGCTCCGCGAGGCGCACACGTACGTGTGGTTCTACAGCGGCAAGGACGACCACTTCGAGAAGCAGAACGCCGCCTTCGCGCGGCAGCTCGCGTCCCTCGACCTCCCGCACCGCTACCGCGTCGTTCGGGGCGGGCACAACTGGGCGCTCTGGCGCGGGAACGCGGCGGACGCGTTGCTCGCGGCGGCGAGGAGGCTGCATGCTCCGTAGGCTCGGAGCGGTCCCCGTGACGCTCGCGGTCGCGCTCGCGGCCACCGGCTGGCTGTACGTCGTCCGGCCGCCGCTGCCGGGCCCGCGCGTCGGCGAGGCGCTGCCGCTCGACGAGCTGTCGAAGCACGCGGCGTCGCCGCTCCTCTGGTACGTCGCCGTGTGGGGCGTCGCGGCGGTCGCGCTCGGGCTGTACGCGCGCTGGGCGCGCATCGAGCGTCTGCGCGCCGCGCTGCTCCTCGGCACGACGGTCGTCGTCTGGACCTACCTCGAGTCGGGCGTGTCGATCGCCGTCGTCCGGCAGATCGCCGCGCACGACGCGTTCGACGCCGCGGCGCGGCTGCCGGCGACCTACCTGCCGTTCGCGATCGTCGCGCTCGTCGCAGCCGGTCTGGCCGCGAAACGGCGAACGGCCCCCGGTTCGCCGATCGTCGTCGCCACGCTCGTCGCGGCCGCGGGGAGCCTGAACCTCCTGCACGCGGTGCTGCCGGGGAGCGACGACGGCGTGCTGCGCTCGCTGACGCCCGACGCGGTCGGCCCCCTCGCCGACGCGACCTGCGTCCTGCTCGCCGTCGCGCTTCTCGGCGCCGCGCGCGGACTTGCGCGGCGCCGGCGGCGCGCGTGGCAGGTCGCCGTGCTCGTGTCCGGCCTCTCCACCCTGCTGCACGTGCTGCACGGGCTGAACGACGGCACGCTCGCCTCCGTCGTCGTGCTCGTGGTGCTCGTCGCGCGTCGCCACGACTTCGACCGTCCCGGCGACGAGCAGACGCGCGCCGTCGTCGCCGTACGGGCAGGTGTCGCGATCGCGGCGCTCATGACGTACGGCGTCGTCGCGCTGTGGGTGAACCGCGTGAACGCCGACCAGCCCTTCACCGCGCGCTTCGCCGGCGAGGAGATCGCGCGCGGCGCGCTCGGCCTGCGCATCGGGGGCTCGCCGCACCTCGCCGGCCCGTTCGGCGACTGGTTCCCGCTGTCGCTGCTCCTCCTCACCCTCTCCGCCGTCGGCTGGGTGCTCGCCGGGTGGCTCGCGCCCTGGCGGCATCGCGTTCGGCAGGAGCAGCGGGAGCGCGAGCTCGCGCACGTCCTCGTGCAGGCGTGGGGTGTCGACACGCTCGCCCCGTTCGTCCTGCGCGCGGACAAGTCGTACTTCTTCGGCGGCAGCGAGCGGGCGTTCCTCGCCTACCGCGTCGTCGGCGGCGTCGCGATCGTCTCGGGCGACCCGATCGGACCGCCGGCGGAGTTCGGCGCGCTCGTGCGGGACTTCATCGCGTACGCGCACGAGCGCGATTGGCGCGTCGCGATCCTCGGCGCGTCTGAGCGGTGGCTGCCGCTCTACGCCGAGCACGGCCTGCACGCCCTGTACCACGGCGACGAGGCGGTCGTCGACACGGCGGCGTTCTCGCTCGACGGCCGGCCGATCCGCAAGGTGCGCCAGTCGGTGCACCGGCTCGCGCGCGCGGGCTACACGGCGCGCGTGTTGCGTCCGAGCGAGATCGGCCCCGAGCTGCGCGAGCAGCTCGAGGATCTCGCGCGCCTCTGGCGCGACGGCGAGCCCGAGCGCGGGTTCGTGATGGCGCTCGACGCGCTCTTCCGGCTCGGCGACGACGAGGCGGTCTTCGTCGTCGGCATCGGCCCCGACGGCACGGCGGCGGGCTTCCTGCACTTCGCGATCGCGCCCGCCGCGTCGGCGCTCTCGCTGTCGTCGATGCCGCGCCTGCGCGACACGCCGAACGGCTTCAACGAGTGGCTGATCTGCGAGACGGTCGCGTGGGCGCGCGCGAACGGGTACGCGCGCGTGTCGCTCAACTTCGCGCCCTTCGCCGCGCTGCTCGCGCCCGAGGCGGAGCTGAACGGGCTCGAGCGCATGCAGCGCCGTGCGCTGCTCTCGCTCAAGGGCCGCTTCCAGCTCGACAACCTGCTTGCGTTCAACCGCAAGTTCTTCCCGCGCTGGGACCGCCGCTTCGTCGTCTACGAGCGCCGCCGCGACCTGCCGCGCGTCGGCATCGCGGCGCTCGCGGCCGAGGCGTATCTCCCCTTCGGCAACGTCAAGAGGTAGCGGTCCATGCCTCCGCAGCCGGAAACTGTTTCGCGACTCCGTCGCGAAACAGTTTCGATCATTGGCCGGCGATGAGGCTCGCGGGCGGGCTGCTGCTGGCGCTGCTCTCCGCGGGCGCGCTCAACTGGGGCTGGGTGGCGCAGCACTCGGCCGCCTCCGCACTGCCCCCGCTCCGGCTGCGCCACCCGCTGCGCTCGCTGCGGCTGCTCTTCCGCGACCTCGGCTGGGTCGCCGGCTTCGTCGTCGGGCTCGGCGGCTGGGGCCTCTACATCGCCGCGCTCGCGCTCGCGCCGCTCTCGCTCGTCCAGGCGGTCTCCGCCGGCGGGCTGCCGCTGCTCGCGGTGCTCGCGCGGCGGCGAGGCGCGATCCTCGACCGCCGCCGCTCGACGGCGGTCGCGCTCGCGGTCGCCGGGCTGCTGCTGCTCGCCGGCTCGCTTGCGCACGGCGCCCGCGGCTCGGCGCACGCGTCGTGGCAGGCGGTTGCCGTCTGGCTCGGCGCGTCCGCCGCCGTCGCGGCCGGCGCGGCCGCGTCGGGAGCCCTCCTCGCCGGCGGCGCCGGGCTCGGGATCGCGGCGGGGCTGCTCTACGCGGCGGGCGACGTCGCGACCAAGGCGGCGGTCGGCGGCACGGTGTGGCTCGCCTTCGTCGCGGTGCTGCTGGCGGCGCACGGCTCCGCGTTCGCGTGCCTGCAGCTCGGCTTCCAGCGCGGCGACGCGCTCGCCACCGCCGGCACCGCGACGCTGCTGACCAACCTCGTGCCGATCGTGGCCGGGCTGGTCCTCTTCGAGGAGGGGCTCCCCGCGGGCGTGCTCGGCGCGGCGCGCGTCGCCGCGTTCGCGGCCGTCGTGGCGGGCGCCGCGCTGCTCGCGACCGGCTCCGCCTCCTGGCAGGATGCGCCCGATGGTTCCCGAGGCGGAGCTCGCGGCGACCGAGCAGGGCCTCGTGCCGACGGGCAAGGGCTGGTTCGTCCTGAACGCGCGTGACGCGCCGTGGGTCGAACGGCCCGGGCGCGGCGCGTACTGCGAGTTCGAGGGCTTCGACGGCGTCGCCGACTTCTCGCAGCTCGGCATCAACCTGACCGTGCTCGGCCCCGGCGAGCCGATGGCGATGTACCACTGGGAGCGCGACCAGGAGGACTTCCTCGTGCTCGCGGGCGAGGCGCTGCTGATCGTCGAGGGCGAGGAGCGCCCGCTCCGCGCCTGGGACTTCGTGCACTGCCCGCCGGGGACGCGTCACGTGATCGTCGGCGCCGGCGAGCGCCCCTGCCTCGTGGCAGCGGTGGGCGCTCGGGTTTACTCGACGGGCGTCGACTGGGGCGCGTACACCGTCGACGGGGTCGCGCTCCGCCACGGCGCGGGCGTCGAGACGGAGACGACCGAGCCGGCCGAGGCGTACGCGCGCTTCGCGCCGGGCACGCCGACGCGCTGCCGCGCGGAGTTTCTGCCCGAGCCCGGTGCACGCTAGCTGCGGGCTGCGTCAGACGGCGGCGTAGACCCGGCGGCTGCCGACGCCCTTGAGCACGACCTCGCCACGGTCGACGAACTCCAGCCCCGATCCGGCGACGAGGTCCCGCGTCGTCGCGGACACCAGCACCTCACCCGCCGAGGCGGTGGACGCAATCCTCGCGCCGACGTGGACCGCGATGCCCCGCGGCGCGCTTCCACCGGGCCGCTCCACCTCGCCCGTGTGCACGCCGGCCCGGACCTCGAGGCCCAGGTCGCCGACGGCCTCTCTGACCGCGGCCGCACACCTGACCGCCCGCGCCGGGCCGTCGAAGAGCGCGAGGAAGCCGTCGCCGGCCGTGTCGATCTCCTCGCCGCCGAACCGCGCGAGCTCCCGCCGCACGCGCGCGTGGTGTCGCTCGAGCAGCTGCGCCCAGGCGCGGTCGCCGAGCGCGCCGAGCCGCTCCGTCGAGCCGACGATGTCCGTGAAGAGGACGGTGGCAAGCACCCGGTCGTCGACGCGCGCCGGGCGGACGCCGGTGAGGAACTCCTCGACCTCGTCGACGACCTCGTCCGGCTCCCAGAACGGAACGTGGGTGTCGCCGGAGAGCTCCACGAAGCGCGCGCCGGGGATGTGCGAGGCGATGTAGCGGCCCTCCTCGACGCGGGCGTCGCGGTCGCCGACCCGGTGCAGCACGAGCGTCGGCGCCTGGACGGCCGGCAGCACGTCGCGCACGTCCGCCTGCGAGTTCATCAGCACGAGGTCGCGGGCCGAGCCGGGGCTCGCGGCCGCGCGCGCCCGCGCCATCCACCACCGGGCGAACGCCTCGTCGGCGCCGGGGGCCATCCGCGTCAGGTCGGCCTGGACGCCCCACTCGCGCTCGACCGCGGCCGCGTACGCAAGACGCTGCTCGCGCGTCTCGCACCACGGGTAGTCGTCGTCCGGACCCGTGCGCTTCGCGTACGTCCCGTAGAGGACGAGCGCCCGGACGCGCTCCGGATACGTCGCGGCGAACAGGATCGCAAGCGGCCCGCCCTCCGAGTAGCCGAACAGCGCGGCGCGCTCGCTGGCCGCGTCGTCCATCACCGCCCGGACGTCGTCCATCCGCGTCTCGAAGTCCGGAAGCCCGACCGCCCGGTCCGACAGGCCGGTGCCGCGCTTGTCGAAGCGGATCAGCCGTGCGAACGAACCGAGCCGCTCGAGCAGCCGCGCCGACGCCGGGTGCTCCCAGTCGTTCTCGAGGTGCGAGACGAAGCCGGAGACGACGACGAGGTCGAACGGGCCGCCGCCCGTGACCTGGTAGGCGATGTTGACGTCGCCGCTCCTCGCGTAGCGGATCGGCGCTTCCACGCGCCGATTCTCGCTCAGCCGAAGCCGAGGATGAACTTCGCGTCGTCGGACATGCGGTCCGGCGTCCACGGCGGGTCGAACGTCAGCTCGCTCCTCACCTCGCCCACGCCCGGGATCTCCTGGAGGACGCGGTCGATGTCCTCCTGGATCAGCGGGCCGGCGGGGCAGCCCATCGACGTCAGCGTGTACGTCACCTTCACGTCCGGCCCCTCGATCTCGGCGTCGTAGAACAGCCCGAGCTCGACGATGTCCATCCCGAGCTCGGGATCCTCCACCTGGCGCAGCGCCTCGACGACCTCGTCACGCGTGGGCACGCGGCGAGGTTAGCGCAGGCGAACCTCCTCGCGCCGCTCGCGGGCGAAGAAGTGGATCCCGTCGACGAAGCGCACCCAGTTGCAGCGCGTGCACATCACGAGCGAGTGCGTGCGGGCGGAGTCGGCGAGGAACCGCACGCCGGTCAGCAGGTCGCCGTTCGACACGCCGGTGGCGGCGACGATCACCTCCTGCGGCGCGAGGTCGTCGATCGTGAACAGCCGCTCCACGTCCTCGATGCCCTGGTCGCGGGCCTGCTCGATCTCGGCCCGGCGCGTCGGCCACAGCTGCGCCTGCAGCTCGCCGCCGAGGCAGCGCAGCGCCGCGGCCGCGAGCACGGCCTGCCGCGTGCCGCCGATGCCGATCGCGAGATGGTCGTTCGTGCCGCGCACGGCCGCGCTGATGGACGCGATCACGTCGCCGTCCTGGATCAGCTTGATGCGCGCGCCGGCCGCGCGAATCTCCTCGATCAGGTCGTGGTGGCGCGGCCGGTCGAGCACGATCGCGGTGATGTCGTTGACCATGCGGCCGAACGCCTCCGCAATCGAGCGGATGTTGTCGCCGACCGGCGAGTCGAGCGAGATCCGGCCGCGCGCGGGCGGGCCGACGGCCATCTTGCGCATGTACATGTCGGGGAGCGACGGCAGCGAGCCGCGCGGCGACGCCGCGACCATCGAGATGGCGTTCGTGCCGCCGCGCGCGACGACGGCGCGGCCCTCGAGCGGGTCGAGCGCCAGGTCGAACTCCTCGCCGCCCGCGCCGATCTCGGCGCCCGGCGCGAGGTGCTCGGCGCCGTCGGGGCCGCCGATCACGACGCGGCCGCTGATCGGCAGCCGCTCCAGCGCGGCCCGCGCGCCGGAGAAGGCGGCCTCCTCGGCGGCCTCCATGTCGGCGCGGCCGAGCCAGCGCGCGGCGGCGACCGCGGCGCGCTCGGTGACGCGCGCGAAGCTCTCGCACGGGCAGTGCGCCCGGCGTTCGGTCTCGCTCACGCCCTGCGCTCCGCCGCGCAGATCACGAGCTCGACCACCTCGTCGATCGTCCGCTCCACGTCCTCATTCTCGACGACGGGCACGCCCGCGCGGCGCGCGCGCGAGACCAGGTAGCTCTGGATGCGGCGGATGTCGTCGATCCGGTCGAGGTACTTCGACATCGCGCGCACGCCGCCGGTCGCGGTGTCCCGTACGTGGAAGTGCACCCGGTGCGCCTCGACGTCGGAGATCTCGACGATCACGTGCACCACGAGCGCGCCGTCGAGCTCGGTCGGGACGAGGCCCGGCACGAGGTGCACCCCCTCGAGCACGAGCGACCACCCTTCCGTGAGCGCGCGCCGCATCGCCGCGTCGACCGCCACGCAGACCTGGCGCGACTGCTCGACGAAGCCGAGCACCGTCGGGTCGCCGGTGACGTCGGGCTCGACGACGGCCCCGGCCTCGAAGCTCGAATAGTGGATCGCCGGCATGAACTGGGTCGAGAAGAACGCACGCATCGTCTGGCGGATGAAGTCGGTCGACGTGACCCGCGTGATGCCGAGCCGGTGCGCGACCTCGGCGGCGACCGTCGACTTCCCGGTGCCGGTCGCGCCGCCCACGAGCAGGATCGTCGGCAGGTCGAGAGCCTGGAACTCGCGCAGCCGGCGGAGCCGCGACGTGGCCCGCTCGCCCTCCGCCTCGCCCAGGACCTCCTTCGCCACACGCTCGAGCCGGTCGAGCCCGACTGCCCGCTCGCCGCGCTCGGCGAGGTCGAGCTCGAGCCGCCGGGCGAGGTCGTACGCGCGGTCGGCCGCGACGCCGGCCGCGATCAGCGCGCGCGCCATCACGCCCTTCGAGTACGGCAGCTGCTCGTCGCCGAGCGGTAACGGCTCGCCGTGCCTTGGTTCCGTCACGTCCGCACCGGCACCGGCAGCAGCGCCGCGATCGCGGCGTCGAGGTCGCCGTCGAGCGGGACGACGTCGTTCCCCGCGAGGACGACGCGCCGGCCGTGGCGCAGCGCGTGCTCGGCGACGACGTCGACCGCCGCCGCCTTCAGCTCGACGAGGTAGGTGTCGGCATCGACCGAGTCGAGCACGCGGCGCAGCTCGGCGCGATCGGCGAGCGAGGTCGAGCCGTGGACGATGTCGGCGTCGAGGTGGCCGAGCCTCGCGGGGCCGGCGGTGAAGACGGCGACCCTCCCCTCGAGCTCCGCGGTCGGTCGTAGACGCAGCTCGGCACGGACGACCGGCACGCCGGCGGCGGCGCGGATCCGCTCCGCGTCGGCGTGCCTGCCGTGCAGGAGCACGACGAGGTCCGAGACGAGCAGCCGGTAGAGGTTCAGGTACGCGGTCGCGTCCTGCGCGGGCGTCGTGACGAGGATGCGCGCGGTCGTCGCGACCGGCGGCAGCGCCGCCCCGCTGCCGTCGAAGACCACCGCGTCGGGCCCCAGCGCTGCTGCGAGGCGTGCGCCCTCGGCGACGTTCGAGGCGGAGACGGCGCCGGCGAGGCCCCCGCCGGCACGCCGGCAGCCGACGGCCGGCACGCCCGCGAGCACGGCCAGCTCGAGGTGGTCGGAGGCAGCGTGGCGGCCGTCCCGCGACCGCGCGAGGAGCTGCTCGAGCGTCGGCGGCTCGGCCACCACCTCGGGCTCGGGCGGGCCGCCGCGCCCCATCGCGACGACCACCACGTCGCGGTCGCGTGCGAGGAGCCTGGCCGCGTGTGCGCTTACCGCGGTCTTCCCCACCCGCTTGCCGGTCCCCACGACCGAGAGCGACGGCAGCTCGAAGGGCTCGAGCCGCGGCGGGTCGAAGCGGAAGTCCGCGCCGGCGTAGGGAAGGCCGGCGGCGAGCGCCCGCGAGGCCCAGCGGAAGCGCTCCACCGGGCCGAGCACCGGCTCGTCGCTCAGGTCCACGACGATCTCCGCGCCGCCGAAGCCGTCCACGAGCGGCACGCCGTAGTCGTCGCCCGCATGGAGCTTCTCCGAGCCGCCGGCGAGGATCGCGCCGACCCACTCGTAGGGAAGCGCCGCGAGCGCAGCTCGCACCACGTCCGCACGGTGCTCGCCGTCGATCAGCGCGACGGCCTTCACCGCCGTGCCGTGACCTCGCTCTCGATACGGCCCGTGTACTTCTCGTACTCGCCCGTCGCCAGGTCGAACTGGATGATCCGCTCCTGCCCGTGGAACGGGTAGCGGCGCCAGACGGCGACGTGCGAGCCGGCGACCTCGACGACGTTGTAACAGGGGCGCGTCGTGCCGCGCAGCCGCAGCGTCGACACGGTGCCGGTGTTGACGACGAACAGGTCCTCGAGCTTCCACGCGTACGGCACGTGCTTGTGGCCGGACAGCACGAGCTGCACCCCGGCGCGCTGCAGGCACTCGATCGCGTCGCCGGCGTCGTACACGACGTTGCGCTCGCGGCCGGTGCCCGGCACGGGGAGCAGGTGGTGGTGGAGGACGAAGACGCGCAGGTCGGCCGGTTCGGCCGCGAACTCGCGCTCGATCCACCCGTAGCGCCCGCGCCCGATCTGGCCGTGATCGAGGTCCGGCTCCGTCGAGTCCACGGCGACGACGGTCACGCCCGCGCGCCGCACGACCGAGTTGCGCTCGCCGAAGAGCGCCTCGAAGTGCACGTAGCCGACGTTCCTCGAGTCGTGGTTGCCGGGCACGACCACGAGCGCGTCGCACTCGACCCGGTCGAGGTACCGCCGGGCCGCCGCGTACTCCTCCTTGAACCCGAACGTCGTCAGGTCGCCCGAGCACACGACCACGTCCGGTTTCAGGTCGTTGATCTCGGCAATCGCTCTGGTGAGCAGGTCCGGGACGAAGTGAGGCGCGCCGCAGTGGAGATCCGACAGATGCGCAATCGTCACCTCCCCCACGCGCGGGACTCTAGTGACGGAGCACTGGAGGGGTGCGCGGCCGGCGGGACGCGCGGCGGCGGGGCGTCCGAGGCCGCTGGTACCCTGGCGTCGGTGCTGCCGGAAACGCCTGATTTCCAGGCATATCGTGGCTCGGAGCCGCCGCGCTTCGCCAACCCCGCCGAGCTGGAGTACGCACGCATCCTCGACTGGTACGGCGTCCCCTGGATGTACGAGCCGACCACCTTCGTCCTCGAGCGCGACGCCGACGGCCGCGTGATCGAGGCCTTCACGCCGGACTTCTACCTCCCTGAGCAGGACCTTTACCTCGAGGTCACCGTGATGAAGCAGTCCCTCGTCACGCGGAAGAACCGGAAGCTGCGCAAGCTCCGCCAGCTCTACCCGCACGTCCGCATCAAGCTCTTCTACGAACGCGACTTCGAGCGGCTCGCGGCCCGGTACGGCCTGCGGAAGGCGTCCTGAGCGCCGCGCTCGACGGACGCATCGGCGAGGTCTTCCTCGACGCGGACGAGATCGCGGCGCGGGTCGGCGAGCTGGGCGCCGAGCTGGCGCGCGACTACGCCGACCGCGAGCCGCTGCTGATCGGCTCGCTGAAGGCCTGCATCCCGTTCATCTGCGATCTCTCGCGCGCGCTCCCCGTGCACCACGCGCTCGACTTCGTCGAGCTCTCCGGCTACGGACGTTCCGAGCAGGAGCACGGCGTCCGCTTCCTCAAGGACACGGCGCTCGAGGTGCGCGGACGGCACGTCGTGCTCGTCGACGAGGTCGTCGACACCGGCCTGACGATGAACTACCTGGCGCGCACGCTCGCATTGCGCGAGCCGGCGACGCTCGCGGCGGTGACGCTCTTCGACCGCCCGTACCGCCGGCTCGTCGACGACCTGCCCGTCCGCTACGTCGGCTTCACGATCCCCGACGAGTTCTTCGTCGGCTACGGCTTCGGCCTCGACGAGCGCTGGCGCAACCTCCCCGACCTGCACCTCGTGCGGGCGTAAAACCGGGGCCTGGTACGTACCCGGTACGTACCAGGCCCCATGGCTCGCTCCGCGCGGGAAGAAGTGCCTGCAAATCGGCCGCGGGTACCCGGCACGTACCTGGCACCGGGGGTCGCGCCCGGCTGCCCCGCGGGCGAGCCTCGAAGCAGAGATTTAGGCGCGGCTAAAATCGAGGCGTGATCGCATCGCGGCACGCGCAGGCGCTGCCGGAAGGGCTCCACACCGTCGACGAAGCCCTCCACCGGACGCGCTTCCGCATGCTCCCGTTCCTCGGCCCCGCGTTCATCGCCTGCGTCGCGTACATCGACCCGGGCAACTTCGCGACGAACGTCTCGGGCGGCTCGCAGTTCGGCTACCGGCTGGTGTGGGTGATCGTCGCGGCCAACCTGCTCGCGATGCTGATCCAGACGCTCTCGGCGAAGCTCGGCGTCGCGACCGGGCGGAACCTGCCGGAGCTCTGCCGCGAGCACCTGCCGCCGAAGCTCGTCGCGGCGCTGTGGCTGCAGGCGGAGGCGATCGCGATGGCGACCGACCTGGCCGAGTTCCTCGGCGCCGCCGTCGGGCTTCACCTCCTGCTCGGCATCGGCCTCGTCCCCGCCGCCCTCGCCGCCGGCGCCGCCTCGCTCGCGGTGCTCGAGCTCCACAGGTTCGGCGTCCGCCTCTTCGAGGCCGTGATCGCGTCGCTCGTCGGCGTGATCGGCGTCTGCTACCTCGCCGAGCTCTGGTTCGCGCATCCCGACTACGGCGCCGTGCTCCGGCACGCGGTCGTTCCGCGATTCGGCGGGCACGAGGCGGTGCTGCTGTCGGTGGGAATCCTCGGCGCGACCGTGATGCCGCACGTCATCTACCTCCACTCGGCCCTCACGCAGGACCGCCTCGTCCCCGAGACGGACGAGGACGCGCGGACGCTGATGCGCTACACCCGCTTCGACGTCGTGCTCGCGATGACCCTCGCGGGCGCGATCAACGTCGCGATGCTCGTGATGGCGGCGTCGACGTTCTTCCGCGCCGGACTCACGCACGTCGGCTCGCTCGAGGCGGCGCACCGCACGCTCGAGCCGATCCTCGGCGGCGCGTCGAGCGCGATCTTCGCCCTCGCGCTGACGGCCTCCGGCCTCTCGAGCTCCGCCGTCGGCACGCTCTCGGGCCAGGTGGTGATGCAGGGGTTCGTGCGCCGGCAGATTCCGGTCCTCGTCCGGCGGCTGGTGACGATGGCGCCCGCCTTCGTCGTGATCGGGCTCGGCCTCGACCCGACGAGGACGCTCGTGATCTCGCAGGTCGTCCTCTCGTTCGGCATCCCCTTCGCGCTCGTCCCGCTCGTCGCGTTCACCGCGAGCGGCCGCGTCATGGGCCGCCTCGTGAACGCCCGGGCGACGACGGTCGTCGCCGGCGCCGTCGCCGCGGTCATCGTCGCGCTGAACGTCTTCCTGCTCGCGGTCACGTTCGGCGCCTGAGCCGCCCTGCGGCCGGGTTTAGGGGCGTTGCCAAACCGGGCAGGAACGTGGCCCAACCGACGAAGGAGAGACCATGGGCCCGTTGCTGCTCGTGCTGCTGATCGTGATCGTCCTCTTCATCCTCGGCTTCGCCGTGGTGAAGTTCCTGATCTGGGTGGCGATCGTCGCCGCGCTGCTCTGGCTGATCGGCTTCTTCCTGCGGGGCGCGAGCGGCGCGCGCTGGTACCGCTGGTGACGCAGTTTCGTCGCGGTGCCTGACACCATGAGGTGTCAGGCACCGTCAACGAACTGTCACGGCAGGTAGCCGAGCGGGTCGACGGGGTTCCCGTCGACCCGCACCTCGAAGTGGAGGTGCGGGCCGGTGCAGTGGCCCGTGCAGCCCACGTAGCCGATCACGTCGCCCTGCTGCACGACCTGCCCGCAGGTGACGGCGATCGCGCTCTGGTGGCCGTACGCGGTGGCGAGGTTGCCGCCGTGGTCGATCACGACGAGGTTGCCGTACCCCTCCTCCCAGCCGCAGTAGATGACGGTGCCCGCGGCGGCCGCGTGGATCGGCGTGCCGTACGGGACGCCGATGTCGATGCCCTGGTGCATGCGTCCCCAGCGCCAGCCGAACGGGCTCGTGATCGGCCCGCTCACCGGCCAGATCAGCCCGGCGGACGACGGCGCCGCCGTCGGCCCGCCCGAGCTCGACGCCTGGGCCGCCCGGATGCGCGCGGTGAGCGCGGCGCTCGCCGCCTGCAGCGCGTCGATCTCCGACGCCTCCGCACGCTCGGACGCGGTCAGCTGCGAGAGGTCGACGAGCTTCGTCTGCCGCTGCGCAGCGAGATCGCTCTGCGCGCCGACGAGCTCGTCGCGCACCGACTGCACCTGCGCCGTCCTCGCCGCGATCACGGCCGTCTCCCCGCGAACGGTGGCGCGGAGGTGCGCCGTCCGCGCGCGTGCCGCGCGCACGCGGCGCCTGGCGGCGCCGACCGCGTCGGCGATGCGCCGGTCCTGCGCGCCGATCGCCCGGAGGTACTCGACCTCGTCGACGGCGTCCTGGAGGTTGCGCGCGCCGAGCACGACGTCGAGCGTCGTCGTCGGGTCGGATTCGTAGAGCTGGACGAACCGCCGCTCGAGCGTCCGAACGGCGAGCCGGTACTGCTGCTGCAGGTACCGGTAGCGGCCGGTCTGCAGGCCGTACAGCTCGTCGAGCGCGTCGAGGCGCTTCCGGTGCAGCGAGAGGTCGGCCTGCAGCGTGCCGAGCTTCAGCGAGACGTCCCCGACCCGCGCCTCCAGGGCGCGGATGCGCGCCGTGTAGGCGTCGACCTCGCCCCGAAGCGCCTGCTCGCGCTGACGCTGCCGCGCGAGGTCGCCGTTCAGCGCGGCGATCCGCTGGTCGACGTGTTGCTTCTTCGCGACGTCGTCGCCGAGGGCCGGCGTCGCGACGGCGAGCAGGACGAGGACGGCGAGCGCGAGGCGCCGCATGCGCCTCGGTTCGCGCGGGCGTGCGCTACTCCTGCGGGCCGGGTTCCGGCACGGCGGGCTCGCGCGGCGGCGTGCCCTCGTCCGGCGGCGGATACGCCTCGGGAACCGGTGCGGGGGTCGGCGGCGTGCCCTCGTCGGGCGGCGGCGCCGGCTCCGGCACCGGTGCGGGCGTCTCGAGATCGTTCATGCGGGCACCGTAGCGCGCCTGCTCCGCGTCGAGTGCCCTGAGGGCGGACGCCGCAGCCTGGCGCAACGGTGAGACGAGCTGCCGGTAGTCGTCGTCGGCGATCTTGCCGGTACGGTGGTCGAACTCGAGCTCCTTCAGCGCCGCGAGCGCGCGGTCGCGTTCCTCGGCGAGCTCGACGAGCCTCGCCTGGCCGGCGGTCGGCGCGTCGAGCCGGTCGTCCTCGGGCTGCGGCTCGCGCAGGAACGGCAGCGCCACGAGCACGACGGCGCCCGCGGCGAGAACCGCGCCGAGCAGGATCCACGCCCACGTCACGCGTGGGCGGGAGCGAGACGCGTCGCGAGGCGACGCTGCTCGCGCGCGTCCGGCCACAGCGCGACCAGCGACCCGAGCACGAAGACGATCCCGGCCAGCCAGATGAGGTTGACGAGCGGCTTGACGAGGATCTTGAAGTAGACCGCCTGCGATCCGGACGTGAAGTTCGCGATGACGTACAGGTCCTGCGCGCGCAGCCAGTCGGTCTTGATCCCGACGTCCTCGTCGGTCTCCTGGAAGCCCGTGTAGGTGACCTGGCCGGTTCGCAGCGTGCCGTGCCAGCGCCCGCCGACGTTCAGGACGGCGTACTGCCCGGTGCGATTCGGGTCGCCCACGATCGGCTCCGTCCGCAGGTACGTGAGCCGGTAGCCGGCGACGTCCGCGGTCTGCCCGGGCCGGAGCTTCTGCTCGCGGGTCGTGCTGTACGCGCTCGAGCCGGCGATGCCGATCGCGAGCAGCACCACCGCGGCGTGCACGACGTACCCGCCGTAGCGCCGGCGGTTGCGGGCGATCAGCGCGACGAGCGAGCCGGTCGCGCGCGTGCCCTTGACGAGCTCGAGGACGATCGTGCCGAGCACGAACGCCGAGAACGTGTACGCGATCAGGCCCGGCCGCGACGAACCCGCGCCGGCGGCGACCAGCACGACGCCTGCGGCCGCGGACGCCGCGACCGGCCAGGCGAGCGTCCGCGCGAGCGAGCGCACGCTCGTCTTGCGCCAGGCGATCAGCGGCCCGATGCCCATCAGCAGCAGCAGCGGCAGCCCGAAGGCGCGCAGGAAGAAGTCGTAGTACGGCCGGCCCATCGTCCGCGACTCGCCCTTCACGAGCTGCGTGACGATCGGGAACAGCACGCCCCACAGCACCGTCAGGCACAGCGCGACCAGCAGCAGGTTGTTGTAGAGGAACGCCGCCTCCCGCGAGAGCGCGGACTCGAGCTTCGTGCGTGCCTTGAGGAGCGGCAAGCGCAGCAGGATCAGGCCGAGCGAGAACAGCGACGAGATGACGACGAACGCGAGGAACCACCCGCCGATCGGGCTCTTCGCGAACGAGTGGATCGAGTTGACGACACCGCTGCGGGTCAGGAACGTGCCGAACACGGAGAGCTCGAACGCGAGCGCGACGAGGACCATGTTCCAGACCTTCAGCATGCCCTTGCGCTCCTGGATCATCACCGAGTGCAGGAACGCGGTCGCGGCGAGCCACGGCATCAGCGCCGCGTTCTCGACCGGGTCCCACGCGTAGTAGCCGCCCCATCCGACCTCGACGTACGCCCAGTGCGCGCCGAGCAGCTGGCCGAAGCCGAGGAACGTCCACGCGGCGATCGTCCAGCGCCGCGTCGCCACGATCCACCGCTCGTCCGTCCTCCCCGAGAGCAGCGCGCCCGCCGCGAACGCGAACGGGATCGACAGCCCCACGTAGCCGAGGTAGAGCATCGGCGGGTGGGCGACCATGTACGGGTTCTGCAGGCTGGGCGTGAGGCCGGCGCCGTCGACCGGCGCCGTCTGGGTGTCGAACGGGCTCGCGACGGCGACCAGCACGAACGCGAAGAACGACGCGATCCCGCCGAGCACCGGCACGACCCACGGCACGACGTCGCGCAGGAGCCGACGGTTGACGGCGACCGCGAGAGCGCCGTACGCCGTGAGGACGAGGAGCCACAGGAGCAGCGAGCCCTCCTGCCCGCCCCAGAACGCGCTCAGCGCGTAGATCGTCGGCAGCGTGCGGTTCGTGTGGCTCGCGACGTAGACGAACGAGAAGTCGTGCCGCACGAGCGCCGTGGCGAGCACCGCGGACGCGACGAGCGTCGAGCCGAAGCAGGCGAGCAGCGCGTTCCGCGCCGACGTGGCGAGGCGGCGCCGTCCGGCGTACGCCGCGTAGCCGCCCGCGACGAGCGCGTAGACCGCCAGCCCGAGGCTGACCACGAGCGCCGCGCGGCCGAGGTCAGCCATGCGTCAGGACTTGGACGTCGACGCGGTGTACTTCGAGGGGCACTTCGTGAGGATGCTGCTGCCGAGCAGGCGCCCGCCCTCGTACCTGCCGCCGACGACGACGTGGCGGCCGACCGCGAAGAGCGGCGGCGGCGAGTCGCCCCGGTACACGACCGGCACGACGGCCGCGGTCTTGCCGCCGATGTCGCGCAGCGCGAAGCGCAACCCCGCGGCCGAGTGCGACTCGCCGCGGAGCGGCCCCACCACCGTCCCCACGACCGACACCTTGCCCGGCTTCTGCGTCGCGAGCTGGCTCGGGACGACCTGCGGCGTCGACGTGCCGGCGAGCGCGGTGTAGACCAGGAACACCGCGAGCACGCCGGCGACGGCGAGCGCGACGATCAGGCGGGCCGGGCTACGCATCGAGCGGGCCACCCCGGGAGTCTAGCCGCGCGTTCCTCGCCGCCTCCGAGGAGGCTCGCCGGGCTGCGTGCGGCTACCGCTGGGCGTGCTGCGGGTTGCGCTCCGGCACGCGGTAGCCGTGCTCGGAGCACAGCGCTCCGGGCGACTCCTCGGTGAGCGCGTCGCAGTAGCCCTTGCCGTACGCGGCCCGCATGAAGGCCGCGACGACGTCGAGCGACCAGTCGGTGATGCCGGCGGCCTCCCGCCAGAGATCGGCGAGGCGGAGGTCGATGTCGAGCTCGAGCAGGTCGATGCGAGTCGGGCGCTGTGACATGGGACGCAGGGTAGGAACCCGATCGGACGACATCCGCGCGGCAAGTAACGTCCGGCGCAATGCACCGGAAGCTGCACTACGGCCCGGCGCGCGTGCCTTCCCGGGAATCGCCGGAGGCGGCGGTCGAGGCGCTGCTCGAGCGCGGCCTCTCCGCGTGCGAGATCGACTTCGAGGGCCGCTTCTGGATGGACTACGACTTCGCCGCGCGCTTCGGCGAGCTCGCGCGCGAGCACGACCTGGCACTGTCGGTGCACGCGCCGATCGCCGGCTTCATGGGCCATGCGGAGCGCGGGCGGAAGCTGAACATGGCGGTCGGGATGCTCGACCATTCTGCGGGCATCGCCGCCGCGGCCGGCGCCGCGCCGGTGGTCTTCCATCCCGGCTTCCTGCTCGGCCGCACGCGGGAGGCGGCGATCGACTCGGTGTGCGAGCAGCTCGGCGAGCTGCGCGAGCGGCTCGAGGCGAAGGGGCGGGCGGTGCCGTTCGGCGTCGAGGTGATGGGCCGCGTCCGCGAGCTCGGCTCGCTCGAGGACGTCGTCGAGATCTCGCGGCGCTGCGGCTGGGTGCGCCCCGTCCTCGACTTCGCGCACATGCACGCGACCTCGGACGGCGCGTTCACGTCGGTCGAGCCGTTCGTGGAGGCGCTCGAGCTCGCCGACGAGGTGCTCGAGCCCGGCGCGCCGTTCCACGTCCACTTCTCCGACGTGCAGTTCGCGAACCGGAACGAGACCAAGCACCTCCCGTACGGCGCGGGAACGCTTCGCGCCGAGAACCTGCGCGACGCGCTCGCACGGTTCGACCGTCCGGCGACGGTGATCTCGGAGCTTCCCGACGTTGCCTCGACGCAGACGGTGCTCGGCATACTGACCGCGTGACGGGGGTCGTCCTCGAGGGCCTGGAGAAGGCATTCGGCAGCGTGCGCGCGGTCGACGGCGTCGACGTGACGATCGGCGCCGGCGAGACGGTGGCGCTGCTCGGCCCGAACGGCGCGGGCAAGTCGACCACGCTCGACATGGTGCTCGGGCTGCAGCAGCCGGACGCGGGCAGGGTGACCGTGTTCGGGAAGACGCCGTCGGAGGCGATCGACGAGGGCATCGTCGGCGCGATGCTGCAGACGGGCTCGCTGATCAGGGACGTCACGGTGCGCGAGCTGATCGCGGTGGTCGCGTCGCTGTACCGGAAGCCGATGCCGGTGGCGGAGGTGCTCGACCTCACCGGGCTCGTGGACGTGGCGGACCGGCGCACGCAGAAGCTCTCCGGCGGCGAGACGCAGCGCACGCGCTTCGCGGTCGCGCTCGTCAGCGATCCCGACCTGCTGATCCTCGACGAGCCGACGGTCGCGATGGACGTGGAGTCGCGTCACGCGTTCTGGACGTCGATGCGCGCCTACGCCGCGCGCGGCAAGACGGTCGTCTTCGCGACGCACTACCTCGAGGAGGCCGACGACTACGCCGATCGCGCCGTCCTGATGGCACGCGGCCGCGTCGTCGCCGACGGGCCGACGACCGAGATCAAGTCGATGGTCGGGGCGAAGACGCTGCGCGCGACGCTGCCGGACGTCCCGCTCGAGCAACTGGAGACGCTGCCCGGGGTCACCCACGTCGAACGGCGCGGCGAGGCGGTCGTCCTCAGCTGCTCGGACTCCGACTCCGCCGTCCGCGCGCTGCTCGGCCGCTACGACGACGCGCGCGACATCGAGATCAGCGGCGCCGGCCTCGAGGAGGCCTTCCTGCTCCTGACGACGGGAAACGGCTCCGCGTGACCGCGTCGTTCGCGTACACGCGGTTCGAGTTCCGGCGGGTGCTGCGCAGCCGCCGCTTCCTCTTCCTCGCGCTGGGCTTCCCCGTCGCGCTCTACTTCGCGATCGCAGGCCCGAACCGGCACGTGCACGACGTCGGATCGACCGGACTGTCGCTCCCGCTCTACTACATGGTCGGGCTGGCCGCGTTCGGGACGATGAACGCGATGATGTCGACGGGCGCGCGGATCGCGTCGGAGCGCGCCGTCGGCTGGAACCGGCAGCTGCGAATCACGCCGCTCTCGACCCGCGACTACTTCCGGGCGAAGGTCGCGACCGGCTACATGATGGCGCTGCTCACGCTCGCCGCTCTCTACCTCGCCGGCGGGGCGCTCGGCGTCTCCATTCCCGCCGGCGACTGGGCGCGGATGACGATCTATCTGCTGATCGGGCTGATCCCGTTCGCCGCGATCGGCATCCTGCTCGGCCATCTCCTGACGCCCGACTCGATCGGCCCCGCGCTCGGCGGCTCGACGGCGTTCTTCGCGTTCCTCGGCGGAAGCTGGTTCCCGATCACGAGCGGCGCCCTGCACGACATCGCGCAGGTGCTGCCGTCGTACTGGCTGGTGCAGGCGGCGCACATCGGCGTCGGAGGCGGCGGTTGGGGCGCCCGCGGCTGGATCGTCGTCGTCGCCTGGACGGTGGTCGTCGCGGCGCTCGCCCGGCGCGCCTACCGGCGCGACACGAAGCGCGTCTAAAAAACCGGCGTCAGCACCGTCAAGTGTCCGACACCTTCAATCAGTGTCGGACACTTCTCGGGTTCCCGGCTATCGTCCGGGGCCGTGCTCGATCCCTCCGTCTTCAAGGCGTACGACGTGCGCGGCGTCTATCCGGACGAGCTCGACGAGGACGGCGCGTACGCGATCGGGCGTGCGTTCGTCGAGCAGTTCGAGCCGGCGCGTATCGCCGTCGGCCGCGACATGCGGCTGTCGTCGCCGTCGATGGCGGAGGCGGTA
Organism: Gaiellaceae bacterium; assembly: GCA_035652835.1. Lineage (GTDB taxonomy): Bacteria > Actinomycetota > Thermoleophilia > Gaiellales > Gaiellaceae > PALSA-600. The sequence goes on from DASRDA010000040.1 coordinate 225,612, forward strand.
CGCGAGGGCGCGGCCGAGGCCGGCGCCGAGGTGCTCGACCTGGGGCTCGTCGGCACCGAGATGGTGTACTTCGCGGTCGGCGACCTCGGTCTCGACGGCGGCATCGCCGTCACCGCCTCGCACAACCCGAAGCAGTACACCGGCATGAAGATCGTCCGGCGCGGCGCGCTGCCCGTCGGCGGCGATTCGGGGCTCGAGGAGATCCGCGACCGCGCGCTCCGAGGCGAGTGGCACACCGCAGCGCGCGGCTCGATCCGGCCCGAGGATGTCTGGCCGCGGTTCGTGGAGCGGGTGCTCTCGTTCGTCGACGTCGGCGCGTTGCGTCCTCTGCGAATCGTGATCGACGCGGCGAACGGCATGGCCGGGACCATGCTGCCGCCGATCCTCGAGCGGCTGCCGATGCTCGACGTCGTGCGCTGCAACTTCGAGCCCGACGGGTCGTTCCCGAACCACGAGCCGAACCCGCTGCTGCCCGAGAACCGGGAGTTCGTCGTGCGCCGGACGCGCGAGGAGCACGCCGACTTCGGCGTCGCCTTCGACGGCGACGCCGACCGCTGCTTCTTCGTCGACGAGCGCGGCGAGTTCGTGCCCGGCGACTTCACGACCGCGCTCTTCGCCGAGTCGATCCTCGAGAAGGAGCCCGGCGGCAAGGTGATCTACGACGTGCGCGCCTCGTGGGCGGTGCCTCAGGCGATCGAGCGCGCAGGCGGCGTGCCGCTCCTGAACCGGGTCGGCCACGCGTTCATCAAGGAGCGGATGCGCGAGGACGACGCCGTGTTCGGCGGCGAGGTGTCCGCCCACTACTACTTCCGCGACTTCTCCCAGGCGGACTCCGGCACGGTGCCGTTCCTGCTCATGTGCGAGCTCGTGTCGAAGCGCGGCCCGCTCGGCAAGACGCTCGCACCGCTTCGCTCGCGCTACTTCATCACCGGCGAGATCAACACGCCGGTCGCGGACGTTTCCGGCAAGCTGCGCGAGCTCGAGCAGCGCTTCGGCGACGGCGCGCGCGTGTCGCACCTGGACGGCCTCTCGGTGGAGGCGGACGACTGGCACTTCAACGTGCGGCCCTCGAACACGGAGCCGCTGCTCCGGCTCAACCTCGAGGCGCTCTCGGAGGATCTGATGGAGCGCAAGCGCGACGAGGTGCTCGCCGTCATCAGAGCGTGATCGAGCTCGGCCATCTCAGCGACCGGAAGCCGCCGTTCCGCTACGCCGCCTACACGCGCGTCGGGTTCTCGGAGACGGACGCGCAGGGCGTCGTCTACTACGGTCGCTACCTGCCCTACTTCGACCTCGCGCGCGTCGAGTACCACCGGCACCTCGGAGGCGGCAGGCTCGACGACGCCGACTTCGCCATGCGCGCGATGACGGTCGAGTACCACGCGCCGGCCCGCTTCGACGACCTGCTCGAGGTGTTCGTGCGCGTCGAGCGGATCGGCCGCACGAGCGTCACCTACGACCACGCGGCCTATCGCGTCGCCGAGGACGGCGGCGAGGACACGCTGATGGCGACCGCGAAGCAGACGCTCGTGCTGATCTCGCTCGCCGAGCGGCGGGCGGTACCGGTGCCGGACTCCTTCCGCGAGCGGGTCGCCGGGTTCGAAACTGTTTGCTGACGAAGTCAGCAAACAGTTTCCGATCGCACTATCGAGACCTCCGTCACGTAGGGGAACGCGAACGGCTCGTCGAGGCCGTCGGCGAGGGCGCGGACGCGCGCGATCAGCTCGTCGCGCTCCGCGGGCGCCATCGTCGCGACGAAGGAGGTCGACGCGACGCGCTCGCACAGCCCGTCGACCGTCAGGCGCTGCTCGTGGCGGAACGACGCCTCCTCCGGCTCCCCGAAGAGCCCCGAGCGTGCGAGCGCGCCGCGCCAGTCGACCGAGCCCGCATCGGCGATGCGGCGCAGCGGCGCGAGCAGGTCCTCGAGCCCCCGCTGCAGCGGGTGCTCGACGTCGCGCATGTTCCAGACCAGGACGAGCGCGCCGCCCGCCCGGAGCACGCGATGCAGCTCGGGCAGCGCACGGTCGTGGTCGAACCAGTGGAACGCCTGCGCCACCGTCACCGCGTCCGCCGCGCCGTCGGCAAGCGGCAGATCCTCCGCCGTCCCGTCGAGCGCCTCCGCCTCGGGCACCGCCTCGCGCAGCCTCGCCCGCATCGCCGCGACCGGCTCGACGGCGACGACGCGTGCGCCGGTCGGCACGAGCAGCCGCGTCAGCTTGCCCGTCCCCGCCCCGACGTCGACGACCGTCCGCCCCGGCCCGAGGCCGGCCCGCGCGACGAGCCAGTCGACCGCCGCCTGCGGGTACGACGGCCGCGCGCGCTCGTAGACGTCGGCCGCCGCGCCGAACCCCGCGGCCGCAACCGGGTGGACCCGCGGCATCGGCCGATCAGCTCGGGGTGACGCGGTACGCGTCGAACACCGCGTCGAGGTTGCGGAGCGCGTTCAGCAGCGTCCGCAGGCTCTTCACGTCCCCCACCTCGGCCGTGTACCAGTTCTTCGCGAGCTGGTCCTCGACCATGCCGCCGTAGCTGACGATGTTCGCGCCGTGCTCGGCGAAGGTCCGCGCGACGTCCTCGAGCAGCCGCGGGCGGTCCCACGAGTCGACGGCGATCTGCACGCGGAAGCTCTTCGCGGCCGTGCCGCCGTCCCACTCGACCGGCGTGAACCGCTCCGGGTTCCGGCGCAGCGCGCGCACGTTCGGGCAGTCGCCGCGATGGATGGTGATGCCCTTGCCGAGCGAGATGTAGCCGACGATCGGGTCGCCGGGGACGGGCGTACAGCACTTGGCGAGCCGCACGAGGACGTCGTCGACGCCGGGGACGACCACCCCCACCTCGGTGCCCGTGACGACCCGCGCCTTCGGCGTCTTGACGACCGGCGCCTCCTCGGCGACCTGTTCGGTCTTGAGCCGCTGGATGACCTTGTTGACGATCGTCCCCGACTGCAGCTTCCCGGAGCCGAGCGCGAGGTAGAAGTCCTCGGCCTTCTTGAAGCCGGAGTCGCGGATCACCTGGGCGAGCGTCGCCGAGCCGCGCAGCTTCGCGTACGGGAGCTTCTGCGCCTTCAGCGCCTGCTCGAGCACGTCGCGGCCCTTCTGCTCGGTCTCCTCGCGCGTCTCGCGCGAGTACCACTGCCGGATCTTGTTGCGCGCGCGCGAGCTCTTCGCGAGCGAGAGCCAGTCGCGCGACGGGCCGCGTCCCTGCTTCGAGGTGAGGATCTCGACGAAGTCGCCGTTCTTCAGCGTGTAGTGCAGGGGCACGATGCGGCCGTTGACCTTGGCGCCGACGGTGCGGTGGCCGACGTCGGTGTGCACGGCGTAGGCGAAGTCGATCGGCGTCGCGCCGGCCGGCAGCGTCTTCACCTGCCCCTTTGGGGTGAAGACGTGCACCTCCTCGTCGAAGAGGTCGGTGCGGAACGTGCGCATGAACTCGCGCGGGTCGGCCTCGTCGGTCGTGCTCTCGTCCATCAGCTGCTTCACCCACGCGACCCAGTCGGCGTCGTTCTGCGACTTGCCGCGCTTGTAGAGCCAGTGCGCCGCGACGCCGAACTCGGCCGTCTCGTGCATCTCACGCGTGCGCACCTGGATCTCGAGCGGCCTGCCCTGCGGCCCGATCACGGTCGTGTGCAGCGCGCGGTAGCCGTTGAACTTCGGCATCGCGATGAAGTCCTTGAAGCGGCCGGGCATCGGCTTCCACAGCGAGTGGATGAGGCCGAGCGCGCCGTAGCAGTCGCGCGTGCCCTCGTCGCCGCCGCGCTCGACGATCACGCGCATGGCGGTGAGGTCGTAGATCTCGTTGAACTCGCGGCCCTTGCGCACCATCTTGTCGTAGATGGAGTAGAAGTGCTTCGCGCGCCCGGAGATGTCGGCGGGGATGTCGACCTTGTCGAGCTCCTTCTGCAGGACGAGCGCCGCCTCGCGCACGTGCTCCTCGCGGTCGGCGCGCCGCTCGGCGACCATCTGCTTGATCTCCTCGTACTTGCGCGGATGGAGCGTCTGGAACGAGAGATCCTCGAGCTCCCACTTGAGCGCGTGGATGCCGAGCCGGTGCGCGAGCGGCGCGTAGACCTCGAGCGTCTCGCGCGCCTTCTGCACCTGCTTCTGCTTGCCGAGGTACTCGATCGTGCGCAGGTTGTGGAGGCGGTCGGCGAGCTTGATCAGGATCACCCGCACGTCCTCGGCCATCGCCACGATCAGCTTCCGGTAGTTCTCGGCCTCCGCGTGCTCGCGCGTCTGGAACTTGACGCGCGTCAGCTTGGTGACGCCCTCGACGAGCGTGGCGATCTCGTCGCCGAACTCGGCGCGCACCTCGTCGAGGTCGGCGTCCGTGTCCTCGACGACGTCGTGCATCAGCGCCGCCGCCAGGGTCGCCTCGTCGAGCTGCAGCGTGGCGAGGATCTTCGCGACCCCCCACGGGTGGTAGACGAACTCCTGCCCGGAGGCCCGCACCTGCCCCTCGTGGGCCTTGGCGGCGAAGTCGAACGCGCGGGCGAGCAGGTCGCGGTCGGCGTCCGGCTTGTACGCCTCCACCTCGGCGAGCAGCTCCTCGACGAGGTCCTGATGCCGCTCGACTACCGCCATCGACCCAGTGTATCCCCCTGTTTGGGGAAGGATTCTGCGGCGATCCAGGGAACCATGCCGTCCATGCTCATGCCCTTGAAACGGCGGCGCGAGACCCGAAAGGTGGAGAGGATCGCCCGGCTCTTGTGCGAGCTCGGCCCTACGCCGCCGCGCGCAACGGCGGCTTCTCCTCGAGCAGCCGCCGGAACGTGGGCGACTCGAGGAGGCTCCGACGTCCGGCCCGGCCGGACGCTGAGCCTCGCAGCTCGAGCTCGCTGAAGATCGCTCGCGCCTCGGCCGACCACGCCTGCTCGCCCGCCCGCCACTGCTCGGCGAGCCACTCGCGCAGCTCGTCGTAGCCGTCGATCGCGTCGAAGATCCTGCGCACGACGAGCTGCGGCGCCACGACGCCGTTCCAGCGGTTCTCCTGGAGCCGCACCGCGACGTCGTAGCGCGCCTCCCGGCGGAAGCGGTCGAGCTGCGCGCCGAGGCCGAAGGCGATCGCCGAGCCGGAGTCGCGCCCGCGCTGGCGCACCCGGAAGCGCAGGTGCCTGCCGTCGCCGACGGTGGAGAGCTCCGCCAGCTCGCAGCCGTCGACGAGCAGCGTGACGCCCGGGTTGCCGAGGCCGAACGGGCCGATCCGGTTCAGCTCCGCGGCGAGCTCCAGCGTCAGCTTCGCTCCGGGCACGATCGCGTCGACGCGCGTCACCGGCGCCAGGTCGTCCTCCGACAGCGTCGCGTCCGCATGCGCGCCGAACGCGGCGGCGAAGGCGTCGACGTCGCCGGGCGCGATCGACAGTCCCGCCGCGGCGCGGTGGCCGCCGTAGCGCGAGAGGTGCGCGCTGCAGGCGCCGAGGGCGGCGTGCAGGTCGAACGCGGGAATCGACCGCCCGGAGCCCTTCCAGTCGCCGTCGGCGCCGGCGACCAGCACCACCGGCCGGTGGTAGCGCTCGACGAGGCGCGAGGCGACGATGCCGATCACGCCCTCGTGCCACGTCTCGCCGGCGAGCACGTAGCCGCGCCGCCGCCGGCGCGCCTCCGGCCACTCCTCGACCTGCGCGGCCGCCTCGCGCAGGATGCGCTCCTCGATCGCCTGCCGCTCCCGGTTCAGCCCCTCGAGCTCGCTCGCGAGCTCGGCGGCCTCGAGCGGGTCGTCCGAGAGCAGCAGCCGCAGCGCGGCCTCCGGACGGCAGAGTCGGCCCGACGCGTTGATCCGCGGCGCGAGCCGGAAGCCGATCGCGGCCTCGTCGAGCGCCGCGGGGTCGACGTGGGCGACGCGCATGAGCGCGCGCAGCCCGACCTTCTGCGTCTGCGCGAGCCGGCGCAGGCCGAGCAGCGCGAGCGCGCGGTTCTCGTCGACGAGCGGGACGACGTCGGCGACCGTCGCGAGGGCGACCAGGTCGAGATGCCGCTCGAGGAACGGGTGGTTCGGGCCGAGCAGCGCCTCGGCCAGCTTCCAGACGACGCCCGTGCCGCACAGGCCGGCGAACGGGTAGCCGCCTTTGAGCGGCGCGACGACGGGGCAGTCCGGCCAGCCGGCGCCCGGGCGATGGTGGTCGGTGACGACCACCTCGAGCCCGAGGGCGCGAGCGTGCGCGACCTCGTCGACAGCGGTGATGCCGCAGTCGACCGTGAACACGAGGTCGAATCCCTCCTCCGCGAGGCGGGTCAGCGTCGCGCCGTTCAGGCCGTAGCCCTCCTCGAACCGCGACGGCAGGTGCCAGGCGACGTCCGCGCCGGCCTCGCGGAGCAGCAGGACGGCGAGCGCGGTGGCGCAGATCCCGTCGGCGTCGTAGTCGCCGTGCACGCAGATCCGCTTCTCCGCGTCGATCGCGGCGCGCAGGGCCGCGACCGCGGCGGCCATGTCGCCGAGGAGGAGCGGGTCGTGGCCGGGCAGCTCGCCGGCGAGGAACCTGCGCGCGTCGTCAGAATCGGCGTGGCCGCGGCGGACGAGCACGGCCGCCGTCACCTCGTCCAGCCCGAGCGCCTGCGCGAGCGCGGAAACCGCCTGCTGAGAGCATGGTTCCAGCTGCCAGGTACCCGTCGACATGGGCTGCCGAGGGTACGGCGGCCGTCGGACGGATTCCGGGCGGACCGAAACTGTTTCGGGGACATGTCCCCGAAACGGTTTCCGCGTTACTCGCGGGGCAGGGAGACGCCCAGCCAGGTGAGGAGCACGACGACGCCGACGAGCGCCGCCAGACCGGCGGCGAGCAGGCGCGGGTGCCCCCAGGAGCGGACGGAGTCGGCGAAGGCGCGCCCGAGCAGGATCAGCACCCCGCACACGAGGCCCACGCCGACGACGATCGCGGGCGCGAGGACCACGATCCGCTCGACGCGACCGGCGGCGACGAGGACGTTCATTACGATTTGCATCGTGCCTGAACCGCTCGCCGGCCCAGACTCCAACTACAGCTCGGGCAGCGACTACGTCGTCGAGTTCCTCGGCTACCGGTTCTCGTTCAGCGAGACCGACTTCGAGGGCCGCGTCGTGGCAGCAGCCGTGAAGCTCGGGCTGGTCGAGACGTCGGAGCTCGACGACGACGAGACGGCCGACCTCGTGGCGCTCGCGGCGCAGGGAACGATCGACCAGCCGGCGTCGCGGCTCGGCCGCTACCTCGCGCGCAACTGGGAACGCGTGTCGCTCGTGAACGGCGAGTCGCTCGTCTACTGGCTGCGCAAGCTGATCTTCCGCGGCGCGTGGCTCGACCACCAGGTGAAGCGGAGCGCGCTCGAGGTGGTGTGGGACGAGGACGAGGCGGAGTTCGCCTACCAGCATCCGGGCGGGGGCCGGCCGCTGCTCGAGCTCGCCCCGGTGCCGTCGTGGCACGAGCTCCAGTTCCGGCCGTAGACGCCGGAGCAGGCGTCGCCTATCTGGCGGCGCTGCTCGCGCTCGACCACGCCGCGTCCTACCGCGAGCAGCTCGGACTCGGCGTGGTCACGTGGCTCGTGCTCGGCTTCGCACTCTCGCGCGTCCCGTTCGAGCGCCGCGTGCAGACGCTGGGCGTCGTCGCGTTCGCGACGGTCGGCGAGGTGACGGGGTCGCTGATCTGGGGCGTCTACCACTACCGGCTGCACAACCTGCCGCTCTTCGTGCCGCCGGCGCACGGGCTCGTGTACCTCACGGGCCTCGCGCTGGCCGCCGCGCTGCGGCGGCACGCGTACGGTCTCGTGGTCGCCGCCGCCGCGGCGGCCGCGACGTGGGGCCTGCTCGGCCTCACCGTGCTGCCGCGCCGCGACGTCGCTGGCGCCTTCGGCGTGCCGCTGCTGCTCGTCTTCCTCTGGCGGTCGCGCAACCGCTCGATCTACGCGGCCGTCTTCCTCGTCGTCGCGTCGCTCGAGCTCTACGGAACCGCGCTCGGCACCTGGCGCTGGGCGCACGTGCTGCCGGGGCTGGGGATCCCGGACGGGAATCCTCCGTCGGGAGTCGCGTCGGGCTACGTCTGGTTCGACGTGATGGCGCTGCTCGTCGCGCCGTACGTGCTCGGGCTCCGGCGAGCGCCCTGGGCTCTCAGCGCCGGGCGGGCGTCGTGAAGCTCCTCCTCACGTCCGCCGGCGTCAAGAACGCGAGCATCCGGGACGCGCTCGTCGACCTCCTCGGCAAGCCCATCGCCGAGTCGACCGCGCTCTGCATTCCCACCGCGTCGTACGGGCACGCCCCGGACGGCGTTCGCGGTGCGTACCGGTTCGTCACCGGACAAGCGACGACCCCCATGTGCGAGCTCGGCTGGGCATCCATGGGAGTGCTCGAGCTCACGGCACTGCCCACGCTCGACCGCGAGCGTTGGGTCCCCCTGGTCGAGGACGCCGACGTCCTGCTCGCGAACGGCGGGGACGCGCTGTACCTGGCCCACCACATGCGGGAGTCGGGGCTCGCCGACCTCCTGCCGTCGCTGCGCGCGGTCTGGGTCGGCCTGAGCGCCGGGAGCATGGTGATGACGCCTCGGATCGGCGAGGACTTCAAGGTCTGGAACCCACCCGGCGGCGGGGATAGAGCGCTGGGGGTCATCGACTTCTCGATCTTCCCGCACATGGACCACCCGGATCTGCCCGAGAACACGACGGCGGCCGCAGAAGCATGGGCCGCGGGCCTGGCGAACCCCGCCTACGCGATCGACGACGAGACCGCCCTCCGGGTCGTCGACGGCGCGGTCGACGTCGTCTCCGAGGGTCGCTGGAAGCTGCTCGGCGCCTGAGTCAGAAGAGCGTCGAGGACGCTCGCGCCGCGCCGAGGTGCTCCCGTCCGAGGTCGGTGACGATGCGGCCGCGCGGGGTGCGCTGCAGGAAGCCGAGCTGCAGCAGGTAGGGCTCGTAGACGTCCTCGATCGTCTCCGGCTCCTCACCCACGGCGATCGCGAGCGTCGAGAGCCCCACCGGCCCGCCGCCGAACCGCTCGACCACGCACGCGAGCAGCTCGCGGTCGAACCGCTCGAGCCCGGCCCCGTCGACCTCGAGCAGCGCCAGCGCCTCCTCGGCGACCGCGGTCGTGACGGCACCCTCGTGGCGCACCTCCGCGACGTCGCGTACGCGCCGCAGGATGCGGTTCGCGATCCGCGGCGTGCCGCGGGCGCGCGCGGCGATCAGCTCGGCCGCGTCCTCGTCGATCTCGACGTCGAGGATGCGCGCGGAGCGGCGGACGATGCGCGCGAGCTCGGGCGGCGCGTAGAGGTCGAGCCGGAACGTGAGGCCGAAGCGGTCGCGCAGCGGCGTCGTGAGCAGGCCGGTCCGCGTCGTGGCCCCGATGAGCGTGAACGGCGGCAGGTCGAGCGTCAGCGTCCGCGCGGCGGGGCCCTGCCCGACGACGATGTCGAGGCGGAAGTCCTCGAGCGCCGGGTAGAGGATCTCCTCGATCGCCCGGTTCAGGCGGTGGATCTCGTCGACGAACAGCACGTCGCGTGGCTCGAGCGTGGTGAGGATCGCCGCCATGTCGCCCTTGCGCTCGAGGGCGGGGCCCGCGACCTGACGGATGCCGACGCCCAGCTCGTTGCGGACGATCTGCGCCAGCGACGTCTTGCCGAGGCCGGGAGGGCCGGCGAGGAGCAGGTGGTCGAGCGCCTCGCCGCGGCCGGCCGCGGCCTCGAGCGCGATCGCGAGCTGCTCCTTCACGCGCTCCTGGCCGACGAAGTCGGCGAGCGTGCGCGGGCGCAGCGACCGCTCGAGCTCCTCCTCGGCCTCCGCCGCCGTCGGCGCCAGGAACTGCGTCATGCCGCCCGCCTCAGCGCGAGCCGCACCTGCTCGGAGTGCGGGAGCGCCCGGTCGACGTCGGCGAGCGCCCGCTCCGCCTCGACGAGCGACCAGCCGAGGTTGACGAGCGCCTCGCGCGCGAGGTCCGTCTCCGCTGCGTCCTCGTCGAGCACGGGCGCGTCGAGCTTCTCCTTCAGCTCGAGCACCACCCGCTGGGCGGTCTTCAGGCCGACGCCGGGAATCGCCTGGAACCGCTTCACGTCGTCGCGGGCGATCGCGCGCCGCAGCTCCGCCGGCGTCGAGCCGGAGACGATCGCGAGGGCGACCTTCGGGCCGACGCCGTTGACGCCGAGCAAGAGCTCGAACACCTCCCGCTCTTCCGCGGTGGCGAAGCCGAAGAGCTGCAGCGCGTCCTCGCGGACGACGGTGTGGACGTGCACCGTCACCTCGCCGTCGCCGAGCCGGGCCACCGACGGCGTCGCGTGGACGAGGTAGCCGACCCCGTGCACGTCGACGACGAGCGCCTGGCCGACGCGCCCGGCGACGGCGCCCCGCAGACGCGCGAT
>DASRDA010000041.1:0-126771 GCA_035652835.1 Gaiellaceae bacterium
AGGCACGCCCGTAGCGAAAGCCGATGGGAGGCCCCGCTCCCGGGGCCTCCCACCGCTCAGCACGGACGTCGTCCTCGCTAGCCCTTGACGGAGATCGGCTGCGAGGCGCCCGGGGGAATCAACCCGAAGGCACACTGGCCCGTCGCGTTGCCCGAGACGACGTTCGGTGAGCCTCCCGTATCGCCGAACTGCACGGCGGGACTGTTGCCCTGGCAGATCAGGTTGCCGGAGACCGTGTTCTGCACGTCCTCGTTCGAGTCCGGCCCCTGTCCGGTCACACCGGGCACGAAGGCCTGGACGTTCGTGAAGATCGCGTTGCCGCCGACGTGGTTGCGGAGCGCGCCGAACCACGCGCCCTGCCAGCCCTGCACGATCAGGTTGCCTCCGATCGTGTTCTCCTTGATCGGATAGCTGACGGTCAGGGCGGCCGCGCCGCCTCCACCGTTCGAGACCACGTTCCCGTGCACCGTCACGGCGGTGAGGTACATCGTGAGCGGTTGATTCGCCACGATGTTGCCGCCCACGACATCGTTCGTCGTCTGTCCGTTGCACGGCGCCTGGTTGAACGGCGGCCCCAGCGCCCCCGGGCTGCAGCCGAGGCCGAGAGTCGCGCCCTTGCCGACGAGCACGTTGCCGTGCACCGTCACGTTCGCCAGCGTGAACGCATCCAGGCAGGAACCCGGTGCCAGCGTCAGGTTCCCGTTCACGGTCAGGCTGGAGCCGGCCGGCACGTACGCGTTGCCGGTGATCGTGAAGTTCCCGTTCTGCGTCCCCGAGACCGCCGTCCCGGCGCTCGGACAGATCGGCACCGCGGACGGATCCGCCGTGGCCGAGGACGCCCAGACGGCGACGCAGAGCATCGCGCACACGCCGGGAACGACGAGCCACTTCCTCATCTAGCCACCTCGTTTCGGAATGGACATTTGCCGCTCCACCCTATGTCCACCGGCGAGCCGCGTTCAAGCGCAGCAGGGGCGGCAGGACTCGAACCTGCAACCCCCGGTTTTGGAGACCGGTGCTCTGCCAGTTGAGCTACGCCCCTCGGTTCGGCCCGCGGATTGTATCCGCGGCCTCCGCCACGATCGGCGGACGCCGACGTGTGAGTCAGTAGCCGCCGCCCTTGCCGCACGCGGCCAGGACGAGCGGCAGGAGCGCGAGGGTCAGGAGCAGGATGTCGATGCGCCGATGCTGCACGCAGGTTCGTACGCGCGGGGCGCGTCGGCGGATTGGCTAGAGGCCGTTCGGCCCGCGGGGCTCGACGACGTGGACGAGCCCGCCGACCTCCCCGGGCAGCGCCTCGTCCGTCTCCACTCGTTCGACGAGCCACGGCACGCCGTCGATCGTGATCTGCTCGCCCTCGCTCAGGGCGTACTCGGTGGTGACCCGGTGCGGGAGATCCTCACCGGGGAGCTGCACGTCCCACGTGAACTCGGGCACGTGCCGAGTCTGACAGGACCGCGGCCGAGAGCTCCCGGCTGGGACAGGGCCCCGCCGTCCGTACCGGGCACGGACGCCGGCGGCGGCGTCCACTAGCCTTCGTTCGTGGCCGTCGTGAGCCCGAGCGAGGCCGGCGACGCTGCGCGGCGGCGGGAGCGGATGCAGGCGCTCGTCGACGAGCTGCGCGCGCGGACGGCGCAGGTCGCGGCGGGCGGCGGCGAGCGTGCCGTCGAGCGTCACCGCGGGCGCGGCAAGCTGCTCGCGCGCGAGCGGATCGACCGGCTCGTCGACCCGGGCACGACGTTCCTCGAGCTGAACGCGCTCGCCGCCTGGGACGTCTACGACGGGCAGGCGCCGAGCGCGGGCATCGTCACCGGAATCGGCGTCGTCGAAGGGCGCGAGTGCGTGATCGTGGCGAACGACGCGACCGTGAAGGGCGGCTCGTACTTCCCGCTCACGGTCAAGAAGCACCTGCGCGCGCAGGAGGTCGCCGAGCAGAACCGGCTGCCGTGCGTCTACCTCGTCGACTCGGGCGGCGCGTACCTGCCGCTGCAGGCGGACGTCTTCCCGGACCGGGATCACTTCGGCCGGATCTTCTTCAACCAGGCGCGCATGTCGGCGAAGGGAATCCCGCAGATCGCGGTCGTGATGGGCTCGTGCACCGCCGGCGGCGCCTACGTGCCCGCGATGAGCGACGAGACGGTCATCGTTCGCGGCACCGGAACGATCTTCATCGGCGGGCCGCCGCTCGTGAAGGCGGCGACCGGCCAGGACGTGAGCGCCGAGGAGCTCGGCGGCGCCGACGTGCACGCGCGGCAGTCGGGCGTCGCCGACCACTACGCGGTCTCGGACGAGCACGCGCTCGCGATCGCGCGGCGCATCGTCGCCTCGACGCACGGCCGCAAGCCGGAGCCGCCGTGGGAGGTCGCGACGCCGGAGCTGCCGGCGGTCGACCCGTCCGACCTCTACGGGCTCGTGCCCGACGACCACCGCACGCAGCTCGACTCGCGCGAGGTGATCGCGCGGATCGTCGACGGCTCGCGCCTCGACGAGTTCAAGGCGCTGTACGGCGAGACGCTCGTCTGCGGCTGGGCGCGGATCGAGGGCTACCCCGTGGGGATCCTGGCGAACAACGGCGTGCTCTTCGCCGAGAGCGCGCAGAAGGGCGCGCACTTCGTCGAGCTCGCGTGCCGCCGGCGCGTGCCGCTCGTCTTCCTGCAGAACATCACCGGGTTCATGGTCGGCAAGGAGTACGAGGCGGGCGGGATCGCGCGCGACGGCGCCAAGCTGGTGACCGCCGTCGCATGCGCGGAGGTGCCGAAGTTCACGGTCGTGATCGGCGGCTCGTTCGGCGCGGGCAACTACGGCATGTGCGGGCGCGCCTACTCCCCGCGCCAGCTCTGGATGTGGCCGAACGCGCGCATCTCCGTGATGGGCGGCGAGCAGGCTGCGACCGTGCTGACGATGGTCGGAGACGCCGACCCCGACGAGATCCGCGCCACGTACGAGGCCGAGGGCAATCCGTACTACTCGACGGCGCGCCTGTGGGACGACGGGATCGTCGACCCGCTCGACACGCGCCGCGTGCTCGCGCTCGGCATCTCGGCGGCGCTGAACGCGCCGATTCCCGAGACGACGTTCGGCGTGTTCAGGATGTAGCCGCGGTGGTCGTGCGCCTCGTCCTCTGGAGCCTCGCCGACTCGGACACGAACGTCGCCGAGCTTCGCGACTACCTCCGCGACGAGGCGGTCGCCGCGTTCGAGCGCGTGCCCGGCCTGCTCTTCAAGGCCTGGCTGTCCGACGAGGCGACCGAGCGCTGGGGCGCCGTGTACGTGTTCTCCTCCGCCGACGCGGCGCAGCAGCCGCTTCCCTCACGCGCCCGCGAGCTGATCGGCAAGGAGCCCGACCTCGTCGAGCTGTTCGACCTCGAGGCGACCGTGTCGATCGCGCCGCAGCTCGCGCGGCTCGGGCTGGCCTTCACGTCGTGAAGGCGCTGCGCGTCGAGCGGGACGGCCCGCTGCTGCGGATGACGATGGCGCGGCCGGAACGGCGCAACGCGTTCGACGCGGCCCTGATCGGGGAGCTCGCCGAGGCGTTCGCCGACGTCGGCGACGCGCGCGCGGTGGTGCTCGCCGGCGAGGGCCCGTCGTTCTCGGCCGGCGCCGACGTCGAGTGGCAGCGCTCGTCGATCGAGCTCTCGTACGAGGAGAACGTCGAGGACTACCGGCGCCTGTACCGGATGCTGCAGTCGATCTGGCGCTGCCCGGCGCCCGTCGTCGCGCGCATCCAGGGGTACGCGCTCGGCGGCGGCTCGGGGCTGACCGCGTGCGCGGATGTCGCCGTCGCGGGCGAGGACGCGGTGTTCGGGTTCTCGGAGGTGCGGCTCGGGATCGTCCCGGCGGTGATCTCGCCGATGGTGCTCGCGAAGATCGGGCCGGCGCACGCCCGCAGGTACTTCCTCACCGGCGAGCGGATCGACGCGCAGACGGCGCTTCGGATCGGGCTCGTCGACGAGGTCGCGGCCGATCTCGACGCCGCCGTCGAGCGCGTCCTCGACGGGATCCTCGCCGGCGGCCCGGCGGCGGTGCGCGAGGCGAAGCGGCTCGTGCTCGAGCCGGGCGACGAGGAGGACCTGCTCGCGCGCGCCGCCGCCCGGCGGACGAGCGACGAGGGCCAGGACGGCCTGCGCGCGTTCCTCGAGAAGCGCGCCGCGCGCTGGCGGGAGGCCGGCGGCTGAGGGTCGGCCTGCTCCACCCGGCGCTCAAGATGGCCTCCAGTGGGCCTTCTCGTAACGTTGCGCCGGAAACCGCGGCGGATGCCCGACCCGAAGATGGTGTCTGACACCAGCGGTGTCAGACACCTCCTCCGGAGAGCGTTTCCGGTCGAAGGTTTGGACAAGCCGCACTAGGAGATCGCGGAAACCTCCGCCGCCGCCGGCCAGCCGGTCGGCTTCCATCGAGCCGCAGCGCGCGTGTTCCAAACTGTTTCACGCCGGAGTCGCGAAGCAGTTTCCTCTCGTCACGAGACGCGGTAGACGACCGGCGCCGTCGGCACGCCCTCCGCGACGAGCCGCAACCGCAGCGGCCGGTCGGTGCGCAGCGTCACCGCGAAGCGGTCTCCCCGCGGATGCACGTAGGCGACCGTCCGCCAGGAGGCGCCGTCCTGCCGCTGGAGCTGGACGCCGTGCAAGGCGCGCACCTCACCCCGCACGATTACGCGCGACGAGAGCAGCGACCGCCGCGAAGGCGGGTCGAGCGAGAACACGCCCAGGCTGAAGTACGTCGACTGCAGCCGGAGCTTCTGCCGCAGCTCGGCGCCGCTGAAGCTCTTCCAGCCGGCCGGGGTGAGGAAGCTCGCCGTCGCCACGTGGTGCGAGCCGTCGTCGTCGACGACCACGTCGCGCACGCCGTGCAGGCCGAGCCTCCCGCCCAGCCAGGCGGCGCTCACGACCTGCGTCGGCCAGCGGTGATGCGGCGAGACGGAGTCGTACGGATCCCGGACCGAGACGAGGTACGGCTCCGGCGCACGCCCCGGCCACGCGTCCTGGATCGCCGACGTCCAGCCGCCCGACGACGAGAAGTAGTACGCGCGGATCACCGTCCCGTCCCACGTGAGCACCTGGCCCGCGGTCGCGCCGATCGCGAGGTTCGTCTGCGGCCGCTCGGCGCGGATGCCGCCGTACATCTGGTCGCGCGTGTCGGGATAGAGGTCGAAGTCGGCGTGCGGGTGCAGCGTGGCGAGCGTGTACGAGCGCGCCGCGACCGCCTGCGCCTCGTAGGCGGCCTCGTCCCAGCCGGTCGGAACCTCCCAGGGCACGACACCGCGCAGGTAGCGGTCGAGCGGCAGCTCGTTCACCACCTCGAGGCCGCCCGGCTTGCGCCGCAGGACCAGGTCGCCGCGGTAGCCGTCGCCGTCGACTGCGAGCGGCTCGGCGCCGGGCTCGAAGCGAAGCGGCGCGCGCAGATGCAATCGCCGAACGACGAGGCGCGGCGTCACCGCCACCGCGCTCGGGAGGTGCAGCTTGCGGCCGCGTGCGTCGACGACGAGGAACGGCGCCGCGGACGAGACGTGCACGACGCGCTGTCCCTGCAGCAGGAGCACCCGCACGGGCCGCGGGGCCGCCGCCTGCAGCGAGGTGTGCGGGTAGTAGTGCGCGAGGATCCGCCGGTAGTCGTACCCGTGCTCGGCGTATCCCTCCGCGCCCCACTGGCTCATGCCGACGCCGTGGCCCCAGCCGCCGCCGTCGAGCAGGAACGTCGGCGCGGCGAGCGCCGCCCCCGGCAGCGCGAGCGCCGCCGCCACGGCAGCCAGTGCGACCCGCATCGAGTGCCCGAGACTAGCGTGCAGACGGTGCGGCGGCTACTGCTCCTGACGAGCGCGATCGTCTGCTTCGACACGCTCTTCTTCACGGCGCTGACGCCGCTGCTGCCGCACTACGCGCACGCGCTGGCGCTCGGCAAGGCGGGAGCGGGCGTGCTCGCGGCCGCCTATCCCGCCGGCGCGCTGGTGGGGGCGCTGCCGAGCGGGATGGTCGCGGCGCGCCTCGGCGTGAAGCCGACCGTCCTGACCGGGCTGACCTGCGTGGCCACGTGCACGATCCTCTTCGGCGTCGCCACGCGCCCATGGGAGCTCGACGTGGCGCGCTTCGCCCAGGGGCTCGCGAGCGCGTTCTCGTGGACCGGCGCGCTCGCCTGGCTCGTCGCGGGAACGCCGTCGGAGCAGCGCGGCGCGACGATCGGCAACGCGTTCGCCGCCGCCACGGTCGGCGCGCTCTTCGGGCCGGTCCTGGGCGCGGTCGCCTCGCAGGCCGGCGTCGGCTGGACGTTCGGCGTCGCCGGCGCGGCCTCGCTCGGCCTCGCCGCCTGGGCGGCGGGCACGCCCGCCGCGCGGCCGGACGAGCCGCAGCCGCTCGGCGTGCTCGCGCGCGCGTTCCGCGACCGAGGCGTCCTGGTCGGCTTCTGGTTCGTCGTCCTCCCCGCCCTGCTCTTCGGGACGCTGTCGGTGCTCGCCCCGCTCCGGCTCTCGCACCTCGGCGTCGGCCCGATCGCGATCGGCGGCACCTTCCTCGCGGCCGCCGCCTGCGAGACGGCGGTGAACCTCAGGATCGGGCGCGCGTCCGACCGCCACGGGCCGCTCAAGCCGGCGCTGCTCGGCCTGGCCGCGTCGCTCGTCGTCGCGGCGCTGCTTCCCTGGCCGACGAGCGGCGCGGTCCTGGCGCTGCTCGTCGTCCTCGCCGGCACCGCGTTCGGCTCGTTCTTCACGCCCGGGATGACGATGCTCTCGCACGCCGGCGAGAGGCTGGGCCTCGACTACGGCTACACGTTCGCGATCGTCACCCTCGCCTGGGCGCCCGGCCAGACCGCCGGCGCGGCCGGCGGCGGCGCGCTCGCGCACGCGACCGCCGACGCGACGACCTACCTCCTCCTCGCAGGCGTCTGCGCGCTTACGCTTGGCGCGCTATGGAGCAGGCGAGGCTCGACCGCATCGACGACGTCGTCGGGGACGCGATCGAACGAATCCTGGTCGGGCACCACCGCCGGCGACTGACGCGGCTCGGCCGGCGCGCGCAGTTCGACCCCCCGCCGGACGGCCTCTGGTGCGCGGGCGATCCGCCGCCGCGCGACGGCAACGCCGTCGAGGTGCTGGTCGACGGCGCGGAGGCGCTGCCGCGCCTCGAACGCGACCTCGGCGAGGCGACGACGCAGGTGCTGCTCGCGGGCTGGACGTTCACGCCCTCGTTCCGTCTCTCGCGCGACGGCCCCACGCTGCGCGAGCTCCTCGCCGAGCTCGCCGAGCGCGTCGACGTGCGCGTGCTCGTGTGGGCGGGCGCGCCGCTTCCGCTCTTCCACCCGTCGCGCGGGGAGGTCGACGCGATGCGGCGGGCTCTCGTCGAAGGCACACGGACGCGCATCGCGCTCGACGCGCACGAGCGGCCGATGCACTGCCACCACGAGAAGCTGGCGGTCGTCGACGGTCGCATCGCCTATGTGGGCGGCATCGACCTGACGACGCTCGGCGGCGATCGCCACGACACGAGCGTCCACCCGGCGCGCGGCGCGCTCGGCTGGCACGACGTCGCGGCACGGATCGAAGGGCCGCTCGTCGGCGACGTCGCGCGCCACCTCGCGCTGCGCTGGAGCGCGGTCACGGGCGAGCAGGTCGAGCTGCCGCAGCCGCCGGACGATAACAGTTATCAAAAGACAACATTTACCTCGGAGCACGCCGTGCGTGCACAGCTCGTCCGGACTGTCCCCGAGCGGATCTACGACCCGCTCCCGCACGGCGACTTCCGCATCCTCGAGGCGTACGTGCGCGCACTGCGGTCTGCGGAGCGCTTCGTCTACCTCGAGAGCCAGTTCCTGTGGGCGCCCGAGCTGGTCTCGATCCTGGCCGACAAGCTCCGGCATCCGCCGCACGACGACTTCCGCCTCGTGGTGATGCTCCCGGCGCGCGCGAAGAACGGCGACGACGACACCCGCGGCCAGCTCGGCGTGCTCGTCGACGCCGACCGCGGCCGCCGCATGCTCGCCTGCAGCCTCTTCCAGCCCGGCCGGGTCGAGCAGGTCTACGTGCACGCGAAGGTCGGGATCGTCGACGACCGCTGGCTGTGCATCGGCTCCGCGAACCTGAACGACCACTCGCTGTTCAACGACACCGAGGTCTGCCTGATCACCTGCGACGAGGAGCTGGCCCGGTCGACGCGCCTGCGCCTCTGGCGCGAGCACCTCGGCCGCGAGGACGTGGACGGGCCGCCGCACCGGGTCGTCGACGAGCTCTGGCGGCCGATCGCCGAGGCCGGGCGCGACCGCGTGACGCTGCTCCCCGGCGTCTCGCGCCGCTCGCGCGCCCTCCTCGGACCGCTGAACGGCCTGCTCGTCGACGGTTAGCCCCCTCCCCCATACTCCCGGCGTGGAGAAGCTCCTCGTCGCGAACCGGGGCGAGATCGCCCTGCGCGTCTTCCGCGCCGCGCGCGCCCTCGGGATCGGCACGGTCGCGGTCGTCGCGCCCGACGACGCACGCTCGCTGCACGCGCGGTCCGCCGACGAGACGGTCGAGATCTCGTCGTACCTCGACGCGGCCGAGCACGTGCGGGCGGCGCGGGATGCCGGCGCCGACGCGGTGCACCCGGGCTACGGCTTCCTCGCCGAGAGCGGCGACTTCGCCGAGGCCGTGCTGGACGCCGGCCTGACGTGGGTCGGGCCGCCGCCGGACGCGCTGCGCGCCGGCGGCGACAAGGTCGCAGCGAAGCGGATCGCCCGTGAGGCGGGCGTTCCCGTCGTGCCCGACGGCGACGTCGCGGAGGTCGGCTTTCCGCTGCTCGTGAAGGCCGCCGCGGGTGGCGGCGGGCGCGGCATGCGGGTCGTGCATGCGGCCCGGGAGCTCGACGAGGCGCTCTCGGCCGCGCAGCGCGAGGCGCAGGCGGCCTTCGGCGACGACCGCGTCTACCTCGAGCGCTACCTCGAGCGGCCGCGGCACGTCGAGATCCAGCTGCTCGCGGACGCGCACGGAACCGTCGCCGCGCTCGGCGAGCGCGAGTGCTCCGTGCAGCGGCGCCATCAGAAGGTGCTCGAGGAGGCGCCGTCTCCCGCGCTCGACCCGGCGCTGCGCGCGGCGATGAGCGACGCGGCGACACGCTTCGCGCAGGCGATCGGGTACGTGGGCGCGGGCACGGCGGAGTTCGTCCTCGCCGGCCGCGAGTTCTTCTTCCTCGAGCTGAACGCGCGCATCCAGGTGGAGCACCCGGTCACGGAGCTCGTCACGGGCGTCGACCTCGTCGGATGGCAGCTCCGGATCGCGCGCGGCGAGGCGCTCGACGAGTCCGTGACGCGTGCGCCGTTCGACGGGCACGCGGTCGAGGTGCGGCTCTACGCGGAGGATCCGCGGACGTTCCTGCCGCAGGCGGGCGTGGTCGAGCGGCTGACGCTGCCGGCGTCGGTCCGCGTCGACGCCGGGGTCGCCGAGGGCGACGAGGTCGGCACCGCGTACGACCCGCTGATCGCGAAGCTGATCGCGCACGGCGCGAACCGGCGCGGGGCGCTCGACCGCCTCGCCGCCGCGCTCGCCGAGACCGAGGTGAGCGGCGTGACGACGAACCTGCCGTTCCTGCGCTGGCTCGTCGCCCACCCCGCGCTGCAGGCCGGCGAGACGACGACCGCGTTCCTCGTCGAGCACCCGCCGCTCTCGCCGCCGCGCCGGCCGCCCGAGCCGGTCTGGCGGACGCCGTTCCGGCTGAACCTGCCGGACGCGCCGGTCCTGCCGCCGCCGAGCGCGGAGGGCGCCGCGCGCGACGCGGGGGCGGCAGGCGGCGAGTCGAGCAGCGTGGCCGCGCCGATGCCGGGGACGCTCGTGCGCGTCCTCGTCTCGCCCGGCGCGCGTGTGCGTGCGCGTGAGCCGCTCGTCGTCCTCGAGGCGATGAAGATGGAGACGCCGCTGCTCTCGCCGTACGACGCGACCGTGCGCGCCGTCCACGTCAGCGAGGGCGACCGCGTCGCCGGCGGCACCGTCCTCGTGGAGCTCGACGAATGAACGTCGAGCGCCTCGACGACGCCGGCCGGTTCCTCGAGCTCGCCGGGCCGTTCCTGCTCGAGCAGGAGGCCGCGAACAACCTGCCGCTCGGGATCACGGGCACGATCCGCGCCGACGACGCCCTCTATCCCGAGCGGTCGTTCTGGATCGTGCGCGACGGCGACCGCGTTGCCGGCGCGGCCCTCCGCACCCCGCCCTACAACCTCGTCCTCGGCACGACCGAGCCCGGCGCCGTCGAGCCGCTGGCCGCGGCCGTGGACGACCGGCTTCCGGGCGTGGTCGGCCTGCGGCCGAGCGTCGACCGCTTCGCACTCGCGCGGCCCGCCCCGGCGACGCTCGAGCGAGAGCAGGGCGTGTATTCGCTCGAACGGGTCTCCGACGTTCCGAGGCGCGGGCGCGGCCGCCCGGCCGATCCGCGCGACCGCGACCTGCTCATCGGGTGGTGGCGCGCGTTCTCCGATGAGGCGCTGCACGAGCGGGCGCCCGACACCGGTCGCGAGGAGCAGGCCGTCGACGTCCGCCTGGGGGCCGACCACGCCGGCCTCCACGTGTGGGAGGACGGCGGCGCGGTCGTCTCGTTCGCCGGCTGGGGCGGCCCGACGCCGAACGGCATCCGCATCGGCCCCGTCTACACGCCGCCCGAGCTCCGCGGCCGCGGCTACGCCACGGCGCTCGTCGCCGAGCTCTCGCGGCTCCTGCTCGAGCGGGGCCGGCGCTTCTGCTTCCTCTACACGGACCTCGCCAACCCGACCGCGAACGCGATCTACCGGCGAATCGGCTACGTCCAGGTCGCCGAGTCGGCCGAGTACCGCTTCGAGTGACGAAATGCGCGTCCTTAGTTCACTACGTGAACTAAGGACGGGAGCTTCGGCCCTAGAAGAGCTTCTGGAGCTTCATCGCGGCGCCCATGTCGCCCTTGACCTTCAGCTTGCCGGTCATGTAGGCGACGGTCGGGTTCTGCTCGCCGCTCACGATCTTGTCGAACGTCTCGCCGCTCGCCGAGATCGTCGCGTCCGCGTCGCCGCCGCCGGGCGTCACCGTGAGCGCGCCGTCGACGACCTTCACCAGCCACTGCCCCTCCCCTTCGATGTCGAAGAGGAAGGAGTTGTTCATGCCGGCGAGCCGCTGCGGGTCGGCCTTCGCAGGCAGCGACTCGAAGAACTCGGCGGCGGGCACGGCGCAACCGTAGCGAATGCGCTAGGCGGAGCGGCCGAGATGCCGCTCGATCAAGAGCTGCGACAGACGCGTCTGCGCCTCCACCAGCTTGCGCCTGTTCTCCTCCAGCGCAGCGGGCGGCGCGCCGGCCGCGCGCAGCGCCTGACGCTCGGCCACGATCGAGCCGATCTCGCCGGCGAGCGTCTCGACCGTGTGGGCCAGAGCGTTGTCACGCGAGGCGACCATCGGCGAGTCGATTCGACGCAGCCGCACGTGTTCCTCGTCCGGCAGCCGGTAGCATCGCGCCGGAATGCGGGTGCTGCTCAGGCCGGGCGAGCCGACCGATCTCCGCGCTCGGCTCGACGAGACACTCGCGACGGGCGAGACGATCCGCGACGGCGGCGAGATCCGCGTCGGCGCCGGCGAGCTGGTGGACGCGGACGCGCTGCGCGCCGCGGCCGCGTGCGCGGCGCGGACGCTGCGCCGCACCGGCGGCAGCATCGCCTGGCGCGTCGATGCGGAGTCGCCGCTGCCCGCCGAGGAGCAGGTGCGCGCGCTGGTGGAGGGCACAGGCTACGGCGCGTACGACCCCGGCCTCTTCAAGCGCGGCTACGCCGAGCGTCCGGAGCTCGATCTCGTGCTGGAGGCCCCGGACCGGCTCGGCAACCTCGCGGAGCGTCAGGCGACGGTGATGCGTCACGTGGACGGCGCGCGCAATCTCGCCAACCGCCCCCCGAACGACCTGACGCCGGTCGCGCTGGCCGAGCACGCGAGGTCGTACGCCGACGGCAGCCTCACCGTCGAGTCCCACGGACGCGAGTGGATCGTCGCGCAGATGATGGGCGCCTTCGCGGCGGTCGCCGCCGGCAGCGGCGCCGAGCCGCAGCTGATCGTCATGCGGTACGACCCGCCCGGCGCGGCGGACGTCACGCTCGGCCTGGTCGGCAAGGCGATCACCTTCGACTCGGGCGGAATCTCCCTGAAGGTCGCGCTGCGTATGCAGGACATGAAGGGCGACATGTCGGGCGGCGCCGCCGTCGTCGAGGCGACCGCTGCGATCGCCGAGCTCGGCCTCCCGGTCCGCGTGCTGACCGTCGTCGCCGCGACCGAGAACCTGCAGGACGGTCGCGCCTACCGTCCCGGCGACATCCTGCGCGCCTCGAACGGCAAGACGATCGAGATCATCAACACCGACGCCGAGGGCCGGCTGGTGCTCGCCGACGCGCTCCACTACGCGCGCTCGAACGGCGCGACGCACGTCGTCGACTTCGCCACGCTCACCGGCGCGATGTCCGTCGCCCTCGGCGACCTGTACGCCGGGTGGTTCTGCAACGACGACGCGTTCGCCGCGGAGATCGACGCGGCCGCGAGGACGAGCGGCGACCTCGCCTGGCGCTTCCCGCTGCACCGCCGCTACCGGCGCTACGTCGACTCCGACTTCGCCGACATGAAGAACGCCTCCGAGTTCCGCGAGGCGGGCGCCGTCCTCGCGGCCGAGTTCCTGCGCGAGTTCGCCGGCGACGGCCCGTGGGCGCACTTCGACATCGCCGGGCCGGCGTACATCCAGCGCAAGCGACCGGACTACGCGCTCGACCAGGGCGGCACCGGCTACGGCGTGCGCCTCGCGGTCGAGCTCGCCGAGCGTCTCGCCTCGCGGTAGCGCGAATGGATCTCGACCTCGACCGGGACCACGAGCTCGTCCGGGACACGGTCCGGCAGTTCGCCGACGAGAAGGTGGCGCCGGTCGCGGAGGAGCTCGACCGCGAGAAGCGCTTCCCCTACGAGCTCGTCGCCGAGCTCGCCGAGCTCGGGCTGATGGGCATGACGATCCCCGAGGAGTACGAGGGCGCGGGCAGCGACACGCTCGCCTACGCGATCGCGATCGAGGAGCTCGCGCGCGTCGACTCGTCGGTCGCGATCACCGTCGCGGCGCATCACTCGCTCGGAACGCTTCCGATCTTCCTCTTCGGCAGCGAGGAGCAGAAGCGCGCCTGGCTGCCCGACCTGGCCTCCGGCCGCAAGCTCGCCGCGTTCGGGCTCACCGAGCCGGGCGCCGGCTCCGACGCCGGCGCGACGCGCACCACGGCGCGGCTCGAGAACGGCGAATGGGTCGTGGACGGCGCGAAGATCTTCATCACCAACGCCGGCACCGAGATCAGCTGGGGCGTGACGATCACCGCGCTCACGGGGGACGGCGAGATCTCCAACGTCATCATCGAGAACGGGACGCCGGGGTACGTCGTGTCGCCGCCGATGCGCAAGCTCGGCTGGCGCGCCTCGGACACGCGCGAGCTGTCGTTCCAGGGCGCGCGCGTCCCGGAGGGCAACCTGCTCGGCCCGCGCGGCGACGGGTTCCGGCAGTTCCTCCAGATCCTCGACGGCGGCCGCATCTCGGTCGCGGCGATGGGCGTCGGCCTCGCGCAGGGCTGCTACGAGATGGCGGCGGCGTATGCGCGGGAGCGCGAGCAGTTCGGCAAGCCGATCTCCCGGTTCCAGGCGGTGCAGGAGAAGCTCGTCGACATGGCGACGGGCATCGAGGCGGCGCGCGCGCTCGTCTACCGCGCCGCCTGGGAGAAGGACCGGGGCCGGCCGTTCGCGCGGACCGCGGCGATGGCGAAGCTCTACTCGGGCGAGCTCTCGCACCACGTCGCCAACTGGGCGCTCCAGATCCACGGCGGCTACGGGTTCATGGACGAGTACCCGATCTCGCGCTTCTACCGCGACCAGAAGGTGCTCGAGATCGGCGAGGGCACGAACGAGGTGCAGCGGATGGTGATCGCCCGGCACCTGGGCCTCTGAGCGGGCCGGACGCCGCCTGGGGCCGGGTGTAGGGTCCCTGTTCGTGCTCTTCCGGCAGTTCGTCGACGAGGATCTCGGCTGCGCCTCGTACCTCGTCGGCGACCCCGAGGCGGGCGTTGCCGCCGTCGTCGATCCGGCGTTCCGCATCGAGCAGTACCTCTCCGCGGCCGACGAGGCGGGCATGCGCGTCGAGCGCGTGCTCGAGACGCACACGCACGCCGACCACCTCTCCGGCCACGGACGGCTCGCGCTCGAGCACGGGCTGCCGGTGTCGATCCATCCGCTCGCGCAGGCCGAGTACGAGCACGATCCGCTCGGCGACGGCGAGGAGCTGCGGGTCGGCGCCGTCGGCGTGCGCGTGCTGCACACCCCCGGTCACCGGCCCGAGCACTGCTCGTTCGTCGTCGACGGCCAGCTGGTCCTCACCGGCGACTCGCTCTTCGTCGGCGATGCCGCGCGGCCCGACCTCGCCGTCGCCGCACGCGAGGGCGCGGAGGACCTCTTCCGCTCGCTCGAGCGGCTGCGCGAGCTCGGCGGCGACGTCGAGGTCTACCCCGGCCACGTCGCCGGCTCGCTGTGCGGCGGCAACATGAGCGCCGAGCGGTCGTCGACGATCGCGCGCGAGCGCGACAGCAACGCGGCGCTGCAGTACCGCGAGCTGCAGGAGTTCGTCCTCGTATCGGCGTCGGTCTCCGTGCCGCGGCCGCCGACGACCGAGCGGCTCGTGACGCTGAACCGCGGGCCGTGGGTGGCGAGGCCGTCCGATCCGCCGGCGCTGTCGAACGCGGGTGAGGCGACCGTGCTCGACGTGCGCCCGTTCGAGGACCATGCCGCCGGCCACCTGCCGGGCGCGATCAACGTGCCCGTCTCCGCCTCCTCGTTCGGCACGAAGGCGGGCTTCGTACTGCTTGCGGACGAGCCGCTCGTGCTCCACGCGCGCTCCGCGGCGGAGGCGCTGGAGGCGGCGTGGGAGCTGTGGGCGATCGGCATCCTCGACGTCGCCGGCTACGTGCTCGACCCGGCCGCGAGCGACTCGACGACGCCGGTCGTCGACGTCGGCGAGCTCGAAAGGCTCGTCGCGCGCGACGGCGTGCAGCTCGTCGACGTGCGCGAGCCGAGCGAGCGCGACGACGGCTACATCCCCGGCTCGCGCAACATCCCGTACCGGCTGCTGCGGCGCGTCGGCAGCGACACGCTGGATCGCGGGATGCCGGTGGTGACGATCTGCGAGTCGGGCGCGCGCGCAACGATCGCCGCCTCGCTGCTGCGGCGCGAGGGCTTCGACGCGCGCCCGGTCGCCTCGGGCGGCGTGCCGGACTTCACCGGCGAGATCGTCGGCTTCCGGAGGTGCGGGACGTAGACCCTTGGAAGCTGTTTTGCGACTCCGTCGCAAAACAGCTTCCGACTCCGTCGCAAAACAGCTTCCAAGCTCCCGTCCTTCGTTCACGAAGTGAACGAAGGACGCGCATTTCAGCGCAGGCGGTCGAGGGCGTAGCCGTGCGCCTCGAGCGCGGCGCAGAGCGTGGCGCAGTGCGCGTCGTCGCGGGTGACGACGGTCAGCTCGACCTCCGTCTCCGCGACGTGCACCGCGAGACCTTCACGGTGGTGCTCGACCGATACGACGTTGCCGCGCTCGGCCGCGACCAGCTCGAGCAGCTTGATCAGCTCCCCCGGCCGGTCGGGGATGCGCGTGCGGACGACGAGGTAGCGCCCGGCGACGGTGAGCCCGTGCCGCATGACGCTGATCAGCGTGGTCGGGTCGATGTTGCCGCCGGAGAGCAGACAGCAGACGGAGCCCGTCCCGCCGACGCGCCCCGCGAGCAGCGCCGCGACGCTCGCCGCGCCGGCGCCCTCGGTGACGAGCTTCGCGCGCTCGAGCAGCAGCGTGAGCGCGTCGGCGATCTCGTCGTCGGAGACGTGCACGAGGTCGTCCAGCAGCTCGTCGAGGATCGACATCGTCAGCGTGCCCGGATGCTTGACCGCGATGCCGTCGGCGATCGTCTGGCCGTGCTTGCCCGCCTGCACGCCAACGAGCCGCACGTCCGGCCGCCGCGCCCGGAGCGCGATCGCGACGCCCGCCGCGAGGCCGCCGCCGCCCACCGGGACGACCACCGTCTCCGCGTCCGGCACCTGCTCGGCCAGCTCGAGCCCGAGCGTTCCCTGCCCCGCGATCACCTGCTCGTCCTCGAACGCGTGCACGAACGTCGCGCCGGTCGCGCGCGCGTGTTCGAGCGCTTCCGCGAGCGACTCCTCGAAGCCTGCCCCGGCGAGCACCGTCTCCGCCCCGTAGTTGCGCGTCGCCTCCACCTTGGCCATCGCCGCGTCCTGCGGCATGAACACCGTCGCCCGGATCCCGAGCTCCCGCGCGGCGAACGCCACCGCCTGGCCGTGGTTGCCGGCGCTTGCAGCGATCACGCCGGCCTCGCGCTCGACCGGCGAGAGGAGGGACAGCTTGTTCACCGCGCCGCGAACCTTGAACGCGCCGGTCCGCTGCAGGTTCTCCGCCTTCAGCCACACCTCGCGGCCGGTGCGGCGCGCGAGCGTCTCCGAGCTGTACACCGGCGTGACGCGCGCGAGGCCGGCGAGGCGCCCGCGGGCGGCCTCCACGTCCGCGGGCGCGGGGCCTGCCTTAGCCCGCCGCGCCGTCGCCAACCCCGAACACCTGCTCGAGGATCTCACGGACCGCGGTCAGCGGGTCGAGCCGCCGCTCCTGCACGTCGCCGAGGAGCCTGCGCAGCGCCGGGTCGTCCTGCACCGCCTCCTCGATGCGGCGGCGCGCGCGGACGGACGCCACGGCGAAGACCTCGTGCGCGAGGTTCCGCCGGCGCCGCTGCTCGAGCCGCCCGTCCGCGCCGAGCTCGGCGCGGTGCTCACCGATCCGCTGCCACAGCTCCTGGACGCCCTCGCCGCGCAGCGCCTCGGTGAGCACGATCGGCGGCCGCCCCTCCTTCGGGCCGAGCGAGAGCACCTGCCGCACCTCGCTCAGCATCGTCTGCGCGAGCGGGTGGTCCATCTTGTTGATCGCGATCACGTCGGGAATCTCCATGATCCCCGCCTTCAGCGCCTGGATCGCGTCGCCCGAGCCGGGCATCAGCACGAGCACGACCGTGTCGGCGATCGTCAGCACTCCGACCTCGCTCTGGCCGGTGCCGACCGTCTCGAGGAAGACGACGTCCTTGCCGGCGGCGTCGAGGAGGAGCAGCGTCTGCAGCGACGTCTCCGCGAGGCCGCCGAGGTGGCCGCGCGTGCCCATCGAGCGGATGAAGACGTCGGGGTCGAGGAAGTGGTCGCTGAGGCGGATGCGGTCGCCGAGCAGCGCGCCCTGCGAGAAGGGGCTCGACGGGTCGACCGAGACGACGCCAACGCTGCTGCCGTCCGCGCGCGCGCGCCGGATCAGCGCCGCGATCAACGTCGACTTGCCGACGCCGGGCGGGCCGGTGATGCCGACGGCATGCGCGCGCCCCGTCTGCGGGTAGACGTCGCGGACGACGTCGTAGGAGAGCGGATCGCCGTTCTCGACGAGCGAGATCGTGCGCGCGAGGGCACGCGCGTCGCCCCCGCGGACGCCCTCGACGAGCGCCTCCCGCGTCCAGTCGCGCCGGCCGGGCATCGGCTGGATGCTACGCGGCCTGCTCGCGGAGCTCGACGCGCGCGGGCCTCCGGTAGGTGAGCGCGAAGGCGCTGAAGCCGCCCGCGAGCACGAGCGCCGCCGCCGCGCCGTAGACCCAGCGCGCGCCGAACGCGGCGGTGAGGCCTCCCGCCGCCGCGAACGCCACTCCGAGCACGGCGTTCTGCGCGCTGATGATCACGGTGAAGACGCGGCCGCGGATCCGGTCGGCGGCCGCCTGCTGGACGATCACCACCGTGGTCGGGAACGTGACGCCGTTGCCGATCCCGGAGACGACCATCGCGAAGGCGGCGACCCAGATGTTCGGCGCGAGCGCGGCGCCGAGGCCGCCGGCCGCCCAGGGCAGGAACATCCACGGGTAGGAGGCGACGGGCGAGCGGCGCTCCACGACGCCGCCGACGAGCAGGCTGCCCGCCACCAGGCCGAGCCCGGACGCCGTCCAGAGGAGGCCGTAGCCGAACGCGCCCGCGTGCAGGACACGCGTCGCGAGGAAGACCTCGGAGACGTTGACGAGCCCCATCCCGGCGACGGCCAGGCCGAGCGCGACGAGGGCGGTCAGCAGCGGGCGCGAGCGGCGGAACTCGCCCATGCCCTCCCGCAGGTCGCGCCAGTGGCCGCGCGTGATCGGCTGCTCGCTCTTGAGGAGCGGCGCCGGGATGCGCAGCAGGAACGCCGCGGAGAAGAGGAACGTCGCCGCGTTGATCCAGTAGACGACGTGCGGCCCCGACAGGCCGACGATCGCGCCCGCCACCACCGGGCCGAGCGCCGTCGCGCTCCAGTCGGCGGTCTGCAGGAGCGACGTCGCGCGTGGCAGCTCCTCCTCCGCGACGAGGTTCGGCAGCCCGGCGAGCACGGCCGGGCGGAAGAACGAGTTCGCGACGCCGGCGACCCCGGCCAGCACGACGATCGCCGACGCACTGTTGACGAAGGGCAGCGCGGCGAAGACGGCCAGCCGCGACAGGTCGGCGTTGACGAGCAGCCGCTTGCGCGAGAGCCGGTCGATCAGCGGGCCGGCGGTGAGCCCGACGAGCACCGAGGGCAGCAGCGTGACGACGAGGAGCGCGCTCACCCACCACGCCGAGCCGGTCCGGTTCTTCACGTCGACCGTGAGCGCGATCGTCGCCATCCAGGTGCCGACGGCCGAGCCGAGCGTCGCGACGAACAGCTGGCGGAAGCCTGCTGCGGTCCGCAGGAGCGCGGCGTGACGACCGAGGGAGGGCGGCAACGCGCCTACAGTAGACGGTCTTCGCGCGGGGGCTAGGCGCGCGCGAGGACGCGGCCGAGTGCCGCGTCGAGCGCGTCGAGCTCGTCCGGTGTCCCGACCGAGACGCGGATCGCGGTCGGCGAGCCGAAGCCGGCGAGGGGGCGGACGATCACGCCCTCACGCAGGAGCCGGTCGAAGAGCTGCGCGGCGTCGCCGCCCGTCTCGGCGTAGACGAAGTTGCCCACCGACGGCGCCGTCTCGAAGCCGTGCTCGGCGAGCAGCGCCTGCAGGCGGACGAGCCCGTCGGCATTCACGGCGCGGCGGCGGGCGAGCTCCTCGTGGTCGTCGAGGCTCGCCGCGGCGGCGAGCTGCGCAGGCGTCGAGACGTCGAACGGCCGCCGCACCTTCGCGGCGCCGGCGCAGACGGCCGGCGGCGCGACCGCGTAGCCGACGCGCAGCCCGGCGAGCCCGTAGATCTTCGAGAACGTGCGCAGCACCGCCACCCGCCGCCCCGCCTTCAGGTAGCGCTCGACCGCGTCCGGGTAGTCGGGCCGGTCGATGTACTCGAAATACGCCTGGTCGACGACCGTCAGCACGTGCGCGGGGACGGCGTCGAAGTACGCGTCGAGCTCGTCGGCGGTGTTCATCGTCCCCGTCGGGTTGTTGGGGTGGCAGAGGTAGACGAGCTTCGTCCGCGGCGTGACCGCGCCGAGGATCGCTGCGAGGTCGTAGCGATGGTCGACGAGCGGAACGGTGCGCGCCGTCGCGCCCTGCTTCTGCGCGTAGATGACGTAGCTCGGGAACGACGGCCAGCCGCACACGACCTCGTCGCCCGGGTCGAGGACCGCCTGGCTGAGCATGTCGATGCAGCCGTCCGCCCCCGAGCCGACGCAGATCTCGTCGAAGGAGACGCCGTGGCGGTCGGCGAGCGCGGCGTGCAGCCGGTAGGCGCCGCCGTCCGGGTAGCGGTTCAGGTCGCGGGTCGCGCGCCCGAGCGCCTCCGCCGCGGCGGGGAGCGGCCCGAACGGGCCCTCGTTCGAGGCGAGCTTCACGACGCGGTCGAGGCCGAGCTCGCGCTGGACGTCCTCGACCGGCTTCCCGGGCTGGTACGGCGTCAGCCCGCCGACGCTGCGCCGGAAGAACGCATCCGCGAGATCCTCGACGTGCGCGCTCACCGCCCGCACCCTAGCTGCGCCGTAGAGTGCGCCCGTGCGCACGGGAAGCGAGGTCGCGATCTTCGTCGCCCGCCGGAACCGCAGCGAGATCCTCGTCGTGCACCGCAGCCCCGAGCAGGGCGGCTACTGGCACACGATCGCGGGCGGGGTCGAGCGCGGCGAGGCGCCGGAGGACGCGGCGCGGCGCGAGCTCCTCGAGGAGACCGGGCTCGCGGTCGAGCGTCTCGCGCACGTCGGCGACGCGGTCGAGTTCGTGTACTCGCTCACGGAGGAGCCCGCCGATCGTCGCGCGTTGTACGAGCCCGGCGTCGTCGGCGTGCACGTCGACTGCTTCCTCGTGGACGCCCCGGACGACTGGGAGCCCGCGCTCGACTGGGAGCACGACGGCTACCGCTGGTGCGTGGCTGCGGAGGCTCCCGACGCGCTCCGTTGGCCGGACACCGCGGACGCGCTGCGCCGGGTCCTGGCCGCCGCGGTCTAGCCACGGCCGCCACCGTCTACGCTGGTGGCGTGCAGGAGATCGGCCTCTTCCCGCTGCCGGTCGTCCTCCTTCCGACCGAGCGCATCCCGCTGCACGTCTTCGAGCCGCGGTACAAGGAGCTGATCGGCGAGAGCATCGAGGGCGAGCGGTCGTTCGGGCTCGTTCTCGCGACCGGCGACGGCGCGGTGCACGAGGTCGGGACGACGGCCTCGGTGCACCAGGTGCTCGAGGTCCTCGAGGACGGCGCGATGAACGTCGTCGTCGAGGGAACCGCGCGCGTCCGCCTGCTCGAGCTCACGTCCGGCCGCTCGTTCACGACCTGCCTGGTCGAGCCGCTGCAGGACGAGGACGAGCCGGCCGACCCGGGCGACGCGGCCCGCGCGTACGAGCTCTTCCGGTCGCTCGCCGAGACGGCGGGCGGCGACGTCGACACGCCCGACCCGGACGAGGACCAGCTCGACTTCCGGCTCGCGTCGCGCGTCGATCTCGGCGTCGAGGCGAAGTGGGAGCTGCTCTCGGCGACGTCGCCGCGCGAGCGGATGGCGCGGCTCGCCCAGCTCCTCCAGACCGCGCTCGAGGAGGCGACGCTGCAGCGCGCCGTGCGCGAGCGCGCCGCGGGCAACGGCAAGGTCGCGCCGCTCGAGCCGGACGGCTAGGCCCGCGCGACGGCGTTCACGCGACCACGACGCCGGCGCCTCCGCGCCGGGCGTCGCCGGCGGCGGCGAGCGTACCGTCGGCGGCGACCGCGACCGCGTTCGTCCCGCCGAAGAAGAGATTGCGGCGACGCCAGCGGACGACGTCGTGGCCGAGCTCCTCGAGCCGGTCGAGCACGGCGGCGTCGAAGCCGCCCTCGCAGTGCACGTGCGGCTCGTCGACGTGGATGCGCGGCCGGTCGATCGCCTCGGCGACGTCGAGGCCGTGGCCGACGACGTTCTCGATCACCTGCATGATCGCGCCCCGCAGGCGGACCGAGCCGGCGCTGCCGACGACGAGCCGCGGGCCGTGCGGGCCGACGACGATCGAGGGCGCCATCATGCTCGTCAGCCGGCGGCCGGGCGCCGCCGGCCCGGGCGCGACGAGGTCGTACTCGCCGAGCATGTTGTTCAGGTGGATGCCGGCGCCGGGGACGATGACGCCCGAGCCGGAGCCGGTGGACGACGAGAGCGAGGCGGCGTTACCCTCGTCGTCGACGGCCGACACGTGCGTGGTGCCGCCCGCGGGAGCAGGCTCGGCGGGTGTCGGCGCCTCGGCGGCGATGCGGCGCAGCGCCTCGGCGATCGCCCGCTCGGCGAGCAGCCGCTGCGCGAGCCCGCCGCGGTAGAGGCCGGCCGAGAAGCCGGCGGCCCGGGCGCGCGTCTGCTCCTTCATCACGCCGATCAGCGACACGAGCGCTGCTTCGCCGTCCGGCGGGCCGGTGGGGAGCCGCTCGAGCAGCGCGAGCCCGTAGGCGATGAGGACGCCGCCCGAGGACGGCGGCGGATTCGAGACGACGTCGTGCCCGCGAAAGCGGACGCGCACCGGCCGCCGCCAGACGACCCGGTACGACTCGAGGTCGCGACGCGTGAGCGCGCCTCCGCCCGACGAAACGGTCTCGACGATCGCACGGCCGAGCTCGCCGCGGTAGAGCACGCGTGCTCCCTCCTCCGCGATCGCGTCGAGCGTCCGGCCGAGGTCGGGCAGCGCGAGCCGGTCTCCCGGCAGCAGCCGGCCCCCGTCCGGGCGGCTGTACACGCGCTTCCCCTCCGGGGAATGGCGCAGGATCAGGTCGAGGATCGCGTGGAGGTGCGCCTGCGGCCGCGTCAGCTCGAGGCCGCGGCGCGCGAGCTCCCGCGCCGGCCGGATCAGCTCCGGCCAGGGCAGCCGCCCGTAGGCCCGGTGCACCGCCTCGAGGCCGAGCGCGGTGCCGGGCACGGCGCAGGAGGCCTCGCCGATCCGAAACACCTGGGTCGTGTCGCTGTCGCCGCCGAAGCCGACGTCGACCGCGTGCATGCGCGCTCCGGTCGGGCGACGGAGGCCGAGCCCCGGGGTCGCGACGAAGAAGTCGGCGACGCGGGCCGGCCGCCCGCCGGCGGGGAGCACCAGGGCGAAGCCGCCAGCGCCGGGGCCGGTGAGCGGGCTCTCCGCCACCCAGCTCGCGAAGGCCGCGGCGACGCAGGCGTCGACCGCGTTCCCGCCCTCCTCGAGCGCCTGTGCGCCCGCGCGGGCGGTCAGCTCGTGGCCGGCGGCAACCGCGCCCTTCACCCCGGCCTCACCGCGGCCGATGACCGTCGTAACGCGCCATGGCGACGAATCTTCACCGTTTCGCAACTAACCGGCCCGCATCCTGTGCGTCGAGGACCCTGATCGCCAGGTGACGCCCCGCCGTTCCACGCTGCTCGTGTCAGGAGGCGCCTGCGCCGCGCTGGCGCTCGCCGTCGTGGTGCCCCTCCTCCTCGGCCGGCACGTCGGGCCGGTGCTGACCGCGCTGGGCGGCGGCGACCCACGCTGGCTCGCGCTCGCCGCGGCCGGGTTCGCGACCGCGTTCGTCTGCACGGTCGGCGCCTGGCGCGCGGCGTTCGGCGCGGCGGGCGCGCGGATCGCGCCGCGGGAGGCAGCGGCGAGGCTCGGCATCGGCTGCCTCGTCAACTCGGTCGCCCCGGCGAAGCTGGGCGACGCGGTCAAGGTGGCGCTCTGCGCACGCGCGATCGAGCGGCCCGGGCGTCTCTGGACCGGGGGCGGCGTGTACGCCGGCCTGGCCGCGGCGCGCTCGCTGCCGCTTGCCGGGCTCGTCGTCGTGGCCGCGGCGACGCGGGCGCTGCCGCTCTGGCCCGTCTTCGCGCTCTGCGGCATCGCCGCCGCCGTGGCGCTGACGGCACGGCTCTCGTCGCGCGTGCGCTCGCATCCGCGCCTCGCCGACTTCCTCGCCGGCGTCGGCGCCCTCGCACGCTCGCCGCGCGCGGCCGCCGCGGTGGTCGGCTGGTCGGCGGCCGTCCAGCTGGCGCGACTGCTCGCAGCGGTGGCGGCGGTGCGGGCGCTCGGGCTTCCCCACCCCGTGCTCGCCGCGCTCGTGATCGTTCCGGCCCTCGACCTCGCGGGCGTGTTCCCGCTCACACCCGGCAGCATCGGCATCGGCAGCGGCGCGGTCGCCGTCGCGCTCGCGAGCCGCGGCATCGGCGTCACGCAGGCGCTCGGGGTCGGCGTCGCGATCCAGGCGCTCGAGACGCTGGTCAGCCTCGGCGCGGGCGGCCTGGGCGCGCTCTACCTCGCGCGGGAGAACGCGGCCGTGCGACGGTGGGCGATGCGCACCGTCGTCGTCGGCGCGTCGCTGGCGGCGGCGGCCGCCGTCGGCGCGCTCTGGCTCGACCTGGTCTGACGGCCGGTCGGATGGGCGCGTGCTCGGCGCGCCTGCGCTCGGCGGCGTGCGCGGTCAGACGTCGCGGAGGAACGACGGCGGCTCGAGCACCTCGCCGCTTCCACCCGACGCGGCCGTGATGAACGTCCCTCGCCGGCCGGAGCTCCGGCCGCCGAAACCGGTGGCGACCACGGTGATCCACATCTGGCCCTCGAGGCGCTCGTCGATCGTCGCGCCGAAGATGATGTTCGTGTCGTCGGTCGCCGCCGCGCGCACGGCCTCCGCCGCCTCGTTCACCTCGTACAGCGTCAGGTCGTCGCCGCCGGCAATCGAGAGCAGGATGCCGCGCGCGTCCGTGATCTCCGTCTCGATGAGGGGGCTGCGCAGCGCTCGCTCGGCCGCCTCCCTCGCGCGGTTCTCGCCGGTCGCGTAGCCGATGCCCATCAGCGCGCTGCCCGAGTCCTGCATGATCGTGCGCACGTCGGCGAAGTCGAGGTTGATCAGGCCGGGGTTGGTGATCAGGTCGCAGATGCCCTGGACGCCGTGCCGCAGGACGTCGTCGGCGATGCGGAACGCATCCAGCATCGAGGTCGACTTGTCGAGCACCTCCAGCAGGCGGTCGTTCGGGATGACGATGAGCGTGTCGCACGCCTCGCGCAGCGCGACGACGCCTTCCTCGGCCTGCTTGCGGCGGCGCGTGCCCTCGAACTTGAACGGGGTCGTGACGATGCCCACGGTGAGCGCGCCGAGGTCGCGCGCGACGCGCGCCACGATCGGCGCGGCGCCCGAGCCGGTGCCGCCGCCCTCGCCGGCGGTCACGAAGACCATGTCCGACCCCCGCAGGGCGCGCTTGATCGCGTCGTAGCCGTCCTCGGCTGCACGCCGCCCGATCTCCGGGTCCGCGCCGGAGCCGAGCCCCTCGGTGAGCTCGCTGCCGATGTGGATCTTCGTCGGCGCGTCGCTCATCTGCAGCTGCTGGATGTCGGTGTTGACGGCGATGAAGTCGACCTGCGTGATCCCCGCATCCATCATGCGGTCGATCGCGTTCAGGCCGGCGCCTCCGACGCCCACCACGCGGATCACCGCGAGGTAGGACGCCGAGTCGCGGGCGCGCTCGAGCCGCGCCGGCTGCTCGGGGAGCGGGTCGAGCCAGCGCGCGACCGGACGCTCCGGATCGCCGTGCGCCGGCTCGGAACGGGAGCTCGTCGCCGCCGGGACCGGTCGGATCGGCGTCGGCGCAGGCGGGTCGGTCCGCGGGTCATCCGCCCCGGCGCTGGTCCGGGGTCGCTTCTCCTCCGTCGCATCCTGCTTCGCCTGCCGGCCGGCCGCTTCCGTCGCGCGGAAGAGCTCGGCGAGCGGCCCCTCACGCATGCTGGCGCGATTTCTGGCCATCGAGCACCTCCTTCGCGAGGTCACGGTACAGCTCGGCCGCCTCGCCCTGCGGCTCGTAGGCCAGCACCGACTGACCCTTCACCGGTGCCTCGGCGAAGCGGATCGTCTTGCGGATGCGTGTGTTGTAGACGAGGTCGCCGAAGTTCTCGCGCAGGATGTCGTCCGCCTCCCGCGAGTGCGTGAGCCGTCGGTCGAACATCGTCGGGACGATGCCGACGATCTCGACCCTCGGGTTCAGGTTCTCCCGCACCATCGCGAGCGTGTTCTCGAGCTGGACGAGGCCCCGCAGCGACAGGTACTCCGTCTGGACGGGCACGATCACGCCGCTCGCCGCGACGAACGCGTTGATCGTGAGCAGCCCGAGCGAGGGCGGCGTGTCCAGGAGGATGTAGTCGTAGCGGTCGCGCACGCCGGCGAGCGCCTTCTCGAGCGCGCGCTCGCGTCCGATCTGGCTCGACAGGGCGAGCTCCGCCCCCGCGAGGTCGATCGAGGAGACGGCGATGTCGGCCTCGCGGTGCTCGATCACCTGCTCGATCGGCAGGCGGTGTACGAGGACGTCGAACATCGACTGCTCGATCGAATCGGGGTTGAGCCCCTGCGACATCGTCAGGTTGCCCTGCGGGTCCAGATCCACGAGGAGCACGCGATGCCCCTGCTCCGCGAACGCGACGCCCAGGTTGAGGGTCGTGGTCGTCTTCGCGACCCCGCCCTTCTGGTTGGCGAACGCGAGCACCTGCGCCTGCGCGGTGGCCGGCTCGTCGGCGGCACGAACGGCGGGACGCGGGAGGAGGCGCGCGAGACCCATGGCGGCCTTTTCGGGTCGGCTCACTGCATTCCTTCCACCCCCTCCCGAACTTTCTCCGCCACCCGGGCCTGCCCGTCGCCCTCCCACCGGGCCCACGCCTCGGCCTCGCCGACGAGCAGCCGCAGCTCCTCGAGCAGCGCGGGCTTCCCGGCGTGCCCGCGCTCGAGCGACTCGATGCGGTCGAGCCTCGTCAGCACTCGGTCGACGACGTCCATGTGTCGACGGTACCGAGCATGTCGTGACGTGTCTGTGCCGGCTTCGTGACGATTGTGCGCCGATTGCTCCACAGCCATGCACGTCGCGAGGGCGCCGCAGAACTCGCGCAGCCACCTCGCACCGCGCGCGACGGCGGGGCCGCGCCTCGCCCCGCCGGCTCCCAGTGGCCCCGCCCGCGGCGGACGGCGAGCCGACGCGCCCCACGCGCAGGGCGCATCCTCGCCCGCCGCCCGCGCCGGACGGCCGCGGCGACCTACGTCGTCGCGGGCAAGCCGTAGATCGGGTAGGCCCCCAGCCCGTCGGTGATCGACGCCATGACGTAGCCGGCGGTCAGCACGTTGCCGGAGCCGTCCGCGTACTGCGCCGCCCCGGCGGTGTTGCCGAAGCTCCCGGCGACAGGGGCGTTGAAGCAGTCGAGGTGGTACGGGCCCACGTTCTCGCCCAGGCCGGCCGGGACGTTCCCCGGGACCGCCTCGGGCAGCCAATAGCCCGATCCGACGTCGGCCATGCCCGTCGCCTCGTCGGGCGCATAGAGCGGATTCCCGCCCACCGAGTAGCAGAGGAAGCTGCCGCTCGCCCCCTCCGCGGACGCCGGCGCAGCCGTCAGGCCGAGGAACGCCGAGCACCCGAGGATCGCGCCGGCGAGCGCCAGCCCGAGAAGTACCTTCTTCCTCATTCCGTCTCCTTTCCATCGGTGTCCGTTGTACTTCTCGGTATCCGGCGGGCACCGACCTGAAAACGGCGACGCGACGACGGGCCTCCGCGGCCCCGGCCGGGCGACCCGCCCACCGCCCTCCGAACCGCCGCGGCGACGCGCCGCGACGTCGCGAGCGACTACGCGACTCGACGCGCGGAGACCGGCCGCGGCGCCACGCCGAGCAGCGCCTCGTCGAGGGTCGCCGCGAGACCGACACGGTCGCCGTGGAGCAGCGTCTCGACCAGCGCCCGCCGCACCGCGTCGCGGGCGTCCCGGCCCAGCCGCTCCTCCCGAAGCGCGGCGGCGAGGCCGGCCCGCTCCGCCGCCCGCTCGCACAGCAGCACGGCAGCGCGCAGCGACGCCCCCCACGCCCCGCCGTCGGCGCCGAGCAGGCACGCGAGCGCCTCGCGCACCTGCGCGGAGCGGAACGGCTCGTCGGCGAACAGCGACAGCTCCCAGCGGTCGAGCGCCTCACCGAGCTCGCGGTCGGAATCGGCAAGCGTGAGCCTTGCGCGCAGCTCGGCCGCGAGCTGCGCGCGCACCTTGTCGAGCCGCGTCGCGTCGCCGCGCGGCTGCGTGGCCGCGATCGGCAGGAGCGGCGAGACGCGCAGAGGGCGGAAGTCGAGCCGCTCGAAGACGACCGGCCCGCCGGCGACCGCACCGGCGGTGGCGAGCCTGAGCGCCGTCACGGCGTCGGCGAGCTCGCCCGCGGCGTCCGGAGCCTCCGCGTCGTCGGCGTCGAGCTCGCGCGAGAGCTCGAGGACGAGCAGGCGGTCGACGTCGCGTCCGAAGTCGGGCGGCAGCAGCCCTCGAACCTCCGGCCAGAGCTGCGAGATCTCGCCCGTGACCGCCGGCCGGATGCGAATGCCGTCGCCGAGATCCGCGTCGCGGCCGGCGGAGAGGCCGACGAGCGGCGCGACCGCGACGTACGTGCGCGCCGAGCCGAACAGCGTCTGCTCGAGCTCCGCGTAGGCCGCCTCGAACGCCTCGTCGTGCCAGTCGAACCCGCCGCACCGCTCGGCCGTCCACGTGAGCAGCGGCAGCAGGATCGAGCGGAAGAGCGCGTCCTCCTCGCTCTGCCCGAGCCGGTGCGCACGCGCGAAGATCGCGGCGGCGGGCTCGCGGCGCAGATCCTCGATCGCGTTGCGCGCGTCGGGCAGTCGTCGCAGCGTCGGCGCCTGCTCCTCGACGAACGGGCGCACGAGCGGCCGGTACTCGTAGAGCGACGGCCCGCTGCGCGTCGCGTGCTCCTCGAAGGCGAACGGGACCTGGGCGCCGCGCTCGGCGGCGAACGCACCCAGGCAGAACCCGCGCAGCGACTCGTAGAGGTGCGGTGCCCGCAACGCCACGGCGTCAACTACGCCGGGCGGGGATCCTCTCCTACCTGGCAGGCGGGGCACCAGTAGCTGATCCGCGCCGCGTCGCCCTGCGGCCACGAGCGGATCCGGCCGTGGCAGCGCGGGCAAGGAAGGCCGGACCGCCGGTAGACGCGGCGACCGCCCCGGCGGCCGCCGCCGTCGAGCGCCTCGCGCATCATCGCCGCCACCGTCTCGAGCGCCCGGCGGCGCTCGGACGTCGGCACGTCGCGCAAGCGTCGCCACGGCGACAGCCGCGCCTCCCAAAGCCCCTCGGCGAGCCACATGTTGCCGATGCCGGCGACGAGGGACTGGTCGAGCAGCGACTCGCCGAGCCAGCGTGTCCCATCCGCGGCTGCGAGGCGGTCGAGCATCGCGTCGATCCGAGGCGGCCGTTCGAGGATGTCGGGGCCGACGCGGCCGAGAGCGCGCGCGTGCAGCTCGAGGACCGGGCCGTTCCACAGGACTCCCTCCGCGCGCTCGCCCCGGAGGACGAGCCACGGCGTGCCGCGACGCGTCTCGCCGCGCGGGCGGAGCGTCCAGCGGCCCGACATGCGGAGGTGCGAGCGCACGACCACGCCGCCCTCGAACCGGAGGACGAGGTTCTTGCCGACCGCTTCGACCGACTCGAGCACGCGTCCGTCGACGTGCTCGGCGACCCGCGTCGCCCGCGCGCGCGGGTGCGGCGCCTCGACCTCGAGCCGCTGGCCGACGAGCGGCTGCAGTCGCAGCGCCGCGCGGTGGATCGCGTCGCCCTCGGGCACCGTCAGGGGCGGTGGGTGAAGACGCGGTGCGGCCGCAGCTCGAGCCAGGCCGCAGCCCACTCCGCCCGGGAGCCGTGGCGGCGCTCCCACGCCTCCGCGACGGCCGGCGGCGCCGCGGCGTGCACGTCGACGGGGCCCTCGGCGAGCACCATCCGGTGGTCGCCGCGGTCGCCCTCCTCCACCACGAGCGACGCCCAGGGCTCGGCGCGGAGGTTCCGGAGCCGCGCGCCGCCGACCGACGCGAACCAGAAGGCGCCGTCGCGGTACGTGTATGCGACCGGCCGCGCCTGCGGCCGGCCGCGCGGCGTGGAGGTCGCGAGGACGCAGAAGGACCGCCGCTCCAGGAACGCGGCCAGCTCGTGCTCGTCCATCGCGCGTTCCGGCGGCCACGACGCGAGCTCACCCGGCGTCGCGCGCGCGGCCGTCGCGACCTGGAGCGCGAGCAGCGCGGACACGTCGAGCCCTGCGGCGCCCTCCGCCGGCCCGCGCGGCGCGACGATCGTCCCCTCGCGGAGCACGCGCTCGTCCACGTCGGGCCACGCGGGCTCGCCGACCGCGATCGCACTTCCGTCGACCCACGCGGCCGCCGCGAGCGCGCACAGCACTGCGTCGATCTCGTGGTGCGTCGTCGGCCGCGGCCCCGCGAGGCCGAGCAGTCGCAATCGCGCCCACAGCTCGGCGACGTAGCGCCGGGGCTCGCGCCGCTTCGACGGCACGGCCAGCTCCGGCCAGAGACGCCGGATCACGAAGCGGGGGTAGGTCTCGAGCACCGGCAGGCCGCGCTCGTGCGCACTCCAGAACAGCTCGATGCCCGCGCGGACGAACGCCCCGTACGCCCGCAGCGACGCGAGCCCGGCCCGGTCGACGGGAAGGACGCGCGTGGGCGTGTTCGCGTCGCGGTCGGCGGCGCGCCGAGCCCGGCCGTGCTGCGGCAGGCCCTGGGGCGCGTCGAGGGCCGTCCAGCCCGCTGCCTCCCACCCGTCGGGCGGTCGAGGGAGCGGCTGCTCGGCCGAGGCGACGTAGCGCGCGAGCACGAACCGCCCGTCGCGAAGCCACGCGACGTCGGACTCTGTCGCCAGGGAGCCGACGTCGACGCCGCAGACGACCGTCACGGCCGGAGGACGGCCCGCCGCGGGCCGGCGAGGAAGCCGGCCTCGACGAGCAGCGCGAGCGCGTCCGTCTCCCCCACCGCCTCGCCGTCGAAGCGCTCGACGGCGAGCCTGCCGGTCAGGCCGCTCCTGACGTGCGCGACGAGCGCGCCGAGCGCCGGCCGCAGCCACGCGTCCTCCGGGTCGCGGAGGGGCAGGAGCGAGCGCCCGCCACGCTCGACGTACAGCACCGGGTCGCCGTCGAGCAGCACGACGTAGGCGCCGGCGACGCGCGCGGCGCGGCCGCCGGCGCGACGCGGCCACGGCAGCGCGGCGCCGTAGGGCTGCGCCGGATCGGCGGCCGCGAGCACGAGCGGCCGAGCCTCCTCGTCGCGCTCGCGCAGCTCGCGCAGGCGCTCGACCGCGCCACCGAGTGCGAACTGTGCGCCGCCGAGCCCCTCGACGAAGTAGCCGCGACGGCAGAGCCCGAGCGTCTCCAGCGCGCGGAGCTCGGCGTAGACGGCGCCGTAGCCTCCGGGGATTCCCTCCGCGCGCACCGCGTCGCGCGTGACGACGCCGTGACGCTCGAGCAGCAGCTCCGCGAGCGCGCGGCGGTCCGGCTCGCCGGCGAAGAGGCGCGCGGTCGTCGACCAGCGCCCCTGCGTCGCGGACGCGGTCACGGCGCGGCGGCGCGAGAAGCGGCGCGGCCGTCGCTCGGCCTTCGCCTGGCCGAACCGCCGCCGCGCGCGCAGCGGCGTCCACGCGTCGTTCGTCACCTCGCCCGACCACACGAGATCCCAGACGGCGACGAGTGCCTCGTCGCCCTCTACCTCCGCCTCCTCGACGAGATCGGGCCAGAAGAACGCCCCCTTCGCGAGCGCCTTGCGTAACCGCTCGTACACCTCCCCTTCGGGTGCAGGCGCAGCCTGCACCCTGCCGAGCGCGTCCGCGTCCTCGCGGAAGAACAGC
Source organism: Gaiellaceae bacterium (assembly GCA_035652835.1). Taxonomy (GTDB): domain Bacteria; phylum Actinomycetota; class Thermoleophilia; order Gaiellales; family Gaiellaceae; genus PALSA-600. The sequence continues at coordinate 31,023 of DASRDA010000041.1, forward strand.
GCCACGCGGTCGGGGCCGGCCCCGACCCACACCACCTCGCCGCTCGCGCAGAGCGCGTCGAGGTGCTCGGGCCGGTAGCCGGGGACGCGCCGCGGCAGCACCTCGCGCTCCCAGAGCGCGGCCGGCAGCGGCAGCGCCTGCAGCGGCACCAGCGCCTCGCGCAGCGACGCGCGGCGGTCGACGCCGTGCCATCCGCGCAGGAAGCGCGCGAGCGCGGGCTGTTCGACCGGCTCCACCTCGCGGCGGAGCGCGGCCAGCGACGCTCGGCGCAGCCGGCGCAGGACGTCGGGATCGCACCACTCGCGCTCGCTGCCGCCCGGGCGCAGCTCGCCGCGGACGAGCAGCTCTTGGCGCTCGAGCTCGGCGAGGAGCGGCTCGACGTCGCGGCCGAAGCGCTCGTTCGCCTCGCCGGTCGTGAACGGCCCCCGGCCGCGCGCGTAGCGGAGCACGAGCCGGCGCAGCGACTCGGGGCCGCCCTCGAGGAAGGCGTCCGGCAGGCCGGCCGGCGGCATCGCGCCGAGCGCGTCGCGGTAGCGGCCGGCGTCCTCGGCGGCGATCAGCCGCGTCTCGCCCGCGACGCGCACCGTCACCGCGCGCCGCTCCGCCAGCAGCGGCTCGGCGAGCGCGGGGTCGTACTCGCCGGCGCGCAGGTCGCCGCGCACGCGCAGCTGGTCGTGCAGCTGGTCCGGCGACGACGGCGCTCCGCGCAGCTGGCGCTCGACCTCCTCGACCGCGCCCTCGTCGAGCAGATCGCGAAGCTCCTCCTGTCCGAGCAGCTCGCGCAGCAGCTCCCGGTCGAGCGACAGCGCCTGCGCACGACGCTCGGCGGGAGGGGTGTCGTCCTCGTACATGTAGGTCGCGATGTAGTCGAAGAGCAGCGAGGCGGAGTACGGCGACGCGCTCTGCGTCTCGATCTCGACGACGTCGAGCTCGCGCGTGCGCAGCCCCTGCAGGATCGTGCGCAGTGCGGGCAGGTCGAACACGTCCTGCAGGCACTCGCGGTACGTCTCGAGGATCACCGGGAACGAGCCGTACTTGCGCGCCACCTGCAGCAGCGACTGCGCCTTCAGGCGCTGCTGCCAGAGCGGCGTGCGCTCGCCCGGCCGCCGGCGCGGGATCAGGAGCGCGCGGCCCGCGTTCTCGCGGAAGCGGGAGCCGAAGAGCGCCGTCTCGCCGAGCTCCTGCACGACGAGGTCCTCGACCTCGGCCGGATCCAGCAGCAGCTCCTCGGCGGGCGGCGGAGCGTCGGCGTCGGGGAAGTGCAGCGCGATGCCGTCGTCGGACCAGATCGACTGCGCGTCGACGCCCAGCGACTCGCGCAGCCGCGCCGCGATCGCCATCGCCCACGGCGCGTGGACGCGTCCGCCGAACGGCGTGAGGATGCAGACACGCCAGTCGCCGATCTCGTCGCGAAAGCGCTCGACCACGACCGTGCGGTCGGACGGCACCGCGCCCGTCGCGTCCTGCTGCTCGCGCAGGAAGGCGAGCAGGTTCGCGGCCGCACGCCGTTCGAGGTGGTACTCGCCGCGCAGTCGCGCCGCCGCCTTCTCCTCGGGCAGCGCGGCGAGCTCGCGCGACGCGGCGCCGATGCGACGGCCGAGCTCGTACGGCCGCCCTACGCCCTCGCCCTTCCAGAACGGCACCGCCCCTGGAAGCCCCGGCGCCGGCGAGACGAGCACGCGGTCGCGCGTGATCTCCTCGATGCGCCAGGTCGACGCGCCGAGCAGGAACGTCTGCCCCGCGCGGGCCTCGTACACCATCTCCTCGTCGAGCTCGCCGACGCGGCCGCCGCCGTCGACGAGGAAGACGCCGAAGAGGCCGCGGTCGGGGATGGTGCCCGCGTTCGTCACCGCGAGCCGGCGGGCGCCGTCGCGCGCGCGGATCACGCCGGCCGTGCGGTCCCAGACGATCCGCGGCCGCAGCTCCGCGAACTCGTCGGACGGGTAGCGGCCGGCGAGCATGTCGAGGACGTTCTCGAGCTGCGTGCGCGAGAGGTCGCGGAACGGGTACGCCCGCGTGACGAGCGCGTGCAGGTCGTCGACCGCGATCTCCTCCTCGGCCGCGATCGCGACGATCTGCTGCGCGAGCACGTCGAGCGGATTGCGGGGAATCACCGTCTCCTCGATCGCGCCCTCGCGCATCGCCTTCGCGACGACGGCGCTCTCGAGCAGGTCGGCGCGGAACTTCGGGAAGATGCGCCCCTTCGAGACGGCGCCCAGCTCGTGGCCGGCACGTCCGACGCGCTGCAGCCCGCGCGCGACCGACTTCGGCGACTCGACCTGCACCACGAGGTCGACCGCGCCCATGTCGATGCCGAGCTCGAGGCTCGACGTCGCGACGAGGCACGGGATGCGTCCCGCCTTCAGGTCTTCCTCGACGAGCAGCCGCTGCTCGCGCGCGAGCGAGCCGTGGTGCGCGCGCGCGACCTCGCGCTCGGCGAGCTCGTTCAGCCGCAGCGCGAGCCGCTCGGCGAGACGGCGGTTGTTGACGAACACGATCGTCGAGCGATGCTGCTCGACGAGGCGCAGGATCTCGGGGTACATCGAGGGCCAGATCGACTGCGCGCCGTGCTCGGTGCCGGCGTCCATCTCCTGCCCGTCGGCGGGCGCGGGGAACGAGAGCGACGCGGTCGAGCCGAGCTCGCGCATGTCGTCGACGGGGACGACGACCTCGAGGTCGAGCTCCTTGCGCGTGCCGGCGTCGACGAGCTCGATCGGCCGGCCGCCGGAGACGAAGCGGCCGATCTCCTCGAGCGGCCGCTGCGTCGCCGAGAGGCCGATCCGCTGCATCGGGCCCGCGAGCAGCCGCTCCAGCCGCTCGACGCTGAGCGCGAGGTGCGCGCCCCGCTTCGTGCCGGCGACCGCGTGCACCTCGTCGAGGATCAGCGTCTCGACCTGCCGCAGCGTCTCGCGCGCCTGCGACGTGAGCAGCAGGAAGAGCGACTCCGGCGTGGTGATGAGGATGTCGGGCGGGTCCTTGACGAGCTCACGCCGTTCCTTCGCCGGCGTGTCGCCGGTGCGGACGCCGACGCGCAGCTCCGACTCGAGCCCGGCGAGCGGCCCGCGCAGGTTCCGCTCGATGTCGTAGTTCAGGGCCTTGAGCGGCGAGACGTACAGCAGGCGCAGGCCGCAGCCGGGCGCGGCGTTCAGGCGGTCGATGCCGGCCAGGAACGCCGTCAGCGTCTTGCCCGACCCGGTGGGGGCCTGGATGAGGACGTGCCCGCCGGACGCGATCGCCGGCCAGCCGGCCGCCTGCGCCGGCGTCGGCGCGGCGAACGTCCCCTCGAACCAGGCGCGGGTCCGCGGAGAGAAGACGTCGAGCGGGCCCATCCGCCCAGGGTAACTCCGGGTCAGTGGACGACGTAGTAGACGATCAGCGCCGCGGCGAGGATGACGACGACGATCGCCGCGACGGCCAGCGTCACGCCGGTGAGGGCGAGCGGATAGGTGCGCGACGACTCGCCGGTCGTCGCCTCGCGTGCCATGTCCTTCGGGCTCTCGGTCACGCGAAGCCGCGTACCCGCACCTCACAGGGAAATCACATCGCGCCTCGGTAGCGTGGCCGCATGCTCGAGCGTCCGGTCACGCGGCGTGCGTCCCTCGCCCGGCTCGGCGGCGTTCTCGCCGGGGCGGCGGGAGGCGCCCTCTGGCGTGCCCGCTCGAGCGATGCCGGCCCGAGCGCCGTCGCGTCCGGCGCGATCTCGTGCGTCCTCTCGCCGGAGATGACCGCGGGGCCGTACTACCTGCCCGGCGAGCGGCTCCGCCGCGACATCTCCGAGGGCAAGCCCGGCGCGCCGCTGGCCCTGCACCTCGGCGTCGTCGATGCGTCGACGTGCCGCCCGATCGCCGGCGCGGTGGTCGAGGTGTGGCACGCGGACGCGGCCGGCGTCTACTCCGGCTTCGGGGCCGGGGCCGGGAACCGGACGTTCCTGCGCGGCGGCCAGCGGACGACCGCGCAGGGGCTCGCGGTCTTCGAGACGATCTACCCCGGCTGGTATCCGGGCCGGACGGTGCACGTCCACGTGAAGGTGCACGTCTCGGGGAACGTCGTGCACACCGGACAGCTCTTCTTCCCGGACTCGCTCACCGACCGGGTCTACCGGCGCGCGCCGTACTCGCGACGGCCGAACCGCGACACGCGCAACGCGACGGACGCGATCTTTCGGAACGGCGGCCGCCTCTCGATGCTCCGCGTGCGGCCGTCGGGCGGCGGCTACGTCGGGTCGATCGCCATGGGGGTTCATCGCTCGTAGAATCGGGGCGGTGCCCGACGCGCTCTGGTTCACGGACGATCCGCACGCCTGCACGCTGCTCGCCCGGGATCCGTTCGCGCTCCTCATCGGCTTCGCGCTCGACCAGCAGGTGCCGGTGCAGAAGGCCTTCGCCGGCCCGTACGTGCTGAAGCAGCGCGTGGGGACGCTCGATCCGAAGCGGCTCGCGGCGATGGACCTGCAGGAGGCGTTCCGGACGCAGCCGGCGATCCACCGCTTCCCGGGCTCGATGGCGGAGCGCGTCCGCGAGCTCGCGGCCGTCGTGGTCGAGGACTACGGCGGCGACGCCTCGCGCCTGTGGACGGACGCCGCCGACGGCGACGACCTCCGCCGCCGCATCGGTGCCCTCCCCGGCTTCGGCGAGATGAAGGTGAAGGCGCTCGGCGCCGTGCTGGCCAAGCGCTTCGGCGTGAAGGCCGCGGAGCCGCTCGTGCCGGGTCATCCCACGCTCGGCGACGTGGACTCGCCCGAGGCGCTCGAGCGCTACCAGGCGGGCAAGCGCGCGCACAAGGCGAAGCTGCGCGCCGCGAAGAGCGCCTGAGCCCCGGCGCGGTCGCAGCATGCCCGAGTCGCCGGAGGAGTTCTGGGAGCGGACGCATGGGGCGCTCCGGCCGCCGCCCGTCGAGGAGTGGGACACGTGGCCGTTCGTCGGTGCGGTGCAGCCGCGGCCGCTGCTCCCGCCGCAGGGCGCCGACCTGCCGCGCCAGGGCGAAGGCGGAGTCGGGTGCACGGCGTGCGCGCAGGGCGTGGACGGTGCGCTCTGGCACGACGACCGCTGGATCGTGCGGCCGCTGCCGCAGCCGAGCGGCCTGCCGTGCGTCGTCCTGCTCTACACCCGCGAGCACCTCGACTTCCACGAGCTGCCCGAGGAGCTGCAGGCCGAGCTCGGGCCGCTGCTCGTCCGCATCCAGCGTGCCGTGTACGCGATCGGCGACATCGGCAACGTGCACGTGCTCCGGATCGGCGACGGCAGCGAGCACTGCCACGTCTGGTTCATGGCGCGACCGACCGGGATCCACCAGCTGCAGAGCGGGTTCGCCCAGATCTGGGACGACGTCCTGCCGCCGCTCCCGGCGGACGTCTGGCGCGCGAACCTCGAGATCGTCGGGCGCGAGCTCGCAGACGCCCCGCGGAAAGGTGTCTGACACCGTCGGTGTCAGACACCGCGATGGATCGAACGATCCCGACGTCGTCCGGGCTCGACCAGTCCGCGCGCGCATGGTGGAGCTCACTGCCGCTCGAGGAGTCGAGGCGATCAGAGGCGACGTCGTCGACCTGCCGTTCGACGACGGGAGCTTCGACTGCGCCGCCCGCGTGGATGCTCTACCACGCGTCTCAGCCGGCCTCGCGGCGCCGTAGCTCGCGCAGCGCCGGCCCGAGCGCCTGCCGCCCGTGGAGCACGGGCTCGAAGAGGTCGCCGTACCGGTCGATCCGTTCGAGCGCGACGGCCATCGTGAAGTCCCGCGGACGCACGTCCTCGGTCAGCTCGTTCCAGCGCAGCGGCGTCGAGATCGGCGCGCCCGGCTTCGGCCGCACCGAGTAGACCGAGGCGATTGTCTTGCCCCACCCGTTCTGGCGGTGGTCGACGAGCACCCCCGACCGCTTCTTCTTCAGCCACTCCGTCGTCACCTCGCCGGGATGCTCCCGCTCGAGCGCGCGCGAGACCGCTTCCGCGAACGCGTACGTCTCCTCGTAGGTCGAGCGGCGCGCGATCGGGACGAGCACGTGGATGCCGTCGGCGCCGCTCGTCTTCACGTGCGACTCGAGGTCGAGCCGCTCGAGCGCCTCGCGCACGAGGTGCGCGACGCGGACGCAGAGCGCGAACGCGGCCGGCTCCTCGGGCGGGTCGAGGTCGAACAGGACGAAGTCCGGCCGGTCGGGCCGGTCGACGCGCGAGTACCACGCATTCATGTCGATGCAGTGCATCTGCACCATCCACAGCAGCACCTCGCGCGAGTTCACGAGCGGAAAATCGACGAGCCGCGAGCCGCCCTCGCGCGGCCAGGTGCGGAACTGGCGCGTCGGGATCCAGTCGGGCATCCCCTTCGGCGCCTGCTTCTGGAAGAACGCGCCGCCGGCGAGCCCCTCGCGCCAGCGTTTCATCGTGAACGGCCGGTTGCGCAGGTGCGGGACGAGCGCGTCGGCGACCGCGTCGTAGTACGCGAACACCTCGCCCTTCGTCACGCCGTCCTCCGGAAAGAGAACGCGGTCCGGGCTCGAGAGCTCGACCGTCGGGATGCTCTTACCCCTCGAGGCGGCGGACGCGGCCGGCCAGCGTGCGCAGCAGCGCGAGCGCGATCTGCGGCTCCTGCTTGAGCATCCGTGCGAACGCGGTGCGGCCGATCTCCATCGCCACCACCTCGCCCACCGCGCGCACGTCCGCCGAGCGCGGCGCGCCGTCGAGCAGCGCCATCTCGCCGAAGTAGTCGCCGGCGCGGAGGCGGACGCCCCGGCCGCCGGCCGCCGAGACGGCGGCCTCGCCCTCGAGGACGACGTAGAAGGTCGACCCCGTCTGGCCGGCCCGCACGATCGCCGCACCGTCCTCGAAGCGCCGCGTCCGCGCACAGGCTGCGACTCGGCGCAGGTGCCGCCGCGAGAGTGACTCGAAGAGGGGCACGTGCTGCAGAACGGCGACCCACTCCTTGTCCATGCCGTCGCGCCCGCTCCGGGCACGAAGCGCCGCATCAGCCACGGCACTCGCACGCATCCCCGTCGCCATCGTGGGTACGCTAACCCACTCGCCCGCTCAGGCCGAGAGCGCCGTCCGGACGCGTCCGGAGGTACGCCCGACGTCAGGCGACGCCGGCAAGGAGGAAGGCGCGGTTCTCCTTCAGCATCTCGCGCGCGATCACGAGCCGCTGGATCTGGTTCGTGCCCTCGTAGATCTGCGTGATCTTCGCGTCTCGCATCATTCGCTCGACCGGGTACTCGGAGATGTAGCCGTAGCCGCCGAGGATCTGCACCGCGTCGGTGGTGACCTCCATCGCGACGTCCGAGCAGAAGAGCTTCGCCATCGCCGACAGCTTGGTCAGCTCGGCGTCGTCGCGTCCCTCGTCGATCAGCTGCCCGACCTTGTAGAGCAGCCCGCGCGCGGCCTCGCACTTCGTCTCCATGTCGGCGAGCATGCCTGCGACGAGCTGGTGCTGGGCGATCGGCTTGCCCATCGTTTCGCGCGTCTTCGCGTACTCGAGCGCGAAGTCGGTCGCGCCCTGCGCGAGCCCGAGCCCCTGCGCGCCGATTCCGGGGCGCGAGCGGTCGAGGATGCGCATCGCGAGCCGGAAGCCCCTGCCCTCCTCGCCGAGCAGGTTCTCGGCGGGCACGCGGCAGCCGTCGAAGAACACCTCGCCGGTCGTCGACCCCTTGATCCCCATCTTCGGCTCGATGCGGCCCACCTCGAAGCCTTCGAACCCCGGCTCGACGACGAACGCCGAGATGCCGGCATGGCCCGCGTCCGGATCGGTCTTCGCGAACACGACGTACACCGACGCGACGCCGGCGTTCGTGATGAAGCGCTTGCCGCCGTCGAGGACGTAGGTGTCGCCGTCCCGCCGCGCGGTCGTGCGCATCGCCGCGCTGTCCGAGCCCGACCCCGGCTCGGTGAGGGCGTACGCGGCGAGCCATTCGCCGCTCGCGAGCTTCGGCAGGTACTGCCGCTTCTGGTCGTCGCTGCCCGCGAGCTTGATCCCGAGCGAACCCAGCTCCTGCACGGCGACGATCAACCCGCTCGTCGCGCAGACCTTCGACAGCTCCTCGATCGTCACCAGCGTCAGCAGCGAGCTGGCGCCGATGCCGCCGTACTCCTCGTCGTACATGATCCCGAACAGGTCGTTCTCGCGGAAGAGCTCGACGACGTCCCACGGGAACTCGGCGCTCTTGTCGATCTCGGCCGCGCGCGGCGCGATGCGCTCGCGCGCCAGCGTGCGGACGAGGTCGCGGATCTCGCGCTGCTCGTCGGTGAGCGGATCGAGCGCCGTCACGCGGGCAGTGTAGTTCGGTCAGTCGTAGTGCCTGAGCCGCGGCCAGAGCGCGCTCCACGGCGCGCTCGGACGGCAGAGCAGCAGGGGAAGGCCCTGCTCGTCGTTGTGGAGGTCGACGCCGTCGTTCACCCTGCCGACGGGGCGGCAGCCGGCGAAGGAGGGCGCCGCGTCGGCAGGCCCGCCGAAGCCGACGACGAGCGCGCGCGTGTCGCGGTCGGGCGGGATCGCCCACTCGCCGAAGCCGTTGTGGCCGCTGTAGGCGCGGGGCAGGGAGCGCGAGGGGCCGAGCAGGTCGATCGCGCCCGCCTCGCCGTAGTTCTCCGTGAAGATCGCCGTGCGGGCGCGCGCGCCCGCCGGGATCCGCCGCCAGGCCGCCGCGACGGCGTCGACGAACCGCGACCAGCCGACCGTCTCGCCCTGGTCGGGGTTGATTGCCATCACGAGGCTCCCCTGCAGCGAGCGCTCCGGCAGCAGCGGTAGCGCGATGAACGCGCTGACGACGGCCGAGACGACGATCGCGGCCGTCAAGGCCTGCGCGTGCCTGCGCGTGCGCAGCGTCCAGGCCGCCGCGGGCACCGCCCCGATCCCGAGCAGCACCGGGTACAGGCTCGCGAGGTAGTAGGCCTTGCCGTTCCCGGCGATGTACAGCACTCCGAGCGCGACGTACGTGAGCGTGACGACGCGCAGCGGACGGAGCGCCTCGCGTCGGAACGGCACGAGCAGTCCCGCGATCCAGACGGGCACGAGGACGGGGCTCACGAGCAGGAGCTGGAACGGGACGAAGCCGACGCGCCCGCCCTCCGCGCTGCCTCCGATGTTGCCGGCGACCGTCACCTGCGGCCAGCCGTGCCGCTGCTGCCAGACGAGGTAGGGAGCGCCGAGCACGACGGCCGCGACCGCGCCTGCGGCCGTCCACGCGGAGCGGAACGGCCAGCGGGGCCCGGCGGCGAGCAGCGCCGCCGCCGCGACCACGGCGACGATCCCCACCTGCGGCTTCGCCTCGAAGCCGACCCCGACCACGACGCCCGCCGGGAGCAGCAGCCACGCCTCGCGGCGCATGAGCGCGCGAACGACGAGCCACAGGAACACGGTCGTCGAGAGCAGGTCGAACGTCGTCGTCGTGACGAAGTGGCCGACGGCGAGCGCGAACCCGGACGCAGCGGTGCAGGCGGCGGCGATCACCTGCGCCCGCCGGCCGCCGCCGACCTCCCGTGCCACGAGCGCTGCGAGCACGGTCGTCGCGGCGGCGACGAGCGCCGACGGCAGCCGCACCAGGAACGGCGTGCCCGGGTCGAGGGTGTACATCGCGTGGGTCAGCAGCGGGACGAGCGGCGGCTGGTCCGGATAGCCCGCGGCGGGGTGCGAGCCGGCGACGACGAAGTACATCTCGTCGCGGTGGAAGCCGTACCGCGTCGCCGTCGCCAGCAGCGCCGCGAGCTGGAGCGCGGCGATCGCGACGACCGCGCGCGCGCCCGACCGTTCAGCGGCGATCGTGGAAGACAGCTTCGACGTTGTGGCCATCGGGATCGAGGAGGTAGGCGCCGTGGTAGCCGGTGTGGTACTGCGGGCGCTCTCCGGGCACGCCGTTGTCGCGTCCGCCCGCCTGCAGTCCTACGCGGTGGAAGGCGCCGACGGTTTCCTCGTCGGAGACGCCGAACGCGAGGTGCACGTTCTCGGTCGGCTCGTCGCCGCGGACGAACGTGAACGAGGCCCCGCCGGTCGCGAACGACACGCGTTCCGGCGAGTCGTGGCGGAGGCGCAGTCCCACCACAGGCGCGACACCCTCGTAGAACCGCTTCGCCGCGGCGACGTCGTGCGTGCGGAGCCAGAGGTGGTCGATGCCCGCGTGCACCGCGTCGTGGTGGACTGCCTCGACGCTGTTGCCGTCCGGGTCGCGCACGAAGCCGCCGTAGTACGACGCGCTGTACTGCGGCCACGGGCCCGGCTCGCCGTCGCTGTCGTAGCCGGCGTCGAGGAGCCGGCGCCACCACGCGTCGACCTCCTGGCGGCTCGAGACGCCGAACGCCACGTGCAGCCGGCGGGTCACGGTCTCGTCGGGGAGCAGCGAGAAGTCGTCCCACTCCAGGTAGTCCTCGTCGGCGGTCGGCTCGCCGAGCGCGAGCGTGTAGAAGGCGCGGCTCGCGTCCCGGTCGGCGACGCGGATCGTGACGTGGTCGATCACCGGTGCGGCATCGGCTGAGGTCAGGCGGAGGCTGCCAGGAGGGCCTCGCCCCGGCGGACGTAGGAGGTCGCGCCGACGCTCCGGAAGAAGGCGAGAGCGCGATGCAGCTCCCGGTCGGCCTGCAGCCCTTCCGACTGGAGCACCCGCGCCGCCTCGAGACGTGCGTACGCCTCGTAGCTCACGGCGCCCATTCGCGCGCACACGTCGGCCGCGGTGACGGGATCGCCGCGCGCGTACGCGACCGCTGCCTGCGCCCACGGAAACCGCAGGCCTTCGAAGGTCCGAACGAGCTCGTCTGCCCGCCCGAGCGCGACGAGGGCCCAGGCGAGCTCGATCGCGGCGACGGCGGCGTAGCCCTCGCTCGCCACGTCCGGCGCGTCGAGGAACTCGGAGGCCAGCATCGCCGCCCCCTCGCGGTCGCCGAGCTCGCACAGGACGAATGCCGCACGCGCGAGCGCCGGCAGCAGGTTCTGGGGGTCGGCCGCGCGCCGGCCGAGCGTGACCGCCTCGTTCGCGTCGGCGAGCGCGCCCTCGCGGTCCCCTGTCGCAAGACGGACGAGCCCGCGGTTCATGTAGGCCTGCGTGGCGAGATAGTGGGGGCTCCCCGCCTCCACGTCGGCGATGAAGGACTCGGCCTTCGCGAGCGCCGTCTCCCAGTCGCCGAGGGCCCAGTGCTTGTCGATCGTCACGCCGTCCATCCAGCGCCGCATCGCGAGCTGCCCGAAGCGCTCGGCGTCGGCCCGGGCCTGGAGCCAGAGCCCGAGCGCGCGCTCGAGGTCGCCGCGCATCCAGGTGTGAGCGGCGAGGTTGCCCCTGGCGCGGCAGAGCTCGAACGGTGCGCTCGCGGCCGCCGCGACGCGCACCGCCTCTGCGAGGTCGTCGAGACCGCCGTCGTCACCCAGGTTGCCGCGCGCCGTCCCGACGTTGTTCAGCGCCGCCGCCCTAATCGCGTCGAAGCCGAGCTGCTCGGCCATCTTCACCGCTTCGCGACCGAGCCGGATTGCCTCCTCGTCCTCGGCGCCGAGCATCCGGAGGCGCGCCGTCGTCGAGACCATGTGCGCCTTCGCGAACGACGCCGGGAGCGGGTCGAGGAACGCACGGGCCCCCTCGAGGTGGCCGAACGCGGCGGCGCGGTCGCCCTGCAGCCACAGCTGCTCGGCGAGCCTCACCTCCGCCAGCCCTGCCTCCTCGTCGTTCCCGGCTTCGACGAAGAGGTCGCGGGCCTCTTCGATGTCCTCGAGCGACGACTGCCCCAGCTGCCACTTCGTCATGCCGAGGCTCAGCAGCAGCCCAGCACGCCGCGCGTCGTCGCCCGGTAGGAGCTCGAGCGCCGCACCGTAGTAGCGGGCAGCGGTCTCGTACGCGCCGAGGCCGTAGGCCCGGTCGCCGGCGACCGCGAGCGCCGACCGCGCCGGCTCGACGAGCTCCGCCGCCTCGAGGCCGGCCGCCGCCGCGAGCTCGACCGCCTGGAGGTAGTGGAAGGCGAGCATCTCCGCGTGGTCGTCCGGGCGTCCCGCGCGCTCGAGCCACTCGGCGGCCGCACGGTGCTTCGCGGCACGGTCCGCGCGCGGGATCGTCGCGTACGCGACGTCGCGGACGAGGAGGTGCCGGAAGGAGTACTCCGTGTCGTCCGTGAAGGACGACGCCCGTTCCCGGCGCACGAACTCCTTGCGCTCGAGCGCGTGCAGCTTCGCGTCGAGCACACGCGGTTGATCGCCTGTCAGGCCCGCGAGCGCGCCCAGCCAGAACGTCCTCCCGACGACCGCTGCGTCCTGCACCAGCGACTTCTCCGCCGGCTCGAGCAGGTCGAGGCGGGCGGCGATCAGCCCCTGGACGGTCGCGGGCAGCTCGTCGAGCCGGCCGCGCTCGCGCAGGACGCGCGTGTACTCCTCGGCGTAGAGCGGGTTGCCGCCCGCACGGGCAAGCAGCTCGGCCTGCGTCTCGGCGGGCAGGACCGACCGCTCGAGCAGGGCGCTCACGAGCAGCGCGGTCTCGTCGTCCGAGAGCGGGGAGAGCGAGATCGTGTGCGCGTTCGGCTTGCCGCCGCCCCATCCCGGCCGGCGCGAGAACAGCTCCGGCCGCGCGGTGCAGAGCACGAGCAACGGCACCCCGCCGACCCAGTCGACCAGATGGTCGACGAAGTCGAGCAGGTGCTCGTCGGCCCAGTGGAGGTCTTCGAAGACGAGCACGAGCGGGCGCCGGTCGGCCAGCTCCTCGAAGAACCGGCGCCAGGCTGCGAACGCCTCGTCGCGGCCGCCGCCGCCGTCCATCCCGGCCGAGAGGCCGACGAGCGGCCTCAGGTGGCCCGCGACCCACGGGTCGTCAGCGGCGCGGCCGAGCTTCCGCTCGATCTCGGCCTCGTCGTCGTCTTCCCGGATCCCGGCCTGCGCCTTCACGATCTCCCCCAGCGCCCAGAAGGTGACGCCGTCCCCGTACGGGAGGCAGCGCCCGTACCGCCAGGACGTCAGCTCCTCCTCCTGCTCGATCCGGCGGTAGAGCTCGACGACGAGGCGGCTCTTGCCGATCCCCGGGACACCGACGACCGTCACCAGTTCCGGCGAGCGGTCGCGCCTCGACCGCTCGAGGGCGGCCACGAGCAGCTCGACCTCGCGCGAGCGCCCGACCAGCGTCGCGCCGTGCACGCGCTCGACGCCGACCCGCGAGCGCGCCTCGACGGCCCGCCACACCGCGACCGGCTCTGCCTTCCCCTTCGCCTCGACCGGCGGGGCCGGCTCGAACTCGATCGCCTTCTCGGTGGCGCGGAAGGTCCGCTCCCCGACGAGCACCCCGCCCGGCGGCGCGGCCGCCTGCAGCCGCGCGGCGGTGTTGACGACGTCCCCGGCGGCCATCGCCTGGCCCTCGCCGGGCTGCGCATCGAGGACGACCAGAGCCTCGCCGGTGTTGACGCCGACCCGGAGCTCGATCCCTTCCTCGCCCGCCCAGTCGCGGATCGCGAGCGCAGCGCGAACAGCGCGCTCGGCGTCGTCCTCGTGCGCGACCGGCGCCCCGAAGACGGCCATCACGGCGTCGCCGATGAACTTCTCGACCGTCCCGCCGCGCCGCTCGAGCTCGCCCTTCAGGTGCGCGTGGTAGCGGCCGAGGTAGTCGGCCACGTCCTCGGGGTCCATCGTCTCGGCCCTCGACGTGAACCCCGCCAGATCGGCGAAGAGGACGGTGACGACCTTGCGCTCCCTGCCCCCGGGCACGATCTCCGAGTGTAAGCAGCAGACCGCGGCCGAACGAGTCTGTCGCGGCTCAGGAACCGCCCTCCCCGCCGGCCGCCGACATGAACCAGCGGGTCGCGAGCGGCGCGAGCACGAGCGGAAGCGCGAGCGGCGCGACGAGCAGGCTCAGCCAGTCGTAGAGCGTGTTGCCGTGGAAGCCGGTCCAGCGCCAGCCGTAGGCGTAGCCGCCGACCGCGGTGACGACCAGCGCCCCGACGGCGCAGACCGCGCCGGCGAGATGGCGCGGCCGGATTCCGTCCGCAACCTCCACCCAGACCGGCAGCAGCACGACGGCGAGCGGCAGCACGAGCAGCTCGAGCCAGTCCCACAACGTGTTGCCGGGGAAGCCCGTCCACCGAAGGTGCATCGCGTAGCCGAGCGCGACCAGGAGCGCGAAGCCGGCGGCGAACGCCGCGACGAGCAGGTGCCGCGACCGGCCGAGCCGTTCGCGGTGGCGGAACCACAGCGGGGTCACCGCGAACGCGACGGGCAGGACGAGGACGTGCAGCCAGTCCCACAGGTCGGCACGGCCGCGGAAGCCGGTCCAGCGCCAGTGGCGCTCGTACGCGCCCCAGAAGGCGACCGCGAGCGCGGCGGCGCCGAGGACGAGGACGATCGACGCGACGCGGGCGGCCAGCTCGCCGGCCGGACGCGCGCCGCTAGATGCCGGCGCGACAGTCGGACGCATCCGGGCCGTCGAAGACGTGGAGCTGACGAAGCCACGCCCGGTCGAGCGTCGGCAGAAGACCGAAGCCGGCGAGAGCGGCCGGCAGCCGAGCGCGCATCTCGGCCGAGTGGCGCCAGCTGCCGACGAACGCGCTCACGGGCGCGCGCGCGTTGAGCTGCCTGATGCGCTCGTACAGCGCCGCGGACTGCATTCGCTGGTCGGCGACGATGCGGTCCTTCGTGCTCCACCACAGCTGCAGCGGCACGCACGACGCGGCGATCGTGCGCGCGTAGGTGTAGGGGCTGCGCTCGACGTAGGCCAGCGGCCGCGTGCGCGGGCTGCCGCCGATCTCCTGCCTCGCGAGCGACTGCAGCGCCACGCCGAGGGGCCCGTTCCACGTCTTGTGGCAGGCGCGGTCGCACGGCATGCGGACGAAGCGCCGATACTGGAGCGCGAGCCGCGTCACCGCGTCGAACGCGGCCGCGCCCGCGAGCATGCGCGGGTGCCGCGCGAGCAGCAGCAGCGTCTCCTGTCCGCCCATGCTGCCGCCGATCGCGTAGACGCGATGGGTGTCGACGTGCAACCACGGCAGCGCGAGGTGCACGATCACCGGCATCCGCGCGAGGTCGTCGATCTGGCCGAGCGAGCCCCACGAGTAGCGCGACAGCTTGCGCCCCTCTCCCGCCGGGCTGACGACGGCGAAGCCGCCCTGCGCGGGCAGGGTGCCCCACAGCCGCGCGTTCGCGCGGCCGCTCACGCCGCGCCCGTGCGGCGAGATGACCAGCGGAATCGGCGGATCGTCCTTCCGCGTGTACCAGGACGGAAGCACCACGTACGCGTTCCGCGCGACGCCGTCGTGGGCGCGGTAGCGGATCTTGATCGTGCGGACGTGCGGGTGCGCGGCGGACGTGGCCGCCGCCGCAGCCGCGAGCGTCGCCGTCGCGAGCGCCGCGAGGGTGATCGTGAGCCTGACGGGGAGCAGGGCCGAGCCAGCTTACGACGTTCTGCGCGCCGGCTCCACCTGCGCCACGAGTGTCACCCTTCCCGCGAGCCCGGAGAGGTCAACCGTCGCGGTCGTGCGGTCGACGCGCGCGTACGGCCGGCCGCCGACCGCGACCGTCCCGAGCCGTTCGCCCGCGGGCAGCCGCAGGCGGAGCGCGAGCGTCCGCGGCCGGGCCCGGCCGGGAACGTCGATCGACGCGTCGACCGCGCCGCGCCTGGCGGCGAGCGTGTAGGCCAGCGGCCCGAAGCTCGTCGGCACGTTCGCGACCGCGATGCGCTTGCCGGGCGCGAGCCACGCGCGCGGCGTCGCGTACGCGAGGCGCAGCCCGTGCGGCGTCTCGTCGACGAGCATGACGCGCAGCGTCTCGAGGAATGCGGCGTTCGATGCGGCGTTCGGCGGCAGGTACATCGAGCGGTCGCGAACGCCGCCGAGCGGCGCGACGCTCGCCGCCTCGCCGGAGACGAAGGTGTCCGGCGTCATGCCGGCGGCGAGATCGCCGTACAGGCTCAGCACGAGCTGGTCTGGCTCGTCCTCGGCGGCGAGGAAGCGCGCGACGTTGATGCCGTACACCTCGTCGGTGCCAGAGACCGGCGGCGGGCGGGCGTCGCGGCCGTACAGCGCGTAGGCGCCCGCGCGCACGAGACCGAGCAGGCGCGAGCCGTGCAGCAGCATGTAGCGCAGCACGCCGCGGGCCTGCGGGCTCCCGGGAGCGAAGAAGCCGGAGGCGAGCGCGTACGGCACGACGAGGTTCCAGTAGCTGCCGAGCCGGTCGTCGGTGAGCGACGGATACGGCCGCTCGCCGTCGAGCAGCATCGCGGGGACGAACAGCGACCCGTCCGCGAGCCGTACCTGCGAGCGCGCGACGGCACGGCGCAGCGCGTGCTCGAGCTGCGCGGCCAGGTCGCGGCAGGTCGCGGCGAGCGTGGGCTGCCCGGTCTGCGCCCACGCGTCCGCCATCGCGCGCAGCCCGGCCCACACGACGGCCTGCGAGTGGAAGCCGTCGACGGCGTTCGGGATGTCCGAGGAGTAGCGCTCGCGGTCGAGCAGGCCGCCGTTCGCGCGGATCTGGCGGCCGAGCACGGCGACGTAGCCGCGCAGCACCGGCGTCACGGCGTGCAGGAACTGCGCGTCGTCGTCGAGCCGGTATTCCTCCGCGGCGGCGAGCAGCCGCTCGCCCTTCTTCCAGTTCGGGTACGGCGTGGGCTTGCGCGTCAGCGACGTGCGCAGGATCGAGCGGGCGACGTCGCCGAAGCCGAGCTCGGTCAGCACCTGCGCGACGTCGACGCTCTCCGGGAACGAGAACTCCTCGTACGGGTTGCCGATGCTGTAGCGCCAGGTGAGGACGAGGTCCTGCACGAGCAGCGCACGCAAAGCGTTCTCGACACGCGGCTCGGGCACCGAGATCGACGCGCCCTGCGCGAGCCGCCCGCGCCAGTACGCGACGACGCCCGCGCGCGCCGCGTCGTAGGTCGCGGCGTCGATCGCGCGCGGGCGGCCGCCGGACCAGGCGACGAAGAGCGAGCGCGTGCTGCCGCCCGCAATCCGGTACGAGAGCGAACCGAGGCGAACGCGGACGGCCCGGCGCGCGCCGACGGTCAGCCGGACGAAGCTGGTCAGCGTGCCGCCGACGCGCGCCGCGAACGACTCCTGCCGGTAGCGCGTGCCGGTCGCGTCGGCGTAGCCCGTCTCGAGGATCGGCAGCCAGCCGCCCGCGAGCGTCGCGGGCCGAAGCCGCGAGAGACACGACCCGTAGCGCTCGTCGCCGCGCGTTCCGACGTCGACCGTCAGCGCCCTCCCGCCGGCCCGCTGCGCGAGGATCTGGCTGCCGTCGGCGACGTGCAGCGCGACCGACCCAGCACCCTGTGGCCCCGCGGGCTCGGCGAACGGCAGGTAGTAGACCCCGGACGCGGTCAGCGGCTTCCCGCCCGGGCCGCGCGCGTAGAGGAGCGGCGGCAGGAACCTGCGCGCGGCGGCATACGTGGGCCCGCGCGGGGCGGCGAGGAGCCGGTCGCCCCAGACGTCGCGCCCGGAGCGCAGGACCGCGAGCGTACGGCGGGCGGCAGCCGGATCGGGCCTGCGCACCGGACAGCTCGCGGCGTGCGCGCGCGGGGCAGCGAGAACCGCGGCCGCGACGGCGCCGACGACGAGGGCCGCACGCACGCGTACATTCTCCCGGTCGTGATCCTCGAGAACGGCCTCATCCGGACGCTCGACCCGCAGGTGCCGACGCAGCGCGCCCTCGCGATCGCGGGCGAGCGGATCGCGGGCGGCGTCGGCGTCCACGAGACGGCGCTCGCCTCGCCGGAGGTGGTCGACCTCGGCGGCCGCACCGTCCTGCCCGGGCTCAACGACGCGCACGTCCACTTCCCGACGTGGGCGCTGGCGCAGACGGAAGTGAAGCTCGAGGGCTGCGGGTCGCTCGCCGAGGCGGTGGAGCGCGTCCGCGGCGCGCTCGGGCTGCGGGGCCGCTGGCTGCGCGGCTACGGCTGGCGCAGCGCGGACTGGAGCGAGGGCCGCGAGCCGACGCGCCACGATCTCGACCCGCTCACCGGCGAGCGGCCGACGGCGCTGATCGCGAAGGACTACCACTCGCTGTGGCTCAACTCGGCGGGGCTCGCGCTCGCGGGCGGGGACCTCGAGGTGGCGGGCGGCGTCGTCGAGCGCGACGCGGACGGCGAGCCGACCGGCGTGCTGCGCGAGGAGGCCGCGTGGCAGTTCAAGGAGCGCTTCATGACGGTCGCCGACGAGGAGTACCTCGAGGCGATGCGCGCCGGCGTGGTGCTCGCCAACGCGCGCGGCGTCACCGCTGTGCACGACAAGGACGGCTGGCTCGGCGCGCTGCGCCTGTGGCAGCAGCTCGACGAGCGCGGCTCGCTCTCGTTGCGCGTCTGGCAGTCGATCCCGGCCGAGCAGCTCGATGCGGTCGCCGGCGCCGGCATCCGTTCGGGCCTCGGCGGTCCGCTGCTCAGGCTCGGCTACCTGAAGGTGTTCATGGACGGCACGCTCGGGTCGCAGACGGCGTGGATGCTCGACGGCAGCGGCGTTCGCATCACGAGCGGCGACGAGCTGGCCGAGATCGTGCGGCACGCGTCGACGGCCGGCTGGCCGGTCGCGGTGCACGCGATCGGCGACCGGGCGAACCGCGAGGCGCTCGACGCGTTCGAGCAGACACGCGAGCTGTGGGCGCCGCGCGGCCTGCGCCAGCGGATCGAGCACGCGCAGCTGCTCGCGCCCGAGGATCTCCCCCGCTTCGCCGCGCTCGGCGTCGCGTGCTCGGTGCAGTTCTCGCACGCGCCGTCGGACCGCGATCTCGCCGACCGCTTCTGGGCGGGCAAGACCGACGGCGCGTACGCCTACCGGTCGCTGCTGGAGTCCGGCGCGGTGGTGGCGAACGGCAGCGACGCGCCGATCGAGGAGCTCGATCCGCTCCCCGGCGTGCGCGCGGGCGTCCGGCGCACGATCGACGAGCGCGAGGCGTGGCACCCCGAGCAGGTGCTCACGGTCGAGCAGGCGTTCCACGCCACGTGCGTCACCGCGTGCTGGCTCGCGGGCGACGAGCGGCGCCGAGGCACGCTCGTCCCCGGCCGCTACGCGGACCTCGTCGTGCTCGACCGCGACCCGTGGGACGACCTCGACGCGCAGGTGGTCGCGACGATGGTCGGCGGCCGCTGGGTGCACAACCCGCCGCCCTGGGACTGATCTGTGACGGTGCCTGGCACCGTGTCAGAAGAGACGCCGGCGCTTCGACCGCGGCGGCCGCGGCGGCAGAGGCGTCGCGTCGACGATCGCGCGCGGCACCTCGACGGTGAGCCAGCGCGCGAGCGCATCGTCGCCGACCGCGGCCGCCGCGGCGCTCATCCCGATCGCGCGGATGGACGGCGCGTGGGCGTCGCTCGCGATCAGATGCGCGAGCCCGCGGTCGAGCAGCTCCGCGACGCACCGGCGGATGCGCCTGCCGAGCCGTCCGTCGACCGACGCTGCGGTGAGCTGGACCAGCGTCCCGCCGCCGACCACCGGCTCGAGCAGCTGCGGTCGCAGCTGCACCTCGAGGCTCCGCTCGGGATGCGCGAGCACCGGCGTCACGCCCGCGGCCGCGAGCTCCGACAGGAGCGTCGTCAGGTCGAGGGGCCAGCCGACGTACGGCGTCTCGACGAGCAGGTAGGCGGGGTTGCCGGCGAGCGCGAAGCGCAGCAGCTCCTCGAGCGGACGCCGCCGCAGCTCGTCGAGGGCGATCTCGCCGCCGGGGACGAGCCGGAGCAGGTCGCCCGCCGCTTCGCGAAGCCCCGCGAGCGCCGCCTCCATCGCCTCGGCCGTCGTCGGGTGGTCGTCGCGGACGTGCGGCGTCCCGGCGAGCACCTCGACGCCGTCGGCGGCCGCGGCGCGGCAGATCGCGAGCGCCTCCTCCACGTCCGCCGCCCCGTCGTCGAGGCCCGGCAGAACGTGCGAGTGCAGGTCGATCAAAGTTGCGCGAAGGCGAGAAACAGCTCGCGCGCGGCGGCGATGCCGAGCGGCACGTGCTCGGCGACGAGCCGCTCGTTCGGCGAGTGGATCTGCGAGTCCGGCAGCCCGAACCCGGTGACGATGGTCGGGATCCCTTTCGCTCCGAGCGCCGGCACGATCGGCAGCGTCCCGCCGGAGCGCACGAGGACCGGGCGCACGCCGACGGCGCGCTCGAACGCGTCCAGGCCGAGCTGCACCGCGCGCGCGTCCGGGGGCACGAGCCCCGGCTCGGCCGACGACCACAGCTCGATCTCGAGCTCGGCGCCCTCGGGCGCGGCCTCGCGCAGCAGCCGCTCGACCTCGGGGGCGATCTCCTCCGGCCGCTGGCCCGGAGCGAGCCGGATCGACAGGTTCGCGACCGCCTCGACCGGCAGCACCGTCTTCTCGAGGATCGGCGATCCACACGCGATGCCGTTCACGTCGAGGGCCGGCTCGGCGAGCGTGCGCAGGTAGAAGTCCTCGGCCGCGCGCGGGTCCTTCGGCCGCGCGCCCTGCAGCGAGAGCTCGTCCGCGCCCGGCGGCAGCTCCCGCCAGTCGGCGAGCTCGTCCTCGGTCGGCGGCGCGATTCCCTTGCGCAGCGACTCGGCGAGCGTGCCGTCGTGCGCGATCAGCGCGTCGAGCGTGCGAACGAGCGCGTGCGCGGCGTTCAGGGCCGCGCCCCCGTACATGCCCGAGTGCAGGTCGCGCTCGCCGGTGCGGAGGACGACGTGGAAGTAGCACAGCCCGCGCGTCGCGACGTCGAAGGCCGGCAGGCCGCGGCGGATCATGCCGCTGTCGAAGATGACCGCGGCGTCGGCGCCGCGGTCGTCCTCGCGGAGGAACTCGACGATCGAGTGCCCGCCGGTCTCCTCCTCGCCGTCGCAGCAGAAGCGCACGTTGACCGGGAGCTCACCCTCCTGCGCGAGCGCGCGCGCGGCGGCGATCAGCATGTAGAGCTGCCCCTTGTCGTCGACGGTGCCGCGTCCGTAGAGGTAGCCGTCGCGGATCTCCGGCTCGAACGGGTCGCTCTCCCACAGGTCGAGCGGGTCGGGCGGCTGCACGTCGAAGTGGCCGTAGCAGAGGACGGTCGGGGCGTCGCCGCCCGTCGAGGCGCGGATCTCGCCGATCGCGAGCGGCTGTCCGTGCCAGTCGACGACCTCGCAGTCGCCGCCCGCGTCGCGAACGCGGCCGCACACCCACTCCCCCGCCCGCCGCACGTCCGCCGCATACGCGGAGTCGGCGCTGATCGACGGGATCCGCAGGAACTCCGCGAGCTCCTCGAACCACTCCACGACGCGGCAGCCTACTGGTCGAAACTGTTTCGTGGACATGTCCACGAAACAGTTTCCGGACTAGGCGACGTCGCGGAGCGTCTCGGAGTCGGCGAGCGCGCGCAGCTTCTTCAGGCCCTGGTTCTCGATCTGGCGGATGCGCTCCCGCGTCACCTGGAACGCCCGGCCGACCTCGTCGAGCGTCTGCGGCTGCTCGCCGTTCAGGCCGTAGCGGAGCTCGAGCACGCGCCGCTCGCGGTAGCTGAGCGCGCCGAGGCAGCGCGCGAGCGCGGCGGCGCGGAACGCGGTGTCGGCGGCCTCGTCGGGCAGCGGCACGTTCTCGTCCTCGATGAAGTGGCCGAACTCCGACTCCTCCTCGTCGCCCACCGGCTTCTCCAGCGACACCGGCGTCTGCGACGTGCGGCGGATCGATTCGACCTCCTCGACCGTCATCTCGAGGTCGACCGCGATCTCGCGGCTCGTGGGCTCGCGCCCGCGCTCGGCGCGGAGCTTCCGCTCCGCCCGCGTGATCTTGTTGAGCTTCTCGACGACGTGCACCGGCATCCGGATCGTGCGCGCCTTGTCGGCGAGCGCACGCGCCACCGCCTGCCGGATCCACCACGTCGCATAGGTCGAGAACTTGTAGCCCTTGCGCCAGTCGAACTTCTCGGCGGCGCGGACGAGGCCGATCGTCCCCTCCTGGATCAGGTCGAGGAACGGCAGGCCCTGGTTGCGGTAGCGCTTCGCGATCGAGACGACGAGGCGCAGGTTCGCCTCGACCATCTCCTGCTTCGCGCGGTGGTCGCCGCGCTCGATCCGCTTCGCGAGCTCGACCTCCTGCGCCGCCGTCAGCAGGTCGACCCTGCCGATGTCCTTCAGGAAGAGCTGCAGCGAGTCGGTCGAGAACTCGAGGTCGACCGGCTCGTCGAGCTCCTCCGGCGGCAGCGCGTCGAGCGCCGCGTAGAGCTCGGCCTGCGCGTCGGCGTCGTCGCCTCCGTCCCCGTCCGGGCCGCTGACGTAGTCGGTCGTGCGTGCGGCGTCACGCGCGCTCATCGGTTCCCCCTCGCTAACCGGCGCTTTCGAGATGCGGAACTGTCGCACCGATGCCGGACGGACGCTATGGGCCGGGCGGCTCATCTTCCCGAGCCGGCGGACCCAGTGCTTTGGACCCGCTCCAGCAGCCGCGCCGCCTCGCGCCCGAGGGTCGTATCCGGCCCCAGCCGGCGCACGATCCGGAACTCGGCGATCCCCTGCTTCGCGTCGCCGATCCAGACGAGGAGGAGGCCGAGGTGGTAGCGCACGGTCTGGCTGCGCGGGAACCGGCGCGCGAGCGGCCCGAGGCGCGAGAACGATGCGTTGAGGTCGTCCTCGTCGAAGCGGCCGACGGCCGCCGCGGTCAGCGCCTCGGGGTCGTTCGGGTGCAGGCGCGCCGCCCGCGCGTACAGCCGCTCGGCCGACACCTGGTGCCCCTCCCGCTGCAGGAGGTTGCCGCGGATCAGGAGCGGGTCGCGGCTCGTCGGCTCGAAGATCGGGTAGCCCTGGTCGAAGAACTGCGGGTGCAGCAGGTTGTCGGCGGTGATCCGGTACTGCGTGTCGCGGCCGCTCTGCTTGGCCGCGCGGTACGCCTGCACGGCGTCGTCGGTGTAGCCGGCGCAGAAGAGCACCGAGCCGTAGTTGAACTGCACGACCGGGTCGCGGGGGTACCGCGTCGCGAGCACCTCCAGGTCGACGAGCGTGCGCCGCGGCCACGCCGCGAAGGCAGCGCGCACGGCCGACGCGGCCTTCGCGTCGCCCACGCCGGGGACGATCAGCGGCTTCGGCGGCGTCGCGCACTGCTGCTTCGGCTGCGGCGGATCCTGCCGCGTCGCGAGGACGACCCCCACCACGACCGCGGCGGCCACGGCTGCGGCGGCGCCCACGAGCAGGCGGACGCGGATGGCCGGTGACACGCCGCCAAGCTAGCGGGAATGCGGCTGCGGGCCGCTACCGTTTAGATAGCCACATGGCGACGTACCGCGAGCTGCTCGAGCAGACGAAGGCCGGGATCCGGGAGGTCGACGCGCGCGCCGCGCAGGAGCTCGACGGCGCGGCCTGGATCGACGTCCGCGAGCCGGACGAATGGCAGGAGGGGCACATCCCGGGCGCGAGGCACGTGGCGCGCGGCTTCCTCGAGTCGCGGATCGAGACGGCGGCGCCCGACAAGGACGCGCCGGTCGTCCTCTACTGCGCCAGCGGCAACCGCTCCGCGTTCGCGGCGAAGACGCTGCAGGAGCTCGGCTACGGCGAGGTCTACTCGCTGGCCGGCGGCTTCACCGACTGGAAGCGGAACGGCTTCGACGTCACCATCCCGCGCGTCCTCTCGCCCGACAAGCGCACGCGCTACTCGCGCCACATCCTGATCCCCGAGATCGGCGAGGAAGGGCAGCTGAAGCTGCTCGACTCGCGCATCCTGCTGATCGGCGCAGGAGGCCTCGGCGCGCCCGCGTCGCTCTACCTCGCGGCGGCCGGCGTGGGCAAGCTCGGGATCGTCGACGCGGACATCGTCGACGAGACGAACCTGCAGCGGCAGGTCGTGCACTCGCTGGAAACGCTCGGCGCGCCGAAGGTCGACTCCGCGAAGCGGACGATCAACGCGCTCAACCCCGACGTCGACGTCGTCACCTACCGCGAGCGGCTGACGTCCGAGAACGTCGACCGCATCCTCGACGAGGGCTGGGACGTGATCGTCGACGGCGCCGACAACTTCCCGACGCGCTACCTCGTCAACGACGCGTCCGTCTGGCACGACATCCCGGTCGTGCACGGCTCGATCTACCGCTTCGAGGGCCAGGTGACGGTCTTCAAGCCGCGTGAGGGGCCCTGCTACCGCTGCCTCTTCCCGGAGCCGCCGCCGCCGGAGCTGGCGCCGTCGTGCGCCGAGGGCGGCGTGCTCGGCGTGCTGCCGGGCATCGTCGGCTCGCTGCAGACGAACGAGGCGCTCAAGCTGGCGCTCGGGATCGGCGAGCCGCTGATCGGCCGGCTGCTCCTCTTCGACGCGCTCTCGACGGAGTTCGACGAGGTGCGCATCGAGCGGCGGCCCGACTGCCCCGTGTGCGGCGACCAGCCGACGATCACCGACTACATCGACTACGTCGAGTTCTGCGCGGCACGCTGACAGTGACGTTGCCGCGAGCTGTCGCGCGTTCCTCGGGCGCCGCTGGCAAGCGAGCCAAGCGAGCGGCGCGCAGGACAGTGCAGGTCGCACGGCCAAGCGCCGCGAGCGTCGGATCGCGCCGCCAGCGGCGTCAGCTGTCGGCGGAGGGCGGCTCCGCCGCCCGGGAGCCGGCAGCGGCGAGGGACGCGCGGTGACCGTCGTACGGGTCCCTCCGGTGCTCCGCCAGGAGGCGGGCGGCGCGCGCGAGGTCGAGGCGGCCGGCGCGACCGTGCGCGAGCTGCTCGAGGACCTGAATGTGCGCCTGCCGGCGCTCGGCGCGCGCGTGTACGCGGAGGGGGAGATCCAGCCGTTCGTGAACGTCTACGTCGACGGCGAGGACGTGCGCACGCGCGGCGGCCTCGAGACGCCGATCGGCGCGTCGTCGACCGTGATCCTCCTGCCGGCGATGGCCGGTGGTCGCTAGTTCGCTGCTCGACCTGATCGGCGACACGCCGCTCGTCGAGCTGCGACGGCTCTCGCCGCCGGGACGCACGATCTACGCCAAGCTCGAGGGCCAGAACCCGACCGGGTCGCTGAAGGACCGCGTCGCGCTCGCGATGGTCGAGGCGGCTCGCGTCGAGCGCGGGCAGGAGCTGCTCGAGCCGACGAGCGGCAACACGGGCATCTCGCTCGCGCTCGTCGCGAAGCTGAAGGGGCTGCGCTTGACGTGCGTCATGCCGGCGAACGCGACGCCCGAGCGGCGGACGCTGCTCGAGCTCTACGGCGCGACCGTCGTCGACTCGCCGGCCGAGCAGGGCTCGAACGGCGCGGTGCGGCTCGCGCAGGAGCTGGCCGCCCGCGACGGCCACTACACGATGCTGTTCCAGTACGAGAACGAGGCGAACCCGCGCGCGCACTACGAGGGCACGGGCGCGGAGATCGCGCGCGACCTCGAGCGGCTCGACGCGTTCGTCGCCGGGCTCGGCACCGGCGGCACGCTGATGGGCGCCGGCCGGCGGCTGCGCGAGGCGTTCCCGGCCGTGCAGGTCGTGGCCGCCGAGCCGCTGCCGGGCGACCCGGTGATGGGGCTGCGCTCGCTCGACGAGGGCTACGTGCCGCCCGTGCTCGACGTCTCGCAGCTCGACCGCAAGCTGCTCGTGTCGAACGAGGAGGCGGCAGCCTCCGCGCGCGCGCTGCTCGACCGCGAGGGCATCTTCGCGGGCGTTTCCGCCGGCGCCGTCGTGCACGTCGCGCGGCGCGTCGCCGAGGAGCTGCCGGACGGCGCGGTCGTCGCGTGCGTGCTGGCGGACGGCGGCTGGAAGTACCTGTCGGCGCCGTTCTGGCGCGGCGAGGAGATCGACGAGAGCAGGCTCTGGTGGTGATCCCGGACGCGATCCGCGCCGAGCTGCGCGCGCATGCGGCCGACGAGGCGCCGAACGAGTGCTGCGGCGTCGTCGTGCTGAGGGACGGCGTCGCCGAGCGCTACGTCCGCGGCCGCAACGCGCTCGCCTCCCCGTACCGGTACGAGCTCGAGATCGACCCCGACGTGTGGTTCCTCGAGGACGAAGGCTACGAGCTGGCCGTCTTCCACTCGCACCCGGCCACCGAGCCGCGGCCGTCGCGCACCGACCGGGAACGGGCCGGCCTCTGGTCGGGCCGGCCGTTCCTGATCTACGGGCTCGCGCACGACGACCTGCGCGCGTGGCACGTCAGCCGCGACGAGGTCGAGGAGATCGCGCTCCGGTAACGGCCGGAAACAGTTTCGTGGACGTGTCCGCGAAACTGTTTCGAAGGCTCAGCCGACCTTGAACGACCCCTTCATGAAGGCCTTGTGGGGATCGCACATGTACGTGTAGGTGCCCTTCTTCAGCGTGACCTTCCAGGTCGCGCTGCCCACGAAGGCGACGGCCGTCTTCTTGTTCACGCCGGGGCCGACGAGGTGGAAGTTGTGGATCTTCGACTTGTCGGCGACCTTGATCGTGTAGGTGCCCGCCTTCAGCTTGGTCACCTTCGCCGAGCCGTTCTTCAGGGTGATCGTGAAGCCGGGGCCGACGGTCCCGGTGAGCGTGGTCGTGCCGGCGAAGGCGGCCGGCGCAGCGAGAGCCGCGGCGAGCGCGGCGAGCAGGACGAGCTTCATCTCCCTCCTCGAGTCGTGGGGGTCGGTGCAGCCTAGCCCCGGCGCGCCCGCGGCCGCGGTCGCCGTAGAGTCGTAACGTGGGCTTAAGAGAGATCGTGCCGCGCGAGGCGATCGTCGAGCCGGAGGGGCGGTTCCTCGCCGACCTGATGGGGCGCGGCGTGCAGGGGCACGCGGACGCCGTCGTGCTGCCGTCCACGACAGAGGAGGTCGCGGCGGTCGTCCGCTGGTGCTACGAGCACGACGTCCCGCTCACCGCGCGCGGCGGCGGCACCGGGCTGGCCGGCGGCGCGATTCCGGTCGAGGGCGGGATCGTGATCGGCTTCGAGCGCCTGAACCGCGTGCGCGCCTTCGACCCGCTGCTCTGGCGCATGCACGTCGAGGCGGGCGTGACGACGGCGGACGTGCAGCGGCTGGCGCGCGAGAACGGCCTGCGCTTCCCGCCGGATCCCGGCGCGGCCGAGCTCTCGCAGATCGGCGGCAACATCGCCTGCAACGCGGGCGGACCGCACGCGTTCAAGTACGGCGTCACAGGCCACTGGGTGACGGGGCTCGAGGCGGTGATCCCGCCCGGCGAGGTCGTGACGGTCGGCGGGCCGCTGCGCAAGGACGTCGCCGGCTACGACGTGAAGAGCCTGCTCGTCGGCTCCGAGGGAACCCTCGGGCTGGTCACGGCCGCGTGGCTGCGGCTCGTCCCCGCGCCCGAGCTCGAGCTGCCGGTCGTCGGGCTCTACCGCGACGTCGACGCCGGCGTGTCCGCGATCGAGCGCGTGCTCGCCTCCGGTGTCGTGGCCTCCGCGGTCGAGTACCTCGACGAGGTCACGCTCGGCATCTCCGGCGCCGCCTACCCCTTCGGCCTGCCGCAGGGCGGCGCGTTCATGGTGATCGCGGAGGCCGACGGCGCGGCCGGCGAGGCGCGCCGCGCCGCGGCGGAGCTTCGGGAGGCGCTGGCGGAGGACGCGGTCGCGGTGCACGCGCCGTCGCAGCCCTCCGAGGTGGCCGAGCTCTGGCGCTGGCGGGCGGGCGTCGCCTTCGCGATCCTCGCGCAGCGCGGCGGTGCGTTCAGCGAGGACGTCGCCGTCCCGCTCGACCGGCTCCGCGACGTCGCGCGGGAGACGCTCGCGATCGGCGAGCGCCACGGCGTGCCGGCGCTGTCGTTCGGACATGCCGGCGACGGCAACATCCACTCGACGTTCCTCTTCGCCGCCGACGACGCGGACGAGCAGCGGCGTGCCGACGACGCGTGCCACGAGCTGTTCGACCTCGCGCTGCGCCTCGGCGGCACGGTGACCGGCGAGCACGGCATCGGATGGCTGAAGCGCGGCCAGCTCGAACGGCAGCTCGGCGCCACCGGCTACGACCTGCACCGGCGCGTGAAGCAGGCGTTCGACCCGAAGGGGCTCCTGAACCCGGGGAAGAAGGTCTGAGACGGCCAGGAGCGGACGCGGCCGCGACCCGCAGGCGGACATGGACGGCCCGCGCGTCGTCGACCTGGTCGAGCATCTGCGGAGCCGCGGCGTCGGCGTGTGGCTCGACGGCGGCTGGGCCGTCGACTCGCTGCTCGGCGAACAGACCCGTCCGCACGACGACCTCGACGTGGTCGTGCCGCTCGAGGACTGCCCGCGTCTCGTGGCGGCGCTCGCCGCGCACGGCTACGCGGTCGCCCGCGGCGGCCCGCCGCAGAGCTTCGAGCTGGTCGACGCCGAGGGCCACCAGGTCGACGTCCATCCGTTCGCCCGCACGCCGACCGGCGACGGCGTGTACCGGCTCGAGAACGGCGGCGACTGGATCTATCCCGCGGCCGGCTTCGCCGGCGCCGGCCGCGTCGAAGGACGCGCCGTGCCGTGCCTCACGCCGGAGGTGGTGCTCGTCAACCACTCGACCGGCTACGCGCTCGACGCGGCGCACCGCCGCGACGTCGAGGCGCTCGCAGCGCGCTACGGGCTCCCGCTGCCCGCGTTCGAGACCGCCTGACTCCCTATACGTCGAGAAACCCGAGCTCGAGCAGCTCTCGCAGCAACTCCTCGCCCACGCTCTCGACGGCGATGCCGTCCGGGGCCGTGAGGATGTCGACGTCCTCGGGATCGAGCTCGAGCTCGGGATGGGTGCCCTCGTCGAGGACGAGCGTCGTCTCGACGACGTCGCCGTCGCGGTCGAGCTCCTCGAGGAAGCCGGCCGTGTCGACGAGGTGGAAGCGGCGCCCCGCGGCCTCGCCCCGCGCGAGCAGCGCCAGCCCGTCGAGCACCCGGAGCGCCTGCGCACCCGCGTGCTCGAGCTCGTCCTCGTCGACGGGGTCGGCGCGCAGCCCGTGCACGCCGCCCGCGCGCTTCCGCAGGACGACGACGCCCTCGGTCACCCACTCGGCGCCGAGCTCCTCCAGGTAACCGGTCCAGCGGTCGAGCGCCTCCTCGTACGCGGCGGGATCGCCCGCGAGGTGGTCCGTCCAGGCCGCGGCGTGCTCGAGCGGGTCGCTGCCGCGCAGGCCGAGCAGCCAGGCGTCGCAGCCGCTCCCGCGCAGCCAGTCCTGCACGTGCGCGTCGGGATCCTCCTCCGAGGCTCCGAGCCAGCTGACGACGAGTGACGCATATCCGCCGTCGGCGAGATGTGCGACCGCGGCGCGCACGACCGCCTCCGAGAACGCGTCGCCGCGCGCGCCGGCGTCGCGGTACTGCCAGCGCCGCTCCGGCGAGACGACGTACGGCGCGTTGCAGGTGACGAGGTCGAACGTCTCGCCGGCGACGGGCTCGAAGAGGCTGCCGACGCGGGTCTCGACGTTCTCGAGGCGGTTGAGCGCCGCGCCGATCGCGGCGAACGCGACCGCACGCGGGTTGACGTCCGTTGCGACGACGCGGTCGGCGTGGCGCGCCGCGAACAGGGCGTGCGCGCCGTTGCCGGTGCCGACGTCGAGCGCACGCCGCGCACGCGGCCGCGGCGTGAGGCAGGCGAGCCAGTAGGAGGTCGGCGTGAAGCTCGCGACCCACCCCGGCGGGTCGGCCAGCCCTTCGGAGAAGCCGTCGAACGCGAGGTAGACGCCTTCCGTCGGCACGACCCGCCCGCGCGGGACGAGCTCGCCGCCGTCGTCGACCGCCAGTCCCAGCGCGAGCAGCTCCTCTGCGAACGACACGCGCCCGCGAGGCACGGGTCGCTGCAGGAGGAGCAGGCGCATGGTGTCGTCGAGCTCCCCGTTGCCGAGTCGCCGGGCGTGCAGCGGCGCGTCGGCGCGATCGGCGGCCGGCCCGTCGTCGCCGAGCCGCGCGACGATCGCGTCCTCGTCGTAGCCGAGCGCCCGTAATTCGTCCCCGAGCGCCGCGGCCGCCTCGAGGTCGGGGCGCGGGTCCCAGTCCCTCACGGTGGCCGAGCGTACACTCGCCCCGTGGACGACCGGCTCCGACGGCGCGCGCGCGAGGAGCTCGCCGCCGGAGCGTCGCGCGCGGGCGCCCGCGCGCACTTCCGCGCGATGGGAATCGACCCGGCGCGCCTCGACGGGCCGATCGTCGGCGTCGTCTCGACGTGGACGCAGACGATGCCGTGCAATCTGAATCAGCTCGAGCTCGCGCGGCACGCGGCGGCCGGAGTCGAGGCGGCGGGCGGTGTCGCTCTCGCCTTCAACACGATCGCGGTCTCCGACAACCAGTCGCAGGCGACGCCCGGCATGCGCGCCTCGCTCGTCTCGCGCGAGGTGATCGCCGACTCGATCGAGCTGATGGTCCAGGCGCACGACTTCGACGCCCTGGTGTGCATCGTCGGCTGCGACAAGACCGTGCCCGCGGCGCTGATGGCGCTGGCCCGGGTCGACAAGCCGGCCGTCGTCCTCTGCAGCGGCCCGATGCGCGCCGGGCGCCTGAACGGCCGGCGCGTGACGATCCAGGACGTCTGGGAGGGAGTCGGCGCCGAGGAACGCGGGCTGCTCTCGCGCGCCGAGCTCGACGAGCTCGAGCGCGTCGCGTGCCCCGGCAGCGGAACGTGCGCCGGCCACTTCACGGCGAGCACGATGGCGGTCGCTGTCGACTGCCTGGGGCTCGGGGCGATCGGCGACGGCTTCGTCGCCGCCGACGACCTCGAGGCGAAGGGCGAGGCTGCGCGCCGGGCGGGGGCGCTGGCCGCCGGTCTGGCCGGGGACGGGCTCGCGGCGCGCGCCTTCCTCGACCGGCGCGCGATCCTGAACGCGATGGCGGGCGTCGCCGCCACCGCCGGGTCGACGAACGCCGTCCTGCACCTGCTCGCGATCGCGCGGGAGGCGGGCGCCGACGTGACGCTCGACGATCTCGCGCAGGTCGCGGCGCGCACGCCGGTGCTGGCGAGCCTCGTGCCGTCGGGCGCCTACGCCGCCGAGGACTTCCACCGCGCCGGCGGCACCGCCACCGTCATCCGCGAGCTCGTGCGGGGCGGGCTCCTCGACGGCGACGCGCCGACGGTCGGCGGCCCGAGCCTCGCGGACGCGACGCGCGACGCGGCCGAGCCCGACGGCGAGGTGCTGTTCCCGTTCGCACGCCCGCGCGGGCGGACCGGCGCGCTGCACGCGCTGCGCGGCAACCTCGCACCGGGCGGTGCGCTGCTGAAGCTCACCGGCCGCCGTGCCCACCGCGGCCCGGCGCGCGTGTTCGACGGCGAGGAGGCCTGCACGGCGGCGGTGCGTGCGGGCGCCGTCCGTGCGGGAGACGTGCTCGTCGTGCGCTACGAGGGGCCGGCCGGCGGGCCGGGGATGCGCGAGATGCTGAGCGTGAGCGCCTCGGTCGTCGGCGCAGGGCTCGAGGACACCGTGGCGCTCGTCACCGACGGGCGCTTCTCGGGCGCGACGCGCGGGCTGATGGTCGGCTACGTCACGCCCGAGGCGTACCGCGGCGGCCCGCTGGCGGTCGTGCGAGACGGCGACACCATCTCGATCGACGCCGACGAGGACAGCCTCACGCTGGAGGTCGGCGACGCCGAGCTGGCCGCGCGGCTCGCCGCCTGGACGCCGCCGCAGCAGCCCGAGCTGCCCGGCGTGCTCGGCCGCTACCGCGCGCTCGTCGGCCCCGCCTCCGACGGAGCGGTGTTGCACCTCCGTGACGGTGCCTGACACCGTGACGTATCAGACACCTCGGTAGGCGACGCGCTCGCGGGTGCCGGAGGCGCCGGAGCGGACGATCGCGTCGCAGACCTCGGCCGCGCGGTAACCGTCCTCGAAGGTCGCGCCGTAGGGGGCGACGTCCGAGTCCCCGGCGATCGCGGCGAGCATGTGGTGGAGCTCGTGCACGAACGTGTCGCCCCAGCCGATGATGTGGCCGGGCGGCCACCAGTGCTCCCAGAACGGGTGCGCAGCCTCGGAGACGAGCACCGTCGTGAAGCCGCGGGCGCGGTCGCCGTCGGCGCGGAAGACCTGCAGCTCGTTCATGCGCTCCATGTCGAACGCGAGCGCGCCCTTCGTGCCGTTGATCTCCCACTGCAGCGCGTTGCGGCGGCCGTGGGCGAAGCGCGTCGCCTCGAAGGTGCCCACCGAGCCGTTCGCGAACTCGACGGCGGCCTCGACCGCGTCGTCGACGGCGCGGCCAGGCAGGAAGGTCTTCGTGAAGCCCATCACGGCGTCGATCTCGCCGTTCAGGAAGCGCGCGAGGTCGACGACGTGCGCCATCAGGTCGCCGAGCGCGCCCGACCCGGCCGCGTCCGCGTCGAAGCGCCACGTGTCGAGCGACGGGTCGTCGCCCCAGTCCTGCAGGTAGCGCGCCCGGAAGTGCCGCACCTCCCCGAGCTCGCCTGCCTCGACCAGCTCGCGCGCGAGGCGCACCGCCGGCACGAAGCGGTAGTTGAAGGCGCACAGGTGCTTCACGCCGGTCGCGGCGACGCGCTGCCAGATCTCGAAGCTCTCGTCGGCGTCGCGCCCGAGCGGCTTCTCGCAGACGACGTGCTTGCCCGCCTCGGCGGCGGCGATCGTCGGCTCGGCGTGGACGGCGTTCGGGCCGCCGTTGTCGAAGAGGCCGATGCGCTCGTCGGCGACGAGCCGGCGCCAGTCGTCGGTGGCGTACTCGTAGCCGTAGCGGCGCGCGGCCTCCTCGACGGCCGCCGCGTTGCGGCCGGCGATGCCGACGAGCCTCGGCTCGAGCGGCGGCGGCCACGTCATGTACGCGATCTTGCGGAAGGCGTTCGAGTGCGCCTTGCCCATGAAGGCGTACCCGAGCATGCCGACGCCGATCTCCGCCATTGCGCGATAGTAGGCGGATGGCGAACGGCCCGCCGGTCACGTGGGGGATCGTGTCCACCGCGGACATCAACCGAAAGGTGATCCCGGCCGCGCAGGCCTCCGAGATGGTCGAGCTCGTGGCGGTGGCGAGCCGGACGCAGAAGCGCGCGGACACGTACGCCCAGAAGTGGGGCATCCCCCGCGCGTACGGCTCCTACGAGGCGCTCCTCGCCGACCCGGAGATCGACGCGGTCTACATCTCCCTGCCGAACACCCTGCACTGCGAGTGGTCGATCCGGGCCCTCGACGCCGGCAAGCATGTGCTCTGCGAGAAGCCGCTGTCGCGGCAACCGGAGGAGGTCGTGGCCGCGTTCGACGCCGCCGAGCGCAACGGCCGGCTGCTCAGCGAGGCGTTCATGTACCGGCACAACCCGCAGACGGCCCGCATCGTCGAGCTCGTCGACGAGGGTGCGATCGGCGACCTCCGGCTCGTGCGCTCGACGTTCGGCTACGGTCTGTACGACGACACGAACATCCGCCTGCGGAGCGACGTCGAGGGCGGTGCGCTGATGGACGTCGGCTGTTACAACGTCTCGGCGTCGCGGCTGCTCGCCGGAGAGCCGGAGCGCGTGTGGGCCGAGGCGTGGTACGGCCCCACCGACACCGACTGGGTCGTCGCCGCGACGATGCGCTTTCCGGACGACGTGCTGGCGCTCTTCGACTGCGGCACCGCGCTCGTCGAGCGCGACGAGCTGGAGGCGATCGGCAGCGAGGGCTCGCTGTTCGTCGACGACCCGTTCCACGTCGACGTCCCCGGCATCGAGCTGCGGTACGACGACGGGAGCGTCGAGCGGATCGAGCTCGACCACGAGGACTCGTACCGGCTCGAGCTCGAGAACGTGAGCGCCGCGATCCGCGGCGAGGCCGAGCTCCTGCTCGGCCGGGAGGACGCGGTGGCCCAGTCACGTGTCCTCGAGGCGCTCCACCGCTCGGCGACGACCGGGGAACCCGTGACCCTGGAAGCTGTTTCCTGACTCCGTCAGGAAACAGCTTCGATCTCCTGGCCCGCTCGTAATTCCACTGCGACCGCAGTACATTGGGGCCGCATGGCCGCCGTCGCGATCCGCGGGACGACCTACCCCGTCCTGCTGCCGAAGCTCCGCGACCCGCGCCTCCACCTCGCCGCGACGATCACCTCGCTGCAGGTCCTCGGCCAGGTCGCGTTCCACTTCAGCCTCTCGATCGCCCAGATCCTCGTCTGCCTCGGAACCTGCGCCGTGCTCGAGGTGGCCATCACGCTGCGGAGGCAGCACGTGATCATGTGGCCGGCGAGCGCGCTCCTCACCGGCAACGGCGTCGCCTTCGTGCTGCGGGTGAACGGCACGCGGCACGGCGACTGGTGGACGCTGCACGGCTGGTGGATCTACGCGCTGACGGCGGGCGGCTCGCTCCTCTCCAAGCACGTGATCGCGTGGCGCGGCGAGCACGTCTTCAACCCGTCGAACATCGGCCTCGTCGTCTGCTTCCTCGCACTCGGGCGCAACCGCGTCGAGCCGCTCGACTTCTGGTGGGGGCCGATGTCGTGGTGGATGGCGCTCGCGCTCGCGATCATCGTCACCGGCGGCTTCGCGATCCTCTCGCGCCTGAGGCTGCTGCGCGTCGCGCTCTCGTTCTGGGCCTCGTTCGCGGTGGGGATCGGAGGGCTCGCGCTCGCGGGCCACGCGATGACCGCGCGCTGGCACCTCGGGCCGATCGAGGGCTTCTCCTTCTGGTGGCTCCTCGTCACCTCGCCCGAGGTGCTCGTGTTCCTGTTCTTCATGATCACCGACCCGCGCACCGCGCCGCGCGACGTGCGCGCGCGGCTGGCGTACGGAGTCGCGCTCGGCGTGCTCGCGTCAGTGCTGATCGCGCCGACGCGCACGGAGTTCGCCGCCAAGGTGGCGCTGCTGGCCTCGCTGGCGATCGTCTGCGTCGCGCAGACGATCCTGCGCGCCCTGCCCGTCGCCGTCGACCGGCGGCGCGTCGTCGCGGCAGCCGCGCTCGCGGCGGCGGCGTACGCCGCGGTCGCGGTCCTCGTGACGGCGCCCGCGACCACGGTCGCCGCCGCGCGCCCACCGGCCGCGGCGCTCCCGCCGATCGCGATCCTCCCGTCCCCGGGCGTCCAGACGCCGCTCGACCGCCGCACCGCCGAGCTGATCGCGGACGCCCTGCCCGCGGCGCGCAGCGCGCCGCGCGGAGAGACCCTGCGCATCCACCTCGAGCCGGGCAGCGACCAGTCCCCGCCCGTGGCGGTCGCGGCGCTGGGCGGACGCACGTACCGTCTCCAGCCGTCGGCGACCGGCGCCTGGTCGCTCGTCGGCGGCGCTTCGGCGCGCGTCGCGGCGCCGGCCGCGACGAGCGGCGCGCTCGCCGGCGTCCGCCTGCGCAACGTCGCGTCCGCGGTCGGCCTCGACTTCCGCCAGGGCTCGTTCCGCTTCGGCATGTCGAGCGAGACGAAGGCGATGATGGGCGGCGGGGTCTGCTGGCTCGACTACAACGGCGACGGCTGGCTCGACCTCTTCGCCGTCAACTCGTACGCGAGCGACGACGTGGCGCGGTGGGACGCCCGCGGCGGCCTGCCGCGCTCCGCGCTCTTCGAGAACCGGCACGGGACGTTCCACGACGTCAGCCGCCGTGCGCACGCCGACCTCGCGGTGCAGGGGGACGGCTGCGTGGCCGCCGACCTGAACGGCGACGGCCGCACCGACCTCGTCGTCACCACGACGACCGGCGTCGAGGTCCTCTGGAACCGCGGCGACGGCACGTTCGCGCACGAGGCGCTGCCGGCGAACGGCTGGTACACGGGCGCCGCCGTGGCCGACGTGAACGGCGACGGGCGGCCCGACCTGTTCGTCGCCGGCTACGCCGATCCTAACGAGCCCGTGCCCGGCTCGTTCGCCGGCTTCCCGACGAACGTCGCCGGCGTCCGCGACCTGCTCTTCCTCAACGAGGGGAACGGCCACGACGGCCGCGCGCGCTTCCGCGAGGTCGGCGTGCAGGCGGGGCTCGAGGCGGCCGACTTCCGCCACGGGCTCGGGGCGCTGTTCCTCGACGTCAACGGCGACGGCCGCCCGGATCTCTACGTCGCGAACGACGAGGATCCGAACCAGCTCTACGTGAACGTCCCCTGGCCCGGCGGCGCGGCCGCGGACCCCGCAGGGCTCGGGTTCCGGTTCGAGGAGCGCGCCGCGGCCGCCGGCGTCGCCGATCCGTTCGCCGGGATGGGCGTCGCGGGGGCCGACGGAGACCTCTTCGTCACGAACTCGCGCGGCGAGCCCTCGGCCGCGTACCGCCTCGCCGCCTCCGGCCGCTTCGCGAACGCGCGCCCCGCGTTCGACCGCGCGCTGGGAACCGGCTTCGCCGGCTGGGGCGCGTCCTTCGTCGACCTCGCCAACTCCGGGAACCCCGATCTCGTGCTGACCGCGGGCGCGATCCCGGTGACGAGCCTGGCGAAGGACGCCGAGCCGGTGCGCATCCTCGCGCCGGCGGGCGGCGACGGGTTCGGCGACGCCACCGGCGCCCTCGGCGACGTCGCGCTGAACGGCCGCGGCCTGGCCGCCGCGGACGCCGGCAACGACGGCCGCATGGACGTCGCCGTGAACACGATCGGCGGCCGGCTGGTGCTCCTCCGTTCGAGCGGCCGGAGCGGCCACTGGCTCGACGTCGCCCTCTCCCGCTTCGCTCCGGGCGCCGTGGTGACGGCCGTGCTGCCGGACGGCCGCACGCTGTCGCGCGACGTGCAGGCGGGCAGCAGCTACCTCTCGTCGGAGGACCCGCGCGTCCACCTCGGGCTGGGGGCGGCGACGCGCGTCGCCCGGTTGACGGTGCGGTACCCGTGGGGCGGGCGGAGCTCCCTGCGAAACGTGCGCGCGGATCGGATCGTCACGGTCGCCGTGCCGCCGTCCCGTGCGGCCGTCGCGCCCACTCCCGCGAGCCCCACGCTCGCCGGGTGCTCGCCGAACCTCCCGCGAGGCCGCTCGGTCGCACGGATCTGGGACGACGCCGCCGTCGCGGCGCTGCGCGCGGGAAACGCGCCCGAGCCGGTGCAGGCGCGAAACCTCTTCGACGTCTCGGCGGCGGTCGCCCGGGCCTACCGGCTCGCGCGCACGCCGTCCGCCCGGACCGCGGCGATCAGCTACGCCGCCTACCGCCTGCTCGTGTGGCGTGCCTCGTACGACGCGAACCTCGCCCGCACGTTCGCGCTCCTGACGAGGCAGCTGCGCGCGTTCTGCTACTCGCCCGACTTCACCTCGACGGGCGGCGGCGGCGCGGCGCTCGGCAACCGGATCGCCCGCGCGTCGATCGCGGCCGGGAGACGCGACGGCTCCGACGAGGCGCTCCACTACGCCGATCCGACGTTCGCGGCGCAGAACCAGCCGCTCGTCGTCGCGCAGTCGGGCTCGACGGTGCACGACGCGACGTTCTGGCAGCCGCTCGCCCTGGCGCAGGTGTCGCCGCGCGGGTCGGGCGCCGTGCCGGCGCAGGTGCAGACGTTCGTCGGCTCCCAGTGGGGCCGTGTGACGACGTTCGCGGGCAAGGTCGCGGTCGGCGCGCCGCCGCTCGGCGATCCGTCCGGCAGCGCCTACCGCGACGCCGCGCTCGCGGCGATCCGCGCCACCGCCGCTCCGGGGGCGCCGCGGCCGGTCGACGGCTCGCCCGCGGGCTGGAACGCCGCGCTCGACGCGCTGCCGGGCGCCGACCTGGCCCGGGACGTGAGGCTCGACCTCGCCCTGAACGGCGCCCTGAACGATGCGGCCGTCTCCGTCTGGGCGGCGAAGCGGCGCTACGACGCGCCGCGGCCGATCTCGATGATCCGCTACCTCGCGTTCAACGGCGAGCTGCCGATCGTCCACGGGCTGACGCGGCCGTGGCCGCCCGACACCCAGGTCCGCCTGCGCGGCCGGTGGGTGTCGGGCTCGCGCTGGACGCCTCCCGGCGCGACGCCCTCCTCGCCGGGCTGGCCGTCGGCCGACGCGGCGTTCGCGTCGGCGGCGGAGAACGTCGTCCGCGCGCTCACCGGCCGCTCGTTCGCCGGGCGCGCCGCGGCGGCGAGCCGGTACGGCGTCGAGGAGGGCGTCGAGCTGCCGGCCGACGCCGCAGAAGGCCGGCGGATCGGCGACCGCGTGGCGAGGCTGGCGCTGGCGAAACTTCGAAACTCTCGTCCTTAGGACGTCTGCGACGTCCTAAGGACGCGGGTCAGCGGCCCGAGCGGGCCTGGAGGCGGCGGGCGACGGTGTCGAGCGTCACGGCCGCGAGCAGCACGAGGCCGGTGCCGGTACGGCGTCGAAGAGGGCGTCGAGCTGCCGGCCGACGCCGCCGAGGGCCGGCGCGTCGGCGACCGCGTGGCGAGGCTCGCGCTGGCAAAACTTCGAAACTCTCGTCCTTAGGACGTCTGCGACGTCCTAAGGACGCGGGTCAGCGGCCCGAGCGGGCCTGCAGGCGGCGGGCGACGGTGTCGAGCGTCACGGCCGCGAGCAGCACGAGGCCGGTGACGATGTAGATCCAGCCGTTCGAGACGTTCGCGGTGTTCAGGCCGTTCTGGAGCGTCCCAATCAGGAGCGCGCCGAGCAGCGCCCCGCGCACCTCGCCCCGCCCGCCGAACAGCGAGACGCCGCCGATGACCGCCGACGCGATCGCGTTCAGCAGCAGGTTCCCGGGCGGGAACGTCAGCGCGACCGAGTTCACCTGCGCGGCGAAGATGATGCCGCCGATGCCGGCGGTCGCGCCCGAGATCATGAACACCAGCACGCGGATGCGCGGGACGTTGATGCCGGCGCGCCGAGCCGCCTCGGCGTTGCCGCCCACCGCGTAGACGTGGCGGCCGAACGTCGTCCAC
Source organism: Gaiellaceae bacterium (assembly GCA_035652835.1). GTDB lineage: Bacteria > Actinomycetota > Thermoleophilia > Gaiellales > Gaiellaceae > PALSA-600. Next base: position 69,395 of record DASRDA010000041.1, read on the forward strand.
TTCGCGAGGAACGTCAGCAGCACGAAGAAGAAGACGATGATCACGCCCGCGAGCGGCAGGCCCTCGGGGCTGCTGATGATCTTGCCGTGGTTGCAGATCGCGACGGTGCCGAAGGAGGCGATCGCGATGCCGACGGCCTTCACGCCGACGAGCAGCCAGTTCTGCTGCGCGATCTGCGTGCCGCGCGCGACGATCGTCTTGTAGAGGATGCTGATCGGGTAGAGCACGGTGAAGAACCCCGCGATCAGCCAGCCGGCAAAGTGGGAGAAGATGTAGAGGTCGGTGTAGTTGATCCAGCGGTCCTGGATGATGATCGTGCCGCGCTGCTCGAGCTTGTTCAGGATCACGCCCTGCCAGATCAGGAAGCCGGCGAGCGTGACCACGAACGACGGCACGCCGACGAACGCGACGATCGAGCCCTGCACCCCGCCGATCAGGGCGACCGCGAGGACGGCGAGCAGCATCGCGAGGATGCCGTTCATGTGCTGGGCGCTGCCCGGTAGCTGCAGCTCCGCCACGATCAGCGCGCCGATGCCGGCGAGGTAGCCGATCGAGAGATCGATCTCGCCGAGCAGCAGCACGAACACGACGCCGAACGCGAGCATCGCCGTGCCCGCGGTCTCCTCGATCAGGTTGACGAAGTTGACCGAGGTGAAGAAGTTCGTCGCGGTGAAGCCGAAGATGATGACGACGACGATCTCGCCGACGATGATCGGCACCGGGCCGAGGTTGCCGGTGCGCAGGTTGAGCCACGCGCGTTCGTAGAGGCCGCGCAGGCCCCCGGCGAGCTGCTCCTCCTCGAGCGGCTTCGCCCGATCGGGCCCGACGACATCCGCCGTGGTCACGCCTCGGCTCCCGCGGTCGACGGGATGCCGGCCACGCGCGTCGGCACGCCAGCGGTGATCGCCTCGACGACCGCCTGCTGCGTCGTCGACCGGCGCTCGAAGATGCCGACGTTCCGGCCGAGCCGCAGCACCGTGATCCGGTCAGCAGTCTCGAACACGTCGTGGAGGTTGTGCGAGATCAGGATGACGCCGAGCCCCTGCTGCCCGAGCCGGCGCACGAGCTCGAGCACCTGCTCCGTCTGCGCGACGCCGAGCGCGGCCGTCGGCTCGTCGAGGATGACGAGCTTCGAGTTCCACATCACGGCGCGGGCGACCGCGACCGACTGGCGCTGACCGCCCGAGAGCGTCGCGACGGTCTGCCGCACCGACTTGATCGTGGTGACGGCGAGGGAGCCGAGCGTCTCGGACGTGTGATGCTCCATCGTCGCCTCGTTCAGGATCTGGAAGCGCTGCGCCTCGCGGCCGAGGTACATGTTCTGGACGACGTCGAGGTTGTCGCAGAGCGCGAGATCCTGGTAGACGACCTCGATCCCGAGCCGCGCCGCGTCCTTCGGGCTGTGGATGTGCACGTCGCGGCCCTCGAAGAGGATCCGGCCGCCGTCGGGCGTGTGCGTGCCGGCGATGCACTTGACGAGCGTCGACTTGCCGGCGCCGTTGTCGCCGACGAGCGCCATCACCTCCCCCGTGTTCACCTCGAAGTCAACGCCGTTCAGCGCCTGCACGGAGCCGAACGACTTCGAGATGTCCCGGAGCTGGAGGAGCGGGGTGTCTGCCATCGAGCCTTCCGGCGTTCGATCCCGGTGGGGGCGTCCCTGCCGGGACACCCCCACCGCTCGTTCCGATCCTACTTCGACTTCGTTACTTGCAGTACTTCGCGTACTGCCCGATGCAGACCTGGCTCTTCTTCAGCCAGTGCTGGGCGAAGAGCTGCTTGTAGTTCTTCTTCGTGATCCACTGCACCGGCAGCGCGAGCGTCGGCTCCTTCTTGCTGCCGTTCATCCGGAAGCCGTTCGTCTTCGGCTTCTTGCCGTGCAGCAGCGCGACGGCCGCGGCGGCAGCCGCGTTGGCCTCGCTCGGCACGTACTTGTAGACCGTGCCGCTCTGCCAGCCGGCCAGGATGTACTGGACACCCTGCGCGGTCGTGTCCTGCCCGCTCAGCGGGATCGGCTTCAGGTGCTTCGCCTTCAGGTCGGCGACCACGGCGCCGGCGATGTTGTCGTTCGCCGCCAGCACGCCCTGGATGTTGTTGTTCGTCTTCACGAGCATCTGGTTGAAGATGGTCGCCGCGTTGTTCGCGTCCCAGTCGGGCACGAACTGCTGCGGGCCCTTCTTCAGCGCGCCGCTCTTGAAGAGCGGGTTGAAGACGGCGTCGTTGCCGCTCTTGAACCAGAACGCGTTCTGGTCGGTCTGGCCGCCCCACAGCTCGGCGACGGTGCCGCCCTTGTAGGTGCCGTTCGCCTTCATCGCGGCGATGACGCCCTTGGCCTGCGCCTCGCCGACCGCCTTGCCGTCGAACGTGACGTAGACCGAGGCGCTGCCGCCCGTGACCTGGCGGTCGTAGTCGATCGCCTTGCCGCCCTTCGAGGTGAAGAGCTTCTCGATCGACGAGGCCGAGCCGTTGTCGAGCGCCGTCTCGATCACGACCTTGGCGCCCGCCGCCAGGCAGGCCTGCGCCTGCGCCTTCTGCTTCAGCGGGTCGTTCAAGGCGTTGTTGATCGAGTACGTGACGCCGGCGGCCTTGAGGGCCTTTGCGATGTCGGGCGCGTCGAACTGCACCCAGCGCACGGACGACTTGGTGTCCGGAAGCAGGACGCAGACCTCGATGTTGGCGCTCTTCTTCTTGGTGCTCGCCGCCGCGCCTGCTGCGACGGCGGCCGCGACCAGGGCGAGCACGCCCAGGATCGCGACCCACTTCCGGGAAAGCTTCCTCACGCTCGTTGCCTCCTCCTCGTGCCTGACGGGCCGAAACGCGCCAATCCTACTCTCCTAGGGGAATAGTTCAACCCTTGCGGGCGACCGGATAGCGCTCGGCGGCCGAGCTCCCCTCGTAGCGGCTCCGCGTCGTCAGATAGCGGCCCACCGTCTGCCGGGTGACGAAGTTGAGGCCGGTGTTCGTGTCGGCCGGCGCGACGAGCCCGCCGGTGTAGCGGTGCAGGAAGAGCTGCAGCACCGGCAGGAAGCCCTGCAGGTAGGGCTGCTGGTCGATGCTGAAGTCGAGGTCGCGGTCGTGGATCGCCTGCAGCGTGACCGGCAGCAGGTCGTAGCCGCCCGCCCGCACGCCGCGGCCGTGCAGGGCGTGCGCCCGCATCACCTCCGCGACGCCCTGGGTCGAGCCGGCGTCGACCGCGAACAGGCCGCGCAGCCGCGTGTGCGCGCGGTACGTCGCCTCGATCCGCTTCCGCTCGGTGCCCACGTCCACCCCGCTCGCGACCACGTGCACGCGGATCGGCGCCCCCGAGTCGCGGATGGCGTCGAGCGCGCCGTCGATGCGCGGTTGGATGTTCTGCTGGTTCGGCGTGGCGATGAACAGGTAGACGTCGCCGGTCGTGACGAGGCCGACGATCCGCGCGCCGAGCTCGAGGCCGGACTGGTAGTTGTCCTGGCCGATGTAGGCGAGCCGGCGGTTCGCCTTGCCGCCGTCGGCGTTGTAGGCGACGACCGGAATGCCGCGGCGCAGCGCCAGCGCGGTGAGGCCGTCGAACGCCGTCGGGTCGATGATCGACAGCGCGATGCCGTCGGCGCGCTCGTCGATCGCGCGCTTCATCGCCTTCACCATCTGGCCGACGTCGCTCGAGGTCGAGCCCGTCCACTCGGCGGTCACGCCGAGCAGCGACGACGCGTCCGCGCTGCCGTACTTCGCGGGCACGAAAAACGGGTTCGTGAGCGCGTGGTTGACGAAGACGAACCGCCAGCGCGGGTGCGGACGCGGGAAGCGCGCCGCCTCGGCCGCGGCGCGCGCGGCGGACGGCGTCGCCGCCGCGGCCGCGGCGACGGCGGCGAGGCGCAGCGCCGCCGCACGATCGATTTGCTCGGTCACGTGGGCGTGCGGCGCACGAGCCACAGCGCGACGGCGACCACGGCCGCCGCGAGCGCCACGAAGAGCCCTGCCTCGAGCGCCTGGAACGTCCAGAAGCGGCCGCTCGGCTGGTAGGAGATGACCCGCTTCCAGCCGAGCGTCACCAGGTACGTGTTCGGGTCGATGCCGGCGTGCTGCGCGTGCAGCACGGCGAGATCCTCGCGGCCCGTCGTGATCGTGCGCCCGCCCGCGTCGACCAGCGTGTCGCTCAGCACCCAGTCGCCGATGCGCCGGCCGCTGTCGTCGGCGACGACCGTGCGGTGCAGCGGCGCGAGGAAGTTCGGGCGCAGGAACTCGAGCACCGCGAGGCGGGTGGCCGCGAAGACGACCAGCGTCACCGACATCGCCGCCACCGTCCGCCGCAGGAGCAGCCCCGCCAGCACGCCGACCGCGAGCGCGAAGAGCGCGTACGCGGGAACGACGAGCCCCTCGATGTCGAACCCGTTCGGCGCCATCCGCCCCTCGAGCGTGTCGAAGGGTCCCCGCCACCACATGACGAGGGCGCTCGTGCCGATTCCGCCGACCAGCGTCGCGCCGGCCAGCAGCGCCGTCTTCGAGAGCAGCCAGCGCCCGCGGGTCAGCCCCTGCGTCCAGGCGAAGCGGTGGGTGCCGTGCTCGAGCTCGCGCGCGAGCAGCGGCGCGCCGACGAACAGGCCGACGAGCGCGGGGAGCACCGCGAGGCCGCGGACGGCGGCCGCCCACGTGTCGAACTCGCCTTCGAAGTGCCTGACGATGATGTCGCAGCCCGACCGCGCCGACGGCGGCAGGCAGCCGGAGAGCGCGTCGCGGTGGTAGGCCGCGCTGATCGGCACGTGGGTGCCGAGCGCGGCGAGCGCGAGCGCGGCGAGCAGCCCGGTCGCGGCGAGGAGCTGCGACCGGTGCTGGCGCCACGTCACCCATGCCATTGCAGCGGCAGCCTCTCCGGCGGCTGCGGCGTCGGCAGGCGGTCGGGCGCCATGTACGCGAGCAGGAGCTCCTCGAGCCCGATCGGCTCGACCGTCCACGACGCGTCGACGATGGGGCCGTCCGTGACCGCGAGCAGCGTCAGCTGGCGCCCGCTGTGCCGCTCGCGCACGATCTCGCGCACGCCGCGGATCGTCCCGAGCGGGCGCCGCGGCCCGACGAGGATCCTGTGCGTGTCGAGCAGCTCCTCGACGTTCCCCTCGAGCCGGACGCCGCCGCCCGTGAGCAGCACGATGTGGTCGCACACGCGCTCGATGTCGGCCATCACGTGCGACGCGATCACGACCGTCGCGGAGGTCTCGGCGACCCCGTCCATCAGGAGCTGCAAGAACTCGCGGCCGGCGAGCGGGTCGAGGCCGGCGAACGGCTCGTCGAGCAGGAGCAGCCGCGGCCGCTTCCCGAGCACGAGCGCGAGCGCGAGCCTCGCCCGGTCGCCCGCCGAGAGGCCGGCGACGCGGGTGCGCGAGTCGATCTTCGTGAGGAGGCCGGCGACGATCGCGTCGTCCCAGCGCGTGTTCGTCCGCCGTGCGAACTCGATCGCATCGGCGACCGTGAACGAGCGGTAGAGCGGCGCCCCCTGCGCGACGAAGCCGACGTCCGCGAGCAGCGCGGGCTCGCGCAGCGGGTCGCGGCCGAGGACCGAGATCGAGCCCTCGGTCGGCGCGAGCAGCCCGACGGCGAGCGCCAGCAGCGTCGACTTCCCGGCGGCGTTCGGCCCCGCCAGGCCCACGACGGCGCCGTGCGGGATCGCGAGCGTGCAGTCGCGGAGCCCCCACTCGCGGCGAAAGCGCTTCCCGAGCCCCCGCGCTTCGAGCGCCGGCTTCATCTCATGCCACGCGTCGCGCCAGCTTCTCCCGCAGCGTGGCGGAGATGAGCGCCCGGATGCTCTCCTCGTCGAGGCCGGCGGCGTCGGCGGCCGCGAGCCACCGCTCGAGTTGCGCGCGCAGCGCGTCGTGATGGCGGAGCGACGCGGGCGCGAGCGTGTTCGCCACGAACGTCCCGCGCCCCTGGCGCGCGACGACGAGCCCCTCGCGCTCGAGGTCGCGGTACGCCTTCGCGACCGTGTTCGGGTTGATCGCCAGGTCGGCGACCACCTCGCGGACGGTCGGCAGCTGGTCGCCCACGCCGATCGTCCCCAGCCGCAGCGCCTCCTTCACCTGCTGCACGATCTGCAGGTAGGTGGCGACGCCCGAGCGGGGGTCGAGATGGAACTCGATCACGCGCCGATCCTACTCCGAAACAGCAAACTCCCGTCCTTAGTTCACGTAGTGAACTAAGGACGCGCGTCTAACGGGTCCCGATCGCTCCGAGCAGGTAGCCGCCCTCGAGCATCGCGGGCGCGCGGGCGGTGAGGCGCTCCCACGAGGGGACGTCCCAGCCGAACGAGTCGGCGAGCCGCACGATCATGTTGAAGAGCGCGCAGACGGTGGCCGCGTCGAGGAGCGCCCGGTCGGAGACGCCCGCCGCGCGCACCGCGTCGGCGTCGGCGGCCGTGAGCTCCTCGGGCCGGAGCGTCTGCTTCTCGAGGAACGCGAGCGTCGCGAGGAGCTCCGGCCGCAGCGGCGCCGTCCGCCAGTCGGCGACCACCGCCTCCCAGACCTCCTCGCCGAGCGCGTACGACGCAACTGCGCCGTGGGAGCCCGTTCAGAACGGGCACTGGTTGAGCAGCGACGTGAAGCCCGCGAACAGCTCCCGCTCGCCCGGGCTCCAGTCGGACTCGCCTCGCATGGCCTCGTGCAGGGCCTCCGAGAACGGTCGCCCGAACACCTCCGGCCGGTAGAGCAGCGTCTTCACGACGCCGAGCGGCTCGGCGCCGCTCCGCTCGCGGATCTGCTCGAGCACCGCCGCCTCGGCCGGCTCGTGCCCGCTGTCGACGACCGCGAGCCTCACCCGATCGCCTCCCGCGCCGCGTCGAGGCGGCGGAAGCCCTCGCCGATCGCGGCCGCGACCGTCTGCTCGAAGATCTCGTCCTCCGTCATGCCGGCTCTGCGGAGCGCGTCCACGTCCGCGTCCCCGATCGTGTACGCCCGCCCGCGCACCTTCTCGAGGTAGCCGGCCATCGCCGGCGGAGGCGCGGGCAGCGATTCGGGAACCGCGCGCAGCTCTTCGAGGGGACATCTCACGCGCCCGAGTGTATGCGCGGGGTCAATCCCCGTCTGCCGGGGCAGGCCCGACCTGCGGCCGGAACTGCACGGTCAGCCGGTCGATGCGCTGCCCCTCGATCGAGTCGACGCGGAAGACGAGCCCGTCGTGGCCGACCTCGTCGCCGGGCTCGGCCCCGCGGCCGAGGAGGCCGAAGACGAAGCCCGCGACCGTGTGGTAGTCCTCGTGCGGCAGCTCGACGTCGAACTGCTCGTTGAAGTCGTCGATCGGGAACGTGCCGTCGATCCGGATCGTGTCGTCGTCGACGCGCTCCACCGTCTCGTCGGGGAGATCGAACTCGTCCTCGATCTCGCCGACGATCTCCTCGACGAGGTCCTCGAGCGTGACGATCCCCTCCACCGAGCCGTACTCGTCGATGACGACGGCCAGGTGCTGGTTCGTGCGCCGGAACTCGGTGAGCAGCGCGGCGAGGTCCTTCGTCTCGGGGACCATGTACGCGGGACGCAGGAGCTCCTCGACGTCGACGGCGGCGAGGCCGCGGTCGTGCATCGCCTCGATCAGGTCGCGCACGTGCAGGACGCCGACGACGTTGTCGAGGGACTCGCGGTAGACGGGATAGCGCGTGTAGGGCGACTCGAGCACGGCCTGCAGCGCCTCGGCCGGCGGCAGGTCGATCGAGATCGCGACCACCTCGGGCCTCGGCACCATCACGTCCGAGACCTCCTTGTCGGCGAAGTCGAAAACCTTGTAGACCATCTCCTGCTCCTCGTGCTCGATCTCGCCCTGCTCGGCCGCGCTCGAGAGCAGCATGCGGAGCTCGGCCTCGGAGTGCGCCTCGTGGTCGGCGCCGGGCGGCTCCAGCCCGAGGCCGCGCAGGACGACCTCGCTCGAGGACTGCAGCAGCCAGATCAGCGGGCGGAAGACGAGGAAGAACCAGCGCACCGGCGTCGACACCGCGAGCGCCATCCGCTCGGGGTGGCCGAGCGCGATGCCCTTCGGCACGAGCTCGCCGATCACGACCTCGAGGTAGGTGACGATCAGCAGCGCGAGGATCACCGCGAGCACGCTCGCCATCCAGGCGTCGAAGCGGTGGGCGAGCACCTGCTCGCCCAGCGCGCCGATCGCCAGCGAGGCGAACGTGACGCCGAGCTGCATGGCGGCGATGAAGCGCGGCGGGTCGCCGGTGATGCGCAGCACCGCCCGGGCGCGGCGGTTGCCGCCGTGCTCCAGCTCCATGATCCGCGTCCGGCGCGAGGTGACGAGGCCGTATTCGGCCGCCACGAAGAACGCGTTCAGCAGGATCAGCCCCGCGAGGGCGACGAGCTCCAGGATGAAGGTCACGTCCGAGCGCGCCTCGGCGCGCGGGTACTGGGCGGATCGTCGTCCACGCGAATCAGCGCTTCGAGTATAGCCGCGTCGCGGTCGGAGCGAACGTGTGTTCTATACTCCCGGGATGCGGGCGGAGTACCGCGAGGAGCCCTGCAAGGTCGCGCTCAACCGCGTGCGCGGTATGCCGTTCTCGTGGTCGCTGAACCCGTACATGGGGTGCGTGCACCGCTGCACGTTCTGCTACGTGCGCGCGTTCGAGAAACGCGCCGACCGCCCGGCGGACCACCGCTACGGCACGTCGATCCGCGTGAAGGTGAACGTGGCGGAGGTGCTGCGGCAGGAGCTCGCCCGCCGTTCCTGGGCGCACGAGCCGGTCGCGATCGGCGCCGCGACCGACCCGTACCAGCCGGCGGAAGGGCGGTACCGGCTCACGCGCGCGTGCCTCGAAGCCCTCGCCGAGGCGGCCAACCCGTTCTCGATCATCACGCGCGGGCCGATGATCGTCCGCGACGTCGACGTGCTGGTCGAGGCGTCGCGGCGCGCCGACGTGTCGGTGACGTTCTCGGTGCCGACGCTCGACCCGGACGTCTGGCGCACCACCGAGCCGGGAACCGCGCCGCCGCGGCAGCGGCTGCGCGCGCTGCGGACGCTCGTCGACGCCGGCGTCCGCGCGTCGGTCGGGATGGCGCCCCTGCTCCCCGGCCTCTCCGACCGGCCCGAGCAGCTCGCGGAGGTCGTGCGCGCCGCGCGCGACGCCGGCGCGTGCGGGATCTGGGCGAACCTGCTCTATCTCAAGCCCGGAACGCGCGAGCACTTCCTCGACTGCCTCTCGCGCGACTGGCCGCAGCTGCTGCCGCTCTACGAGCGTCTGTACGCGCGGCGCGCGTACCTCCGCAGCGGCGACGCCGCGCCCGCGCGGAGCGCCGTTCGCGAGCTCGCGCGGGCCGCCGGCGTGCGCGACCGCCGCCCGGAGCCGCTCCGTCCGCCGCCCGCGGAACGGCAGCTCTCCCTCATCCCGGGGTAGGACAGTCGCAGGAAGCCGCCGATTCACCCCGTAGACTCGCCCCCATGGCAGACGAGATCACCACCCTGATCGTCGACGACCACGAGGTGGTCCGCGAGGGGCTGCGCCTCTCGCTCTCGCGCGCGCCGCACATCCGCGTGGTCGGCGAGGCCGCCGACGGCGCGTCGGCGGTCGAGCTCGCGCAGCGCCGCAAGCCCGACGTGGTGATCATGGACGTGCGCATGCCCGGGATGGACGGCCTCGAGGCGACGAGGCTGCTGGCCGAGCAGGCGCCCGACGCGAAGGTGCTGATCTTCACCGCGTACTCCGAGCGCTCGCTGCTCGGCCGCGGGCTCGAGTCGGGCGCGAAGGGCTACATCCTCAAGGAGGCGCCGCACCAGACGCTCGTCCGCGCGATCGAGAAGGTCGCGCAGGGCGAGGGCTACGTCGACCCGGCGCTGATGCCGGCCTTCCTGAGCAAGGACCAGGGCGACATGCTGACGCAGCGCGAGCGCGAGATCCTGCAGCTGCTCGCCGACGGGATGTCGAACGCCGACGTCGCCAAGCAGCTCTTCATCTCGCAGGAGACGGTGAAGAGCCACGTCCGCCACATCCTCACGAAGCTCGAGGCGGACACCCGCACGCACGCCGTCGCGATCGCGCTGCGCGAAGCCATCATCGATTGACCGAGCAGACGGACTCGCTCGAGCGGCTGATCGCGGCCGAGCAGGACGAGCGCCGGCGCATCGCGCTCTTCCTGCACGACGGGCCGGTCCAGCACCTCTCCGGGATCGCCCTGATGATCGACGCGGCCCTGCAGTCGATCGAGTCCGGCGGCCTCGACGACGCGCTCTCGGTGCTGCGCACCGCGCGCGACCGGCAGCGCGAGACGATCCGGCAGCTTCGGAACCTCTCGTTCGCGCTGGAGCCGGTCGTGCTCCGCGACCAGGGCTTCGTGCCCGCGCTGCGCGAGCTCGCCTCCCAGATCGGCACGCAGCACCGCCTCCGGATCGACCTCGAGGTGGAGGAGGCCGAACGGCTCGGCGAGGCGGCGCAGATCGCGCTCTACACGATCGTCCGCGAGCTGCTCGAGCAGGCGGTGCGCCGCGGCCCGCCGCGGACGGTCGGGATCACCATCGCCCGCCGTGACGACGGCGGCGTCGAGACGACGGTCGTCGACGACGCCGAGCCCGAGCGCCGCCGTCGCTCGCTGGAGGCGATCGAGGAGCGCGTGAAGCAGCTGCACGGGACGATCTCGGTGTCGAGCGAGCCGGGCCGCGGCACGAGCGTCCTCGTGGCGCTGCCCCCGTACGCCACCCGCCGCTAGGCTAGGACCGTGATGGACGCGAACGGCGGCGGGCCACACGGCTACCTGCTCTTCGCCTGGTCGCCCACCGGTTACGAGCTGCGGGCGGAGCAGGGCGAGCCGCCGCCGGTCGGGCACGCGTTCGAGGATGCGGACCGGACGCTCGTCGTGACGAAGATCGGCGCGTCCCCGCTGCCCGGCGACGGCCGCGCCTGCGTCTACACCATCGGCCGGTAACCGGCCGCGCTCTCGGCGGCGGCGAGGCCGAGAACGAGCGCCTGCGCCAGCCCGCTCGCGTAGCCGCCGGTCGCGACGCCCCCCGCGTCGACGCCCGCCGCCCACAGCCCGTCGATCGCGGATCCGTCCGCGCGCAGCACACGGGCCTGATCGTCGACGCGGAGGCCGCCGACGGTGTGGGTGATCGAGGCGACGACGCGCACGGCGGCAATGCTCTCCGGCGGCGCCTCGAAGGGCAGGTCGGCGAGCGGCACGCGTGCCTCCGGCGGCGCGGACTCGACCATCTCCGCGACCGTGCGGTCGCGCACCTTCCGTTCCAGCGCGCGCTCGTCGAGGAGGTAGTACGCCCTCGCGCCGGGGCGTCGTGCGGTCGCCTGCACGACGTTCGTCTCCGACCACGACACGTCGCCCGCCGCGAAGAACTCGACCCCGTCCTCGTCGAAGATCCGCGCGTGGCGCGCGTAGAGCTGAGACAGCGACACGAGCTGGGTCTCGTCCCACGGCGCGTCCGGCATGTTGCGGCCGTAGAACTCGTCCATCCCGTCCGTCGTGCCGGCGCCGCGGGCGAGGGCGTGACGCAGGGCGTCGCCCTCCGACCACGGCGCCGCGCGCAGCCGCAGCGGAGCGGCCGGCGCGACGTGCTCCGCAACGAGCTCCGACGAGGCGGCGAAGCCGCCGGTGCAGAGGATCGTCGGCGCGTCCGGGTCGAGCTCGCCCGCGCCGAGCTCGACGTCGAGCCTCGAGGCGAGCGTCTGGGTGAGGCCGCGCGGGTCGAACCCCCTGCCGGCGGTCAGCGGGTTCCCCGTCTCGGGCCGGTCGACCGGCACGCCCCGGGACTCCAGCCAGTCGAGGGCGCCGTCGAGGCGCTCCCACACGAGCCGCTGCAGCTTCGCGTCCCCGCGCGGGCACTCGCGACGGAAGTCGTCGAAGCGGCGGTGGCGCCAGACGACGCCGGACGAGAGGAGCATCGAGCCGCCCGCGCGCGTGCCCTTCTCGCGCACGACGTGGCGCACCCCGAGCTCTCGCAGCCGGGTCGCCGCCACGAGCCCGGCCATGCCGGCGCCCGCGACGACCGTCTGCGTCACCGAAGCGAGAACGTCGGCTTGTGCTCGACGTACTCGATCCGCACGCGCTCCGGCCCCCAGAGGAACGTCGCGTACGTGTTGGCCGCGTCGACCACGGATTCGACCTCGATGCCGAGGTCGCGCGCGTCCGCGATCACGTCGTCGGCCGAGTCGACCAGCACGGCGAGGTGGTTCAGGAGCGGGTTCCCGGGCGCGCCCGGATCGCCGGGGTGCAGCTCGACGAACGCGCCCCCCACCTCGACGCGGTCGGCGCCGACGCGGTTGAAGCCGTAGCGCTCGTAGTCGGCGGCCGTCGCGGCCGGGTCGGCGGAGCGGAGGGCGACGTGGTCGAGGTCGTACTCGACGTCGGTGTCCCCCTCGACGAGCGTGAGCATGACCCCTCCGCCCGCGTCGAACACCTCCGGCGCGTTCTCCGGCAGCTCGGCGCGGGCGGCCGCCAGGTCGGAGACGCGGAGCCCCACGTGCTTCAGCAGGCCCGGCTCGCGCGGCCCCTCCGCGTCGAAGAGCGTGAGCTTGCCGCGCCGCGCGTCGCTGCCCATCAGCGTGAACGCCTCCTGACGGTCGATCACGTGCATGCCGACGTGGCGCTCGAGGAACGACGCGATCTCGTCGCGCCGGTCGACCCAGTACGCGACGTGGTCGAGGGTCTTCGGGCGCATGGCCCGCGAGGATAGCCGCAGCCTCCGGGCTCAGGATGCAGCCGGCGTCCGGGCCCCGGCGTGCGGGGCCCGGACGGAAGGCTGCGTGGCTACCGCGAGGAACGCCGGGTCGTGCTGCGCCGCGTGCTGCTCTTGCGGGCGCCCGACTTCCGCGCCGTGGTGCGGCCGCTCGACTTCCGTGCGGTCGAGCGCTTGGCCGTCGACTTCCGTGCGGACGAGCGCTTGGCCGTCGACTTCTTCGCCGTCGAGCGCTTCGCGGTCGAACGCTTCGCGGTCGAACGCTTGGCGGTCGAGCGCTTCGCGGTCGACTTCTTCGCCGTCGAGCGCTTGGCCGTCGACTTCTTCGCCGTCGAGCGCTTGGCCGTCGACTTCTTCGCGGTCGAACGCTTGGCGGTCGAACGCTTCGCGGTCGACTTCTTCGCCGTCGAGCGCTTGGCCGTCGACTTCTTCGCCGTCGACTTCTTCGCGCTCGAGCGCTTGGCGGTCGACCGCTTCGCGGTCGACTTCTTCGCGCTGGACTTCTTCGCACCGGTCGACCGCGTGCCGCTCGAGCGTGTCGACGACCTCGTGCTCGAACGCGACGAGGAACGGGTGCGGGCCGGGAGAGTCTTCGGCGCTTCAGGCGCTTCGGGCACCGTCGGCGTCTCCTCCGGCCCGGGGATCGACCATTCGGGGGGCGAGGCAGCCTCGGGCGTCTCGCCCGTAATGCCGGTCCCGCCCCAGTCCTCCTGGGTCATCTACGACCTCCTGGGTCAGATTGCGTGCACGATTCCCTACCACTTGCGTTTGTAACGTGCAATGCGGACAGCATCGTGCTCGCCGCACGTTGCTGGAAAGGAAAACGATCGCGACGCGATCGCGAGACACACGCCGCGCGACCCGTCGCACCCCTCACTTCGAGCTCGACTTCTTCGTCTCGCCCGACTCCGCGCGCTGCTTGTTCACCGTGCGCGCGGCGATCTCCTTCGCGCGCTCGGCCGAGCGTCCGCGCTCCTCCTCCGACTCCTTGATGTGCTCGTACTGGCGCTCGCGCTTCGCGCTCCACTCTTTCGGCATCGCAACCTCCTCCGCGTCGATGTTGCCGTCGAGGACGACTACCCATCGACGCGGTTGTTATGCGTGCGAAGCGCTACTCGAGCGGCTGGTTCTGGACGTTGTGCTCGGTGGCGTACTCGTCGGTGAGCTGATCGACGACCGCCATCCCCTCGCCGTACGCGTAGTTGATGCGCACGAACGGCTGCCACTTCTCCGGCAGCGCGTCCTCGGGGAAGATCGCCTCGACCGGGCACTCCGGTTCGCACGCACCACAATTTTTCGTCGAAATCCCGCCGGCGAGCGCGAACTCGTGCTTCTCGGGAACGACGGCGCAGAACGTGTCCTCCGCGTCCGCCTCCACGGGCTCCACGCTCATCACGCGCCACGCCACCTCGCGCGTCGCGAGGTAGAGCCAGCGGATCGGCCGCGTGCGGGCGCCGAAGTTGGTCGCCACGCTGCCCTCCTGCCCCGAGCCGACCGCGATGTAGCCGGCATAGGGCGCCACCTGTTCCACCCAGTCGAGGGCGCCGTGGTCGGTCGAGCGCAGCCGCCACGAGCCCGCCCTGACCGGGTCGCCGTCCGCCGCCAGCCAGCCGTCGACGAAGCCGGCGATGTACTCGCGGTCGCCCGTCTCCGGTAGCGCCTTCTTCAGGTTGACAGCGGCGCGCACGACACCCGTGCCGGCGTAGCCGGGGTGGACGTCGAGGCACGAAGAGTAGGTGACGTCGTCGAAGAAGTCTCTGAAGCGCGCGACACGCTCACCGTAGAGCTGGACGTAGTGAAGGTGCTCGCCCGAGCGAATCTCCTGCTTGTTCCAGGTGCCGTCGCCGAAGACGAGGCCGTGGAGGACGCCGAGCCGGTAGCTCTCGCCGTCGCGGGTCGGCGTTGCCCGCACGCCCGGGACGAACTGCCCGGGCGCGAGCGAGTCGGTGCGCTGCCCGTCGACGAGCACCCAGCCGTGCGTCGGCGTCGCGCGCACCGTCCGCCGGAAGCGCGAGATGTTGCGCGTCGTGAGGCGCGTGCCGCCGTAACGGTCGCGCTCCTCGAACGCGGGCGCGAGCGTGATCTTCACCAGCGGCTTGCGCCGGAAGCGCTTGACGACCGCGGACTTGAAGCCCCGGTCCGTGAGGACGCGGCAGAGCTGGTTCTCGAGCTCGGCGAACGAGCGGACGCCCCAGGTCGTGATCAGCTGCTCGTCGGGAGCGAAGCAGTCGATGCACTCCTCGGGATCGATGACGAGGATGCGATTCGCCTCGTGGATGCAGTCGACGGGGCACACGTCGACGCACGAGCGGTCTTTGATGTCGATGCACGGCTCGGCGATGATGTAGGTCACGGCGACCTACTCTACCGACGCCAGTAGCTCCTCGATCAGCTCGCGGGTGCGCTCGAACAGCGCCGATTTCGCGACGACGCGATCGAATCCGGCCGCGGTCGCGCGGCGCAAGCCGGCGGTGTCGGTGTGGTTCGTGTAGCCGAGGATCGGCACGTCGGGGAAGTTGTCCGCGACGTCCTCCGCGTCGATGCGCGCGATGTCGGCGACGACGAGATCGGGCGGGTCGACGCCGTCGCTCGTCTCGAAGCGGTGCTCCGGCAGGACAGCTTCGAGCTTCCCCCGGACGTACAGGTCGACCCCACAGAGCAGGATCGTCGCCATGCCTGAGGGCGACGATAGCAAGGTGGCCGCCGAATACAAACGCGGCCTCGAGCTCGCGCGGGAGGCGGCCTACTTCGACGCCCACGAGGCGTTCGAGACGGCCTGGCGCGCTTGCGCTCCGGCCGAGCGCGACTTCTTCCAGGGGCTCGTGCACGTGGTCGTCTCGGCCTACCAGCGCGGCCGCGGACGGCCCGTCGCGGCCGAGCGCCAGCGGCTCAAGGCGCTGGCGCGCCTCCGCCCGTTCGCGCCGCGCCACCGCGGCCTCGACGTCGCCGCGATCCTCGCGGCGCTAGACGGTGCCGAGCCCGATCTGCGACAGCACCTGGTCGAGGCCGTCGCGGAGCCAGGCGTCCCGGTGAAAGAAGAGCAGCAGCCCGAGCGCGACCAGGGTGGCGCCCGACAGCCGCTGCAGGATCGCGTAGTGGCCGCGGACCCAGCGGAAGGCGCGCATCGCGTTCGCGAAGGCGACGCCGGCGAGGACGAACGCCGCGCCGAGCCCGAGTGAGTACGCGACGAGCAGGACGACGCCGCGCGCGATCGTCCCGGTCGAGCTCGCCAGGACGAGGATCGACGCGAGCACGGTCCCGATGCACGGGGCGGCGCACACCGCGAACGCGCCGCCGAGGAGCGCGCTCGAGCCGGTCCGGCGCGCGCTTCCGAGCAGCCCCGGCGCCACCGCTCGTTCCGGCCACGGCAGCAGGCCGACGAACGCGAGGCCGATCACCACGAGCACGAAGCCGGCGATCTGCGTCTGCGTCGCCTTCGGGACGACGCTCGCGATGGCGGCGGCGCCGGCGCCGAGCAGGACGAAGACCGCGGTGAAGCCGGCGATGAAGGGCATGCTCGCGCGGAGGATGCGGACGCCCGTGCCGCGCGTCCCCAGCTCCGCGACGCCGACCGACGAGACCGCGGCGAGGTAGCCGGGCACGAGCGGCAGCACGCAGGGCGTCGCCACCGAGATCAGGCCGGCGAGGAAGGCAACGGGGAGCTTCTCGGCCATCTACCGGGGCTGTCTCCGAGGCTCCCGAACCTGGTTCGTCGGAGACGGACCTGGTTCGCGGGTGCAGGAGTCAGCCATCGAAGCGGGCGAGCTCCTCGTCGATGCGCCGCTCCGTCGCCGCGTCGAGGCGCGGGCCGCCGGCGGGCGCAACGCCGGGGCCGTCGCGCCGGCGCGACCAGGTCCACGCTCCCGCCCCCACGCCCACCGCACCGAGCGCGATCCCGCCGAGCGGCAGCACCCAGGCGAGCAGGTCGAAGCCGTGCTTGGACGGCACGCCGAGGATCGCGTCGCCGAGGTTGTTCGGGGGCCCGACGAGCTCGTCGACGATCTCGCTGCGGGTCGCGCCCTGCGCGATCCGCTTGCGGATGAACGCCTTCATCTGCTGCGCGATCGGCGAGTTCGACTCGTCGAGGGGAACGTGGCAGCTCGGGCAGACCAGCATCGCCTCGAGCTCGTCCTCGGTCGGATGCTTCTCGCTGGCGCCCGCGGGTGCTGCGGCGGCGCAGACGGCGAGCGCCGCGACGAGCGCGACGAGGAGGACCCTCACGCGCTCAGGGCGCGGCGGATCCCGGCCTCGAGCGCGTCGCCCTGCGGCGGCGCCACGATGTGCGGCGGCACGACCCGCCCGCGCCGGTCGATGAAGAACGTCTCGGGCGTGCCGGTGACGCCGAACTTCCCGGCCACCGCGCCGTCGCCGTCCGACACGCTCGGGTAGGAGACGCGGTAGTGGCGCAGGTACGCCCGCGCGGGCCCGTTGAGGTCGATCTCGTCGATGCCGAGGAAGACGACGCCCTTCGCCGCCCACCGCGCCGCCGCCTCGTTGAGCTGCTTCTGCTCCTGCTTGCACGGGACGCAGTCGGACGCCCAGAAGTTGAGGACGACGACCTTGCCGCGGAACGAGGCGAGCGAGAGCTTGCCGCCGCCCGTCGTCTTCGGCAGCGCGAAGGCGGGCGCCTTCACGATCTCGCCGTGGTCGACGTCGCGCGCGACGCGCCCGCCCGACCGGTGCGCGACGTCCCACACGAGCACGGCGAGCAGGGCGATGACGGCGGCCGCGGCGGCGATCCGGACGAGCCTCATACGATGAACACCGTCGTGCCGACGTCGACGTGGTCGAAGAGCCACTCCGCGTCCGGCACCTGCATCCGGATGCAGCCGTGCGACGCGCTGTATCCGATCGACGCGGGCTCGTCGGTGCCGTGGATGCCGACGCCGGGAGCGTCGAGCCCCATCCAGCGCGTGCCGAGGGGGTTGTCGGGGCCGGGCGGGACGGGCTGGAGCCCGCGCGCCCACGCGTCCTGCGTCGGCGGGTACCACCACGGGTTCACCCACTTGACGACGATGTGGAAGGTGCCGGTCGGCGTCGGGTAGATCGCCTGACCGGTGGCGACGGAGAACGTCCGCCACGGCGTGAGCGAGCGGCCGGTGTTGCGGTAGAGGAACAGCCGGTTGACCTCGCGGTTGATCAGGATCGCGGGGCCGAAGCTCTTCGCGGTCACCTTCGCCGGGACGGCACGCGTCCGGAACCGGAGGGGCAGCCGCGAGTTGTGCTGCAGCGCCGCCGCGACGCGCGCGGTCAGGCGGGCCGCGTCGAGCCTGCGGCCGGGCCGGTCGGCCGTGATCGCGGGGCGTCCCGAGCGGAGCGCGAGCGAGGCGTCCACGGGCCGCCGCGTGAAGCGGCGCGCGAGCGCGGCCGCCCAGGCCCGCAGCGCCGGGCCGCGCACCGAGACGACGAGGCGGACGTTCGTCCCCGGGGAGGCGATGCGCGCGCGGGCGATCGCGGTGGCGGCGTACGCCGTCGCGAACCGCTGGGGATCGAGCGCGTAGCGGGTGCCGTCGACGATCACGGGCAGCGGCGTCGCGAAGGCTTCCCGGATCTCGGCGACCGCGGCGGCGTGCTCGAGCCCGCCGACCGCGACGCCGGCGACACGCACGCGCGACGGCAGCGTGGCCATCGTTGCCGTGGTCGTTGCGGCGGTCGTCGTCGCGGTGGTCGTCGTGGTCGTCGCGGCCGTCGACGTCGACGACGAGGTCGTCCCCGGATCGGCCACGACGACGCCCGAGAACGCGCCCGCCGCCGCGAAGCCTGCGACGAAGAGACCGACGGCGAACGCCCGCTTCACGGCGTCGTCAGTGTAGCCACGGCCCCCAGAACCACCCCTGGATCGTCGCTGACGAGCGCGTCCACGCCCAGCGCGGCGAGGCGCACGGCCGACGCCGCGTCGTTGACCGTCCAGGCGATGACCGCCGCGCCTGCGCGGTGCGCGGCGGCCACCGCCGACGCCGAGCAGAGCGTGTGATGGAGCGCCACGTGGTCCGCGCGTGCGCGTCGCAGGAGGAGCGGGACGCGCAGCGGCGTCGCGGCGCGCAGCGCGCGTGCGCCGGCGCGCGTCGGGGCGTCCGGCCACCGGAGCCGCGCGAGCCCGTAGCGGTCGCGCGGGTAGCCGATCGCGCGAGGCAGCTCCGGCGCGAGCCGCGCGAGCGTCCGAGACACCGCCGGCCGCGCCGTCGACAGCAGCGCACGCCGCTCGAGCCCGTGCGCCGCGATCAGCTCGACCACCTCCCGCTCGTAGCCGGGCAGCTTCACGTCGACGTGGGCGCCGACGCCGCGGTCGCGGAGCAGCTCGAGCGCCTGCTCAAGCCGGACGGCGTCGCGTCCCGCCTCGCCCGGCGAGTGCTCGAGCAGCAGGCCGGGCGAGACGTCGAACTCGACGAGGTCCGCCCCGGCCTCGATCGCCGCCTCGAGCGAGGACAGCGTGTTCTCCGGCGCGAGGGCGGGCGCGCCGCGATGCCCGACCACGAGCGGGCGCCCTCCGTCGCGGCGCAGGTTCAACGGCGGCGGATGACGACGACGGCGCAGTCATCCTGGAGCTCGCCGCCCCCGAAGAGCCGGCACGCCTCGAGGACCGACTTCGCGAGCGTCTGCGCGTCCACCGCGCGGCGGTCCGCCAGCACGCCGTCGAGGCGCTCGACGCCGAACAGCTCCGCTCCGCGGCGCGCCTCGACGACGCCGTCCGTGTACAGGACGACGGCGCCGCCCGGCGGCAGCTCGGCCCGCGCCGGCTCGTACCGCTGCGAGGCCTCGATGCCGAGTGCGAGCCCGCCGCAGGAGAGCGGCTGCACCGCGCCGTCGGGCAGGACGAGGCGCGGCTCGGGATGTCCGGCGCTCGCGCAGCGAACCTCGCCTCCGGGATCGACGAGCACCGAGGCCATCGTGATGAACTTGCCCACTGCGATCTCGCCGAGGACGACGTCGTTCGCGTGGGCGAGGAAGTCCGCGGGGTCGGGATGGTCGCGCGCCAGCGACCTGAAGACGAACTTCGCCATCGCCATGTCGGCCGTCGCGTCGATGCCGTGGCCGGTCACGTCGCCGAGGACGACGGCCAGCCGGCCGTCCGCAAGCTCGAGGAAGTCGAACACGTCGCCGCCGACGTCCACGCGCGCGGCCGACTCGTAGACCGCACCGACCTCGAGGCCCGGCACAGCCGGACGCTCGCGCGGAAGCAGCGACTGCTGCATCGTCTCCGCGAACCGCTTCTGCTGCTGGTACAGGCGGGCGTTGTCGATCGCGAGGGCGGCCTGCTGCGAGATCGTCTGGGCCGTCGCGAGCGTCTCGCCGTCGATCGGCGCCGCCGGGTCGAGCGAGAGAATCGTCAGCTGCGCCAGCAGCTCGGTCGGCGACTCGATCGGCAGCAGCGCCGCGGTCGAGCCCTTCTCGAGGAACGGGACGAGCAGCGCGTGCGCGCCGCCCATGCGGCGTGCGGCGGCGGCGTCGAGCAGCAGGGGGCGCGGCGTGCGCGGCGGCCTCGGCTGCGGCCGGTCGAGGATCGTCCGCACCGGGGCGGCGAGGCGCGACTCGGTGACGTGGACCGCGGCAGGCACGAACTGGTCGCCGCGCTCGTCCGGCACCCTGATCACGGCGGCGTCGACGTTCAGCACCTCGACGATCGTCGACGTCACCGCGTCGAGCGTCGCGTCCAGCGACAGGCTCTGGGCGAACGACCGCGAGATCTCGTACAGCGCGGTGAGCCGGCGCGTCGACTGCCGCTCGGAGGCGAGGACGTCGGTCAGCGTCTGCCCCAGCTCCTTCGCCTGCTCGTGCAGGCGCGCGTTCTGCACCGCCACCGCGAGCTGCGCCGCCAGCGCCGCGAGCAGCGCACGGTCGCCCTCCGTCGGGGTGCGCGCGGCCGGGTAGGCGACGAGCAGCCCGATCGGCTCGTCCGACGTCTGCAGCGGCGCCCCGACGACCGCGCGGCGCCCGGAGGCGCGCAGGGCCTCGCGCACCGGTGCGAGGGCGGGGTCGGAGCCGGCGACCTGCGCGAACAGCGTCGGCCGCGCGCGCAGCGGCCCCAGCATCAGCCGGAACAGCCGGCGGGCGACCTCTTCGTGGCCGGCCCCCAGGCCGCGTCCGGCGGCGGGCCGAAGCGCCCCGCTCTCGAGCAGGTACACGCCGAGCTGCTCGATCTGCAGCAGCTCCGCGACGCGCCCGACGGCAGTCTCGAGCGTGTGCGCGAGCGAGAGGTGCGAGATCGCCTCGCCCAGCACCTCGAGCAGCGAGCGCGTGCGGCCGAGCTCGAGGCCGAGCGCGGAGGCGCGGTCGCACGCCCGCAGCGCGTGGGCGACCCGCGCCGCGAACGACGTCAGCGAGGGGAGATGCCGCTCGACGGCGGTCGAGCCGGCCGGATGGAAGAGCTGCAGCGCCGCGAACGGCGGCTCGCCGAGCGGCAGGGTGAGCACCTGCGACAGCGACTCGGGGAGGCCCGCGACACACGCCGGCCGCGCCTGCCGCCGGTCGCCGGCGGCCTCGAGCACCAGCGCGCGGCCCCGTTCCTGCGCGCGGTCGAGGTCGCCGCAGCCCGCGAGCAGCTCGAGACCGCCCTCGGGCAGCAGCCGCCAGACGGCGCCGGCGTTCGCGCCGGTCGTGTCGGCGGCCGTGCGGACCGCCTGCTGCGCGGCGCGGCGCGTGTCGCCGCCCGCCGCCAGCGCCTCGCCGGCCAGCTCGAGCCGGCGGGCCTGCCGCGATGCGGGCAGGGCGGCGCCGTCGCCGAGCGCCCGCGTCGCGAGCGCGATCTGCGCCGCGACGAGTGCGGCGGCGGCGCGATCGTCGTCGTCGAAGGGGGCGGCGACGCGCACGAGCTCGACCGAGCCGACGATCCGGCCTTCGACCCGTGCCGCCTCGACGTGGACGCCGGAGGCGCGGATCGCCTCGGCCGCCCTGCGCGTCGGCGCCGGCGCCTCCCCCGCCTCGAGCTCCTCGAGCGTCGCCCGGCTGCCGGCGACCTCGGCGGCGAGCGCCGACGTCGCCGGGGCGACCGCCCGGGCCGGCAGATCGCCGTCCGCCGAGCGCAGCCGGAGGACGACCAGGTCGGCCTGGGTCGCCTCGAGGGTCGCGTCGGCGAGCGTGGCGAGCGCACCGCGGAGATCGCCTCCGCCTGCGGCGCCGGCGGCGGCCTCGGCGAGCGCCCGCAGCGGCTGCCGCCGCGCCTCCAAGAGCGTCATCTGCAGGAGTATCGCCTAGACTCCGCGTGTGGCAGAGACCGCACGCCGAGCTCCCCTTCTTCCGGACGACGAGCCGCCGTCGCTCGACCCGCGGGCGATCGAGTACGCCTACCGGCGCGAGCGTGCCCGGCGCCGTGCGCGCATCGAGCGGCGCAGCGAGGCGCGCCGTTCGCACGTGCGCTTCCTCGTCACGCTACTCGTGCTGCTCTTCGTCTGCGCGTTCCTCGTGCTCGCCGCCTGGCACAAGGTGCAGACGACCTTCGGCGTGTAGCCCGGGCGGACGGGGCGTCAGGCGTTCGCGCGGGCGCGCGTGAACGGGCTCCAGTCGGCGGGCTCCCACTGGGTGCCCGCGCACATGGGGCACTGCGGCAGCGTCGCGTGCACCGTCACCCCGTAGCCGCATCCGGAGCAGTGGTACTCGCCCCGCGCCGGTGCGCCGGCGACGGCGAACTCGACGTAATCCCCGTCGGTGAGGGAGGTGTGCGCCGCCTCGTCGAGCATGTGACCCCTTTCCGCCGACCGGTCTCCCGGATGTCGACCGAGGTAATCCCCATACTTCGCGGTGTGGAAACCCCCGACTTCTTCGACGTGGAGTATCCGCAGCCGCCTGCGCCCGAGCCCGGACCATACACCCGGCCGGCCCCGGCCGGCATCTGGGCGGCCGGCGAGCGCGTCACGTGGGTGGCCGGCCTCGTCCTCATGCTCTCGTCGTTCATGGACTGGTACGCGGGCTCGGGCGTCGGGGTCAAGCTGGCCGTGATCGGCTGGCACACCGGCGTGCTCGGGAAGCTCGTGTTCTTCATCGGCCTCGCGGTGCTCGTGCTCGTGGTGCTGCGGGAAGCCGGCGTCGACCTGCCGCCGACGGTGCCGGAGAGCCTGGTCGTGCTCGCGCTCGGCGCGCTCGCCACGATCTTCGTGCTGATCCGGCTGATCTCGATCCCCGATTCGATGCTGCCCGCGGACGGGCGCGGCATCGGCATCTGGATCAGCCTCTTCTCGGCGCTCGCGGTCATCCTCGGCGCCGTGCTGCAGGCGGCAGAAGAGCTCTGAGCTACACGGGGACGAGCTGCTTCGCCCGCTCGACGAGCTGCTGCGGGTCGAACGGCTTGCCGATGAACCCGCGCGCGCCGCGCCGCTCCGCGTCCCCCGCCCGCCGCTCCTCGACCTTGCCGCTGAACATGATCACCGGGATGGAGCCGTGGCGCTCCTGCATCCGCTGCAGCATCTGCCAGCCGTCGACGCCCGGCATGACGACGTCGAGCAGCACGAGCTGGGGCGCCTGGTCCTCGATCGCCGCGAGCGCCTCGTCCGCGCTCGCCGCCTCGCGGACGTCGTAGCCCTCGAGCTCCAGGTTGAGCCGGACGAACTCGCGCAGCCGCGGGTCGTCGTCCACGACGAGCACGAGCGGCCCGCTCGTGCGGCCGCCGGGCCCCGACCGGTCGAGGAACGCCTCGAGGTCGCGGCGCCGGTACCGGCGATGCCCCCCCGGGGTGTAGAAGGCGGGCACGCGGCCCTGGTCGGACCACTTGCGGATCGTCGACTGCGCGACCCCGAGGAACTTCGCCGCCTGGCCCAGGGTGAGCCAGTCCGGCTCGCTCGTCGGCGCGCGCCTCGACCCCCGATAGCTCACACGGCAAAAGTAACCAAAGCTGCGTGAAGTTAAACGCGGGACCGCGGAAAGGTCACGGAGCGGTGGTCGTCACGGTGACCGTCACGGTGCCGGCCGGAGCGGGCGCGAGCGGCAGCGGCCGGAGGATGCGCACGACCGTCTGGGCGCCGCCCGGCTTGGGGTTGTCGTGCAGCGACTCGCCGACCGCGACGCCGACGACGAAGGCCGCGGCGAGCGCGGCCGCGGCGACCGCGATGCGCAGCGGCCCTCTCACGGCCGGTAGTCGGTCGCGCCCCGCGCGTACAGGTGGAAGGCGGCGTCCGCGACGGTCGCCGCGTCGGGGGACGGAGGCTGGGCCGGGTCGGCGAGGTCGACCGCGTCGCGCGCCCAGACGGCCGCGCCGTCGTACGCGTGCGCGAGCTCCGCGAGCGTGAACGTCTGGCCGACGCGTTTGCGCAGCTCGTCCACCACGAGCTCGATCTGCGCGGTCAGCGCCGCGTAGCGCCGCCGTTCGCCGCGCGCGGCCTCGACGCGCTCGTGACCGGCCTCCCACTGCTGGCGCGCGAGCTCGAGCTCCATCGCGCCAGGATCACAGATCGGTGCAGCACGCGTCCGGCCAGAGCGCGGGCAGCTCCGCGAGGATGCGGTCGCCGAGCTCGTAGCCCGGCCGCGCGAGCGCGAAGGCGGCATGTGCGTGCAGGCACTTGAGGCTGCCGCTACGCGTCGAGCCGCCGATGCCAGCGTCCAGCTCCGGCCGGATGCGGCGCTGCTCCGCATCCGCGGCGGCGAGGCTTCGTCCCAGCGCGGGCTCCTCGACCGCCGCCCGCGTCCAGCGCTCGACGCCGCCCGCGGCCTCGAGCCGCGAGATCGCGGCGACGAGGTACGGGCACGTGAGCCAGAACTGCGTCGGGAACGGCCTTCCGTCGCCGTCGTACGGCGCCTGCTCGACGACGGCCGGCCGCCCGAACGGGCAGCGCAGGGCGACGCGCCGGAACGCACGCGGCCGGCGGCCGAGCTGGCGCTCGACGATCTGCACGTCGTCCACGGCAGACGAGGCTAGCTGCGTCTGCTCAGTGGGCCCGGCGCCACGCCGGGATGCCCTTCACGATGAAGAGCCGCTCGCCCGGCTTCACGAGGCCGAGGCGGCGCGCCTCGCGCACGAGCTGCGTCGAGGATCCCACCGCCGCGATGCGGCGCTGGAGCCGCGCCTGCTCCGCTCGGAGCGCGCGCACGTCCGCCTGCCGCTCCTGCACCTCGCGCTTCGTGCGCATGTACGAGTGCAGCGGCTTCCAGTAGAGGAAGACGAGGAGGGCGGCTCCGCCGGCGGCGAGGAGCCACGTGCGCCTGACGTGCGGCATGCGCCGGGGTTCTCCGCGGGGGCGGCGATCCCTGCGAAACTCGCGAACCTGGTTCACTCCGTGAACCAGGTTCGGGGGGTCAAGGCGTCAGGCGCGCGCCGACAATGCGCAGCGAAACTGTTTCGAGGCGAAGCCTCGAAACAGTTTCCGGCGTCGCCGCGGCGACTCTCGAACTACGCGACGTCGACCTTGATGACGTTCGTCGAACCGGGGAGGTTGACCGCGGTGCCCGCGGTGAGCACGACGCGGTCACCGGGATCGACGCAGCCCGAGCGCCGCGCCGCGTCGAGCGAGCGCGACCACAGGTCCTCGACGTTCTCCGTCTCCGGCATCCAGATCGGCGAGACCCCCCACTCGAGCGCCATCTGCTGTAGAGCCGTCTTGTGGTGCGAGAGGCCGATGATCGGCCGCCGCGGCCGCAGGCGCGCCACGGCGGACGCGGTCCGGCCCGTGAAGGTCGGCACGAGGATCGCCCGCGCGCGGAGCGCCTCGGCGAGGTCGCACGCGGCGTTCGACATCGCGCGGCCGACGGTCGCGTCCTCCTCGGGCTCCGGCATCTGGTGGCGGTAGTCCATCGACGGCTCGACCGCCCGCGCGATGCGGTCCATCGTCTGCACCGCCTCGACCGGGTGGTTTCCGGTCGCCGTCTCCGCAGAGAGCATCACCGCCGACGTGCCGTCGAGGATCGCGTTCGCGACGTCGCTCGCCTCGGCGCGCGTGGGCTCGGCGTGCTCGATCATCGACTCGAGCATCTGGGTCGCGGTGATCACCGGCTTTCCGACCTCGAGGCACCGATGGATGATCCGCTTCTGGAGCAGCGGGACGGTCGCCGCGCCGATCTCGACGCCCAGGTCGCCGCGGGCGACCATCACCGCGTCGGTCTCCGTGAGCACCGCGTCGAGCGCCTCGACCGCCTCGGCCTTCTCGATCTTCGCGATCACGCGTGCCGCCGAGCCGTGCTGGCGGATGATCGCCTGCAGGTCGCGGACGTCGGCTGCCGCGCGCACGAACGACAGGGCCACGTAGTCGACGCCGAGCCCGAGCGCGAACGTCAGGTCGTCGAGGTCCTTCTTCGTGAGGGACGGGATCGGCAGCGGCACGCCGGGCAGGTTCACGCCCTTGTGGGCCTTCACCTCGCCGCCCACGACGACGCGGCAGAGCGCGCGCCCCTCGCGGACGTCCTCGACCGCGAGCCGCACGAGCCCGTCGTCGATGAGGACGTCGTGACCGGGACGGAGCACGTCGCCGATCACGGCCGGCGCGACCGGCAGCTCGCTGTCCAGCGGGTGCTCCTCGCCGACGACGAGCACCTCCTCGTCCTTCAGGAGGATCCGCGGCTCGGGCAGCTCGCCGATGCGCAGCTTCGGCCCTTGCAGGTCGGCGATCAGCGCGAGCGCCTTCTGCAGCTCGGACTGCACCTCGCGGACGGCCCGCGCGACCTCGGCGTGCTGGTCGTGCGTGCCGTGCGAGAAGTTCATCCGGAACGCGTCCACGCCCGCTTCGACGAGCGTGAGGAGCGAGTCCCGCGAGGACGACGCCGGGCCGATGGTGGCCACGATCTTCGTCCTGCGGGGGTCCACGGACATCACTCGCAGCGTAGCGGCGTGCGCAAACGCCTCAGCGGCGTGCCCGCGGGAACGCGTCCCAGCCCGGATAGACCGCCTGCGACCCCAGCTCCTCCTCGATGCGGAGGAGCTGGTTGTACTTCGCGACGCGGTCGGAGCGCGCCGGCGCGCCGGTCTTGATCTGGCCGGTGCCGAGCGCGACGGCGAGGTCAGCGATCGTCGCGTCCTCCGTCTCGCCGGAGCGGTGCGACATCACGGCGGTGTAACCGGCGCGCTGCGCGAGCCGCACCGCCTCGATCGTCTCCGTGAGCGTCCCGATCTGGTTCACCTTCACGAGGATCGAGTTGGCGACGCCGCGCTCGATCCCGTCCGCGAGCCGCGCGGGGTTCGTGACGAAGAGGTCGTCGCCGACGAGCTGCACGCTGTCGCCGAGCTCGGCCGTGAGGCGCCGCCAGGCGTCCCAGTCGTCCTCGGCGAGGCCGTCCTCCAGCGAGACCACCGGATAGCGGTCGACGATGCCGCGCCAGAACTCCGGCATCTCGGCGGAGGAGAGATCGCGGCCCTCGAAGCGGTAGCGGCCGTCCGCGAACACCTCGCTCGCCGCGGGATCGAGCGCGATCGCGACACGGTCGCGGTGGCCGGCGCGCTCGGCCGCCTCGAGGACGGCGTCGATCGCCGCCTCCGACGACTCGAGGTCGGGCGCGAAGCCGCCCTCGTCGCCGACCGCTGTGGCGAGCCCTCGCGCGGCCAGCAGCGACTTGAGGGCGTGGTAGACCTCGGCGCCGATCCGCATCGCCTCGCCGAACGACGCGGCGCCCGTGGGCACGAGCATGAACTCCTGCAGGTCGATCGAGTTGTCGGCGTGAGCGCCGCCGTTGACCACGTTCATCAGCGGCACCGGCAGCGTCGACGCCGACTCGCCGCCGAGGTGGCGCCACAGCGGCTGCCCGGCGTCGGCGGCCGCGGCCTTTGCGGCCGCGAGCGAGACGCCGAGGATCGCGTTCGCGCCGAGACGGCCCTTGTTCGGCGTCCCGTCGAGCTCCACGAGCGCGCGGTCGAGCCCCTCCTGGTCGCGCGCATCGCGCCCTCGGACCGCGCCGGCGATCTCGCCGTTCACGTTCGCGACCGCGGAGTCGACGCCCTTGCCGCCCCACGCGGGGCCCCCGTCGCGCAGCTCGACCGCCTCGTGCGCCCCCGTCGATGCCCCGGACGGCACGATCGCGCGGCCCCGGGCGCCCGACTCGAGGAGGACGTCGACCTCCACCGTCGGGTTGCCGCGCGAGTCGAGCACCGTGCGCCCGCGGACTTCCGAGATCCCGCTCACCCGCTCGCCTCCTCCTTCGCCTCGTCGTAGTACGCGTCCTGCTGCGCGAGCGGCAGCGTCGTCCAGTCCCTGCCGTCGCGAGCCGCAAGCGCCACCGCCGCCTCGACCCGCGCGCGGAAACGGCGCGTCGCCGCGCGCAGCTCGAGCTCCGGGTCGACGTTCAGACGCCGCGCGACGTTGACGCACGCGAACAGCACGTCGCCGAGCTCCGCCGCCACGCGCGGCCCCGGCTCCGTCTCGGGCGCCGGATCGTCCGCCGGCAGCTCGGCCTGCAGCTCGTGCAGCTCCGACTCCAGGTCGCGCAGAGCGCCCGCGAGGTCCGGATACTCGAAGCCGACCGCCTTCGCCCGCCGCTGCACCTTCCGCGCGTACAGCAGTGCGGGCAGCGACTCGGGAACGTCGTGGAAGACGCCCTCGCGCCCCTCGTCCTCGCGCTTGATGCGCTCCCACCGCTCGCGAACCCGACCGGCCGTGTCCGCCTCCGCGTCGCCGAACACGTGCGGGTGACGGGCGACGAGCTTGCGGTGCACCGCCCGCGCGGCGTCCTCGAGGCTGCCTGCGCCGCGCTCCTGCAGCAGCAGCGCGAGGAAGTACGACTGGAAGAGCAGGTCGCCGATCTCGTCGAGGAGCTTCGCGTCGTCGTCCGCGAGCGCCGCGTCGGCGACCTCGTACGCCTCCTCGACCGTGTGCGGGACGATCGTCCGCGCCGTCTGCTCGCGGTCCCACGGGCACTCGCGCCGCAGGCGCTCGGTCAGCTCCTGCAGCTCGACGAGCGCGTCCGCGAGCGACACCTAGTGCGCGGGCTCAGGTGGTGGTCGCGCTCGTCGTGGTCAGCGACGTGCACGGATCCGGGTTCGGCTGGTAGCCCGCCTGGTACTTGATCTTCGACCCCTTGCAGTAGCTCTTCTGCAGGTTGACCGCCCACGAGTTCAGCGTGTTCGTCTTCTTCTGCTGCAGCAGCGTCTGCTTGATGGACGCCTCGACCTGGCTGAACGGCGTCGTGCTCTTCGGACGGATCGCCGACACCGGCCGGATGATGAACCACGCCTTGTACTGCTGCGCGTCGTAGACCGGCGGGTGGACGACGTCCGTCCGCTGCGAGAACAGCACCTTGTCGAACGCCTTCACGGTCTGGCCCTGGCTGAACGTCCCCTTGCCGCAGTTGTTCTTCGAGCTGGGATCCTGCGAGTACTTCTTCGCGAGCGTGCACCACGTCTTCGGCGTTCCCGACTTGAGCTTGTCGTAGAGCGACTGCGCGAGCGACTTGCTGCGGATCAGCAGGTACTGCGCGTCGCGCATCGCCGGCTGTGCGTACAGCTGCTGGTGCTCCTCGTAGTACTTGTGCGCGTCGGAATCGGAGACGCCGACGTTCTTCGTCACCTGCGACTCGACCTGCTCCTCGGTGAGCTGCATGCGCACGTCCTTGCGAAGCTGCGCGTCGGTCAAGTGCGCCTGCTGGAGCTGTGCCTCGTACTTCTTCTCGTTGCCCTGGCAGCACTGCTGCTTCACCTGCTTGAGCCGCGCCTGCACCTGCTGGTTCGTCACCGTCACGCCCAGCGAATCGGCGGCGGACTGACGCTCCGCCTGCTGGACGAGGTAGACGACCGCCTGGCTCTTGAGCGTCTGGTAGTCCGTCGTGCCCTGCTTCGGGAACGTCTGGCCCTGCGCCTTGTAGTTCTGCTTCGCCGTCGTCATCAGCGCATCGAAGTCGGCGGTCGTGATGTGGTGGCTGCCGACGACGGCGACGTCGTTGGGCCCCAGCGGCGCGCCGCTCGTGCCGCCGCCGCCCGAGCCGCAGGCGCTGAGGAGGGTGGCGACGGCCAGGATCGGTACGACGAGCTGCAGCTTCCGCATAGGAGCGCGCCGGCTAGGCCGCCTGGCGCGCGGCCAGCATAGCATCGACCAGCTCGAGCGCCCCTCGAAATTCCTCGCGTCGCATCGTCACCTCGCGCTTGCCCGTCGAGTACACCGCGGTGTCGAGCCTCGACCGCAGCTCGCGCAGCTCGCCGGAGCCGAGCACGAGCGGACCGACGGCGGCGCGGCCTCCGCGGAAGACGAGGTAGTCCGCGCCCAGGCGCGCGAGCTTCAGCTTCGCCTCCTGGATCGCGAACAGGTTCTCGACCGGCTCGGGCATCGGGCCGAACCGGTCCTCGGTCGCGACGCGCAGCTCGTGCAGCTCGTCCTCGTCCTCGGTGAGCGAGATGCGCCGGTGCAGGTCGATCTTGAGTGCCTCCGCCCCGATGTACGCGGCCGGCACGTAGGCGTCGACGCGCACGTCGACGCGAACGGGACGCGCCGCGAGCCGGCGCTGGCCGGACAGCTCCGCGACCGCCTCGTGCAGCATCTCGACGTACAGCTCGAAGCCGAGCGCGGCGACGTGCCCCGACTGCTCGGCGCCGAGCAGGTCGCCCGCCCCGCGGATCTCCAGGTCGCGCATCGCGATCGCGAAGCCGGCGCCGAGCTCGGTGTGGTCGGCGAGCGTCGCGAGTCGCGCCCGTGCCTCGGGCGACAGCTCCGACGCGTCCGGATAGAAGAGGTACGCGTGAGCGGGGACGTCGCTGCGGCCGACGCGCCCGCGGATCTGGTAGAGCTGCGCGAGGCCGAGCTGGTCGGCGCGGTCGACGATCAGCGTGTTCGCCTGCGGGATGTCGAGCCCGGACTCGATGATCGTGGTCGAGACGAGCACGTCCGCATCGCCGGCGAGGAAGCGCAGCATGCGGCCCTCGAGCTCTCGCTCCGGCATCTGGCCGTGCGCGACGAGCACGCGCACCGAGGGCGCGAGCTGCTGCAGCTTCTCGGCCGCCTCCTCGATCGTCTCGACGCGGTTGTGCAGGTAGAACGACTGCCCTCCGCGAGCGAGCTCCCGCTCGAGTGCCGTCTGCACGAGCTCGTCGTCGCTCTCGCCGACGTAGGTGCGGATCGGGCGGCGCCCTTCGGGCGGCGTCTCGATCACCGAGATGTCGCGCAGCCCCGACAGCGACATGTGCAGCGTCCGCGGGATCGGCGTCGCCGACAGCGCGAGCACATCGACCTCGAGCCGGAGCTGACGCAGCAGCTCCTTCTGCGCGACGCCGAAGCGCTGCTCCTCGTCGACGATCACCAGGCCGAGCTCCTTCGGGATCACGTCGCGGGAGAGGATCCGGTGCGTTCCGATCAGGATCTCGACCTTTCCCTGTGCGAACTCCGCGAGCACCCGCTTCACGTCGGCCGGCCGACGGAAGCGCGAGACCATCTCGACGCGCACCGGGAAATCGCGGTAGCGCTCGCGGAACGTGTTCCAGTGCTGCTGCGCGAGCACGGTCGTCGGCACCAGCATCAGCACCTGGCGCCCGTTGACGGCGACCGCGAACGCCGCGCGCAGCGCGACCTCCGTCTTGCCGAAGCCGACGTCGCCGCAGACGAGCCGGTCCATCGGCCGCGGCGCCTCGAGGTCCTCCTTCACCGCCTCGATCGCGCTGCGCTGGTCCTCGGTCTCCCGGTACGGGAACTCCGACTCGAGGCGCTCGAGCCACTCGTGCTCGACGTCGTACGCGACGCCCGGCCGCGTCTGCCGTTGCGCGTAGAGCTGCAGCAGGTCGCCGGCCAGCTCGCGCAGGTGCTCGCGCGCGCGCGTCTTCAGGTTGTCCCACGCCTTGCCGCCGAGCTTCGACAGCGCGGGCGCGCGGCTGTCGGCGCCGACGTAGCGGCTCACCTTGCCGATCTGCTCGTGCGGGACATAGACGCGGTCGTCGCCGCGGAACCCGAGCAGCAGGTAGTCGCGCGTGACGCCCGCCACCTCGCGCGTCTCGAAGCCGAGCAGCTGCGCGATGCCGTGGTCTTCGTGCACGACGTAGTCGCCCGTGCGCAGGTCGGAGAAGCTCTGCAGCGCGCGGCCGGGCGCCACACTCGCGCGCGGCGGCCGCTTGCGGAAGACCTGCGTGTCGGGCAGCAGCGCGATGCCGAGCTCGCGCCAGACGAAGCCGCGCCTCGCGGGCGCGACCGCGAACGTCAGCCCGTCGAGGCCCACGCCCGGCTCGAGGATGCGCGCCTCGACGCGGCGCAGCAGCTGCTGCTGGCGCAGCGCCTCGCCGCGGTGCGGGAACGCGACGACGACGTCCAGCCCCTGCCGGAGCAGCCCGCCGAGCTCGTTCTCGGCCTCGGACAGGCCGCGCGCGGCGAGGGCGGGCCGCTGCGCGTCGAAGCTGAAGGGCTGCGCCTGCGGGAGCGGCGTCAGCTCGGCCGCGCCGTCGAGCGGCACCCCGGGCAGCCCCTCCTCGGCCCACACGGCGCGGACCTCCTCGGGCTGCCAGACGAGATCGGGCGGGCCGAAGGCAGGCACGAGGTCGCCGGGGACGGCGGCGGGCATCTCCTCCTCGCCCTCGTCGGGGCCGAGATCGATCTCGACCAGCTCCCGGCGCCGTTCGGCGGCCGGGTACACGGTCGCCGCGTCGACCTCGCGGAGCGCCCGCTGCGTGAACGGCGAGAAGGCGCGGATCTGCTCCACCTCGTCGCCGAAGAGCTCGATGCGGAGCGGCTCGCGGCCGGTGGTCGGGAAGACGTCGACCAGGCCGCCGCGCACGGCGAACTGGCCGCGCTCCTCGACGCGCTCGACCCGTTCGTAGCCCGCGTCCGCCAGGTGCTCGGCGACCGCGTCGAGCCCTGGCTCGTCGCCGCGCGCGAGCGCGAGCGCGGCGGGGCGCGCCCCGGCCGGCGGCACGCCCTCGGCCAGCGCGACCGCCGACGCGCAGACGAGCCCACCCGCCTCCAGCACGGCCAGGGCGCGGGCCCGCTCGCCGACCAGGTGCGGCGGCGGCTCCAGCCCCGAGGCGTAGCGGACGCCGCGCGAGGGGAAGAGCGCGACCCGCTCCTCGCCGAGGAACCAGGCCGCCGCCTCGGCGACGTCCCGCGCGTCCGCGTCGTCCGGCAGCGCGACGACGAGCCCGCGCTCGAGCTCCTCGTGCAGCGCCGCCAGCACGAGCGGCAGCACCGGCTCCGATACCCGCGCGCGCGCGGGCAGCGCCTGCGCGAACGCGCGCAGGCGCTCGTCCTCGCGGAGGCGGTCGACCAGGCTGTGCAGGATCGGACGGTCCATGACGAACGCCCGGAACGGGCATTCCGGGCCGGACGGCCATGGTAACGGCGGGGGCTCCCGCTAGATCAGGCGGCGTGCGCCGTCGAAGCTCGCGCCGTACCAGCCCGAGAGCGAGTCGATCGACACGCGCGTGCCCGTGTGCGGCGCGTGGATGAAGAGGCCGCCGCCGACGTACAGCCCGACGTGCCCGAGCCCGTCGAAGAAGACGAGGTCGCCCGGCCGCAGGCCACCGCGCGCGACGCGGCGCCCGAGCGCGAACTGCGCGAACGAGTCGTGCGGCAGCGCGATGCCGAAGTGCGCGTACACGAACCGCGTGAACCCGGAGCAGTCGAAGCCGGTCAGCGGCGACGTGCCGCCGTACATGTAGCGGACGCCGAGCAGGCGCCGTGCGAAGCGGACGACGCGCGCCTCCTCCCGCGCCTCGCGCGCAGGTCGCGCCGCGCGGACGTGCGCGGCCGCCGCGCCGGCGCCGTGCACGCACGCGGAGGCCGCGAGGGCGAGGACGAGCAGGACGAGCCGCAGGCGGTCGGACACTGGGGGAGGCTCCCTTCGGCAGAGGCGGCGGCCAGGCGGCGCGCCGCGCTGTCGTTGGCTCCCTCAGCGTGGCTCGCGTTGCGCCGCTCCCGCCTCCCCCTTCGGGGTTACCTCGATCGGGCGCTCAGTTGAAGCGGCGCTGCGCGGCCTCGAGGCCGTCGGCGTCGAGCGTCTCGACCGCGTCCGCGGCGCGGGCGACGAGGCCGGCCACGTCCTCGTGCGGCTCGAAGTCGGAGAGCACGAAGTCGGCGAGCGAGCGGCGGTCGCCGCGGCCGGGACGGCCGACCCCCACGCGCAGGCGCAGGAAGTCGGGGGTGCCGAGGTGCGCCGCCACCGAGCGGAGGCCGTTGTGGCCGGCCAGCCCGCCGCCGCGGCGGGCCTGCAGGCGGCCGACGTCGAAGTCCCCCTCGTCGTGGACGACGAGGATCGCGTCCGGCTGCACCTTGAAGAAGGACGCAGCCGCGCGAACCGACCGGCCGGACTCGTTCATGTACGTCTCGGGCTTCAGCAGCGCGACGCGATGCCCGTCGATCCGGACCTCCGCGAGCCTGCCCGCGAATTTCCCGCGCCACGAGGCGCCGTGCCGGCGCGCCAGCTCGTCGACGACGAGCCACCCGACGTTGTGGCGGTTGCGGGCGTATTCGCGGCCCGGGTTTCCGAGCCCGACCACGAGCAGGTCGAGCGACGTCCCCTGCCGGCGCGGCCAGAGCCGCACGAGCCCGGGACCTACCCTTCGACGGTGCCGGCGGCCTCGCCCTCGCCGGTGGCGGCGTCGGCCGCGCCCTCCTCCTCCGGCGGGGCGGCGCCCTCGGCGGCCTCGGCCTCCTCGACCGCCTCGGGCTCCTCGGCGCGCGGCGCCATGACCGCCGCGATCACCGTCTCCTCCGGGTCGTCGAGCAGCGTCACGCCGTCCGGAACGGTGAGCTGCGAGAGACGCGCGCTGTCGCCGACGCCGAGGTCGGAGACGTCGAACTCGAGGTGCTCGGGAATCTCGAGCGGGAGCGCCTCGACGTTCACGTGCGTCGTGACCTGGGTCAACACCCCGCCCTCGCGCACGCCGCGCGCGTCGCCCACGAGCGAGACCGCGACCGAGGCGTGGATCGGCTGGTCGAGCCGCACCTCCTGCAGGTCGACGTGCGTGACCGTGCCGCGCACCGGGTCCTGCTGGAACTCCTTGAGCACCGAGCTGTGCGCCTTGCCGGTCTCGACGACGACGTCGAGGACCGCGTGCGAGCCGCCCGAGCCGCCGATGGCCGCGCGCAGGTCGCGCTCGGGGACGGTGATCGGAACCGGCTGCTCGCGGCCGTACAGGACGCCGGGGATCAGCCCCTGGCGGCGCAGACGGCGCGCCTCGGCGGAGCCGAGGACCGCCCTGTTCTGGACCACCAGCTTGACGCGCTCTCCCGCCACGGCGCGCAAGTGTAGCCACGCACGTCCCTCGACGCCTTCGGCTCCCGGGCGGCGTGCGCGGCTAGCCGACCCTGACCGAGACGAGCCGCCGCGTCGAGACGCCCGCCAGCAGGTTGTCGCCCGGCTTCCGCGCGCGCACGAAGAGCACGACGAGCGACCCGCGCCGGAGCGACTGCGCCGGGAGCACCCGGAACGTGATCGTCGCCCAGCCGTCCGCCCCCGTCGTCGCCTCGGGCTCGTTCGACAGGTGGTTGAACGGCACGCCGACGGCGTAGACGAGCGCGCCGGAAACCGAACGGCGGCCGGTCGTCTCGCTCACGTGGAAGCGCGCGACGAGCGGTTGCGAGCGCGAGTGGACGCGGCTCGGGCTGAAGCTGATGCGGTCGACCACCAGCCGGTCGGGCAGCGAGACGCTCGTGACGGCGATCGCCGACGATCCGCCGCCGCCGGCCCCGGTGGCGGCCGCGACGGGCGCCGTCGGCTTCGAGTTCGCCCAGGTGGGGCCGACGCTGTTCTGCGCCTTCACCTGGACGAACAGCGCGTGGCCCGTGTCGGCGCCGGTCGGCGTGTACGTCGCGGACTTCGCGTCGGGGATCGGCGAGCAGTGCTGGCCGTGCGCGTCGCAGCGAGCCCACTGGTAGTAGAAGGCGACCGAGGTCACGCTGCGCCAGCGGCCGGAGCTCGCGCTCAGCTTCGAGCCGACCCGCGCCGTGCCGGAGACGACGGGCAGCTCGAGCACGACCGGCGGGCCCTGGACGAGCGCGGACGGAGGCGACGCGGCCGTCGCGCTACCGGCGTCGTTCCGGGCCGTGACGAGGACGCGGACGCGGTGCGAGACGTCCTCGGCGGTGAGCACGTACCGCGACGACGTGGCGCCGGAGATCGTCCCGCAGCCGCCGCCGTTCTGGTCGCAGCGCTGCCACGCATAGGAGAAGGAGATCGGGCCCGTCCCGCTCCAGCGCCCGTTCGAGGCGGTGAGCGTCCGGCCCTGCAGCGCGCTGCCGGCGACCGAGGGGAGACCGGTGTTCGCGGGGGCCGTCCCCCGCGCCGCGACCGCGGCCGTCGGGGCGGAGAGCGCCTCCGACTCACCGGCCTGGTTCGACGCGGTGACGCGCAGGCGGAGCGAGTGGCCGACGTCCGCGTGGACGAGCGTGTACGTCTCATGCGAGGCGCCTCCGATGCCGTAGCAGGAGGTGCCGCGCGGGTCGCAGCGCAGCCACTGGTACGCGTACGAGATCGGCGCGGTGCCCTTCCAGCTCCCCGCGCTGCCGCTCAGCGTCGAGCCCTCCCGAGCGGTTCCGGAGACGGCGGGCGGCGCGGTGCTCACCGGCGCATCGGCGGCCACCACGGTCTGCGTCGGGGCCGACAGCGCGGACGCCGAGCCGCCGCCGTTCTTCGCGGTGACGTCGACGCGCAGCGTATGGCCGACGTCGGCCGGCGTGAGGACGTACGTCTGTCCGCCCGCGCCGGAGATCGACGCGCACGAAGCCCCCTTCGAGTTGCAGCGCCGCCAGTCGTACGTGAAGCTCATCGGGGTCGCGCCGCTCCACGAGCCGCTCGACGCGGTGAGCGTGTCGCCCTGCTGCGCGGTCCCCGCGATCGTCGGCGGGGCGGTGTTCGCCGGCGGAGACGCGGCGCTCCGCGCGGCGGCGCCGGTGGTCAGGCACGCGGCGGCGAGCGCGCTCAGCGCGGCGAGCGCGAGTGTCAGACGGCGAAGACGGCGGGTGCGGCCGGGCTGCTGCATGGTCCCTCCGGGGGTCGGCGAGCGTTGGACGACGACGCTCTCGTTCCCGCCGGACCGTGCCGCGAGCATCCGGAAACCGAAGCTCTTACAAGGTTCTTACGGATTCGGCACGGACCGTTTGGTGTCAGACACCTTCTCCGGGTGGCGTCTCCGCGCGAAGGTTTGGAGAAGGGGCGCTAGAAGAGCTGGTTCTCGCCGCCGAAGATCGCCGACACCGAGTCGTCGGCGAAGACGTTCATGATCGTCTCCGCGAGCAGCGGCGCCACCGGGAGCACCGTCATCTTGTCCGGCTTGGCGATCGGGTCGATCGGAACCGTGTCGGTGACCACGATCCCGGCGATCTCCGACGCGGAGAACTTCTCGAGCGCGTCGCCGCAGAAGAGGCCGTGCGTCGCGAAC
The DNA here is from genome assembly GCA_035652835.1 of Gaiellaceae bacterium. Taxonomy (GTDB): domain Bacteria; phylum Actinomycetota; class Thermoleophilia; order Gaiellales; family Gaiellaceae; genus PALSA-600. The sequence continues at coordinate 106,206 of DASRDA010000041.1, forward strand.
ACCCACACGTCCTCGACGCCGTGATCCTTCAGCGCTCGCACGTTCGCGAGAAGCGTTCCGCCCGTCATGATCACGTCGTCGCCGAGGACCGCCTTCTTCCCACGGACGCGGCCCGTGATCTCGGTGACCGCGACGACGTCGTGCGCGGGGCGCGTCTTGTGCATGAGCGCGAACTCCGCCTCGAGCATCTCGGCGAACCGAACCGCCATCTTCGCGCGCCCCGCGTCGGGCGACACCGACACGACGCCCTCTCCCGTGAGGCCGAGGTCGCGGAAGTGGCGCGCGAACAGCGGCAGCGCGGTCATGTGGTCGACGGGGATCGTGAAGAAGCCCTGGATCTGGCCGGCGTGCAGGTCCATCGTCAGCACGCGGTCGGCGCCGGCGAGCTGCAGCATGTCGGCGACGAGCCGTGCGGAGATCGGCTCGCGCGGCTTCGCCTTGCGGTCCTGGCGCGCGTACGGGAAGAGCGGGATCACGGCCGTGATGCGCTTCGCCGACGCGAGCTTCGCCGCCTGGATCATGAACAGGAGCTCCATCACGTTACGGTCGACGGGCTCGCAGCCGGTCTGCACGAGGAACACGTCGGCGCCGCGGATCGACTCGTCGAAGCGGCAGTACGTCTCGCCGTTCGCGAACGTGCTCAGCTCGATCTCGCCGAGCTGCACGCCGAGCTGCTCGGCGATCCGCTGCGCGAGGTCGGCGTGCGAGCGGCCCGAGAACACCATCAGCCGCTTCTGCGGCCCGCGTTCGAGCCAGTGGCCGAGCGCCGGCTGGCTCACCGTGCCGGCCGGCTCGAGGCCGGGGAGGACGAGCTCAGAGGTCGCGCTGGCGGGCTGCATACCCTTCCTTGTTCTCCTGCCGCGGCCGGGCGATGCCGAGCGCGTCGGCGGGGACGTCCTTGGTTATCACCGATCCGGCCGCGATCCACGCCCCGTCTCCCACCTCCACCGGCGCGACGAAGCCATTGTGGATGCCGGTCCTGACGTTGCTGCCGATCGTCGTGCGCCCCTTGGGAAGGCCGGGCCGGTGCGGGAAGTTGGCCGTGATCGCGCCGGCGGCGATGTTCGTGTCGTCGCCGATCGAGGCGTCGCCGATGTAGGAGAGGTGAGGCACCTTCGTGCGGTCGCCGATGCGCGCGTTCTTGATCTCCACGTAGGTGCCGGCCTTGGAGCCCTCGCCGAGGACGGTTCCGGGGCGAAGGTAACAGAAGGGCCCCACGGACGCCCCGGGACCCACGACCGCGTCGAGCGCGACCGTGTGCGGGTGGATCTCCGCGCCGGCCGCGACCCGCGTGGCGCCGCGCAGCACGGTGAACGGATGAACCGTGACGTCGGCTTCGAGCTCGACCGTCGGCTCGATCCAGGTCGTCTCCGGGTCGACGATCGACACGCCCGCGAGCATGTGCTGCTCGTTGATGCGCCGGCGAAGCACGGCCGCCGCGTGCGCGAGCTCGGCGCGCGTGTTGACTCCCTCGGTCTCGTCCGCGTCCGGTGCGACGAACGCGCCGACCCGTTCGCCGGCCTCGACGAGGATGGCGATCGCGTCGGTCAGGTAGAGCTCGCCCTGGACGTTCTTCGGCGCCAGCCGTTCGAGCGTGGGCCAAAGCGCGGAGGAGCGGAACACGTAGATGGAGCTGTTCACCTCGCGGATCGCCTGCTCCTCCTCCGTCGCGTCGGTGCCCTCGGCGATCCGGAGAACGCGCCCGTCGGAGCCGCGCACGATGCGGCCGTACACGCGCGGGTCGTTCGGAATCGCGCTCAGGATCGTCGCCGCTGCGCCGTCGGCACGGTGCGCGTCGACGAGCTGCTCGAGGAGCTCCGCAGTCAGGAGCGGCGTGTCGCCGGAGAGGATCAGCACGTCGCCCTCGCGCCGCTCGAGCGCGGCACGCGCGGAGCGCACGGCGTCGCCGGTGCCGAGCGGCGTCTCCTGCACGGCGACGGTGACGTCGAGGCCGTCGAATGCGTCGCGCGTCGTGGGCGCGGCGACGACGACGAGCGGATCGGCGCCCACTCGGCGCCCGGCATCGAGCACCCAGTCGACCATGCGGCGGCCGAGGATCGGGTGCAGGTGCTTCGGCACTGCGGAGCGCATGCGCGTGCCGAGCCCTCCCGCCATGACGACGGCTGCGAGGCGCGCGTGCGTCATACCGGGACGGTCGCGAATCTTGGCTGGGGCGCCAGGATTCGAACCTGGGATCGCGGGACCAAAACCCGCTGCCTTACCGCTTGGCTACGCCCCACTGCGGCGAGTATAGGGCTGGCTCAGCGGCGTTCGCGCTCGGTGAACAGGAAGATCAGCGCGGCGATCGCGAGCAGCACGACGATCGCGATCGCGACGCCCTTCAGGATCGTCAGCACGAGCGGCACCAGCAGCACGAGGAGCTGCACGGCCGCGAACACCCACGTCGCCTGGCGCACGAGGTCCGACGTGCTGCTGCGGCCCGTGTAGAACCACACCACGACCGCAATCACCGCGAGCACCACCGCCTCCCACAGGCGCAGCACGTGGAGGACGTACAGGAGGCCCTCGATCGCCGCGGCCCAGAGCGTGAACTGCAGCCTGCGCTGGCGCAACCACCGGGACGCGCGGCTCGAGCGATGCTCGATCGCGTGTGAACCCACCATCGATCAACCGTACCACGCTGGCACCGTGACCCAGACCCGCCCGAGAGCGCGCGCGTGGCGCGCCGCGCGGGCCGCGTCTGCGCGCCGATGGAAGAGCGCGTACACGGTCGGGCCGGCGCCGGTGACGTCGGCGCGGAAGGCGCCGAGCTCGCGCAACCGGGCCGCGTGCGGCGACGACGCGAGGTCGTTCGCGGGCAGCGCGGCGAGGTCGCGCGGACGGCGGATCGTCGCGAGCGCGGCGCGCAGCGCCTGCGCGCGCTCCTCCCATCCCGCCGAGCCGCCTCTTTCGTCGAACGCCGCGTAGACGTCTGCCGTCGCCGGCTTTCGCTCGCCGTTCGGCAGCAGGAGCAGGACGGCGTAGTCCTGCGGCAGGTCGAGCGGCTCGAGCGTCGAGCCGTCTCCCGTACCGAGCTGCGGCCCGTCGCGCAGGAAGAACGGCACGTCTGCGCCGACGGCCGCCGCGAGCTCGTGCAGCCGCTGCGGCTGCAGCGGCTCGCGAAGCTGCGCGTTCGCGAGCCGCAGCGCCGTCGCCGCGTCGCTCGAGCCGCCGCCGAGGCCGGCCGCGACCGGGATGCGCTTGCGAATGCGCACGCGCCAGCCGTGCGGAGCCTCGAGCGTCGCAAGCGCGCGCCGCACGATCGTGTCTTCGGCGAACCCCTCGACGACGGTCTCGGCGGTGTCCGCCGGCTCGACGGCGATGCGATCGCCGAGGTCGACGCGCTGGAAGACCGTGACGAGCTCGTGCTTGCCGTCCGGGAGCCGCGGACCGACGACGAGCGCGAGGTTCAGCTTGGCCGGCGCCGGCGCGATCACAGCGCGGCGGCGAGGGCGACGAACTCCGGCGGCTCGAGCTCCTCGGCACGGGCCTCGGCGCTGCGGCCGATCGCCGCGAGCGCGGCGACCGCTCGCTCGCGGCTCGCGACACCCGAGAGCGCGAGCGAGTTCGCGAGCGTCTTGCGACGGTGCGCGAACGCGGCCTCGACGACGCGGCGCACCTCCGGGGCCGGGCTCTCCGCGACGCGCCGGAACGCGACCAGGGCCGAGTCGACGTTCGGCCGGGGCCGGAACACGTTCCGCGAGACCGCGTGGAAGCCGACCCGCTCCGTCGCGAGCTGCACGAGCACGGATACCGCCCCGTACGCCTTCGTCGACGGACGCGCGAAGAAGCGGTCGGCGACCTCGCGCTGCACCATCACGCACCAGCGGCCGAGCTGCCGGGCGGCGAGGCTCTCGGCGACGAGCGGCGTTGCGACGTTGTACGGCAGGTTTGCGACGAGCTTCCCCGGCGGCGGGTCGAGCTCTGCGATGTCGAGCGTGAGCGCGTCCTGCCAGTGGACGCGCACCCGCTCGATGCCCGCGAGGTGCGGCTCGAGGCGGCGGTCGATCTCGACCGCGTGCACGAACGCGGCGCGTGCGGCGAGGAAGCGCGTCAGCACGCCGAGCCCCGGCCCGACCTCGAGCACGACGTCGTCGGGCGTCAACGCCGCGAGCCGCTCGATCACGCCGAGCAGGTTCTCGTCGACGAGGAAGTGCTGGCCGAGCGCCTTCCGCGGCCGGACGCTCACGTGAGCCCGAAAGCCGCCGACGCGTTCGCCTCGATCTGCGCCGCGAGCTCGCGCGCGTCCTCCCCGCGGGCCGCGGCGAGCGCGTCGACCACATGCACGACGTTCGCCGGCTCGTTTCGCCGACCGCGCACCGGCTGCGGCGCGAGATACGGGCTGTCGGTCTCGGCGAGCAGGCGGTCGGCGGGAACGCGACGGGCGGCCGCGCGAAGGTCGAACGCGTTCGGGAAGCTGACGTTGCCCGCGAACGACACATACCAGCGCCGCTCGAGCGCCTCGTCGAGAAGCGGCGGCGAGGAGAAGCAGTGGAGGATGACCGTCCCCGCGTGCTCGCGAAGCGCCGCGGCGGTGTCGTCGTCGGCCGCGCGCGTGTGGACGACCACCGGCTTGTCGACCTCTGCGGCCAGCCGCAGCTCGCGTTCGAACAGCCTCCGCTGCGCGTCGCGCGGTGCGTAGTCGCGGAAGTAGTCGAGGCCGGTCTCGCCCACGGCGACCGCCTTCGGGTCGTCGAGCAGCGCGCGGAGCTCGTCGATGCGGTCGGCGTCGGCGCCGCCGGCCTCGTGCGGATGCACGCCGAGGCAGGCGTAGACGCCGTCGAGCCGCGCCGCCAGCTCGAGCACCTGCCGTGCCTCGGCGAGCGTCGTGGCGACCGCGACCACGCGGTCGACCGTCGCGGCTCGCGCGCGTTCGAGCACCTCGTCGGCATCCGCGGCGAGGTGCGCGTGGGTGTCGATCACGCCGCGGCCGCGTCCGCCCGCATGCGCGCAAGCTCCTCCTCGACCACGGAGTCGTCGAGCTTCCTGAAGAGCGGACGGGGCGGCTCCGGCAACGGCCTCCCGGGAGGCAGCTCGCTCGGCTGCCACCGCCCGCTCCACGAGGCGTAGTCGCCGGTCAGCACCTCGTGCGTGCGGCCGTCCTCCTCCGCCACCTCGCGGAACTCGAGCGGGCCGGACAGCACGTCGTCGTAGCCGAGCAACTCGTGGAGCGTCTGGGAGGTGTGCGGCAGGAACGGCGTGAACAGCGTCTTCAGGTTGTCGACGGCGCGCAGCGCCACGAAGAGCACGGTCCGCGCCCGCGCCTCGTCCGTCTTGGCGAGCGCCCACGGCGCCTGCTCGCTGACGTACTGGTTGACGGTGGAGGCGAGGCGCATCGCCTCGGCGAGCGCGGCGCGGAAGCGAGCGACCTCGATCTGGCCGCCCACCGACGCGAACCCGCCCTCCACGCCTTCGAGCAACGCGCGGTCGGCGGACGTCAGCTCGCCCGGCTCGGGCACCGCGCCGAACGTCCGGTACGCGCTCGTCAGCGTCCGGTTGACGAGGTTGCCCCAGTTCGCGAGCAGCTCGTCGTTCGAGCGGCGCACGAACTCGGCCCACGTGAAGTCGGTGTCCTGGCTCTCCGGGCCGGCGGCGACGAGGTAGTAGCGGAGCGGGTCCGGGTCGTAGCGGTCGAGGACGTCGCGGAGGTAGATCGAGTGCCCTCGGCTGGTGGAGAACTGGCGGCCCTCCATCGTCAGGTACTCGCTCGCGACCACGTTGTCCGGCAGGTGCAGCGGCGCGCCGGCCCCGTAGGAGCCGCCCTCGCCGTAGCCGAGCAGCATCGCGGGCCAGATCACGGTGTGGAAGACGACGTTGTCCTTCCCCTGGAAGTAGACGTGCTCCGCCTCCGGGTTCTGCCACCAGTCGCGCCAGGCCTCCGGCCGGCCGGCGAGCGTCGCCCACTCGATGCTGGCCGAGAGGTAGCCGATGACCGCGTCGAACCAGACGTAGATCCGCTTGTTCTCGTCCTCGGCGTAGCCCGTAACCGGGATGCGCACGCCCCAGTCGAGGTCGCGCGTGATCGGGCGCGGACGGATCTCGTCGAGCAGCTTCAGCGAGAAGTTGCGGACGTTCGGTCGCCAGTTGTCGTGTGAGGCGATCCAGGTGCGCAGGCTGTCGGCGAACGCGGGCAGGTCCAGGAAGAGGTGGTTCGTCTCCCGGAACTCGGGCACGCTGCCGTCGATCTTCGACCGCGGGTCGATCAGGTCGGTCGGGTCGAGCTGGTTGCCGCAGTTGTCGCACTGGTCGCCGCGCGCCTCCGGAAAGCCGCAGATCGGGCACGTCCCCTCGATGTAGCGGTCGGGGAGCGTGTGTCCGGTCGTGCGCGAGAAGGAGACGAGCATCGACCGTTCGACGATCGCGCCCTTCTCGTAGAGCGTCCGGAACATGTCCTGCGTGACGCGCGCGTGGTTCAGCGTGGTGGTGCGCGAGAAGAGGTCGTACGTGAGCCCGAGCCGACGGAAGTCGTCCCGGAACGCGGCGTTGTAGTAGTCGCCGATCTCACCGTAGGACTTCCCCTCGCGGTCGGCGGCCACCATGGTCGGCGTCCCATGCTCGTCCGTGCCGCTCACCATCAAGACGTCGTTGCCGCGAAGCCGGTGATAGCGCGCGAACACGTCGGCCGGGACGCCGAAGCCGGCGATATGGCCAAGATGCCGGTGCCCCGCTGCGTACGGCCAGGCCGGCGCCACCAGGATCTTGCGCGGGACCGTCGCCACGACCGGCAATGATATGGACGTCCCCTGCACGTCCCCGTGCGCGCAGCACGAGCGCCGCTGCCCCCGCCAGCAGGCCGAGCAGGGCCGCCGACTCGCCCGCGAGGAGCAAGCGCGGCCACGCGGCGCCGGCAGCCGAGGCCTGCGGGGCCGCCGGTCTCTCGACCGGCGGCGAGGCGACCCGACGGCTCGGCAAGCCGACGGTGGTCGTCGCGTGACGCGCGCGCGTGTGCGGAGCCGGTCGCGGTCGCACAGTCGGGGGTCGCCGCACCGGGACCCGGGCGCGCCGGATCGCTCCGCCGGACGCGACCCGGACGGCGGTCGAACCCACGTGGCGCCGATAGCGCGCCGGCAGCCTCGTCGTCGGCGGCGTCGGTGCTCGGCCGGCTGCCGGGACGGCCGCCGCGACGTGCGCGGCGGACGCCCGGACCGTCGGGCTCGCCGCACGACTCCGAATCGCGCTTCCGGACGCGCCCGGGTGCCGGACGACCGTGAGCGCGCTGCCCGGCGCAGGCACGTCGCCGGGCGGCGCCGCCGCGGCGTCCGCGAGGGGCTCCGCGGGAACGGGCGCGGGCCCCGGCGCCGCCGTCCGCTGTGGCTCGCTTGCGGGAGCGGGCGCTGCTGCCGGTGCCTGGGACGCCGTCGACGACGGCTGGGGCGTGGGCGTTGCGGCCGGCGGGGCCGCCGCAGGCGCGGCGGCGGCGGGTGCCGCGGAGGACGGTGCACTCGTCGCGGCCGGCTGCGCGTGACCGGCTGAGGGCGCAGGCGCGGGAGAGGCCGGGGTGGCCGCGGGCGCCGGTTCCGGCGCGGCCTGCGCCGGGGCCGGAGGGGAGGCCGCCGCGCCGCCCGCGGACGCCGATCCACCCGCGGCGGGCGGCGGTGCCGGAGCTACGGGCGGCGGAGCTGCCGGCGCCGCGCGCGGGGGCAGGAAGGACTCCGGGTCGAGGTAGCCCTGGTCCTGGCTCGCGACGCGCACGCCCAGGTGGACGTACGGCTCCGGGTGCTCGCCCTCGCCGCCGGTGCCGACGCGACCGATCGCGTCCCCCTCCTGCACCGAGACGTGCTCGGCGACGTCGACCGACCCGAGGTGCGTGAGCGAGACGGCGTAACCGTCGTCGGTGGTGATCGTCACCGCCCTGCCCGAGCCGGGGACGCTGCCCGCGAACGTCACGGAGCCGGCCCGTGGGGCGAGCACGGCTTCGCCGGGCGTCCCGGCGACGTCGATGCCGCGGTGCTCGCCGGCCGCGTAGGGATGGGCAGGGTCGAAGGAGAAGTGCTGGAGGACGGAGCCGCCTGCCGGCCAGGTCCAGGCTCCCGCCGCGGGCGCCCAGACCAGCGCGACGGCGGCGGCCGTGAGGAGTACGCGCCGCATCGCCACCACCTTGTCGTCATCGTCGGAACGTGCGTTCCCACGGTAGGGGCGGCGGCTCCCCGTTGTCAAAAAAGGTTACACAGTTGTTACAGAGTCGATCGGTAGAGCGCGTTCCGGGACGAGCCCGTCAGGCGGGAGACGACGTCGGCCGCCACTCGTCGAGGCGTGCCGGCCGCGACGAGGTCGGCGACGGCCGCGCGCGCCTCGACGTCCTCTCCTCGGCCCTCGGCGGCCTGCGGGGGGCCGATGACGAGCGTGATCTCGCCCTTCGGCGGCTCGCGGAAGCGCTCGGCGAGCGCGGCCGCCGTCGCCACCGCCACCTCCTCGAACCGCTTGGTCAGCTCGCGACAGACCGCGGCCTCGCGACCCGGGTCGGCGGCGGCGAGCGACGCGAGCGACGCCGGCAGCCGTCGCGGCGACTCGAACGCCACCGCGGGCCACGGCCACGCTCGAAGCTCGGCCCACAGGGCGTCGAGCGCCGACGCCCGCCGCGGCAGGAAGCCGAGAAACGCATAGCGATCGGCGGCCAGCCCGCTGGTCACGAGCGCCGTCTCCACCGCGGACGGGCCGGGCAGCACGGTCACCTCCACCCCGGCCTCGCGCGCGGCGGCGACCAGCCGCACTCCGGGGTCGGAGATGCCCGGCATGCCCGCGTCGCTGACCAGGGCGACCCGCGCCCCCGCGACGAGCCGCGGAACCAGCTCGGCCGTGCGCGCCGCTTCGTTGTGCACGTGGTAGGACAGCAGCGGCGCCTCGATCGCGTGCCGCTCGAGAAGCGTTCGCGTGCGACGGGTGTCCTCGGCGAGAACGATCTCGGCTGCCCGCAGCTCGGCGAGCACGCGCAGGGTGACGTCGTCGAGGTTCCCGATCGGGGTCGCGCAGACCGCGAGCATGCGGAGCTAGTGCTCCGTCCCGGAAGTTCCTCGATGCTCCGGCGGGCGAAAGGCAGGCAGCGCAAGGACGCGGGGAGCGCCCCTACGCAGTGCGTGTGGCGACCGAGCACGCGGCGATGCGCAGTCTTGCAGCCGCCGGAGCGCGAGACGGTTTTCGGGACGGAGCACTAGAGCGCCTCGAACGCGATCAGCCCGGCGCCGATCAGCCCGGCCTCCTCGCCGAGCTCGGCCCGTTCGATCTGCAGCTCCTGACCCGCGGGCGCGAGCGCCTCGGTGAGCACGGCGAGCCGCGTCGCCGGCAGCAGCTGGTCGAAGGCCGCGACCCCGAAGCCGCCGCCGATCGCGACACGCTCGGCGCCGAAGATGTTGACGAGCGACCCGATCGCGACGCCCAGGTGGTGGCCGATGCGGCCGAGCGCCGGGTGGTGCTGCTCGACCAGGTCATGGGCGGTCGCCCCGTCGCCGAGCACCGCCTGGGCGAGCCGGTTGGCGGCGCTCCCCGAGCAGTAGGCCTCCACGTGACCTCGTCCGGAGCAGGCGCCCTGGCAGGGCTCGCCGTCCTCGACGATCACCATGTGCCCGAGCTCCGCCCACGCGCGAAACAAGGAGCCGTCGACGACGACGCCGCCGCCGACGCCGGTGCCGAGCGTGAGCATCACGAAGTGCTGCGTGCCGCGGCCGGCGCCGTGGACGTACTCGGCGTACGCCGCGCAGCTCGCGTCGTTCTCGATCGCGATCGGCAGGCCGAGCCGCTTCTCCATCTCGGCGCGGAAGGGTGCGTTGCGGAGTGGGATGTTGACGGCGCCGATCGCGATCCCGTGTCGCTGGTCGATCCGCGACGGGATGCCGAACCCCACCGCGGCGACGTCGCCGGCGAGCGGACGCACCGTCTCGACGAGCCCGTCGAGGAGCGCCGCCTGGGACGTCGTCGGCGTCGGCTGCTCCACGGTCTCGTGCACCTTCCCGTCCCGGTCGACGATGCCCGCGAGGATCTTCGTTCCGCCCAGGTCGACCCCGATGACGCGGTTGGCGCTCATGCCCGGCGGGTAACGTAACCCGCCGGATGGCGCGGGAAGAGAAGCCCTATCGCGTCTACCGGGGCGGTCGCGTCAAGGGCAAGGTGCCGTCCGTCGCGGATCGGCCGCCGCGTTCGCCGCGCGGTGCGACCGGCCCGGCGGGCGGCGGGGACGGCGGCGGTGTCCGCAGCCGCGTCGAGTACCGCGGGCCTGGCGCCGCCCCGCCCCAGCGGGCACGGTGGGGGCGCAGGATCGCCCTCGCGATCGGGGTGCTCGTCCTCCTGTTCGTGGTCTGGGGCGTCACGAGCTGGCTGTCGTTCTCGAGCGGGGTGTCGGACGCCGACAAGCGCCTCGACCCGAACGCGAAGCTCGCCCTGACGAAGCAGGGCGGCCTGCTCCTCTCGCACTCGACCACCGTGCTGCTGCTCGGGACGGACAACGGCGAGGTCGGACGCGCGGGCGACCGCCACTCGGACTCGATCATGCTGATGCGGACCGATCCCTCTCACCACCGCATCTACTACCTCTCGATCCCGCGGGACATCGTCGTCCCGATCCCGGGCTACTCCACGCAGAAGATCAACGCGGCGATGCAGATCGGCGGCCCTGCGCTCGCGATCCGCACGATCCACGACTTCACCGGACTGCCGATCAACCACGTCGTCGTCGTCAACTTCGCCGACTTCAAGGATCTGATCGACGCGGTCGGCGGCATCGACGTCAACGTTCCGCGCCCGATCCGCTCGAACCGCTTCGACTGTCCCTATTCGACGCAGGCGCGCTGTGACCGCTGGCCCGGCTGGCGCTTCGCGAAGGGCGAACAGCACATGAACGGCGAGCGCGCGCTGATCTACTCCCGGATTCGCGAGAACCAGCTCGACCCCGCCGAGAACGACGTCACCCGCGGCGCGAGGCAGCAGGCGGTGATCGACGCGACGCTCGCGAAGCTCACGTCGTTCGACACGCTCGTCTCGCTGCCGTGGGACGGCTCGAAGCTGGGCAAGCCGCTGACGACCGACCTCTCCGCGTGGCAGCTCGCGCAGCTCGGCTGGGTGCGATTCCGCGCGTCGAGCGGGAGCTCGGTGCACTGCCGGCTCGGCGGCGACCTGGGCGCGGGCGGCACCGGGAGCCCGAGCGAGGACAATCCCGCGACGCTCGCGATGTTCCTCGGCAAGTCGGCGCCCCAGCCTCCCACGGACGCCTTCGGGCCCGGCTGCGTCGTCGGGCATCCGCTGCAGTAGGCCGGCGCCGGTGGGCATCGTCTCGTTCCTCCTGTTCGGGCTGCTCGCGGGGCTCGTGGCGCGGCTGGTGACGCCGGGACGGCAGGCGATCGGGTGCCTGCCGACGATCGCCGTGGGCATCGTCGGCGCGTTCGTGGGCGGGCTGATCGGCGACGCCGTGCTCGGGCACCGCGTCCGGCCCGGCTGGCACCTCGGACCGTTCCTGCTCTCCGTCGCCGGCGCGGTCGTCCTGCTGCTCGCCCTGGAGGCACTCGCCGGTCGCCGCCGCTTCCGCCGCCCCTGGTGAGTCGATCCGAGCGGGCCGGCGGCCGATTTTTCCAAGGTCCCGTCCCGAACCCCCACCCACCCAAGGGGGAACGCCCGAGATTTTCGCACGCAGGTGCGCACGCGAGTGTGACGGCGGCGGGCCGATTGTGCGCCGATTCGTCCACTGCCGGCCGCCCGCTGCTGCGGGCCGCCCGCGAGGCGCCGCCGCCAGGCGCGCCTACCGCGACGGCAGCGCGGACTCCCGCGCCGCGCGCGGCCGTCGCACCCCGCACGCGCGCGACCACCGCCCGGCACGCGCGAGCGCTCTACGCCTCGGCGGCCTTCTTCTTCTCGGCGCCGCCGCTGCCGGCGTCCGCCCCGGCCTTGCCGCCGCCTCCCGAATCGGACGAGCCCGAGCCGGCCCCGGAGTCGCCGGCTCCGTCGCGCGCGGCCTTCGACTTGCGCCCGTAGTCGGTCGTGTAGAACCCCGACCCCTTGTAGTGCACCGCCACGGGATGGAGCACCCGCTGGAGCGGCGCGGCGCCGCAGATCTCGCACGCTTCGGGGCCCGGCTCCGTCATGCCGTGGAACACCTCGAACAGGTGCCCGTTGGGACACTTGTACTCGTAGATCGGCATGGAAGCGGCAAGGCTAGCAGCGGCCTCCGCGCGCATCGAACCTGTGTACGGGGTCTGATTGCATGTGGGCGTGGGCCGCGTCCGCCTCGTCGCCGTGTCCGTCGCCGCCGCGGCGCTCGCGGCTCCGGCCACGGCCTCGGCGCACGCGACGCTCCTGCGAACCGTGCCCGCCGCGGGCGCCGTCCTGACGCACGCGCCGAGTGCGGTGCGCGTCGTCTTCGACGACACGGTCGCGGTCGGCTCCGGCAACGCCGCCGTCGCGAACGGGAGCAGGGCGTCCGTGCAGGACGGGCCGCCGCAGGCACACGGCCACGTGCTCGTGATCCCCCTGCGCCCGCACCTCCGAGACGGCGACTACAGCGTCCGCTGGAGCATCGTCTCCGACGACGGCCACCGCGAGCGCGGCGTGCTCGCGTTCGCCGTCGGCAGGGGCCGGGCGCCGCCGGCCTCGATCCTCACCGCGGCGGTGCCGCTCGGGATCTCGGACGTCGTCTTCCGCTCTCTGTTCTATCTGGGGCTGCTGACCGCCGCGGGCACGGCGGCCTTCGGCCTGCTCGTGCGCCGGTTCGCGCCGCTGCTGGAGACGCGGCTCGCGCACCTGCTCTTCTTCTCGCTGCTCGTCGCCTTCGTCGGCTGCAGCGGGCTCGTCCGCGACGCGACGGCGTCGACACGGTACGGGCTCGTCCTGGACGTCGCGCTCGGCGTCGCCGCGCTCGGCGCAGCCGCGGCCGCCCTGGCGCCGCGGGTGCGCCCTCTCCGCCTGCCGGCCGCGGCCTGCTCGCTCCTCCTGATCGCCGCCCCCACCCTCTCCGGACACGCTCTGGACGACGACCAGCCCTGGGCTCTCTCGATTGCCGCGGACCTGGTGCACGTGGCCGCCGCGGCCGTCTGGCTGGGCGGGCTCGCGTCGCTTCTCGTCGTGCTCACCCGCGCCGACCTGACCCCGGACGATCGCGACGCGATCCTACGACGTTTCTCGCGCGCCGCTCTCCGCGCCGTGGCGGCGCTCGCGGCGAGCGGCCTGCTTCGCGCCGTCACCGAGCTGCGGGCCGTCGACCAGCTGTGGACGACCACCTATGGCCGCGCGCTGCTCGTGAAGGCCGGCCTGCTCCTGCCGCTTCTCGGCCTCGGCTACCTGAACCGCAGCCGCCTGCTCGGCGGGTACGCGGGCCTGCGGCGGAGCGTCCGGGCAGAGCTCGTGCTGCTCGTGGCGGTGGTGGCGACGGTGAGCGTGCTCGTGCAGCTGCGCCCGGGCCGAGCTGCCCCGCCCGGCCGTTACTCCGGGGTCGCCGGCCCGCTCGACCCCTCGCCGCCCTCCCGGTAGCGCTGCGCCTCCTCGCCGACGATCTCGAGGAAGCACGGCGCGTCCTCGAAGGCCGCAAGGCCGCCCGGGAGGAGCCGCGGCCGCCGTGGCCGCGTCGACGCGCGGCGCACCGTCGCGATCGCACCCGCCGCGCCGACGAGGCCGCCGAGCGCGAACGAGCGCAGCCTGCCGTGCCCTGCGCCGTCCATGACACGATCGTACTCGTGCGGTTGACGGCGATCGGCGACCTGCTCCTCGACGTGATCGTCCGCCTCGACCGCCCGCCCGCGCCGGGCGACGACACCGAGGCCGAGACGCGCGCGACCGCCGGCGGACAGGCGGCGAACGTCGCGGCCTGGGCGGCCGCGCTCGGCGCGAGCGCTCGCGTGGTCGGCAAGCGGGGCGACGACGCGGCGGGCGACCTTCTCGCACGCTCGCTCGCCGAGCGGGGCGTCGACGTCGCCGGCCCGGTCGGGGGCCGCACGGGCATCGTCGTCTCGCTGGCGGCCGCGGGCGACCGGACGATGCTCTCCGACCGGGGCTCGGCGCCCGAGCTCGATGCCCGCGAGCTCGAGCGGGCGTGGTTCGATTGCGACGTGCTCCACGTCTCGGGCTACGCGCTGGCGCGGAAGCCGATCGCCTTCGCGGCGGCGGCCGCCGCAGCGGCCGCCCGCGAGCACGGCGCCCTCGTCTCGCTCGACCTGTCGGCCGCGTCGCTCGTCACCGACGCGTTCCGCCGCCGCGTCGCCGGCCTCGCACCCGACCTCGTCTTCGCGACCGAGCTCGAGCGCGACGCGCTCGGGCCGCTCGAGGCGCGCTGGGTGGTGAAGCGCGGCGCCGGCGGGCTGACCGTCGACGGACGCGACTGGCCGGCGCTTCCGGCGGAGGTCGTCGACACCACGGGCGCCGGCGACGCGCTGACGGCGGGCTTCCTGCTCGGCGGGCCCGAGCTGGGCCTCGAGGCGGCCGCGCGCTGCTGCGCGCGGATCGGGGCGCAGCCGTGATCCGCATCGCGCCGGAGGTCGCCGATGCCCTGCGCGAGCGTCGGGCCGTCGTCGCGCTCGAGACGACGCTGATCGCGCACGGCTTCCCGGCCGGCGAGGGGCTCGAGGTCGGACGCGCGTCGGAGGCGGCGGTGCGCGAGGCGGGCGCCGTGCCGGCGACGGTCGGGGTCCTCGACGGCGAGCTCGTCGTCGGCCTCTCCGCCGACGAGCTGGAGCGGTTCGACGCCGGCGCGCGCAAGCTGGGCTCGCGCGACCTCGCCGCGGCGGCCGTGCAGCGGGCGGTCGGGGCGACGACCGTCGGCGGCACGCTCGCCGCGTGCAGCGCGGGAGGCATCCGCGTCCTCGCGACCGGCGGCCTCGGCGGCGTGCACCGCGGGTGGCCGCAGCCGCCCGACGTCTCGTCCGACCTCGGTTCCCTCGCGCGCACGCGCGCGCTCGTCGTCTCCTCGGGCGTGAAGTCGCTGCTCGACGTGCCCGCGACGGCGGAGATGCTCGAGACGCTCGGCGTGCCCGTGCTCGGCTGGCGGACGGACGAGCTGCCGCTCTTCTACACGGCGCGCGGCGGCCCGCCCGTGTCGGCCCGCGTCGAGTCCGTCGCGGAGGCCGCGCGCATCGCGGCGACGCACTGGCAAGTCGGCGGCGGCGGGCTGCTGCTCGGGCGTCCCCCCGACGAGAGCCTGGACGACGTCGAGCCGCTGATCGCCGCGGCGCTCGGCGCGGCGGAGTCGGCGGGCGTCCGCGGCGGGGCGGTGACGCCGTTCGTGCTCGACCGGCTGCACCGCGCGAGCGGCGGCCGCACGCTGCGCGCGAACCGCGACCTCGTCGTCGGCAACGCGCGGCTCGCTGGCGAGATCGCGGTCGCGCTCGCCGCGACGACCTGACCACTACTCGAGCGTCCGCAGGAACTCGTCGACCTCGAGCGCCGGCAGCGTCTCGATGCGCGTCGAGCCGCGTGCGGAGAGGGCGACCGACACCTTCGCGACGGTCTCGAGGTCGGGCGCCTCGACGACGTTCACGAAGTCGAACTCGCCGAGCGTCGCCCACTGGTGCAGCACGCGGCAGCCGAGCTCCTCGACGTCCTTGTTGACCTGGCGCAGCCGCTCAGGGTTCGACTTGAGCGTCTGGACGCCCTGGTGGGTCAGCGTCGACAGGAGGATGAAGGTCGGCATCGCGTCGGCTCCTTGTCCGTGGTCGGCCGGACCCTACCCTCGCCGCCTGGTCGGCGTAGAGCAAGGCGCCGCCGAGGAACAGCAGCGGCCCGAGGACGATGTCCGAGAGGAAGAGCGCGACGCGCTGACCGCTCGAGCCCTGCGAGTGAAGCAGCGCGCTCAAGACGTTGCCGGAGACGCCGACGACGACGACGAGCGCCGCGAGCGAGCCGAGCGCGTGGACGTAGTCGGCGAGGCCGAGGCGCCGCCCGCGCACGAGCGCGTCGCGAAAGCGCAGGCGCTCGACCATCGCGGCGGGAACGGAGAGTCCGATGAACGCGAACCAGGCGACCGCCGGGAGGATGTAGACGGCGCGCAGCGCCGGGAACGGCAGGTAGACGAGCACGGCGATCGCCACGGTCTGGCGCGTGACGGCCCCGTGGAGGACGAGCCGGCACGCCCACAGGTACCCGGCGACGAAGAGCGGCGTGACGACCCAGAACGCGAGCGCCTGCACGGCGACGCGTTCGTGCACGATCAGCTGGTCGGCGACCGCGAGCGGCAGGCCGAGCGGCAGGGCGCGCCAGAAGTGGTCGCCGTAGGCGCGGATCGTCTCGGCGACGAGCTGGCCGACCGTCCGCTCGCCGGGCGGCAGCGGCGGCGGGAGCTCAGGCACCGTCGACCGCCGCGATCACCCTCGGGACGGCCGCGGCGAGCGCGTCGAGCGCGTCCGCGATCCGCCAGCGCGCCCGGTCGGGCTCGTCGACGGCGTTCGACACGACGCGCAGCTCGACGGCCGGGACGCCTGCGAGCGCGGCCGCGCGAAGCACGCCGAACCCCTCCATCGCCTCGACGTCGCAGCCGTCGCCGCCGCCGACCCGGCCGCAGGTGCCGATCGGCAGCACGCGCGCCTCGGGCAGCGCGGCACGGGCCGCCTCGAGCAGCGCTGCGTCGGGCGACTCGCGCTCCACGCGGGGCAGCGTGCTCGACGGGTCGACGACGTCGCAGTACACGGCCTCGGAGCCGAGCACGAGCTCGAGCGGCGCGAGCTCGCGCGCGCCCGCGATGCCGACGTGGAGCACCGCCTGCGGTCGCCGCGCGGCGAGGGCGCGCGCCGTCTGCAGCGCGGCCTCGACCGGGCCGATGCCGCAGCAGAAGGTCTCCGCGCCGTCGAGCTGCTCGAGCTCCCGCTCCGTGGCGGCGACGACGAGGATCACGCCGTTCACGGTAGCCGGACACTCCCGAACCTGGTTCGCGCCGGAGGCGCGAACCAGGTTCGTTCTCAGGCCGCGGCGGCAGCGGTCGCGCCGACGCGGCCGAAGACGATCTCGCCGTCCTGTGCGTCGACGCGGATCGTGTCGCCGTCGACGAAGTCGCCCTCGAGCAGACGCAGCGCGAGCGGGTTCTCGACCAGGCGCTGGATCGCGCGCTTCAGCGGCCGGGCGCCGTAGGCGGGGTCCCAGCCGGCCTCGGCGAGCGCCTCCTTGGCCGCGTCCGTCAGCTCGAGCGCGAGGCCGCGGTCGGCGAGCCGCGCGCGCAGCCGCTCCAGCTGCAGGTCGACGATCTCGGCGAGCTGCTCGCGCTCGAGCGGCCTGAACACGACCACCTCGTCGATCCGGTTCAGGAACTCCGGCCGGAAGTGGTCGCGCAGCGCCGCGGCGCTGCGGATGTTCGACGTCATGATCAGCACCGCGTTCCGGAAGTCGACCGTGCGGCCCTGGCCGTCGGTCAGACGGCCGTCGTCGAGCACCTGCAGCAGCACGTCGAACACCTCGGCGTGCGCCTTCTCGATCTCGTCGAGCAGGATCACGCAGTACGGACGGCGACGCACCGCCTCGGTGAGCTGGCCGCCCTCGTCGTAGCCGACGTAGCCGGGCGGCGCGCCGATCAGCCGCGCCACCGTGTGTCGCTCCTGGTACTCGCTCATGTCGAGCCGCACCATCGCGCGCTCGTCGTCGAACATGAACTCCGCGAGCGCCCGCGCGAGCTCGGTCTTGCCGACGCCGGTCGGGCCGAGGAAGACGAACGAGCCGATCGGCCGGTTCGGGTCCTGCAGGCCGGTGCGTGCGCGCCGGAGCGCGTTCGCGACCGCCGACACCGCCTCGTCCTGCCCGACGACGCGCCGGTGCAGGCGCTCCTCCATGTGCACGAGCTTCTCGGTCTCGCCCTCGAGGAGCCGGTCGACGGGGATGCCGGTCCACCGCGCGACGACCGCGGCGACGTCGTCCTCGTCCACCTCCTCCTTGACCATCGACTCCGTCGTCTGCGAGTCGCGCTCGGCCAGCTCCTTCTCGAGCGCGGGGATCTCGCCGTAGCGGATCTCGGCGACGCGCTGCAGGTTCCCCTCCCGCTCCGATCTCACCGCCTCGCTCTGGAGCTCGTCGATGCGCCTCGTGATCTCTCCGATCCGATCGAGCGCCTCCTTCTCTCGCGCCCAGCGCGCGGCGAGCTCGTCCCGCCGCTCCTTCGCATCCGCGAGCTCGGCCTCGACCGGCGCGCGCACCTCGTCCGACTCGCCGGCCATCGCGGCCAGCTCGATCTCGAGCTGCATGACCCGGCGGTTCGCCTCGTCGAGCTCGACCGGCGACGACTCGATCTCCATCTTCAGCCGCGACGCCGCCTCGTCGACAAGGTCGATCGCCTTGTCGGGCAGCTGCCGGTCGGAGATGTAGCGCTCCGAGAGCACGGCCGCCGCCACGAGCGCCGCGTCGCGGATGCGCACGCGGTGGTGCGACTCGTACTTCTCCTTCAGGCCGCGCAGGATGGCGATCGTGTCGGCGACGCTCGGCTCGCCGACGAACACGGGCGCGAACCGCCGCTCGAGCGCCGCGTCCTTCTCGACGTGCTTGCGGTACTCGTCGAGCGTCGTCGCGCCGACGCAGCGCAGCTCGCCGCGCGCCAGCATCGGCTTGAGCAGGTTGGCCGCGTCGACGGCGCCCTCGGCCGCGCCTGCGCCGACGATCGTGTGCAGCTCGTCGATGAAGAGCACGATCCGACCCTCGCTGGAGCGGATCTCGTTCAGCACCGCCTTCAGGCGCTCCTCGAACTCGCCGCGGTACTTCGAGCCGGCGAGCAGCGCGCCGACGTCGAGCGCCCAGACGCGCTTGTCCTTCAGCGACTCCGGCACGTCGCGGTCGACGATGCGCTGCGCGAGCCCCTCGACGATCGCGGTCTTGCCGACGCCCGGCTCGCCGATCAGCACGGGATTGTTCTTGGTGCGCCGCGACAGCACCTGGATCACGCGCCTGATCTCCTCGTCGCGGCCGATCACCGGGTCGAGCTTCTCCTGCTCCGCCGCCTCGGTGAGGTCGCGGCCGAACTTCTCGAGGGCGCGGTAGGTGCCCTCGGGGTCCTGCGACGTCACGCGCTGCCCGCCGCGCACGCGCTCGATCCACGCGAGGATCTCGTCGCGCGGCACCGGCTCGAGCGCGAGGAACAGGTGCTCGGTGGAGACGTAGTCGTCCTCCATGCGCCGCCGCTCGTCGTCGGCGCGGTCGAGCGCGCGCGAGAAGGAGGTCGACGGGCGCGGCTGCTGCGCGCCGCCCTGCACGGACGGCAGCGCCTCGACCTTCTGCTCCGCCTCGGCACGCAGGCCTTGCCAGTCGGCGAAGAGCTCCTGGTCGAGGAGCGCCAGCAGGAGGTGGTCGGGCGTGAGCTCGGGGTTGCCGCGGCGGCGCGCCAGCTCCTGCGCGGCGGCGACCGCCTCCTGGCTTCGAATCGTCAGCTTGTTGAAGTCCATCTCGTCCTTTCGGGCCATGACCGGTGTCTGACACCGGTCATGTCTGTTGTCGTCACGTTCGCGCGGCGGGCGGCTGCGGCGGCCTGTAGAGGACCAGCTCGCGCTTGTAGGAGCGGTGCACCTCGTCGATCGCGTTCCGCATCTCGCGCTCCATCCGCTGGATCCGGCGCCGCATGCGCTCCAGCTCGTCCTGCAGGTGCAGCACGCGCTCGACGCCGGCGAGGTTCAGGCCGACCTCGGTCGTGAGCTGCTGGATCAGCCGCAGCCGCGCGACGTCCGCGTCGGAGTAGAGGCGCGTGTTACCGGCCGTGCGCTTCGGCCGCACGAGCCCCTTCTGCTCGTAGATGCGCAGCGTCTGCGGGTGCATGCCGACGAGCTCGGCGGCGACGGAGATCATGTAGCGGGGCCGGTCGTCCATCACGATCCGGTCCTCTGCAGCTCCTCGAGCAGCTCGCGCTGCTTCTTGTTGACGCGCTTCGGCACCTCGATGCGCACGCGCGCGAGCACGTCGCCGCGCCCCGAGCCCTTCAGGCGCGGCGCGCCGCGGCCCTTGATGCGCAGGAGCTTGCCGTCCTCGGTGCCGGCCGGCACCTTCAGCGACACGGCGCCCTCCGGGGTCGGCACCTCGACGTTGCCGCCGAGCGCCGCCGTCGAGAACGACACCGGCACGACCACGACGAGGTCGTCGCCGCGCCGCTCGTAGACCTTCGACGGCTCGACGCGCGTGACGACGAAGAGGTCGCCAGCGGCGGCGCCGCCGTAGCCCGCCTCGCCCTTGCCCTTGAGCTTGATCTTCGTGCCGTCCTTGACGCCGGCGGGGATCTTCACCGTGTACCGCTTCGTCCGCCGCTCGCGGCCGGAGCCGTGGCAGGTCGGGCACGGCTGCTCGACGATCGAGCCCATGCCGTGGCAGCGCGGGCACGGCTGCTGCAGCGCGAAGAGCCCCTGCGAGGTCGCAACGACGCCCGTGCCTTCGCACTGCGGGCACTTGACGGGCGCGGTCCCCGGCGCGGCACCCGTGCCGTGGCAGGTGCGGCAGGCGAGCTCGAGCTGCACCGGCACGGTCGTCTGCACGCCCCTGAGCGCGTCCTCGAACGACAGGCGCACCTCGACCTCGACGTCGCCTCCGCGCTGGCCGCGCTGCTCCTGCGCGCCCGCCCGCCCGCGCCCGCCGAAGAGGCCGCCGAAGATGTCGCCGAGGTCGAACTCGCCGAAGTCGAACGTCGTGCCGCCGGGCGCGCCCGCGGGGC